>NZ_JAFBDA010000054.1 GCF_016907995.1 Clostridium sardiniense | reverse complement strand
ACAGCTCACGTTGAGTACGAAACAGAAAATAGACACTACGCTCACGTTGACTGTCCAGGACATGCTGACTACGTTAAGAACATGATCACAGGAGCAGCTCAAATGGATGGAGCTATCTTAGTTTGTTCAGCAGCAGATGGTCCAATGCCTCAAACAAGAGAGCATATCCTACTAGCTTCAAGAGTTGGTGTTGACCACATCGTAGTATTCTTAAACAAAGCAGATATGGTTGATGACGAAGAATTATTAGAATTAGTAGAAATGGAAATCAGAGAGTTATTAAGCGAATACAACTTCCCAGGAGATGATATTCCAGTAATAACAGGATCAGCTTTAAAAGCTTTAGAAAACCCAACAGATGCAGAAGCAACAGCTTGTATCGATGAATTAATGGCAGCTGTAGACAGCTACATCCCAACTCCAGAAAGAGCAACAGATAAGCCATTCTTAATGCCAATAGAAGATGTATTCACTATCACTGGTAGAGGAACAGTTGCAACAGGAAGAGTTGAAAGAGGTATCTTACACGTTGGAGACGAAGTTGAAATCGTAGGTATCAAAGAAGAAACTAAGAAGGTTGTTGTTACAGGAATCGAAATGTTCAGAAAGTTATTAGACGACGCGCAAGCTGGAGATAATATCGGAGCATTATTAAGAGGTATCCAAAGAACAGAAATCGAAAGAGGTCAAGTATTAGCTAAACCAGGTTCAGTTAATCCTCACAAGAAGTTCGTAGGTCAAGTATACGTACTTAAAAAAGAAGAAGGTGGAAGACATACTCCATTCTTCGATGGATACAGACCACAATTCTACTTCAGAACAACTGACGTAACAGGTTCAATCAAATTACCAGAAGGAATGGAAATGGTAATGCCAGGAGACCACATCGACATGAACGTTGAATTAATCCACCCAGTAGCTATGGAAGAAGGATTAAGATTCGCCATCAGAGAAGGTGGAAGAACTGTAGGTTCAGGAGTTGTTACTAGCGTAATCGAATAGT
>NZ_JAFBDA010000053.1 GCF_016907995.1 Clostridium sardiniense | reverse complement strand
TTATAACGATAATTTATATAAATATTCTAATAAATAATATATTATAAATATATAATAATTTAAACTTTTAATTTATATAATAAGAACAAATTTTCAATGAAAATAAATAAATTAATAATTAGTTAATAATAATAATAAAATATTAATAATAAATGTACTTTTAGTAAATTGACGATAAAATACCTCTATGATATTCTAATTATGGCATTATTACCAATTTATATAGATATTAAAGGGTAAAATGTATTTTAATATTTTTAGGGGGATTTATTAATGGGAAAAGAAAAAAAAGCTATTTTTAAAAAATGGTGGTTCTGGCTTATAATTGTAGTAGTTGTTGGAGGTGCCATAGGAGCAGGATCAAATACAGCTGAAAATGGAGATACTCCGGTAGCTAACCAAGGACAAAAAGAAGATGCTAATAAAACGGAAACCTTCAAAATAGGTGATACTATAGAAGTTAAAGATTTTAAAATAAAAGTTAATAAAATTAGCGTAGATAATGGTGGGAAAATTATTAAACCAGAAGATGGAAATGAATTTGTAAAAGTTGATGTTACAGTTGAAAATATATCAAGCGAAGAAAAAACAGTTTCATCAATTTTAATGTTCAAAGTTGTTGATAAAGATGGAAGAGAATGCAAACAAGCGATTACAGAAAATCAAAATGGACAATTAGATGGTAAAGTTGCACCTGGAAGAAAAATAACTGGAGAATATGCTGTTCAAGCTCCTAAAGGAGAAAAAGGTCTTGAATTACAATTTGATAGTTCATTACTTTCTAGTGGACAAATAATAGTTAAATTAAATTAGTAAAATAAAAAGACTAGATTATGTTTCTAGTCTTTTATTATATTACAATAAAATAGGTATAAAGATAAAAAAGAAATTAGATTTCTAGTTATTATAAGCAATATTTTAATTATAGGTACTAATATAACAAACAGAAAATATACCAATAGCATTTAATAAAAGTGATAAGAAAAAAGTAGACTAATGAGATAAGTGTAAAGCATTTTAATTCTAACTTTAGAATTAAAATGCCTTTTTATATTAAATATTATTTAAAGATTTTTTGAAGTAAGAATATAATCTTAAATAATATACTCGTAAATGATTATAAAATAATAAAATAAATAATTTTAACGAAGTAATTTAAAAATTAAAGTAAGATAAGAGATATTGAAAAATTATTAGAATGATATAGATAAT
>NZ_JAFBDA010000052.1 GCF_016907995.1 Clostridium sardiniense | reverse complement strand
TAGCGCCAATGGTACTGCACGGGAGACTGTGTGGGAGAGTAGGACGTTGCCAGGTGAGTAACGAAAAGAGATAGTTTAATTACTATCTCTTTTTTATATTATAATGTAAAAAAATATGCTTATTTATCTTTACATTATTATGTAATATAAAAAATTTATAAAAATGCTTGTACTTACAAGTATATAATGATATATTATATTAAAAATTATTTTTATTAGATTCGTATATGCTCAATTAAAGTTATGGCTTGAGCGTTTCTACAAGGAGCCAAATCCTAACTACGAATATATAGTGAAATTTTATATAAACTATATGTTCCTAGACTAAAGTGGTCTAGTTTTTTTGTTATTAGGATCATTTATTTAAGATATTAAGGAGAGGAACATTAAGATGGAATTATTAAAAGATAAGATAAGACAAGATGGAAAAGTAAGAGAAGGAAACATATTAAAAGTAGATAGTTTTTTAAATCATCAAATGGATATTAAGCTTTTAAATGAAATAGGAAAAGAATTTAAAAGAAGATTCAAAGATGAAAAGATAGATAAGATATTAACTATAGAAGCATCAGGAATAGGTATAGCAGCTATAGTTGCTCAATATTTTGATTATGTTCCAGTTGTTTTTGCAAAGAAAACTGAAAGTCTTAATTTAGATAAAGAATTATATGAAGTTAAAGTTCACTCATTTACTAAGAATAAAGAATATAGTGTTAGAGTTGGAAAGAGATTTTTAAATAAAGGCGAAAATATATTAGTAATAGACGATTTCTTAGCTAAGGGATGTGCTTCAAAGGGATTAATAGAATTAGTTAATCAAGCAGGGGCAAATTTAGTGGGAATAGGAATAGTTATAGAAAAAGGATTCCAAGAAGGTAGAAGTGTATTAGAATCTTTAGGAGCAAAGGTTGAATCATTAGCAATAATAGAAAGTATAACTGATGGAGAAATAAAGTTTAAGTAAATATACATATTATGATAGAGAAAAAAGAAAACTAAATTCTTTTTTCTCTATTTTTATTAATATAGATTTCTATAAGACTATAAGTTTACTTGATTATAATCTTATATATAGTATAAGTTATTAAAGTTTAACGAAACTGAACCTAGTGTATCAATAGTAGCATAATAGTTATATTTAAAGAAAATTAGAGATATATGAGAATAAATTAATTAAATCAGATTATTTGAAATAGATATGCCATATATATGTGGTATCATTAGTTTCGTTGTCCAAGCGAAAGCTAAGTAAACATAATAAATACGACATTAAGAAATGTCGAAAAATGTTGACAAGTAATCGTTTAGATGATATAATGATTAAGTTGCTAAGGGGAGTAGGAAACACCTTGAAATTCAGAAAAAACTTCTGAAAAAAGATGTTGACATAAAACTTCTAAAGTGATAAGATAATCAAGTCGCTTCAAGGCGATGAGATAAAATGGTCTTTGAAAATTGAACAGAATATATAAAACATTTAAACAACCAGCAATTCTTTTTATTAAAGTAAGTTTTATGAGTGAAAAGA
>NZ_JAFBDA010000051.1 GCF_016907995.1 Clostridium sardiniense | reverse complement strand
TCAGAGTGTCGACAAAGTCGACACTCTTTTGTTTTTCAAGTAAAATAAGTTTGGGTGATATAAATGTTAACTAAAAGAGAAATGAATTCAAGAGAGCAAGTAGAATTCAATTGTTTAGAACAATTGGTTCCGAAAGATCATTTACTTAGAAAAATTGATAAAATAATAAATTTTAATTTTATATATGATGAAGTTGCAGAGTTATACTCTGCTACGGGAAGACCAAGTATTGATCCAGTTGTATTAGTAAAAATAGTGATGATTCAATATTTATTTGGCATACCATCAATGAGACAAACTATTAAAGAGATTCAGGTAAACATGGCATATAGGTGGTTTTTAGGTTATTCGATTAGCGAAGCAATTCCTCATTTTTCAACTTTCAGTAAAAACTATGAAAGAAGATTTAAAGGTACGTCTTTATTTAATACTATCTTTACCAAAATATTAGAGATTGCTGAAGAAAATGGGCTTATAGCGCCCGAACAAATATACATAGATTCAACTCATATAAAAGCTAGTGCTAACAAAAAGAAATATAAAAAGGTAAATATACAAGTTGAATCTAAAAAATATCAAGACAAGCTAAATGACGAGATTGATAATGATAGAAAAAATCATGGTAAAAAACCTTTAAAGAAGGATTCAATAGTAAAAAAGAAAGAAATTATTAAAAGCACTACTGATGAAGAAAGTGGTATGTTTTACAAAACAGAAAAAGAAAAATGTTTTGCGTATTTAGCACATACAGCTTGTGATGATAACAACTTTATACTTGGATTCGATATAACTCCTGGGAACATCCACGATAGCGTAGCATTCGAAGATGTTTACTCTAAAGTTATTGATAGATATGGCTCAAGAATTATAGCTACCGCTATTGATGCGGGATATGTTACTCCACACATAGCTAAAACAATTTTAGATTCTAATGTTCTTCCATCAATGCCATATAAGAGACCAATGACTAAAAAGGGATTCTTTAAAAAATATGAATTTGCATATGATGAGAAAAATGATTGTTATATTTGCCCAAATAATAAAATTATTAAATACTCAACTACTAATAGAGAAGGATATAAAGAATATAAATCCAATTCAAAAGAATGTGTTAATTGTCCGGTAAAGCAACGCTGCACAGAAAGCAAAGCAAATCAGAAGGTAGTTACTAGACATATTTGGCAAAAATATTTAGATGAAGCAAATCATTTAAGATATGATAAATATGTTAAATCGGTATATAAAAGAAGAAAGGAAACTATAGAACGTGTCTTTGCTGATGCAAAGGAAAAGCACGGAATGAGATTTACTCACTTAAGAAGCTTGGTAAAAATTAAATTTGAGACCACGCTTATTTTTGCATGCATGAATTTGAAAAAGATAGCAAATAAACTTTGGAAAAGACCAGGGAACGTCTTTTCTTTACCGTATATAGATTTGCTTATGCAAATCTTAGATTGTTCAATTTCAGAATTAAATATATAAAATATTAAAAGGACTTTTTCTTTTGTGAAAAAGTCCTTTTGTCTACAGACTGA
>NZ_JAFBDA010000050.1 GCF_016907995.1 Clostridium sardiniense | reverse complement strand
CCGCACAAGTAGCGGAGCATGTGGTTTAATTCGAAGCAACGCGAAGAACCTTACCTAGACTTGACATCTTCTGCATTACCCTTAATCGGGGAAGTTCCTTCGGGAACAGAATGACAGGTGGTGCATGGTTGTCGTCAGCTCGTGTCGTGAGATGTTGGGTTAAGTCCCGCAACGAGCGCAACCCCTATTGTTAGTTGCTACCATTAAGTTGAGCACTCTAGCGAGACTGCCCGGGTTAACCGGGAGGAAGGTGGGGATGACGTCAAATCATCATGCCCCTTATGTCTAGGGCTACACACGTGCTACAATGGCAAGTACAGAGAGATGCAATACCGTGAGGTGGAGCTAAACTTCAAAACTTGTCTCAGTTCGGATTGTAGGCTGAAACTCGCCTACATGAAGCTGGAGTTACTAGTAATCGCGAATCAGCATGTCGCGGTGAATACGTTCCCGGGCCTTGTACACACCGCCCGTCACACCATGAGAGTTGGCAATACCCAAAGTTCGTGAGCTAACCGTAAGGAGGCAGCGACCTAAGGTAGGGTCAGCGATTGGGGTGAAGTCGTAACAAGGTAGCCGTAGGAGAACCTGCGGCTGGATCACCTCCTTTCTATGGAGAATTCAGTTAACAAGATGATTAACTGGTATATTAAAAAATTCGAAATTCGGATTTCTTACCGAAAAGAAGGTTTTTAAATGGTTTCTGTTCAGTTTTGAGAGATGCAAATCTCTTAATTATGTGGGGGTATAGCTCAGTTGGGAGAGCACCTGCCTTGCACGCAGGGGGTCAAGAGTTCGAATCTCTTTATCTCCACCACATATGGGTCTATAGCTCAGCTGGTTAGAGCGCACGCCTGATAAGCGTGAGGTCGGTGGTTCGAGTCCACTTAGACCCACCAATGTTCTTTGAAAATTGCACATGAATATAAATTGTTGATACAACAAGCCAAGAAATAAAGTATTTATTAAATACTATTCTTTGTGAGAACCAAAATTGTGATGATTTTGAAAAATTGACTAAATAGGTCAAGCTACAAAGGGCGTATGGTGAATGCCTTGGCATCAGGAGCCGATGAAGGACGTGATAAGCTGCGATAAGCTTCGGGTAGGCGCACATAGCCAGAGATCCGAAGATTTCCGAATGAGGAAACTCACATGGGTTAACCCCATGTATCGTATAGTGAATACATAGCTATATGAAGGTAACCTAGGGAACTGAAACATCTAAGTACCTAGAGGAAGAGAAAGAAAAATCGATTTTCTTAGTAGCGGCGAGCGAAAAGGAATGAGCCCAAACCAAAGATTTATCTTTGGGGTTGCGGACAGAACATTAAGAGGAAGTTATTGATAATCGAACACAACTGGAAAGTTGGACCGTAGAGAGTAATAGTCTCGTAGATGAAATTGATAATTACTAAGTTCTGATCCAGAGTACCACGAGACACGTGAAACCTTGTGGGAAGCAGGGAGGACCACCTCCCAAGGCTAAATACTACCTGATGACCGATAGTGAAGCAGTACCGTGAGGGAAAGGTGAAAAGAACCCCGGGAGGGGAGTGAAATAGAACCTGAAACCGTATGCCTACAACCGATCAAAGCCCCTTATGAGGGTGATGATGTGCTTTTTGTAGAACGAGCCAA
The DNA here is from genome assembly GCF_016907995.1 of Clostridium sardiniense. Lineage (GTDB taxonomy): Bacteria > Bacillota > Clostridia > Clostridiales > Clostridiaceae > Clostridium > Clostridium sardiniense. The sequence goes on along the minus strand of NZ_JAFBDA010000050.1, from coordinate 958 downwards.
CGAGTTACGGTATGTAGCAAGGTTAAGTACTTAAGGTACGGAGCCGAAGGGAAACCAAGTCTTAATAGGGCGACTAGTTGCATGCTGTAGACCCGAAACCGGGTGACCTATCCATGGCCAGGTTGAAGCGAGGGTAAAACCTCGTGGAGGACCGAACCACGTTGCTGTTGAAAAAGCATGGGATGAGCTGTGGATAGCGGAGAAATTCCAATCGAACTCGGAGATAGCTGGTTCTCCTCGAAATAGCTTTAGGGCTAGCGTCGAATGATATGAGTAGTGGAGGTAGAGCACTGAATGGGCTAGGGGGCATAGCGCTTACCGAACCTTATCAAACTCCGAATGCCACATACTTTTAATTCGGCAGTCAGACTACGAATGATAAGATCCGTGGTCAAAAGGGAAACAGCCCAGATCGTCAGCTAAGGTCCCAAAGTGTAAGTTAAGTGGGAAAGGATGTGGGATTTCTAAGACAACTAGGATGTTGGCTTAGAAGCAGCCACTCATTGAAAGAGTGCGTAATAGCTCACTAGTCGAGAGATCCTGCGCCGAAAATGTAACGGGGCTAAACTTACCACCGAAGCTACGGGTTCACACATTAGTGTGAGCGGTAGAGGAGCGTTGTAATCGGGCTGAAGTCGTACCGTAAGGAGCGGTGGACTGATTACAAGTGAGAATGTTGGCATCAGTAGCGAGATGTGGGTGAGAATCCCACAGGCCGAAAATCTAAGGTTTCCTCAGGAAGGTTCGTCCGCTGAGGGTTAGTCGGGACCTAAGCCGAGGCCGAAAGGCGTAGGTGATGGACAATCGGTTGATATTCCGATACCACTATTATCGTTATTATCGATGGTGTGACGGAGAAGGATAGGATGTGCTAGCTATTGGATGCTAGTCTAAGCGTTTAGGGAGTTAAGGTAGGCAAATCCGCTTTAACAATCCTGAGGCGTGATGGGGAAGGTTC
>NZ_JAFBDA010000049.1 GCF_016907995.1 Clostridium sardiniense | reverse complement strand
GTTTAATCTTTTCACTCATAAAACTTACTTTAATAAAAAGAATTGCTGGTTGTTTAAATGTTTTATATATTCTGTTCAATTTTCAAAGACCATTTAATTTTTGTCCGTCGCACTCAAGCGACAAGACTTATTATATACGCATTTACGACATATCTCGACTTTATTTTTCTTGTATATAACTGTTATACCTATATTACTCCAATTTACTGCTTATTACTAACTATATCTCATACTGATACACTAGGTATAGTTTGTGTATTTATATATATCTTATACTATCATTTTTATATCTTTTACTATTAATTTATATTTTTTAGCTATATCTTCATAATGATGAATTATATTTTTATCTTTAAAGAACATGACAAACTTATAATCATAATTGCTCCAGATAGTAACCCCATCATTTATTATATAAAAAGTACTAAATAATATTCCTCTTGCTGATATCTTTACTAATATATCTAAAACTTTCATATCATCTATTTTAAAGTAAATATCATCATTATTTGATTTTTCTCTAATCTTTATAAGTATATCTTTTTCATCTTTGGATAGCATACATATCATTCTACTAAACTCTTCATCCATCAATGTATTTCCATAATAATCTAATATGCTATTTTTATTTACTTCAAATATATGTCTAAAAAATTCTATAAAACAATTTTCTGCTTCCTCATTATTAGTAATAAACTCTGTTGTTATTATGGCATTGTTATAATTGTCAAAACCCTCCAGTATATTATTAGGTCGTATCTCAACACTATTTATAAATGTATTTCTATCAAAACTTCTCATGCTAACCCCCACTCTTAAACCAGTATAAAAATTCTCATATTTTAATTTAATATTATATCAAAAACACATTATATTAAAGATAAAATAAAAGAGAAGTTATTTTAAAATAACTTCTCTTTTATTTTGTCTTTGTTTTTAACAATTAAAACTAACGCTATTAGTAATATTATTACTCCAACTGCTAAAGAATATCTCTTTAGTATTAAGTTTATAACTTCACTATTATTTCCAAATATAAATCCAAGTCCAATAAGTATAGAATTCCAAATAGTTATTCCTATCGCCGAATATCCAATAAAAGCTATTGGTTTCATTTTAACAACTCCTGCTACAAGGGATATAAAAGTTCTTGCAAGTGGTACTAACCTTGATAATAATACAGCAATATTATCATATTTATTTAACCAGCTATATGCTACATCTGCTGATTTTTTTGTCTTAGGAAATTTTAAAGTTATATAATTTACTGCTTTAGGCCCAAAATATAGACCTATTATGTAATTTAAAATAGAGCCTAATATTCCTGCTATTACAGAAACAACTAATATCTCAATAAAGCTTACACCATTTACTACCCCAACTATACCCATAAGCGGCAATACAAGTTCACTAGGTAATGGAAAATTTGCATATTCTAATAAAACAAGAACAAATACACTTATCATTCCATAGTTTACTACAAACTCTCGTACAATTTCTTCTAAACTCATAAATATCCCCCTAGTTATATATCTAATTATTATTTTAGAATATATCAGCAAAACAGCTTTTCTTCAATCTTACTTATGTTAATTATTAACCGTAAATATTAAATCTAAGTTAAATAGTATAATTACATTTTTATTTGTATAGTTATATCCCTATTAATCAATTTTATACAAACAAAAAAGGTAGATATTAAATCTACCTTTTTGTTTATATCTTATTACATCATTTTCTTTATATGTGACACTATTGGATCTGCTAAAGTTCCTACAACAACTTGAAGGTTTTTAGCATCTAATTTCATTATTCCAGTAGCACCCAATCTCTTTAATTCTTTTTCATTTATTTTTCCTGAATCTTTAACAGTTAATCTGATCCTAGTTACACAAGCATCTATGCTTTCAATATTTGAGCTTCCACCTAATGCTTCTAAAATCCCTGCCGCTTTTTCATCTATTGATGATTTACCTTTAATTGCTCCACGTTGAGCATCATCTTCAACTATTTCATCTAGGTTGTCATCATCTTCTCTACCTGGTGTTGGTAAATTGAATTTCTTAATTGCAAAGTAGAATACTACAAAGTATATTGCAGCAAATATTAAGCCTACTAAAATAATCATTAATGCTTTTGTTGATATTCCATAATTTAACGCATAGTCTATAAAACCAGCCGAGAAGGCAAATCCCATCTTCATCCCAAATATATTAGCAATAGCCAGTGCAATTCCTGTCATAAGCGCATGGAATGCATATAGTACTGGCGCTAAGAACATAAATGTAAATTCAATTGGTTCTGTAATACCAGTTAAGAATGCAGTAGCTGCTATACTAACTAACATACCTGTTACTGCTTTTCTATTTTTCTTTTTAGCTGCTGCTATCATAGCTAAACAAGCTGCTGGTAATGCAAACATCATTATAAAGTAGAACCCAGTTGTATATACTCCTGCAGTTGGATCTCCAGCAAGGAATCTATTTATATCTCCTGTAACAACAGTTCCATCAGCTTTAGTAAATGTACCAAATTGGAACCAGAATATTGTATTAAGTACGTGATGTAAACCAAATGGTATAAGTAATCTGTTTAATATACCAAAAACAAATGCTCCAACAGCTCCAGCTGCCGCCATTGTATTACCAAAGTCATTTAACACTCCTTGGATAGGTGGCCAAACATATCCTGCTGCAACTCCTATTGCTAGACAAGCAAAAGCTGTAACTATAGGTACAAAACGCTTACCTCCAAAGAATCCTAAAAATTGTGGAAGTTGAATATCTTTAAACTTATTATAAAGTAATCCTGCAACAACCCCTGAAAGAATACCTGCTAAAACTCCCATATTAATTGTTTCATCAAATGCGCCTGCTACATTTGTAAGTGTGAAATAACCAACAGCTGCTGCAAGTCCTGCAACTCCGTTATTTTCTTTAGCAAGCCCAATTGCTATACCAATTGCAAATAAAATTGCTAAATTATCTAATATTGCTCCCCCTGCTTTTTCCATCCAAACAATTCCAAGAACATCTGGAGCTCCAAGCCTTAACAAAATTGCTGCTGCTGGCAAACAAGCAACAGGCGTCATAAGTGCCTTACCTAATTTTTGTAATGCGCCAAGAACCTTATTATTTCCTTTTGACATATAATTCCCTCCAATATAAATTATTTATGCTTATGAATCGGTATTTATAATAATACAGAAAATAAATAATAACAAACAAAAAAAGCCGGAAAGAATATAATTATAGTAATATTCTTTCCAGCTAATGCCCAATTCATTTATGGTAACACGCCGATTAATAAGCATATTTTATTTTGTAATCCTATTCTAATATATTTTTCCTATATTGTCAACGATTTCAAATAATAAATTTTAATATTTTTACAAATAATTAAATTGACACTTATTATTATTGAAGTTATAATAAAATTAAGACGTGTAACTGTTAGATCAGGCATAAGTTTATTTATTAAACTTATGCCTCAGTCTGTAGACAAAAGGACTTTTTCACAAAAGAAAAAGTCCTTTTAATATTTTATATATTTAATTCTGAAATTGAACAATCTAAGATTTGCAT
>NZ_JAFBDA010000048.1 GCF_016907995.1 Clostridium sardiniense | reverse complement strand
CTATCTTTAAATGTAATGCTATTCATAGAAATTATATAAAATAAAATGTTTTCAAAAAGTACACAACTTCCATAGTAAAATTTGTTAATATAATATTGTATATTTGTAATATTTTGAAAATATTATTAATATTTCACATTGAAATTTGAATTATATTTTTTAATTACAAGATTCAATTAACTATAAAATATATCTTAATCTTAGCTAAATTTATACTATTTTGTAATTAACAAATTACAATTCATAAAGGAGGAAACAACATGGATAACAACAATTCTAAAAAACTTATGTGGTATAACTTAGGACTTATGGCCTTCGTTACTGTATGGGGCTTCGGTAATATAGTTAACAATTTTGCAAATCAAGGTCTTACCGTAATTACTTCTTGGATCTTAATCTTAGCTCTTTACTTTATACCATATGCACTTATGGTTGGTGAGTTAGGTTCAACATTTAAAGATAGTAAAGGTGGAGTAAGTTCTTGGATTGGAGAAACAACAAGTCCTAAAATAGCTTATTTGGCAGGTTGGACATATTGGGTAGTTCATATACCATACCTTGCTCAAAAGCCACAAGCTGTTGCTATTTCTTTAGGATGGGCTGTATTTCAAGATGGTACAACATTAAATAATATGAACCCTATAGTATTACAGTCTATATGTTTGGTAGTTTTTTTATTTTTTGTATGGATTGCATCAAGAGGAATTAATTCATTAGGTAAAATAGGTACAGTAGCTGGTATAGCAACCTTCATTATGTCCTTATTATATATTTTATTAGTTATAGCAGCACCATCTATAAGAGGAGTACATATTGCAACTCCTAATATAAATTTTCAAACCTTCATACCTAAATTTGATTTTACATACTTTACTACATTAGCTATGCTTGTCTTTGCAGTTGGAGGTGCTGAAAAAATATCTCCATATGTAAATAATATGAAAGATCCTAAGAAAGGATTTCCTAGAGGTATGATAGCTCTTGCAGTAATGGTAGCTATTTGTGCAATATTAGGATCTTTTGCAATGGGAATAATGTTTGATGCTACAAATATCCCCGATGATTTAATGATGAACGGAGCATATTATGCATTTCAAATGCTTGGCGACTACTATGGTGTTGGTAATTTCTTCTTAATACTATATGCTTTAGCAAATTTTGCTGGACAAGTTTCTGCTTTAGTCTTCTCAATAGATGCTCCTTTAAAAGTGTTATTAGCTGATACAGATGATAGATATGTACCAAGATCATTGGCTAAAGTTAATAAACGAGGTGTTCCAACAAACGGTTATATAATGACAACAATATTAGTTTCAATTTTAATAATAGTTCCAGCACTAGGGATTGGTGATGTTAATTCTCTATTTACTTGGTTATTAAAATTAAATGCTGTTGTTATGCCTATGAGATATTTATGGGTATTCTTAGCTTATATACTGCTTAGAAAAGCTGTAAAAGGAACCTTTCATTCAGACTATAAATTTGTTAAAAACAATAAGTTAGCATTAGGCTTTGGTGTATGGTGCTTTATTTTTACTGCATTTGCATGTATAATGGGTATCTTCCCAACAAATGCTGAAGCATTTTCTACATCATGGATATTCCAAGTATCTATGAATATAGCGACTATTTTCGTATTATTGGGATTAGGCTTAATACTACCTAGTATAGCTAAAAGAAAGAACTCTGAGTATTTAAAATAATTCATATATATAAACGAATAATCTTATATATTCTATCCTTCTATGGAAATTTAATATGAATGATATTATAAAATAATTCGTAAAAATAAAAGAGGATTGGACTTAAGCCCAATCCCTTTGTATTTCTTTATATGTTTCTTTCACTATACTTATAGCTTTCGGAACATTATTCCAAGCATCGTAGCCATATAGCATATAATGTATAGCTTCCTCTTCTGAACCAAATCTAGTTATTATAGGCAATACTTTAGGTATTCTCTTCATTTTTAATATATAAGGTATTACAAATCTATTATATCTTATAGCTTTTCTTAATTCGCATTTTCCTTTTTCTATCTCACCACATTTTATTAAATATAAAGATTTACTATAAATTGTTGCAGTTAAATAATCATTATTATACTTATTTAATATAGTCTTTGTCTTATCATTATCATTTATTAATAATGTCCAACTTAATAAGATACTTCTAATTATAAGTCTATCTTTAGGGTCACACTTCAATAAATGCATACATATATCTACTGCCTCTTTTTTACTTGCGCTAACCCATAAATGATTTGCTAATCTATATTGAGCACCTAAATATGGTCTGATCTCTTTTGAGAAATCAGTTACATCATATAAATCTTTAATATCAGAAACTCCTAATATGTTTATTGATGCTTCTACGGCTTTTCTCAATAATTGCTCCTTTTCTTGATTGTTTAAACTTTTATCATTTGAAAGAATAATATATGCATCTGAGCAATTTTCACAAATATTTAATGCTTCTTTTGCTAAAATAACTTTCTTACTGAAATTTTTTTGTTCATAAGCTTCTTTTATCTTTTTTTGCGCATTTATATAGTCTATATCGTTTAAGTTATTCTTTATTTCTTTATTACTAGATTTATTTTCATTATAATTATGTTTTGTTAGTAATTCTCTTATTGCTTTAGATCTCTTTAATCCAGTACTACTACTAACATTAAAAAACGTATAAATGTCTCCAACTTTAATATTTAAATCATTAAGACTACATACAGCATGTACTATTCCACACGCCCATGACTCAATCTTACCTTTATTCATGTCAATATCATTTAATTTAATTAATATATCAAGTGCATTCATAAATAAATAAGTGTCATCTTTGCTTAAATACTTTTTAATATACTCTTCTATTAGTACTTTTATATCTTTATTTAAATCTTCATCTTTATTACATATATATTGCATTATAAATTATAACTCCTTAATTTTTTTCCTAAGTATGATTTTATAATAACTTTACATAATAATGCAACTATTCAAGGATTATTTTCACTAATTTATTTATATATAATAAAATTTAAGTCTAATAATTTTTAATAATATGGTATAATTAAAAATTATTAGACTTAATAAGGAGATCTTAGATTATGAAACAAATATCAACAAATAAATTAAAATCATTATTATCAAATGACCCTTCTACATTATTAATTGATGTAAGAGAAAAAGAGGAGTTTGAGTTAGGACATATACCATCTGCAAAAAATATACCTTTATCTGATATAGAAGATTATAGTGATAATTTACCAACTGATAAACCAATTTATTTTATATGTAAAAGTGGAAATAGAAGTGCTCATGCAGTATCTTTATTAGATGATTTAGATATAAAAAGCGGTGTTAATATTCGTGGAGGAATGTTATCATGGGATGGAGATATAGAAAAAAACTGTGTTTAATACACAGTTTTTTATTTTATATAAATTTCAATCTGATAAATTACTGCTACTGCAAATAGGACAATAGTGCTCGCCCTCTCCATTACAAACTGGGCAATTGTCTAGCTTATTGAAGAATTCTATACATTCACATTCAATAACACCTTTTCCTTTACACAAAATACAATTATTAATTTTCATATAATTCTCCTTTCAAACTTATTATTAATTATTACCTTTATCTCCTATGGTATTCACTAAAAAGATGATTTTTTAAAAACTAAAATAAATTAATAAATAAAAGAACTGAAGTATGTATACTTCAGTTCTTTTATTTATTAATATCTATGCATTTTGTATTATCTCACAAATAGATTTACTTACCTTTACTAAATCATATATATGATAATGCTCATCTAATGTGTGAGGACTTCTTTCACCTATAGCAAGATTAACTGCTTTAATTCCATTACAGTTTAATATATTCGTATCACTTCCACCACCTGAAGATTTAATTTCAACATTATATCCTAAGTTCTCAAATGATTTTGAAGCTAATTTTATTATATCATCAGTTTCATCTACAACAAATTGGCCATATACTCTAGTTACTTTTATTTGGCATTCCGCATTCTCTTCATCACAAATTTTATTAAATGTATCTACCATATGTTTTGTTTGCTTATCTAATTTATCTATCTTTGTACTTCTAGCTTCAGCTTCTATAACTACTTCTGGACAAACTATATTAGTAGCTGTGCCTCCTTTAATTGTTCCTATGTTAGCTGTTGTGTCTTCATCTATTCTTAAAAGATTCATCGCTGCAATAGCTTTACTAGCCACATTAATAGCACTTATTCCATTTTCGGGTGCGACCCCTGCATGTGCTGGCTTTCCTTTTATTATAATGTCAATTTTATCTTGTGCAGGTCCTTTATTTACAATTGTTCCAACCTCACCGCTAGTATCTAAAACAAATCCTCTTTTTGATTCTATTTTTGAATAATCAAGATTCTTAGAACCACATAATCCAATTTCTTCAGCTATTGTAAAGATAACTTCTATAGTAGGATGATTAACTTTCTCTTCTTTAACATTAATTAAAGCTTCTATTAACGCTGCAATACCAGCTTTATCATCTCCACCTAAAATTGTTGTTCCATCTGAATATATAATATTACCCTTTATGATAGGTTTTATATTAATGCCTGGTGTAACTGTATCCATATGACAACTAAATAGTAAAGGCTCTCTTGATTCATCTCCTTTTAATTTAGCTATTATATTACCAGTTGTTCCACCAATAATATCTCCTGCATTATCTCTAGAAACTTCTAGTCCAATTTTTTCTAAATCTTCTGTAAGTTTTTCACTAAAAACTTTTTCATTTTTGCTTTCGCTTGAAATTTGAATATATTCAATAAATCTATCCAAAACTCTCTCTCTATTTATCATACTTATTACTCCTTTGTACATTTATAAAATACATATGTTTATCTTACCAAGAAATAATATAAATTTAAAGATTAACATGATAAATTTTC
>NZ_JAFBDA010000047.1 GCF_016907995.1 Clostridium sardiniense | reverse complement strand
AAACACTCCTTCCCATTCCGAACAGGAAAGTTAAGCTCTATAGCGCCAATGGTACTGCACGGGAGACTGTGTGGGAGAGTAGGACGTTGCCAGGTAAGATATGCGTTATTAGCTCAGTTGGTAGAGCACCTGACTCTTAATCAGGGTGTCCCGGGTTCGAATCCCTGATGACGCACCATTTTTAAAAGACCTAGAATTATCTAGGTCTTTTTTTGATATATAAAAATATAACTAGAAAGCTGTAATAGTCATAGAGAATGGAATTATTAACTTTCAAAATCTAAAAAAGATAAGATTATCAGTGGATATGCTTGAAAAGCGATTGAGACAATTGGGTATAGCTTCTATAAAAGATGTTAAATATGCAACTGTAGAAGTAAGTGGGGAATTAGGATATGAATTAAAAGGGAAAACAAGCCGGTTACGAAAGGTGATATTCAGAAACTTATTAATGAAATAGAGGAGTTAAAGAGATATATACCTAGGGATTTTATACTAAAGGGGGAAAATGGTGAAAATATTTTTGCTGAGATAAAGACTAAAAGACTTAATGATGATAATAATTAACGGCGATAAAAAAATAAACTCTAAAAATAATATATATTATTTTTAGAGTTTATTTTTTAAAAATTTTACTATATAGTATTAATATAGTAAAATAAATCATTATTGATAAAATCTTAAGAGAAATGGGGAGAAGATAATATGGGAATTAAAAATACTAAAGTAGCAATAGTTGGTACAGGCCTAGTTGGATCTAGTACCGCATTTAGCTTAGTTACACAAGGTGTATGCGATGAAGTTCTTATGATTGATATAAACAATGAAAGAGCTGTAGGAGAAGCAATGGATTTAAATCACTCAATAGAGTATTTAAATAGAAATACTAAGGTTAGAGCTGCATCCTATGATGAATGTGGCGATGTAGATGTTATAGTAATAACAGCAGGAGCACCACCAAAGCCTGGGCAAACAAGATTAGATACGTTGGACTTAAGTGCAAAAATAGTTGAGACAATTGTAAATCCTATTATGGAATCAGGGTTTAAGGGGTATTTTATAATAGTTTCAAATCCAGCAGATATTATAGCATATCATGTATATAAGTTATCTGGATTACCAAAAAGTCATGTATTAAGTACAGGAACATCAGTAGATACTGCAAGATTAAAGAACTTCATTGGAGAGCTTTTAGATGTAGATCCTAGATGTGTACAAGGATATTCAATGGGTGAACATGGAGATTCACAAATGGTACCGTGGTCACATGTAACTGTAGGAGGAAAATCATTTATAAAGGTATTAGAAGATAATAAAGATAGATTTCAAAATGTAGATCTTGATAAGCTAGTTCAAGACACTGCACAAGCTGGATGGGAAGTATATAAGAGAAAGGGTACTACATATTATGCAATTGCTAGTGCAACTGTAGGAATAATAAAAGCAATTTTATATAATGAAAATAAGATAATACCAGTTTCAACTCTTTTAGAAGGTGAATATGGAGTATCTGATGTATTTGCAGGAGTACCAGTTATATTAAATTCAGAAGGTATCAAAGAAATTGTAGAGATACACATGAGTGATGAAGAAAAAAATAAATTCCAAAGTTCAATAAATGTTATCAAAGAATATATAAAAAGACTAGGTTATTAAAGAAAAATAGTAAGAAATAAAAACACTGTAACCCTTGAAGTATAAGGCTTTGAGGGTTGTTTATATATTTAGAAATAAAAAAATATAAAAAAAATGAAGAAATTTGTTGACAAAAGGTTGTTAGGTCTATATAATAAGTAATTGTTGAGCCGCTAATTGAGGCGAAACGGCAAAGCAATCTGGTGATGATGGCATAGAGGAAACACTCCTTCCCATTCCGAACAGGAAAGTTAAGCTCTATAGCGCCAATGGTACTGCACGGGAGACTGTGTGGGAGAGTAGGACGTTGCCAGGTCCATATGGTTCGCTAGCTCAGTCGGTAGAGCACATGACTTTTAATCATGGTGTCCCGGGTTCGATTCCCGGGCGAGCCACCAAGAATTACTTTAAGTAATTCTCTAATAGGAACTTGCTTAGCATTATATATTCAAAAAGATTATGCAAGCATAATCTTTTTTTTATTAAGATAGAAATTAGGCAGTGATTTATAATCACCGCTTTTTTTATTAGTAATTTTATTGGTAATATTTAAGCTACATCAAATTTTTGATGTAGCTTTTATTTATACATATGAGTTTTAAATTGAATTGCTATTGTTAATTGCTATGATTATTTCTTTTTTGGAAATAATGATTTTATATCATTACCGATAAAAATGAAGAATTTCTTTATACTCTTAAAGTCTTCCTTTAAAGTTGTATCATCTTCATTTGAGAAGAAGCCATTATCGTATAGACATACAACTAAAAATAATATTCCAAGATTAATATATATATCTTTAAAATCAGCTACAAATAAATTACTTATTCCAATAAAGTCTAGGCTACCACCATAAAAAACTTTATCTATAAGAGAACATAAAGCTCCTGCGATTATAAATACTATAGCAAGATCTCCAAATATACCTTTATGACCTTTGCTTCTATAATATCTGTATAATTCTATAAAGATTACTAAAGCTACAATATTAAGTATAATCAGCATAGAAAAACTAACTGATGTACCAAATCGAGCATTTAACCATGACCCATCTGTATTAATTAATGGATTAAAGGATAAAAATCCATTGAAAATATCAAAGTAAGAATTAAAGAAGAATAGTTTAATTATTATTTTAATTCCTTGGTCAAGCAACATAAGTATAAAAAATAGTTCAAAGATACCCTTCCTTGTAAGACCATCAGGTCTTTTTAATGTGAATCTATAAAAAGCGTATCCTACTATTCCAAATAAGATTATCAAGAAGATATTTCCTATGATAGTAGTTAAGTCATTTATTCTTCCAGTAAATAATTCAAATAGTAGATAAACTAGCCACATTACAGGCAATGTACATATAATTAATAATTTTTTAGTATTCATTATGCCCTCCATATAAAGAATAATTTGTAAATCACAGCTTACAAAATTAAGTTTAACATATAATAATAAAATTCACTATTGAGAAAAATAAAAAAAATATGTAATAATATAAATATAAAGAGAATTTTGAAAATTACAAATTTAACAGAAATGAGGGTATTGAGATGTTAACAATATTTGCCGTATCAGATTCTATAGGGGAAACAGCCAATCAAGTCGCTATTGCTGCTGCAAGTCAATTTTCAAATGATGTTGTAGTAGAGAGGATTCCGTATATAAAAACTTTGGAAGATATAGAGGATGTAATTAGTGCAGTTAAAGAATGTGAAGGGGAAGCGATTATAGTTTCTACAATAATAACTGTTAATGTAAGAGAATATTTAACTCAAAAAGGTATAGAAAATAATATATCAGTTATAAATGTACTAGGTCCAATACTAAATGTAGCATCTTCTAAACTAAATAGATTACCAGATAATAATCCAGGTGCAATGTGGGAGACTGATGAAGATTACTTTAAAAGAATAGAAGCTATGGAATTTGCCATGCAATATGATGATAGTAAAGATTATAGAGGTCTTAAAAATGCTGATGTAGTTTTAATTGGACTTTCAAGAACTTCAAAGACACCATTATGTATGTACTTAGCTAATAAAGGAATAAAGGCTATAAATATCCCATTAGTACCTGAAGTAGGGGTGCCAAAAGAATTATATGAAATTGATAAGAAGAAGGTGTTTGGACTGACAATAAATCCACTTCAATTAATTGAGATAAGAAAAAGAAGATTAGATAAATTTCATAGGATACCATCTGACATTGAGTATGCAGGGGATGCTAGAATATTAGAAGAATTTGAGTTCTCAGATAAGATAATAAGAAGAATTGGTTGTAAAACTATAGATGTTACTCAAAGAGCAATAGAAGATACTGCGTTAATTATTCTAGATACATTAAAAGTTAATAAGTAGTCTATAATTAAATATGACTGTAAGGGTTTTTCTTAAAAATACATAGAAAGGCCCTTTTGTTTTAACCAATAAGAAAATACAGTATAAAATAATAGTGTGAAATTATATGTAGTAAAAATTATTAATATTAAAGGGGGGATTAAAATGAAAATAGGATTAGTTTTAGCTGGAGGGGGAGCAAGAGGGGCATATCAAATAGGAGTATGGAAAGCTCTTAAGGAGTTAAAGATAGATAAATATATTAGTGTTATATCAGGCACATCAATAGGAGCTTTAAATGCTATGTTATTTAATCAAGATGATATAAATATTGCAGAAGAGGTATGGATGAATATAAGTGTTGAGAAAATACTACCAACAGATCATAAGGATTTATTAAAAAGAAGTATACTTGTAACAATTGGATCAAGAAATTTGAATTTAATAAAAAAATATATGCCTAAAGCTATAAATGGTGGAGATATACCTAGAGATGGTCTAATTGAAATAATTGATAAATACTTAGACTTTAATAAGATAAAAAGTGTAAATAGGATATGCTATGCGGCATGTACTGAAATACCAAAGGTAGAAGCAAAATACTTTAAGGTTGATGATTATAACAATGAGGATATAAGAAAAATACTTTTAGCTACATCAGCTCTTCCGATGATATATCAAAGTGAAGAAATAGAAGGTAAAAATTATCTAGATGGAGGTATGACTGATAATATACCAATACAACCTGTATATGGTGAAGGGTGCGATATAATAATAGTAGTCCCATTAGCTAGCAATGTAAAAATTAATAGGGAACTCTATCCAAACTCAAAGATAGTAGAAATAAGACCAAGTGAAATGGAAGCGGGATTAATGGCTGGTGTTTTAGATTTTACTCCAGATAATACTAAGAAGAGAGTTAGTATTGGTTATAAAGATACAATAGATCAAATATCGCCTATAATGGATATCGCATTAATGATAGATAAGGATAATCGAGAAGAAGAGAAGAAAAAGAAGATGCTATTTAATGTTTTAAAGAATAAATTATTTGGAAATAAAAATGAAGATGTTAAAAATAAGAGTGAGAATAAAAATAATATAGAGGCATAAAAAGGCTAACACGACCATGTTAGCCTTTTAATATGGAACTACTATTCTTATCTTAGGGTATATATTAGGATATACATAAGAAAGAGGATAATTTAATTTATCATAAGAATGACAACAGTAAAGACATGTATTTCCTGTATTATAAGTTATAATTCCAGAATGGGACCAAGTATTTTTAATTGGGCTAAAGAATTGTATTATAGATCCAACGCAATTTTGATTTATATTTGTTGTTTCAAATGCAAGATGATTATAAATTAAGTAATTACGTAGTTCGTTTACTCTAACCCAAGGATTAGAGTATGGTTTCCATGTTGAAGAGGTCTGTATTCCAGCATAATGAATAGTTTGGGATACGAAGTTAGTACAATCTCCACCATTTTTATCAAAATCTATATATTCTTTGTTATAATTTAAAGCATATTTTTCAGCGTATTCTACTGCCTTAGATTTTGAGTAAGAGGTCTTTTTTAATACTGATGAAGCTGCAACTGTGCTCTTGATATTTATATTGAGAGTATTAAAGTTTAATAATAAAGAATTATATTTATCTATTTCATTATCTAATAAAGTGTTGTAAAAAAGAATGAAAGTCTTTGGATCTTTATAATTAACTGTATCTTTTAATGATTCTATATCAGATATATAATCTATAAACCATTTATCTGATATCTTTTTTAGTAGTGAGATATATGTTGATGTAGTTATAGAATTAAAGCTGTTACCATCAATATCAAATATTGAGTATACAGAAAATTTAACTAGAGAATAATTCTCGTCTACTTCCTTAATAAAATCATATTTTATTTTAGAATATGAATCTAAAATAGGAAGGGAGCTTTTTTTATTATAAAGAGTGAAGTATTTTATCTTTAAATCGAGTAATTCATTTAATTTATCATTTGATATAAGTTGCTTAAAATTATTATTAGAGAAAATTGCATTAAGAAATTGTTTTATAGTAGTCTTTACTGAACTTTTTTTGCTCATTATAATGTTATACATACCTAAAAATCCTTATATTTAGTAATAATTTATATTATTATATGAAATAAGGGGTGATTTGATATAAAATTGCAAAAAAATGTTGACAATATTAATTGTTGATGATATTATAAATCTTGTCGCTGATGCGAAAGGGCTTCTACGGAAGCGAGACAACATTTTAAAGCAAATTAAGTAAAAAACTTATTGAAAAAATGTTGACAAAGTTTTTCGAAAGTGATAAGATAAATGAGTCGCTTGAGGGCGACGAGATAAAATGGTCTTTGAAAATTGAACAGAATATATAAAACATTTAAACAACCAGCAATTCTTTTTATTAAAGTA
>NZ_JAFBDA010000046.1 GCF_016907995.1 Clostridium sardiniense | reverse complement strand
CAATAATTTTAAGTATTCTTCTTGAAGGAGATTCATATGGTTATGAGATATCAAAAAATATAAAATCTATTACTGATGATAAATATATAATCAAATAAACCACACTATACTCAGCCTTTACTAGGCTTGAGAAAAATGGCTATATAATAGCATTTTATGGAGATGAAACTTTTGGAAAGCGTCGCAAATACTACAAAATAACTCCACTTGGAGCCAAGTATTACAAAGAAAAATGTAATGAATGGATAGTTACTAAAGACGTTATTAATAAATTTATAAAGGAGATTGATTAGAATGGAAACCATAAGAAATTATTTAGACAATATGTTTTCTGTATTACCTAAAACCCAAGAAATTAAAACATTAAAAGATGATCTTTTATCTAATATGGAAGATAAATATGAAGAATTAAAAAAAGAAGACAAAACAGAAAATGAAGCCATTGGTATTGTTATCTCTGAGTTTGGTAATATTGATGAATTATTAAATGAATTAGATATAAATATTAATAATACTACTTCTAATAATATAAAAGATACTTCTCCATCTAGTAATACTAACTTTCCAATTATGGGAGAAAAAGAAGCCTATAGTTATCTAAAGGTTAGGAAACAAACAGCTTTATTTATAAGTATAGGTGTATTTCTTTGTATAACAGGAGTTTCCCTTTTAATATTACTTTATCAACTTATAGATAATAAAATAATTTTACAAGGCCTTTCTAACAATGCAACTAGCACTATACCTTTAATACCATTATTTATATTAGTTATTCCTGCTATTGCTTTATTTATATACTCAGGACTTAAACTAGAAAAATACAACTTCATAGAAAAAGGTGAATTTTCTCTTTCTAGTAATGTTAATTTTTCACTTAAGCAAGATTATGATCTATTTAGACCAAAATTCACTAAAGGCATTATATTAGGCGTTTGCCTTTGTGTTGTATCTCCACTTTGTATTTTTATAGGTAATATAATTAGCGAAAGTGCTACTGTATATGGAGTTTCTCTTTTATTATTCATAGTCTCATTAGCAGTAATTATATTTATTAATTTAAGTGTAATGCATGAAAGTTACAAGTTGCTTTTACAACTAGATGAATACAGCCCTAAAAATCGTGAAGCTAATAAAATTATTGGTTCTGTAGCTTCAGTTGTTTGGCCAATAACAGTTGCAGTATATTTATTTATAGGCTTTGTATTTAAAGCTTGGCATATTTCATGGATAGTGTTTCCTATAGTTGGTATACTTTTTGGGTCATTCACTTCTATATATAAAGGAATTAAGAAAGTTTCATAGCCAAAATATTATATTATGATAAATATCTATAGTATTTATCATAATAATTATAAAAGCAGGTATACTGTAAAACTAATCTTATTTTAGTTCTATAGTATACCTGCTTATTTACACAATTTTATATCACCTTTATCTTAAAGTTTTATAAAGTCTTATATTATCTTCTTCTTGAATAAATTGAAGTAACAATTCCATTAACTTCACTACACTTATCTAAATTTAAAGGTATCTTAGGATTATCATTATTGAATAAGGACATTCCACTACCTAAAATAATTGGTATAGTAGAAATATGATACTCATCTATAAGATTGCTTTTAATAAGCTGATTTGCAATATTTGCTCCTCCTACAATCCAAATATCTTTGCCATTACGTTCCTTTAATTCTTTAACAAAATCTAAAATATCTGTAGAAATGAACTTAACATTATTTGTATCATTAATATTTTGGGATGTAAATACATAACTATTCAATCCTTCATATGGCCACTCATTTGGAGAAAGCTCAGTTACTACTTGATTATATGTAGTCATTCCCATAATAACTGTATCAATATTCTTTATAAATTCAGAATAACTATTATCTACTTCATCTGATTTAATCGCCTCATCAATCCAACTAACTCCACCATTTTTATCTGCAATAAAGCCATCTAAACTCGTTGCTATATATAAAATTATTTTTCTCTTCATATGTTTAACCTCACTAATTATAATAATGTCTTACTTTTTTAATTTATTAAAACATATTACTTATATAATATATTTTAAAACTTTAATTATTTTATGATCCATTTTAATTATTTCATAATTTTATTCTATATTTAAATTATATATTTCAATAGAAGAATTCACAATAATTTCATATTTATTGTGACAGTATTTAATTTTAATTCTTTAATCTACTTATTCTTGATATAATGTTTATTATAGCAATCTATAAGTTCTGATACTTTTATACCATCTATAGTCATTCCATCTATATTACAATTTTCAATCTTTAAATCTCTTAAATCAGAATCAACTATTTTGCTATTAGTTAATTTACATCGCTCTATAGTTATATTAGTATCTTCTTCTTTTACATCTAAATTAACATCATGTATATGAGCTCTCAATAATGAAACATGGCATATCTCAACTTCATTCATTCTAGAATCGGCAAATATTGAGCTATTCATATTTACATTTGTAAAACGATTATTCCCAAGATATGAATTTGAATATATGCTCCCAAATAAATTAGTATTTGAAAATCTTGAATTACTCATATTAGACTCATATAAATCAGAATATTCCATATTACATTCCCTAAAATTAGAATGGCTGATATCTTTATAACGTATATATTTAGATGAATCAGATATATTTTTATTTAATATTTTAATATAATATCTCTCTTCATCGTCCTCTTCCATTAGTTTATACCCCATATCTTCATAAAATTTATGATTTCTTACACTTTCTTTTATTGTATCTAAAGTCCATACCTTTACCATAGGAAACATATCTTCTATAAGGTTAATCACGTCTTTACCTATCCCTATCCCCTGATATTCTGGAATAATATATAATCTATCAATTCTTGCATGTTCTTTTCCTGTATAAGATATGAGAGTTACTCCTATTAGATTTTCTTTATAGATTATCTTGTAGTATTTATTATCCCAAGTATGATACCTTTGCATATCTATAGAATTATATCCTGGAATAAAAGGTTTATTCCCATCTTTAAACCATCTTAAAGTCTCATCTTTTAAAATTTTGACCATCATATTTCTTATTTTTTCTAAGTCCTCTTCTAATACTCTCTCTAACTTTATACCTTTTAATTCTATATCATTTTCTTTTATTTTTAACTCTTCTATTCCTTTGATATTAATCACCCCTTACACCCCTATCTTCCTTATGACTCTATATTATCATACTTTCCTTATTTTTCCATAAATTATTTATATTTAATTAATTTATTATCCTATAACAAAAATAACACTATATTTATTTTAAATATCATTAAATTTATATATATTATTTAATATTATTACATTATCTCTTTAAGTAAATATAACTCAAATTAATATTAATTCGAGTTAATTAAATAAATTTCAATTTTTTATTGACACAGTATTTGGATAATGATACCATATATACATACCGACAGTATGTATGAAAACAAAGGAGTGATAATGTGGCAAGAAATAAACACCCAGAAGTTACTGTTAATAGAATTCTTGATGCATCATTAAAACTTTTTTTAGAAAAAGGTTATGAACAAACTACTATTCAAGATATAATCAATGAACTTGGTGATTTAAGTAAAGGCGCTATATACCATCACTTTAAATCAAAAGAAGATATAATTGATGCTGTATCAGAACGACTTTTTGAGGGTACAAATAGAGAGATACTTAGGATAAAATCTAAAAAAGATTTAACTGGACTTGAAAAGATTCGTCGTATATATTACTTATCAATTCAAAATCCTAATCAAGAAAAACTAATTACAGCAGCACCAACACTTTTAAAAAATCCCAAATTCCTTGCAGAGCAAGTTATAACAAGTATAGAAGATGTTGCTCCACTACTTAAGGATTTAATAGAAGAAGGCATTGAAGATGGATCAATTAAAGCAGATCATCCAAAGGAATTATCAGAAATGTTGATATTACTATCAAATATATGGTTAAATCCAATGATTTTCTCTAATACATCAGAAGAATTAAAACAAAAATTTTTATTTTTAAAAGAGCTTACTGATAATTTAGGTCTTCCTATATTTGACGAAGATATGCTTAATATTATAGATAAATATAGAGAACTTGTTTCTATATCCTAGTATAAACAAGATATTCTGTCCTTTTTGGGAC
The DNA here is from genome assembly GCF_016907995.1 of Clostridium sardiniense. Lineage (GTDB taxonomy): Bacteria > Bacillota > Clostridia > Clostridiales > Clostridiaceae > Clostridium > Clostridium sardiniense. Next base: position 4,594 of record NZ_JAFBDA010000046.1, on the reverse strand, counting down.
AGTATATTTTTTAAATTTATACATACCAAACGTCGGTATATAAATTGCGTAAATAATATTTTTATATTTTAGGAGGATTTTTATATGGTCGAAAACAAATTATTTCACAGAAATTTTACACTAATCATTATAGGTCAAATCATTTCATTACTTGGAAATGCAACTTTAAGCTTTGCAATTCCTCTATATCTTTTAGATAAGACTGGATCTGGAACTATCTTTGGGGCAGTTATGGCTATTTCAATTATTCCTACTATCTTACTTTCACCAATAGGTGGAATAATTGCAGATAGAGTTAATCGTCGTAATATCATGGTTATCTTAGATTTTATTACTTTTATTATCGTTTTATTATCAATTGCATTTATTAAGAGCACTCCAATATTTGCAGCTGCTGCAACACTTATATTACTATCTATAATCAGATCCTTTTATCAGCCAGCAGTACAGGCGAGTATTCCTACAATAACTTCTTCTGATAATTTATTAAAGGCTAATTCATTAGTAAATATGGTTAATGCAGTATCTATGTTAATTGGACCTATCCTTGGTGGATTTTTATATGGACTTTTTGGAATTACGCCAATTATACTTTTAGCTTCTGTTGCATTTTTACTTTCTGCCATTATGGAATTATTTATAAATATGCCTTTCAAAAAGAAAGAGATTACTAGAAATATTTTTACGTCTGTAAAAAATGACTTTTCAGAAAGTATTTTATTTATAACAAAAGAAAAACCTTTCATAGCAAAAACTATAGGGGTAGCTGCATTCATGAACCTTACCCTTTCTTCAGCATTAATTATAGGTATTCCATATATAATAAATATTACATTAAATCTAAATAGTGAATTATATGGTATTGCCCAAAGTGCTATAGGAATAGGTGCATTAATAGGAGGTATATCAGTTGGAGTATTTTCAAAAAAATTAACTCATGATAAATTCCATATTCCATTATTCCTTGCAAGTATATTTATTCTGCCAATAGGAATTGTATTAATGCTTAATCTATCTGCTATGACTTCATATTTTGTAATAATCATTTCTGCATTCTTAGTTATGGCTTGTGCCACAGTGTTTTCAATTACAGCTATAACTTTAGTGCAGCAAGTAACTCCAAACGATATGATTGGAAAGGTTATGTCTTTTGTTACAACACTTAGTATGTGCGCGCAACCTATAGGTCAATCTATGTATGGCGCACTATTTGATAAAGCATCAAGTCATATTTATATAATTATTTTTGTAACAGTTGCTCTACTTATTATTATTGTTGCATTCTCAAGAAGGATATTTAAGAGCATAGAAATACAACCTCAACCTTCTTTATAATTCTATCTAACAATCTATATTATTAAATAAAACCTCTAAGGATTATTTATATCCTTAGAGGTTTTTTAGTTATTTTCAATCTATGAATAGTTAGACATGTTTGTAAAAATTTGACTCAATTTGTAACTAAACTCTATTTAAATTTATATAATATATTATGTATTTTAAGGACAACATTATAGATACTAACTAGATATAAAACTAAAAAACATTAAAATTTATTAGATTAAATAATACGATGAAAAGGTGGAACAAAAATGGCTGAATTGATTACAAATAATTACCAAGGAGCAAATATTACAGTAGCTCTAACTGGATTACCAATGACAATTACTGGCGAAGTTATAAGAGGACAAGCTAATGCAGTAACTCTTAGATTAAAAGATGGAAGATTAGTTACTATAGCACCAAATCTTATCGCTTTCTTCTATTAAATAGTATACTGTATTTAATAATCATTGGGCTGTTATTTAACCTATCAGCCCATTGATAAATTTATGTATATATGAGTTTCTATAAATTTATATGTACTTAAATTTATAAAAATAAATTATTTTCATAATATTAGGAGGACTATAAATAAAATGCCACATGATTTCGATGATTTAAAAAATATTGGAGATCCTCTAAAAGAATTATTTAATGATTCTAATAGTGGTTTTCAGGATCTTTCTTCTATAAAAGATATTATAACTCCATTAAAAGAATTAACAAAAGACGATTCTTTTAATGAATTATCTTCATTAAAAGAAGGTTTTGCTCCTCTTAAAGATCTTAAACCTGGACCTAAACCTGGTCATGGTAAAGACGGTAAAGGTAAAGACCACGATAAAGATAGTAACGACGGCAAAGATAAAGAACATGGCAAAGATGGTAAAGACGGTAAAGATAAAGACCATGGCAAAGGTGATAAGGACGGCAAAGATAAAGACCACGACAAAGATTGTAAAGATGACAAAGATAAAGATCACGGCAAAGATGGTAAAGGTAAAGATCACGAGGATAAAGACAATGACAAAAAAGGAAAAGAGCACTAGCATAAAGAGAAATATAATAACATTTATAAAGAACGTGATTGATATTAATCCTAGCAAATTTTCTTGCTATGATAGGTGAATCAACAATATTCATGATGCAATTGCTTCAATAAACGTTACTTTAATTTATAAAAAAATATCCACTATAATATTATATATTTTTCTTTTAAATATTATATTTTTAATGTGTTAGAGGGCTGTTAATAATAACCACAGTCCTTTAACAATTATTATTTTTATAGGCATTATTCTGCCTATCTAATTAACATATCTTATTATATATCAATCCTTTATTACCTCATATAGTACTTATTTTTTTATTATATTCTCAAAGAATCCCGCTAAAACCCTACATATATTTTAAATATATATATATATGTACTAAACAAAAGATTGGAGGTAGTCACTTTATGGCTATTATATTAATAATAGTTATAGCTATATATATAGCTATGATATTCTCAGTTAAATATCGTACTGCGATAGCTACCTTAGGTATAGGCGCTTTACTTTTATATACAACTATATTTGAGGGATATTCTTTTGCAGATGCTTTTAAATCATTTCCATTTGAGATAATAGTATTAATCCTTACTCTTGCATTATTTTCTAAAATATTTGAGAATAATGGATTTCTAAAATTTATAGGAGATAAGCTCAGTGAATTATCAAAAGGTAAAAAATTATTTATTATGATTGTTCTACCTTTGGTCATGTATGCAACATCGCTATTTATGAATAATTTAAGTGTAGTACTTTTATTTACTTTTATTTCTTTAACCCTTATACGAAAACTCGACCTCCCAGTCATACCTGTTTTAGTATCAGGGCTTATTGCTTCTAATATTGGAGGATGTCCTCTCCCTTGGGCTGATACTCCAGCAGTAATTATTACACTATATACAGACTTTACTATTATTGACTTTTTAACTAAAGTATTTGTGCCTTGTGCTATTTATGTTGTGCTCCTTATAATATATACCATTATATGGACTAAATTTTCTAATAAAAATTCAGAAGTTTGCTGTGATTCTAATTCAAGAGGCTTTTTGCATTACCATAAACCAAAGAAATTTCCTAGACCTCCTCATGCTAAAATTGGAATTGCTATTCCACCTCCACCCCCACCTTATGAGCCAGCACCTCATATAAAGATTCAGATGAAAGACTCTCGATTTAAGAATGTTTATCTACCTTTAATATTATTTGCTGGACTTATTACTGGTATTTGTATTGCACCTTTTTTCAATATCTCAATTTCTTATATTTGTATATTTTTCATGGGACTTACTATAATTTTTGTAGCAACAAATCCTGAAGAAATATTAAATTCACTTTCTGTTAATGACTCTATCATATTTATTTCTTCACTATTTATGATATCAGGTATTCTAGAGCACTTTGGTATACTAAAGATTGTAGTAACCTATATTCTGTCTTTTACAGGTGATAGCAAAATTTTAATTCTTTTATGTATTTTATTCTCTGCATTTATTATATCTACATTCCTTTCTGCTGGTCCTGCTACTGCAACTATTCTTCCTATCTGCGTTCAACTACTTCCTGTAGTAGGTAGCAATTTTATATTTGCAGCATTAGCTTTAGGTATATTAGCAGGAAGCAGTATGTTACCTTGGTCTGCCACAGGTGGCCCGATAATGCTAAGTGAAGTGGATAGATATTTGCATCATTATAATATATCCAATGAAGAAGAAGTGAAAATAAAAGAAGTTTATAATCTAAAAAATTATATATTATTCTCAATACCTTTTGCACTACTTATGTTAATATGCAGTGCACTATATTTAGTAATATATATATCTATATAAAGTCTATTCAAAAAGTAACAAACTTTTGATAAGTTATATATATTATTATATAAATCCTTAGTAACTATTAATATTTGTAAAACTTTCATTTATCAACTTACTAATTAATATTTACTAAAAATGTTTTATGATAAGGAAGATTTGTAAATAAGCTGACTTAAATTTTTATATTTTAAATATTAAAGAATATATCGATATAAAGAATGTAATTAAAAGTTATTTTCAAATTCTTCCTATAATTAAATATTTTCTAACTTCATAAAAGAATTATAATAAATTTAAATGAAATAAGGTGAAAATATGGATATTATAGTATTGTTACTATTAATATTAAATAATAAATTAAGCTATAACTTCTTTAATAGAACTAATACTTCTTTCTTTTTATTAATT
>NZ_JAFBDA010000045.1 GCF_016907995.1 Clostridium sardiniense | reverse complement strand
TCCTTCCCATTCCGAACAGGAAAGTTAAGCTCTATAGCGCCAATGGTACTGCACGGGAGACTGTGTGGGAGAGTAGGACGTTGCCAGGTGAGTAACGAAAAGAGATAGTTTAATTACTATCTCTTTTTTCTTTGTTTAAGAAAAATATTTTTATTCCACCAAATAAAATTTTACATCTTCTTATGCCTATAAATTTTGCATATAAAAAGATTATAGGACTTCTTAATCGCCCTCTAGAACAACCTATAACTATTGGATAAGTTCCATTATTAGATAAGATCATCAAACGCTTTTTTATATAATTTTTATTTCTATAAAGGCTTACTAATATTATAGGTATAGCTAATGGATAAAAAGACTTTATTCTTATATGGTCATCTTCATTTATTATTGGAATATTATATTGAAATAATCGCATATTATTGAATTCAGATACTGTTCTTACATCTATAGTAATTTCATCAGTTATATTTTCAAATCTAATAAACATTTCTATTATCTCCTTAGAACAAAAATTAATTTATATTCTAATTTATGGTATTATTATCTAAAAGGATGGTGAGTATGTGAGTGTTATAATTTTAATATTAGGCATTATATGTATATTATATTTTACTTTTGTTAATTTAGTATTTGGATATACTACATTTAGTATTTTTTACTTGGTAATAGGACTAATTATAATTTTCTATTATTTCTTCAGAAAAAGACTAATGAAAATTGCATGGCTTAAAAAAATCATTAAGCCATTAAGAGCATTATCAATATTAGGAATAATAATTTTTATTGTTGTAGAAGGAATTATTATTATGTATCCTAAAAAATCTGTGGAGAAAAGTGATTATGTACTAGTTCTTGGAGCAGGTATAAGAGGTGAAAATTTAACAACTACATTAAGGGATAGACTTAATGCTGCAATAAAATATATGGATGAGACTAACTTTAAAGGAGATATAATAGTATCTGGAGGACAAGGACCAGGAGAAAGCATAACAGAAGCTGAAGCTATGAGAAGATACCTAGTAAAAAAAGGTATAAATAGTGATAAAATAATATTAGAAAATAAATCAACTAATACATTTCAAAATTTTAAATATACAAAAGAAAGGGTAAAAGATGAAGAGAAAAGTGATATAGTAAATGCTGATGTTACAGTAATTACTACAGATTTTCATGCACTAAGAAGTAGTATTATTGCTAAGAGAAATGGTTATGAAAATATAAAATTTTATAGCAGCAATACTGAATGGTATTTGGTACCATCAATGTATGCAAGAGAATTTTTTGCATTTTTTAAATCTTTAGTATTTGATAGATAATATATTTATTTTTAGGAGGAGGAAGTCATATGAATAGATCCATAGAAAATTTAAAAGGAAGAGTTGTTAAGCACTTTAAAGGAAAGTTATATTTAGTAATAGATGTAGCAAGACATTCTGAAACTATGGAAGAGCTAGTTGTATATAAAGCTTTATATGGTGATTTTGGTATATTTGTTAGACCTTTAAATATGTTTTTAAGTGAAGTAGATAAGAATAAATATCCTAACTGTAACCAAAAATATAGATTTCAAGAAATTAATCATGAAGATATAGATAATATAAAAGAAGCATTAATATAATATATCTAATTAAATATAATAAGAATATGATTGCTAAACCTAATATGAAGTAGACATTAGGTTTAGTTTTTTATTTTAAAAAATATATCCAAAAGTTTAGAGTATATTAATAGAGAAATTATAACTTTAAAAATAAAACTCTCATTTACATAAGATAAAAAGAAAGTAGAATATTTAATTAACTGTAGATAATGTTAAATTTAATGTTATCTGTAAGTTTTAGTTTTTAAAAGTTTTATAAGAGTGTTATTATATAAAAGATAGGTAGAAAAGACGAAAATTTAATTAGGAGGTATGTAATGAAAAAAAATTGTAATTGTCATGGCTGCAATCAGGGTGAACCGGTATGTGCAAAGCATATATCAATATTCTCATCACTATCAGATTCTGAATTACAGAACATAATTAAAATGGTAATTAGAAGAGAATATATAAAAGGGGAAGTACTTTGTAGAGAGGGCGAGATATCTGATAATTTATTTCTTATAAGAGAAGGAAAAGTTAAACTTTCAAAAATGACGAGAGATGGAAAAGAACAAATATTACATATACTAACTAAAGGAGACTTCTTTGGTGAAACAAATTTATTTGATGATATAGAAAGCAGCTTTACAGCAACTGCAATAAATAATGCAAAGATATGCACATTATCAAGAACTAATTTAGAAGGCATATTAAATCAAAATCCTGGAATATCAATGAAAATATTAAAGGAATTGGCTCATAGGCTTGCAGAAACAGAGGATTTAGCAAAGGTTCTTGCAACAAAGGATGTAGAAGCAAGAGTAGCAAGTATGCTTTTAGAATTCTCAGAGAAGTATGGAAAACTAGTTGATGATAATATACATATAGAACTCCCTATAAATAGAGAAGATATGGCTAACTATTGTGGAGTTACTAGAGAAACAATAAGTAGAAAACTTTCTAAATTTGAAAGTGAAAATATAATAAATTTAAAGGGAAATAAAATAATAATAGTAAAAGATATAGATTTACTAAAAGATTTATCAGAATAAGGTTTTTACTTTTATTAATATTAGTATTAAAGGGACTAGATTAAATTGATCTAGTTTCTTTTTTTATATCTTTTATTTTATAAAAAATTGAAAAATAAAAAATTTTGATTTAAATCATATTAAATAACTAAGAATTAAATTAAAATCTAGTCATAGTTAAGAGAGCACGAATATTTTAAGAGATAAGGGGAGATTTTGATGAATAGATTAAATAAAGAACAAAAATTAGGTGAAGTAGTGGCCATGTTTCCAGGAGCTGCAAGAATTTTTAATAAAGAAGGTATTGATTATTGTTGTCATGGGGATAGAACACTTGAAAGTGCATTATTAGAAAAAGAAATAGAAGTAATAGGATTTTTAAACGAAATAAATAAATCATATGATGAATTTTTAAATTCAAAGGAAGCATATATAGATTGGAGAAAAGAAGATCCAAATAAATTAATAGATAATATAGTTGATACACATCATGCTTTTACTTATAGAGAGCTTATAGAAATAGACCAATTATTATTAAAGATATTAAAGGTACATTATCATCACAGTGGAGAAGAATTAAAAACAGTTCATAAGTTATTTGGAGCATTAAAAACAGAGCTTGAGGAACATTTAATTAAAGAAGAGGAAGAATTATTCCCAATGATAAAGGAATACTTTAAAAATCCATCTGAAGAATTAAGAGATTCAATAATGAAGTTTGTTGGAGTAATCGAAAATGAGCATACAGGGGCAGGTCATATACTTCAAGATCTTTATAGAGAAACAAATGGATATAAGACACCAGAAGGAGCTTGTACAACCTTTAATTTAGTATATAAAAAGCTAGATGCATTAGAAAAAGATTTATTTATCCATATTCATAAAGAAAATAGTATCCTATTCAAAATAATTTAAGATTAACTAATAATGAATATATAAAATTAAAGATTAATTAGTAGTAGATATATAAATATAGAAAAAGCAATAAGGCTATTTAAAATAGGGAGGCTAATGAAATGAAACAAGAAAGAATTAATGAATTAACAGCAGTTTTAAGAAAATTAAATACAGGAAATATATCAGATGAGTTAAGAAAAGAAGCGTTAGAAATAGTTAAAAATATAGATCCTATAGAGTTATCTATAGCAGAGCAAAATTTAATTGATGAGGGTATGAATCCTCATGATTTAAGACATTTATGTGATATACATATGGAAGTATTAAAGGATGAACTTGAAAAGATAAAAAGTAAATTAGAGGTTGGACATGTAGTTAATACACTTATTGTTGAGCATGATAAGATATTAGAATTCTTAACTAGATTAGAAGAGTTAAATGGTGAAGTTCAAAAGTTAGATTCTATAAAAGGTAATGAAAATTATATAGCAGAGTTAAAAACTGTTATAGATAATATACTAGATGCTGAGCTTCATCATAAAAGAGAAGAGGACGTTTTATTTATTGAATTAGAGAACGATGGTATTACTGGACCAACTAGAATTATGAGAATGGAACATGATGATTTAAGAGGAAAGAAGAGAGCTATTAAAGAGTTATTAAACTGTGTAGATTATATACCATTTGATGATTTTAAAGAAAGATTAGAAGAGTTAACTGCATACTTAGTATTTAATTTAAGAGACCATATATTTAAAGAAAATACAATATTATATCCTACAGCAATAGATAGCATAACTGATTCTAAGCTTTGGAGCGATATGAAGAAAAGATGCGATGAGATAGGATATTGTAGTTTTACACCAAAGGAAATTATTTAGAAAATATGTAATTTAAATGAAACTTATTAGGTAAATTTTAAAAAATTCAGAACTGTAACTAATGTTACAGAAGAAATTATATCTTAGTAGTATACTCAGTATTGTAAGTGAGATGCTTACAGAATTTAAAAATAAACATAAGAATCATCTAGAAATTAAATATAAATATCAAAATTAAGAGTTAAATAGAGGAGGAAATTATAATGTCAATGTTTTGTTTTCAATGTCAAGAAACAGCAGGATGTAAGGGCTGTACTGTAAGAGGTGTTTGTGGTAAAACTGAAGATGTAGCAAAGATTCAAGACCTTTTAGTATTCGTAACAAAGGGGTTAGCTACAGTAGCAAATGAAGGAAGAAAAGTAGGAGTTATCGATAATAAAGTTGATAAATACATAACAGAAAATTTATTTATTACAATAACAAATGCTAACTTTGACTTTAAGGCAATAGAAAAGAGAGTTAAAGAAACTTTAGCATTAAGAGAAGAATTAAAAGAAAAAGTACAAGCTGCTGGTGGAAATCCTGTAGGAGATGACTTCCACGGATGTGCAACTTGGACTGCAACTACAGAAGAAGAAATGATGGAAAAGGCTTCAAGCGTAGGAGTACTTGCTACAGAAAATGAAGATGTAAGAAGCTTAAGAGAGCTTATAGTATACGGATTAAAAGGTATGTCAGCTTACATGAAGCATGCTATGAACTTAGGTTATGATAAAGAAGAGATACATGCATTTATGGCAAGAGCATTAGTTCAAACTTTAAATGACTCATTAACAGCTGATGAGTTAACAGCATTAGCTTTAGAAGCAGGTAAGTTTGGTGTTGATGGAATGGCTCTATTAGATGCTGCAAACACAGGAACTTATGGACATCCAGAAATAACTAAGGTTGATATCGGAGTTAGAAATAATCCTGGTATATTAATCTCAGGTCATGATTTAAAAGATTTAGAAATGTTATTAGAACAAACTAAAGGAACTGGAGTAGATGTTTATACTCACGGTGAAATGCTTGCTGGACAATACTATCCAGAATTCAAGAAATATGATCACTTCGCAGGAAACTACGGAAATGCTTGGTGGTTACAAAACAAAGAGTTTGCTTCATTTAATGGACCAATACTTATGACAACTAACTGTATCACACCAGTTCAAGATTCATACAGAGATAGAATATTTACAACTGGAGCAGTTGGATATGAAGGTTGTGCTCATATAGAAGCAGATAAAGATGGTAAGAAGGATTTCTCACAAATCATAGAACTTGCTAAGAAATGTGAAGCTCCAACTCAAATAGAAAAAGGAGAAATCATCGGTGGATTCGCTCATAACCAAGTTTTAGCTTTAGCTGATCAAGTTGTTGATGCTGTTAAGACTGGAGCAATCAAGAGATTCTTTGTAATGGCTGGATGTGATGGTAGAGCTAAATCAAGAAACTACTACACAGAATTTGCAGAAAAATTACCAAAAGATGCTGTAATATTAACAGCTGGATGTGCTAAATACAAATACAACAAATTAGACCTTGGAGATATAAATGGAATTCCAAGAGTATTAGATGCAGGACAATGTAATGACTCATACTCATTAGTAGTAATAGCATTAAAACTTGCTGAAGTATTTGGATTAGATGATGTAAATAAATTACCTATATCATATAACATAGCTTGGTATGAACAAAAAGCTGTAATAGTATTATTATCATTATTACACTTAGGTGTTAAGAACATACACTTAGGACCAACATTACCAGCATTCCTTTCACCAAATGTAGCTAAAGTATTAGTTGAAAACTTTGGTATCGGAGGAATTACAAACGTAGAAGATGATATGAAGATGTTCTACGAACTATAATCACAATTAATTAAATTAATATAACTAACTAAACTAATATAAATAACCACACATCAAAAAGATAGCATGTACACTAAACATGCTATCTTTTTTATACTTCTTTATTTATATTTTCTCAATTATTAATTGCTGTGCTCCAAGTATTGGAGTGAAGTTATCACTTATTGGTAGCTTGCTTTGATAAGATTTAGAATTTAATACTCTTTGCTGTACTGAATATTTTGTGTTATCTACTTTTATGTAGATTTTAAAGGTACTAGATTTATCTAGAATTTTAACTTTGTGTTTAAGCTTTTGAAAAAAATCCATACAATAATTTTCAATATCACATTTTGTGTTTAAACTTTTATTTGGTTCTAGTAAATAGTAATTTTTAAGCATATTAGTACACCTCCAAAGGAAATTATAAATAAACTTATTTCTAATAATAGTAACTCATTTAAAATTTTAATAAAGAGTTATATGTAAAAATGTACTAAAATTTAACATAAATTACAACTGGGGAAGACTAGTAGAAGTAATCAAAGACAAATTGTGTATCTTATTAGTAATTATATAAGCAAAATAAAATCACGATTATATAATAAAAGTAGAAGTTTATTTAAGTGAGGGATAGATATGAATTTTTTAGATAGTATGAAAGAATTAGCTGATACTGCTACAAAAAATGTAACATCACTATCAAAGAGCACTGCATTAAAAATAGAAACAAAAATGAAGATAAGAGATTTAAAGAATGAAATCGATGATCTAAATATAGTAATTAGAAAAAGTAATGAGAAAATAGGTTCTATGTTTGTCGATGAATTTAAAAATAAAATATCAATGGATGAAGAACAAGTTAAAAACTTAATTTATAAAATAGATGATAGTATAAGTAGAATAGCTGACATAAATATTGAAATTGAAGAGGTAGAGAAAGATCTCTTAGAAAAATTAGATGATATTGAGAGAGAAAAATATGAAGATTAAGTAGTATACCATTTACGTATATTATAGTGATTTCTTAGTAGAAAAAGGGCAGTGTGCAAAAATTAAGTGTACACTGCACTTTATTTATTATATTAATTTATTTTTGTTGTTTTTGCACTCAAGGAGGAAATATCTAAAAATATTACTCATGTCTTTGGATTTATAAAACATCATTTCAGGATGCCACTGAACTCCAAGCTTAAATGAACCAGTTGTGTTTTCTATAGCTTCTATAACATTATCGTTAGATATAGCAGCAATTTTTAATCCTTCTCCAACCTTCTTTATTGCTTGATGATGATAAGAATTAACTAAAGAATTTTTACCAAGTATTCTGTTTAATTTAGTACCATCTTCTATAATTATTCTATGGGTTCCATCATATTCAAAAGCATCTTGATCGTGCTTAATAAAGCTTCCTTTTATTAAAGATATATCCTGATATATTGTTCCACCGTGGACTACATTTAATATTTGATTTCCTCTGCAAATACCAAGGATAGGTTTATTTAAATTTTCAAATTCATTTATTAGTTTAATTTCAAATTCATCTCTCTCATTAAGGATTCTTCCTAATTTATAGTTTGGATCCTCATCATAATTTAATGGATCAACATCATAACCGCCTGAAAGAAGCAAACCATCTAAGAGTTTTGCATATTCTTTTATAACATTAATGTCATTATTAATTGGTAAAATGAAAGGAAATCCTCCTGCATTTAAAATGGCATTAACATAATTTTCACTTAGAGAAATAATTTTACGGCCTGCCATCTTTTCAGAAGTATCTATAGTTAAAGATGCAGAAATACCAATAAGGGGTTTAATACTCACTTTATCCTCCTCCTTAGTTAGTGCTATTACTATAATTAATATGTAAGTAGTAAGTATTTTGCTATATGTATATAACAAATTTAAATATTGCTAAATACGATTTATAATAAATATAGTATTTGCAAAATATATAAAATAATAATATCTATAAATGTATCGAAATTATTTGAAGCAAACTTTCTCTATGGTATATTAACTGAAAATATAATAGCAAACTTAATATCTCCAAATACAAAGCTATTTTAACAACAGGAGTTAAGGGAGGACTTACAGCATTCTCCACTTTCTCATGTGAAACAGTTAGTATGTTCAAACCTAGGAGAATACATATTAGGGGCGTCTAAATTACTTTTAAATGTTATTTTAAGTCTTGTTGAAGTAATTATAGGAATGTCCCTTGAAAAATTATTAGTATAAAAATAGTTAATATGAAAATTAATAATATATATAAAGATGCATATATTAAGGAAGATGAGGAAAAGTATTAAGGTTTTAATATAATAAAGGGACAAATATACTTATATTAAGGAAGTGGTATTTAATGTAGCACTTATTTTAAATAGATTGCTTTACATAATATAAGTCTAAAATATTGACAAAAGGTAAAATATTTTGTATATTTTACAAATAAATTGAAAGACATTAAGAACAAGGGTTAAAATCGATTTAAGTATAACTTTTATTTAAAGAAAGGGGGACTATTATTGAAAAGAATAGAAAAGATCTATAGTTACCTAAATGAAGTTTGTTTGGGATATAAGAAAGAGGACCTTGATGAAAATATAGGAGTAAGTGCACAAGATATTGGAGATAAACTTGATATATTAAGAAATAATGTAAGTAAGGAACTAAATGAGCTTTGTAGAAATAAAAAAGCAATAAAGATTAAATGCAGGCCAGTTAGATACTTTGATAGAGAAATTTTTCAAAAAATATTTGATGTTAGACTTTCTGAAGATATTACAGAGATTGATGATATAAAATCATTACTTAATAAACAAAAGGAGGAAGAAGAGAATAAATCACCTTTTGATTATCTTATAGGATATGATACTAGCTTAAAGACACAAATTGAGCAAGCAAAGGCGGCTATAATTTATCCTCCAAATGGATTACATACATTAATAGTAGGACCAACAGGAGTTGGTAAAAGCTTGTTTGCAAATAGAATGTATAGCTATGCAAAATATATAGGAAGATTTAAAGAAGATTCACCATTTATAGTGTTCAATTGTGCAGATTATTACAATACTCCACAACTATTATTGTCACATATATTTGGACATGTTAAAGGTGCGTTTACAGGAGCTGACACTGAAAAAGATGGTATAGTTCAAAAGGCAGATGGTGGAATTCTATTTTTAGATGAAATACATAGATTACCTCCTGAGGGTCAAGAAATGGTATTTTATTTTATGGATACAGGTACATATAATAAGCTAGGAGAGACTGAAAGAAAAAGAAAAGCAAATGTATTAATCATAGGAGCTACAACTGAAGATCCAGCATCAACGCTTCTTAATACATTTGTTAGAAGAATTCCAATGACAGTTAGAATACCAAGTTTTGAAGAGAGATCTGTTAGAGATAAAATAGAAATAATAAAGCATTTATTACATAATGAAGCTGTTAGAGTAAATAAGCCGATAAAGATATCTGTTGAAGGAATAAAGGCTCTTATAGGGAGTACAACT
>NZ_JAFBDA010000044.1 GCF_016907995.1 Clostridium sardiniense | reverse complement strand
TCAAATGAATACTATATAATTTTTCAGATATTACAATTAATTAAAATTAAAGATATAGAAATAATGAATGAAGTTAAGATAAGTAGAGGTAAGAGTAATAATAAAATAAAAGGTATATCGAAATTCAAAGAATTTATAAAGACTTGGATAAGTGGATTAAATTTAAATTCAATTAATTTTAGATTTGCAATTAGATTATCTACAATAGTAACTATAGCCCTATTTATAAATAACTACTTTAATTCATCTAAGTTATATTGGATTCCTATATCTGTAATGACTGTAACTCAACCATTTTTTGAGGATACATTTTCAAAGGCTTTACTAAGATTCAAAGGAACAATAATTGGTTCAGGGATTGTATTAATAATATTTGCTTTTCCATTAGACAATAAAATAAAAATTATTATTTTTATAGTATCTATTATTATTTCTGTAGGTTTTACAAAGTATGATAAATCAGTAGCCTTTAATACGGTAGCATCAATTGTTTTGGCATCTATAACTATGGGAGAGTATTCAACATTATTAGAAAGAATTTTATATGTTTCAATAGGTGTAGCTATGGCTATTTTTGCAAATAGATTTATACTTCCATATAAGATAAATGATGCTGTTTATGATTATATAAACAATATTATAGAGGAAGAGATAAAGATAATTGAAGACGTAAAAGAAAATATGAGTGGAGTAGATAATTGGAATAAAATTAAAATATCATTAGATAAATATTATAATATAGCTAATAAAATAAGTTTATATAACACAAAACTTCAAATAGAAGCGATTGATAAATTTATATTATATAGCAATATATATATTAAATCTATTGCTTATAATCTTCTATATTATAATAATTATAATATTGTGAAAAATAATTCTGAAGTATACCATAGTATTTATAATTATTTTATAGGTTTTTTAAACAATCTTAGAGATGAAAATAATATTGAATTACCAAGTAGCAAAACAATTGGTAAGATAAGAAGTATATTTGATAATACTAATTTAAAAGATGATAAAATGGTATTGCAAAATATAATTAATGCTATAGCGGTAACAAATTATATAAAAGAAAATTATAAAATAATTGAAAGATAGAGTAATTGTTTTATAATTAAAAAGGCATCTTATATAGTGAGATGCCTTTTTAAATTTAAATAATATTTTAAATTATAAAAGTGAATTAGAGTATACATTCTCTAAAGATTTTTTATCCATAAAGTAATAGACTAAGTATCCCATTAGTATAACGCCAGGTATATCTATTAGAAGTCTTATAAAGGTAAATTTAAATCCTAAAGATGATATTTCAAATAAAAGAGTAGATATTTTAGTTACACACCAAGAATTCATAAATATAATTATATTACTAAATTTAGCACCTTTTTTTAGTAAAAGAGCTGTAAAAGGAAATGCTGCATACATAGGTCCGGCTGCAAGGGAACCAAGTAACATAGAAAAGAATACCCCAAGTATACCTGAGTTATCGCCCATATATTTAACTAATGTTTCTCTTGGTAGCCATACATCCATAAGACCAAGAAGTATCATTATAGGTGGAAGTACGCTAAGCATTTGTAGAAAACTAGATTTTACGCTTTCAAATGTATTTACAGCGATGCTATAATTTATAAAAAGTAATGCAAAAAGTACAAATAGTAAAATTAAAAAGAAAGAATATCTCTTAGCTATTTTACAAAGAGTTTTCATAACTTAAATCACCACCTTTGAAAAAATTAAGGCTACTATAAATGAGAATAGAAAAGCTACAAAGTTTCTAAGAAATGCAGCCTTTTTACCAATATATTTTGATTCAAGTGGGTAGGTCATAAATCCAACTAACGTAAGGGTTGATATAAGTGCTGCAACTTGAGATATACCAGCTCCATTTTGAAGCAAAGTACTCCCCGTTGAAAAAGCAACAAAGGTTGGCATAACAGTTATAGATCCTATAAGAGAAGAAAGTGTTACACCAAAAAATCCAGAATCTTTTCCAATCAAAGATGATATAGTTTCTGGATTTAATATAGATAATATAATTCCAATTAAAATTATAATGCTTAAAAATTGTGGCATTATATTTTCAAAGGATTTAACTGAAGTTTTAATAGCTGTAATTGTTTTTTTCTTATCTTTTATAAAAGATAAGATCAATAATGATATAGATAATATATACAAAATATAAGAAGTCATTATATCACCTTATTAAAAATTATTATTCGTAATTATATACTATTCATAGAGTAAAAAATATATAATAAATCTTATAATAAAGGATAGAATATTATAAATATTATGCTATAATGAAAACGTTAAAAATAGGAAAGGAGTATTAGAAGATCTATTATATAGTAGCAAAAATTTATATAGCAATAGATGTAGTAGTTAAAGAAGATATATAATATTTTTTTTGGAAACGATTCAACTATTATTTTAAGAGAGGTTATAAAAGTGAGTGATAAGAGTATAAATAGGAAATTAAAGAATATAACTTGGCCAATATTTGTTGAAAGTTTATTATTTTCATTACTTGGTGGGTTAGATACTATAATGCTTGGTAAATATTCAGATTTAGCTGTTGCATCAGTTGGAATTGCAAATCAATTAATTTGGATGGTTAATTTAATGTTTGGAATAATAACCGCTGGAACAGCAATATTACTTGCCCAACATTTAGGTGCAAAAAGTGATGAAGATGATATAGTTAGGTTATGCGGGGTATCTATAGGAGTAAATTTAATTATTGGGATAATAATAAGTATAGCAGTAGTTATTTTATCAGGAGCGTTGTTTACACTTTTAAAGGCGTCACCTGAATTAATACCTATAGGAAATAGCTATATGAAAATAGTTGGTGGAACTATTTTTGTACAAGCTATTCTTATGACTTTTACAGCAATATTAAGATCATATAGCTTAACTAGAATATGTATGAATGTAACACTTATCATGAATATAGTTAATGTGGTATGCAATTATGGACTTATATTTGGTGAGTTTGGACTTCCAGAGCTTGGAGCAAGTGGAGCTGCAATTGGTACTGTTATAAGTAAGATAGTAGCTTTATTTATCTTAGGTGGTAAAGTATATAGTGTAATTATGCATAAATTTAAAATATATTTATTTAGACCATTCCCTATGGAACATTTAGTTAATATTCTAAAGATTGGTATACCGTCAGCGGCGGAACAGATTTCATATAGTTTGTCTCAACTTGTAATTACTAGTTTTATAAATATGATAAGTATAGATAGTATGTCTGCTAAAAGTTATTTAACTACTATAGTATCTTTTACATTTATATTTTCTGTAGCGTTAGGGCAAGGTGGAAGTATACTTATAGGACAGTTTATTGGAAACAGGGAAAATAATAAAGCATATAACTTATGCGTATATTGTATAAAAAGAGCTATAGTTGTATCTATAATGATTAGCTGTGGTATTGTTTTATTTAGACATCCAATGATGGAATTAATAACAAATAATCAAGATATAATAAGTATAGTTTCTAGCGTATTAATAATAGAAATATTATTAGAACCTGGTAGAGCAATAAATATAGTAGGAATAAATGCTTTAAGAGCTACTGGTGATGTGAAATTTCCAGTATATATTGGAGTATTTTCAATGTGGTTTTTTGGAGTTGGATGTGCATATATTTTAGGAATACAACTAGGTTTTGGTCTGGTTGGAATATGGATAGGATTTGCACTAGATGAGTGGTTTAGAGCTATACTTGTTCTTATAAGATGGAAGAGTAGAGCTTGGGAGGGGAAAAGTTTTGCTTTATCTGCATTAGAGTAAAAAATAGATGGGATAACCCATCTATTTTTTTATATAAATATTAAACTAATTCACCATGTGATAATTGCTTTTTATTTAGCTTTATATTGAATTCTCTCTCGTAAATTCTAAGAGCTGGGAATTCTTTTTTTGTAACCAATGAAATAGTAGTTCCATGAGCATTTCCTCTTGCTGTTCTACCTGCTCTATGAAGATATTCATTAGCATTTGCAGGGAAATCTAAGTTTATAATATGAGTTATATCTTGAATATCTAATCCTCTTGCTGATATATCTGATGAAACTAATATATTTATGTTCCCATTTCTAAACTTTTCTAATGCTTGTTGTCTTTGCTCTTTTGTTATTCTCTTATGCATAGCAAAAGCATTTTTATTGTGATAATTTAATTTATCTGCAATCATTTCTACATCAAAACCACGATTTATAAATACAATAGCTTTGCTTGGATTAACAGCAGCTATAAGCTTTCTTAAAACTTCAGCTTTATCTCTTTCCTCAACTTCTATGTACATATGTTCAATATTAGGATTTAAAGAAGCCTTTTTTTCATTTTTAAATATTATAGGATCCTTCATTAAATCTTTAGCTATAGGCATAGCTTTTGAGCTTATTGTTGCAGAGAATATTAAAAGTTGTCTATCTCTCATTGTAGTCTTAATTATATCTTGTATAGTTCTTGCGTGAGTATTATCTAATAAGTTATCACCTTCATCAAGAACTATTGTCTTTATTGTATGAGCCTTTATTTTTTTCTTTCTTATTAAATCTAAAACTCTTCCTGGAGTTCCAACTATTATATTAGGCTTAAGTCCTTTTAGGTTTTTGATTTGTTTATCCATATTAACATCACCAATTATTGGCACTGTATTAATTGGCATTTCTGAATTTTCAGCTAATAATTTTGATTGTTTTTCAATTTGCATAACAAGTTCACGAGTTGGCGCAAGTATTAAAACTTGTAACTCTTTTTTACTTGTATCAATTTTTTCAAAAAGTGGAGCTAAAAAGGCTAAAGTTTTACCGCTACCTGTGTGAGCTTCACCTATAACATCTTTATTATCTAATATTTCAGGAATAGTAAGACTTTGAATTTCTGTTGGAGTAGTAATTCCTTGTTTTTCTAAACCTGCAATTATATTATCATTTAAGTTTAATTCTTTGAAAGTTTTCATAATATCCTCCTCTGTGCGTATGTTCATAACTTATAGTATATACATAATATTAATAAAAGTGTACTGGATTTATAAAATAAAATCAAAATTTACTTAATATAATAAGTAGAATAAGTTTATTTATAATAAATAAATGTTTACTATTTAGAAAAAAACTTTACAAATCCTTTGGCATAAATGTTGCTATAATTGTTTATAGAAACTTACATAATTATATTAAATCATAAATATTTCCATAATACCTTTAATGATTTAATAAGAAGCTATCATAAAAAAAAGGGGTGATTATATGAGTATTTTTAGGACTCAAAGTTTCGAGAGTGTTTCTAAGCAAGTTGGAGAGGCTAACAAAACCCTAGGTACATTAGATCTAACTCTAATGAGTATAGGATCAGTTATTGGTACTGGAGTAATGGTTCTAACTGGAATCGTTGCAGCAAAAGAAGCAGGTCCTGCAGTTGCAATATCATTCGTATTAGGTGCCATTGCAGCGGCAGTTATTGTTTTGTGTTATGCAGAACTTAGTGCAAGTATACAAAGTTCTGGTGGATCATACACTTTTACATATGTAACATTAGGTGAAATTATTGCCTATATAGCAGGTTTATGTATTGCTATTGGATACGTTCTATCTACTGCTACAGTAGCATCAGGGTGGGGAAGTTATTTTCTAAGTTTGCTAGATGTTTTAAATATACATTTACCAAAAGCAATAACATCAATTCCAGCACAGGGTGGTATTGTAAACTTGCCAGCAATTTTTTCAATAATATTTATTACATTTGTTATATCTTGTGGTACAAAATCAAGTAAAAAAGTAAATAATGCTATGGTAATAATAAAATTAGGTGTAATAGCATTATTCTTAGTAGTAGGGGCAATGCATATGCATTCAAGTAACCTGATCCCATTTGCGCCTTATGGAACTACAGGAGTAATAACTGGTGCATCATCAGTATTTTTTGCATATTGTGGTTTTGATGCAACAGCATCAGCAGCACCATATGTAAAAAATCCTAAAAAGGCACTACCAATTGGTCTTTTATCATCATTATTAGTATGTGTGTTGATATATATTGCAGTATCATTAGTATTAACAGGAATAACTAAATATTATAACTTAAATGTTCCAGATGCTCTTTCATATGCTTTAAAAGTAGCTGGAAGGCCAATGGTATCATTTATTGTTTCATTGGGTACAGTAATTGGAATACTTGCAGTAATATTTGCAGGGAATTTTACTACATCACAAATATTATCAACAATGAGTAGGGATGGACTGTTACCAAAGATATTTAGCAAAAAAGACAAAAATGACGTTCCATATGTGTCTCTTTGGACAATAGGGATACTATCATCAGTTTTAGCAGGGTTTTTTAATTTAAAAGATTTAGCTAATTTTGCAAGTATAGCATTTTTACTTGTTTATGGTACGGTGTCATTCTCTATTATTATATTTAGAAAAAAATATCCTAATATAGAAAGAAGTTTTAAAACACCATTAGTTCCTATTATACCTGTAATTGGTACACTATGTTGCATATTCTTAATGGTCAATTTGTCATTAAGCACTTGGATTATTTTTGCTATAGTATTAGTAATTATACTATTAGCATATTTCTTTTATGGAAAAAATAATTCTATAGTGGGAAAAGAGATGAAGAAATAATAGTTTGGCTTCTTAGAGATTCTCTAAGAAGCTATTATTTTTTTGAAAGTCTATTATAATAGTAAGTATAAAAAACTTAGGAGGAATAGCTATGACAACTAATCACGGAGCTAATTTATTTGATTTAGCTAGTAAACTTGGAATTAAAAAAAGTGAAATTTTAGATTTTAGTTCAAATATAAATCCTTTTGGAGCTTCAAAGAAAGCTAAAAGATCTGTTATAGATAATGTAGATATGGTTTCAATATACCCAGATCCAGAATATAAAGAACTTAAAGGTGTAATATCGGATTATTGTAATTGTAAGCCTTATAATATTCTGTTAGGAAGTGGTGCAACTGAGCTTATATCAGCATTTATAAATACTATTGATCCTAAAAAAGCATTACTTGTTTCTCCGGCATATTCTGAGTATGAGAAAGAGCTGAATAAGATAGGGTGTAATATAGTTAAGTATTTTGCAAAAAAGGAATCAGAATTTAAAATAAATGTAAATGATCTAAAAAAAGAAATAAAAGCTAGGAATTATGATTTAGTTATTATATGTAATCCTAATAATCCAACGGGATTTGCTTTTAATAAAGATGAAATAAAGGAATTGTTAAGTGGAACAAAGACATTTTTTATGATTGATGAGACTTATATAGAATTCACTAATACTAAAAAATATTCATCAACACATCTAATAGATGAACATGAAAATCTTTTTGTTATTAGAGGAACATCAAAATTCTTTTCAACTCCTGGTATAAGACTTGGATATGGACTTATATCTAATAAAATGGTACAGGATAATATTTTAAAAAAATTAGACTTATGGAATATAAATATATTTGCAACTTTAATGGGTGAAATAATGTTTAAGGATGATGAGTATATAGATAGTACAATAATTCATATGAGTGAAGAGAGAAAATATTTAGATAATGAATTAAGAAAAATAAAAGGAATAAAGGTTTATGAAAGTCATGGTAACTTTATACTATGCGAAATAAAAGAAGATGACATGACATCAGAGAAGTTATATAATATTCTATTAAAAGAAGGTATAGTGATAAGAAATTGTTCTTCATTTGAAGGATTAAGTGATAAATTCTTTAGAGTATGTATATTAAAGCATGAAGAGAATGAACTTTTAATACATGAAATAAATAAAATAATTAAATAATATTTTAAAGAGAGATGATTTTAATCATCTCTCTTACTTTAAATATACTAAAAAGAGTAGATTATAAAATAGTCTACTCTTTTTTTAGTTTTATTGTTTTTGAATGAATTTTAATAATTTACATAATTAATATTTACAAATGAAGATTATAAATATATACTGGTGTATATACACTGGTACATATTCATGTATAAAGGGGGATTAAAAATGAATAATAAGATAAGGCAAATGGTGTATGCAGCACTTTTAACTGCACTCGCAATTATAATTCCAATACAATTTGGATTTTTAAAGGTTTATATACCTCCGTTTAGCGCTACTATTGCATCACATGTTCCTATGTTTATTGCTATACTTATATCACCTATGGTTGCAATAGTTACAGGTATAGGATCAACTTTAGGTTTTTTATTAGCAGGTATGCCAATGCCTGTGGTGCTTAGAGCAGCTACTCATATAATAGTTGGATATGTTGGAGCTAAAGTTATCCAAAAGAATAAATCATATTTGAAGATGTCATTATTTACATCTATAATACATGGTGGCTTAGAAGCTCTAGTTGTAATACCTTTTATAGGATTTGACATATATCAACTATTAATAGTAACAGGAGTTGGAGCAATATTACATCATTTTGTTGATAGTTCTATAGGATATGCTTTGGTAAATGTAATGGCAAAATCTAGACATAAAGATATATATACATTATTTAATGGTGAACAAGTTAATAAGAGAGTTAAGGCATAAATATATAGAATAAAAAAGTATAAGTAATACTTAAAAGTATTACTTATACTTTTTTAAATCTAAACGGTAAAATATTAAATTGAATTAATAAGATTATATTTTACTGCTAGTGAACAAGCTCCGATTGCACCATCTAAATCACTATATTTAAGTATCTCAGTAGAGGTAGATTCATCTATAGGGAGAATAGATGAATGACTATTAACATTATCAATTAATTCTTGTTTTAGTGAATTATTCTTAAATAATTCACTATGTATATAATTTACATTTGTATCTAATATCATAGATAAGTTTGTAAGAGATATTGCAAGATATTTAATTGCTGTATTAATGATATTTAAAACTCCCTCATCGCCAATTTCATATGCATTAATAATAGTATCTATATCGATATCGTCAGCTGTTGATGCGAACTGTCTTAGAAAAGTTGTGCTAGAGTTATTGTAGAGAATTTTTGATTTCTTTAAAATCCAAGCTTCACTTGAATAAGTTTGAAGACAACCATTCTTACCGCATTCACATTTTTGCCCCTCAGGATTAATAATTGTGTGACCAATTTCACCTATAAGAAAATTATTTTTTGAATATATTTCTCCATTATGAATATAAGAACAGAACATCCCCCTACCTATATGATAGTATATAAAATTTTCCCTCCTTCTGACAATATTAAATAATAGAACTGATAATGCCATACAATTAACATTATTCTCAGTATATATAGGTATATCAAATGAATCTCTAAATTTTTGTAGATTAAAATCTTTCCAAATTGTATTATTAGTAATTATTTTATAGTCGTTAATATTTAAATGACCAGGTAAAGCAATTCCTATTGAATTGATTGTGAATGCTGTATTTTCATCAATAAAAATTTTTAGTTTATCGATTAAAAAATCTGCATTTATATGAAAAAAATCTTTACCGGCTTTAAAAATAGACTGATTATAAACATTACCTAAATTATCACTTAAGCAAAATGTGAAAAATTTTTCTGATAATTCTATTCCTATAAAATAGGCAGCTCTTTTAGCAATATCAAGAAGTATTGGTTTTCTACCAGAACCTGATGATTCTACTGTATCTCTTCCTATTTCATAAATGATGCCTTCATTCATTAAATCAGTTGTTATATCACTAACAGTAGCAGGCGTAATGCCAGTAAGATGAGAAATTTTTATTCTTGAAATTGGACGTTTAGTATATAAAACTTCTAAAATAGCAGATCTATTTTGTTGTTGTTTGTTAGTTAGTTTAGTCATAAATTTTCTCCTATCTATTTTTATTTATCAAATAATATAAAATTCAATCTATTTTACTTGTATAAAACTATATATGTTTCTATATGGTTTTTAGAGAAATAAGA
>NZ_JAFBDA010000043.1 GCF_016907995.1 Clostridium sardiniense | reverse complement strand
AACACTCCTTCCCATTCCGAACAGGAAAGTTAAGCTCTATAGCGCCAATGGTACTGCACGGGAGACTGTGTGGGAGAGTAGGACGTTGCCAGGTGAGTAATGAAAAGAGATAGTTTAATTACTATCTCTTTTTTTGCGTATGAAAATATATAAATTAATTTTAGGTATATAAATATTTTAAAGGTCGAGAGTTAGATTTTGTCTAAATTTCGGCCTTTATCAATTTTCCTTATAAAATTTGAAAAAAACCACTTGAAATTGTAAAAATTTAGACTATGAAATAAATGGAGTATGAAGGGGTTAAATGTTATAATTGTAAAGTAATGTAAGGATATAAGTAAGGAGGGGGTAACATGGTACAAGCAACAAAGAAAAAAGCAACGGTTAAAAAAGGACAAATAACAGACTTTGATAACTATTTGTTCCATGAAGGAAAAAATTACAATAGTTATAGATTTATGGGAGCTCACAATGTTATCGAGAAGCGGAAGAGAGGGGTTCGATTTACTGTTTGGGCACCTAAGTCAAGTTGTGTTTATGTAGTTGGAGAGTTCTCAGATTTTAAGCCTGTTGAAGAATATAAGTTAGAAAAAATAACAGAAATGGGAATATGGAGTTTGTTTATTCCTGCACTTAAGGCTGGGGTTAAATATAAATATTACATCATTAATCAATGGGGGACTAATGGTGTATATAAGGCAGACCCATATGCTTTATTATCTGAAATGAGACCTAATACAGCATCTATTGTTAAAGAAGATGTGAAATTTAAATGGACTGATAGAAAATGGATAAATAAAAGAAATAGAACAAATGTATATGAAAGTCCTATAAATATATATGAAGTACATCTGGGTTCATGGAAGATGAAGAATGGTGAATTTTTAACATATAGTGAATTAGCTGAAAAATTAACTAAATATGTTGTAGATATGGGCTATACACACGTAGAACTAATGCCTCTTGTTGAACATCCATTAGATGCCTCTTGGGGTTATCAAGGAACAGGGTACTATTCTCCTACTAGTAGATACGGTAATGCAGAAGAACTAAAGGAATTAATAAATTTACTTCACAAAAATGATATTGGAGTAATCCTAGATTGGGTACCAGGACATTTCTGTAAGGATGAGCACGGACTGTATATGTTTGATGGAAGTCCAACATATGAGTATGAAGAAGGATGGAAAGCGGATAATAAAGGTTGGGGTACCTTTAATTTTGATTTAGGAAAGCCAGAAGTTAAAAGTTTTCTTATATCTAATGCACTATATTGGATTAGGGAATTCCATATAGACGGGTTAAGAGTTGATGCAGTTTCAAATATAATTTATTTAAATTATGGAAGGAATGAAGGCGAGTGGAGACCTAACATATATGGAGGAGATGGTAGCCTAGAGGGGATACAATTCTTAAAGGATCTAAATACAGCAGTTTTCTCTGAGTTTAATAATTTATTGATGGTAGCTGAGGAATCAACATCATGGCCAAATGTATGTAAGCCTATTGAAGATGGAGGTCTTGGATTTAATTTTAAATGGAATATGGGATGGATGAATGATACTTTAGAGTATATAGAACTTGATCCTATATATAGAAAGTATCATCATAATAAATTAAATTTCTCTATGATGTACAATTATTCAGAGAATTTTATACTACCTGTTTCACATGATGAAGTTGTTCACGGAAAGAAGTCATTAGTTGATAAGATGTGGGGAGATTACTGGAATAAATTTTCTGGGCTTAGATTATATTTAGCATATATGATAGGTCATCCAGGAAAAAAACTTCTATTTATGGGTTCAGAATTTGGTCAATTTATAGAGTGGAGAGAATATGAAGAACTTGAATGGAAGCTTATAAATGAATTTGATATGCATAAAAAATCCAATGAATACTGTAAAGACTTGAATAAATTCTACAAGGAAAATAGTGCCCTATGGGAATTAGACTATGATCCTGAAGGATTTACTTGGATAGATGCAGACAATAATGATCAAAGTATACTTATTTTCATGAGGAAAGGTAAGCAAGAGAAGGATACATTAATATTCATATGTAACTTTACTCCTGAAGTTTACTATGATTTTAAGATAGGTGTACCTTATTTAGCAGATTATAAAGAGAAATTTAATACAGATAAAAAGAAATATGGTGGATCTGGACAGGCTATGAGAGCAACGTTAGTTGCAGAAGATGAAGGGTATCACAATATGCCATATTCTATAAAGGTAAAGATTCCGCCTATGGCTGTATCTATTATTGGAATTGAGAAATTTAATAAATTAGCTATTGAGAATAAAACAATTATAGAAAAATAAATAAGGAGTGAACTAAATAATGAAGGTTTTAATTGCTGCATCGGAAGCCCATCCATTTATAAAGACAGGTGGGCTTGGAGATGTTATAGGAGCATTACCTCAAGCACTAAAGAACCTAGGTATTGATGTTAGGGTAGTAATCCCTAATTATAGGGATATAAAGAAAGAAATAAAAGAGGAGTTAAAATTTATAAAGGAATTTACAGTAAGGGTAAGCTGGAGAAATCAATATTGTGGAATATTAGAGTATGAATATAAAGGGGTAAAATATTATCTTTTAGACAACGAGTATTACTTTAAAAGATCAGGATTATATGGATATTATGATGATGGAGAAAAGTTTGCATTCTTTGATAGAGCTGTCCTTGAATTCTTAAAAGAAATGGACTGGAAGCCTGATATAATACATTGCAATGATTGGCAGACAGGAATGATTCCAGTACTTCATAAAGTAGAGTATAAGAATAATGAGTTCTTTAAAAATATTAAAACTATAACCTCTATACACAATTTGTTTTTCCAAGGTACATTTTCACCGGAAATACTCCCAGAGCTTTTTGGATATGACTATCAGTTATTTGAAAATGGTAGTTTAGAGTTATATGGAGGGGTAAGCTTTTTAAAGGGAGCTATAAATTATTCAGATAAAATTACAACAGTTAGTAGAACTTATGCAGAAGAGATAAAAACTCCTGAATTTGGTGAAACATTAGATGGATTATTAAGATATCGAGGAAAAGCACTTAAAGGTATAGTGAATGGAATTGATTATGATGAATATAATCCAGATACTGACGAGTATATATTCAAGAACTATTCTAGTAATACATTAGGTTACAAGAAAGATAATAAAGAAGCCCTTCAAAAGGAACTTGGACTTAAAGTCGATAGAAATATACCTATGGTTGGAATGGTATCTAGGCTAACACATCAAAAGGGATGTGATCTAATAATAAATATGATAGAAGGTATATTAGATCAAGACATTCAAATTGTTATATTAGGAACAGGAGATTATATGTATGAACATAGATTCAAAGATCTTCAAAACAAGTATCCAGATAAAGTGTCTGCAAATATAATGTTTGATAATGGATTAGCACATAGAATATATGCAGGATCAGATATGTTTTTAATGCCATCATTATTTGAGCCTTGTGGACTTGGACAATTAATAGCTTTAAGATATGGATCTGTTCCTATAGTTAGAGAAACTGGTGGACTTAAGGATACAGTTACTTTTTATGATGAGACTACTGGCGTTGGGACAGGCTTTGGATTTAAAAATTATGATTACAATGAGCTTAAAGGAACAATTGAATATGCATTAAGGGTATATAAAAATGATAAAAATTGGCAAAAATTAATACTACAGTCTATGAATTCTGATAATAGTTGGAATAAATCCGCTATAGAATATAAGGAAATGTATGAAGAACTAATAGGCTGATACTCAAATTTTGAGATATCAGGAGGAATTAATTAATGCCAATAACCACAGAAATATTTAAAAAAGATTTTGAAGAAAAATTTTCAAAGATGTATGCTAAGGAACTTAATGAAGGTAGTGATTTAGAAAGATATCAAGCATTAGGAACTTTAGTTAGAGATTATGCTACAAAGGATTGGATTGAAACTAACAATAAATACAAATCTTTAGAAAATAAAGAAGTATATTATTTTTCTATGGAATTCTTACTTGGAAGATTACTAGGAGACTCTTTACTAAATTTAGGTATAAGAGATATTTGTAAAGAAGGTTTACGAGAATTAGATATAGATTTAGAGGTTCTTGAAGAAATAGAGCAAGATCAAGGGCTTGGAAATGGTGGACTTGGAAGACTTGCAGCATGCTTCCTAGATTCTATGGCATCTTCTGGTATTCCTGGACATGGATGTGGAATACGCTATAAGTATGGATTCTTTGATCAAAAGATTATAGAAGGTAGTCAAGTTGAAGTAGCAGATAAGTGGCTACAATCTAAAAATGTTTGGGAAATAAGAAAAGAAGATAAGTTTGAGATTGTTAAATTTGGAGGAATAGTTATAGCAAGAAATATAGATGGTAGATTGAAATTCTATCATGATGGATATGAAGTAGTTAAGGCTGTACCATATGATACTCCAGTAATAGGATACGAAAATAATGTAGTTAATACTTTAAGACTTTGGAGTGCAGAATCTATTGAGGATAACTTCGATTTTTCATCTTTTAATAGAGGAGAGTATGACAGAGGAATAAATAATAAAAGTTATGTGGAGTCAATATCTTATATACTTTATCCAGAAGATTCATTTTATGAAGGTAAATTACTTAGATTAAAACAGCAATATTTCTTTGTATCAGCTGGACTTCAAAGTATCATAAGAAATTATAAAAAAAATGGAGGAAATATTAAAAAACTGCATGAAAAAATATCTATTCACATAAATGATACTCATCCAACACTTGCTATACCAGAACTTATGAGAATATTAATTGATGAGGAAGAATTAGAATGGGATGAAGCTTGGAATATAACTAAAAATACTGTTTCATACACTAATCATACGATACTTGCAGAAGCGTTAGAGAAGTGGCCAGTGAATATGGTTCAAGAATTACTTCCAAGAATTTATATGATAATAGAAGAAATAAACAAGAGATATTGTAGTATGCTTTGGGATAAGTATCCTGGAGAATGGCATAAAATTTCTAGTATGGCCATTATATCTGATAACTATGTGAAGATGGCAAATCTAGCTATAGTAGGAAGCCATAGCGTAAATGGAGTTGCGAAACTTCATACAGAGATTTTAAAAAATAAGGAAATGGCAGATTTTTATGAATTCTATCCTAATAAATTTAATAATAAAACAAATGGTATAACTCATAGAAGATGGCTTATAAGAAGTAATCCAGACTTAACAGCATTATTAAAAGATACAATAGGTGATGAGTTCATCAAAAATCCAATGAAATTAGTAAATTTTAAAGAACATTTGAAAAATAAAAATGTAATAGAGTCACTTTATAAAATAAAATATAAAAATAAAGAAAAATTAGCAAAAGAAATTTATAAAGAAAAAGGAATAGTGATAGATCCAAATTCTATTTTTGATGTACATGTAAAAAGAATACATGCATACAAAAGACAAACATTAAATTGTTTAAGAATAATGGATTTATATAATAGGTTATTAGAAAATCCAAATTTAGATATAGTTCCAAGAACATTTATATTTGGTGGTAAAGCTGCACCTGGATATCATCTAGCAAAAAATACAATTCAATTAATAAATGCTATTGCAGATAAAGTTAATAATGATCCAATTGTTAAAGATAAAATAAAGGTAATTATGATGGATAATTACAGAGTATCATTAGCAGAAAAAATAATAAGAGCAGCTGATGTAAGTGAGCAGATATCAACTACTACCAAAGAAGCTTCAGGTACATCCAATATGAAATTCATGATGAATGGCGCTATAACAGTAGCTACTTTAGATGGAGCTAATATAGAAATAAGAGATGAGGTCACGGATGATAATATAATAATTTTTGGTTTAACTTCAGATGAAGTTCTAAATTATTATAAAACATGTGATTACTCTTCTTTCGATATATATAACAATGATAGTCGCATAAAAAAAGTATTAGATAATCTAATAGATGGAAAATACTCAGAAGACAGGAATAAATTTAGAGATATTTATGATAGCTTATTAATTTATAATGATGAATTCTTTGTACTGAGAGATTTTAATGATTATATAAAGGCTCAAGAAAGAGTAGATAAGTTATATAGAGATAAAGAAAAATGGCAAAGAATATGTGGTATTAATATAGCCCACTCAGGTATATTTTCATCAGATAGAACAATAAGAGAATATTCTAAAGAAATTTGGAATACAAAAGCTTTGTATAAAAGCGAATAATTAGGGGGCTTTTATGATAGAGAGTAGTATTTTTCATAATTCTCATAATTTAAGTTATAGAAAACCATTTGGAGCAGTTGATATTGGGAAATATGTATCTATATCAATAGATGTAGATATAGATGCAGAGGTATATCTAAATTTAATTAAATTTGATTTATCTAAATATAGAAAGTTGATGATAAAAGAAGATGATAAATCCAATAGATTTAATATAGAGATAAATACGGATAATCTATGTGGGGTAAATAATTATTATTTTGAAATTATTTATAATAATGAAATTATATATTATGGAAATAATGAAGATGAATTAGGGGGAATTGGTAAGCAATATGTAGGCAATCCTAAAACTTATCAATTAACTGTATATAAGGAGAGAAAAGTTCCAAGCTGGTATAAAGAAGGTATTATATATCAAATATTTGTAGATAGATTCTGCAATGGTAATGATGATGGAAAAATAAATAATCCTAAAAGAAATAGTTTTATATATGGAAATTGGGATGATTATCCTATGTATATTAAAGATGAACATGGAAATGTAGTAAGATGGGATTTTTATGGAGGAAATTTAAGGGGTATTATAAAAAAGTTATCCTATATTAAATCCTTAGGAGCGTCAATTATATATATGAATCCAATATTTGAAGCTATAAGTTGTCATAAATATGATACAGGAGATTATGAAAAAATAGATGAAATGTTTGGAACTGAAGAAGATTTTAAGGCATTATGCTATGAAGCAAAAAAGCTAGATATGAAAATTATATTAGATGGAGTATTTAGCCATACTGGATCAGATAGTAAGTATTTTAATAAGTATGGTAATTATGATACCTTAGGTGCTTATCAGTCAAAGGAATCTAGATATTATAATTGGTACAGATTTAATGAATATCCAGATAAGTATGAATGTTGGTGGGGATTTAATAATCAACCCAATATAGATGAATTAAATGAGGATTATATAAATTATATAGTTAAGGATAATAAATCTATAATATCCAAATGGATGAATTTAGGGGCATATGGTTGGAGACTAGATGTAGCAGATGAATTGCCAGATGAATTTATAAAAATTATAAAAGATAAGATGTTAAATGTTAATAATGATAGTGTTTTAATTGGAGAAGTATGGGAAGATGCATCAAATAAAGTTAGTTATTCTAAAAGAAGAGAATATTTCTTTGGAGATGAACTTGACTCAGTTACTAACTATCCACTTAGGGATGTAATAATAAAATGCTTAACAGGTAGTATTAGTACAAAATATTTTGCTAAGAGGATAATGAGCTTATACGAAAATTATCCGATAGAAAACTTTTATAGCAATATTAATTTACTAGGAAATCACGATACCGAAAGAATATTTACAATGCTAGAAGAAGATAAAGAACTTCTTAAATTAGCTATAGCAATACAAATGACTATACCAGGTGTACCTTTAATATATTATGGCGATGAGGTAGGTCTTACAGGAGGAAAAGATCCTTATAACAGAAAGACATATCCTTGGAAAAGTCCCAATACAGAAATATTAGATATATATAAACGCTTAATAGGTATAAGAAATAATGAAGAGGTCTTAAAAAAAGGGGATTTTAAATTTATAGATAATACAGAAGGATTGATTATATATAAACGTATGTATATGAGAGATATGATTACCATAATAATAAATCCTTATAATAAAAAAATAGATTATAAATTAATTGGTATAGAAAAATTAGCTTATGATCTTATAGACAATAAGAAATATGAAAATAACAATAATAAGCATATAAATATAGAGTTAAATAAAAGAGAGTTTAAGATAATAAAAAGTATGATTTAATTATTGTGGCACTAGGAAGAAGATAACCTAGTGCCAATAAATAAAGCATGATAAAGTTTATCTTTAAGGTATAGAAGTGAAAAGGGAAGGGGAATACATTATATGGGTAATAAAGAAATCGTAGCAATGATTTTAGCAGGTGGACAAGGTTCTAGATTAGGGGTGTTAACTAAGAATCTAGCAAAGCCTGCAGTACCGTTTGGGGGGAAATATAGAATAATTGATTTTCCATTAAGTAATTGTGCAAATTCAGGAATTTATACAGTAGGAGTATTAACACAATATAAGCCATTAGAGCTTAACTCACATATAGGAATTGGAGATGCTTGGGATTTAGATAGAAGAGATGGGGGAGTTGCAATACTACCACCATATCAAGAAGAAAAGGGTGGAGATTGGTATAAAGGAACAGCTAACGCTATATATCAAAATATTGAATATGTAGATAGATATGACCCTGAATATGTACTTATATTGTCAGGAGATCATATTTACAAAATGGATTATGATGAAATGTTAGACTTCCATAAAGAAAAGAATGCTGATGTAACAATAGCAGTTATAGACGTTACGATGGAAGAGGCTACTAGGTTTGGAATAATGAACACGAGGGAAGATCAAACAATATATGAATTTGAGGAAAAGCCAGAACATCCAAAGAGCACTAACGCGTCAATGGGAGTATATATCTTTAATTGGAAAACACTTAAAAAGTATTTAAGTGAAGATGAGTTAGATGAAACATCAAGTAATGACTTTGGAAAAAATATAATACCTAAAATGCTTAATGAGAATAGAAGAATGGTAGCTTATCCATTTAAGGGGTACTGGAAAGATGTAGGAACAATAGATAGCTTATGGGAAGCTAATATGGACCTATTAAGGAAGGATGACGAGTTAAGTTTAAATGATAGGGATTGGAAAATATATTCAAAGAATCCAGTTAGGCCAGCACAATATATTGGAGAAGATGCTAAAGTTAAGAATTCTTTAATTACAGAAGGATGTTTAATAAATGGTAATATAGAGAATTCTATAGTATCACAAGGGGTATATGTAGGGAAAAATACTGTTATTAAGGATTCAGTTATAATGCCAAATGCACGTATAGAAGATAATGTAGTTATAGAAAAAGCTATAGTTGGTGCTGATGCTGTTATAGGAAGAGAATGTAGAGTTGGTAATGGAGATAACATTGCAGTAGTTGCTGCAAATGAAAATTTAGAAACTGAGGTAGTATCTAAGGATATGGGATTAGATATAAGACCAAGAGGAATATTTGTAGAAGAAAAGTGCTGCTAATAATATAGATGTTTAAAAAGATAGCTGTTGATGAGAGGGTGGTTTTTTGAATAATTGTTTAGGAATTATAAATTTAGATGAAAATGAAAGAAGAATGGGTGAATTAGTCAGACATAGAACATTAGCATCAGTGCCTATTTCAGGAAGATATAGAGTAATAGATTTTGCTATATCAAATATGGCCAATTCAGGAATTGAAGGTATAGGCATATTTACAAAGAATAAATCAAGGTCCTTAATAAATCATTTAACAAACGGTAGGCCATGGGACCTTCATAGAAAAAAAGATGGACTTAGAGTATTTAATTTTGGAAACTATGAACCAGAATATGATGATGTACACAACTTTGCTGATAATATAGAATTTATAAAAAATAGTAGAAGAGAGTATATATTGTTAGCACCATCATATATGGTATGTAATATAGATTATAATGACCTTATAAAAAATCATATAAAGAATAACAATGATATAACAGTTGTATATAAGTCTGTAGATAATGCTGATAAAAGTTTTATTGATTGTGAAGCATTAAATATAAATGAAGTAGATAGAGTAATAAGTATTGGCGAAAATATAGGAAGAGAAAAAGAGGCTAATATTAATATGGAAATGTATATAATGAAGACTGACCTTTTCATTAATATAGTTTATGATTGTATAAAAAGTGGAGTATATAGAAAGATACGAGAATATATAAGTAGAAATTTAAATGATCTTAAAGTTGGTGCTTTTGAATTCAAAGGATATTTAGCTTGTATAAACTCTATTAAAGCTTATTTTGATGCAAATATGGACCTTTTAAATCAAGATATAAATAAAGAATTATTTTATGATAAGAATCCTATATACACAAAATCACAAGATGAGGCTCCAACACAATACACTGAAATAAGTAATGTGGTTAATTCAATTGTTGCTAATGGATCTTATATTGAAGGAACAGTTAAGAATTGTATTATAGGAAGAAGAGTTAGAGTAGGAAAAGGAACAGTTCTTGAAAATTGCATTATAATGCAAAATAGTGTAATAGAAGAGAATGTTGGAATGACTAAGGTTATTGCAGATAAGGGAACTATAGTAAATGAAAATCAGAATATAAATGGAACAGAAAATTATCCAGTTACGATTCAAAAGAGAAAAGCTATTTAATATATAAGAAGAGGTGATGAATTGTCACCTCTTTTTAATATACACAAAAGTATATTTGCTAAACTTTACCTAGTGTATCAATAGTAGAATTATAAAGATAAACGTAGTAATATAGAGTATTATAATAATAGATTATTCAAATAGAAATATATAATGGTTATATAGTGAAGATATATGGTATCATTAGTTTCGTTGCTCAAGCGAAAGCAAAGTAAACATGGTAAATATGGCATTAGAAAATGTCGAAAAATGTTGACAAGTAATCGTTTAAGTGATATACTAATTAAGTCGCTAAGGGGAGTAGGAAACACCTTGAAACTCAGAAAAAAACTTCTGAAAAAAGATGTTGACATAAAACTTCTAAAGTGATAAGATAATCAAGTCGCTTGAAGGCGACGAGATAAAATGGTCTTTGAAAATTGAACAGAATATATAAAACATTTAAACAACCAGCAATT
>NZ_JAFBDA010000042.1 GCF_016907995.1 Clostridium sardiniense | reverse complement strand
AAACACTCCTTCCCATTCCGAACAGGAAAGTTAAGCTCTATAGCGCCAATGGTACTGCACGGGAGACTGTGTGGGAGAGTAGGACGTTGCCAGGTGTGAACTAAAAGAGATAGTAATTACTATCTCTTTTTTTCATGTGTACACTTAATTTACAAAAAATTTATATGAAAAGAGGGATTTTTTTTACTGATGAAAAAACCAAAGTTTTTCTCAATATTAAAACACAGAAAAAAAGAATTAACAAAAGAACAAATTTTTAAAGATGTTGTAGCAGGAATTATTGTTGCAATTATTGCATTACCACTTTCTATTGCACTTGGTATATCATCTGGAGTAACACCAGAGAAGGGATTAATAACAGCCATAATAGCAGGATTTTTCATATCACTATTTGGTGGAAGTAGAGTACAAATTGGAGGTCCTACAGGAGCTTTTGTAGTTATAGTTTATGGAATTATAGAAAAGTATGGACTTGAAGGACTTATAATTTCCACATTAATGGCAGGTATAATTTTAATACTGTTTGGAATATTTAGACTTGGGAATTTAATAAAATATATTCCAAAGAGTATTACTTTAGGATTCACTTTAGGTATAGCTATTACTTTATTATCTACTCAAATAAAAGATTTATTTGGATTAAGTATAGATAAAGTACCTTCTGAATTCATCCCAAAATGGAATGTTTATATATCACATTTTAATAAAATGCATTTTATTACATTATTAATTGGTATACTATGTATTGCCACAATAATCTTATTCCCAAAGGTTAATAAGACAATACCGGGATCCCTTATAGCATTAATAGTATCAACTTTAATAGTTTCTGGATTAAGTTTAAATGTTGAGACAATAGGATCAGCTTTTGGACAAATTTCATCAACTATTCCAAAGCCAGAGCTTCCAGCACTTACAATAGATAAACTAAAGGTTTTATTTATGCCATCCCTTACTATAGCATTTTTAGCTGCTATAGAATCATTATTATCAGCGGTTGTTGCTGATGGAATGATAGATAAAAAACATAACTCAAATACTGAATTAATAGGACAAGGTATAGCAAATATTGCATCATCATTATTTGGTGGAATACCAGCAACTGGTGCAATCGCTAGAACTGCAGCTAATATAAAAAATGGTGGAAGAACTCCTATAGCAGGAATAATACATGCCATAACTTTATTATTAATAATGATAGTATTTATGCCTCTTATACAATACATACCACTTGTTGCATTAGCAGCAATACTTGCAGTTGTATCTTATAATATGAGTGAGTGGAGAGAATGTATAAAAATTATCCACAATAATAAATTTGATGCTATTGAGTTATTAACAACTTTTATACTAACTGTGACTTGTGATTTAGTTGTTGCAATTTTAGTTGCTATGATAGTTCACTTTATAATTATAAAATTAATAGATAAGAATAATGATAAAGATATAGATAGTAGAATAGAAGTTGTATGTTAAACAATAAATTTAAAGAAGCCTAGGGTAATACCCTAGGCTTCTTTTTTATTAAAGTTAAATTGATAATTATATACTTTATTTTAATGAATAATACATTTTTATTAATAAATTTTATATTTATTGAATAGTAATAATAGGAGCTTAAATTATTTAGTGATTCAGTAAAAGTATGTGGATGACATAAAATAGATGGGGGATTATGTAATATGAAGATTATAAGAGAAAAAGATGTCAATAAAGAAAATGGAAATAAGCATGATATTACGGACTTCAATACTTATCTATTTCATCAAGGAAAAAATTTTTATTCATATGATATGTTAGGAAGTAAATTTATCGAAAACGATGGACAGCCAGGCGTTAGATTCACAGTATGGGCTCCTAAAGCAAAAAATGTTTATGTTATAGGTGATTTTAATGGATTTTCAGTAGATGAAAATTATAAGATGATTAAAATTACTAATGAAGGTATTTGGAGCATATTTGTATATGGAATTAATTTAGGATCTAAGTATAAATATGCAATAGAAGATAGAAGAGGGGAAATTCATTATAAAATGGATCCATATTCAATATTTTCAGAGGTGAGACCTAATAATGCATCTATAGTATATAAAGGAAAAGAATTTAATTGGACAGATAGTGATTTTATAAGGTCTAAAAATAATAAAAATATATATGAGAGTGCAGTAAATATATATGAAATTCATCTTGGTTCATGGAAAAGAAGGGACGATGAGTTTTTAACATATAAAGAATTGAGTAAAATACTACCTAAATATTTAGAAGATATGGGATATACACATGTAGAGATTATGCCATTAGTTGAGCATCCATTAGATTCCTCATTGGGGTATGAAGGAATTGGGTTTTACTCAGTAACTAGTAGGTATGGAGATCTAGAAGGATTTAAGGAACTTATTAATGAGCTTCATAAAAGAGGTATCGGAATTATTTTAGATTGGGTACCAAGTCACTTTTGCAAGGATGAACAAGGACTTTATAAATTTGATGGAACTCCAACTTATGAATATGAAGAAGTATGGAAAGCTGAAAATAGACAGCTTGGAACCATTAATTTTGATCTTGGAAGGCCTGAGGTCAGAAACTTTTTAATTTCAAATGCTCTTTATTGGTTTAGAGAATATCATATTGATGGATTAAGGATTGATTCAGTCTCAAATATGATTTATTTAGATTATAAAAGAGGGAAATGGGAATGGGTGCCGAATATTTATGGAAGAAATGGAAATTTAGAGGGAATTCAATTTGTTAAAGATTTGAATGAGATTATACATAACGAATTTCCAAATGTAATGATGATCGTAGAGGAAGCTAAAGATTCTTTGCCTAATGTTTGTAGTTCTATAGGAAATGGAGGTTTAGGATTCAGTTTTAAATGGAATATTAGATGGACGAGTCACATATTAGAATATATAAAATTAGATCCCATATGTAGAAAATATCATCATGCTGATTTAACTTCTTCTATGATGTACAATTACTCAGAAAATTTTATACTTCCTATTTCACATAATGAAGTTATTTATAATAAAAAATCATTGATAGATAAAATGTGGGGTGATTATTGGACAAAGTTTGCAGGACTTAGATTATTTTATTCATACATGATTGGGCATCCTGGAAAGAAACTTATGTTTATGGGGAATGAGTTCGGGCAATTTAATGAGTGGAAGGAATATGAGTCACTTCAATGGGAATTAATTGATAAATATCCTATGCATAAAAGTATTCAAGTATTTTTTAAAGACTTGAATCATATATACAAAGATAATAAAGCACTTTGGGAATTGGATTATGACCCAGAAGGGTTTAAATGGATAGATGAAAATAATAATAATCAAAGTATAATTTCATTTATAAGAAGAGGCAGGAGGAAAGAAGATACGTTGATTTTTGTATCTAATTTTACACCAGTTGTATATTATGACTATAAACTTGGAGTTCCATACAAGGGTGTATATGAAGAGATTTTAAATACTGATCATAAAAAATATGGGGGATCAGGGCAAATTATTGAGGATAAATTATTTTCAGAAGATGAGGAATCTCATAATTTTGAAAATAGTATAAAGATAAAAGTACCGCCAATGGCAACTGTGGTATTAAAGAGAAAATTTGAGGGGGAGAATTAGATGAAAGTTTTATTTGTTGGATCTGAAGCAAATCCATTTATAAAAACAGGAGGGCTAGGTGATGTATTAGGGTCATTACCTAAATCTTTAATAAAATCAGATGTAGATGCAAGAGTTGTAATACCTAAGTATAAGAAGATAAACGAGAATCTAAAAAAAGAACTAAGATTCCTTAAATGGTTTATGGTGCCAGTTGGGTGGAGAACACAATATTGTGGTGTATTTGAGTATGAGGAGGATGGAGTCAAATATTACCTATTAGATAATGAATATTACTTTGGACGAGATGGTCTTTATGGATATTATGATGATGGAGAGAGGTTTGCTTTCTTTAATAGAGCTGTTCTAACTTTTTTAAAACTAGTTGATTTTCAACCAGATATAATACATTGTAATGATTGGCATACTGGAATGATACCAGTACTTCTTAAAGTAGAATATGCAAAAGATTTATTTTATTTTAATATAAAATCAGTATTTTCAATTCATAATATTAAATTCCAAGGAGTATTCCCAAAGGAGATATTACCAGATCTTTTTGGGTATGATTTAGAACCATATTATAATGGTAGTCTTGCTTTTGATGGTGGGGTTAGTTTCATGAAAGGTGGAGTACTTTATTCAGATAGAATTTCTACAGTTAGTTACTCATATGTTGATGAAATTAAAACTCAGGAATATGGTGAAAGACTTGATTCAATATTAAGAGAGAGGGAATATGCGCTAAATGGAATATTAAATGGAATAGATTATAAAGAATTTAATCCAGAAGAAGATAAATTAATATATGAAAATTTTAGCAAGAACTCTCTAGAAGGTAAAGCTGTAAATAAAAAAGAATTACAGAAGGAGTTATGTCTTCCTGTAAATGAAAATGCGGCTATGATTTCTATGGTTACTAGGCTTACTAATCAAAAAGGACTTGATTTAGTAGTTGATATTGCAGATAAATTATTACAGCATGATATTCAGCTAGTTATATTGGGAACTGGTGATTATCATTATGAAAATCATTTTAGAGGTTTAGCTGATAGATATAGGGATAAGGTATCTGCAAATATTAAATTTGATAATGGATTAGCTCATAAAATCTATGCAGCATCAGATATGTTTTTGATGCCTTCATTATTTGAACCATGTGGGCTTGGGCAACTTATAGCACTTAGATATGGTACTGTTCCTATAGTTAGAGAAACAGGAGGTCTAAAAGACACCATTTTCCCATATAATCAATATAGTGGATTAGGAAATGGCTTTAGTTTTAGAAATTACAATGCTAATGAGTTATTAAGTGTTACTGAATATGCATTAGATATATTTAGAGATAAAGATAAGTGGAATTCTATAGTTATGCAAGCTTTAGATTCAGATAATAGTTTAGAGAAATCAGCTAATGATTATAATGAAATGTATAAGGAATTAATTGTAGGATAAGTCGTTATAAAATCCAGGGGGAGGGGATAGATATGCTAACCATTGACAAAAGGTCCTTTAAAAGAGCCTATAAAAAGAAGTATCTAGAAATTCATGGAGAGGAGCTTTCAGATGGAAGTAACTATAAAAAATATGAAGCTTTAGGTAGTTTGGTTAGGGATTATGTTGCAGAAAACTGGATGAAGACTAATAAGAGGTATAGTAATACTGGCGAAAAGCAAGTGTATTACTTTTCAATGGAATTTTTACTGGGAAGACTTCTAGGAGATGCGCTACTTAATCTAGGTATAAGAGATGTATGTAAGGAAGCATTAGAGGATTTAAGTATTAGTTTAGAGGAATTAGAAAATTTAGAACATGACCAAGGACTTGGAAATGGAGGGCTTGGAAGACTTGCAGCATGTTTCTTAGATTCTATGGCATCTTTAAATATAGCAGGGCATGGTTGTGGAATACGATATAAATATGGATTCTTTGAACAAAAAATTATAGATGGAGTACAAGTTGAAGTATCAGATAATTGGCTTAGAGATGGGAACGTATGGGAAAAGAGGAAAAATGATAAAAGAGAGATTGTTAAGTTTGGTGGAAATATAATAGAAGAAGAGATAAATGGAAAAATGAAATTTACTCATGTAAATTATGAGCCAGTACTTGCAGTGCCCTATGATACTCCAGTTGTTGGATATGAGAATAATACTATAAATACATTGAGATTATGGAGTGCTGAAACAGTAAATAATGAATTTGATTTTTCATCATTTAGTAGAGGAGAATTTCTAAAAGCATTAGAATATAAGAATTCTGTTGAGGCGATATCACAAGTTCTTTACCCAGATGACTCTCAATATGAGGGGAAAATGCTAAGGTTAAAGCAACAATATTTCTTTGTCTCAGCTGGCGTTCAGTGCATAATAAGACGTTATAAAAGACATGGCGGGGATATTAGGAGTTTAGATGAAAAGATAGCTATTCATATAAATGATACGCACCCAACTCTTGCAATACCTGAAATTATGAGAATATTATTAGATGAAGAGGGGCTTGCTTGGGAAGAAGCATGGAGAATAACAACAAATACAGTATCATATACAAATCATACAATACTTGCAGAGGCTTTAGAAAAGTGGCCTTTAGACATGTTTAAGTCATTACTTCCAAGAATATATATGATTGTTGAAGAAATTAATGAAAGATTTTGTGCAGATCTTTGGAATAGCTATACAGGTCAGTGGGATAAAATATCACGTATGGCAATAATAGCTGATGGGCAAGTTAGAATGGCTAATTTAGCTATAGTAGGTAGTCATAGTGTAAATGGAGTTGCAAAGCTTCATACAGAAATCCTTAAAAAACAAGAAATGAGTGATTTTTATTACTATTATCCAAATAAATTTAATAATAAAACAAATGGAATAACTCATAGAAGGTGGCTTTTAAAGACTAATCCAAGACTAACAAAATTATTAGTAGATACTATAGGCGAAGGGTTTATAAAACATCCTATAGATTTAGAAGCTTTTGAGAAGAAAGTAAATGATGAAAGTATTCAAAGAGAACTCTATAATATAAAGAAAGAAAATAAAGAGAATCTTGCTGAAACTATATATGAGAAAAATGGTATTAAGGTAGATCCAAATTCTATATTTGATGTTCAGATTAAGAGGATACATGCATATAAAAGGCAAATATTAAATTGTTTAAGAATAATGGATTTATATAATAAACTATTAGAAAATCCTGGGTTAGATATCGTGCCGAGAACTTTTATATTTGGGGGGAAGGCAGCACCTGCATATCATCTAGCAAAGAAGACAATAGAACTTATAAATAGAGTTGCTCAAAAGATAAATAATGACCCTAGGGTTAATGATAAGATGAAGGTTGTTTTCTTAGATAATTATAATGTTTCCCTTGCAGAAGAGATAATAAGAGCTACAGATTTAAGTGAGCAAATATCCACAACTACTAAAGAAGCATCAGGTACATCTAATATGAAGTTTATGATGAATGGGGCTGTTACTATAGCTACATTAGATGGAGCAAATATTGAAATAAGAGATGAGGTTGGGGACGATAATATAATAATATTTGGGCTAAATTCAAATGAGGTTCTAAATTATTATAAAAATGGAGGATATTCATCATTTGATATATATAAGAATGATCCGAGAATTCAATCTTCAATAGATGATTTAATAAATGGTAAATATCATTTTGATAGAGAGAGATTCAGAGAAATATATGAAAATTTAATACCCTACAACGATCAATTCTTTGTTTTAAAAGATTTTGATTCTTATATAAAAGCTCAAGATAGAGTAGATAAGTTATATAGGGATATGAATAATTGGCAAAGAATGTGTGGAGTTAATATAGCGCACTCTGGAATATTCTCATCAGATAGAACAATACTTCAATATGCAAATGGTATATGGGGGGCAGAATTATTATATAAGAATTTATAACTAATTTAATATAGTTATATAGTCCAAAAATAATAGTAATATTATTTTTGGACTTTTTATGTTGTACAAAAGATTTCATAAAATAAATTATGTATAAATTCAAATACTCGGTCATATGTTTATATAAGTGCCTTGAATTTTAATTAATTTAAATTTAGTTAGATATTTAATTTATATAATTGTGAAAAACATATGAGGGGGAGAGAGTGTTATGGGTAAAAAAGAGATAGTAGCTATGATTTTAGCTGGTGGACAAGGTTCGAGATTAGGAGTATTAACTAAGAATTTAGCTAAGCCAGCAGTGCCATTTGGAGGAAAATATAGAATAATAGATTTTCCTTTAAGCAATTGTTCAAATTCAGGTATTTATACAGTTGGAGTTTTAACTCAATATAGGCCATTAGAGCTTAATTCACATATTGGAATAGGAGATCCTTGGGATCTAGATAGAAGAGAGGGCGGAGTTAGTATATTACCTCCTTATCAAGAAGAAAAAGGCGGTATGTGGTATAAGGGAACTGCAAATGCAATATATCAAAACATAGAATATATAGATAGCTATGATCCTGAATATGTACTTGTCTTATCAGGAGATCACATATATAAGATGG
Source organism: Clostridium sardiniense (assembly GCF_016907995.1). Classification (GTDB taxonomy): domain Bacteria; phylum Bacillota; class Clostridia; order Clostridiales; family Clostridiaceae; genus Clostridium; species Clostridium sardiniense. The sequence goes on along the minus strand of NZ_JAFBDA010000042.1, from coordinate 5,994 downwards.
ATTATAATGAAATGTTAGAATTTCATAAAGAAAAAGAAGCAGATGCGACAATTGCAGTTATTGATGTATCACTTAAGGAAGCAAGTAGATTTGGAATAATGAACACTAGAGAGGATTTATCAATATATGAATTTGATGAAAAACCGAAGGTACCAAAAAGCACAAATGCATCAATGGGAATATATATATTTAATTGGAAGGTTTTAAAGAGGCATCTAATAAATGATGAGATGGATATAACTTCAAGTAATGATTTTGGCAAAAATATTATACCTAATATGATAGAAGATGGGCGTAGACTAGTTGCATATCCGTTTGATGGTTATTGGAAAGATGTTGGAACTATAGAAAGTCTATGGGAGGCAAATATGGATTTATTAAAAACTGAAAATGAATTAAATTTATTTGATGAAGATTGGAAAATATACTCTGTAAATCCAGTAAGTCCAGCACAATATGTAGGTGAAGAAGCAGAGGTTAAGAACTCAGTTATTGTTGAGGGATGTACTGTGTATGGTAAGGTAGAAAATTCTGTATTATTCCAAGGAGTTTACGTTGGAAGAGATACTGTAATAAAGGATTCTGTAATTATGCCTAATTCGTATATAGGAGATAATGTAAGTATAAATAAGGCCATAATAGGAAGTGATGTCGTTGTAAATAAAGAATCACAAGTAGGTAGTGGTGATGAGATTGCAGTTGTTGCTTCAAAGGAAGAGATAAGTCCAGGCAGTACAATTGAAGCTAAAAAGATGGCTTAAAGGAGGAAAGGGTGAGTGCATATGAATAATTGCTTAGGAATAATAAATTTAGATGAAAATGAGACTAGGATGGGAGAATTGGTTAGAAAAAGACCTTTAGCATCAGTACCCATAGCAGCTAGGTACAGGGTTATAGATTTTGTTTTATCTAATATGACTAACTCCGGAATAGAGTGCATTGGTATTTTTGCGAAAAATAGATCGAGATCTTTAATGGATCATTTAACTAATGGAAGGCCGTGGGATCTTCATAGAAAAAAAGATGGGTTAAAGGTATTTAATTTTGGAGATGAAGACCCATCATATGATGATGTTCATAATTTTGCAGATAATATTGAATTCGTTAAATATAGTAAAAGAAAATACGTACTTTTAGCTCCATCATATATGGTGTGTAATATTAATTTTAATGAGTTATTAAAACAACATAAAAAATCAGGAAATGATGTCACAATGGTATATAAAAATATAAATAATGCAAATTTAGAGTGTATAGATTGTGATGTATTAAATATAGAAAATGAAAGAGTAGTTAGTGTTGGAGAAAATATTGGTAGGGCAAATAATGCTAATATAAGCATGGAAATGTATTTCATGAGAACAGAATTATTCGTAGATATTGTTCATGAATCAATTAGAAGTGGAATGTATAGAAAAATAAAGCAATTTATACATTCTAATTTAGAGAGATTGAATGTAGGAACTTATGAATTTAAAGGATACTTAAGCTGTATAAATTCTTTAAAAGCTTATTATGATTGTAATATGGACTTTTTAGATGCAGATGTTAGTAGAGAATTGTTCTGCAAAGAAAGACCTATATATACAAAACCTAAAGATGAAGGACCAACTCAATATACAGTTTGTAGTAATGTTAAAAACTCTATTGTAGCTAATGGGTGCTATATTGAAGGAGAGGTTAAAAATAGTATTATAGCAAGACGTGTCCATATAGGGAAAGATGTAAAAATAAAGAATTCTATAATATTACAAAACGCTATTATAGGAAATGGATGTGAACTTGAAAATGTAATTGCAGATAAAAAGATAAGGGTAGAAAAAGATGAAAGATATATTGGCTCTAAAAATTGGCCCATTGTTATGATGAAAAGAAATAACGTTTAAAAAAGGGTTGCTTTTTAAAAAACATTGTACTATAATTCAAATACAAGAAGTATTCATATAGAATTACTAGGTTATAATAAATGCGTTGAAAAAGTAAAGTAACATTTTGGAGAATCACAGAGAGGGAAGCATTGCTGAGAGCTTTCTATTTAGAAGAAATGTGAAGTGCACTTTGGAGCAGAAATTCGAATTAATAGTAGAGTTCTCCGGGATCACCCGTTATAGTGATTAGGCATGTTAGTGCTGGAATTTTGAGAGTAGATATATTTTTTATATCTAAACTAGAGTGGAACCGCGAGTATACCTCGTCTCTAATGTATTAGAGACGAGGTTTTTTTATATTTAAAAATAATTAGGAGGTTTTATCATGAATTCAATAAACTACTTCAATTCTATTGCAAAAGACTGGAATAAAATCAGAGTGGACTATTTCAAAGATGAATTAAGGGAGATTGCAGTTAATTCTGTAGATATTAAGGAAAAAGTAATTGCAGATTTAGGGGCAGGCACAGGATTCATAAGTTTAAGAGTAGGAGAAGAGGCAAATTTAGTTTTTCCTATAGATTCATCAAAGAATATGCTTAAAGAGTTACATAAATCAGCAAAAGATAAAAATTTAAACAATATATATCCCATAAAAGGAAGTCTAGAAGATTTACCTCTTTTTGATAATTCTGTGGATATTATATTTATGAATATGGCATTACATCATGTTACAAATCCAGATGTAGCAATAAAGGAAATGAATAGAGTACTAAAGAAAGATGGGCAATTAGTTATAACAGATGTTGAAAAGCATTCAGGGGAATGGGCATCTAAAGAAATGTACGATGTATGGTTGGGATTTAAGCATGATCAATTAGAGGCTTGGTATAAAGAAGCAGGATTTATAAATATAGATGTTAAGAGTACTGGATTAATTGCTAGAGGTGAATCATCAGAAGGAGAAGTGATTGAACCTAAAATTTTTATAGCAAAAGCAACAAAATAATTAAGGAGTGATAAAGGTGAAAAAAGATTCGTTATTAATACATGGTGGAATAAGTATTGATGAAAATACAGGAGCAGTAAATATACCAATTTATCAGACATCAACATATAAGCAAAAAAGCTTTGGGGAAAATAGTGGTTATGAATATTCAAGAACTGGCAATCCAACAAGGGAAGCACTTGAAAAATTAATTGCTGATATAGAAGGTGGAAAAAGAGGATTTGCATTTGCATCTGGACTTGCTGCAATTACTGCAATACTAAGCTTACTTAAAAGTGGAGATAAAATACTCATAACTAATAATTTGTATGGTGGTACATTTAGAGTTTTAGATAAAGTATTTTCTAACTTCGGCATAAGATATGAGATAGTAGATGACTTTGAAAATTTTGAAGATAAAATTGATAAAGATGTAAAAGTAATATACATTGAAACACCAACAAATCCGTTATTAGACGTAGTAGATATTAAAATGGTTTCAGATAAGGCTAAGAAAAATGGTTTATTAACTATTGTAGATAATACTTTCATGAGTCCATATTTTCAGAACCCATTAGATTTAGGAGCTGATATAATAATACATTCAGGAACAAAATATTTAGGTGGACATAGTGATTTAGTTGCTGGATTGGTTGTTGTAAATGATGACTTACTTGGTGAAAGATTGCATTTTATTCAAAATGCAACAGGTGGAATACTTCAACCTTTTGATAGCTTCTTATTAATAAGAGGAATTAAAACACTTTCAGTAAGAATGGAAAGACATGAAAAGAATGCGATGTTTATAGCAAATAAGTTATTAGAAAATAAAAGAATTAAAAAGGTTTATTATACAGGACTAGAAAGTCATGAAGGCCATGAGATACAAAAAAGACAAGCCTCTGGATTTGGTGGAGTAATATCATTTGTATTAAATGATGATATTGACCATAAAAAGTTTGTAAATAGCTTAGAGCTTATAACATTTGGAGAAAGTTTAGGTGGAGTTGAATCACTAATATGCCACCCTGCATCAATGACACATGCAGCACTTCCAGAAGAACTTAGAGAGCGTATAGGAATAACAGAAAAATTAATTAGAGTTTCAGTTGGTATAGAGGATAAGGAAGATATATTAAAGGATATAGAGCAAGCTTTATTAAAAGCAGGTGAAAAAGATGAATTACTATAATGACATAAGAGAATTAATTGGAAATACACCATTATTAAAATTAAATAACTTAGGAATCAAAAATGGTGTAAATGTATTTGTTAAGATTGAAGGGTTTAATCCAGGAGGCAGCTGCAAAGATAGAGTGGGAGTATATATGATAGAAAAAGCTGAGATGGAAGGAATACTTAAACCGGGATCTACTATCATAGAAGCTACTGCTGGAAACACAGGTATTGGAGTAGCACTGGCAGCATTGAATAAGGGATATAAAGTAATGTTCGTTGTACCAGAAAAGTTTTCGATAGAAAAACAGAAATTAATGAAATCTCTTGGAGCTATAATAATTAATACGCCAAAAGAAGATGGTATGGAAGGTGCTATAAATATAGCTAACTCACTGTTAAAAGAGATTCCAAATTCTATATCGTTAAATCAATTTAACAACGAATCAAATCCACACGCTCATTATGAAACAACAGGAAAAGAGATTTATGAGGATTTGGATGGAGAGATAGATTATTTAGTTGCTGGAGCTGGAAGCGGAGGAACATTTTCAGGTGCTTTAAGATATTTAAAAGAAAGTATAGATGAAATAAAAGGAATATTAGCAGATCCTATAGGCTCTATAATAGGTGGTGGAAAAGAAGGATGTTACAAAATAGAAGGTATAGGAAATAACTTTATTCCTCAAACAATGGATATGAATTTAGTTGATGAAATTATTAAGGTAGATGATGAAGAGGCTTTTAATGCTGCAAGACTATTAGCAAAAAAAGAAGGGATTATAGTCGGATCATCATCAGGAGCTGCTCTTTCTGCTGCACTAAAATTTATAGAAAAAATAGATAGTGGAAATGTAGTTGTCATATTGCCAGATAGAGGGGACAGATACTTTAGTACAGATTTACTATAAATGTAGAATATAAATTAGAAAACTATATTATGCAAATTACAATAAACATATATTAGAAAGGAAGTAATTACAATGATTAAGGTAGAAAGTTTTGAATTAGATCACACAAAGGTTAAAGCGCCTTATGTTAGAAAAGCAGGAGTGAAATCAGGGGTAAAGGGTGATATAGTATCTAAATTTGATTTAAGATTTGTTCAGCCGAATAAAGAAATCTTATCAGACAAAGGAATGCATACATTAGAACACTTTTTAGCTGGATTTATGAGAGAAAGAATTGATAATATTATTGACATATCACCAATGGGATGCAAAACAGGATTTTATTTAATAAGCTTTGGAGATTTGGATGTTAAAGAGGTTATCGAAGCATTGGAATATTCATTACAAAAAGTGTTATTGCAAGATGAAATTCCAGCTGCTAATGAATTACAGTGTGGATCAGCATCATTACATTCACTAAATTTAGCAAAAGAGCATGCTAAATATGTATTAGATAATGGAATAAGTGATAGATTTTATATATAACAATAGATAACAGATTAAATTATAAAAATATTCTTATACTAAAATTGAATAAAATTTTAGTATAAGGATATTTTTTATTATATAAGGATAATATATTATCGAATATATTATAATAGATAGAAATTTATGGTTTTGTATTATACAATTTAATAAGAATATATAATAATTACATCTAATACAGTACCAGGCGTATCTTAAGTAGGAAATTAAAGAATAAAGAAGAAAAAAAGAATTATATAAAAATAAATAGACATATTAGTAATAATATGTCGAATCAATATCTGTATATATGTTATTATAAATCTCGTCGCTGATGCGAAACAGCTTCCACGGAAGCAAGGCAATATTTTAAATCAAATTAAGTTAAAATAACTTATTGAAAAAAATGTTGACAAAGTTTTTCAGAGGTGGTAAGATAAGTGAGTCGCTTGAGGGCGACGAGATAAAATGGTCTTTGAAAATTGAACAGAATATATAAAACATTTAAACAACCAGCAATTCTTTTTATTAAAGTAAGTTTTATGAG
>NZ_JAFBDA010000041.1 GCF_016907995.1 Clostridium sardiniense | reverse complement strand
CCACCCAGTAGCTATGGAAGAAGGATTAAGATTCGCCATCAGAGAAGGTGGAAGAACTGTAGGTTCAGGAGTTGTTACTAGCGTAATCGAATAGTCAACAAAAGAATAAAAAAGATTGAAATTGTCAAACATACTTTAATAAGGACTGGGTAAATTACCTAGTCCTTTACAAAGGACATATTATTGACAGTTTAAATAAATTGTGATAATGTGAGAAAGTAACTCATAAAGTCACGAAATAGATACAGTAAGAGGTATGTCTCTTAGAATATATATTTAAAACTGGAGGTGCAGACCGTGAGAGTAAAGATAACTTTAGCATGCACAGAGTGTAAACAAAGAAACTATAACTCAATGAAGAACAAGAAAAACAACCCAGACAGAATGGAAATGCAAAAATATTGTAAATTCTGTAAGAAGCACACTCTTCATAGAGAAACAAAATAGTTAGCGATTAAGTAACGACACAGACTTACAAAAATATAAGGATGTGAAATTATGACTGGTAATAATGTAAAGACTAAAAAAGCTGCCTCTAAAGGCGGTGTGTTCAAATTCTTTAAGGATGTAAAAGCGGAATTCAAAAGAATAACGTGGCCATCTAAGAATGAGACAAAAAAAGCATTGATTGCAGTTCTTGGATTCGCTGTAGTATATATTGTACTTGTAGGCGGATTCGATTATATTTTTCAAAACCTCTTTGAAGTAGTTTTGAAACTTAAGTAAAAGGAGGTTTGGGTGTTTAATCACCGATTAATATGAGTGAAAGAGCAAGATGGTACGTAGTACATACGTATTCTGGATATGAAAACAAGGTCAAAGTTAACATAGAGAAAGTTGTTGAAAATAGACATCTTGAATCATTAATTCACGACATCCAAATACCAATGGAAGAAGTAATTGAAGAGAAAGATGGAAAACAAAAAGTTTCTCTTAAGAAAAAATTCCCAGGATATGTAATAGTAAAGATGCTAATGACAGACGAATCTTGGTATGTTGTTAGAAACACAAGAGGCGTAACTGGCTTTGTGGGACCTGGATCTAAACCAGTTCCTCTTACTGACTACGAGATCGAATCAATGGGAGTTGTAGAACTTCCAAAAGAAACAGATCTTGAAGTAGGTGAAAGTATAAGAGTTATCTCAGGACCACTTAGAGAATTCGTGGCAACAATTCAAGAGATAAATCTTGAAAAGCAAAAAATTAAAGCTTTAGTTGATATGTTCGGTAGAGAAACATTAGCTGAGCTAGATTTTAATCAAGTAGAAAAATTAGTTTAATAGATTAACTAATCTTTTAATCAAGTGGGAGGACAAAAAAATTATTGTCCGTATATACCACAGTATAGGAGGAATAACAAAATGGCTAAGAAAGTAACTGGAATGATTAAACTTCAACTTCCTGCAGGAAAGGCAACTCCAGCACCACCAGTTGGTCCAGCATTAGGACAACATGGTGTAAACATAATGGGATTCTGTAAGGAGTTCAATGCAAAAACTGCTAATCAAGCTGGATTAATAATACCAGTAGTAATCACAGTTTACCAAGACAGATCTTTTAGTTTTATCTTAAAGACTCCTCCAGCTGCAGTTCTAATAAAGAAAGAATTAGGACTTGAAAGCGGATCAGGAGTTCCAAACAGAACAAAGGTTGGAAAGATAACTAGAGAACAATTAAAGAAAATCGCAGAAACAAAAATGCCTGACTTAAATGCTGCAAACATCGAGAGTGCAATGAGAATGATCGAAGGTACAGCTAAGAGTATGGGTGTAACTATTGAAGAGTAATTCACAAAAATAGTGGGAGGTAAGAACCGCTAATACCACAAAGGAGGCTTATTAATGGGAAAGAAATATGTTGAAAGTGCAAAGTTAATAGATAAAAGTGCTTTATATAATCCAGCAGAAGCTTTAGAGCTTGCTGTTAAAACTGCAAAAGCTAACTTCGATGAAACAATCGAATTACATGTTAGACTTGGGGTAGATCCAAGACATGCTGACCAACAAGTAAGAGGGGCAGTAGTATTACCAAACGGAACAGGTAAAACTGTAAGAGTTTTAGTTTTCGCAAAGGGAGATAAAGCTAAAGAAGCTCAAGAAGCGGGAGCAGATTTCGTTGGAGCTGAAGAATTAGTTCAAAAGATCCAATCAGAAAACTGGTTCGACTACGATGTAGTTGTAGCTACTCCAGATATGATGGGTGTAGTTGGTAGAATCGGTAGAGTCTTAGGACCTAAGGGATTAATGCCAAACCCTAAATCAGGAACAGTAACATTTGATGTTGCTAAAGCAATAGCTGAAATCAAAGCTGGTAAGGTTGAGTACAGAGTAGATAAAACTGCTATAGTACACTGCCCAATCGGAAAGAGATCATTCGGAGCTGAGAAGTTACACGAAAACTTCAAGACTTTAATGGAAGCTTTAGTTAAAGCTAAACCAGCTGCAGCTAAAGGACAATACATTAAGTCAGTTACTGTAACAAGCACAATGGGACCTGGAGCAAAGGTTAACCCAGTAAAAGTTACAGAATAATTGTTGACTTAACGTAAGTTCAGTGATATAATAAATTTTGTTGAAAAATGAAATATTGTTCCGTAGACAGTAGGTGCGGCTTGCCGCGTAACGTGTAACTACCTACCGAGGGGTTCTGTAAACATATGTTTATCATGGGTCTTCCTCTGTCTACGGGAAGACCTTTTATAATACGAAAAAGCAGTTAATACTGTGAGGAGGTGGACACACAGTGAACAAGAATAGACAATTAAAGGAAGCAAGAGTTGCTGAGATTAAGGAAAAGTTAGAAAAGGCGCAAAGCGTTGTTTTAACTAGCTACCAAGGTCTAACTGTTGAAGAAGACACAGAATTAAGAAAGAACTTAAGAGAAGCTGGAGTAGAATACAAAGTATACAAAAATAGTTTGGTTACTTTAGCTGCTAAGGAGTTAGGTTTAGACGGTATGGAAGTATACTTAGAAGGACCAGTTTCAATAGCATTCGGATACGAAGATGCTACAGCTCCAGCAAGAATCTTAAATGATTTCGCTAAGAATCACAAGAAGTTAGAACTAAAAGCAGGTGTAGTTGAAGGAGAAATCTACGATCAAGAAATGATCACAAAGATCGCTTCAATCCCATCAAAAGAAGTTCTTATTGCAAAACTTCTTGGAAGTATCAAGGCTCCATTATCAAACCTTGCATACTTATTAAATGCAATAAAAGAAAAAAAAGAAGCTGAATCAGCTGAATAATTAACTATACATAGTTAATTTTGTTTTAAAAAATTTGGAGGTGCAATTAAAATGACAAGAGAAGATATCATTCAAGCTATAAAAGAAATGAGCGTTTTAGAATTAAATGAATTAGTAACTGCTTGCGAAGAGGAATTTGGAGTAAGCGCTGCTGCACCAGTAGCAGTAGCAGGAGCAGTAGCTGGAGCAGCTGCTGAAGAAAAGACTGAATTTGACGTAGTTTTAGCTAGCGCTGGAGCTAACAAAATCAAGGTTATCAAAGCTGTAAGAGAATTAACTGGATTAGGATTAAAGGAAGCTAAAGAAATAGTTGACGGAGCTCCTAAGACACTTAAGGAAGCTGTAGCTAAAGAAGAAGCTGAAGACATGAAAGCTAAATTAGCTGAAGTTGGAGCTGAAGTAGAATTAAAGTAATTTTACTTTAATTAAATTTCAAAATGTATATAAAAGGTGCTAGCATTAGCACCTTTTTATATTCTAAGGTTAAAATTGAAACTATATAAATTATCCTATTATAAAACTGGATATTTTATATAGTTTTATTTATAGAAATAGATATATTTGTATCTGTTATATAAGTAGAAAAAATATTGACATTGATAAAATGTTATGATACTATCATTTAATGTACTATTCATTATGGATAAGTATAATTTATTGGAAAAAACAGTATAACTGTGTTGAAATTGGTTATACTAAAAAGATGACGCTGTCCGAAAGCAAAAGTCCCTAGGGAAGTTATGCTTTTGGTTATTTTAGTTTATACAAGGGGTGAAAATTCATGGTACATCCTGTCCAATCTGGAAAAAGAACAAGAATGAGTTTTGGTAAAGTTAAAGATGTAACTGAAATGCCAAATCTTATAGAAGTACAATTAGATTCTTATGAATGGTTCCTAAAAGAGGGTCTACACGAAGTATTTGACGATATAAATCCTATAGGAAACTTCACTGGAAACTTAGTACTTGAGTTTGTAGATTACAAGCTTGATATGGATAATATTAAGTACACTGTGGAAGAGTGTAAGGAGAGAGACTCAACTTATGCTGCACCACTAAAAGTCTCAGTGAGACTAACAAATAATGAAACTGGTGAAATAAAAGAACAAGAAGTATTCATGGGAGACTTCCCATTAATGACTGAGCAAGGTACTTTTATTATTAATGGTGCTGAAAGAGTTATTGTCAGCCAATTAGTAAGATCACCAGGTGTATACTATAGCCAAAACAGAGATAAGAGTGGTAAGAAACTATTCTCAGCAACTGTTATCCCAAATAGAGGAGCTTGGCTTGAGTATGAAACAGATTCTAACGATATAATATCAGTTAGAATTGATAAAACAAGAAAACTTCCAATCACAATTTTAGCTAGAGCTATGGGATTTGGAAGTGATCAAGAGTTATTAGACTATTTTGGTGAAGAAGAAAGATTCAAAGCTACAATAGAAAAAGATAACACTAAGACTAAAGAAGAAGCTTTACTTGAAATCTACAAGAGATTAAGACCAGGTGAGCCGCCTACAGTTGATAGTGCTGTATCTCTAATAGACTCATTATTCTTTGATGCTAAAAGATATGATTTATCAAGAGTTGGTAGATATAAGTTCAATAAGAAGTTAGCTATTAACTTAAGACTTGCAAATCAAGTTGCTGCAGTTGATATAGTAAATCCATCAACTGGAGAAATAATGGTAGAGCAAGGACAAAAGATATCAAGAGAAATGGCAGAAAATATACAAAATGCTGGAATCAATTCAGTAGATATATTAATTGAAGACAAAGTTATTAGAGTAATAGGTAATCACTTTGTTGATTTATCAAAGCATGTTTCATTTGATATAAGCGAACTTAATATTAAAGAGTTAGTTCACTATCCAACATTAAAAGAAATACTTGATAACTTCAGTGATGAAGAAAGTATTAAAGAAGAAATTAAGAAGAATATTACAAGATTAGTTCCAAAACATATTGTAAGAGATGATATATTTGCAACAATTAGTTATGAAATAGGATTAGCTTACAACATTGGATATGTAGATGATATAGACCACTTAGGTAATAGAAGATTAAGATCAGTTGGAGAATTACTACAAAATCAATTTAGAATTGGTTTATCAAGAATGGAAAGAGTAGTTAAAGAAAGAATGACTATTCAAGACCAAGAGGCAATTACTCCTCAAATGTTAATCAATATTAGACCAGTTGCTGCAGCTATTAAAGAATTCTTTGGTAGTTCACAATTATCACAATTCATGGATCAAACAAATCCATTATCAGAATTAACTCATAAGAGAAGATTATCTGCATTAGGACCTGGAGGACTTTCAAGAGAAAGAGCCGGTTTCGAAGTTAGAGACGTTCACCACTCACATTATGGTAGAATGTGCCCTATCGAAACTCCAGAAGGACCTAATATAGGTCTTATCAACTCATTAGCTACATATGCTAAGGTTAATGAATATGGATTTATTGAAACACCTTATAGAGTTATTGATAAAGAAAATAAGAGAGCAACTGATGAAATAAGATACTTCACTGCAGATGAAGAAGACCAATATCTAGTAGCCCAAGCAAATGAGCCTTTAGATGAAAATGGTCACTTTGTACACGATAAAGTAACTGTTAGATACATGGAAGAAGTTATCGTAGTACCTGCTAATGAAGTTGACTTAATGGACGTTTCACCAAGACAAATCGTATCTGTTGCAACAGCTATGATTCCTTTCTTAGAAAATGATGATGCTTCAAGAGCTCTTATGGGATCTAACATGCAACGTCAAGCAGTTCCGCTATTAAAGCCACAAGCTCCAATAGTTGGTACAGGAATAGAATTTAGAGCAGCAGCAGACTCAGGAGTACTACCAAATGCTAAAAATGCAGGGGTGGTAAGCTACGTAAGTGCTAGTGAAATTAAAGTTAAGAGAGATGTTGATGGCGGTGTTGATACTTACAAGTTATTAAAGTTCAAGAGAAGTAACCAAGGTACTTGTATAAATCAAAGACCTTTAGTAAGTGCTGGAGAAATGGTATTTAAGAACCAAGTTCTAGCTGATGGGCCATCAACAGATTTAGGGGAAATAGCATTAGGTAAAAACATCAGAATGGGATTCATAACTTGGGAAGGTTATAACTACGAAGATGCGATGCTTATCTCAGAAGAATTAGTAAGAGAAGATGTATTTACGTCAATTCATATAGAAGAATACGAATGTGAAGCAAGAGATACTAAATTAGGACCTGAAGAAATAACTAGGGATATTCCTAATGTAAGTGAAGATGCTTTAAAAGACATCGATGAAAGAGGAATAATCAGAATTGGTGCTGAAGTAAGATCAGGAGATATCCTTGTTGGTAAAGTAACTCCAAAGGGTGAAACTGAATTAACAGCAGAAGAAAGATTATTAAGAGCTATCTTCGGTGAAAAAGCAAGAGAAGTTAGAGATACTTCATTAAGAGTTCCACATGGAGAAGCAGGTATAATAGTAGATATTAAAGTATTTACTAGAGAAAACGGTGATGAATTAAATCCAGGTGTTAATGAACTTGTAAGATGCTATATAGCTCAAAAGAGAAAAATATCAGTTGGAGATAAGATGGCTGGACGTCACGGTAATAAAGGGGTTATTTCAAGAGTACTTCCCGAAGAAGATATGCCTTTCTTACCAGATGGAAGACCACTTCAAATCTGCTTAAATCCATTAGGGGTTCCATCACGTATGAACATCGGTCAGGTACTAGAAGTTCACTTAGGATGGGCAGCTAGCGCACTAGGATGGCACATTGCTACTCCAGTATTCGATGGTGCAACTGAAGAAGATATAGAACAATGCTTAAGAGATGCAGGTTATAATGCAAACGGAAAAACTCCTCTATATGATGGTAGAACAGGAGAAGCGTTTGATAATGAAGTTACAGTTGGTATAATGTACATCTTAAAACTTGCTCACTTAGTTGATGATAAGATCCATGCAAGATCAACTGGACCATACTCATTAGTTACTCAACAACCACTTGGAGGTAAAGCTCAATTTGGTGGTCAAAGATTCGGGGAAATGGAAGTTTGGGCACTAGAAGCATATGGTGCTGCTCATACATTACAAGAAATCTTAACTGTTAAGTCAGATGATGTTGTTGGTAGAGTTAAAACTTACGAAGCAATAGTTAAGGGTGAAAATATCCCAGAACCAGGAGTTCCAGAATCATTTAAGGTTCTTATAAAGGAATTACAAGCACTTTGCTTAGATGTTAGAGTTCTTAATGATGACAATGAGGAAGTAAGACTTAAAGAGTTTAACGAAGAAGATGATTCAGCAAATTTAGAAGTAAACATTGAGGGAACAGAAGAGTTTGTTGAAAAACAACCAGTAATAGAGACTGAAGACAGCTACACTTCAGAAGTAGAAGCGGAAGCTGAAGAAGAAGAAGAGTATGAAGGTTTTCAGTTAGAAGAGTTTCAAGATAACTTAGAGCTTGATGATTTTAACGATGAACACTAATTTTGAAGGGAGGATTACCCTTGTTTGAATTAAATAATTTTGATGCCATACAAATAGGCTTAGCATCCCCTGAACAAATCAGAGAATGGTCAAGGGGAGAAGTTAAAAAACCAGAAACAATAAACTACAGAACTTTAAAGCCAGAGAGAGACGGTTTATTCTGTGAGAGAATATTCGGACCAATGAAAGATTGGGAATGTCACTGTGGAAAATATAAGAGAGTTAGATATAAAGGTATAGTTTGTGACAGATGTGGAGTAGAAGTTACTAAAGCTAAAGTAAGAAGAGAAAGAATGGGGCATATTGAACTTGCTGCCCCGGTTTCTCACATTTGGTACTTTAAAGGAATTCCATCAAGAATGGGATTAATACTTGACATGTCACCAAGATCATTAGAAAAGATCTTATACTTTGCTTCATATGTTGTAATTGATCCTAAGGAAACACCATTATTAAAGAAACAACTTCTTAACGAAAAAGAGTATAGAGAAGCTGTAGATAAATATGGTGAAGAAAGCTTCGTAGCTGGAATGGGTGCTGAAGCAGTTCAAGATCTTTTAGGTGAAATTGACTTAGAAAATGGTTCAAAAGAACTAAAAGAAGAGTTAAAACATAGTACAGGTCAAAAGAAAGTAAGAATAATCAGAAGATTAGAAGTTGTAGAATCATTCAGAGCATCAGGAAATGATCCAAGATGGATGATTATAAATGTAATACCTGTAATCCCACCAGATTTAAGACCGATGGTTCAATTAGATGGTGGAAGATTTGCAACATCAGATTTAAATGACCTTTACAGAAGAGTTATAAACAGAAATAATAGATTGAAAAAATTATTAGATCTAGGAGCACCTGATATAATCGTTAGAAACGAAAAAAGAATGCTTCAAGAAGCTGTAGATGCTCTTATCGATAATGGTAGAAGAGGAAGAGCTGTTACTGGTCCTGGAAACAGACCGTTAAAATCTCTTTCAGATATGCTTAAAGGTAAGCAAGGTAGATTTAGACAAAACTTACTTGGTAAGAGAGTTGACTATTCTGGTAGATCAGTTATCGTTGTTGGACCAGAATTACAAATGTACCAATGTGGTCTTCCAAAAGAAATGGCTCTTGAATTATTCAAACCATTTGTAATGAAGAAGCTAGTTCAAGATGGAGTAGCACACAACATAAAGAGTGCGAAGAGAATGGTAGAAAGAGTTATGCCACAAGTTTGGGATATCTTAGAGCAAGTAATTGCTGATCATCCAGTATTGCTTAACCGTGCTCCTACTCTTCATAGACTTGGTATTCAAGCATTCCAACCTGTTCTAGTAGAAGGAAGAGCTATTAAGCTTCACCCATTAGTATGTACAGCTTACAACGCTGACTTCGATGGTGACCAAATGGCTGTTCACGTACCATTATCAGTTGAAGCTCAAGCAGAAGCAAGGTTCTTAATGCTTGCAGCTGGAAACATAATGAAGCCATCAGATGGTAAGCCAGTTTGTGTACCTACTCAAGATATGGTTCTTGGTTCTTATTACATGACTATGGAAAAGGACGGGGCTCTAGGTAGCGGTAAGTACTTTATGTCAAAAGATGAAGCTATAATGGCTTATGAAGTTAAGGCTATAGAAATTCATGCAGACATATTTGTAAGAATGTTTAAAGAAGTCGATGGAGAAATGAAATCAGGAATAATTAAGACTACTGTAGGTAGATTAATATTCAATGAATCAATTCCTCAAGATTTAGGCTTTGTTGATAGAAGTAATCCAGAAGAAGAGTTTAATCTAGAAGTAGATTTCTTAATAACTAAGAAATCACTAGGAACAATAATAGATAAGTGTTATATGAAGCACGGTCCAACAGACACTTCAATAATGCTTGATAAAATAAAAGCTTTAGGATATCATTATTCATCAATCGGAGCTGTTACAGTTGCTGCATCAGATATGATAGTACCTCAAGCAAAATATGCTCTATTAAAAGAAACTGATGAAACAGTGGATAAGATAGAGAAAATGTATAAAAGAGGATTTATATCAGAAGATGAAAGATATGAAAGAGTTATAGAAAAATGGACTAAGACAACAGAAGATGTTGCTAATGCACTAATGGATAGTTTGGATAAATGGAATCCAATATTCATGATGGCTGACTCTGGAGCCAGAGGTTCTAAGTCACAGATAAAACAATTAGCAGGTATGAGAGGTCTTATGGCTAGTCCATCAGGTAAAATCCTTGAATTACCAATCAGAGCATCATTTAGAGAAGGTCTTGATGTCCTTGAGTACTTCATCTCAACTCACGGAGCTAGAAAGGGTAATGCCGATACAGCTCTTAAGACAGCCGATTCAGGATACTTAACAAGAAGACTTGTTGACGTATCACAAGACGTTATAGTAAGAGAAGAAGATTGTGGAACTAACGAAGGAATAGTTGTTAGTGAAATAAAAGAAGGTAATGAAATTATCGAAGAACTAAAGGAAAGATTAACTGGAAGATACACAGCAGAAGATATTATGCATCCAGAAACTGGCGAAGTTTTAGCTTCAAAAGATGATTACATGGATGGAGAATTAGCTGAAAAGATCAGCAATGCTGGTGTTAAGAAAGTTAAGATCAGATCAGTATTTACATGTGGATGTAAAATTGGTGTTTGTGCTAAATGTTATGGTATGAACATGGCAACAGCTCAAAAGATTAATATCGGTGAAGCTGTTGGTATAATAGCAGCGCAATCAATCGGAGAACCAGGTACACAGCTTACAATGAGAACATTCCATACAGGTGGTGTTGCATCAGCTGGAGATATCACACAAGGTCTTCCTAGAGTTGAAGAGTTATTCGAAGCTAGAAAGCCAAAGGGTCTTGCGATTGTTAGTGAAATAAATGGTACTGTAAGAGTTGAAGAAACTAAGAAAAAGAGAATGGTTCATGTAATGGGAGCAGATGGAGAAGAAATAAGCTATGACATTCCATTTGGTTCAAGAGTTAAGGTTTCAAATGATGATTACATTGAAGCTGGAGACGAAATTACAGAAGGTTCAGTAAATCCTCATGACATCATGGCTATTAAAGGCGTTGATGGAGCAAGAAGATATCTTTTATCAGAAGTTCAAAAAGTTTATAGATTACAGGGTGTTGATATCAATGATAAGCACTTAGAAGTAGTTGTTAAACAAATGACTAGAAAAGTAAAAGTAACTGAATCAGGAGATACAGATCTTTTACCAGGTACTACAATTGATATGTTTGATTTTGCAGAAGAAAATAATAGAGTAAGAGAGTTTGGCGGAGAAGAAGCTAAGGGAGACCAAGTTTTACTTGGAATAACTAAAGCTGCTCTTGCAACTGATAGTTTCTTATCAGCTGCATCATTCCAAGAAACTACAAGAGTTCTTACAGAAGCTGCAATTAAAGGAAAGATTGATCCACTTGTAGGATTAAAAGAAAATGTTATAATAGGTAAATTAATTCCTGCTGGTACTGGAATGATGAGATATAGATCAGCAAGATTAGACGTTGAAGATGATACAATTGAAGAAGATATCGTGGTAAATGTTGAATAGGAATTAATTTTGTTGACATGTGTATTCTTAAATGTTAAAATACGTGTTGTATGTTTAATAAAATATACAACCAAATAATTGCCTACATTACTTCATTGAGGCAAAGTTAAACTTTGCCTCGTGAGGTTTTTTATAGTAAGACTGTAAAATTTGTAGACAATATAAATTCGTTTTATCTAATATTTTTTATATAGATAAATAAAATTCAGGAGGTGAAAGAATGCCAACTATAAGCCAATTAGTTAGAAAAGGAAGAAAAGTTGCTGCGAACCAATCAACAGCTCCAGCACTAAAAAACTGTCCACAAAAAAGAGGAGTATGTACAGTTGTTAAAACATCAACTCCTAAAAAGCCTAACTCAGCCCTAAGAAAGGTTGCTAGAGTAAGACTTACAAATGGATACGAAGTTACTGCATACATTGGTGGTGTAGGACACAACTTACAAGAGCATAGCGTTGTTCTTATAAGAGGTGGAAGAGTAAAAGACCTTCCTGGGGTTAGATACCATATTGTAAGAGGAGCACTTGACTGTGCTGGTGTAGCTAACAGAATGCAAGGAAGATCAAAGTACGGTGCTAAGAGACCTAAGAAATAGGTTTTCTTAAATTAATGTAGTGCTTATCTTTAGTGTTTACATAGATTTATGAATTAAGTTTATATAGATGATGAGAGAAGCACTTTGCGATATGCAATATATCGAGTACCAATGAACTTAAATTTAAATTGTTAAGGAGGGAAGAAAAGTGCCAAGAAAAGGACATATAGCAAAAAGAGATGTTTTAGCTGATCCAGTGTACAACTCAAAGGTTGTTACAAAGTTAATAAACGGAATCATGCTAGACGGTAAAAAGGGAGTAGCGCAAAAAATATGCTACCAAGCATTTGAAACTATGGCTGAAAAGACTGGTAAAGATGCTTTAGAAGTTTTCGAAGAAGCTATGAATAACGTAATGCCATTATTAGAAGTAAAGGCAAGAAGAATAGGTGGGGCAACTTACCAAGTTCCAATAGAAGTTAGAGCAGAAAGAAGACAGACTTTAGGTATCAGATGGATGCTAGCTGCTGCTAGAAAAAGAGGCGAAAAGTTAATGTGCGAAAGATTAGCAGGAGAATTATTAGATGCTGCTAATAACACAGGAGCTGCTGTTAAAAAGAGAGAAGATACTCATAAAATGGCTGAAGCTAACAAAGCATTCGCTCACTACAGATACTAATTTTAAGACTGTTTTGGCCTCAGCCAAAACAGTTTTGTTGAATTTAAAATTACTCATTGAGAGGAGGAATTATTATGTCAAGAGAATTTCCTTTAGATAAGTTTCGTAATATAGGAATTATGGCTCACATAGATGCTGGTAAGACAACAACTACTGAGCGTATATTATTCTACACTGGTAGAACACACAAAATCGGAGAAACACATGATGGTGCTTCACAAATGGACTGGATGGCACAAGAGCAAGAAAGAGGTATAACAATCACTTCTGCTGCTACATTCTGTCAATGGAAGGGATATGCGATAAACATAATCGATACTCCTGGACACGTAGATTTCACTGTTGAAGTTGAAAGATCATTAAGATGTCTAGATAGTGCTATAACTGTTTTAGATGCAAAGAGTGGGGTTGAACCACAAACGGAAACAGTTTGGACACAAGCTGATAACTATGGAGTACCAAGAGCTATCTATGTAAATAAGATGGATGCTACTGGAGCTGATTTCTATGCTTGTATCAATTCAGTAAGAGATAGATTAAAAGCTAACGCTATAGCTATCCAAATTCCAATAGGTGCAGAGGAAAACTTCGCAGGTATGATCGACCTTATAGAAGATGTAGCACTTATACACAAAGATGACTTAGGAAAAGACATCGAAAGAGGAGAAATCCCAGCTGAATTAAAAGATAAAGCAGAAGAATACAGAAACATTATGATAGAAGCAATAGCTGAAACTGATGAAGAGTTAATGATGAAATACCTAGATGGTGAAGAGTTAACTAAAGAAGAGTTAAAGCTTGCTTTAAGAAAAGCTACTATCAATAATGAAATAGTTCCTGTAATCTGTGGTTCATCATACAAAAATAAAGGTGTTCAAGAAATGATTGACTTAGTTGTTGATTACTTACCATCACCTTTAGATATACCAGCAGTAAAAGGGATATCAGTTGATGATGCAGATGTAGAATTAGAAAGAGAAGCTAGCGATGATGCTCCAATGTCAGCATTAGCATTTAAGATAGCTACTGACCCATTCGTAGGAAGACTTGCATTTACAAGAGTTTACTCAGGTATAATGGAAAGTGGTACTTACGTTCTTAACTCAAGCAAGGGTAAGAAAGAAAGAATCGGTAGATTAGTTAAAATGCACGCTAACTCAAGAGAAGAAATAAGCGAATTAAGAGCTGGAGATTTAGGAGCAGTAGTTGGGTTAAAGAATACAACTACAGGAGATACTTTATGTGATGAAGCAAATCCAATTATCCTAGAAAGCATGGAATTCCCAGAACCAGTTATCTCAATTGCAATCGAACCAAAGACTAAGGCTGGTCAAGAAAAAATGGGTATCGCTTTAGCTAAGTTAGCTGAAGAAGATCCAACATTCAAGACTTGGACTAACCAAGAAACTGGTCAAACAATCATAGCTGGTATGGGTGAATTACACTTAGATATCATCGTTGATAGATTACAAAGAGAATTCAAAGTTGAATGTAACGTAGGGGCTCCACAAGTTGCTTACAAAGAAACTATCAAGAAAGCTGTTAAAGCTGAAGGTAAGTTCGTAAGACAATCTGGTGGTAGAGGACAATACGGACACTGCTGGATCGAAATGATTCCAACAGAAGGAGAATATGAATTCGAAAACGCTATCGTTGGGGGATCAATTCCAAGAGAATATGTTCCTGCAGTAGATAACGGTATCCAAGAAGCAGCTGAAAGTGGTGTTATAGCTGGATTCCCAACTATAAACTTCAAAGTAAAATGTTTCGACGGTTCATACCATGATGTCGATTCATCAGAAATGGCATTCAAGATTGCTGGATCAATGGCATTCAAGAACGCTATGAAAAAGGCAGATCCTACATTACTAGAACCTTCAATGAAGGTTGAAGTAATCGTACCAGAAGAGTACATGGGAGATGTTATTGGTGATATCAACTCAAGAAGAGGTAGAATGGAAGGTATGGAGCAAAGAAATGGACGTCAAGTTATAAGAGCGTTCGTTCCATTATCAGAAATGTTCGGATATGCAACTACATTAAGATCTAAAACTCAAGGTAGAGGAACTTATGTAATGGTATTTGATCACTATGAAGAAGTACCTAAGAGCATTCAAGAAGAAGTAGCAGGAAAGAAAGCTAAATAATTCTTGATAAAATTATAAATAAGAGAGAACTACCTTTATGTAGTATCTCTCACTTAAATAGATTGAAAATATTTATACTAAATGGTGTAAATATTTCATACCAAATATTTAAAAATATATAAAACGGTACAATAATGACAATATGTCATTTAAATGAAGGAGGAATAACAATGTCAAAAGCAAAATTCGAAAGAAGTAAACCACACGTTAACATTGGAACAATAGGTCACGTAGACCACGGTAAGACTACATTAACAGCAGCTATCACAACTGTATTAGCTAACAAGGGGTTCGCTGAATCATTCAAATA
>NZ_JAFBDA010000040.1 GCF_016907995.1 Clostridium sardiniense | reverse complement strand
TAGGGAGTACAACTTTTGGTAATATAGGGCAATTAAAATCTAATATACAACTTTTATGTGCTAAGGGATTCCTAAACAGTATAAATGAGGATGGATATATTGATATTAATTTAAAAATGATGCCAAACAATATACAAAGTGGACTTATTGGAATAAGCTCTAAAATAAAAGAAAAAGAAGAAATACTAAATATAATACCATCAGATCTTATAATAAACCCAGAAAAAAGTATAATAAAACTTGAAGAGAATAGTAATTATGAGCCACCATTTAATTTATATAAGATAATAGAGGATAAGGCCTCTGTACTTAGAGAAGAGGGTATGGATGAAGATGCAATAAATAAATTTATTACAACTGATATAACAGTTCATATAAAATGCTTCTATGATAAATTAAAAAATGATAAATATTCAAGACAGGGTCTATTAAAAATAGTTGATGAAAATATAATAGCTTTTGTTGAGCAAATTAAAGATTTAGCTGAGGAGAGGCTTGGAAGAAAATATAATGAAAGATTTATTTATGCTATGAGTCTACATATGAGTGCATTTTTTAATAGATTAAATAAAAATATAGAGCCGGATTATGAACAGATGGAAGAGCTTATAGCAGATTATCCAAAAGAATATGAATTATCAAAAGAGATATGCCAAAGAGCATCACAATATTTTAAGGCTACAATTCCAACTGGAGAGGTTACGTATATAACGTTACTATTAACATCAATAGAAGAAACTGATATTAATGCAAAAATTGGTGTAGTAGTTGCAGCTCATGGAAGTAGCACTGCAAGTAGTATGGTTAATGTGGCTATAAAATTATTTGATAGTGACAATATACTTGCGGTTGATATGCCACTTGAAATAAGTCCGAAGGATACACTGGAATTAGTTACTCAAAAGGTTAAAGAGATTGATAGAGGAAAAGGTGTAATGCTACTTGTTGATATGGGATCTCTTAATAGTTTTGGAAATATAATTTATGAAAATACGGGAATAAAGATAAGAACATTAGATATGGTATCTACTCCTACTGTATTAGAAGCTGCAAGAAAGTCTTCATTAAATGATGTTGATTTAGAGGGATTGTATCAATATTTAAGGGCATTTAAGGGATACAGTGTCAATACTAAAGAGACAGGTAACGATGATAAATCAAA
Organism: Clostridium sardiniense; assembly: GCF_016907995.1. Taxonomy (GTDB): domain Bacteria; phylum Bacillota; class Clostridia; order Clostridiales; family Clostridiaceae; genus Clostridium; species Clostridium sardiniense. The sequence goes on along the minus strand of NZ_JAFBDA010000040.1, from coordinate 17,675 downwards.
TGGTGTAATTGTAACAATATGTTCTAGTGGTAAAGGTGCGGCAATTAAATTAAAGGGATTAGTTGAGGATGTTGTTCATAATATATCTGAGGAAAAGATTGAGGTTATCCCAATAGGTATAAAGGATCATGAAAATAAAATAAATAATATATCTAAGAATAATAAAGTCTTAGCTATAGTTGGAGTCATCGATCCTAAAATGAATATTCCATTTATATCACTTGAAAGTTTAATATCAGGAACAGGAGAAAAAATAATAGAAAATATATTTAAAGGTGAAAGTATTAGTATAGAAGATAGTGCTCATGAGGATATTGTATTAAATAATTTATGTTACGACAGTTTAAAAGAAACTATTACTTATTTAAATCCAGATAAAATTATTAATCTTCTTTTAGAGTTTATAGAAATGTTAGAAAGTGAATTGGAGAGGGATTTTATTAACTCAATGAAGCTTAGAATAGCCCTTCATACAGCTTGTGCATTAGAGAGAGTACTTCTTAAAGATGAATTAGTATATATGGATGATAGAGGCAAATTTGATTATAATATAGTAAATAAAATTAGAAATGCTTGTTTAATATTCAAAGAATCATTAAATTTAGAAATAAGTGAAGATGAAATATATTACATTACAGAGATGGTATTATTATAGTATCAAAAATATAAGAAGTATATTAATATAGTATTAGAACTGTATCAGAAATATAAAAAAGCGTATCAATAAGAAATTTGTACAAATTTTTTATAGCTAAATTATAAGGCTATAGTTAGTTTGTACAATTTTTTTTGTTTTATGATAAACTTTGGCATGAGTTTTGCTATTAAAAATATAGACATAAGAAGTATACTGAGGAGGATGATTTATAATGAAAATAGTTTTAGCAAGAATAGATGATAGATTAATACATGGACAAGTAGCTACAATTTGGAGTAAGCAAACAGGTTGTAATAGAATAATAGTTTGTAATGATGAAGTTGCAAATGATGAAATAAGAAAGACTTTATTAACACAAGTAGTGCCTCCAGGGATAAAGGCGCACGTTGTTGACGTTGATAAAGCAGTAAGAGTGTACAATGATCTTAAATATTTAGATGATAAGGTATTATTTCTTTTCACAAATCCAATGGATATTTTAAGAATGGTAGATCAAGGTGTTGATATTAGGAGTGTTAATATTGGAGGAATGTCATTTAAATATGGTAAAAAACAAATTACAAATGCAGTATCAGTAGATGAACAGGATATAGAAGCATTTAAGAAATTACATGATAAAGGAATTGAATTAGAAATAAGAAAAATAGCTTCAGATTCAAAACAAGACATCATTCCATTATTAGAAAAATTATATATTAAAACTTTGAAAAAGGTTACTCTTCCAAACTCATAGGCGTCTTGTTGCATGTAAAGTAATATGACTTATATTAGTATATATTATAACAGGTATTATGATAGATGTTTTCCTTGATTAGTTTTCAAAAGGTGAAAGAACTCTCTATAAAGGAATACTAAACTTTATAGAGAGTTCTTTTATAAGAATATAAAAAATACGATTAATATATACGTATAATAGTAAATATAATTAAAATAAAATTCGTAAAAAGCTTGATTTTTTATTTAATCTAGATTACAATTTCCATATAAGGGTTAATTAAAACAGAAAAATCGAACATTAAGGCCTGTATAAATCTCTAATAAGGGGAGATGTTTCTACCGAGCTTCCGTAAAAAGCTCTTGGCTATAGGATCACTTAATATTATTTCGTTTATGATAAGGGAGATGTTTATTTATGAATTATGAAGTAATAATAGTGGGAGCAGGGCCAGCGGGAATATTCACTGCTCTAGAATTAAATAAAAGAGAGCCAAATAAGAAAGTATTATTAATAGAAGCAGGAAGAAGCATAGATAAGAGAAGTTGTCCAAAGGAAAAGACAAATAAATGTGTTTCATGTAAACCATATTGTCATATAACTACAGGATTCTCAGGGGCAGGAGCATTCTCAGATGGAAAACTATCACTTAACTATGAAGTTGGAGGAGATTTACCAGAGCTTATAGGGGGCAATTTAGTTCAGAAATACATAGATTACACAGATAAGATATATCTTGAATTTGGGGCAGATAATAGGGTAGAAGGATTAGATAATCCTGAAGCAGTAAAAGAAATTAGAAGAAAAGCTATTGAAGGAAATTTAAAACTTGTAGATTGTCCTATAAGACATTTAGGAACAGAAAAGGCACAAGAAATTTATTTGAAGATTCAAGAGCACTTATTAGAAAAGGGAATAGAAATTAAGTTTAATACTTCAGTAAAGGACTTAATAATAGAAAATGGAAAAATTAAAGGGGTTAAGGTAACGGATTCAGTAACTAGAACTAAAGATGAAGATATCTTCTCAGATACAGTTGTTGTTGCAACAGGAAGAAAAGGTGCTGACTGGCTTAAGGATATGTGTATAGATCATAATATAGCACATAAAGCTGGAACTGTTGACATTGGGGTACGTGTTGAGCTTAGAAACGAAGTTATGGAGAGTGTAAACAACGTTTTATATGAATCAAAACTTATAGGATATCCAGCTCCATTTAAGGATAAGGTAAGAACATTCTGCCAAAACCCTGGAGGTTTTGTATCACAAGAGAATTATGATAATAATATGGCTATAGTAAATGGTCACTCATACAAAGATAAGAAGTCAAATAATACAAATCTTGCTATACTTAGCTCGCACAATTTTGAAGAACCTTTTAACCAGCCAATAGAGTATGGTAAAAAGGTTGCAGAACTTGTAAATATGCTTGGTAATGGTAGCATACTAGTTCAAAGATATGGAGATATATTAGCAGGTAAGAGAACATGGCAAAAAGAGCTTGATAGATCAAATGTTAAGTATACATTACCAGATGCAGTTGCAGGGGATCTAACATCAGCTATACCATATAGAACAATGACTAATATAATAAACTTTATAGAGTCATTAAATGTAGTAGTTCCTGGTTTTGCAAGTGAAGAAACACTTTTATATGGACCAGAAATTAAGTTCTATAGTAATAAAGTTATAATAGACGAGAATTTTGAAACAAACGTTAATGGGTTATACTGTCTAGGAGATTCTAGTGGATGGACTAGAGGTCTTATGATGGCTTCAGCTATGGGAGTAATGATGGGAGAAAAGTTAGCTTAAAAGCTACAACAGTACACAAATTATACATTATAAAGGATCTAGAAATTGGGGGATTTCTAGGTCCTTTTCGTATATAAAAAAATATATAATTTAAGTTAGAAAAGCTTAATAAAAATTCAGTAATCAAAGATTTTGATATAGAAATAGATATTCCATTTGAAATCAAACAGGTAATGAATAAATAAAAAAAACTGTTTTAAATTTACTTTATTAAGTAATTTTAAAGCAGCTTTTTTTATTAAGCATGTAATTTTAGGGATTAAATCTATATAAATTTATATTTAATAAAGGGGGCACAAAATTTATATATTCTTTTGTTCTGTAACCATGATTTAATGATAATACTATATACTTAGAGGTGCAAAATGTATAAACCTAAATATATTCAAATAAAGCTATGAAAAAACTTAATATTAATAATAAAAATACATTTTAAGTGATAAAGTTTCAATAAAATTGAATGTTTATTAAGAATTACAGCGATAGATAGTAGGTAAGTAAAAGCTTTGTTACATATTTTGAATTTGTTTGAAGAAAAAGTTATATATTTAAGACTGAATATGCTAGATGAACGTAGATATAAGGCGAGTTTAGATAAAAATATATAATAGTAATTTTTGAATGAGAATAATAGTTTAGCAACATATGTAACATAAAAGATTTATAAGTTAAGTAAAAATTTACCATAAAATTCGATAAAAAAATATAACTATAGAAAATAATTTCTATAGTTATATAAAAAGTAAGTATTATATTTTAATAAATTCCGGTTTCATCTTTATAGTTAGTAATTATACTTAGCAATCTTTTATAATACTTTTCATAGTAGGCCTCTTTTTGAGATTTTCCCTTATGGAAATCTCCAGTAAATAGCTCAAGCTTATCTATTGAATGAATTGATGCTATTACAAAATCAAATTTATGGGGTTTAATATCCCTAGAACATTTATCCAAAATATGATCTTAAAATCCCATTTCTATTCCTTTTTTTATAGAGATTCTATCTTTATATTTATTTGCATAGTACTCTAAAGCATTAAAATGCTTGGTATAATCTATCTTTACATTTGGATTACCAATTATGTCACAATCAACATGATCAGTAAAACAAATTTCTTTAAGGCCAAGGTCTACTGATTTTTCTACCATATCTATCATCGATGTTTTAGAATCAGCAGAAAAGTCACAATGCATATGGTAATCGTAGTACATAAAAAGACTCCTTTAGAATGTATAAAAAATTTATATTTAAATTAACTTATACAAGTATACCATAGATTTACAGTATAAAATAAATAAAAAAAGTTATAAAACAAATACCTAATACAGATAATACTTATTATCTATATTAGGTATTTGCACAATATATAAAAATTAAATTATTATATATAAAATTAGGTTAATCTAATTTTATATGACAGTATCCATTAGGATTTTTCTTTAGATATTTTTGGTGATACTCTTCAGCTTTATAGTAGTTTTGTAATGGTTTAACCTCTGTGATAATTTTTTTGCTATATTTTTGTTGTTCTTCATTTATTGCAGATTCAATTGTAGGTATAACAGAGGAATCCAAATAATATATACCTGTTCTATATTGGCTTCCTACATCGTTTCCTTGCCTATTAAGAGCTGTTGGATCTATTATTTTAAAAAACTCATTTAATAACTCTTTTAAGGATAATATACTTTCATCATATGTAACTTTACATACTTCAGCAAAATAAGTATTTTTATAGCATACATCATCATAAGTTGGATTTTCTGTTCTACCATTTGCATAACCTACTTCTGTTTCAGTAACACCTTTAATTCTAGATAAGAATTCTTCTACTCCCCAGAAACATCCACCGGCTAAAACTATATTTTTCATAATTATATCACTCCCTTCAATTCTTTTTTATTATTATAATCTTAATGAATAAAAATTCAAGTAAATTCTTTTTCATGTTCATGGTTTATTTAATATATCTTGCTATAATTGTAACAATTATATATATATATTAATTTTTATAAAAACTAAGGAGGAGTATTGATGAAAAAAAAGAAAAAATTAAGCTTTCCAACAGCCTTTACAGTTTTGTTTATTGTTTTAATATTATCAGCTGTATTAACTTATATAGTTCCAGCTGGTGCATATGCAAAGCTAAGTTATAATAAAGATGATAAGAACTTTACAATAACTACACCTCATGGAGAAACAAGTACTGAGCCAGCGACTCAAGATACTCTAAATAAGCTTGGAATAAAGATTGGCTTAGATAAGTTTGTTGACGAGAGTATAAATAAGCCTATAGCTATTCCAGATACATATGAAAAGGTTGAGCAGAAGCCTCAAGGTATAGCTGAAATAATAGAAGCCCCAATACAAGGTACATATGACACAATAGATATAATAATGTTTATTTTAATAATAGGTGGGGTAATAGGTGTTTTAAATACAACAGGAGCATTTAATGCAGGTATTGCAAGTCTTTCAAAAGCTACTAAAGGTAAAGAATATTTACTAATTATATTATTGAATATTTTAATAGCACTTGGAGGAACAACTTTTGGTCTTGCAGAAGAAACTATAGCTCTGTATCCTATATTGATGCCAATATTCTTGGCGGCAGGATATGATGCTATAGTATGTATAGCTACTATATACATGGGTTCATCTATAGGAACTATGTTCTCAACAGTAAATCCATTTTCATCAGTTATAGCATCCAATTCAGCAGGTATTAACTTTACAGAAGGATTAGTATTTAGAGGAGTTGGATTGGTAATAGCTACTGTAATAACTCTTGTTTATATAGTTAAGTATGCTAATAAAGTAAAGAACGATCCAAGTAAATCACTTATATACGATCAAAAGCAAGAAATTGAAGGTAAATTCCTACATGAATCAGCAAAGGATGTACCTAAGTTTACATTTAGATTAAAATTAATGCTTATTATATTCGCATTAGCCTTTGTTGTAATGATATATGGTGTTTCAATGCGAGGATGGTGGTTCACAGAGATGACTGCACTATTCCTTGTTGTTGGTATAATACTTGGATTTATATCAGATTTAAATGAAAAAGAATTTGTAAATAACTTTATAGCTGGTGCTGGTGACTTGGTTGGAGTTGCACTTGTAATTGGTGTTGCAAGATCCATAAACTTAATTCTTGAAAATGGAGAAATTTCAGATACACTGCTTAATTTCTTCTCAGGATCAGTTAAGGGCATGAATGGATCAATATTTATAATATTAATGCTTGTAATATTTGTTATATTAGGATTCTTCATTCCATCATCTTCAGGTCTTGCTGTTTTAGCTATTCCTATTATGGCACCACTTGCAGATACTGTAGGACTTCCAAGAGACGTAATAGTAAGCTCATATCAATTTGGTCAAGGATTAATATCATTTATAGCACCAACGGGGCTTATACTGGCCACATTAGCTATGATAGATGTAACTTATAATAAATGGCTTAGATTTATAATGCCGTTAATGATTATTATAACGGTATTTGCAGGAGCACTATTATTAGTTCAAGTACATTTTTAAGAGAAATATAAAAACTCATCATCTAAGTAGATGATGAGTTTTATTTTTAAGCTTTTTTATTTTTAACAATTATGTTTAAGAATGAGGCTAATATAATTACTATGTATCCTATTATTGATAAGATATCTGGGATTTCACTAAATAATATAAATCCATATATTGCAGCTATTATTAGACCTACATAATCAAACATTGATATTTCAGATGCTGGAGCATTTCTATAGGCAAGAGTTAAGAATACTTGTCCAAGAACAAAACAAAGACCAGCAAGTATCATATATATGATATTAGATGTTGTAAGACCAGCTGTATCAATAAACATAAAGGGAGCACAAACTATTGTTGCAATTCCTGTAAAGGATAGTATAACAGTAAAGAAGTCCTCTTTATCACCAATAACCCTAATCATAGTATATGCAAGACCTGCACAGGCAGCAGCTACTATTCCCATAAGTGATGGGATTATTGAAGAGTCAAAATGTGGTTTTATTACAAATAAACTACCACCAAAAGCTAAAAGTAAAAATATTAATTGTTTTCCTGTAATCTTTTCTTTTAAATAAAGGAATGAAAAAATAATTGCAAAGAAAGGACTTAATTTATTTAACATAGTTGCATCAGACAATAATAAATAATCTAAAGAAAAATAAAATGCGCATATAGATACAGTACCCATTATTCCTCTTAAAAATAGATATTTTCTATTACCCTTATGACCTAAAAATGATGCCTTTCTCTTAAAAATAATTATACAAACAATTACTGTTGCAACAGCATTTGTTAGAAAAGTTTTCTGGTAAGGGGTAACGCCAGAAGCGAGCTTACCAAACATATTCATAGTTGTAAAAAAGAAAGAGGCTAATATCATAAAGAATATAGCTTTTCCCTTATTGTTAATTAAATTAGACAAGTTTACATCCTCCTAACTTTGTCTTTATCCCATATAAATAACTGCTCTGAATTATTTAAACAGCCAAATAGACTCTTTTTAAAACCTGGGATCTGTTTATCCATATTACGTATAAGTTCTTTTATATCTTGTCTCTTTGTTTTTCCATCAGCAGGACAAGGGTTCTTTATAACTGGATAATTATAAAGTTGTACAGCCTTTCTTATCATAGATTCATCTATGTATACCATTGGCCTTATCAGTGTTACATCATATTTTTCCATTGTACTTTTTGGTGAAAAGCAATTAATTCTTCCTTCATAACTAATTGAAAGCATTAAAGTTTCTATAGCATCATCTTTATGATGACCAAGAGCAACCTTGTTACAGCCAAGTTTTTTAGCGTTATCATTTAATGCACCACGTCTTAAATTAGCACATAAAGAGCAAGGATTTTTTTCTTTTCTAATATCAAATACAATTTCAGTTATATTTGTTTGAATTTCATGAAATTCAACAGATAAATTCTCACAAAGTTTATGTAATGGGCTATTATCAACATCTCCAGGATTTAAAGTTATAGCAATAAGATCAAATTTTTGTGGAGAAAAACGTTGATAAGCTTTTAATATGTGTAATAATGTTAGGCTATCTTTACCTCCAGATAAACCAACAGCTATCTTATCTCCATCTTCAATTAACTGAAAATCATTTATAGCTTGTCTAGTCTTGCTTAAAAGCTTTTGCATTACCATAAAATCACCACCTTTTGTAAAAAATGATTAAAATCAACTAATATATTGTACAGCAATAATTAAAAAAAGTTAAGTGGAAGAGAGGGAGATAGAATAAATTAGATTTGGAAATAAAAAAATGTATAAGATAGCTAAGAAAGTTGTATAAAAATCATAGAAATATCATATTTTTCATAAATTTTAAGTAAAATAATATTATGAAAATAATATAAAATATGTAAAATAATACAAAATGATTTTTTATATATCAATTAAGTAATTGATATAAACTTTCTTTAACCTTAATTCTATAAAAATACATATTTTATATAAAAAGTAACTAGGTAAATAAATTTACAATTAGTCATAAACAATCAATAAAATATTAATTAATTATTTACTATTGACATAATTTATTAATTATTAGAAAATAATTAATGGCATAGTTAATATAATATTTTAGTTAGATTTGAGCAGATGGGCGGCTAGACTACCCGTGTGCTCTTTTTTGTCTAGAAAGGGAGGAAATATGAAAGAAATACTTAAAGATAAAAAGTTTATTAAAACTATGATAACACTAGCACTACCAATAACTTTGCAGAGTTTTATTACCTCTTCATTAAATTTAGTTGATAACTTAATGATTGGAAAGCTTGGGGAAGACGCAATTGCAGCAGTTGGACTAGCTAATCAATATTTCTTTATTTTTATGTTAGCATTAACGGGAATAAACGCGGGTGCTAGTGTATTTATGGCTCAATATTGGGGCAAGAGAGATGAGAAAAATATAAAGAGTATGCTAGGTCTTAATATATCTGTTGGCTTTGTAGCAACAATAATATTTGGGATTGGAGCATTATTTTTTGCAGATAAAATAATGGGGATTTTATCAAATGATCCAAGGGTAATAGAGCTTGGTGCATTATATCTTAGAATAGTATCAATGAGTTATATATTTACTAACCTAACTATGGCATTCTCCTCAGCTTTAAGAAGCACAGAACAGCCAAGAATACCTATGTATGCAAGTTTAATTGGGGTTTTAAGTAATGCGTTTTTAAACTGGGTATTTATTTTTGGAAATTTAGGAATGCCAAAGATGGGAGTAAACGGAGCGGCACTTGCAACTATGATAGCTCGTGGAATAGAGATGGTATTTATAATATCTGCTATTTATATAAAGAAAAATAGAGTAGCAGCAAGTTTAAAAGAAATGATTAATTTTGATAGAAGTTTTGTTAGAAGATACTTTAATACAGCAACACCAACGATTTTGAATGAGCTTATTTGGTCTTTTGGAATGACTGCATTTTCAATTGCTTATGCACAAATTGGGACAAGTGCAGTCGCAACTATGCAGATAGCTACTACACTAAATAATATGTTTATGGTTCTTTGTATAGGACTTGCAACAGCGGCATCAATTATGGTTGGAAATAAAATTGGTGCAGATGAAGAAGATGTTGCTGTAGATTATTCTAAGAAAATAGGATTAGTATCACCTATAATAGGACTAGTTATAGGAATAGCAATATGGGCTTTAGCTAAAGTAATAATTGCACCATTTAATGTAACAGCGCAAACTTATAGTGACACTATGAGGGTACTTCATATAATGGCACTATTTTGTCCTATAAGGTTCTTTAATGTTGTAATGATAGTTGGAGTATTTAGAGGTGGTGGAGATACTACCTATTCAATGTTAGTACAAGCGGGAACTATATGGTGTTTTGCAGTTCCTATAGCATTTATAGGTGCGACTATATTAAATGTTCCTGTAACAGTCGTATACTTCTTAATTTGTTTAGAAGAAATAGTTAAGATTATATTTGAATTTGCAAGATTAAAATCAGGTAAATGGGTTAAAGCTTTAGTATAGTAGTAAATCAATAATAGAAACTTAAAAAAGGGTTAGTTATTATAAACTGGAACCTATATAGTAGATACTTATAAAAAAGAGGTTATCTATATACGTTCTTTTTACGTACAATAAAATTTAGAGGTGATTAGTAGTGAGTAAAAAAATTTTCTAGGAACTAGAAGTTATTAAATTAAAGAAAAATCTGATTTAAAATCTAGAAATATAATTCTTAAAGCCTTTAATTATAAGGGCTTTAAGAAAGGCTCTAGAACGATTAAAATGCTTCTTGAACAGAAATTCAATATAATATTTAATCGCAAAAAAATTCAAAGAATAAGAAGAAAATATAATATTATCTTTCCATTCAGACGAGCAAATCCTTATAAGCGCTTAGTGAAAGCAACAAAGGAGCATAGAACTGTTACAAACTTATTAAATAGAAAATTTAAACAAGAAATACCAGGAAAAATACTACTTAAAGATATAACATACTTGCCATATAACATTTCTAATAGTCTCCATATTAATATAGTTTTAGATACAGTAAAGATATTATTTAAAAAATTGAACTTTAAACTTCCAGAAGATGCATTTATTCATTCAGATCAAGGAAGCCATTATACTAGCCCGAAATTCCAAAATTTGCTTAAGAAGTATAAACTTAATCAATCAATGTCTCGTCGTGGAAACTGTTGGGATAATGTACTACAAGAATCATTTTTTTGCATATGAAAGATGAGGTAGAGTATAAGAATTGTGAAACATTAGATGAACTAAAAAAAGTTATTAGAAAATATATGAAATATTATAATGAAGAGCGCTGACAATACGGATTAAAAAAGCTGACTTCGATACAATATCGAAGTCAGCTTTTAGCTGTATAAACTTTTAACTCTTTTTTTCAAGTGTCCTTGACAGAGAGTCCAGATTATAAATAACAGCTAGTGCTTTTTCATATTTATAATTTCTTTCATTTTTATATCTATTTTAATTTGCGTTTAATTTTGTTTTGTGTTTATTTCTTCTCCGTACATTTCTTTCTCACTTACACCATACATTTCTTCTCCGTTTACATTGATAAGTAATTTTCCGTTTTCATAGTTTTTGAGTATTATTTTTACATTTTCAGCAGATCCTTCTGTATATCCTATTACACTAAAAAATTCTTTCTGATTTTGTATGTTAATATGCTCTAGTTGAATGCTTGCTGCCCCTTCTGTAAATTCTTTGTCTGGATCTATTTTAACTTTATATTTTTCATTTGATTTTATTGATGGAATATTTATGTCACTTTTAAATGATTTAGAAGTTATTTTTAAATTACTTATTGTTGAATTTGTATTGTTTTTAATTTCTATATTTATATAGTTTTTATAGAAGAATGCAAAATATATTAAAATTGAAAACAATATAATTGTTATTAATATTATAAATCTGGCTAATACATTTTTTTTAATCATGTAATTTTACTTCCTTCCACTAGAATCAGTAACTGTAAGTTTATTATTTACAATTCTCCATAGCCATCCGTTATTAACGTATTTAACAACAGTTTCTGGATTGTTTGTATATTTACCTAAATCTATTCCTATCTTATTATTTCTTAAATCCATTGTTTTATCGATACCATTTGGTTCTTCTGATTCATGAGCATCTGAAAAAAGTTTAGCAAAAGATTCGCCCACAGATCTACGATTTAAAACGTTCCAATAAGCATGTCTAAAAGCATCTCCGTTTCCTTTATATAAAACTGAAGAAGGCTTGCTTACATATCTGCTTTGTGCTGCCTTATTTGCTTTTTTAGAATTTGAAAAAACTAATAAAGCTTCACGAGGATATGCACCTGTTAATGATAATTCGAGTCTAGTTACTTTTTGATTAAAAATATTATATTTTCTAGCTTGAGGTTTAGTTTCTTTTTCTTTAATTGCCTTTACTATTAATTTTAATATTTCTGTATCACTTAATTTTACATTGTTTTTTTCTTTTTGAATTAGTATATTATTTATTTTATCAAAATCTGTAGTTGTTAATATTTTGCCTCTATTCTCAATAATATTTTGATAATATTCTTTAGATTGATTACTTTTTTCTATAGTAGGCTTATAATCATTAGTAATTTCATTAGCTTTTGCTAAAATAGGTTGATTTATTATAGACATTGCTAGTATTCCACTCGATATAAAACTAGATATTTTCTTATTATTCATAATAAATTCCCCCTTGCTTTGTTTTTATTTAAGCTTAAAGGAAATAAAATACAAATACAAGTCTTATAAAATAATGAAATTTATGGTAATATGATATAGTTGGATAAAATAATTTCAAAAGCACAAATATATAATTTTGTATTTTTTCTTGAAATGAAATCAAGGTGGAGATAAAAAAAGTGTGTACTAGTTCTGAATGAAGCTACTACACACTTTTTTATATTAAATTATTTATTATTTTTTCTATACTAATCACTTTTTCTTCTTTTTTCTCTAAATAATATTTACAATTGTTAACTATTAACGCATATATTATTTCCAATTCACCAATAGGTATAGAAAATGCTAATAAAAACCCAAATACACTTAATTTACATGGATAATATATAAATAAAGGTGTCTTTATATTTTAATCACCTAAAATTATTTCTTTAAAATAAAAATAAGTGTATCTTGAAAAAGGATAGAAAAACATATTTATTTCATACACTACTAAATCATGAGTTGTAAGATATAGATTACATATATATTTAGTTATAAGATACATTACTATGAAGTTCCTTATTTTATTGATTTTAGAAAAAATTTTTATCTAAATGGCATTAAAATTTATTCTTTAATTTTTTTCTTCTATTTTATTTAGTAGTTTTATTATATTTTCTAAATCATATTTTATGCCTAAATTTGTGAAGGAATATATATTATCATAATTATTTGATAAAAATTTAAATTTTAGATTGAAATTAGTTATTACTAAATCATAATTTTTTTTATTTTCATCATATGTTTCTACTATGACATCAAATTTTTTTCTTAGGACGTTATTTAAATCATTAATTGTAGAAGTTAAAGTTAAATTTTCTGTTTGAGATAATACACCTATAGTTATTGGGCACTTAGTATGACCATTTATATAATTCAGAGTAAGGATTGTACAGAATTTAAAATATTCATTATCTATATAGTAATTATTTGTTAAAGTGTGTATTTTTAATAATAATTTTTCAACGAACTTTATTCGAGAATAGCTTGAAAATTCATTTAGATAATGTTGTGTTGTTATATAATCATTTGAATAGAAAATTCCTTTGAAGAAATATTGTTTATAGCATATATTTAATAAATTACACTTTAATGTAGCATTAAAATTATCAGGTGAATAAATAAATAATCTGTCAATTTCACTAAGTATTAGTTCATAGTTTTTATAAGCTATATTATTTTTAAATTTAATATTATTAATAACAAAATCAATGGGAAGCATATTGAAACTTAATATAAAACAAATAGTTGTATAAGATAGACATTCTCCTATGTCTTTATTAAAATGATTTTCTTCAAAAAATGTTTTAAGTTCTAAAAAAAAACTATTACTCTTTAAATTATTTTTATGAAATCTATCATGAAAACAATCTCTTCTAAAAAAGAATGTCCGTTCACTAATAATAGTAGTCCATATATATAATGAGTATTTTTGTTTTATATTAAAAGAAATATTAAATTTTTTATGAAAAAAGTTAAGTAATTTATTAAATATAAAATTGGGATTAGATGATGTTGTTCCAATATTTACAAAAAGTGAATAGAAAAAATAAGAAATCTGCGCTTTTGATCCTTCAAGTCTATATTTTTTTATACATATATCAAATTCCTTTAGCATACAGTTGCATTCAAAAACTTTTCTATTTAAAGTAGATAGGCTAATATTTAGTTCATTGCAAATCTTTATGCTGCTTAATGGTTTATGATTATTTTCAAATAGATATTTTAGAAGGCTATATTTTAATGAGTTTTTTATACATATTGACATCAAATGTTCTAGATTAATATAATTTTCATATTTTAAGATAATGTCATTTTTCATGTAGATTACCTGAACTTTATTATCATAATGACTTTTTAGTAAAAGATCAATCTTTTCAAGATGTGATTTTAATGTAGGAGGAGAAATATTAAGGGTATTATATAATTCGTATTTAGCTATTCTCCCATTATTCAAATAGAGTTTTTTTAATATATTAAGTTGAAGTCTTTCTGATATTTCTAGTAATTCTTCTTTAAACATATTGAATCCTTTCTATAAAATAATTAATATTTATTAGTATTAAATAGCAACAAATAAAAAATATATTAACATAATTAGAAATAAATTCTACAATTTTTTTTGTATTTTTACAACAGATAATGAAAAAATAGTATTTTAAGATGCATAATTTGTAATATGCATCTCGATTTTTTTTGTTTTATTAAAAAAAATGATATTAATTAATTCGAAATATAAATTAATATTTATGTATAAAGTAAACAATAGGAAGGAGAGGATTATTTATGAGGTCTAGGAAAATAATTACTGCGATTTTAATATCAACTTTAGTATCAACTATCTTTTTCGGAACAAAAATAGTTTCAGCAAGTGACTTAGGAAGTACTTCAGAAATTACAAGAGAAGAAAATGGAAAGGTTACTATCATAACTCAAAATAATAAACAAATAAGGAAATATTCATCAACAGATTCAGCTACAACTAAGGATGATTCAAGAGTTACAATAGATGCGAGCTTTATTGATGATAAATTTTCATCTGAGATGACTACTATTCTTTCACTTAAAGGATTTATGCCATCAAAAAGAGAGAAAAGGAGTCTGTTTAAGAGAGAGGGGTTTATGGAATGGCCATTTAAATATACAGTAGACGTAAAAAATCAATCATTAGATGAATCAGTAAAAATAGTAGACAGCGTTCCTAAAAATACTATTTTCAATAAAGAAGTAACTAATTCTATTTCATATTCTATAGGAGGAGGAATAGATATTTCCAAAGAATCATCAAGCAATGCGTCAGCATCATTAAATGCTAACTATGCTGTTTCAAAATCTATAAGCTATGTTCAGCCTGATTATAATACAGTGCAACTTAAAGATACAAATAATATAGCTTCATGGAAGACTGAATTTGCTGAAACACGTGATGGGTATAATATACATTCATGGAATCCGGTTTATGGGAATCAAATGTTTATGAGAACAAGATATTCTGGTACAAGTACTGATAATTTTCTTCCAGATTATCAATTATCATCTTTAATAACAGGAGGTTTTTCTCCAAATTTTGGACTTGTATTGACTGCACCTAATGGAACAAAAAAATCAAGAATAGAAGTTTCACTTGGTCGTCAAATGAATTTATATAGGATATTGTGGGATACAGAATGGCAAGGTAAGAATTGGGATTATGGTTTTAAGTCAGAAACAGTTACTTTTGAATTAGATTGGGAAAATCATACAGTAAGGAAAGTTAACTAAGGTAATCAAGATAAGATTATCAAAAAGGCTAATGAAAATCACTTGCTATGGGAGTGGCTCAAATGAGCTTTATAGATGTAGTAAAAAATCTCCTTTTGTTGAAATGGAAGATAGGTTCGTAACTAATCTTCGTAACAAGAGGAGATTTTTATTATCATAAAATTAATAAAAATTTATTTTTTTGTTAATAAAGAAAAGTTTGAAAAATTTGATGGGAAATTTGAGAAATTATTAATTATTTATATAAAAATATACATAAAAAGTAAAAAAAGAAAATATTAATCCTATTTATTTGAAAAATAAAAGTATGTTTAAAATAGAAATAAAAATTAAGATTTTTAAATTTTAAAGAGTACTACATACTACTATAAAAGCAATAAATTATTTTGAAATTTTATTATTTATGTGATATTATGGTAATCCTGTCGATAGGGAGTATTAGATAATAATTTATATCTTTTAGTAAATAATATGAGATAGCTTAGAGAGTGGAGGAATAATGAAAAAATTTTTAATAAATTAAATTTTATTATTTTAGTTTTTCTCTAATAAATATATTTGATAATCAAAAAGAATATCGGGCTTGCAATAAATCGCATCAGAGGGATCAACATTTTTTGTAGATTATGATGGTGAAAAAATAGTATATTTCTGTAATCATGATTACAATCGACGGTATATTTCTAATATCGAATTTGAAAATAAAACGTATTGCATTAGAGAAGAAAGTTATATGAATGATAATTATATATTAATGGATTTATATGATAATGAAAAGAAAGAATTGCTGACGTTTTATCATATAGATATCCAGTGAATTCATTAGACTTAATTAGTAAATGCAAAATAAATATGGTGTAAAATGTAAATGTTAATTTAGGAGGTTTCATTTTGATAAAAAAAACAAGAATCTACAAGATGCTTAGTATTATGATGACATTGGTATTAAGTTGCTCAATTCAGGCTTTTTCAAGTGAAGAAGATAATGAGAAAAAGTTATATCAAGCATATAGTATTGCATCATCAAATAATTTGAGGATTATTGATGGAGAAAATGGTGAGGAAAATATTGTTTATTGTTATAATCGAGATTATAACATACCGGGAATAAAGGAAGGGGATCAAATAGAAAAAACATATTATACAAGAATTGAAAGCTATTTAGATTCAAATGATCCATATACGGAGCAGTATGGCAAAGAGAAGAAGGAAAGGATAGCAGCTGTATTAATCGCTGGATATCCAATAGATACATATGGATTATCTAAGAAATATAAATTAACAGAATTTATAGCTAGGTATATTACTCAAAAGTTAATATGGGACATAAATGATGGAAAAGATCAATATATTAATGGAAATGATAATGACGATTTGTATTATAATGAGCTATTGAAGCATTCTAAGATAGATAAATTTGAACAGGGAAAACTAGATTTAATTGGTAGATTTGAATTTGAAAAAAATAAGGAATTGTGGAGTACATCTAAATTATCAACATTGGGAGGAACGGGAAGTTTTATATTTGATAACTTACCTGAATACATGGAGATAAGAGATTTTAAGACTAATGAGATATTGGACAAAGATATTAAAGTTGGAGAAGAATTTTATATTGTATCTAATCATGAGCCAAATGAAGATTTAAAATTAAGAATAAAATATAAATATCAAGAAGTAAAATTATATTTCTATAAGTATCATTCTGGCGGAATACCATTTAAGCCTAATAAACCATTTCAAAATTTAGTTAGAGGTGATTTAACGGATAAAATAAATGAGGTTTCACTAGAAATAAAGGCAAATGGAAATTTTGAAAAACCAAGTATACCACCAAGCATAGGGGGAACAACACCAGATTTACCAGGTGAGGAAGGAACAACGCCAGATTTACCGGGTGATAGTGGAGAAGCAGGGGAACCAGAGACACCGGGAACAGGAGGAAC
>NZ_JAFBDA010000039.1 GCF_016907995.1 Clostridium sardiniense | reverse complement strand
ATGCCGAAGTGGCGGAACTGGCAGACGCACAGGACTTAAAATCCTGCGGTGGTTAAACACCGTACCGGTTCGATTCCGGTCTTCGGCACCAAGTTAATTTTAAATAATTTATAATATCGCGGGATGGAGCAGTTGGTAGCTCGTCGGGCTCATAACCCGAAGGTCGTAGGTTCAAGTCCTGCTCCCGCAACCACAAAGCGTGGCGGAATAGCTCAGCTGGCTAGAGCATTCGGTTCATACCCGAAGTGTCGTAGGTTCAAGTCCTATTTCCGCTACCAATTGCCTGCCGAAGTGGCGGAACTGGCAGACGCACAGGACTTAAAATCCTGCGGTGGTTAAACACCGTACCGGTTCGATTCCGGTCTTCGGCACCAAAGATCTAAGATTCTTCTTAGATCTTTTTTGCTATATAAAATAAAAGTATAGGAGCTATAGTCGAAAAAAGATTTATTATAGCTTCTATTTTTTTATGTGTAAAAAAATATGTTAAGAAATAACAAATTCATATATATAATGACAAAGAGTAAAAATAAAATAAATTGCTATAAACTATTGAAGTATGGTACTTCATGGGACTTTTCATATGATATGAATAATATATCGAAAAATAATACTAAAGATAGAAAATTAAAAATATAAAAGAATAATGTCCGACGAAATTTTAAAATTATACCATGTATTGACATATATCGAGAAGAATAGTTGTTATAATTAAATTACAAATTATGGGAATTGGGAGGAAGATATATGCAGTACAGACTTAATGGAGGAGCATTTAAAAGATTTGAAGAGGGAATAGATAATAATAGTAAAGTAGAAGTAAGGAATGAGCCTACAAAACTAGTAGTTATTTTTATAGCTACATTATTGTTAAGTAGAGTTACTATAATGATTGGAGAGGGCGATATAGCTGGAGTATCTCCGTTTGGCTTAGCCTTTTTAATTAGCGTAGTTGCTGGAAGAGAACAAAGTAAGGTTGTTGTAGCTTCTGTTGGAGCCTTGATTGGATATTTTACAATAAATGCTACATTAAAAGATGGATGGATGTATCTAATAACTGTTCTTATGGTATTAGGATATAGCTTAGTTATAAATAAGCTTCAAAAAAGACTAAATGAAAAGCATTTATTCTTTATAGTATTTTTAAGTTATATAATTTATGGATTAGTGATAAGTAATTATGATATAGGAGTTAACGTAACAATTGCAGGGTTAAATACAATTCTTGTCCTTCCTATATATTATGTTATAAAGTATGGATTGAAGTGTGTAGGTGAGTATAATACAAATTATTTCTTTAATATAGAAGAAGTAATAAGTATTGCAATAATAGTGTGTTTGATGATTGCTGGAATTGGTGGAATAACTATTGCAGGAGTTGGTATAAGAAATATAGCATCACTTGCTACTGTAATATCAATAGCTTATATTGGTGGAGCTGCAAATGGAGCTGCAATTGGAATTGCAATGGGCGTTATTGTAGGAATTACATCTGGAAACATGATAAGCGGAATTGGACTATATGGAAGCATAGGATTAATGGTAGGATTATTTAAAGAAACTGGTAAGGTATTCTCATTCTTATCATCTATAATGGTTTATTTGATTCTTTCACTATATTCTCAAGGATTGCATATAGAAGGAATTATTGAGATATTAGTAGGTGGAATGATTTTCCTGATAATTCCTAAGAAAATATTTAATGGACTAGAGGTTGAAATGTGTCAGGAGACTAAGGTGGATACTATAAATGAGGAGCATCTATCCCAAGTTAAAAATGAGTTTTCAAGAAAAGTACAGGGCTTTGGAAACGCATTAGATATGTTAGCAACATCATTAAATAGTATTTCAGATAATAATAAATTACAATATAAAAATAGAAGTACAGCATTAGTTGAAAATCTAGCAGATAGAGTATGTAGTGTATGTACAGATTGTAATAAATGTTGGGAAAGAGAATTTAATCAGACATATACAGCTTTTCAAGAACTTTTAAAGGGTAGAGAAGAAGGAAGACAAAATTTTCCTATAGAACTTGAGAAGAAGTGTATTGGTAAATCAGATCTTATAAGAAATTCAGAAGAGATATTAAATATACTAAATGCCAATGAAATTACAAGAAGGAAGCTAGAGGAAGGTAGAAAACTTGTAGCAACTCATATAAGAAATGTATCAGATAATTTAGATAATATGGTTTCAGATTTTAAGCGTGATGTTACTTGGTGCTCAGAGCTTGAAAGAATAATTAGAAAAGAACTTAATAAGAATTCAATAAAGTATAAAGAAATATTCTGCTTTACAGATAAGGGTGGAAGAATGAATATAAAGGTAAGTATGGAGAATTGTTCATGTGGGACATATTGCATAAAGAATATACTTCCAGTAGTCAATGAGTTAGTGAGAACTCCAATGATGATTAGTGAAGAAGGATGTAGAATACAACCAAACAATAAGGATTGTGCTATATTCTTAAAAGAAATGCCAAGATATAAGGTTATTTCTTACGCTGGTATGAGAGTTAAAGAAGGGGAACAACAAACTGGAGATACTTATTCTTTTGGAAGATTAGAAGGTGGACAATATATAACTTTATTAAGTGATGGAATGGGGTCAGGTCCTGAGGCTGGAAAAGAGAGTAAAATAACTGTTGATTTAGTTGAAAAATTTATTGAGGAAGGATTTGGTGTTGAGACTGCATTAAATACAGTAAATTCAATAATGAGTATGAAATTTGAAGAGGATGAGAAATTCTCAACATTAGATTTAAATACAATAGATTTATATACAGGTAAAGCATCATTCTATAAAGTTGGTGCAGCAGCTAGTTTCATAAAGAGAGGAAATAAAATAAAGAAAATATCATCTAATATGCCGCCTTTTGGGTTGGTAGATAAGGTCGAAATAGAAAGTACTGAAGAAAGGATTAAGAACGGAGATATAATAATAACACTAAGTGATGGAGTTCTAGATGTTGATAAGAAAGGAGTTGGAGATTCTAGGTGGCTTGAAGATTATCTTGTTAAGAAGGGGAGTGATCCTAAGGAACTTGTTCTAGATATATTAGAATATTCTAAGGAAATTAACAATGGAACTATAAAGGATGATATGACTATTGTAGTTTCTAAGGTTTACTCTGCATATTAAAATGTAGTTATGTTAATAATAAAAGCTGGCTTGTAGTCAGCTTTTATAATTTTAATATTACAAAATGTGTAATATTAAGGTATGATATAAATGAATAGTTATACATAGGATGTGAGAAAGTTGATTAACGATTTTATTAATTATATAGAAGAAAATAAACTTTTAAATAAAGGAGATAAAGTTCTAGTTGGATTATCAGGAGGTCCAGACTCAGTATGTTTATTACATTTACTACACACTATAAAAGATAGATATTCTTTAGAAATTGGAGCAGCTCATATAAATCATATGATTAGAGGCGAAGAGGCGTTAAAAGATGAGGAATATGCTAAAGAACTTTGTGGACAATTAGAAATAGATTTTTATAGCATAAGACTTGAGATAGAAAAAATAGCAAAAGATAGAGGAGTATCTAGTGAGACTGCAGGAAGAGATGAAAGGTATGGATTCTTTAATAAAATAAGTAAAGAAAAGGGATACACAAAGATTGCTACAGCTCATAATGCTAATGATCAAGCAGAAACAATAATAATGAGAATGATGAGAGGTACTGGGCTTGAAGGACTAGGTGGAATTCCTGTTATTAGAGATGGGATATATATAAGACCTATACTATTTTTAGAAAGGGAATATATAGAAAAGTATTGCGAGGATAATAATTTAAATCCGAAAATTGATAAGACAAATTTAGAAAACATATATAGTAGAAATAAAATAAGATTAGATATATTGCCTTATATGAAGGGAAATTTTAATGGAGATGTAGTTAAAGCTATAAATAGAATGAGTTTATTACTTCAAGAAGACAATGATTTTATCAATAATGAGGCTAAAAGAGCTTTTTCTAAGTATTGTATAGTAAAGAAAGATGAAATAATACTAAGTAGGGAATTATTTGATAAAGAAAGGGCTATAATTACTAGAGTAATAAGAAAAGCTCTAACAACTCTTTCAAATAGTACTTATGATTTTGAAATGAAACATATAAAAGAAGTTATAGAACTCAAAGATATAGGGACAAATAAAAGAATAGATTTACCTAATGGAATATATGCTGAAAATATATATGGTGAAATATATATAAAGGAGAAGGAAAGATTATTAAAAAAACAAAATGATATTCATGAGATTAAAATAAAAAAAGATGAGTTAGATGGGTTACAAGTAGATTTTTTAGGTTGTCTTATAGAATTTGAAGTAAAAATAAAAGAAAAAAATTTAAAATTTAACAATAATGACTTAATTAAGTATTTTGATTATGATAAAATTAATGAGTATGTTACTCTTAGGAAAAGAAAAAATGGAGATAGGATAATACCTTTAGGTATGAAAGGTAGCAAAAAAATAAAAGATATATTTATTGATATGAAAATACCTAAGGATTATAGAGACAATATCCCAGTTATTGAATTTGATGATGAAATTGCATGGTTATTAGGCGTTAAAACATCTAATACATATAAAGTAACTAAACAAACACAAAACATTATTAAAGTAATGTGTAAAAGAGAGGAATTATAGTCATGAGGGAAGATGTAAAAGAGATATTATTTAATGAAGAGGACTTAGCTAAAAAAGTCAAGGAATTGGGTGCTAAAATAAGTAAAGATTATGAGGGGAAAGATTTACTTGTAGTTGGAGTTTTAAAAGGATCAGTTTTATTTGCATCAGATCTTATTAAGAATATAACTATACCTTGCGAAATAGATTTCATGGCAGTATCAAGCTATGGTGATTCTACAGAATCATCAGGTGTTGTAAGGATATTAAAAGATTTAGATCATAGTATAGAAGGTAAACATGTACTATTAGTTGAAGATATAGTTGACAGTGGAATAACATTAAGTTATTTATTAAAATATTTAAAAGCAAGAAGAGCAGAAAGTATTGAAATTGTATCATTACTTAATAAGCCAGAGAGAAGAACAGCAGATTTAGATGTTAAATATATAGGATTTAAAGTTCCTAATGAATTTATAGTTGGATATGGAATTGATTATGCTGAAAAATATAGAAATTTACCTTACGTTGGCATATTAAAAGAAGAAGTATATAACAAATAAAAAATTTAAATATTTACAAATAGGAATTATTGTAATTAAAAAAACCATATGGTAAAATTTTAAATATTATAAAGAGAGGGGGGCCTTGAATGAAAAAATATTCAAGTGCAGCTGTATGGATTGTCACATTAGCGGTACTGATTTTTGCATCAGTAGCATTGTGGGAAACAGGTAATAAATCAGATACAATCTCATATAGTTCTTTCCAACAAAAGTGGAGTTCCAACGAAATAACTAGCATATATGTTCGTGAAGACGATATGACGATAGAAGGTGTAATGAATAATAACCAAAAATTTATAACATATGCACCTGAGACAATGCTTACAAAGTTGATTAGTGAAAATCCTAAGAATAATGTAAAAGTAGAATTTGAAAAGCCTTCAAATAGTGGAGCATGGTTATCTATTATACCAACAGTACTTATGGTTGTATTATTCTTAGTACTTTTATTTGTAATGACACAACAATCTCAAGGCGGCGGTGGTGGCCGAGGAGTAATGAACTTTGGTAAAAATAGAGCTAAAGTTGCTACTCCAGATTCTAAAAAAGTAACATTTAAAGATGTTGCTGGTGCTGATGAAGAAAAGCAAGAATTAGAAGAAATTGTTGATTTCTTAAAGGAACCATCAAAGTATACACAAATGGGAGCTAGAATCCCTAAAGGAGTTCTTCTAGTAGGTCCTCCTGGAACAGGTAAGACTTTACTTGCAAAGGCGATAGCTGGAGAGGCTGGTGTACCATTCTTTAGTATATCAGGTTCAGATTTTGTTGAAATGTTTGTTGGAGTAGGTGCATCAAGAGTTAGAGATCTTTTTGCAGATGCTAAGAAGAATGCTCCATGTATAGTATTTATAGATGAAATAGATGCTGTAGGTAGACAAAGAGGAGCAGGTCTTGGCGGAGGTCATGATGAAAGAGAACAAACTCTTAATCAATTACTTGTTGAGATGGATGGTTTTGGAATGAATGAAGGAATCATAATGATAGCTGCAACTAATAGACCTGATATTTTAGACCCTGCATTATTAAGACCAGGTAGATTTGATAGACAAATAGTTGTAGGAGCTCCAGATGTCAAAGGTAGAGAAGAAATTTTAGTAGTTCATACAAGAAAGAAACCTCTATCTGATGATGTTAAACTAGATGTCCTAGCAAAGAGAACACCAGGGTTCTCAGGTGCTGATTTAGAGAATCTTACTAATGAAGCGGCACTACTTGCGGTTAGAAGAGGCGATAAGGCTATAACAATGCTAGATATGGAAGATGCGATAACAAGAGTAGTAGCTGGTCCAGAAAAGAAAAGTAGAGTTATTAGCGAAAAAGATAGAAAACTTACGGCTTATCATGAAGCTGGTCACGCTGTTGTGATGAAGTCATTAAAATATTCAGATCCAGTTCATGAAATAAGTATAATCCCAAGAGGAAGAGCTGGTGGATATACTATGTACCTACCGGATGAAGATAGATCATATACTTCAAAGCTTAGACTTAAAGATGATATGGTTGGACTTCTAGGAGGAAGAGTTTCAGAACAACTTATTCTTGGAGATATAAGTACTGGAGCTAAGAATGATATAGATAGAGCTAGTGCAATTGCTAGAAGTATGGTTATGGAATATGGAATGAGTGAAAAGCTTGGAACAATTTCATACGGATCAGATCAAAATGAGGTATTCCTTGGAAGGGATCTTGGAAGAGGAAGAAACTTCTCAGAAGAAATAGGAGCTGAAATTGATAGAGAAGTTAAGAACTTTGTTGATGAAGCCTATGTAAGAGCTGAAGCTATACTTAGAGAAAATATGAGTAAATTACATGCTGTTGCTCAAGTACTTCTAGAAAAAGAAAAGATAGAAGGCAAAGAATTCGAAGAAATATTTGATAAAGCATAATTTAAAGGTTCTGTGAAAACAGAACCTTTTTATTTTATATAGAATTATAATTGGGATATATACGAATTATATATAAAAAAAATAAAAAAACGTTCGATAAAATACTTCAAAAAAATTAAAACAAATGGTATACTCGTAATATGTAGGGTATAATAATAGATAATTTTTAGAGAATTGAAATTTATTTAATAAGAAATGAGGTTAGTATTAATGAAAAGCGATATTAAGATAGCTCAAGAAGCAAATATGGAATATATAACAAAGATAGCGGAAAAATTAAATTTAAATGAGGATGATATAGAATTATACGGAAAATATAAATGTAAAATATCATTGGATGCATTAAAAGAGAATCAAGGAAATAGAGATGGGAAATTAGTTCTAGTAACAGCTATAAATCCTACACCGGCAGGAGAGGGAAAATCAACGGTTACAGTAGGTCTTGGAGATGCGTTGCGTAGAATGGGTAAGAATTCAGTTATAGCACTTAGAGAGCCGTCTCTTGGGCCTGTATTTGGAATCAAGGGGGGAGCTGCTGGTGGTGGATATGCACAAGTTGTTCCTATGGAAGATATAAACTTACATTTTACTGGTGATATGCACGCTATAACATCAGCTAACAACTTGTTATCAGCAGCTATAGATAATCACATACATCAAGGGAATGATTTAAGAATTGACTCAAGAAGAATAATTTTTAAAAGAGTTATAGATATGAATGATAGAGCGTTAAGAGAAGTTGTTGTAGGTCTTGGAGGAAAGATTAATGGTTTTTTAAGAGAAGATGGATTTATGATAACTGTAGCATCAGAAATAATGGCTATACTATGCCTAGCTAAAGATTTAAGTGATTTAAAAGAAAGAATGGGAAATATATTAATTGCTTATAACTTAGATGGGGAACCAGTATATGCGAAAGAATTAGGTATACAAGGTGCTATGGCACTATTAATGAAAGATGCAATAAAGCCTAATTTAGTTCAAACATTAGAAAATACTCCGGCTATAATTCACGGAGGACCATTTGCGAATATAGCACATGGATGTAACTCAGTTATAGCAACTAAGCTTGCACTAAAACTTAGTGATATAGTAGTTACAGAAGCGGGATTTGGAGCAGATCTTGGAGCTGAAAAGTTCTTAGATATTAAATGTAGATATGGAGAATTAACTCCAGATTGTGTTGTTATAGTTGCTACTATAAGAGCTTTAAAGCATCATGGTGGAGTGAAAAAAGATGACCTTAATACTCCGAATATTGAAGCATTAAAAATAGGTGTTTCAAATTTAGAAAAACAAATAGAGAATATTAAAAAGTATAATGTTCCTGTAGTTGTGGCTATAAATAAATTTACATCAGATAGTGAAGAGGAAGTTCAATTTATAAAAGACTTCTGCAAAGAAAATGGTGTTAGAGTTGCACTTTCAGATGTCTGGGCAAAAGGCGGAGAAGGTGGAATAGAACTTGGAACTGAAGTAGTTGATGTATTAGAAAATGAAGAATCAAAATTTGAAGTTTTATATGATACTAATAATACTATTGAAGAAAAAATTAGGACTATAGCCTGGGAAATATATGGAGCAAATACTGTAAACTATACACCGCAAGCTAGAAAGCAAATAGCTGAACTTGAAAAGTTTAATTTAGATAAACTTCCAATATGTATGGCAAAAACTCAATATTCACTATCAGATAACCCAAGTCTTTTAGGGAGACCAGAAAATTTTGATATAACTGTAAAAGAAATAAGAGTATCAAATGGTGCTGGATTTATAGTTGCGTTAACTGGAGATGTTATGACAATGCCAGGATTACCGAAGGTTCCAGCAGCGAATAAAATGGATATATTGGATGATGGAGAAATTATAGGATTATTCTAACGTTCTGTTAACTCTTGACAAATACCACTGAATTGTTAAAATTAAGTTATTTTATCAGAATAAAAGCAGCTTTAATTATAGCTGCTTTTAACTATATTAAGGTGGTGCTTTTATGATTTTGCTTGTCGATGTAGGAAATACGAACATCGTTTTAGGAGTTCACAAAGATGATAATTATATAGCTAGTTGGAGAATATCAACAGATGCACAAAAAACGTCTGATGAGTATAGCGTACAAGTTATGCAGTTGTTTTCTCAGCATAACTTAGATCCAAAGGAAGTTAAGGGAATAATAATATCATCAGTAGTTCCTAATATAATGCATTCATTAGAAAATATGATAAGAAAATGTTTCTGCAGGGAGCCTATAATAGTAGGACCTGGGATAAAGACAGGAATAAATATAAAATATGATAATCCTAAAGAAGTTGGGGCAGATAGAATAGTTAATGCTGTTGCAGCTTTTGAACTATATAAAAAACCAAACATAGTAATTGATTTTGGTACAGCAACAACATTCTGTTCAATAACAGAAAAGGGAGATTATTTAGGTGGATGTATTGTTCCGGGCGTAAGAATTGCATCAGATGCATTATTCGAAAGAGCAGCAAAACTACCAAGAATAGAACTTGAAGTACCTAAAAATATTATATGTAAAAGTACAATTGTAAGTATGCAAGCAGGTATTTTATATGGATATATTGGGCAAGTTGAATATATAGTAAAGAAAATGAAAAACGAAATGAGAAATAAATGCAATGAAGAACCTATAGTTATTGCAACAGGGGGACTTGCAAACTTAATTGCTAAAGAGACTGATGCAATAGATATAGTTGACGGTGACTTAACATTAGAAGGGTTAAGATTAATATACAATAAGAATAAGGAGTAAAACTCAAAGAAATGAAGATAGGAAATATAGAATTTGAAAACAATGTATTTCTAGCTCCTATGGCAGGAGTAACAGATATATCATTTAGAGGGCTTTGCAAGGAACAAGGGTGCGGACTGGTTTATACAGAAATGGTTAGTGCAAAAGCTTTATATTATGGTAGTGAAAATACACAAAAGCTTCTTAGAATTTCAGATGAAGAAATGCCAGTTGCTGTACAAATATTTGGAAATGATCCTGATATTATGACAAAGATGGTTGAGGAACATTTTAACGATAGAAAAGATATTTGTATTATAGATATAAATATGGGGTGTCCAGCTCCTAAGATTGTTAAAAATGGAGATGGATCAGCTCTTATGAAAGATCCAAAACTTGCAGCAGAAATTGTAAGAAAGATAAAACAAGTTTCATCAAAACCTGTAACTGCAAAGTTTAGAAAAGGATTTGATGAAGATAATCTAAATGCAGTTGAGTTCGCGTTAGCTTTAGAAGATGCAGGAGTAGATGCTGTAGCTGTACATGGTAGGACAAGAAAGCAAATGTATGAAGGAAAAGCAGACTGGAATATAATAAAAGAAATAAAAGATAAAGTGAAGGTACCTGTTATAGGTAATGGTGATGTATTTACTCCAGAAGATGCTTTAAGGATGAAGCAACTTACTAATTGTGATGGAATAATGGTTGCAAGAGGAAGTATGGGTAATCCGTGGCTTTTCAAACAGATACAAAGAATTCTTGAAGGGAAAGAGCTTAAGGAAATAACCCCAGAAGAAAAGATTGATATGTGTATAAGACATTACGAATTAGCAATAAAGTATGACGGATATCATAAAGCTATAAGAGAGATGAGAAAGCATGCATCATGGTATATAAAAGGTCTTCCAAAATGTACAGAAGTAAGAAATGAAATGAATGTATTAGAAGATAGTGATGCTGTTATGGAGCTATTAATAAATTATAAAAATGAATTAAAGAACTTAAAAGCTGGTAGATAGTAATGTAAACTTTTGAATATTACGGAATGTTTATTCAAAAGTTACATTATTTTAAAAGACATTTCTGAATAAAGTGTATTATTATGAATAAAGTGGCTATATAATAGATACTATATACTATTGAAATACATTTAAAAAAATTAGATTTGTTGACATATTATAGGCCCTGCTTTATAATATTTTAAATGAATTTGAATATTCGTTATAGGGCCCAAATTTTGATAGGTTTAAGAAATATTAAATTAAAATATAAACCAGTAGAAGGTTATTAAAGGGGAGTTTAAGTATGAGCGAACAAAAAAAATTTGTAATGACTTATGAAGGTGTTAAAAAGCTTGAAAACGAGTTAGAACATTTAAAAACAGTTAAAAGAAAAGAAATTACAGAAAAAATAAAAGTAGCATTAGGATACGGAGACTTAAGTGAAAACTCAGAATATGATGAAGCAAAAAACGAGCAAGCTTTTACAGAAGGAAGAATCCTTCAATTAGAAAATATGCTTAAAAATGCTGAAGTTGTAGATGAATCAGAAATACCATCAGATGTTGTTGCGGTTGGAGCAAAAGTAAAGGTTAAAGACTATGATTTTGATGAAGAAGTTGTCTATACAATAGTAGGTTCAGCAGAAGCAGATCCAATGGAATTTAAAATTTCAAATGAATCACCAGTAGGTGCTGGACTTATAGGTAAAAAAGTTGGAGACGTAGTTGAAATATCTGTACCTGATGGAGTAAGTAAATACGAAGTATTAGAAATAAGCAGATCATAACGGAGGGATAATTAATGTCAACTGAGGAAATGAATATACAAGAATTAGAAGCTCAGTTAAGTGAGCAAGAAGCACTTAGAAGAGAAAAATTAGCTGAATTACAAGCTGCAGGTAAAGATCCATTTGATGTATATAAAGTGGAAAGAACACATAGTTCAGAAGAAGTTAAATCAAACTATGAAGAATTAGAAGGCAAGACTGTAACTGTAGCTGGAAGAATCATGTCAAAGAGAGGTCAAGGTAAAGTTGTATTCTCAGACATACATGATAGAGATGGTAAAATCCAATTATTTATAAAGATTGATGCGGTTGGAGAAGAAAATTTAAAAGCATATAAGAGTTTTGACTTAGGTGACTGGGTTGTTGCGACTGGAGAAGTGTTTAAAACTAGAACTGAAGAAGTTTCAGTTAAGGTTTCAGATTTCGAGTTAATTTGTAAATCATTAAAACCATTACCAGAAAAATTCCACGGATTAAAAGATCCAGACTTAAGATATAGACAAAGAGAAGTGGATATAATTACTAATCCAGAAGTAAAAGATACTTTTATAAAAAGATCAAAGATAATAAAAACTATAAGAGAATTCTTAGATAATAGAGGATTCTTAGAAGTTGATACTCCAATACTATCACCGATAGCTGGAGGAGCTGCTGCTAAACCATTTATAACTCATCACAATGCTTTAGATATAGATATGTACCTAAGAATTGCTACTGAGTTATACTTAAAGAGATTAATAGTTGCTGGATTCGAAAAAGTTTATGAAATGGGTAAAAACTTCAGAAATGAGGGAGTTTCAGTAAGACATAATCCAGAATTCACTTGTATAGAATTATACCAAGCTTATTCAGATTACAATGATATGATGGAAATCATGGAAAATATGATTGCATATGTATGTGAAAAGGTAAATGGTACAACTAAGGTAATGTATGAAGGAACAGAAATAGACTTTAAGCCACCATGGAGAAGAATTACTATGGTTGATGCTGTTAAAGAATATGCTGGAGTTGACTTCAATGAAATCAAAACAGATGAAGAAGCACAAGCTATTGCTAAAGAAAAGCATTTAGAATTCCCAAAACCTTTAGATAAGGTAACTAAGGGAGAAGTTCTTAATATGTTATTCGAAGAATATGGTGAATCAAAATTAATTCAACCAACATTCTTAGTTGATTATCCAGTAGAAATTTCACCTCTTACTAAGAAGAAGAGAGGAAATGAAGCATTTACTGAAAGGTTTGAAGGATTTGTTTACGGAAGAGAAGTATGTAATGCTTACTCAGAACTTAATGATCCAATAGTTCAAAGACAAAGATTTGAACAACAAGCTAAGGAAAGAGAATATGGAGATGACGAAGCATACATGATGGACGAAGAGTTCATGAGTGCTTTAGAAACAGGAATGCCTCCAACAGGTGGTCTTGGAATAGGTATTGATAGAATGATTATGTTCTTAACAGACTCATCATCAATAAGAGACGTATTACTATTCCCAACAATGAAACCAGCAAAATAATTATTTATAAAGGATATCCTTATGGATATCCTTTTTTTATAAGGATATTTGTAATAGTATGTATTTATGGTAAGATATTTACATTGGTTTTATTAGGGGGATTTATGAGAAAAATAAAAGAATGGCTATATAAATTTGATAATATAAATGTTAAACCTATAAGTATATTAGGTGGAATAGGCTTTTCAATTTTGTTTGCTGTAGTATTAATTACAATGACATTATTAAGCATATTTATAGTTGCGCCTGGATTAGTAACGCTAGGGAACATGAAAGAAAGTTCAGTAGTTGCTCAACTAATCAATGGTATAGCGGATGTAGGAATACAAACACTTGCTTATTGCGCAACTATTACATTTATGAAAAAAATATATATAGATAAAGGGAATAATGATATTAGTATAGAATATACTCCATCAGTTAAATTAAAATGTAATGATTATATTAAGCTTATTATATTCTCTCTAGGAGAGATTACTTTTGTTCTAGGATTATCATATTTTTTAAATATGATACCAATTCCTGAATTTATTCAAGAGCTAATCGGTAGTGAAGATATAGCATACCCTTTTTTAGTCACTCTTATAATTGGATGTATATCAGCTCCAATTGTGGAAGAGATATTATTTAGGGGTATGCTTTTAAAAGGGCTTCTTAAAAAATACTCTCTTAAAAAGTCAGCTATAGTTGGAGGCGTAATGTTTTCGATCTTACATGTTCCAGATATACAAAATGTATTAGCTATTGTCGTTGGATCGATAATTTATTCATTTGTCTATGTATATACGAGGAGTATAGTACCAACTATAATCCTTCACATAAGTTATAATACTATAGCTACTTTATTTGATGAATTAACTTTAAGATTAAATATTTTAAATGAAGGATTTTCTAATATAGAATCAATGATGTTAATTATTATTGGAGGATTTATAATGTTTGCCTGTTATAAAAATATGAGGCTTAAAGACAGATATAAAGAAAAGTCAAAGGAGTAGTAGCTAAATAGGCTTTTACAAAAATAAAATTTTTTTATAAAATGTCTTGCAATTTAATTTAAAGATGATATAATATCAAATGTAGCAAATATTCCGCGATAGCTCAATGGTGGAGCATTCGGCTGTTAACCGACAGGTTGGAGGTTCGAGTCCTCTTCGCGGAGCCATTTTTCTTTTGAAATAAATATTTGTTATATGGATATTCCGCGATAGCTCAATGGTGGAGCATTCGGCTGTTAACCGACAGGTTGGAGGTTCGAGTCCTCTTCGCGGAGCCATTTTTTATTAATATAGAAATTTAGCAGTGATTATAAGAATCACTGCTTTTTTTATTATTCATCATATTCAATTAAATCTATAATAACGGCACAAGCAAGTATTAGTCCATGATCATTAAAATTTTCTATATCAATAGCATATTTGCCAATTGAATTAATACTATTTTTAGAAGCTGTAGCTACAGGAGTATCATACTCATCGTATATACAGAATTCATAATCAGTAAAATCACCTTTAGCAATTAATTCCCCATAAGGAGTGTCAATAATAAATTCATCCTCTATAGGAGTAAGCATTCTTTTTGTTATTTTAGCATAAGGCTCATTTGCTCTATAAACTTCAAATGTTTCGGCTAATTTCATATGTTTTTTTCGTATTTTAAATAACTTATTACCATTTGAGTCTTCAAAAGATAATCTTTCTCCAATAGTAAGTACTTTACCATCAACTTTGTAACATACATATCCATTAGCATCTTTTATTAAATAATCATTTCCAATAGAAACTAAATTTTGATTTAAAACATATTTCATGATTAATCCCCCTTTATTATTTTATTTAAATATATTATATAATATATAAGCTGTTCATTAAGTAAATTTAATGTAACATAAAAAATAAGTTTATATGTACCTTGACATATATAAGGCTTTTGGTAAAATTAAATATATAAATTAATATGTGCGTTGAAAAAGAAGAGTAGTCTTAGCTTTATTTTTAGAGAGATGATGGGTGGTGTAAATCATTAATAAAATAAGATGAAGGGAGCTTTTGAGCAGTGTTTTGAAAGTTGGGCTTTAGCCAAGAAGGGTGGAACCGCGGAATGTTTTTCGTCCCTTTATTGTGCTTGGGGCTTTTTTTATTATAAAAAATTATTGGAGGTATTAGAAATGGCAGTAGAAAAGACTATGGATAAGATAGTTGCACTTTGTAAAAACAGAGGATTTATATTCCCGGGTTCAGATATATATGGTGGACTTGCAAACTCATGGGATTACGGTCCATTAGGAGTTGAATTTAAGAATAACGTTAAAAAAGCATGGTGGCAAAAATTTGTTCAAGAAAGCCCATATAACGTAGGTGTTGATTGTGCTATCTTAATGAACAAGGAAGTTTGGGTGGCATCAGGTCACTTAGGTGGATTCTCAGATCCATTAATGGATTGTAAAGAATGTAAGTCTAGGTTTAGAGCTGACAAATTAGTTGAAGATCATATGACTGAAAGTGGAATTGAAGTTGCTTCAGCTGATGGTATGTCAAATGAACAATTAAAAAGCTACATAGAGGAGCATAATATAGTATGTCCTAAATGTGGAAAGATGAACTACACAGATATAAGACAATTCAATCTTATGTTTAAAACTTTCCAAGGTGTAACTGAAGATGCTAAGAATGAAATATACTTAAGACCAGAAACAGCTCAAGGTATATTTGTAAACTTCAAGCAAACTCAAAGAAGTTCAAGAAAGAAAGTACCATTTGGTATAGCTCAAATAGGTAAATCATTTAGAAATGAAATTACACCAGGTAACTTCACATTCAGAACAAGAGAATTTGAACAAATGGAATTAGAATTCTTCTGCAAGCCAGGAACAGATTTAGAGTGGTTTGAATACTGGAGAGAATACTGCTGGAACTTCTTATTAAACTTAGGAGTTAATAAAGACTGTCTAAGATTAAGAGATCATGAAGCGGAAGAACTTTCATTCTACTCAAATGCAACATCAGATATAGAATATCTATTCCCATTTGGTTGGGGTGAACTTTGGGGTATAGCTGATAGAACAGACTATGACTTAAAGAAACATGCAGAGCATTCAGGTCAAGATTTAACTTATTTAGATCCAATGACTAATGAAAGATATATACCATACTGTATAGAACCATCACTTGGAGCAGATAGAGTTGCACTTGCATTCTTAGTTGATGCATATGATGAAGAAGATTTATCAACAGAAACTAAACAAGATTCAAGAATAGTTATGCATCTTCATCCAGCACTTGCACCATTTAAGGCTGCAATATTACCATTATCAAAGAAATTATCAGATAAGGCTTTAGAAGTATACGGAGAACTTGCTAAGAAGTTTAATGTTGAATATGATGAAGCTGGAAGTATTGGTAAGAGATACAGAAGACAAGATGAAATAGGTACTCCATTCTGTATAACAATTGACTTTGATACATTAGAAGATGGAGCAGTAACAGTTAGAGATAGAGATTCAATGGAACAAGAAAGAGTTAAGATTGAAGATCTAGAAGCATATATTGCTAAGAGTTTAGAGTTTTAATTAATATAATACAAAAAGAGTATTTTCATTATGAAAATACTCTTTTTTCTTATATATATTGATATAATGAGGCTTTTTGGTGGAATTTAAACTTAAAAACAATAATCTATAGTGTTATAATTAGAAACAAATGGGACAAAATTAAAAATAATTCATAATATATAAGTTGATAGTAGTGTAGACTTGGAGGCAAAGTATGAAAAAAGATTTTAGAGAGTTTAAAGATTTTATAAAGGGCAAGAAGGTTGGAGTTGTAGGAATAGGAGTAAGCAATATACCACTTATCAATTTCTTAGTAGAACTTGATGCTAAAGTTACAGCTTTTGATATGAAAAGCGAAGCGAAGCTAGGGGCTATAGCTGAAGATTTTAAGAATAAAGGAGTAGAACTTTCTCTTGGGGAAAACTACTTAGATAATTTAACTGGTTTTGACGTTGTATTTAAGACACCATCAATGAGAATAGATTGTGATGCTCTAGTTAGAGTTAAGAGAGAAGGAGCATACATAACTTCAGAAATGGAAGAGTTCGTAAGATATTGTAGTGGAAAGATATATGGTGTTACAGGTAGTGATGGAAAAACAACAACTACTACTATAATATCAAAATTATTAAGTGAAGAAGGTTATAAGACTTGGGTAGGCGGAAATATAGGAACACCGTTATTTGCTCAAATTGAAGAAATAAAAAAAGAAGATATGGTAGTACTTGAATTATCAAGTTTTCAACTTATGACTATGGATTTACCGATAGATGTAGCTATATGTACTAATTTAGCTCCAAATCATTTAGATATGCATAAAGATATGAAAGAATATATAGATGCTAAGAAAAATGTATTCTTATATGGTGAAGAATCAGGAGTATTAGTAGTAAATAGAGAAAATGATATAACATATAGCTTTGAAAAAGAGGCCAAAGGTGAGGTTAGAGAATTTAGTTCAAAAAGAGTACTAGAAAAAGGTGCTTACTATAAAGATGGAATACTATACCTAGAAGGAAAAGAAGTTGTAAAAAGAGAAGATATACTTTTAAAAGGTATGCATAATATAGAAAATTATTTAGCTGCGTTTATATCTACTAAAGATGATGTTTCA
This sequence comes from Clostridium sardiniense, assembly GCF_016907995.1. Taxonomy (GTDB): domain Bacteria; phylum Bacillota; class Clostridia; order Clostridiales; family Clostridiaceae; genus Clostridium; species Clostridium sardiniense. The sequence goes on along the minus strand of NZ_JAFBDA010000039.1, from coordinate 1,209 downwards.
ATAGAAACAATGAAAAAAGTATGTGAGACTTTTGGTGGAGTAGAACATAGGTGTGAAATCGTAAGGGAACTAAATGGAGTTAAATATTATAATGATTCTATAGCATCAAGTCCTACAAGAACTTTAGCTGGACTTAAAGCTTTTGATGAGAAGGTAATATTAATAGCAGGGGGATATGATAAACATATACCTTTTGAGCCTTTAGCTGAAGAAGGATATCCTTTTATCAAAAAAATGATATTAGTTGGAGCTACTAAGGAGAAAATTAAAGCGGCATTTAATAAACTAAAAGAGGAAAAAGGTATTGATGTTGAAATTATAGAAGTAAATACTTTTGAAGATGCAGTAAATAAAGCAAAAGAGATAGCAGTAGGTGGGGACATAGTAACACTATCACCGGCTTGTGCATCTTTTGATATGTTCCCTAACTTTATGGAAAGAGGAAATAAATTTAAGGAATTAGTAAATGCATTAAAATAAATGAAAAAAAGATAGTACAAATAATTGTGCTATCTTTTTTTATTTTTAAATAAATGAATACAAAAGATTATTAAAAGTGTAAATTATATTTAAAAAGATAAAGAAAAATATCTTATATAAATAGAAAAGCACAGAAAAGAATTAGGATTTTACTGTGGAAATTAGAATAATTAATAGAAAAATGGCTTTTTAAGACGATAACTATACCACGTGTATCATCATTTGAATTAGTTAGTAAAATTAAGAAAAATAGAGTGTTTGAAGAATAATTTTATATAATCATAATTAATTAATAATTATAAAAAATATAATCATGGTACTATAATATCCGTCGTCAAGTGATGACGGCAACGAAAACACTTTAAGTAAAACATTGAAAAACAATTTAAAAAAGTTGTTGACAATGAGGAACTTAAGTGATACTATAATAAAGCGGTCAACGAGATCGCACAGATCTTTGAAAATTGAACAGAATATATAAAACATTTAAACAACCAGCAATTCTTTTTATTAAAGTAAGTTTTATGAGTGAAAAGATTAAACTTTTTATTGAGAGTTTGATCCTGGCTCAGGACGAACGCTGGCGGCGTGCCTAACACATGCAAGTCGAGCGATGAAGTTTCCTTCGGGAAACGGATTAGCGGCGGACGGGTGAGTAACACGTGGGTAACCTGCCTCATAGAGGGGAATAGCCTTCCGAAAGGAAGATTAATACCGCATAACATTGCA
>NZ_JAFBDA010000038.1 GCF_016907995.1 Clostridium sardiniense | reverse complement strand
ATATATAAAGAATTATAATGAAAATTTAAATATGTATAAAATGTATATATTAATAGTGTATGGATAATAATATTAAAAACATTAGATATGATATAAAATGATTTTAAGATTGGAGAATTATATGTTTGATATTTTGACTATAAATGATCTAATAAATTATTTATCAGAAATGGAAAGAAAGTATGGAGATGAGTTAGTATTAACTAATAGTACAGGATTAATACAAGATATTGATGACTTAATACAGATAGATAATGAAGTTGGAACTATATCAATAAAAGATAATGAAAACTAAATAATAAAGTATTTATCATATATAGTTAGTAAAAAGTAAAGATAATAACTAGGAACGTTATTCAAGTAATAAATTTATAGGATATAAATTAATTCTATCTTATTCGTGAATGAAAAATATAAAGGTTTTAATCTTTTAAAAAATATATTTATAAAATGCTAAAAGTATTGAAAGTATGGAGCTTGTAATATATAATAAGAAATGCGAAAATAGAGATGACAGTTCGTAAGCCTCCTGTCAAGAAACAAAACTAAGGCAAAATTGTTTTTTACTTGGATAATGAACTGAAGTCTTGCTTTTAGGGGGAGATTTCATGGATAAAACTATAAGGAAAATAATATTTACAGGTATTATTGCCGCATTATATGCAGCATTAACATTAATTCTAGCACCTATAAGCTATGGACCTGTACAATTTAGATTTTCTGAAATACTTGTATTACTAGCATATTTTAACCCATTATATATAGGTGGACTTACTTTGGGATGTTTTATTGCCAATTTATTAGGGCCAAATGGATTAGTTGATGTAGTCTTTGGTACACTAGCTACTTTTATAAGTGTATATGCAATTTACATAAGTAGTAAAATTAAAATGAAAGATCAATATAAATTATTTATAGCATCAATATGTCCAACAGTAGTAAATGGAGTTATTATTGGATTAATGTTAAGCTATGTATTAAATATTCCTTTTATAATAGCTATGGCAGAAGTTGCAGTAGGAGAGTTTGTAGTTGTTACAATTATAGGAGTTCCATTAATTTATAAGTTAAGGGATAAGATTAGAGGGATGAATATATAAAAGGCTATCATATGATAGCCTTTTTTACTTATGGAAAACTTTTTGTTCCTAAAGAATCACTTCCTATAATTCTTTTTGTATCATTAAGAGATCGATTTAATTTATTTATAGAATTGCTAGATAATTTATATTTTGAACTATTATTTAAAGCATCTACAACTGGAATTATTCTATGGATAAATAGCCCATTATCTTTTGGTTCTCTATACACCCAAGTAGGAGTTATATCATAGTTTTTAAGATAAAGTTTATTATTTCTTAATCCAAGTGTAAATTTTATTAAAAGCCCATCTTCAGTTAAATTTTTTTGAATTTCTTCATAACATTGATTAGATAAAAAGTTACCTTGTGAATAAGCAATAAAAGTTGAATGGCCAGAGTCGCTTGTTAAAATTTCATATGGCTGTATTACATGTGGATGACCTCCTAAGACAATATCTACTCCAAGTTCATTCATTTTTCTTGCAATATTCTTTTGTGTGTTATTTTCTTTTGCTACATACTCTTCTCCCCAGTGGAAGGAACCTATAATAAATTCGACACCTTCTTTTTTCATATCTTTTATAGAGCTTTCAACATCATTATATAATGTGGATAAATTATTATAATCAAATGTATTAATCAATGAATAAACATCTTTAGGTATTTGTATTCCATTTATAGTATTAGGGCCAGTTTTGTATGTATAAGCAAACATACCAATTTTATGACCATCTATTTCGTAAATAATGTAGTTTTTATCTTGATTGTCTCTTTTTACACCTATATTGATTAAATTTTTATTTATACTCTTGGTTATAGTATTTTTAACTCCAGAAGAACCTTTATCAATAATATGATTAGATGCATAGTTAATTATATCAAATCCAGTACTTTTTAAAGTATCTAAAAATTCATCAGGAGAGTTGAATGTCGGGTAGCCCTGAGGTTTTCCGCCATTAAATGTACCTTCAAATACTCCGATAGAAAGATCAGAATTATATATAGCATCTTTTATATATTCAAAACTTTTATCAAAGTTATAATCTTCAGAAGTCTGTTTTGCACCTGATATTTGGGCATCATGAACTATAAGATTTCCTACAGAAGTTATAGTATATAATTTTTCATTTTTATCATTATTCTTATTATCATGTGTATCTTTGCTATAAGATATCTCTTCCGGGTTACTATAACTATCATATCTATTTAAAATAGAGTTCACAGAGTATATGACTACTCCTAAAAACATAAAAAGTATTAGCAAAGCAATATATCTTCTTATTATATATTTTCTTTTTTGTTTTTTTTCTTTCATTGGATACCTCTAATTTATATCTTCTAAATCATTTTTTAATAATTTTATTTCATCATCAAGGTTAGTTAAGTATTCCTCTAAGCATAAATCATTATCAATTATTTTAGTAGCATGTGATATACCTACATATCTATAATGCCATGGCTCATATGAATATTTAGTAATATTGACTTTATCTTTAGGATATCTTAGAATGAAGCCGTATTTATAAGAATTTTCTTTTAGCCAAGTAAATGCTTTAGTATTTTCAAAGCCACTGTCTAATTTTGTATAATCCTTACTAACAATATCTATAGCAAATCCAGTTTCATGTTCACTAGCACCTGGTGGTGCAGAATATTTTAATGCAGCCTCTTTTCCCTTAGTTTTTACATTGGTATTAAACAAATTAATCTGATTTTGGTGAGTACGATATCCAGATGCACCAATTAAATCTATTCCAGCAAGCTTAGCGTCATTAAACATATCTTTGGCATGTTCAGAAACTGTTTTATTTAATTTTGTAGTAGTAATATGAGATAAAAATGGTAAATTAGATTCTTCAATATCATTAGCAACATAATTATCCGAAAGTAAAGTATCTTTATTTACTAAAAGGATATTTGGATCATTCCTTGCTTCTTCTAGTACACTAAGTTTATTCTGTAAAGAAATATTATTACTTGTATATATACTTTCGATATTAGAATTAATCTCATTTTTTGAAATTAGAAATCCTAATAATGCTATTAATACAAATGTAGTAGAGCATATAAGAATTCTTTTAATAATTTTTTTTCGCTTCATTCACAAATCCTTTCTATATTTAATAATCTTTTTACTTAATATTACCACGTAAACATTATACATACAATAAAATATAGTTTAATTACAAAAAAATGGGTATTTAAATTTTATTTACATTTCAATATTTAAGTAATGAAATTAAATAAAAATTTTGAATTATAATTTATGGGAAGATAAGTTTAAATTAGGATTAAAAAATAAGGGCGGAGAATCCGCCCTTATTTTTTTGATGTAAAAGAAGTGAATTCAAATTTATCATATCTATGTCTAGAAAATGAATATTCAAAAGCTTTACCATTAGATAGGTAAGCTATCTGCTCTACTTCAAGAATAGGCTCATTTTCAGACAATAGTAGATAATCTCTATCTGATTCATTGCTAGGAGAGGCCCTAAGAATCTTTTTAGAGCTAGAAATACTTAGTTTAAGTTTCTCTTCTATATATTTGTATATAGATTTTTCAAGAATCTCTTCTGTTATACCGGATATTATAGTTGCATTCATATAAGTTTTTTCTATTACATATGGAGAATTGTTAATATATCTAACTCTAATTATCTCGTATATAGGATCATTTAATTTTATTGATAAAGCATTTTTTATTAATTCTGTTGCAAATATAAGCTTAAATGATATTAATTTATTAACGATATCATATTCTATAGAATGAGTTAGTCCAGATATTACTTCATTATTTAATTTAAATAATGGAGAGCATTTAGATGATGTATTATCTCGTATAAAGCTTCCTGAGCCTCTTCTTCTATATATGATTCCTTCTTGAACTAATAAATCAATTGCACGTCTCATTGTCATTCGGCTACAATTAAATTCTTTTGATAATTGTATTTCATTTGGTATTGAATTATTTAAATTATTATAGGTACCAGTATTAATTCTATTTAGTAATTCTTTATATATGGCTAAATATTTATTCATATATCCTCCGTATTAAATTAAATTATATATTATATATTATCATATTAAAATGTATATTCAAATAAGAATATGTATAGACAAATTAATAAATGTAATTGTATAATAAAAATATAATATTTAGGAGGGGATAATATGAGAAATGTAAAATTTCCAGAGAATTTTTGGTGGGGAGCAGCTACATCAGGACCACAGTCAGAAGGAGATTTTAATAAGTTAAATAAAAATATATTTGATTATTGGTACGAAATAGAACCAGATATATTTTATGATAAAATTGGTCCAAAAGTAGCTTCTAATTTTTATAATGATTATAAAGAAGATATAAGTAAAATAGCTAGTATAGGATTAAATTCATTTAGAACATCAATACAATGGACTAGACTAATAAAAGACTTTGAATCTGGTGAATTAGATGAAGATGGAGTTAGATTTTATAATAATGTTATTGATGAATGTATAAAAAACAATGTAGAGTTAGTTATGAATTTGCATCATTTTGATTTACCAATAGAATTATATGAAAAATATGGTGGTTGGGAATCTAAATATGTAGTAGATTTATTTGTGTTATATGCAAAAAAAGCTTTTGAGTTATTTGCTGATAGAGTAAAGTATTGGACTACATTTAATGAGCCAATTGTAATCGTTGAAGGTCAATATTTATATCAATTCCATTATCCTAAGATAATTGATGGTAAAAAGGCAGTACAAGTTGCCTTTAATTTAAATCTTGCATCAGCTAAAGCAATAAAGACTTTTAAAGAATTAGGGTATGATAAACATGGTGGTAAGATTGGTACTATACTTAACTTAACTCCAGCTTATCCAAGATCTGAAGAAAAAGAAGATCTTAAAGCAGCAGAATTTGCAGAGAATTTCTTTAATAGATTATTTTTAGATCCTGCAGTTAAAGGTACGTTTCCTAATGAGTTAGTAGAGATATTAAAGGGTGATAATGTAATTTGGGATAGTACTGAAGAGGAAGAGTTAGTAATAAAGAATAATACAGTAGATTTCTTAGGTGTTAATTACTATCAACCATCAAGAATAAAGAGTAAAGAGAGTTCTTTTGATAATACTAAATGGATGCCTGATAATTATTTTGATAGATATAATATGCCAGGAAAGAGAATGAATCCTTATAGAGGATGGGAGATATATCCTAAGTGTATGTATGATATAGCTATAAATATAAGAGATAATTATAATAATATTCCTTGGTACATATCTGAAAATGGTATGGGAGTAAAAGGAGAAGAACAGTATATAGATAGTGATGGAATGATAAATGATGATTATAGAATAGATTTTATACAAGAACACTTATACTATTTAAGCAAGGGTATAAATGAAGGTAGTAATTGTTTTGGATATCATCTATGGACACCTATAGACTGTTGGTCATGGTGTAATGCTTATAGAAATAGATATGGATATATAGCTTTAGATTTAGAAACAGGAGAAAAAACAATTAAAAAATCAGGATATTGGATTAAAGATGTCAGCAATAAGAATGGTTTCGAGTTAACTATAGATATATAATAAATTTTGAATTAAGATAAGAGTATAGATAAAGGAAACTATTAAAGTTTCCTTTGTTGGTTTTTAAATATTTATTTTATAGCAATATTTTAATGATATAATAAGCTTATTAAAGGAGGAGTAGTTAGATGAAAAAGTTAATATCATGGAATGTAAATGGAATTAGAGCTTGTGTTAAGAAAGGCTTTTTAGATTTTTTTAATGAAATTGATGCAGATATATTTTGCATTCAAGAAACTAAACTTCAGGAAGGACAAATAGATTTAGAATTAGAGGGATATTATCAATACTGGAATTATGCCGAAAAGAAAGGATATTCTGGAACAGCGCTATTTACCAAAGAAGAACCTATAAATGTATTATATGGCTTAGATTTAGAAGAGCATGATAATGAGGGAAGAGTTATAACAGCTGAATTTAATGAATATTACGTAGTTACTGTATATACACCAAATTCTAAGGAAAAGCTTGCTAGAATAGATTATAGAATGCAATGGGAAGATGCTTTTAGAGAATTTTTAAAGAATCTTGAGAAAAATAAGTCAGTAATAGTTTGCGGAGATTTAAATGTTGCACATAATGAAATAGATTTAAAAAATCCTAAATCTAATAGGAAAAATGCTGGATTTAGTGATGAAGAAAGAGAAAAGTTTAATCTATTATTAGATAGTGGTTTTATAGATACCTTTAGATATTTTTACCCTGAACTTGAAGGAATATATTCTTGGTGGTCATATAGATTTAATGCAAGAAATAATAATGCAGGGTGGAGAATTGACTATTTCTTAGTATCATCTAACTTGAAAGAGAGATTAGTAGATGCCAAAATACATACAGAAATATTAGGATCCGATCATTGTCCAGTTGAAGTTATAATTAATTAATTTATGTAAATAAGCACCTATTAGATAATTTTATCTAATAGGTGCTTATTTTGCAGTAACTCTAGTGATTGTTGTAGAATAATATATATATTAAGTAATAGCCTTTTACAAGGAGGCATAATATGAAGAAACTAATTATATCATCATTCAAGTATATAAGTTTAGCTATAATTTTTTTATTAGGGTTTATAATAGCTCCTTTTGTATTTAATGATTTTTCTTTTAGTTATTTTTATAGAGTAAATTTTTGGGTTGGAATTTCACCACTTATTATTTTGATTCCTATATTATTTTTTGCACTACTTAAAAGTGATAAATAATTTTTGCGGAGTGTTATTGTAACATTCCGTTTAAACATACTCTTTGTATTTAATTAAAATTTCTTCATGCAATTTATTAAGGGAATTTAATTCCTCTTCAAATTTTCCATATAAGTTAATTGCTATTTCATCCATATTACTTAAAAAGTTAATATACTTATCTGTTGTTAGTGAATCTAACTTATTCATTATATTTTTAGGAAATATGTATTCTTCATCAGTAGAGTATCCTAATATACTTTCTTCTTTCTTAAAATTAATAATTGTTGTAACAATTGTTATAACTTCACTTTCTGTAAATTCATTCATAAAGAGAGCTCCTTTTAATATTAATTATTAATATATAGTATCATAACAATAGAGAAATATAAAGAAATCACTTTACATATTATTACATATGAAAAGTAATTAGAATTCACAGTATGATAGATAGATGCATAATTTTAATAATAAGACTTACTAAATTACAAAAATATAGATTTAAGGAGATTTAATTATGTCAGATAACTATATGTATCTATGTAATCTTATGAAGAATAATTCAAGTGAATTTGAAAAAATGTTTTTTTATGATGGAGATTTGGGCGTAAAGTATACTAAAGAAAAGAGTATATTTTCATTATGGGCACCTTTAGCATCAAAAGTATTTCTTATTATATATGGTAATAAGGGGAGAAATCTAAATTATAAAGAAAAAGATACTATAGAAATGAATTATATAAATAAAGGAGTATGGAAGATAGAGGTAGATGGAGATTTAAACTATCAGTATTATAATTATTTAGTATTAAATGGTGATGTTGTAAATGAAGTTGTGGATCCATATGCAAAATCAGTTTCTTTGAATGGCCTTAGATCACAAGTAGTAAATCTAGAAGAAACTAATCCAGAAAATTGGAATGATGATGTAAAGCCTAATTTTATCTCATTTCAAGCATCGAGTATATATGAGATTCATATAAGAGATTTTACTATTGATGCAAACTCAGGTGTTTTAATGAAAAATAGAGGTAAATTTCTAGGATTTTGCGAAGATAATACTACTATACCAGGTATTTATACAAAAACTTGTTTATCTCATTTGAAGGAACTAGGTATTACTCATGTTCATTTATTGCCTGTTTATGATTTCTCTTCAGTTGATGAAAGTAACTTTGGTATCAATGAATATAATTGGGGATATGATCCTCAAAATTATAATGCGTTAGAAGGTTCTTATTCACTTGATCCAGGACATGGTGAAATAAGGATTAATGAATTTAAGACTTTGATTAAAAAACTTCATGATAGTAATATACGAGTTGTCTTAGATGTTGTTTATAATCATACATTTAAAAGTGAGGATTCAAATTTTAATAAGATTGTTCCTAAGTATTATTATAGAGAAAATCTTTTTGGTGGATTTTCTGATGGATCTGGTTGTGGAAATGAATTAGCATCTGAGCGAAGTATGGTAAGAAAATTTATAATAGATTCTATAAAATATTGGGCTTCAGAATATCATATTGATGGCTTTAGATTTGATTTAATGGGATTACATGATTTAGAAACTATTAAAACTATTAGAGATGAGTTAAATAAAATTGATAAAACTATACTAATATATGGAGAAGGATGGGTAGGAGGAGATACTCCATTAAATTATTATGATAGAACTATAAAAGATAATCTAAATAGAGTTGGTAATCAACAAATTGCTTTATTTAGTGATGATATACGAGATGGAATAAAAGGTAATGTATTTTATAGATCTTCTCAAGGTTTTGTTAGTGGTGGCAGTGGACTTGAAGAGACTATAAAATTTGGAGTTGTAGCATCTACTTTCCACAAAGATGTTGATATAAGCAAAGTTAATTATTCTAATTTCTTTTGGGCAAATGAACCGTATCAAACTATAAATTATGCTTCGTCACATGATAATTTTACATTGTGGGATAAATTACATTTATCAAATAGCTATGATGATGAAATAAATAGAGTATTAATGAATAAGCTTGCAGCAACTATAGTATTTACTTCACAGGGGATTCCATTTATGCAGGGGGGAGAAGAGCTTCTAAGAAGCAAAAAAGATAGTAATGGTAATATAATAGAAAATAGCTATAATTCATCAGACGAAGTAAATAAGATAGATTGGAATAGAAAAAACTTATATAGTGAGGTATTCTCATGTTATAGAGAATTAATAAAGATAAAAAAGGAACATCCTGCATTTAGTATGGGAACATCACAATTAATACAAGAAAACTTAGTATTTTTACGAAAGGATTGTGATTTCTTTAAGGATAATCTTGTTTCATTTAGAATAAATGGAATGGCTGTTAAAGATTCATGGAGTGATATTATAGTTATTTATAACTCTAATAAAGATTATACAAATATAAAATTGCCTGATGGAAAATGGGAATTAGTATTTGATAGCCATTTTACAACAGTATCTCATTCAAGTGACCTTTTTGAGAATATTTTTAATGCTGCTGGAATAGGTGGATATATTTTAGTTAAGAAATTATAAATTTATAAAATAAAGAGGAATTTCTGTTTTTTTATCGAATTAGTAAAATTAAGAATAAATTTATTTTACAAAAGTTGAATTAGGAGGGGATTATTATGGGGAATGTTATAGGATGCTCAATAATACTTAAAGATGATTTTAATAATGTATTAATAATAAAAAAGGGATCAAAGAAAAGTTTAGAGCCTTGGAAATGTGTTGGTAGATTAAAAAAAGGAAAAGAATCTAATGAGAAATGTATTACAAATTCAATAAAGGAGGATTTGAATACTCTAGTATTTGATTTAGAACCATTAAAAGAATTTGTAGTAAATAGCGAAACTAATGATTCGATTATGATATATGAAGGAAAAATTAAGGAGTATATGAATCTTGGGAAAAAGGTTGTAGACATGAATTGGATATCTGAGAGAGAAATTGATAAGTACGATTTTATAGATGGTGAAAAAGAAGTGCTTTTAGAGTACTTTAAACTGAATAAATAGTCTGATAAATTAAGCTAAATGAATATAGTCATTTAGCTTTTATTTTCTAAGACTGAGATTATAGTCAAAATATATTAAAAGTATTTTCTTGGAAATAATTGGATGAATATTTAGCGATTTATAAAGTATTGTTAATATATAATGATAAAGATATAATATATAATAAAAAGACGTTAGGTTGTGAGCATATGATAAAGGTACGTATAGATAAGAATAGATGTGGGGAGCCAATATTTAAAATAAAGCTAGAAGAAGAGAAAATAAAAGATAATAGATTGTTATATAGAGGTATATTGGCCGGGAAAAGAATATCAGGGTTATATAATTTTCAGATTCCAATGAAGTATTTTATACCTATATATAATAATTTGGATAAGAGTGAAGTTATTTTAGATACAAGAAGTATCTATTCATATTTAGAGTTTTCAGATGAAATAGAAGAAAATTACTATTACTCAATTATAGCTACACCTAAATACATGAGACGTTGGAGAGAGGAAAACTGTCAAAATATTTATAAAATAACTATAGATAAAGAGACAAAAGAATTAGAAAAACGTATAGCTTTTAAAAAAATAGAGGTAGCTATATAGTATTTAAATGGTATGGAGGGTATATATGAATAAACTTATTAGTAATATAGAAAAGGAAATGTTAGAATTAAATAAAGTTACATTAGAGGATATAAGTAGTAATGTAAAAGATGATACTGCATTAATAGTAGTTGATATGATAAATGGCTTTTATACAGAGGGTATGTTAGCTTCAGATAGAGTTGAAGGTATAATAACTCCCATAGTTAATTTAATTGATAATATGAAAGAATGTGAGAAAATAATATTTGTTGATAATCATACTATAAATTCAACAGAGTTAAATACATACCCATTGCATTGTATAGAAAATAGTTCTGAAGTAGAGATAATTCCAGAGATTAAAGAAAGAGTTTTAGATAGCGAAAATTATGAAATAATTAAGAAAAATTCTATTAATGGATTCCATGCTGCAGAATTTAAAGAATGGCTAGATAAGAATAATCAAATTAATAATTTTATTATTGTCGGAGTATGTACTGATATATGTGTAGAAACTCTTGCTATATCTTTAGTAACCTATTTTAATGAAAATAATATAGATAAGAAAATTATAATTCCAAAAGACTCTGTAGACACGTATTCTGTAGGCAATCATGATGGAGATCTTATGAATATTTTATCTTTATTCAAAATGAAATCAAATGGAATTAATGTTGTTGAAAGTATAATAAGTTAGGATAAAACCTAACTTATTTTTTTATATCATAATATTTACCTATAACTATACCTTTTGATTCTAGATTATGACCTATTTCATTAGTTTTAATTAAAGGTATATCGTGTTTTATACATATATCTATACATAGTTTTTCAAGATCATTATATTGTCCTTTAAGAGTTATCTCTGTGAACTCACCTATTATTAGACCAGATATATTTTCTAATACTCCTAACATATTATATTGAGCAAGAAAACTTCTTATTTTATTTATATCTCCTCCATTACTTTCTAAGAAAAGAATATTATTTTTAAAAGAAGGTATATATTCTGTGCCAGCCAGTTTAAGAGTACATCTTACATTTCCACCTAATATAATCCCAGTCATACTATCACCTAATAACCATTCGTAATTCCATGAAGAGAACAATGAAAATTTACTGTTTTTATTTAAAAATGTATTATAGAAATTTTCTAATCCTTGAGGAGATAAGATAGTTTTTATATTATAATAAAATGAATGTTTATCAGATTTTTTATATATTGCATTTAATAATACAGATAAATCGCTATAACCAAAGTAAATAGCAGTAGATTCTTTTATAATATCAAAATCTATATAAGGTAGTATCTCATTACATAGATCTCCTCCAGATACGTCAAAGATATGGGTTATTGATTTATCTTTAAATACAGTATTCAGTTCAGCGCCCCTAGTTTTTCCGTTAGATAAAAACTCACTATTTCTAAATATATTTTTAGAAACAACTATATTTAAATTAAATTTTTTAAGTAAATAAACTATCTTATTTAAATTAGCTTTATAGCTTATAGGAAGCTGATTTGAACACGCAATTAAATATATTTTAGTTTTAGAATTAAAAATCATAGTATCACCTCTAAAGTTTATCTTTAATACGATTATATACTAAAACTTTAATAATAGGTCTAAATTTGTTAGAATAGTACTAATTAAATAATTAGAGGAGTAAAAAAATGAATTTAATTACATTAGAGAATATAAATAAAAGTTATAGTGAAAAAATATTGTTGAAAGATGTTTCATTAGGAATTAATGAAGGTGACAAAATAGGTTTAATAGGCTTAAATGGAGCTGGCAAATCAACATTTTTAAAAATAGTTGGTGGGAGAGAAGATTTTTTTGAAGGTACAAGAATTCAGGGAAAGAATGTTAGAATAGAATATTTATCACAAGACAATGAATTTGATGATAATACTACTGTTTTAGAGCAAATATTTAAAGGTGAAACAAGAGAAATGCAGCTTTTGATGAAATATGAAGAGGTTCTAAATAAAATAGAAAATGGAGAAGCTGTTTCAGATGATAGTTTAATAAATCTTCAAGCTCAAATAGATAACCAAAACCTGTGGGATTTAGAAAGTGAAGCAAAAAGTATATTGAATAAATTAGGAATTACTAATTATTCAGAAAAAATGGGTAATTTATCAGGAGGACAATGCAAAAGAGTATTTTTAGCTTCTGCACTTATTACACCTTGTGAATTATTAATATTAGATGAACCAACTAACCATTTAGATTCAGATTCTATTGAATGGCTAGAAGAGTATTTAAACAATAGGAAGGGTTCATTACTTATGATCACTCATGATAGATATTTCTTAGATAGAGTATCTAATAGGATTATTGAATTGGATAGAGGTATTTTATATTCATACGAAGGTAATTATACAAAATATTTAGAAAAAAAGATTGAGAGAATAGAAACAGAAAAATCTCAAGAAGCAAAACGTCAAGCGTTAATTAGAAATGAATTAAAGTGGGTTAAAAGAGGTGCAAAAGCTAGAACTACTAAGCAAAAGGCTAGATTGCAACGTTTTGATGAATTAGTAAATAAAGAATATATTGAAAATAATACAGATATAAAGATTAATTATGTTGGAACAAGATTAGGGAAAAAGATAGTTGAAATAAGCGAGTTAAATAAATCCTTTGATAAAAAGCAACTAATAAAAGATTTCTCTTATATATTTACTAAAGAAGATAGAGTAGGGATAGTTGGACCTAATGGAGCAGGAAAAACAACATTCTTAAATATATTATTAGGGATAATACCTAGTGATAGTGGAGTAATAGAGGTTGGAGATACTGTTAAGTTTGGATTCTTTTCACAAACTGGAAAAGAGCTTAATGAAAGTTTAAGAGTAATAGATTTTGTAAGAGAAGGTGGGGAATATATCCCTACAGATGATGGAAGCAGAATAACAGCATCTACTTTATGTGAAAGATTTTTATTTGATGGTAGTATGCAATATTCACCTATAAGCAAATTATCGGGGGGAGAGAAGAGAAGATTACAACTACTTAGAGTCCTTATGGAGTCACCAAATTTCATTATTTTTGATGAGCCTACTAATGATTTGGATATTGAAACATTAAAAATTTTAGAGGGATTTTTAGATGAATACGTAGGTGTAGTGGTAGTTGTTTCTCACGATAGATATTTCTTAGATAGGGTATGTAATAAAATATTTGCATACGAAGAAAATGGATCAATAAGAGTGTTTCATGGTAATTATAGTGACTATTTAATTCAAATGGAAATGCATGCTAAGGAAACACCAAAGGTTATAGAAAATAAACCTAAAAAAGAAAAACCTAAAAAGGAAAATAATGTTCCAAAGTTTTCATTTAAAGAACAAAAAGAATTTCAAGAAATTGATAGTATAATAATTGAGTTAGAAAGTAAAATTGATAACTTACAGAAGGAGATAGAAGAAAATTCATCGAATTATTCAAAATTAGAAGAATTATTAGAGGGTAAGGAAGAATTAGAATTAACATTATTAGATAAATATGAAAGACAAGAATATTTATATGATATTGCAAAGAGGATAGAGGAATATAAGAGAGGATAACCTAAAATTAAGAATGTTTAAGAATGTTATAGTAGATCTTTTGAATGAATCAGAAGAGATATATTATATAAGGAATGGAAAGAATCTCATATAATAACCCTATAAGGTGCTAAAAATAATATAGCAAGAAAATTAATTTTAGTAATTAATGAAAACATTAAAATAAGAGGTCTAAATAAAAAGCTTTAGATTACTCTAAAGCTTTTTATTTGATTAAAGTTTATTAGTAATATATAATATAATAAACTGTAAAACTTATTATATTTTGTTTGATTTTGTACTTAAATGGGAGTTGATATAATGGAAATTAAAATATCGTTAAAAGGAAAGAGAGATTTTCTTAAATTTTCTGGTGATAGGATTGATATTTTAGATTTTGAGATGAATGGAACTAAATATAAACAAATCAGAATATTTAAAAAAGGTTTTTCTAAGTCTGAGTATATTGATGATAAATTGATAAATTGGATAAAGGAAGTAAAGTAGGGTTAAAAGAAGGAACTGTTCTTCTTTTTTTTATATAAGGAATTATTATTAGGTTTGTAGCATAAGTATTAATTGTAAAGGTATTTTACAGCTATAAAACTTATGTATACCTTGTTTTGATAAAGACACATACAGCTTCTACTAATATTTATCTGTGTCTTGTAGATTAAGGAGTGAATTAAAATGCCGTTAAAATTGTTAAGCAGATTAAAAGAAGAGATATTAAATATTGATGCTGATATATATCAAGAGATATATGAGGATCAAGAGGATGAAAAAGAGAATGGTAATTTTAGTATTAAATTACTGGATTTATATAATGAAATATTGAATTCTATAAGTGATGATAGATTGCTAGAAAAAAATTTGCTTAAAGAGTCACTAGATGAAGATTATATCTCCACTATAAAACTATTATTTTATACTAGAGATATAGAATATGGGCTAGGAAGGCGAGACATTTTTAGGGATGCAATAAGATATACAGCATTAAATTATAGTGAAAAACTAAAGGATTACATTTATTTAATACCTAAGTACGGAAGATGGGATGATTTATATTCTTTATTTGACACTCCTTGTGAGGAAGATGTAATAAATATTTTTAAAGAGCAAATTAATAAGGACATAGAATCTGATAGTCCGTCAAATCTTGGGAAATGGCTTAAATCTATAAATACATCATCTGAAGCTAGTAGAGAGCTTGCAAGAAAAACTGCTAAAGGACTTAATTTATCTTATTCAGAATATAGAAAATTAACAAGTGAATTAAGAAAAAAAATTGGGGTAGTAGAACAGAAAATATCAAATAACGAGTGGGATAAGATTAAATATGGAGATGTACCAGCGTTAGCATATAAAAAGTATAAAGAAGCATTTATTAAAAATGATTACGAAAGATTTCAAGACTATGAAAATATAAGTAAAATAAATAGATCAACAAATTTTGATATAAAGAATAATAATGATACAATAAGCTTTATAAATTATTTAAGGGTACTCCTAGATATAGATTATAAAGGAGAGGAAAGCAGTAAATATGAAGAGGAATTGATTAATTTTATAAAATCAATGGATATACAATCTGGAAATTGGATTACAGCTCTTTCTATAAGTAAAAGTGATTTATCAAATCAAAGTAATTATTTAATAGAGAGTTTATATTTTTCATTATACTATCTATATAATAACACTGGTTTATTTAAAGATTATATAATGAAAACAAGTAAACCTTGTAATTTTAAAAAGATAAAAACTGATGATATGTTGGAAAAAATAAAGGAGATAATAAGTAATTCTATAAGTGATTATATAAATATTGAAAGTATATTAGATTTAATACTTTTGGCTGCTATAAAACATGGGATAGATGATGAAAATCTTCCGGCAGGTGTATTAATTATAGTTGATGATATAGATAAAATCAAAGTAGCGAACATATGTTCAGAACGAGAAAAAGAGCATTTTGGATATGATAAGCTTCAAGAAAAATGGAGATCGGCAGGATATACAGTACCGGAAATAAAAATACTAGAATTGAATAGAAAAAGTAAATTTAGTATAAAAGAATTAAATAAGAATTTTCATGTAATAACTGGATTTGGAGAAAAAATATTTGATACAGTTATTAATGATGAATTGGATTTAATGGATGAAAATTTAAATATAAATAATAATATAGAAAATGGATGTAATATAAATAATAACTTAGATGGAATATTAAAAAATGAAAGATATAATATATAAAAGCAAAATAATACAAAAGGCATAATAAATTTATTATGCCTTTTGTATTATTTGAAATTATAGAATATATGAAATTTAAATAAAAAGATATTGATAGAAAAGTACTGTTGAGCAAAAGTTGAAATTCTAAATTTGTATAAAGTGATTAGTGGTTTATTTTATATAAAAAGAATAATGAAGTTTAATAAATAAAAGAGTGTTGTTACATATATAAATAAAAGAAAAATGAATAAAATTTATATAAATTATTTCGCTAAATAACCATTTAGCGAAATAATATTGAAAAATAAGCAGAAAATTTCTAAAACAATATAGTTTTTATAAAATACTAGTTTAATATTAGCTGCTTAATTATAATTTCAAAATATTCTATATATTTATATTATTTTCAATACACTAACTATTCTTTATATTTATAATATATTTAATTTATAAAATATTATAAATATTACGACTTTTAAAGGTTAAATAAGGTCAGTAATCCTCCTGCTGATTATTAAATTTATTATAGAAAATTTCTATACTTTTAAAAGATATAAATATATTTATTTATATCAAGTACACATCTATAATTTCAATTAGATATTGGGTATAATATAGATAAATATGCCAAAATCGGATGTTCAGAACATATGTTTGCATAACCTTCTAATTCATAATAAAATATGCTAAAATTAGATGTAAATACATTATAAAGAAGGTGTTAACATGTTATACGATTTTAAAGACTTAAAGAAAAGTGAGTCTCTCCCACCTATTGTGGTGGATTTTTTGAATTATTTAGAAACCATAAAAGCTAAATCTATAAATACAATAGATGCTTATAAAGTAGATCTTACTATGTTTTTTAGATTTCTTAAATTATATAGAGATGAAGTTATAGATAAAAACACAGAATTTGAAGATATTATTATAAATAATATAGATAATGATTTTATTAAAAAAATTAAGTTGTCAGAATTATATGCATTTATGAGCTTTTTAGAGAAATATAGAAATAATAGCGCTTATGCTAGAGCTAGAAAAGTTGCAACTTTAAAATCTTTTTTTAAATATCTTCAGAATAAAGCTAAAATAATAGATGAGAATCCTACATTAGAATTGGAATCCCCTAAAATTAATAAAAGACATCCAATATATTTAAATTTAAACGAAAGTATACAGCTATTAAAATCTATGGATAAAAATAATAAAAATTATTATAGAGATTATTGTATTATAACATTATTTTTAAATTGTGGAATGCGATTATCTGAACTATGTAATATAAAGCTAGATAAAATATCAGGAGATACTTTAACTATTATAGGAAAAGGTGATAAAGAGAGAACTGTTTATTTAAATGAAGCATGTATGAAAGCTTTGTCTGATTATTTAGCACATCGTGATGATTCTAAAAGTAGCGATGATAATAAAAAATATTTATTTTTATCTAATAGAGGTACTCCTATAAATAAGAGAACTGTTGAAATAATGGTCAAAAATTATACAAAACGCGCTGGTCTTAAAGATGAAAAGTATACTCCACATAAACTTAGGCATACCGCTGCTACATTAATGTACAAGCATGGAGATGTAGATATAAGGTCATTACAAACTATTTTAGGTCATGAAAATATATCTACAACACAAATATATACACACGTTGATGATGATACTTTAAGAGAAGCTGTAAAATCTAATCCTTTATCAAAAATTTAAAATTAAAAAAGACCAACATTTTTGTTGGTCTTTTTTTACTATCCCATAATTGGATTTCCTAATATTTCATTTAAAGCTTTTATTATTTCTTGAGAGTTTCCATCGTATACAACTAATACTCTCCCCTTTTTATAAAAATGAGGAGCAGTAGTCCAGGTCATTGTTACTCCGTTTATTGTTTTTCCGTTATTTTGAATTGATTTAATATCTTCTTCTAACTTTCCTTTTGCATCCATTGGATATTCATATAAAGATAATTCTCCACCCTTTATTTTTACAATTTGCTTATCAACTGAAAAAATCTTTGTATTATCATTAGCTTTAGTGCTAGTTACTTCAGGATTAAAGCCTTTTTCTTTCAAGTCTTTTATTATAGCATTTTTATCATATTTACCTTCATCATCAGTAAATTTTTTTATTGTTTCGTTTGTCGCATTTTTAACGTCATTAACTCCTTGCTCCACTTTGTCTTTAGTTTCATTGGCACCTTGTTCCACTTTCTCTTTTGTATCATTTGCTGTTTTATTATTTGTACACCCTATTAATGAAAAAGATGATAATATTATACTGCTTGCTACAATAAGTTTGGTTAATTTTAATTTATTCATGTTAATCTCTCCTATTCTTATCATAATTTCAGTATTAGTATTTATCTATTTTATTTAATTTATTCTGAATAAAAAAATAAGTGGTTTAATCCACTTATTTTTTATTGATTATTCTTTTTTATTAATCTTCTGACACCTGGGAAAATTTCTTCCGTTTCTTCTTCAAGTGTATCTTCTAATAAATCTGCCTCATCTAAATATTCAATAAATTCAAAGGCATCTATATATTTTTCCTCACTTTCAGATTCTATATTAGAATTAAAAGTAGTTTCATCTATTTTTAATGATGAATAAGCTTCTTTTAGAGCCTTTTCTAAATCTTCTTTATCAAGTGTAGGATCAATATTTTGTGCTTTTGCAATCATATTTTTCCATTCTTCTTCTAAGAATTTATTTTCTTCAATATTTTTTGCTATATCTTCTATTTTTATTGCTCTTATATCAATACCATCTTCTTCAAGGCATTTTCCACAGTTATCGCATAGCTTATTTTCATATAAATCGCAATAATCATCATCAGTATATTTTTTTATCATTGTTACACCACCCTTTTTAGTGTATAAAATCAAATTATATTATAGCAAATTAAATTTATAAATACAAATAGAACATATGTTTTAAGAACATAAGTTTGATATATACTTACTCATATGATATAATTAATTCAAAGAATGTGAGGTGCTATGCAATGTTAGAGGGTAAAGATAAACAAAGTCAAATATATGATTTTTTAAAAAATTATACCGAGAATAAGGGTTACCCACCATCTGTAAGAGAGATTTGCGAGGCTGTAAGCTTAAAATCAACATCAACAGTACATGGTCACTTAAAAAGATTAGAGAAAAAAGGTCTTATAAAGAGAGATCCTACTAAACCAAGAGCTCTTGAAATAACTGAATTTTCACAACCTAAACGTGAAATGATTAATATACCTATAATAGGTAATATAACTGCTGGCGCTCCAATTCTAGCCACAGAAAATATAGAGGATACTTTTACATTACCAATTGATTTTATAAAACATAATAGAGAATTATTTATGCTTAAAGTTAATGGTAATAGTATGATTAACGTAGGAATAAATGATAATGATTTAGCTATAATTGAAAGAACACAAACAGCTATTAATGGTGATATAGTAGTCGCTTTAATAGATGATACTGCTACTATCAAAAGGTTCTTTAAGGAAAAGGATTATATACGTCTTCAACCAGAAAATGATAGTATGGATCCTATAATTGTAGATGATTGTAAGATATTAGGGAAATTAGTTGGTATTTTTAGAGCTTACTAAAGAATACGTTAAATAAGAGAGTCATATATATATATGAGTCTCTTATTTTTATTTTTAAAGGAGGATTTATGAAAATTTTAAAATATAAAACAAATAATAATTCTAGAAAAGAAATATTTAAAAATAGATTTTATATATTTCTTTTTATATTTTTTCTAACCTTTTTTTCTTTTGGATACAAATTATTTTTTTATAAAGATGCTTTTATAGCAACACTTTTATCATATTTATTATTAATATTTTTATGTATATTTTTATGCATTCCAATACATTTATTTA
>NZ_JAFBDA010000037.1 GCF_016907995.1 Clostridium sardiniense | reverse complement strand
CCACCCAGTAGCTATGGAAGAAGGATTAAGATTCGCCATCAGAGAAGGTGGAAGAACTGTAGGTTCAGGAGTTGTTACTAGCGTAATCGAATAGTAGTAATTACTTTATATATAAAAGTAGTAAGGGAGACGTCCTTTACTACTTTTTTTATTTTATTTTTCTTTTTAGTTTATGTATATATTGTATTATTTAATGAAATAATTAAAAAATATGAGTAAAAGTTTACAAAAAGGCATCTAAAAATTAACTTTATAAAATACTTGATATTTATAAGAAATACTATTAAAATAAAAAAAGCGAATTAATTCTAACGGAAAAAATTTAAAAAATAATTTAAATTTTATAAGAAAAAATTACTTGAAAAACATAAAATTTAATAGTATAATATAGAAGTTGTATAGCATGCGGCGATGAATCAAGAGGTTGCCGGACTTCCGGGTAATTCTTGATGAGTATGTCAGGATCTAGAATCCGACGACAGGGACTCTATATTTCTTTCCAAAAGTTATGAAACACCAGGAACAGTTTATAGAAGAACCGCTGTTGTGCGTTAGAAGTAAAGCGTACATGAAAAGGAGGGAAACCAAGATGTCAAAACAAAAAATAAGAATCAGATTAAAAGCTTTTGATCACACAATATTAGATCAATCAGCAGAAAAAATCGTTGAAACTGCAAAGTCAACAGGAGCTAAGGTTGCAGGTCCAGTACCACTACCTACTGAAAAAGATATTGTTACTATATTAAGAGCAGTTCACAAATATAAGGACTCAAGAGAACAGTTCGAAATAAGAACTCACAAGAGACTTATAGATATCGTTAATCCATCACCTAAGACTGTTGATGCATTAATGAGATTAAATCTACCAGCAGGTGTAGATATCGAAATAAAGCTATAATAGCAAAATTATAATAAAGACATTGAACTATTATGATTGCCTAGCAATCCGCTAATAAGTTTTGGAGGTGTAAATACATGAAAAAAGCTATAATTGGTAAGAAGATAGGAATGACTCAAATCTTCGATGAGAATGGAAAAGTAATTCCAGTAACAGTTGTAGAAGCAGGTCCATGTGTTGTAACTCAAAAGAAAACTATCGAAAACGATGGTTATGATGCAATACAAGTTGGTTTTGGAGACATAAGAGAAAAATTAGTTAACAAGCCAAAAAGAGGACACTTCACAAAAGCAGGAGTTTCATTAAGAAGAACTCTAAAAGAATTCAGATTAGAAAATGCTAGTGAATATGAAGTAGGCCAAGAAATAAAGGCTGACGTATTCGTAGTAGGAGATAAGGTTGACGTATCAGGAGTTTCTAAAGGTAAGGGATTCCAAGGCGTTATCAAAAGATGGAACCAACAAAGAGGACCTATGTCACACGGTTCTAAGTTCCATAGAGCACCAGGTTCAATGGGAGCAGCTTCTGATCCTTCAAGAACATTCAAGAACAAGAAGATGCCAGGACACATGGGTGCTGTAAACACTACAGTATTAAACTTAGAAGTAGTTAAAGTAATAGCTGAGAAAAACTTAATACTAATCAAGGGCGGAATTCCAGGTCCAAACAAGAGCAAAGTAGTAATAAGAAATACAGTTAAGGCTTAATTTCTTAAGGAAAGGAGGAAGCAGGATGCCTACAGTAGGATTATTCAATAAAGAAGGTAAACAAGTTGGAGATTTCCAATTAAACGAAAATATATTCGGAACTGAAATAAACGAAAACGCTATGCACCAAGTAGTTGTTGCATTATTAGCTAACAAGAGACAAGGAACTCAATCAGCTAAAACAAGAGCTGAAGTTAGAGGAGGCGGAATCAAGCCTTGGAGACAAAAAGGAACTGGTAGAGCAAGACAAGGTTCAATCAGAGCTCCACAATGGATCAAAGGTGGTATTGTATTCGCACCAAAGCCAAGAGATTACAGAATGGCTATACCAAAGAGCATGAAGAGAGTTGCTATGATGTCAGCATTATCAACTAAAGTTCAAGACGGACAAATGGTTGTTGTTGAAGATTTAGCATTCGATTCAATCAAAACTAAGAATGTAGTTAACATGCTAAACACAATGGAAGCTAAGAAGACTTTAATCGTAACAGCTGAGTCAAACGAAGTTGTTTATAAGTCAGCTAGAAACATTGAGGGAGTAGCAGTTGTACCTGCAAACAACATCAACGTTTATGACTTACTTAAGTTTGAAAAAGTAGTTATGACTAAAGATGCTGTATCAAAGATTGAGGAGGTGTACGCATAATGAATTTAACAAGCCATGATATAATAAGAAAGCCTGTTATTACTGAAAAGAGTATGGCAGCAATGGCAGAAAATAAGTACACTTTCATAGTTCACATAAGTGCTAACAAATCTCAAATAAAGAGAGCAGTTGAAGAAGTTTTCAACGTTAAAGTTGCAGATGTAAAGACTAGCAGAACTATGGGAAAAACTAAGAGAATGGGCGTACATGTAGGAAAGAGAGCTGACTACAAGAAAGCTATCATTACATTAGCTGAAGGCAGCACTATTGAATTCTTCGAAGGAATGCAATAGACGTCAATAAGGTGATTTATTGGTGATTATTCACCAGATAAGCTGAAAGAAGGAGGGAAATTAAATGGCAGTTAAAACATTTAGACCTATGACACCATCAAGAAGAAATATGACTATGCCAACATTTGAAGAAATAACTACAAATGAGCCAGAGAAGTCATTATTAGTTTCTTTAAAGAAAACTGGTGGTAGAAATGCACAAGGTAAAATAACTGTAAGACACCACGGTGGTGGCGCTAAGAGAAAATACAGAATAATTGATTTCAAGAGAAATAAGGACGGTATTCCAGCAAATGTTGCTACAATAGAATACGATCCAAATAGATCAGCATATATTGCATTAGTTGTATACGCAGATGGAGATAAGAGATACATAATCGCTCCAGCAGGATTAAAAGTTGGAGATAAGGTTGTATCAGGAGCTGACGCGGATATTAAACCAGGTAATGCATTACCATTATTAAACATCCCAGTAGGTACATTCATACACAATATCGAATTACAAGCTGGAAAAGGTGGCCAATTAGTAAGAGCTGCTGGATTATCAGCGCAATTAATGGCTAAAGAAGGTAAATATGCTACATTAAGATTACCTTCAGGTGAAATGAGATATGTTAGAATAGAATGTAGAGCTACAATTGGAGCTGTTTCAAATTCAACTAACGATATCGTTAAGATAGGTAAAGCTGGTAGGAAAAGACACATGGGTATCAGACCTACAGTTAGAGGTTCAGTAATGAATCCTTGCGATCACCCTCACGGTGGTGGAGAAGGTAAATCTCCAGTAGGTAGACCAAGTCCAATGACTCCATGGGGTAAACCAGCACTTGGATACAAGACTAGAAAGAACAAGAAGTACTCAGATAAGTTAATTATTAAGGGTAGAAATAAGAAATAGTTTGAAGAGAATATCCATTCTCTTCAAGGCTAGAGCCTAAGAAATGAAGGGAGGCAAATATAGTGAGTAGATCAATTAAAAAAGGACCTTTCGTCCATGCAGGACTTTTAAAGAAAGTAGAAGAAATGAACGCTAATGGTGAGCAAAAAGTTGTTAAAACTTGGTCAAGAAGTTCAACAATTTTCCCTCAAATGATAGGACACACAATAGCTGTTCATGATGGAAGAAAACATATCCCAGTTTACATTTCAGAGGATATGGTAGGACACAAATTAGGTGAATTTTCACTAACTAGAACATACAGAGGACACGATGATAAATCATCAAAAAGAAAGTAGTAGAGCCTGGAAAGGAGGATCATAAATGGAAGCTAGAGCTATAGCTAAATATGTAAGAATGTCTCCAATAAAGGTAGGAGCTGTTCTTGATTTAATAAGAGGAAAAGATGTAAGAGAAGCAAGTGCTATTTTACAATACACTCCAAGAGAAGCTGCAGTTGCTATCAACAAAGTTTTAAAGTCAGCTGTTGCAAATGCTGAAAATAATCATGGATTAGAAGCAGATAGATTATTTGTATCAGAAGCATACGTAGGTCACGGTCCAACATTAAAGAGATTTAGACCAATGGATCATGGTAAGGCATTCAGAATAAATAAGAGAACAAGTCATATAACAGTAGTTGTTAAAGAAAGATAAAGAAGGAGGGAAATCGAAGTGGGTCAAAAAGTACATCCTCACGGACTTAGAGTAGGTGTTATCAAGGGATGGGATGCAAAATGGTATGCAAACAAAAAAGATTTTGCTGACAATCTAATAGAAGATAACAAAATAAGAGAATTTGTAAAAAAAGATCTTTTCTCAGCTGGAATTTCAAAGATAGAAATCGAAAGAGCAGCTAAGAGAATTAAGTTAAATATATATACTGCTAAACCAGGTGTTGTTATCGGAAAAGGCGGTTCAGGTATAGAAGCTTTAAAGAAGAAATTAGCTAGCTTTATATCAGGAAAGAATATTCTAATAAACATAGTTGAAGTTAAGAACGTTGAATCAAACGCTCAATTAATGGCTGAAAATATAGCAGCACAACTAGAAAAGAGAATATCATTCAGAAGAGCTATGAAGCAAGTTATCCAAAGAGGAATGAAGCAAGGAGTTAAAGGAGTTAAGACTGCTTGTTCAGGAAGATTAGGTGGAGCTGAAATAGCTAGAACTGAGCAATATCATGAAGGTACAATTCCACTACAAACTTTAAGAGCAGATATCGATTACGGATTTGCTGAAGCTGATACAACTTATGGTAAAATCGGAGTTAAAGTTTGGGTTTATAATGGAGAAGTTCTTCCAACTAAAAAAGTTGAAAAGGAAGAAGCTAACGCATAAGCATAAGAAAGGAGGAATAAATCATGTTAATGCCTAAAAGAGTAAAGCATCGTAAGGTACAACGTGGTAGAATGAAAGGTAAAGCAACAAGAGGAAATTTCCTAGCATATGGAGATTTCGGTATTCAAGCTACTACTTGTGGATGGATCACAAGTAACCAAATAGAAGCTGCCAGAATTGCTATAAATAGATATATAAAAAGAGGAGGAAAACTTTGGATAAAGATTTTCCCAGATAAACCAGTTACTGAAAAGCCAGCTGAAACAAGAATGGGTTCAGGTAAAGGATCACCAGAGTACTGGGTTGCAGTAGTTAAACCAGGTAGAGTATTATTCGAATTATCTGGAGTTAATGAAGAAGTTGCAAGAGAAGCTATGAGACTTGCATCACACAAACTTCCTGTAAGAACTAAGTTTGTTACAAGAAGAGATTTTGAGGAAATGGGTGGTGAAGAATAATGAAGGCTAGAGAATTAAAAGAATTAAGAGCAAGTAATCCTCAAGATTTAAAAGCTAAATTAGGAGAACTTAAAGCTGAGTTATTCAACTTAAGATTCCAATTAGCTACAGGACAATTAGAAAATCCTATGAGAATAAGAGAAGTAAAGAAATCTATAGCCCAAATAAAAACCATCTTAAGACAAGAAGAGTTAAGGGTTGTTGAACAGTAATCTGGAAGGAGGTAAGCCTTAATGGAAAGAGGACTAAGAAAAAAGAAGATCGGTAGAGTTGTTTCTGATAAAATGGATAAAACTATCGTAGTTGCTATTGAAACTAAAGTAAGACATCCACTATACGGAAAAACTGTTAACAGAACTACTAAGTTCAAAGCTCATGATGAAAAGAATGAAGCTCAAGTTAATGATAGAGTATTAATAATGGAAACAAGACCTTTATCAAAGGATAAAAGATGGAGACTTGTTGAAATAGTTGAAAAAGCTAAATAATATGGCTTAAAGACCGAAAGGAGGGTAATCTAATGATACAACAACAAACTAGATTAAAAGTTGCTGACAACTCAGGAGCTAAGGAAATAATGTGCATCAGAGTATTAGGCGGATCTAAGAGAAAGTACGGTAACATTGGAGACATAATAGTTGCCAGCGTTAAAAGTGCAACACCAGGCGGAGTTGTTAAAAAAGGTGACGTTGTAAAAGCTGTTATTGTTAGATCAGTAAAAGGAATAAGAAGAGCAGACGGTTCATACGTGAGATTTGATGAAAACGCTGCTGTTATAATAAAAGACGATAAGCAACCAAGAGGAACACGTATCTTTGGACCTGTTGCTAGGGAGCTAAGAGATAAAGAATTTAATAAAATATTATCATTAGCACCAGAAGTTCTATAAAGAGGAGGTGGCTAACTTGAAAATACATGTAAGAAAGAACGACACAGTTGTAGTTATATCAGGAAAAGATAAAGGTAAAACAGGTGAAGTTTTAAAAGTATCCCCAAAAACTGGTAAAGTGCTAGTTCAAGGAGTTAACATAGTAAAGAAGCACCAAAAGGCAGGTAGAACTCAAGCTGAAAGTGCTATAATAGAAAAAGAAGCTGCAATAAACAGCTCAAAGGTAATGTTATATTGTACAAAGTGCAAAAAAGCTACTAGAATTAGCAACAGAATATTAGAAGACGGAGCTAAGGTTAGAGTGTGCAAGAAGTGCGGAGAAACATTCTAGAAATTGAAAGGAGGTTAACAATATGACAAGACTTCAAGACAGATATGAAAAAGAAATAATTCCGGCTATGATGGAAAAGTTCGGATATGAAAATATAATGCAAGTTCCAAGACTTGAAAAGATAGTAATCAACATGGGTGTTGGTGAAGCTAAAGATAATCAAAAAGTTTTAGAATCAGCTGTTAGCGATTTAACTATAATAACTGGTCAAAAGCCAATATTAACAAGAGCTAAGAAATCAGTTGCTAACTTCAAGATAAGAGAAAACATGGCATTAGGATGTAAAGTTACATTAAGAAAGGCAAAGATGTATGAATTTGCTGATAAGTTAATGTCAATTGCTTTACCAAGAGTTAGAGACTTTAGAGGAATTTCAGCTAAATCATTTGATGGTAGAGGAAATTACTCACTAGGAATTAAAGAGCAATTAATATTCCCAGAAATAGAGTACGATAAGATCGACAAAGTAAGAGGAATGGATATAATCTTCGTTACAACTGCAAACACTGACGAAGAAGCAAGAGAATTATTAAGATTCCTTGGCATGCCATTTGCTCAACAATAAGGAGGGGTATCTATGGCACGTAAAGCGATAATAGAAAAGTGGAGCAAAGAACCTAAGTATAAGACTAGAGCTTATACTAGATGTAGAATATGTGGAAGACCACATTCTGTATTAAAGAAATTCGGTATATGCCGTATCTGTTTCAGAGAACTTGCATACAAAGGCCAAATCCCTGGTTGTAGAAAAGCAAGCTGGTAATACTGAAGATATAGCGAAAGGAGGCACATTAAATGGTTATGACAGATCCTATAGCAGATTTGCTAACTCGTATAAGAAACGCAAATGCTGTTAAACATGAAGTAGTAGAGGTACCTTCTTCTAACGTAAAGAAGGCCGTTTCAAATATATTATTACAAGAAGGATACATCAAGGAAATTGATGAATACAATGATGGAGTAGTTCCAATGTTAAGAATAACTCTTAAATATGGAGCTAACAATGAAAGAGTAATAACTGGATTAAAGAGAATATCAAAGCCAGGATTAAGAGTATATTGTAAAAAAGACGAAACTCCTAGAGTTCTTAATGGTTTAGGAATAGCTGTTATTTCAACTTCAAAGGGAATAATGGTAGATAGAGAAGCTAGAAAGAACAACATAGGTGGAGAAGTTCTTTGCTACGTTTGGTAGAAATTAAATAGTAATTAAATAGATGAATATATGCATGTAGAGAAAAACAGGAGGTGCAATTATGTCAAGAGTAGGTAGATTACCAATAGCTATACCTGCTGGCGTAACTGTTACAGTAACACCAGAGAACGTTGTTACTGTAAAAGGCCCAATGGGTGAGCTAGTAGAAGCTATGCACAAAGACATGAATATCGCAGTTGAAAACAACGAAGTAGTTGTAACTAGACCTAGCGACGTTAAGGAGCATAGAGCTCTTCACGGATTAACAAGAGCACTTATAAACAACATGGTTGAAGGAGTTACTAAAGGATTCCAAAAGACTTTAATCTTAAACGGTGTTGGTTACAGAGCTCAAAAGCAAGGAAAGAAACTTGTAATGAACCTTGGATATTCACATCCAGTTGAAATAGAAGCAGTTGAAGGTGTTGAATTTGAAACACCTGAAGCTACAAAGGTAGTTGTAAAAGGAATCAACAAGCAAAAAGTTGGAGAAGCAGCTGCTAAGATCAGATCATGGAGAAAACCAGAACCATACAAGGGTAAAGGTATAAGATACGAAGGCGAAGTGATCAGACGTAAAGAAGGTAAAACTGGTAAGTAATAAAAGAAAGGAGTGAGCTTTATATGTTCAAGAAAGCAGACAGAAAAGCTAGCAGAAAGAGACGTCACCTTAGAGTACGTAAGAAAGTTTTCGGTACTCCTGAAAGACCAAGACTTTCAGTATACAGAAGTGAAAAAAATATTTACGCACAAATAATTGATGATATAAATGCTGTAACAATTGTTGCTGCTTCAAGCTTAGAAAAAGATTTCTCAGCTAAAGGTGGAAACAAAGAAGGCGCTAAATTAGTGGGTGAATTAGTTGGTAAGAAAGCTGCCGATAAGGGAATAACAGAAGTTGTTTTCGATAGAGGTGGATTCGTATATCACGGAAGAATTCAATCATTAGCTGAAGGTGCTAGAGAAGCAGGCTTAAAATTCTAAGAAACGAGGAGGGAAATAAATGAGAATCGATCCTAGTACACTAGACCTTAAAGAAAAGGTTGTTAACATAAATAGAGTTACTAAGGTTGTTAAGGGTGGTAGAAACTTCAGATTCGCAGCTCTAGTTGTTGTTGGAGACGAGAACGGACACGTTGGAGTTGGAATGGGAAAATCTATCGAAATACCTGAAGCAATTAAAAAAGGAATAGAAGATGCTAAGAAGAACTTAGTTTCAGTTTCAATGGTTGAGACTACTATTCCTCATGAAATCCACGGTAAATTTGGAACAGGAGATGTTCTTATAATGCCAGCTAAAGAAGGTACAGGAGTTATCGCTGGAGGTCCAGCTAGAATAGTACTTGAATTAGCTGGAATCAAGGATGTTAGAGCTAAGTCATTAGGTTCAAACAATCCTAATAACATGGTTAAAGCAACAATCAATGGATTAGCAAACTTAAGAACAGCTGACGAAATAGCTAAATTAAGAGGAAAATCTGTTGAGGAAATATTAGGTTAGGAGGGAAATTGCATGGCTAAGTTAAGAATTACATTAGTAAAGAGCTTAATCGGTAGAAAGAAAGACCATATCGCTACTGCAAACGCCCTTGGACTTAAGAAAATAGGTAAGACAGTAGAGCATGAGGGAACTCCTCAAATAAACGGTATGGTTAAAAAGATAAGCTACATGTTAAATGTAGAAGAAGTATAAAAAGAGGAGGTGCACTGAGTATGAAACTTCATGAATTAAAGCCAGCAGCTGGAAGCAGAAAGGCTCCTAAGAGAGTTGGAAGAGGAACTGGTTCAGGTTTAGGAAGAAACGCTGGTAAAGGTGAAAAAGGACAAAACGCTAGATCAGGCGGTGGAGTTAGACCAGGATTCGAAGGGGGTCAAATGCCATTATACAGAAGACTTCCTAAGAGAGGATTCACTAATATCTTCGCTAAAAAGATCGTTAGCATAAACATAGATAGATTAAACATTTTTGAAAATGGAACAGAAGTTACTCCAGAATTATTATTAGAAACAAGAGTTATTTCAAAAGTAATGGACGGAGTTAAGATTCTTGGAAACGGAAACTTAGAAAAGAACTTAACTGTAAAAGGATGCAAGTTCTCAAAATCTGCTATCGAAAAGATCGAAGCAGCTGGAGGAAAAGTTGAGGTGAAATAAGAATGCTATCAACCCTACGTAACGCCTGGAAGGTACCTGAATTGAGAAAAAGATTTTACTGGACAATATTTTTAGTGGCAATCTTTAGGATGGGAAGTCATATTCCTGTTCCTGGGATTAGCGCCGATTATTTGAAAGGAATGACTCAATCAGGAAACTTAATGGGTTTCTATGATTTAATATCAGGTGGAGCCTTTAGTAGATTTAGTATTTTTGCTCTTGGTGTAATGCCATACATCAATGCATCAATTATAACTCAGCTATTAACAATAGCTATACCATCATTAGAACAACTTTCAAAAGAAGGTGAAGATGGTAGAAGAAAGATACAAAATGCCACTAGGTATTTATCAATTGTTATAGCAGTTATTCTTGCATTTGGTATGTATGCAACAATTTCTCAAATGGGAGCAACAATAGGTATGAAAACTGTACAAATGATAGTAGTCATACTAGCTTTAGTTGTCGGATCAACATTCTGTATGTGGTTAGGAGACCAAATCACTGTTAAAGGTTTCGGAAATGGTGTTTCAATCCTAATCTTTGTAAATATAGTTTCAAGATTACCAATGACAATTAGATCTATGTTGATGTTAGAAAACTCAGGAGATATAAGTATTGTTGAAATAGCATTATTCGTAGTATTTGCTGTATTAGCGCTTGCTGGAGTAGTATATTTTTCACTTGCAGAAAGAAGAATCCCTGTTCAGTATGCAGGAAAAGCAGTTGGGAATAAGGTGATGAGAAGTCAATCAACTCATATTCCTTTAAGTATAGTTGGATCTGCTGTTATAGCGATTATATTCTCTATGTCAGTAATGCAATTCTTACCAACAATTGCAGGTTTCTTCCAAAGCCATGAATGGGCAAAATGGGTTACAAGTAGCCCAATGAGTATTTTTAATAGTAAGACTTGGATGTATCCAGTTGTTTATTCACTATTAACTATATTCTTTACTTGGTTCTACACTCAAGTAACATTTAAGCCAGATGAAATGTCAGAGAATCTGCATAAATCTGCTGGATTTATACCAGGTGTTAGACCAGGAGAGCCTACAACACAATACTTTGAAAGTATTCTTAATAGAATTTCTTTCATCGGAGGAATATTTGCAGCACTACTTGCTGTAACACCAATAGTTATAGATAACTATACTGCATTCAAAGGAATACAATTTGGGGGAACAGCACTTCTTATTGTAGTGAGTGTTGCTCTAGATTTCACAAGAAAGCTAGAATCACAAATGATAATGAGACACTACAAAGGATTTCTTAAATAAGATTAAATAATGGAGATGATGCCCGTGAAGATTATTTTACTAGGTCCTCCTGGAGCAGGAAAAGGAACACAGGCAAAATCAATTAGTAATAGATATTCAATTCCTCATATTTCAACAGGAGATATTTTCAGAAAGAATATTTCAGAAAATACTCCATTAGGAATTGAGGCAAAAAAATATATGGATAACGGACAATTAGTACCGGATTCAGTTACTATAGATATGGTTAAAGATAGACTTCAAGATGATGACTGTAAGAATGGATACCTACTTGATGGGTTTCCAAGAACAGTTGCTCAAGCTGAAGCCTTACAAGAATTCTTAGATAGTAGAAACGAGAAGTTAGATACAGCTTTATGTATCGAAGTTCCAAGTGAGTTTATACTTGAAAGAATGACTGGTAGAAGAGTTTGTCCATCATGTGGAGCAAGTTACCACATTAAATTTAACCCACCAGCGGTTGAAGGAAAATGTGATCTTTGCGGAAGTGATATAGTACAAAGAAAAGACGATACAGAAGAAACTGTAAAAGAAAGACTTGATGTGTACGAAAGACAAACACAACCACTAATTGATTTTTATAAGAATAAGAACTTACTTTCAACAGTTGATGGCACTCAAGCAATCAATGAAGTGTTTGAAAGTATCTGCAAGATTTTAGGGAGTGCTAAATAATGATCTTAATTAAAGATGATTTGGCCCTTGATCTGATGAGAAAAGCAGGAAAAATAGTAGGTGAAACATTACTACTATTAGAAAATGAAATTAAGCCAGGTATAAGTACTAAAGAATTGGATAGAATAGCAGAAGAATTCATAAGAGAGCAAGGAGCTATACCTTCATTCAAAGGTTTGTATGGATTTCCAGCTTCATTATGTATTTCTGTAAATAATCAAGTAGTTCATGGTATTCCCGGAGGCTACATCCTTAAAGATGGTGATATAGTCAGTATAGATTGTGGAGCTTATCTTGATGGATTCCATGGAGATGCAGCAAGAACTTTTCCAGTAGGAAATGTTTCAGAAGATGCAAAAAGGCTTATACAGGTAACAAGAGATTGTTTCTTTGAGGGAATTAAGTTCGCTCAAATTGGTAATAGATTAACAGATATATCACATGCGATACAGAGCCACGTTGAAGTAAACGGATTTTCCGTTGTGAAAAGTTTTGTAGGACACGGGATAGGCAGAGATCTACATGAAGATCCTGAAGTACCAAACTTCGGTAGACCAGGTAGAGGTCCAATACTTACAAAGGGCATGGTTCTAGCTATAGAGCCAATGGTTAATGAAGGATCCTTTAGAGTAAGAACTTTAAAAGATAATTGGACGGTTGTAACAAGTGATGGAAGCCTATCAGCACATTACGAAAATACAGTTGCGATTTTACCAGATGGTCCCGAAATACTAACACTAACTAAATAAAAGTGTTGCTTAGTTATAAATTTGCAAAGTGATATTACGATGCTTATTTATTTCTAAGGTAATCATCGAGGTGAAAAATTTGCAAAACAATGACTTGATTGGGAAAGTTGTACTTTCTTTAGCTGGTAGAGATAAAGATCATTTATATATAGTAATAAATGTAATTGATGAAAATTATGTATTGCTTGCAAATGGTGATACTAAAAAGATCAAGGAACCTAAGAAGAAAAAGGTTAAGCATTTAGAGTTCTTAGAAAATATAGATGATGAGATAAGAGCAGCCATAATCAGTGAGAGAAAAGATACTGACTTAAAAATTAAGAGATTTTTAAAATTAAGAGGCATTGTTAAGGAGGGTTGATTACCTTATGTCAAAAGATGATGTTATAGAAATGCAAGGAGTCGTTGTAGAATCCTTACCAAACGCTAACTTCCAAGTTGAACTTGAAAGTGGGCACACAATTCTAGCACATATATCAGGAAAATTAAGAATGAACTTCATAAGAATTTTACCTGGAGATAAAGTTACAGTGGAGCTTTCTCCATATGACTTAACAAGAGGTAGAATTACTTGGAGAGCAAAATAAGATAGTAAGATCTATCAAATATTACAAGGAGGGTTAGCGATGAAAGTAAGACCATCAGTTAAGCCTATTTGCGAAAAGTGCAAAGTAATTAGAAGAAAAGGAAGAGTAATGGTAATCTGTGAAAATCCAAAGCACAAGCAAAAACAAGGCTAATATAAATAAATATTAGACAAAAAATACAAATTAGGTATTTAAAATTTATTGACTTTTTTGTCAAAGTCACATATCATTATATAGGCATTTAATTAAATAATTAGATTTTAGGAGCGGCTGATGATAGAGAACAAATTCTCTATTAACCTAAAATTTTATTATATATATATTATATTTTTGATAATCAAAAATAATAAACTTTTAGGCATTTCAATTACCAGGAGGTGTAAATTTTAATGGCAAGAATAGCAGGTGTTGACCTACCAAGAGAAAAAAGAGTTGAAATAGGTTTAACTTATATTTATGGAATAGGATTACCTACTTCACATAAGATATTAGAAGCTACAGGAATAAACCTTGACACAAGAGTTAAGGATTTAACTGAAGATGAAGTAAACGCGCTAAGAACTTATATTAAGGAACTTACAATTGAAGGTGACTTAAGAAGAGAAGTAGCATTAAACATCAAGAGATTAGTAGAAATCGGATGTTATAGAGGAATTAGACATAGAAAAGGTCTTCCAGTAAGAGGACAAAAAACTAAGACTAATGCGAGAACAAGAAAAGGTCCTAAGAAGACTATCGCAAATAAGAAGAAGTAGTTAGGAGGGAAAGCAATGGCAAAGGTTAAAAAGACTAGAAGAAAAAGAGACAGAAAAAACGTTGAGCATGGTGCTGCACACATCAAGTCAACTTTCAACAACTCAATAGTTACTTTAACAGACGCACAAGGAAATGCGTTATCATGGTCAAGTGCTGGAGCTCTAGGTTTCAGAGGATCAAGAAAAAGTACTCCATTTGCAGCTCAAATGGCAGCAGAAACTGCTAGTAAAGCAGCAATGGAACACGGTTTAAAGAGCATTGAAGTTTATGTAAAGGGACCAGGAGCTGGAAGAGAAGCAGCTATAAGATCTTTACAAGCAGCAGGATTAGAAGTAACTTTAATCAAAGATGTTACTCCAATCCCACACAATGGATGTAGACCACCAAAAAGAAGAAGAGTCTAGTATTTGATTCATACAGGAGGTGTAATTAATGGCAAGATATACTGGAGCTACATGTAGATTATGTAGAAGAGAAGGCATGAAGTTATTCCTTAAAGGGGATAGATGTTATACAGATAAATGTGCTTTCACAAGAAGAAGTTACGCACCAGGACAACACGGAGCAGCTAGAAAGAAATTATCTAACTACGGTGTACAACTTAGAGAAAAGCAAAAAGCTAGAAGAATATACGGAGTGTTAGAAGGTCAATTCAGATCATACTATGAAAAGGCTGAACACATGAAGGGTATTACTGGTGAAAATTTATTAATGTTATTAGAGTTAAGATTAGATAACGTTGTTTATAGATTAGGATATGGTGCTTCAAGAAACGAAGCAAGACAATTAGTTAACCACGGACATTTCTTAGTAAATGGCAAGAGAGTTGACATTCCTTCATTCAAAGTATCAGTTAACGATGTAATAACTGTTGCTGAAAAGAGCAGAGGAAGCGAAAAGTTCAAGACTTTCGTTGAAAATCCAAAGACTTTACCAAAATGGTTAGAAGCTAACGTTGAAAACTACGAAGGCAAAGTAGTTGCTGTACCAGTAAGAGAAGATATTGACGTACCAGTTAATGAAACTCTTATCGTTGAGTTATACAGCAAATAATTGTAATATTTGTTAGAGCAATAAACTTAAAGCAAATATAGAATCAGTTGCCCTCAGAATAAGGTTGCCAGTTTAAAAATAAGGAGGGTTCGTATGTTAGAAATCGAAAAGCCAATAATTGAATGTGTAGAAGCAAATGAAGACGGTACTTATGGTAAGTACGTTGTAGAGCCATTAGAAAGAGGATATGGTATAACTTTAGGGAATGCCCTAAGAAGAATATTATTATCATCATTACCTGGAGTTGCAACTACTTCAGTTAAAATTGATGGTGTTCTTCATGAGTTTTCTACTATACAAGGAGTTAAGGAAGATGTTACTGAAATTATTCTTAACATCAAAGCTTTAGCTTTAAGAATGAACGGTGAAGGTCCAAAGACTATATATATAGATGCAAAAGGACCTGGTGTTGTTACAGCAGCAGATATAAAGACTGACGGAGATGTTGAAGTTGTGAATAAAGACTTACATATTGCAACTTTAGATAACGATGGAAGACTTTATATGGAGTTAACTGTAAATAGAGGTAGAGGATACGTTACTCAAAATAAAAATAAAAGTGACGATCTACCAATATCAGCAATAGCTGTTGATTCAATATATACACCAGTTAAGAGAGTTAACTTTAAAGTAGAAAATACTAGAGTTGGTCAAATTACTGACTATGATAAGTTAACACTTGAAATTTGGACTAATGGAACTATTAAGATTGATGAGGCTATAAGCTTATCATCAAAAATCTTAATAGAACATTTCAAATTATTCATGTCATTAACAGATGAAACTAATGATGTTGAAATAATGATTGAAAAAGAAGAAGATAAAAAGGAAAAAGTACTAGAAATGACTGTGGAAGAGCTAGATTTATCAGTTAGATCATATAACTGTTTAAAGAGAGCTGGTATTAACACAGTTCAAGAACTTGCTAACAGATCAATGGATGATATGATGAAGGTAAGAAATCTAGGAAAGAAATCCTTAGAAGAAGTTGAAAAGAAGCTTAAAGAATTAGGCTTAAGCTTAAAGTTAAGCGACGAGTAAGGAGGTAAATCCATGGCAGTTAATCGTAAGTTAGGTCGTCCAACAGACCAAAGAAGAGCTATGCTTAGAAACCTAGTAACTAGTTTCTTAAAGCATGGTAAGATTGAAACAACTGAAACTAGAGCTAAAGAAACTAGAAGTTTAGCTGAAAAGATGATCACTCTTGCTAAAAGAGGAGATCTTCATGCTAGAAGACAAGTTTTATCTTTCGTACAAGAAGAAGCTGTAGTTAAGCATTTATTTGATAATATAGCTCCACAATACACTGAAAGAAACGGTGGATATACAAGAATGTATAAAAAAGGCCCTAGAAGAGGGGACGGAGCTGAAATAGTTATACTTGAATTAGTTTAATTATTTGAGGGGGATTAAGAGCAATCTTAGTCCCCGTTTTGTTATATTTAAAAGTATTTTATATAGAGAAGTAATGATTTAAATATTCTGAATAAGGTTGAAAGTTGAAATTAATGTTATATAATAATGTTAAGTGTATATACAGTAACCATTAAGTTTGTATATAGAATATAATTTAGATAGCAATATAATAGTGAATGAGTTATTAATATGGAGGACCAAATGAGTCAAGAAATGATTAAATGTGAGAATTTAGTTTTTAAATACACATCACATGAAGATGGTATGGAAAGGTACGCTATTAATGGTGTAAATTTAACAGTTGAAAAGGGAGAGTTCTTAGTTGTATTAGGGCATAATGGATCAGGCAAATCAACATTAGCTAAGCATATGAATGCACTACTTTTACCTACTGATGGTATTGTATATGTTGATGGACTTAATACTAAGGATGAAGATAATGTATGGGACGTTAGAGCAAAAGCTGGAATGGTATTTCAAAACCCTGACAACCAAATGGTTGCTACAATAGTGGAAGAAGATGTTGCTTTTGGACCAGAAAACCTAGGAGTGGATCCTAAAGAAATAAGAAAACGTGTAGATGAGAGCTTAGAGAAGGTTGGAATGAGTGAATATAAAAGGCA
This sequence comes from Clostridium sardiniense, assembly GCF_016907995.1. Lineage (GTDB taxonomy): Bacteria > Bacillota > Clostridia > Clostridiales > Clostridiaceae > Clostridium > Clostridium sardiniense. Next base: position 8,842 of record NZ_JAFBDA010000037.1, on the reverse strand, counting down.
CGCTCCGCACCTTTTATCAGGGGGACAAAAGCAAAGAGTTGCTATAGCAGGTATTCTTGCAATGCAACCTGAATGTATAATTTTTGATGAGCCAACTGCAATGCTAGATCCCTCAGGAAGAAAAGAAGTATTAAATAATATTAAAGAGATTAATAAACAATATGGTATTACAATAATTCTTATAACCCATTACATGGATGAAGCTGCTGAAGCAGATAGAATTGTTGTTATGGATGATGGTAAGTTAATAATGGGTGGTACTCCTAAGGAAGTATTTTCACAAGTAGAACTTATGAAAAAAATAGGATTAGATGTTCCACAAGTAACTGAACTTAGTTATGAGTTAAGCAAAGAGGGAATAAAGTTAGATGATAAAATAATAAATGTAGATGAGATGGTGGAAGCGTTATGTCAATTAAAATAGAGAATTTAACACATATATATATGCCTAATGGTCCTTTTGAAAAAAAAGCATTGGATGATGTAAACATAGATATAAAAGATGGAGAATTTATTGCTTTAATAGGACATACAGGCTCAGGTAAATCAACTTTAATACAACATATGAATGGATTATTAGAAGCTACATCAGGAAAGATAATTGTTGATGGAGAAGATATAACAGAAAAAGGGGTTAAGCTTTCCGATGTAAGAAAAAAAGTTGGATTAGTATTCCAATATCCGGAATATCAACTTTTTGAAGAGACAATAGAAAAGGATATATCTTATGGACCAACAAATCTTGGACTAGATGAAGATGAAATACATAGACGAGTAATGAAATCAATGGAGATGGTAGGTCTTGATTATGAAACTTATAAGGAGAAATCACCTTTTGATTTGAGTGGAGGACAAAAGAGAAGAGTCGCTATAGCAGGTGTTATTGCCATGGAACCAAAAACTCTTATATTGGATGAACCTACAGCCGGACTTGATCCTAAAGGAAGAGATGATATATTAGCTCAAATCAAACTTCTTCACACAAAATATAAAATGACAATAATACTAGTTAGCCATAGCATGGAAGATGTAGCTAAGCTTGCAGAAAGAGTTATTGTTATGAACAAGGGAACTGTAGCCTTACAAGGAGCTCCATCTGAAGTATTCAAGGAAGTCGATACTTTAGAAAAAATTGGACTTGGAGTACCACAAGTTACTTATCTTATGAGAGAACTTAGAAGAAGAGGTTTTAAGGTAAGTGATGAAGTGTATACTATAGAACAATGCAAAAAAGAATTAGTAAGATTATTTGGAAATAAGTCAAAAAGTCAGGGGGATGAATAGGTGATAAAGGATATAACTATAGGGCAATACATACCAGGGAGCTCATTTACTCACAAGCTAGATCCTAGAACGAAGATATTAATATCTCTGTTATTTATTGTTTCTCTATTTTTAATAGATAAATTTGTAGGATATATTTTAGTTGTTGCATTTATAGTTGCAGTAATAATTAATTCTAAAGTACCGCCAAGATTTATATTAAAAGGGCTAAAACCTATTATCTTCTTAGTAGCATTTACTTCAATATTGAATGTATTTATGATAAAGGGAAGTTCTGATACATTATTATTTCATTTTGGATTTTTAAATATATATGTTGAAGGTATTAGAACAGCATTATTTATGGCATTAAGATTAATCTTCCTAGTAGTTGGTACATCATTATTAACTCTAACAACATCTCCTATAGAGCTTACAGATGGGATAGAGATCCTTCTTAGACCTATAGGTAAGGAAATAGCCCATGAACTTGCAATGATGATGACTATAGCATTAAGATTTATACCAACTCTTATGGATGAAACTGATAAGATTATGAAAGCACAAAAGGCAAGAGGTGCAGATTTTGAATCAGGTGGAATTATTCAAAAAGCAAAGAGTTTGGTACCACTTTTAGTACCACTATTTATAAGTTCATTTAGAAGAGCTGATGAACTTGCAATGGCAATGGAGGCTAGATGTTATAGAGGTGGTTCGGGAAGAACTAGAATGAAACAATTAAAGTTTTCTAAGGATGATGCAATAGCATGGGGGATATTTGGAATATTATTTATAGCTAGTATAGTAATTAGAATACTTTAAGTTTTAGGTGAGATTATGAAAAATATAAAATTAACAATTGAATATGATGGAACTAATTATCTAGGGTGGCAAAAGCAAAAAAGTAGTAAAAACACAATTCAAGAAACGATAGAAATAGCAATTTCCAAGATAGTTAAAAATGAAGTAGCTATTACAGGGAGCTCTAGAACTGATTCAGGGGTGCATGCTAAAGGTATGGTAGCAAACTTCTATACAGACAGCAATGTGCCGCCAGAGAAGTTTAGAGAAGCTATAAATACAAAATTACCAGATGATATTGCTATTGTAAAATCAGAAGAAGTTTCAGAAGAGTTTCATTCAAGATATGATAGTAAAGGAAAGACATATTGCTATACCCTAATAAATAGAGAAGAGAAGGTAGCACTATATAAAAACTTTTCTTATCATGTTAGAGAATTTCTAAATGTAGATGAGATGAGAAAAGCATGCAAATACTTTATAGGTAAACATGATTTTAAAGCTTTTAAGACAACAGGAAGTTCAGTAAAGACGTCTACTAGAACAATTAGTGACCTACACATAGAAAGAGAAGGAGACTTTATAAGAATTTTCATTACTGCTGATGGTTTTTTATATAATATGGTAAGAATAATAGTAGGAACTTTAATTGAAGTAGGACGTGGAAAAATCAAGTCTGAGAGTATTGAAAGGATAATAGAAGAAGGTAAAAGAGAGGAAGCAGGCTTTTGTGTTCCGCCAAATGGCCTTGTTTTAGAAAAAGTTTATTATTAATACAAAAAAATACGGAAAATTTGTTGACACGCCCGTAAGCGTGTATTATAATAATACATGTTTGTTAGAATATTTATGTATATAAGATTTAGTGAACTAACATCTTAACATAAATGCAATATGTAGATATTGCGAATCGTAAGTTCAAGGAGGGAAACAGAGATGAAATCATACATTGCAAAAGCACAAGAAGTTGAAAGAAAATGGTATGTTGTTGATGCTGCTGGTAAGCCACTAGGAAGAGTTGCTAGCCAAGTTGCTTCAATCTTAAGAGGAAAAAATAAGCCAACATTTACACCAAATGTTGACTGCGGAGATTTCGTTATAGTAATCAATGCTGAGAAAGTTGTTTTAACTGGTAAGAAGTTAGATCAAAAAATGATGAGAAAGCACAGCTTATACGTTGGTGGATTAAAGGAAATCCCATACAGAGAAGTTCTTGCTAAGAAGCCAGAATTCGCATTTGAAGAAGCAGTTAGAAGAATGCTTCCAAGTGGTGTTTTAGGTAGAAAAATGTTAAAGAAATTAAAAGTAAACAGAGGTTCAGAGCACGAACATCAAGCTCAAAACCCTGAAGTACTTGAATTAAAGTACTAATAACCGAAACTCGGGAGGAGGATTTAAAATGGCAAAAGTTCAATACATGGGAACTGGTAGAAGAAAAAAATCAGTTGCAAGAGTAAGACTAGTACCAGGAAATGGTAAAGTAGTTATAAATAAGAGAGAAATCGAAAACTATTTCGGTTTAGAAACTTTAAGAGTTATCGTTAACCAACCTTTAGTTTTAACAGGAACTAAAGATAAGTTTGACTTATTAGTTAACGTTCATGGTGGAGGATTCACAGGTCAAGCTGGAGCAATCAGACACGGTGTAGCAAGAGCATTAGTTAAATCAGACGAAGCTTTAAAGTCAGAATTAAAGAAAGCTGGATTCTTAACTAGAGACCCAAGAATGGTTGAAAGAAAGAAATACGGTCTTAAGAAAGCAAGAAGAGCTCCACAATTCTCAAAGAGATAATATTTGGAGTACGGAATATGGAAGAGAAGAGTTTTATACTCTTCTCTTTTTTTTGTAGAATTTTATATTATTATGGAGGTTATGTTTTGTCCAAAATTCAACCTATATACATAAACTTAACAAGAAATATATGAATTTTTAATAAAAAAGGATATTTATGAAAAATAAATGGCAATAAAAGTAAAGCTATATTAAATCTAGGTTAAAAAATAAGAATAAATATTAACAAATGTTAAGAAATAATGTACACTTAGATTGTAAAATTGAGAATATAAATAGTAATTTGATTAAATAAAATTCTTTTTGGGATGGAGGATAAAAATTTGAATTCTATAGTAATGACGATTATAAGCTTAATGGGTGGTCTAGGACTATTCCTTTACGGAATGAAATTAATGGGAGATGGACTAGAAAATGCAGCTGGAGAGGGATTAAAGAAGATCCTTGAGAAAGTTACATCAAACCCTATAATTGCAGTGCTCGTTGGGGCAGCAGTTACTGCTGTAATACAAAGTAGTAGTGCAACTACAGTAATGGTTGTTGGTTTCGTTAATGCAGGGCTTATGAACTTAGCACAAGCTGCTGGAGTAATAATGGGTGCTAATATAGGTACAACAATAACAGCTCAATTAGTTGCATTTAAGCTTGATCAAATAGCGCCATTATTCGTATTTGTTGGTGCAGCTATGGTTATGCTTGCAAAAGCTAAAAAGAGAAGAGATATTGGTAACATAATACTAGGATTCGGTATATTATTTACTGGTATGGGAATGATGAGTGGAGCTATGAAACCACTTGCATCATCACCTATGTTTGAGCAATTAGTACTTTCTATAAGTGATAATATGTTTATAGGTATAATAGCCGGGGCTGCACTAACAGCTATACTTCAAAGTTCATCAGCAACAACAGGTATACTTATTGCTCTTGCAACAGCAGGTGCAATTAATATCAATGCTGCTCTTCCAATATTATTTGGATGTAATATAGGTACATGTATAACAGCTATGATTGCAAGTGTTGGTACAAATAAAACAGCACATAAAGCAGCCTTTTTACATTTAATATTTAATGTAGGTGGTACAATATTATTCATACCATTTATGCACATGCTTGGTACATTAGTTACAACTATGAGTCCTGGAGATGTTGAAAGACAAATAGCAAATTCACATACAGTATTCAATATAGCAAATACAGCAGTAATGTTACCGCTTAGAAAGTATCTGATAATAGCGGTTAATAAGCTAGTTCCAGGAGATGATGAGATAGAGAAGGTTGGTCCTAAGTATATAGATGATAGGTTACTTGAAACTCCAGTTATTGCAGCTGGACAAGTTATAAAAGAAACTATAAGAATGGCTAACAAGGCAAAACAAAATCTTGAATTATCAATGGAAGCATTCATGAAAGAGGATGAAGAGCTTATAAAGAAGGTTTATGATAATGAAGAGATAATAAATGTATTAGAAGAATCTATAACGACTTATCTAGTTAAATTAGCGAAGTGTGAGATATCAGATAAGGAAACTGGAATCGTTGCGTCAACATTCCACATAATAAATGATATAGAAAGAATAGGAGATCATGCTGAAAATGTAGCAGATCTTGCAGCACAAAGATCAAATAAGAAATTACAATATAGCGATGATGCTATAGATGAGTTATATGAAATATATAATTATACAACAACAGCGCTTCAACTTGCTATAGATAGCTATGAGAACAGAGATGTTAAGAAAGCTAACGGAATAAATAGTATTGAAGAAAGAATAAATTCATCTCAAAAAAGCTATAGAGATAAGCATATTAAGAGATTATATGATGGAAAATGCAATGCATATGCTGGAGCTATATTCCTAGATTTAATTTCAAATTTTGAAAGAATCGGAGATCATGCAAAAAACATTGCTGAAAGTGTAATAGAAAATAATTCAGTATAATTAAATTTTAAAAGAAGCTAGATATAAACCTAGCTTCTTTTTTTATATAATACTTATCTCTTTTTATTGGATATAATTTCAAAAAACTTATGTATCATAAAAAACATTTTTTATCACATAATAAAATTATAAGTTTTTAGGAGGATAAGCTATATGAAAATTTTAAAAAATATATGCATAGCCTTAATGCTATTATTAGTAGGCATAATACCAATAGAAACAAATGCAGTACAATTAGACTCAAAAGAATCAATTAAGGACTGTAAAATATTAATTGATCCAGGGCATGGAGATTGGGATGGAGGAGCAAAAACAAAAAATGGAACTATAGAAAAAGATATAAATCTTCAGATAAGTTTAAAGCTAAGAGATGCACTTAAGAAAGAGGGATATGATGTTTATATGACTAGAGAAGAGGATACCTCTCTATCAAATAAAAAGAAAGATGATTTACAATTAAGATGTGACAAAAAGAAAGAAACAAAGTGCGATATGTTTATATCTATTCATCAAAATATGTTTACAAGTTCAAGTAGTAAGGGGACTCAAGTCTGGTACTCAAGTGATGAAAGGAGTAAAGGGCTTGCAGAGAGTATTCAAAGTACAGTAAAGGAAACGCTTCAGCCATCTAACCATAGAGTTGCTAAGGATGCTAAAAAATCATATAAGATACTTAGAGATGGGTATGAAGGGGCAAATATTATAGTTGAATGTGGATTCTTATCAAATCATGATGATGAAAAAAACTTAAAGGATAATTCATATCAAGATAAGTTGGTTGATTCAATAACTAAAGGAATAAATAAGTATATTGAAGAAAAACCAGAGAAGCCAATATTAGAATAATTTAATATATTTCCGAGGAAATTAGGGACTAATAAAAAATATTAGTCCTTTTTGTAGTATTATAGAAAAAATTGTAATCTATAATCAAAATACCTTGTAAAAATAGTAAAAAATTAATAAACTAGGAAGGAGAGGAGAGGGATTTTATGAGAGAGATTAGTGTAAACAAGGTTAGAGATAGTGTAAGGGATTTATGCATTGGTTCTAATTATTACATAGGGAGTGACGTAAAGGATAGTTTGATTAATTATAGGGATAGAGAAAATTATCCTATTGCAAAAGAAGTGTTAGGAAAAATAGTTGAGAATGCAGATATCTCAAAAAATGAGAATATGCCAATGTGTCAAGATACTGGAATGGCTTGCATATTCTTAGAAGTTGGACAAGATGTTCACTTTATTGATGGTGATATAGAGGAAGCTATCAATGAAGGTGTACGAAGAGGATATGAAGAAGGATATTTGAGAAAATCAGTAGTTAAAGATCCTATAGATAGGGTTAACACTAAGGATAATACTCCAGCAGTTATTTATTATAATTTAGTAAAGGGTGATAAAGTAAAAGTAACTGTAGCGCCTAAAGGATTTGGGTCAGAAAATATGAGTAAAATTGCTATGCTTAAACCATCTGATGGATTAGAGGGTGTTAAGAAATTTATATTAAAAACTGTTGAGGAAGCTGGTCCTAATCCATGCCCACCTATGATTGTAGGAGTTGGTATTGGAGGAACATTTGATAAAGCTGCATATCTTTCCAAAAAAGCTTTATTAAGACCTATAAACGAAGAAAATAAAAATAAATTTTATGCACAGCTTGAGAAAGATTTGCTTAAAGATATCAACAGTTTAGGAATTGGTCCACAAGGATTTGGTGGATTAACAACAGCGTTGGGGATAAATATTGAAGTTTATCCAACTCATATTGCAGGATTACCTGTTGCAGTAAATATTAGCTGCCATGCAACAAGGCATAAAGAAGCAGTAATATAAAAGGAGTGTTTTAGGTATATGGTTAAAAATATTAGGACCCCTTTAACAGAGGAGAAAGTTAAAGATTTAAAATGTGGAGATTCAATACTTTTATCTGGTACGATATATACAGCGAGAGATGCAGCACATAAAAGATTAATTGAGCTTTTAGATAAAGGCGAAGAATTACCTATAAATATAAAAGATGAGATTATATATTACGTAGGACCAACTCCAGCTAAGGAAGGACAAGTTATAGGTTCAGCAGGACCAACAACAAGTTATAGAATGGATGCTTATTCACCAAAGCTTCTAGATTTAGGTCTAAAAGGAATGATAGGCAAGGGACTAAGAAATGATGAAGTGGTGGAATCAATAAAGAAAAACAATGCAGTTTACTTTGGAGCAATTGGAGGGGCGGCAGCCCTTATAGGAAAGAGTATAGTATCTTCTGAGATAATTCTTTATGAGGATTTAGGCGCAGAGGCTATAAGAAGATTAGAAGTTAAAGATTTTCCTATAATTGTGGTTATAGATTCAGAAGGAAATAATCTTTATGTAGAGGGAAGAGAAGACTATAAAAGCACACTTAAATAAAGATATATAAGAGTAAATATAAATAGATAAAAATATAAGGTAGAAATTCATTAAGAATCTCTACCTTATTTAAATATGACTATACACTCTTAAAGCCTTTACCCTTAACTTCAGATGTATCCATTATTGTTATAAATGCCATAGGGTCTACTGCATAAATTTCATTCTTCAATGACAGCATTTCACGTGTTGTAACTATACAGTAAAGCATTTTAGCCTTTTTATGAGTATATTCACCTTCTATTGGAATTGATGTTACACCTCTATGCATATCTTTAATTACAAAATTAATGATAGCTTGACTTTCGTTTGTAATTATAAGCATAAGTTTTCTACTATTAAGACCTCTTAGAACTCTATCTAGTACTACACCTTGAACAAAGATAGATAATAGAGTATAAAGTGCTTTTGGTATACCAAAGATGATAGCACCAACTATAACTATTATACAATTTAATATAAATCCAAGTTTACCAATTTCAAAGCTTGAATATTTTTTTCTAATAAGCATAGTTATAATGTCCGTACCACCTGTTTAACCATTTCTTAAAAACACAAGTCCGTAACCAGCACCACAAAGTACACCACCATATATACAATAAAGTAATATGTCATCTACTTTAATTAATGCA
>NZ_JAFBDA010000036.1 GCF_016907995.1 Clostridium sardiniense | reverse complement strand
TCGTCCTGAGCCAGGATCAAACTCTCAATAAAAAGTTTAATCTTTTCACTCATAAAACTTACTTTAATAAAAAGAATTGCTGGTTGTTTAAATGTTTTATATATTCTGTTCAATTTTCAAAGACCATTTTATCTCGTCGCCCTTAAGCGACTTGTATATCTTATCATGTGCATCGAATCTTGTCAACAACTTTTTTAATTTCTTTTAAGAATTTAATTTAGTTGTTGTTTCTCTTTTGAGAATCGATTTCCTGCAACCGATGTATATGATTATATACTGTTTTTCGACACTATTTACATAATATAATCCCTTAATATAAGATTAATCTTATCATCTTCTATATTACTCTATATTTCGTCATTTATCTTACATTGATATGCTTGGCTAAGTTTTCTGTTTTCTAATTATTATTAAGTTCTTTAGATGTATAGAATATATTACACTCACTAGCCTCTCTCTTTTAAATTAGCTATATTATATACTTTTAATAGATTAAGTTATTTATAATTTATTAATCTATTTATAAAAGACTGCCTATTATAATCCAATGGTTCTATACTCGGGAACAAAATTACCATTCTAACTATATAAACAATAATATACAAACCTACTATAGTCACTATTGCTATAAGAATATACCTCCTATATTTAATAAATGATCCTTTAAAATATAATAATATTAAAATTGCTAGCGCAGGTATCATTAAAAATAATGGATGCCAATAAAAAGCTTCCGATATATTTCCTTTTATAAAACTTATCCATGCTCTAGTTAATCCACACCCAGGGCAAGGCACCCCTATAATTGATTTAAAAATACATTTCGTATTAAATAGCAATATAAATATACTAATTGAAAATATAGTAAAAAAACTTTTTACCCTCTTCACATGTACCTCCCTTTAAAACCTAAAATTATATATTATTAATTATATCCTTATATCAGCTAATTCTATAAAATTAATTATATATTCTAAAAATAATCTAATTAATTTTAAATAGTCTGTATTAAATTCTTAAAGTAATTATAATTATCAATGAAAAAAGTAGCTAGGCCTTGTCCCATCTACTTACATCCATCTTAACCTTTATATGTCTTAGAATAATCTTATACTATCTGTGAATTTTCCGTTTTCCATTTCTACTTTATATAAAGCAATTCCATCAAAGCTCGCCTCAAATGGCTCATATATATCTACCACAAAATTAAATACCTCTTTTAATTTTTGTTTACTTAACCCCATAGCCAAACTACAATGTGGATTCCACTTACCTGGTAAGTAATACGATCTAGCTGATTCCTCAAACTCTTTAAAGAAATCATAGTATTCTTTATGATAATCTAATAAAACCTCTGTAATTACTGGAGTTAAAAAACATGCTCCTGTAGTAGGAAATGCCCCTAAGGCATCGAATCTAGTATCTATGACTTTTAGTTTTGATCTAAACTCCTTCATTCTTGCTATAAACTTATCTTCATCTATATCTTCATAAATTGCTAGTGTTATATGTGGCGCTAATCCATCTGTATTCTTTAAGCTTGAATCTATTCCACTGCTGCTTAACTGTTCCCAAATTGAAGTTACATATCTTGATGATTTATTATCTAAAAATACATCTACTGCATACATTATTATTCCTCCCTAGTAAATCTACCAACCATTACCCTCAAATATCTATAAATTTCTTATTATATATTCTATCATATTTAACTACGTAAAATTTGAACATATGAATTCATAATAATAAAGTATTTACCTAATCCTCTATATATCATTAAATAACTCTAAAATCATTTATATAAACTTAATATATATAATTATTATTTATATATCCTCAAATAGCTCGATATATTTTAATTAATATTTAAAATATTATATTTAAAAATAATCATTTCTATTTTTTAATTTAAAATAACACATTTTTTTCTCCTGTTCATACAATGTACTATGAAGAAAAAGAAATAATTTGTTGAAGAAACAAAGTATTTATAAAAATTTTAAACTTTGTGGAGGGATTTATGAAAATGATGCAAGAAAAACAAAATTGCTTTGACGATTGTGAATGTAATTTCGATGATTGTTGTGAGCCTAGAAAATGTTGTCATGAAGAATGTTGTGAACCTAAAAAATGCTGTTGTAGACCTAAGAAGCACTGCTTTGAAGAATGTATTGTAGTAAGAAAACCTTCTTCCTGCGCACCAGAACCTGGTAAAGCTTTATTAAAATGTGGTAGAGGAGCAGCTGGACCACTTCCTCTTATTGCAGTTGGTACAATTCTAGGATTAAATGGTTCAATTCCTGTAGGTAGTGTTACTATAGATACTAGGGAATTATGTAATCCTACAATTCTTCTAACTGTTAATTCAATAATAGCTGCACCAGTAGCTATAGCAAGTACTATAACTTTTACAGTTTTTAAATGCTGTGACGGCTGTAAACAACCTGTAGGAGAGTCTTTCACATTTGCAAGTGCACTTGCTGCACTTTCAAGCCAATCATTCTCATTCCAAATTTGTGATTGTGCAAACTGCTGCGGATGCGTAACTTATTCACTTGAAATAACAAATGCTACTCTATTAGCTGCTGGCTTAACAGTTAATTCTACTATAACAGCTCTTGCTGTAGAAAGTGATTGCAATAGCTGCTGTTAGAATAATTTAATTGATAAAAGATTTTAAAATGAGTCTCAATCAGAGTGTTGATAAAATCAGCACTCTTTATTTTTATACAATGTTTATATTCGTATAGTTACTATAACAATTTGTTATTTAATTGTTATTTAATTTGTTGCTTATGAATATATTATATTAGGCTATTATAAAAAACTATAGGAGGGCATATGGAAAATCAAAATAATTCTAGCAAAGTAAATTGTGAGTACTATGTATCTATGGGAAAGCCTGGTTCTCTTATAATAAAGGCTCCCGTAGTATTATCAAATTTAAAGATCTCAATTCCTATAACTACAGAATTAAATTTTAAGGAAAGCTACATAAACATTTCAGAAAATACAAATAAAATATCCTTAAGCACTCTTGAAATTACTGGTAATAATGAACTCATAATAAACGGTTCTATATCTAAAGTTTTAAAATATTCTATCAGCAAGATTAATCTTAACTCAGCTAAAAGTTTTAATTTAGATATTCCAATATCAGAAAAGATAAATATTAATTTCGATCAAATCCCTATAAATAATAATATTGATTTTAAATTATATTATCAAAAAAATTCGCAACCAATTTATTGTGATTTAGATTATATACAAGTATTACAAGATATAATAACTAAAAAGGATAATAACTATATTAATGAGATTATAATTTCCCTTCACCTTTCCTTAACTCAAGTTCAGAATGTATTCATACCAGAACCTGATGGAAATGTTTTGATACTAAACGAAAACTCAAATGGCTTTATATTAGATAAGGTCGATAATGATGATCCTACTTATATGATTGGTTTTAACCCCAAAAAAGGTTTAATTGCTAAAAGTATAAAAGGTCATAAATAATATATTTTAAATATAACTCTATATAGCTAAGGAGCTGCCTCAAAATAGGTAGCTCCTTGTATATATTTATAATTTTAAAATAAACTTATCTGAACCTCTTCATACTTACTTTTATAATCTTTAATTATATCTTCCATATTATATAAGATTCCATATTTCTCACATTCAATCTTAAAAACTTTCCATAATTCCTTTGAATTAATGGATGTATACTCATATCTATCTCCATATGTATCAATATATTTTTTAGATAAATCTTCATCTTTAAATATATCTTTTAACTTTTTATAATAATATTCTCTTTGATTCTGCCTTAACGTAACGCCCATACCAAAAGCAAATATGAATTTAGCTCCGCATTCATGTGCTTTTCTTACTATATTTATTATATTTTCTTTATTATCATTTATAAAAGGAAGTATAGGCATCAATAGTATACCTGTATATATTCCATTATCAGTTAGTTTCTTTATTGCATCGAATCGCTCTGTAGTACTACTAACATTTCGCTCTATACTTTTAGCCAATTTATCGTCATAAGTAGTAATAGTTATTTTTATTAATACAGGAGAATGTTCTTGTATTTTCTTTAATATATCTATATCCCTTGTTATTAAATCACTTTTTGTAGCTATACTTATCCCAAAATTACTTTTATCTACCTGCTTTAATGCCTCTCTTGTTAGACAATACTTTTTCTCGAAAGGATTGTATGGATCACTCATGGCCCCCATACCTATTATTCCTTTCTTTCTTTTACTCCTTAAATCCCTTCCTATTATTTCAGTGGAATTCTCTTTTGCCCTAACTCTATCAAAATCAACTATTTGATAGCAACTACTCCTTGAATCACAATATATACACCCATGGCAACACCCTCTATATATGTTCATAGTATAATTTAATGCAAACCAAGAATTATTCTCTATAGAATTAGATACTATCTTTTTAGCAGATATATACTCCATAATCAATACTCCTTTATTTAAACCATAAATTTATTCTTGTCTAAACCTTATATAATTAATCTTATTATAGACATATTGAGCTATACTTTCTATGTACAATTTTATCTAAGGATAAATCTGTAGCACATTAAAATAATATGGATTCTAATATGTTATTTTAATTTTACTATTTATTAGATTCCATATTAAGATATATTCTTATTAGAATGTACGTATTACTCGACTTTAATTCTCTCTTTTTATTCATTGGATATCTATTCAAAGTAGTGCTATACTATATATTAATATTGAAAATTATAAATTTTAAGAAAGGCAAAGGTAGTTTCACAGATGAGAATATAATCTATTTTTCAAACTTTGATTACAACAAAAAAGTATTTATTTGTAGCTTTTTTTGTTGTGCTTAAATTTAGGGAGAGTAGATTATAGTGAGGTATTTATATTTGTCCTTTTAAATGGCTATATATACTCTCCTATATTTTATAGGAGGGATTTTTTATGTCTTTAGCAAGATTAAATAAAGTAAAAAAGTATTATGGTGATAGATTAATTTTAGATATCGATAAATTAGAAATTTTAGACGGTGATAGAATAGGTTTAGTAGGTGTTAATGGTGCTGGAAAAACCACGCTTATAAAAGCGTTAATAAATGATACACCTATTGATGAAGGTAATGTTTATATAACTAAAAGTTTTGCTTATATAAGTCAGTCAGAAGATGCTAGTGAAAGATTTTTAGATAATAATTTTAAGAATATATTTAATGCACCTTTTGAGTATGATGACTTTTTGTCAGGTGGAGAAAAAGTTAAGTTTAAAATAGCAAAAGCTTTAAGTGAAAATAAAAATTTAATTATTGCAGATGAACCAACTGCCAATTTAGATGGAGCTAGTATTGAGGTTCTTGAAAAAATGCTTAAAAGTTATAATGGTGCATTGCTTTTAGTTTCTCATGATAGAAATTTTTTAGATACATTATGTAATACTATTATTGAAATTGAAGATGGAAAAATTACAGTTTATAAAGGAAATTACTCTAAGTATTTAGAACTTAAAACTTTAGAAAGAGAACGATCTAAAGCTGAGTATGTTGCTTATATAAATGAAAAGAAACATCTTGAAAATGCTATCCTTAATAAACAAAATATAAAAGATAGCATAAGAAGAACACCTAAAAGGATGGGAAACTCTGAAGCTAGATTGCACAAAATGGGCGGGCAAAAGGCAAAGAAAAACTTAGATAACAATGTGAAAGCTCTAAAAAGTAGGATTGATCATCTTGAGGTTAAGGAAAGACCTAAATCTATAAAAGAAATCAATATTACAGTTCAAGAAACTTTAAAAATAACTTCTAAAAACCTTGTAGAAGTTAAACATCTTAATTTATTTGCAGATGATAAATTATTGCTTAAAGATGCTAGCTTTAAAATAAAAAATAGCAAAAAGGTAGCTCTTATTGGTAATAATGGCTGTGGTAAAAGTACTTTACTTAAGGAGATTGTTTCTAATAAAAATAATATTAAGGTTTTTGATAATGTTGTTATAGGGTACTTTGATCAATCTCAACATATATTAAATGATAATGAATCAATACTGAAAAATATACTTAGAGATTGCTCTTATGATGAAAGTTTTGTTAGAACAAACTTAGATGGATTTGGATTTAAGGGAGATACTGTATTTAAACAAGTCTCTTCATTGAGTGGTGGTGAAAAAGTAAAGATAGCCCTTTGTAAGGTTCTATTATCTGATAATAACCTGCTTATTTTAGATGAGCCTACTAACTACCTAGATATTAAATCTATGGAATCCCTTGAATCTGCACTTATCAATTGTAATAAAACATTGATTATAGTATCTCATGATAGGAAATTTATCTCTAATATATGTGATTATATTTTAGAAATAGATAATAATAAAATTAATGAATTCTCTGGTAGTTATGATGAGTATATATCTTTTAAAAATAAACCTAAGATAAATTTAAAAGAAAAACAAAATAAGGATAATCTTATCTTGTTAGAAAATAGATTTTCTGAAGTAATTTCTTTAATATCAACAGAACCAGATATTAATAAGAAGATTTTATTAGAAGATGAGTATAATAATCTCCTTATAAAGATAAAAGGACTAAAGAATTAACTTATATAAAAGAGCTAGGTAATATTACCTAGCTCAATCTATATTACTCGCCACACTTAAGATTTTTATTACTCCATCCAATCATTTTCTCCATTACAGGTAGAAGTAATAAACCTGATTCACTTAAATAGTATACAGATTCTACTGTATTGTTTTCTATTTTTTTATCATTTACCATAATCCCTTGGTCAATTAATAATTCTAATTGTTGAGATAACATTTTTTTGCTACATCCTGATATACTTCTCTCTAGCTCACCAAATCTCTTTTTTTCTTTCTGTAGTGCCCAAATTATAGATCCTACCCACTTTTTACCTAATATACTTGATAAAGCTTCCACTGGACATTCATATATAATATCATCTACTCCATACATCTCTTCTACCTCCCTTATTGAATGAATTTATTATTATATTATCATAATATATATAATAATAAAAAACGTATTGAAGTCTTTGCAATACGTTTTTTATATTTAAGTGCAATTATATATTAAATCCAATTATTTAAAAATTATTTTCTTCCATCTAAATATGCTACTGCACTTAATGCTGCAATGTTTCCTTCTCCAGCTGACTTTATATATTGATATGGCTTACCAATACAATCTCCAGCTGCAAAACAGCCTTTAATATTAGTTCTCATTAATCTATCACACTTAATATGTCCATCAATTTCCTCAAGCCCTGGAACTAATTGTGATGGAGAAATGGCATCTTTTAATAAAAATACTCCGTCAGTCTCAATTTCTGAATCTTTAAAGACTATCTTTCTAACCTTATCATCTCCGACTATTTCCACAGGTCTTTCTTGAACTAATTCTATATTTTCATTTAGATTATATTCACCTTTATATAAAGGTATGTAATATACTTTTTCAGCAAGCTCACTTACATAGTTAGCTTCAGTCTCACCTTCATCATTTGATGCTACTATAACTACAGTTTTTCCTTTATATATGGGTGCATCACATGTAGCACAGTATCCTACACCTTTACCTAAAAACTCTAATTCACCTTTAAGCGGTCTAGAGAATTCAACCCCTGTTGCTAAGATTACAGATTTAGCTTCATACATCTTATCTTTTACCATTAGTGTGAAATAATCTCCCATTGCATAAACATTATTAACTCTATCTTCTGTTATTTTAATTCCCATAGAATTTATGTGCTCTCTAAAAGCTTCTCCCATTTTGGCTCCTGTTGAATTTGGAAATCCTAAATAGTTGTTAATCTTTGGTGCCTTATTAATTTTAGGGCTAAGATTCTTGCTTCCAAATATAATAAATGATTTATTTCTTATCTTAGCATTAAGAGCAGCTGATAAACCAGCTGGTCCACTACCTATTATGGCTATATCATATCTTTCGCTCATCATTTCAACCTCTTATACAAATTCTTTTATAGTTTCTACTAATACCTCTTTTGGTGAGAATCCTACTTTGGTAGTAACTTCTTCTCCATTTTTAAATATTTTTATTGTTGGTATATTTTGAACTCCGTACTTTTGTGCAGCCATTTTATTTTCATCTATATCAACTTTAACAATTTTAACATCTTCCATTTCTGATTGAACGTCCTCTAACACTGGAGCTAACATCTTACACGGTCCGCACCAAGTTGCAAAAAAATCTACAACAACTACTCCTTCTTCTTTTAATACCTCTACATCAAATTCATTTTCATTAATATGTTTTACCATTTTAAATTCCTCCTAAAGTTTTTCTCTATTCTTAACTTGTCTTTATTATATCAACGCAACTTTGATGCAACAATTAGGCACTTTAAAGTTACTACTTACCATAAGGTTACCACTATATTTATATTTTAATTTTTTAACTCTAGCCGTTAATTTTTACTTTTACATATTGAACATAAAAAAGAGCGTTTCCTTTACACAGAAACGCTCTACCTCCATACTTTACATATCCTTGAATCCAAAGATACAAACTATTTGTATGAACATTAAACTCTTTACTATACTCTTTTATAAATAAATCTTCTTTTACAATTAGCCTAACTACTAAAAGTTTAATCTTTTTATCAAATAAATATCTTGACATAATCTGGTTCCTCGCTTTCTATTATCCTTCTATCCAGCTTATTATACCAAGTACAAAATCTTTTAATATTAATTCTTCTTAAATATAGATTTTACCCCTCGTTTGACAACATCAAAAAAGCTTAATGACTTAACTATGTGATTTGGATCAACATAATTTCTAATAGTACGAAGTACTTTCTTTGTTTCCTTAGATGAAAAAGAATATGTACCATTTTTCTTAGTTTGGATCGCATATCGTGGAATCCACTTTCCTTTTAGTATTACTGATACAATAACATAATCAACCTCTTCCCAAGGAATTTGAATGAATTTTTGAACATCACGAGAATTATAAAATTCAAAACCCTTGTCACCAATCATTATTTGCCCATAATCCGTAAGACCTGTAAAAGCTGTTGCATCAACTACTAAATCTACCTTTGTATTGAGTGATTTAATCATACGTTCTACCTCTTTTCTACTTAGTATATACATTATATTTTATTCATATATTTCTTAAAAGAATCAAGAAAGCATTGGTCCAAAACCAAATAATTAAAATTAGTATGCTCATTAAACTTAATTTCAAATTTCTCTATTTCTTTAGATAAGTTTCTAAATTAAGTCTTTATTCTTCCATTTCATAATATCATAAAATTTATTTTTCTCACTCTAATTTAACTTATTATGTTAAAAAAAGCCCAGGCTAAGTAAAAAATATTACACTAACCCAGGCTGAATAGAAATATTACATTAAACCTATTAAGTGGAAGACAATACCAATTATAAATAAAGCAAGAATAATTACAATTGGAGATACCTTCTTCTTAAGTAACCACATACAAAGAAGTGTTAATAATAATCCTGCAAGTCCAGGAATTAATGAATCCAAGTTACCTTGTAATGTTGTAACCTTATCAGGAGTTAGTGATAAACCCGCTGATTGTTGCATTAACGCTTGTTTCATACCTTCTGCTCCAGCAGGAAGGCTACCCCAATCAATGTAAGCACCTGGACTTAACTGAACCTTTGATATTTCTGGTATAAACTTAATAGATACCCATCTATTAACTAATGATCCTAAGATGAACATACCAAGTATGGATGCTCCCTTTGTAATATCTTGTAATAAACTACCTGATAAATCTTCTGTAATACGAGATCCTGCTTTGTAACCAAGTTCTTGTGTATACCAAGTAAATGCCATACGTATAATATTCCAAGCAAAGAAGAATATAATAGGTCCAAGAATGTTACCTGCCATAGCAAGTGAAGCACCTAATGCTCCTAATATAGGTCTAACAGTAAACCAGAAAACTGGATCTCCAATACCTGCTAAAGGTCCCATCATACCAACTTTAACACCTTGAATAGTTACATCATCCACAGGTGATCCATTTGCACGATCTTCTTCTAATGCTAATGTTACCCCAATAATAGGTGAAGCTACATATGGGTGAGTGTTAAAGAATTCTAAGTGACGTATTAACGCAGCTGATCTTTCTTCTTTAGTTTTATATAACTTTTTGATTGCTGGAATTAATGAATATGCCCAACCACCGTTTTGCATTCTTTCATAGTTCCAAGATCCTTGAATGAAAGTTGAACGCCACCAAATAGAAAGACGATCTTTTTTTGTTAGCTTTAAATTTTTTTCCATTTTCGTCTTCTCTCCCTTCTTAATAACTATCGATAATATCGCCTACTGGATCTCCTGTATTTGATCCACCATTACCTGAACCGCCTTTTTTGCTAAGTGCTAAGTAAATAAGCGCTATAGATACACCGATCGCACCTAATCCCATAAGTGTAATTTGTGGAATAGTTGCTAATACAAAACCGATTGCAAAGAATGGCCATACTTCTTTTGTTGCCATCATATTGATTACCATTGCATAACCAACAGCTACAACCATTCCACCACCTACTGCTAAACCGTCTGTTAACCAAGCTGGCATAGCGTTAAGTAATGCACTAATAGGACCAGAACCGATTATTAAGATTAATGCTGCTGGAAGAGCTATACGTACACCTTGCATACAAATAGCAATAATTTGCCACATTTCAACTTTTCTAATATTTCCTTCTTTTGCAGCAGCATCCATGAAGTGTACGAATGCTGTAGCAATTGTACGACAAATAATTGTTAATAATAATCCTGCAACTGCTAATGGAATTGCTATGGCAATAGCTGAAGAAATTCCTGCTTGCCCTTCTCCACCAAGAACTAGAATAATCGCAGCTGCAACAGATGCTAATGCTGCATCAGGTGCTACTGCTGCACCGATATTTGCCCAACCTAAGGCAATCATTTGAAGACTACCACCTAAGATTAGACATGGTATTAAGTTACCTGTAACTGCTCCGATTAAAGTACAGGCAACTAGAGGTTGATGGAATTGGAATTCATCTAGGATTCCTCCCATCCCAGCTAAAAATGCAATAATAATAACTAATATTATTTGAATTATATTTAGATCCACTATGTTAATCCTCCTTTTTCTATTAAAATAATATATATTATTTTAATTTATTTAATTCCTCTTGTGCTTTTTTAAGAATTTCGTTCATATTTCCTTTTGAATCATTTGGAACTTTACGAACATCAAAATCTAATCCAGCTTTTTTAAGTTTTTCAAAAGTATCAATATCTTCTTGACTGAAAGCAAGAACTTTATTTGGTTGAACTTTACCTGGAGAGTGAGCCATAGATCCAACATTAATTGTCTTTATTGGTACTCCACCTTCCACTGCTCTAAGTAAATCTTCTGGATTTTCAAAAAGAAGCATTGCACGTTGTCCTCCAAAATGTTGATCATCCTTTGCAAGTTTAATCATTTGCTCAATAGGAACAACATGCGCTTTAACGCCTGGAGGAGCAGCTTGTTGAATTAATTTCTTACGAAGTTCATCTCTAGCTACATCATCTGATACAACAATAATTCTTGTTGGTTGCGTACTTTTTGTCCAAGCAGTCGCTACTTGACCATGAAGTAAACGGGAATCAATACGTGCTAAAACGTATTCAAATGATCCTGGAGCACCTGTATTAGACTGCTTAGCAGAATCTGCAGTTGATTTATCATCATTAACTGGTTCTAATGCTTCAGGTTTAACTTTAACTCCTTCTTTAGCTGATCCTATAATACTAGCCGCAATTTCTTGTGCGGATTCCATTGAAAGACGTGCTCCATAAGCTTCAATCACCATTGGTAGATTCATACCAGCAACGATTGCCCATTTATCTTTGTGTTCTTCAAATAAACTATTTGCTTGGTTGAATGGTGTACCGCCCCAAAGATCAACTAAGAATAAAACCTCATCTTGGTTGTCAAAGGATGCAATTGCATCTTTCATTTTTGCTTTAATATCATCAGGTCCTTCACTAGGCATCAACGTAACAGCTTGTACGTTCTCTTGTTCTCCAAAAATCATTGAACCAGATTGCAGGATGCCTTTAGCAAACTCCCCGTGACTAGCAAGAATAATTCCTACCATATATATACCTCCTATTTTTTATTTGCTACGATAAAATTTATACATAAGTTCTAAAAACTTGTAAGCAAAATTAATTATTGTAATTTTTTCTCTAAGTCAACTTTCTCTAATACTTTATTACGTGCACTTATATTATAAGCAAATGTTGTGCCAATAAAATGTATTAAGAACTTTTAAAGTACTTAAAGCTATATTCTTCAATGATTTAAGCTTTAGTTTTAATTATTGAAATCTTTTTCTTTAATACACTTTAGTTATTTTTTGATACTGTTTTATTTTGGTTTTAAGTTATTTTGATATACTTATTCAAATATTTAATTGTTATAACAAATTTAGTCATCATTCAACATAATATTTAGTATATCTTTAAGTATATTATTTACTTTATCGATAATTTTTATTGTAATTTTACTTAATATACTTATATAATTTTTATATATTAAAGTGATCTTAATGATGGATCTTTCAAGATTATATCCTATATAAGTGGCTAATTTAATACTTATGATACTATCAAATTTCGTATTTAATCTTGTTATAATACACTTATACTTTTAATTAATACACTAAAAAATAATCACCTACAATTGTATCAATGCATTTCTCGAAAATTAGATTTACTAAGTGTTTATTTATAATACCTCCTAGCCTTTTAATAAAAATATCTGCTAGTTTATTTACATAAATTTAAAAAGTCTATATACTGTATCCTTACAAAATTTAAGAGTATTAATTTCGCTTTATATTTCATGCAGTCGCCAGATTATATTTTTATTAATTTTTGTTATGTATTATAGCTATAGTTCCTTTAAACCTCATGTCTAACACAGGATTTTCTAAATACAAAAAACCGTATCTATTTATGATACGGTTCATTCTTCATTATCCTAAATGCTCTATAAACCTGCTCTAAAAGCATAACTCTAAATAATTGATGTGGAAATGTCATCTTAGAAAAGCAAAGCTTATAATCAGCTCTTCTTATAACTTCTTCAGAAAGTCCAAGACTTCCCCCTATAACAAATACTATATTTGAATTTCCTGATACTCCACATTTTTCTATAAAGCTAGAAAATTCTTCTGACGTAACTTGTTTTCCTTTAAGATCCATAGCAACAACATAAGATGTGTCCTTTATCTTTGAAAGTATAACTCTTCCTTCTTTTTCTTTTATTTGTTGCTCTTCTTTATCAGATGCATTATCAGGTGTTTTTTCATCTGCTAATTCAATTATGTCTAATTTGCAATATCTTCCTAATCTCTTTGAGTATTCATCTATTGCTTGTTTTAAATATTTTTCTTTTAATTTACCTACAGTTACTAATGTTATATTCATTTGTCCTCCTAATAATTATTTGCACATTTATACAAATAATTAGCCAATACTCTATTACCTAGATTATTGGCTTTTTTATTTTACTTTATTAAATTATGTAATAAATCACCTATTATAATGCATAAATATTATTATAGGTAATTGTATGCACTGGTTAAATATCATATTCTGAAGGCGTCTCCTTGCGTTCATTACATTTGTTAAGTATAGTTATACTTTTTTAATTTAACTGGTGCAGTCTTATTTTTTAATATCCTATATTTTCATTTAGGAAAATTACATGTATTCTATCAGATACATTTTGTCTTCTTATTAGAGTATACTCATTGCATATTCTCTCAGGACTACTACAATCCATGCAGTACCCAACTTTAGCACATGGAGTCTTTCTATCTAATCTCTTTGCATTAATAGGTGCTGATTTTTCTCTATTTCTCTTTATAGCCTCATCAACATCCTTAACTATTTTATTAGATCCACAGATAACTATAACCTTATCCGGACCATATAGCATTGCTGCTACCCTATTACCAGTACCATCAACATTATATAGCTCTCCGTTTTCTGTTACAGCATTACTACTTACAAAATATGCATCTGATA
This sequence comes from Clostridium sardiniense, assembly GCF_016907995.1. Taxonomy (GTDB): domain Bacteria; phylum Bacillota; class Clostridia; order Clostridiales; family Clostridiaceae; genus Clostridium; species Clostridium sardiniense. The sequence goes on along the minus strand of NZ_JAFBDA010000036.1, from coordinate 13,532 downwards.
AAAATGCTTGTCTAAATATATTTGTTATTTCTTCTCTAGTAATTCCATCTTTATATCTATCTAGAAAATCATATCTTCCACTTCTTAGATGATCTATAACTCCAGTTTCAAATAACGTCATTGAGCCACCGCAAGAAACTATTGATCCTTCATCTACAATGTCCTTAATAAGCTCAATAAGATTATATCTGTCCCTTACATAATACCCGTTCATATTGTTCTTTTTTAAAGCTTCTATTGTTCTTTCAATTTTCTTTTCATTTGACCAAATAACATTACTATCCATTACAAACCCTCCTAGAAAATTATATAATAACAAAAGCCCATAAGAAATCTATGAGCTTTTTAATATTCAAGTTAAACTATTTTCCACAACATTTTTTGTATTTCTTACCACTACCACATGGACATGGATCGTTTCTTCCTATCTTTTCTTCGTTTCTAACGATACCTGATTGTCTATATTCTTTTTGGATTTCTTTTCTCTTTTCTTCTGAGAAAATACCTTCCCATTGTGGTAAATTATATAAATAATCTGCTTTAGCATCAAGCATATTAAAGTATAACTTTTCAAGCTCTAGATCAAATACTAATTCTGTATTTTCATCTATAGCTTCTAGATCATATGATGATTTTAAACTATCGTTTATTCCATCAACAAATCCCATTACAAACTCAGCTGTAGTGTTATACTTACTAGCTAATTCTTTTATTGTAGTCTTCTTAATCTCTTTATGGTCTGATAATAAATCCTTGTATATGCCTGTTTCTATGTTACCATATTCTTGCCAAAAAGCTTTCTCACCTTTTTCTTTTACATATTCAACAACCATATCTGTCCAATCTTTGTATAAACTCATCTCATTCTCTCCTCTTTCTTTTTTAAAATTATAAGTTAATTAATGAGCTAGGTTCATGTCTACTAGCCATTGAAATTTTAACATCCAAGCCTTGCTTAACACCCTCATCTTCTAAAACGCTTAAAACCGTCTGATAAGCTAAATCTGGATGATTATTAGTACCACTTAAATGACCTAATATTATTTGTTTATTATTACCGTGCTTTATTAGCTCTGTTATAGCTTTTCCACAGTCATCATTTGATAGATGTCCAATTTCACTTAATATTCTTCTCTTAAGATTATAAGGATATGGTCCAAACTTTAACATACTAACATCATGGTTGCACTCTAAAAGTATTATATCTGACTCTTTAATATTGTCTCTTATCTCTTCTGTGAATGTACCAAAGTCTGTTGCTATACTTGCAGTATTATCCTTAGACTTTATTGTATATCCAACTGGTGCAATAGCATCATGAGGAATATTAAAGGATTTAATAGCTAAATCCTTTATTTCCACAGTGCTTCTTTTATCCATTATCTTAATGTTATGTTCTTTTATCTTACCTATTGAATTTTTCATGGCTTCCCATGTCTTATCATTGGCATATATAGGAATGTCATATTTTCTTGATATAACACCTACCCCTTTAACATGATCTGAATGTTCATGGGTAATAAAAATACCATCAATATCTCTAGGATTTTGATCTATTCTAGTTAATGCTTCATCTATCTTCTTTCCTGGCATACCGGCATCTATTAATATCTTTGTATTATCATTTCCAACAAAGATGCTATTCCCACTACTTCCACTATAAAGTGAACAAAATATCATTTGTTGTTCCCCCAAATTTTACTCTACTACACTAACTCTTCTTACATCTGCACCAAGTTTTCTAAACTTATCTTCGATGTGTGGATACCCTCTATCTATATGTTCTATACTTGTAATTTCTGTTACGCCTTCAGCCACAAGTCCTGCTATAACCATTGCAGCTCCTGCTCTTAAATCTGTTGCTTTAACTACAGCACCTGTAAGTTTTGAAACTCCATCTATTATAGCTACTCTACCTTCAACCTTTATGTTAGCACCCATCTTCTTAAGCTCATCAATGTGCTTATGTCTGCTTTCCCATATAGATTCAGTTATTAAACTTCTTCCTGGTACCATACTTAATAATGTTGACATTGGTTGCTGAACATCTGTTGGGAAGCCTGGATATGGAGCTGTCTTAACATTAACTCCCTTTAGCTTTCCATCATATCTAACTCTTACTGAATCGTCGCCTTCTTCAATTATAGCACCCATTTCATTAAGTTTTGCTGTTATTGATTCTAAGTGCTTTGGTATAACATTTGTAATAGTTACATCACCTTTTGTAGCTGCTGCAGCTATCATAAATGTACCTGCTTCTATTTGGTCTGGAATTACGCTATACGCACATCCAACTAATTTATCAACTCCAGTTATTCTTATAATATCAGTTCCTGCACCTTTAATGTTAGCTCCCATTGAGTTTAAGAAGTTTGCAACATCAACTACGTGAGGTTCTTTTGCAACATTTTCTAAGGTAGTTACTCCTTCAGCTCCTGTAGCAGCTATCATAACATTTATTGTAGCTCCAACAGAAACAACGTCGAAGAATATGTTAGTTCCAACTAATCTATCTGCCTTAACCTTTACTGCTCCATGCTCTATAGTTACATCTGCACCAAGTGCTTCAAAACCTTTTATATGTTGATCAATAGGTCTTACCCCTATCGGGCATCCCCCTGGAAGCTCTACTCTTGCTTCTTTAAATCTTGCAAGAAGTGCTCCTATAAAGTAATATGATGCTCTCATTCTTCTTACATCTTCTGTGCATGCATCATATGTATGTACTTCTGTACTATCTATTTCTAACGTATTATTATCAATTTTATTTAACTTACATCCTAAGCTTAAAAGTATTCTTTCTAAGCAATGTACATCTTCTATATCCGGTATGTTATCTATAACACACTTTTTTTCACTCGCAATTATTGCCGCTGGTAATATTGCAACCGCTGCATTTTTTGCTCCATTTATATCAACTAAACCTTTTAGAGGATTGCCTCCATTTATAACTAACTTTTCCATCCAATTCACCCTTATTTTTTAGATTCTATATATTTAAAATTCCCAATATTTAATTAATTATCCAAAAAAATATCTATTAGACATTATAATCCTATTATTATTTTTTAATAGTTCGATTATCATTATAACACAAACTTGTATTATTGAAATATTTTTTTTAATAAAGTTAAAAAATAAGATAGATAAAAGCTTTGTAACGCTTTTATCTATCCATTAAATAGGTTAATTATTAATATTTACTATATCATTGACCTAATTTCTAGTCCAATTCAAATGAATTACAATCTGTACATTTCTTTGATTCGGCTTTAATTTCATGTTTACCTACTTCAATTACATTTAAAGTACAGTAATCATCATCTTTACAATGATATTTGCACTCATCAACTATACATTTAATACTAGAATTATGATTTTTATCCATGTCTAATCCCTCCTGAAAGTTTAATTTACAATATTATTATCTGTAGATTTGCCTTATTTATTCCCTTCAGTTTTTTTCTATAAAGTATTATGTTATAATTTATAGAAAGGTTTGGATATTAAAATCCATAAGAATATATTATGTGAGGTAAGATATGAGATATTATATTGTTGCATTATTTGATGACTCTTCATATGAAGTTATTAATCCAGTTCAAAAGACAGTGTCTAGAAAACTAAGAGCAAACAGGAATTCACCGGCACCTTATATTGCACTAGAAGTAATCGATAATCCTAATGTAGAAAAACTAAATACAGTTATTGAAAAGATATTACGTCCTTATAAAAAATTTAAGGTTGAGCTTTCTAGTGATCTTTCTATTAGCGAAGATTTAAAAACAGTAAACTTAGGTATAAGTTATAGAGGATACATAAAGAAAATAGAAAGAGCCCTTACAGATAACTTAAAACTTCATGGATTTAATGTTAGAGAGAATAACTCAGATAATCCTTCTGTATCTTTAGCTAATCTAAATTATGTTTCTAAAGATCCTAAAAAGAAACCTTTAGATTCACAAATTATTCCTCAAAATAAAATAGAAAATAAAACACTTAAAATAGATAAGTTCCAATTATGGAAAGTTCCTAACAATAAAAGAGAATTCAAAGTTAAAGATTTTGAGTTAAAAACTTTCTAATTCGCTATATTTATCGTTTTTTTATTAATAACTTCATTTATATTAAATGAAGTTATTTTTTTGTCTGTTTAGTCCAATTTTTAAAAATTTTTAGAATTTTTAAAATAAATTTTATTTGTATTCGTTTACTCCCCTTTTCATAAATACAAAGTTTTTGTAAAATGGATTAGTATAATTGCCTTAAGAACAGGGGGATTTGTTAATGTTTATTTCAAATTTATTTAAAGTACAAAAAGAACTTGATAAAAAACTAAATATCAATCCAGAGTTAGATGAGTATAAGATAAAAGCTCGTCAGAATTTAGAACTACACATAAAAGTAAGTGACCTTGCAAATGAAACTAATTGTTTTGCATATACAATTGATAGAAAAGAAGCTACTGATACTAATGTAGTACTATCAAAATATGTAAAGTGCTTAAAGCAGGTGCTTTCAGTTGGTATTACTAATGGATACGATGAAGTAGATGAGATTACTATACAACCTAATGAATATTGCTTAAGCGACCAATTTCTTAATTTATACATAGATATAAATGATTTAATTATTTCACGTTCTGAAGATCATTTTGAGACATTATTTGAGGATTTACTAAGCCTTGGTGATACCTTAGGATTCTCAGAACAGCAAATAATACAAGAATTTAATAAGTTATCTAATTAATTTTTCTGCTATAAGATTTTTCTTATAGCTTTTTTTATTATATTTAATATCTAATTGGTAACACTAACATTGAGGTGATTCAATTGTTAGGATTTATATATGCAATAATATCTGGAATTTCAATGAGTCTTCAAGGAGTATTTAATACGAGACTTGGAGAAAAGATAGGAACTTGGGAAACAAACACTTTAGTTCAATTAACAGGACTAATAATTACATTAATTGTTACTGTATTTGTAGGTAAAGGTGACTTTAAAGCTTTAAGTGGTGCTAATAAAATATACTTATTAGGAGGGGCATTAGGAGTCGTTATTATCTTTACGGTAATGATGAGTATTGGATCTTTAGGTACTACCTGTGCTATAGGTATTATTTTAGTATCTCAACTTGTTACGGCAGCCATAATTGATTATTTTGGCCTTTTTGGAAGTGAAAAAATAAATTTTACCTTAAAAGAATTTATAGGTGTTGCAATTATGATAATAGGTATTATAGTATTTAAGTGGAAAGGTTAACTTAACACTTAAGGAGGTGTACTTATGAATTTTTTTAAGAACGTACACTTTTTATCACAATTAACTTATAACAATTTAAAAGAATACTTTAAAACTAGAGAGATATCAAATAATGATCCAATAGAGGAAAATTCTATACATTGGTACGGTCATGCGACAACAATAATAAATTTATCTGGAAAAATCATCGTAACTGACCCTGTTATATCAAATAGATTAGGATATTTTAAGCGAGTTATTGATAAGCCATTTGATTTAGCTGAACTTAAAATTGATTACATCGTTCTTTCTCATGGCCATATGGACCACATGCATTTCCCTTCATTAAAAAGATTAAGAAGGCTTAATAAAGATGCTACAGTTATAGTTCCAAAAGGATACAAGAGAATTTTATCAACAATGGGATATAAAAATGTAAATCTCTTAAGAACTGGTGATACTTTTGAAGATGATTTCTTAAAAATCACTTCCGTTAAAGCCAATCACGATGGCCGTAGATTCTATGTTGGTATAGATGATGAAAGTAATTCTTACCTTATAGAAAGAAATAATACTAAGGTATTCTTTGCAGGAGATACTGCATACACTGAGAATTTTAAGGGTATTGAATGTGATATAGCATTAATGCCAGTAGGTTGTTATAAGCCTGCTAGATTCCAACATATGCATTGCTCCCCTGAAGAAGGTTATAAAATGTATAAAATGATGAAAAGTAAAACAATGATCCCAATACACTATAAAACATTTAAAATTTCTTTAGAGGATTTTAATGAAACACATGAGACTCTTGTTAATTTTAAAGATGATACAGTTAAAATAATTAATGTAGGTCAAACTTATAAGATATAAAATAATATTAACAATTAAAGGACTTAAACTATAATATGGTATTGTAATAACTATTATAGGAGTCCTTTATGTTTAATCTCAGAAGTAAGCTTGACTACAATTTAAATATTGCCATAAAAGAAAATGCTTATAAAAAATATAGAGTTCTTATAAAGTGTAAAACTTTATTTTCTTCTATTGTAAAGAAAGTTTCTCACTTTAAAGAAGCTTTAATTTATCCATTAGAGTATTGCAATATAGTTGTAGCCAATTTAAATAAATATGAAATTAAATTAATTTTGGAGTATCCAGAGGTCGAAAAAATTTTCTTTGATGACTATTTATTTTTGTGTGGCATGAGTGTAAGTGCAGCTAACAATTGCTATTCTCTAAATAAAGATAAATTAAATTATTCAGGTACTAACATAAAAATAGGCTTAGTAGATAGCGGAGTTTATCCTCATACTGATTTATTAAGTCCTAATAATAGAATAGAAGCGTTTTTTGATATTATTAATGGTGCTCAAAATCCTTATGATGATAATGGACATGGTACTGCAATGGCTGGATTAATTTGTGGCAGTGGTATCTCTTCAGATAATTTATATAAGGGAATAGCACCATCTAGTAAAATAGTATGTTATAAGGCCTTCGACAAGTTAGGTAAGGGATATGCTTCTGATATTCTCTATAGCATAGAAAGTATTATAAAATCTTCTATGGCTAATAATATAAGAATTTTATGTCTTCCATTTGAATTATTAAATCATAATTATTATATTATAGATGCATTTAACTCTATGTTTGATGTCGCTATAAAGAATAGAATGATACCTATAGTACCAAGTGGAAGTACTAATTCAAGTTTTAATAATATTATGGGAATTGCAACCTTAAAGAATTGTATAACTGTTGGTGGAGTTGAAACTAAAAATTCTAACGCCCCATACCTATACTCTTCAAAAGGACCATATTGTAAGTTAGTTAAGCCTGATTTTGTTTCAGCATGTACTAATATAACTTCCCTTAATAGTAATACTTCTTATATATCTGAAAAAAACGGCACCAAGCTATATCCGCCTAAGCTTGATGCCAATTATAAAACTTTTAGTGGTACTTCATTATCAGTAGCTTTTGTAAGTGCTGTATCTGCACTTATATTAGAGCATAATAGTTCTTATACCTTTGATGATGTTCTATCAATAATAAAGCTTGCTTGTGATCGCAAAGATCTACCAAAAGCAAATGTTGGAGAAGGTATTTTAAATTTCAATAATATATTAAAATAATTAATTTATATATCCTTCAGGATTTACGGGATTTCCATTTACTCTTAATTCAAAATGCAAATGGGGTCCTGTACTCCTTCCAGTATTGCCTACTCTACCTACAAGATCTCCCTTTTTAACTTTATCTCCTTCTTTAACCTCAAACTCACTCATATGAGCATACCTTGTTTCTAAGCCATCCTCATGTTCTAATATAACAACTTTCCCATATCCATCTCTTTCATAAAACACGTTCCTAACTACACCGTCAAAGGCAGCCATGACAGGATCTCCAATATTCCCTGCTATATCCATCCCTTTATGAAGCTTCCCCCATCTCTCTCCAAAGGTAGAGGTTACTACCCCTCCTCTAGTTGGGCTACTTAAAAATGCAAATTTATTGTCTATGGGGCTCTTTGTTCCTTTGTATACAACTTTACTTTTGCTACTTTCAATTATATTTTCTGATAAAACTTTAGTATCTATCTTCTTTCCGTTTCTATATGTAACATTAACAACTTGCTCTTTCTTTCCCTTTTTACCCTCTTCTTTAACTTTACTCTCACCAAGCATTAAATTATCAGTTCTCTCTATCTTTACTATTGGCTCTATATCTATTACTTGCTTATCATTAACCACTAAGTCTACATCTATTACATTTTTATTTTCTTTAACTATTTTGTTAGCCAAATAATCACTACTATTTAAATTAGATATTTTGACTTTCTCCTCTTTTAAATTTATATTACCTTTTACATTTATTGAAGCTATCTTATCTCTATCTATGTTATTTGCTTTAGCATAATATGCCCCAACCTTAGATAAAGTTTCATTCATATCATCTTTATCTAATACATATCCTATTTTTTTGTTATCTATATTGAATGACTTTAGTGTTACTTCATCACTCATTGTCTTTAAAATATTCTCTTCAATCTCGTTATATGTACTTAATTTAACATCATCACTTATTCTTTTAAATGATATCTTCTCTTCATGAATCTTTTCTTCATCTTTTAATGTCCTATTTAAATTATCTATTATGCTACTATAATCTGATTTAGCTTCCTCTTTACTGCTACTATATCCAATAACAGCATCTCCTATATACACTTCAAATGCCTTAGTCTTAGAATCTAAATAAAAGTTAATTAATAAAAAGGCTACAAACATTGCTGTAACTGAAAAAATTATTTTTTTCCTACTACCCGAGTCCATAAATCTCTCCTCTTTTTCTTAAAATTTGTAACACATCCCTTAACTTTCCCAATAATTATTTTTTTATACATATGTTATTTTTACCTTAAGTTGTTATAACACTACCACTTTGTTATAATTAATTTACATATAACCAATAATATAATTTAGACTTGTTAAATTTAATTTGAAAGGTAGAGATACGCTAAATGAGCACTTTTATGCTTAAAAACACAGCCTTAACCTTTACTCCTGTGAGCAATGTATTTATAGAAAAATATATGCCCAAAGCTCGTGGTGAGTTCGTTAAGGTTTATTTATTAATGTTAAAATATAATATTGCTAGCGAACCTGGGGTTAACTCCTCTGTACTAGCCACAACATTAAACTTACTAGAATCAGATATAATGAATGCCTTAAACTACTGGAATGATGAAGGTGTTATTAAATTAGTCCCTATAGATAAAATGAGTAACTTTAGTATAGAATTCTTATCACTTGAAGATGAAGACCCTAATGTAAATAAAGATAATATAAATATTCTAGAAGCTTTAAACAACAGTGAAACTACCGATATGCTTAAGGATATTGAAAAAATTCTTGCAAGACCTTTATCTAGTAAAGAAATGGAGATATATCTAGGATGGCAACGTGAATTTAATTTTCCATCTGAGCTTATTCTTATCTTAATAGAATATTGCTCTTCAAAGGGGAAAAATAATTTTAGATATATAGAAAAAGTTGCAGAATCTTGGAATGATATGAATATCAAAACTGTTGAAGAAGCGCAAATTCATATTAAACAGAATGAAGATAAGTGGACTAAGATAAGAAGAATTCTATCCTATCTTGGAATGAAATCTTCAGAAGTTATGAAGCCCCAAGAAGAAATGCTTGAAAAATGGATTTTCACTTATAAGTTCAATATGCAATTAATTGAAAAGGCCTGTGATATATGTTTTGAAAGACTTAATAGAGCTGACTTTAAATACATAGATGGTATATTAGGTAAGTGGCATCAAAACAACATTAAAACAATTGAAGATATTGCCCTTAAAGATAAGAATAAATCTAATAATAAACAATTTAAAACCAACTATAGCAATAATACTAATTCTAATAAACCAAAGGCTATAAGATTCAATGATTTTACGCAGAGAGAATATGATTATGACTCTCTAGAAAAGAAATTGTTAGGATGGGATAAAGATGATTAGAGGATATCAATCAGATTTAATGGAAGTGTATCAAAAAATTAGGAATGATGAAGATAAGAGACTTAAGCAAAGAAGAGCAGAAATAAAGTCTTTATATCCTGAAATATTAGATTTAGATAATGATATTCACAAACTTTCATTAAAACTTACAATGACAATTTTAAAAAAAGATACAAGTGAAGCTGACATAAGAAAGATTAAAGATGATATAACAGATTTAAGAGCAAAAAAATGTGAGCAACTAGTATCCCATGGATATGACCCTGAGTATCTTAATATGCATTATAGATGCAAAAAGTGTCAGGATACTGGATATATAGGAATAGAAAAATGTAATTGTTACAAGGATAAGTTAGTTAAGCTTTATTATAAAGATTCTGAACTTCAAGATCTTTTAAGAGATAATAATTTTAGTAACTTTAATATAGAATTATTCTCATCTTCAAAAGAAAATGGAGAAAAGTATTCTCCTAGAACTAATATGAAGAATAATCTTGATTTTGTTATGAAAGACTTTATTCCAAACTTTAAACATGGATCAGATAATTTATTATTCTATGGAACACCTGGAAGCGGTAAAACATTTCTTTCATACTGTATAGCTAAAGAATTATTAGATAGAGGTTTCCTTGTAGTATATAAAACTTCTGATGAACTAATAAGATGTCTAAGGGATATAAAGTTTAATAATAACTACTATCTTGAAAAACTATTACTTGATTGTGATCTTCTTATAATTGATGATCTAGGCTCAGAACAATTAAATGACTTTGTTGCTACTGAACTTTTTAATCTTATAAATAGAAAACTTCTTAAAAAGAAAAGAATGATAATATCAACAAACCTAACTTTATCAGGAATTGCTAAACATTATAGTGAGAGAATTTCTTCAAGACTTCTTGGTAACTTTAGATTATATAAATTTTATTCTGACGATATAAGAATAAAATTAAATCTAGCAAAAAGATAATATTTTATAATATATAAAGGAGTATTAGTAATAATACTCCTTTTTTATTCTGATTTATATATTAAGCAAATAGTCTCCATACTTGTGTTGTAATGAAGCAAACAATTATACCAGCAATTGTTGGTATTAAAAAACCTAGAGCAGTCCATTTAACACTCTTAGTTTCTTTCTTAATAGTCCATAGTGTTGTTCCACATGGATAATGCATTAAGCATAGTATCATAGTATTAATGGCAGTTAACATTGTCCATCCATTAGCAACCAATAATTCTTTAAGTTCCACTAAACTATCTAATTCTAACATTGTTGTAGCTCTTAAGTAACTCATTATTATTATAGGCATTACTATTTCATTTGCTGGTAAGCCTAATATAAATGCCATTAATATATAACCATCTACCCCTATCGCATTAGCAAAAGGACTTAGAAAATCAGCACATATAGATAGCAACGTAGCATCTCCAATCATTATATTAGAGAATATCCATATTATTATTCCAGCTGGAGCTGCAACAGCTATAGCCCTACCTAATACATAAAGAGTTCTATCTAATATTGACCTTACAATAACTTTACCTATCTGAGGCTTTCTGTATGGAGGTAGTTCTAATATAAAATTTGAAGGTAATCCTTTTAATATAGTCTTTGATAATATCCTAGATACAATTAACGTCATTAAGACACCTAAAATGATAACTACGGTCACTGTAATAGCTGATATAAAGCTTCCCTTAATACCTACTGCTATTCCTCCCACAAATATCGATGCTATAGAAATAAGCATAGGAAACCTACCATTACAAGGCATAAATGCATTAGTTAATATAGCTATAATCCGTTCCCTCGGAGAATTAATTATTCTACATCCTATTATTCCTGCTGCATTACATCCAAGCCCCATACACATTGTAAGGGCTTGTTTACCACAAGCACAACATCTCTTAAAACATTTATCTAGATTAAATGCTATTCTTGGCAAATAACCTAAGTCCTCAAGTAGAGTAAACATAGGAAAGAAAATCGCCATAGGAGGTAACATTACTGAAATTACCCAGGCTAAGGTAACATAAACACCATCAATTAATACCCCTCCTACCCAAGATGCTAAGTTTAGTCCTGCAAAGAATTCTCTAAGATAATTCTCTCCATATCCAAACATATTAGCTAGAAGCTCTGACGGATAATTTGCTAAAGTTATAGTTATCCATAATACAGTTAATAAAGTCACTATCATAATAGGTATTCCTGTTGATTTAGATACTAGTATCTTATCTATCTTCCTTTGTGTCTTATTATATTCTCCTTCAGCCTTAACAACTTTATTTCCTACTCTTTCAGCTTCATTTATTATAGATTTTATTATTATATCTTCTATTGATTTATCTTTATAACTTTTATTAAGATCATCTCTTATTTTGTATATCATCTGTATATACTTTTCTTCAATATTATATTTATAGTATAAGGTCTTTAAAATGCTATCATTTCCCTCTAATATTCTAATCGATATCCATCTACTTTTTCTTTTATCCACTTTAACAGCTTGATTTATTATAACTTCTATTTCTTCTATTGCTTTTTCTATGTCAAAACTATAATTTATTGCATTTTTTTTCTTGTTTGTTAGTTTAACTTCCTTAAATATAGCCTCTTTTAATTCTTCTATCCCAATTCCATTTCTAGCAGATGCTGAGACAATAGTTGAATTTAATTCCTTTGACAGTGATTCTAAATTTATTTCTATGTTTCTTTTCTCCGCTTCATCAATTAAGTTTACACATAATATTGCTTTATCTGTTATTTCAGATATTTGTATAAATAAGTTTAGATTTCTTTCTAATGATGTTGCATCAGCTATAACAACTACTATATCCGGCTCGCTAAAACAAATATAATCTCTTGCTATTTCTTCCTCTTCAGAATTCGATAATAATGAATATGTTCCTGGTAAGTCTACTACTTTTATTGTTGAACCTTTAAATTCATAATATCCCTCTGCATTAACTACTGTTTTACCTGGCCAATTTCCGGTATGTTGATTTAATCCAGTAAGTGCATTAAATACAGTACTCTTGCCTACATTTGGATTACCAGCTAATGCAACAACATAATCTTCTTTAATGTTTCCCTTTCTTTTATCTGGTGATAATAATCTAAGTCCCGTAGAGTTTTTAGTTAATCCCATATCCTTTCTCCTAACATCTTATTACTTCTATCTTTTCACCATCCTCTTCCCTTATCGCAATTACAGTACCCCTTATCAAATATGCTTTTGGATCTCCAAAAGGCCCCCCATACAAAACCTTTATATCTGTTCCCTCTATTATTCCTAAGTCAAAAAATCTTCTTCTTAAATCTCCCTCTGCTTTTACATCAATAACCTTAACAGTTGATAATATCTCTGCTTCCTTCAAATTCATCTTTTATTCCTCCTCATAATAGCACTTTCCTAGATTTGCTTATACTAACTTTATCCAGCCAAACTCAAAATTAACTTTTCTAATCGCACCTTTGCTCATAATAAATTATGATAAAAAATGACCTATTGTGATTAATATAACTTATAATTTATTGCATAAAAAAAAGAAGTAAGTATAAACTTACTTCTTTTGGCGACTCAGAAGGGGCTCGAACCCTCGACTTCCAGCGTGACAGGCTGGCACTCTAACCAACTGAGCTACTGAGCCATATTGAATTTATGTGGTGGGCACAACAGGGTTCGAACCTGTGACCCCCTGCTTGTAAGGCAGGTGCTCTCCCAGCTGAGCTATGCGCCCACATAAAAAAT
>NZ_JAFBDA010000035.1 GCF_016907995.1 Clostridium sardiniense | reverse complement strand
GACGTTGCCAGGTAAGTGTGGCTCGATAGCTCAGTTGGTAGAGCAGCGGATTGAAGATCCGCGTGTCGTAGGTTCGATTCCTACTCGAGCCACCACATATGGCGCTATAGCCAAGTGGTAAGGCAGAGGTCTGCAAAACCTTTATCCCCGGTTCAAATCCGGGTGGCGCCTCCAAAAGAGGAAAACCTGTAAACTAATGTTTACAGGTTTTTATTTTTTAAAGACTTTTCTAAGGTTAACTGAACGAAAGAAAATATAAAAAGTTATCCACAAAAAAATATTTCTTAAGCTAGTTATCCACGTAATACATGATATATTGTTAGTATATCTTTTAGTTTGTGGATTATTTTTATTTTAAAGCATTTTCACATAATACTAGTTTGCTAGTATTCTTATCATATGTTGCTTTACATCCGATAGGGAAAATTAGATTTGGATATGAATGCCCAAAAGGTATACCATATATAATAGGTATATTTAAAGGAATTAATCTTTTTTTTATTACTTCTAAAGTTGTAAAACTTTCTTCATAAGTATCTAAGGAGCATCCAGTCATGTGTCCAATTAAAATAGCCTTACATTTATTTAATTTAGAAGATAATATAAGTTGAGTTAATAATCTATCTATTACATATGGAGCTTCATTAATTTCTTCTAATAAGAGTATAGATTTATCTAAATTAACCTCATATGGAGTACCAATTGAAGAACATATCATAGATAAATTTCCACCCATTAATCTTCCACTAAAATAATCATTATTATATTTAGCACAATTAGATAAATCATATATTGTTCCTTTACTAGGATTAAACATCATTCTTTTAAAATAAGATAGAGTAAGAATATCATTAAAATCCGATTTAACCATTGGACCGTGAAATGTAATCAAATTATTATTAGCAAAATAATTTAAAAGTATAGTTATATCACTATAGCCGCAGAAAAATTTGGGGTTTTTCTTAATAGATGACATATTTATATGAGGAAGAGTCCTTATAGAACCATATCCACCTCTATAACATATAATTCCATCGATTGAATCATCTTCAAACATATCAGTTATTTCTTTAGCTCTATCATAATCGTTTCCACATAAGTATCCATTTTTATCATATATGTGATTTCCAAGTACTACATTGAATCCAAGAGTTTCAAATTGACTTACATAAATATCTATACTATCTCTTGGACTACAAGAAGCTGGTGCAATAATACCAAGTGTAGAGTTATTACTTAAAATTTTTCCTTTAAGCATATATGATCCCCCTAAAAAAAGAGAGCCATAAATAGCTCTCTATTAATTTAGTATATATTATGCTTTTTTTTATAAATTGTTATCTAAACATATCCTTTTTATATAAAACCCATGCAACAATTCCACAAATAAAGAATGTCATAAACATTATTGTATAGAATGCAGCAGGATCATTAGGGGAGAACGGTAACCATACGTTCATACCAAATATTCCACCTATTATTGTTGGTATAGCCATAAGAATTGTAACTGAAGCAAGAACTTTCATTACTATATTAAGATTATTTGAGATTACAGATGCGAAGAAGTCCATTGTACTTGCTAATATGTTACTATATATTTCTGTCATTTCAATTGCCTGTTTATTCTCTATAATTACATTTTCTAATACATCTTTATCATCCTCATACCTCTGCATTATATCTAGTTTAAGCATTTTTTCTAATGTTATTTCATTAGCTTTTAATGATGTTGAGAAGTATACCAATGATTTTTCAAGAGAGTGTAATTGTATAAGCTCTCTATTTTTCATTGATTTATGAAGTCTTTTTTCTATCATTAAACTTTTTTTATCAATTTGTCTTAAATATAGTAGATAATATGTAGAAATTCTATTTAATATTTGAAGTGTAAACCTAGATTTCTTAAAAGTAAAAAATGATTTAATTCTTCCATTTATAAAATCAGTTAATACTTTACTATTTTTAAGGCATACTGTTATAAGTTGCTTTTCTGTATGAATTATTGAAAGCGGATATGTATCATAAGTAAGTGAATTATCTTCCATTTCAGTGAATGGAATATCCACTATTATTGAAATAGCATCATCTTCTATATCTATACGAGAAGTTTCCTCGTCATCTAATGAAGCTTTAAGGAAATCTAATGATACTCCTGTTTTATTTGAAATTAAAATAAGCTCTTCATCTGAAGGTGCAACTATATTTATCCAGCAACCTTGCTCGATATTATCAAGTTGCTTAAGAATTTTATTATCTTCACTAATGGTTTTAAATATTTGGATCATGATCAAACCTCCATTTGTATTCTTTTATATTATACTCTTAAATAGGTAAATATAAAATAAGTACTTTTAAAATACAAAACATAAAATAATATCGAAGATTTATTATGATAATAATCGCATATAGTAGCAATTAATAATAAAGATTAGAAAAATAAAGATAAAGTAATGCTAATGCCTAATACAGCCTAATAATAATTAATTTTGACTTATATTAGCATGGAATAAAGTTCGATTTGCTAGTATAATCAGATTTAGTATTTATAAATAATTCATTAAATCATGGGGGATTTAAATATGATGCACAGAGAAATAGTTGTTAGAAAGAAGGCTCATGTAATTGCATTAGTATTGTTCGTAATAACATTTATGCTATATGCACAAGAGGGTCTTAAATTTATTGATTTTCATAGCAATAAAACATTAACTATTTGTAAGATAGCTTTAGCGGTTTTGACTATTTTAATTATTATAAGAGAATTTATTAGTTGTACAGTTTCATATAAATATGCTTTAATAGCGAATAAACTCATAGTAAATAAGATTTTTTCTAAAGAAGAAAAAAATCTAGCAAGTATAAAAATATCAGACATTGTATATATAGGTAAGAAAAATGGACAACCTAAAGAATATGATGCAAAGTCTATAGGGAATTATACTTGTGACAAATTAAAAATTGACCAATACTGCTGTGTATATAAATTAAAAGAAAACTATTATAAGTTCTATTTTCAACCAAGCGACTGTTTTATTAGAAGGGTTGAAAGACATATAAAAAGTACAAAAAATAATGATACAAAGAATATAACTAACATGGATACTACAGACTCTCAAGCATAATAGCTTGGGAGTTTTTTATTTGAATAGATATTTGTTTATGATTGAGAAATTTATGATAGTCCTATAAGAGCAATTAAGATAAATTATATAAATATTAAGTTTTAGGAGTGTAGTAATATAAAATATTTTGTATATATAAATAATTAGAAGTTATTTATTAAAAGTCCTATATAAAGTTCTTTTATAACATAAAAAATTATAGAGAGTGGCTTTGTATAAAAAGTATTTTAACTGTTAATAATTAAAATATATTTTTATTTAGGGGGTTTAGTTATGAATATTTTATTTAACAAAAAAATTAGGGAAAATGTTTGTGGAATCTGTGGAAATGTTAGTGATAATGGTATAATTATAAAAGGAAATTTGATATGTCCAAATTGTGAGATTGACATATTAAATACAGAACCAGGAGATAATGAATATGATGATTATGTTCATAAGATAAAAAATATATTGAAATAGAGAAAGAGGTATACAGACGTGAAGAAGGGATTATTTATTGTATTTGAAGGCGGAGAAGGTTCAGGAAAGAGTACAATGATAGACAAGGTATACGAGTGGCTTAGAGAGTGTGATTATGATTGTATAAAGACAAGAGAGCCAGGTGGAATAAGTATAGCTGAACAAATAAGAGAAGTAATTTTAAATAAAGAAAATACAAAGATGGATGGCAAAACAGAGGCATTACTTTATGCAGCTGCAAGAAGACAACATTTAGTTGAGAAGGTTATTCCAGCATTAGAAAATGGACAAGTAGTTTTATGCGATAGATTTGTGGATTCATCATTAGCCTATCAAGGATATGCAAGAGGTCTTGGAATAGAAGAAGTGTATGAAATAAATAAATTTGCAATTGGAGATTGTGTGCCAAATATTTCTATACTATTTGATATAAGTCCAGAAGTTGGTATGGCAAGAATAAAGAAGAATGCTGAAAGAGAAGTAAATAGATTAGATCTAGAAAAGTTAGATTTTCATAATAAAGTTAGAGAAGGATATGATATAATCTATAGAAAAAATAGAGATAGAATGGTTAAAATAAATGCTGATGAGTCAATAGATAAAGTATTTGACGACGTAAAAAATATAATTTCTAATTTAATAAATAATACTGACAAATAAAGGGTTATGGAAAGATATTACTTTGTGGTAAAATGTAATTAGGGTATTTATTAAAGAGTGGAGGTTATTGTATGAAGTTAGTAATAGCTATAGTACATGATGATGATTCAGATGACTTGCTAGATATTTTAACGGAGAAAAACTTTGGAGTTACAAAACTTGCAACTACGGGTGGTTTTCTAAAATCTGGGAATACCACATTACTGATAGGTGTAGAAGAAGATAGGACTGAAAAAGTTATAGATATAATAAAAGATGTTTGTAAAAAACGTAAGGAAGTTGTTACAGCACCAGCACCCATCACAGGGAATGCTGGAATGTGTATTCAATATCCTATTGAAGTGCAAGTTGGAGGAGCAACTGTATTTGTTATAGATGTAGACCAATTTGTAAAGATATAAGTACAATACAAAGGAGCGAGTGTATTGGAGAGATTTATAGGACATAATAAAGTTATTGAAGGATTTATGAAAAGAGCAGAAAGCAATACACTATCTCATGCTCACTTAATTGCAGGAAGAGATGGAATAGGGAAGAGTATCCTAGCAGATATATTTGTATCAAAGATACTAAATAAAGAAGTTGGAAAAGAACATGTAGATGCTATTCATTACAGAAATAAGAGAGCATCTATGGGAGTTTCTGAAGTTAGAGAAATAATTGAAGAAGTTAATAAGAGGCCTTATGAGGGTGATAAGAAGGTAATTATTATATATGATTCAGAAAAACTAACAGCTCAAGCACAAAATGCACTTTTAAAAACAATAGAAGAACCACCAAATGGGGTATATATTCTATTACTTACAACTAATTTAGAAATAATATTAGATACAATAAAATCTAGATGTCAGATATATAAGCTTACCCCTCTCAATAAAGAAGAAATGGTTGAACTTATTAAATCAAAACATGAGCTAAGTGAAGGACAATTACTGTCTTTGCTTGCTTACTCAGAAGGAATACCTGGAAGAGCAGAAAGATTTTTGAAAGATCCTGAGCTTCAAACTCTTAGAAATCTTATAATAGATATGCTAAGAGATATTAACAATAATGAAATAGATGTAACCATAAAGTACGAAAAGGCATTTCAAAATTACAAAGATGAAAAGGAAGAGTTATTAAACATAATTTCAACTTTCATAAGAGATATTATTCTTTATAAAGAGATTAATGATAAAAAACTTATAATTAATTCAGATAAAAGTAATGATATTGAAGAGTTAATAGAGATGATGTCATATAGAAAATTAAATGGAATGCTAAAATATATAGAAGAGGCAAGAATTAATTTAAAGCATAATACTAATTTTTCTATGACTATTAGTATTATGCTTATGGGTTTTTTGGAGGTATAATTACATGATAAAGGTAATTGGAGTAAGATTTAAAAAGGCTGGGAAAATATATTATTTTGATCCAAATGAATTAAATATAAATAAAGAAGATTATGTAATAGTCGAAACAGCTAGAGGCATTGAGTTTGGCCAATGTGTAATTGGAATAAAAGAAGTAAATGAAGATGATATAATAGCACCTTTAAAGAGTGTTTTAAGGGTAGCTGATGAAGATGATATAAAAAGACATAATGATAATAAGGCTAAAGAAGCGGATGCCTTAAAAATTTGTACAGAAAAGATATGGAACCATGGGCTTATGATGAAGCTTATAGATGTTGAATATACTTTTGATAATAATAAGGTAATATTCTATTTTACAGCTGATGGTAGAGTAGATTTTAGAGATTTAGTTAAGGATCTAGCAACTATATTTAAGACAAGAATTGAGCTTAGACAAATTGGTGTTAGAGATGAAGCTAAAATGATAGGTGGACTTGGACCATGTGGAAGACCAATGTGTTGTTCATCATTCTTAGGTGATTTTGCATCAGTTTCAATAAAGATGGCAAAAGAACAAAATTTATCTTTAAATCCAACTAAGATATCAGGAATATGTGGAAGGTTAATGTGCTGCTTAAACTATGAACAAAGCACATATGAAGAAATAAGAAAAGAACTTCCTAAGGTTGGATCTATTGTAAAGACTTCAGAAGGAACTGGGGAAGTTATACAAAACAATGTAGTTAAAGAAAGTGTAAAAGTCAAATTAAAGAGAAAAGATGAAGAGATTTTACAAACATTTAATATAAAAGATGTTAAATTAATTAAAGGCAGTTATGAAGATAGCATAGACGATTCAGACATAAGAATTGAAGTAGAAACTGAAGAAGATAAGAAGCTTATAAAACAACTTATAAAAGAAAAATAGGAGGACATAAATGAAGGCAGTATTAAAAGTTTCTGGAATGAGTAATTCTACAGATATCAGAAAAGTGCAAAGTGCAATAGCAAGCAGCGAAGGTGTAATTGCAAGTGAAGTAGCTTTAGAAAAGAAAGAAGTTACAATAATATATAATGATATGTATATAGAATTAGAAAGTATTATAGATAAAATTGAGGATCTCGGATACACGGTAGTATAATATTTAACAATTCCTAAATTTTCACAAAGTACTTTTAAAAAATAAGGAAACGTGTTAAAATTAATTTGGTGTAATTACCATAAATTTTAGGAGGTGTTTTTAATGGCATTTGTAATAAACGATTCATGCATAAGCTGTGGAGCATGTGCGCCAGAATGTCCAGTTAATGCTATAAGCCAAGGAGATACTCAATTTGTAATAGATGCAGATACTTGTATCGATTGTGGAAACTGTGCTAATGTTTGTCCAGTTGGAGCACCAGTTCAAGAGTAATATAGCTTAAAAAAGACCGTCTTAGGGCGGTCTTTTTTGATTTTAATAAGGACTTTTAAACATTGGAGGCAGAATTATTGCATTTTCATTTTCCATTAATGTTTCTTTAGAAATAGTGAAGGATTCAGTATTTATTTTTGATATCTTTTTTAGTAATAAAGTAAAATCCTTTAATCCATTAAATAGAAAAGATGAATACGAATATTTATAGTTCATTGGGATAATAACCTTTGGGCTTATTTTTTTTATAAGCATATAAGCCTCTTTTCCAGATAGATTTATATGACCTCCAATAGGGATGAATAAAATATCTATATCATCAAGTTCATCTATAATATTATCTGATAAAAATTCACCAAGATATCCTAAATGACATAGTTTTAAATTATCAATATTATAAGTATATATAGTATTGGGGCCACGTTTATAGCCGCTATAATGATCGCAGTATGTAGTATATCCTTTTATTAATCCAATATCAGTATCATAAGTTCCTGGGGAATTTATGATCTTAATATGAGGGCCTATTTCATTAGGACATAACGATTCAATATTTTGGCTACTTAAAGTTATAATATTAGGATTTAAGGAGGAAATATCACAGGTATGGATCTTATTAAACGGATCAATAAGAAGTCTCTTACCCATTGATGTTTTTATGAGAAATGTTGAATTTTTAATCCATGTTATATCCATAAATAAATCCTCCTTTTGATTCAATTATAGTATGTGTAAATTCATCTAAATATAAACCTATTATCTTGAATAAGTATAAAAAAAGTATTAATATAATGTTACAAAGTCAAGGTAAGTAAAGAACAAGAAAGATTAAGAAGGTGTAAACATGGCAAGATTAACAGATATAATAGAGAAATTTATAAAAGAAATGATAAATGAAGATAAGGATAATAAGGTGTTAATTCAAAGAAATGAATTAGCAGATCAATTTAGATGTGCACCATCTCAAATAAATTATGTATTAAGTACTCGTTTTACTTATGCTAAAGGATACGTTATAGAAAGTAGAAGAGGCGGGGGCGGATACATAGCTATTAAGAGAATTGAGCACAAGTGTCCAGTTAGCAGAAAAAAATTATTAAATGAGTCTATAGGTGATGGAATAACGTATCATAATACTATTGCATTATTAGATAATTTATTAGAAACAGAAATAATTAATAAAAAGGAGTATGAACTCATAAAAATATCAGTGAACGATAAAACATTAAAAGATGTAGATAACAAAAATAAAGTTAGGTCAGATATATTAAAAGGAATGATGATGGTATTAATAGAATAAGGGGGTAGATTCATGCTATGTGAGAGATGCAACAAAAATGAAGCAAAAATTCATCTTATTAAGAGTATAAATGGAGATAAGACAGGCGTATGGTTATGCGATAATTGTGCCAATATATTTGGAGAGTTATCAATTATAAAATCTTCAGATGGGAAAGATATTTCATTTAATAAAATTATTAATAGTCTACTTGGAAAATTTTCGCTTAAAGATGAAAAAGTGACAAATCTTGTTTGCAAAGCATGTGGAACAACCTATGAAGAGATTAAAGATAAGAGAATACTTGGATGTAATAAATGTTATTACTATTTTAAAGATAATTTAATACCAGTAATTAAAAAAAATCAGGGTAATATAGAGCATATCGGAAAAATACCCAAAAGAGAAGGAATAATAATAAAGAAAAAGAAAAAAATCAAAAAATTAAAAAGTGATATAGAAAAGGCTATTGTTATTGAAGATTATGAAAAAGCTGCAGTAATTAGAGATGAGATATGGGATTTAGAAAGGGAACTTAAAGAGGGTGTGAGAAATGATAAATAATTGGATTAATAGCAATAGTATAGAAGATGGAATTATAATTAATAGCAAAGTAAAAATATTTAGAAATATACAGGGATATAAGTTTCCAGTAAACCTGGAGACAGAAGAAGGAAGACGATTATCTGAAAAAGTTATAAATATATTACTAGATAATGTAGATGGTCTAAAAACTATAAATCTTTGGAAAGATAAAGAAGAGTTAGATATTTATAAAGAAAAAGGGATTATAACTAATTCTTTATTAAAAAATAGTGACTTTTCTTCATTTGCTATAAATAACGACGAAACTTTTAGCGTAATGATAAATGAAAAAGAACATTTAGGATTACAATCTGTAAGTAATGGCAATAATCTAGAAGAGATGTATGAATATGTTAATAAAATTGATGATTTGATAGAGGATAAATTAACTTATTCATTTGATAATAACATAGGTTATCTAACTTCTGATGTATCTAATATTGGTACAGGTCTTAAAGCAGCAGTAATGGTGCATCTACCAGTATTATCTACAAATGATGAGATTGCTAATTTACTAAGAGGACTTAATAGAGCGGGAATATCTATAGAGGGTATGTATGGAGAGCGAGGAAAGTCTTACGGAAACATATATATAATATCTAATGAAATAACTTTAGGAGTTACTGAAGAGGAAATAATAAATACGTTACAAAATGTAATTAAAAATATAGTAAATGAAGAAAATAGAGCTAGAGAACAGATGATATCTGAGTGCAATAAAGAACTAGAAGATAGAATATTTAGAGCATATGGAATATTAAAAAATGCAAGAATACTTAAATGGATAGAAGGACTTAATTTACTATCTGATTTAAGACTTGGAGTAGAACTGTCACTATTAAATATTAATAAAGATAAGTTAAATAAAGCAATTATTTTAACTAGAGATTCCATTCTAAGAGGTAATGTACAGGACAAGATCTCCTATAGGGATTTGAATATAGAGAGAGCTAAAGTTGTTAGGAAACTTTTAGAATAAGATTTATGGTATAAAAGGGATAAGGAGGACTAAATACATGGGTAATGGGAGATTTACGGAAAGGACTGAAGCTGTAATACTAGAGGCTAAGAAGGAGTCTCGTAACTTTAAACACGGATATATTGGTACGGAGCATATACTTCTTGGGATATTAAAAGAAGGTGGGTATGCAGCAAGTGTATTAAATAAAAATAATATAAGTGATGATGATATAAGAGAAAAGATAGAGAGTTACTTAGGGTATGGGGAAATTGATATTTCAATATCAGAATTATTATTAACTCCAAGAACTAAGCATTTATTAGATATAAGTTTTAAA
The DNA here is from genome assembly GCF_016907995.1 of Clostridium sardiniense. GTDB lineage: Bacteria > Bacillota > Clostridia > Clostridiales > Clostridiaceae > Clostridium > Clostridium sardiniense. Next base: position 17,596 of record NZ_JAFBDA010000035.1, on the reverse strand, counting down.
GAAGCTAAAAACTATAATCATAAATACGTAAATCCTGAGCATATACTTTTAGCACTTCTTAAAGAGGAAGATGGTGTTGCATATACTATATTATTGCAACTGGAAGCTGATGTTAAATCAATAATAAATGATATAAATTTATTTTTAGATGCAAAAGAAGATGAAGTGTTACTTCAAGATGAAGAGGATGAAGATTTATATGATGATATGCCTGTACTTAAGCAATATAGTGTTAATATGACTAAGCTTGCAAAGGAAGGTGCATTTGATCCTGTTATAGGTAGGGATAAAGAGACACAAAGGGTTTTAGAAATACTTTGTAGGAGAGTGAAAAATAATCCTTGCCTAATAGGAGAACCCGGAGTTGGTAAGACGGCTGTTATAGAAGGATTAGCTCAAAAGATAGTAGAAGGAAATATTCCGGAGATACTTAAGGATAAGCAGATATTTTCATTAGACCTTACCAATATAATCGCAGGTGCAAAATATAGAGGTGAGTTTGAAGAACGATTAAAAAAGGTTGTTGAGGAAATAAAAGGTAATAAAAATATAATTTTATTTATAGATGAGATTCATACTATTATTGGAGCTGGTGGTGCTGAAGGAGCTATTGATGCTTCTAATATATTAAAACCATCTCTTGCAAGAGGCGATGTTCAATGTATAGGTGCAACAACGACAGATGAGTACAGAAAACATATAGAAAAAGATACGGCATTAGAGAGAAGATTCCAACCTGTTAATGTAGAAGAGCCAAATATAGATGAAACTTTAGAAATTTTAAAAGGCTTAAGGGATAAGTACGAAGCTCACCATAAAATCAAGATATCAGATGAGGCTCTTAAATCAGCTATAGAGTTATCGGAAAGATATATTGTAGATAGGTTTATGCCTGATAAAGCAATAGACTTAATTGATGAGGCTTCTGCTAAGGTTAGAATAGAAACACTTGTAACTCCACCTGATTTAAAGAGCATAGAAGAGGAAATACAGATAGCGATAAAAGAAAAAGAAGAAGCTATAAGGGTTCAAGAGTTTGAGAAAGCAGCAGCACTTAGAGATAAGGAAAAGAAGTTGAAAGAGCAACTTAACAATAGACTAAGTGACTGGAGCACTAATAATTCTGTAAATACACTAGTAGTTGGAACAGAAGATGTAGCTAAAGTAGTTTCAAGTTGGACTAATATACCTGTTTCAAAACTTACTGAAAAGGAAAGTGAGAGATTACTTAAGTTAGAAGATAGGCTTCATGAAAGGGTGGTAGGCCAAAGTGAAGCAGTGTCCTCAATAGCAAAGGCTATAAGAAGGGCAAGGGTTGGACTTCAAGATCCAAATAGACCAATTGGAAGTTTTATATTCTTAGGACCTACTGGAGTTGGGAAGACTGAATTATGTAAGGCTTTAGCTGAGGCTGTATATGGTGATGAAGATAATATGATAAGAGTTGATATGTCAGAATATATGGAAAAGCATGCAGTATCTAAGCTTATAGGAGCTCCTCCAGGATATGTAGGATATGATGAAGGTGGTCAATTAACCGAAGCTATAAGAAGAAGACCTTATTCTGTAATTCTTTTAGATGAAATTGAAAAGGCGCATCCAGATGTATTTAATATATTATTACAAATACTAGAGGATGGAAGACTAACAGATGGCAAAGGAAAGCTAGTTAATTTTAAAAATTCTATAATTATAATGACTTCAAATATAGGAGCTCATAAATTAAATAAACAAAGGAATGTAGGTTTCTTAATTAGCAATGATAAAGAAAATGAGTATAATTCAATGAAAGATAATATATTAGAAGACCTTAAAAAAAGTTTTAGACCAGAGTTCATAAATAGAATAGACGATACTATTGTATTTCATAAATTAGATAGAGATTCTATGAAAGATATTCTAGATATTATGCTTAAGGAAATGAAAAATAGACTAAGAAAAAGTGATATCGATATATATTTTGATGAAGAAATAAAGGAATATTTATTAAATAAATGTAAGGGTAATGAATACGGAGCGAGACCTTTTAGAAGGATAATAACGAAAGAAATTGAAGATAAGCTAAGTGAAGAAATATTAAAAGGAACTATAAGAAAGGGAAAAAATTTAGAAGCATTTATAAATGAAGAATGTATAAAATTTAAGAATATAAGTTAAGTTATAAAGGGAGTAAATAATTATGCTCCCTTTATATTTTTTTGCATATATTAATGATTAGTGATATATGTAAAAAACTTGTAAAAATAATCGTTTTATAAAATATTTTATTGAAATAATAAAATTTAGTGTTATAATAAAACATAATAGATATACCCCACTGGGGTAAGGAGGCTGAAATAATGGCAAAGCAAGTAAAAGAAATTGATTTAATTATAGTTGGTGGTGGACCAGCAGGATTAACAGCAGCTATATACGCATCTAGAGCAAGATTAGACATGTTACTATTAGAAGATAAAGTAATGGGTGGTCAAGTCAGAAATAGTTATACTGTAGAAAATTACCCAGGATTTAAAAAAGTAGCGGGATCAGAACTTGCAGACATTATGCAACAACAAGCGGAAGAACTTGGAGCTACAATTGAAGAATTCGATATTATAGAAAATGTTAAATTAGATGGAGAAGAAAAAATAGTAGAAACTGAAGAATTTATATATAAACCAAAAGCATTAATAATTGCAACAGGTGCATCTCCAAGAAAATTACCAATAAGAAATGAAGAAAAATTTGCAGGTAAGGGTGTTCACTACTGTGCAGTATGTGATGGAGCTATGTATCAAAATAAAGTTATTGGTATAGTAGGTGGAGGAAATACTGCATTAGAAGAGGCTATCTTCTTAACAAACTTTGCAGAAAAAGTATATTTAATTAGAAGATATGATTACTTTAGAGGAGAAAAGGCAGTTCTTGAAGAAGTTGAAAAGAATGAAAAGATAGAAATTCTTTATAATGAGGATTTAATAGCTGTTGATGGTGAAGATTTCGTAGAAAAAGGAATAATAAAGAATACAATAACAGGAGAAGAAAAGGAAATAGCTTTAGAGGCTGTCTTTGGATCAATTGGTCATGAGCCAATGGTAAATCTATTTAAAGAATATATAAATATAAGTAAAGGTCAATATATAATTACAGATGAAAATATGAGAACAAACATCCCGGGTGTTTATGCAATAGGTGATGTTAGAGAAAAAGAATATAGACAAATAACAACAGCAGTTGCTGACGGAACAATTGCTGCATTAGAAGCAGAAAAATATATAAAGAAATTAAATAAATAAGTTAAATAAGGCGGTAGAAAATTATGATAAAAATTTATTCAACATCATGGTGTCCAGCTTGCGTTAAAGCGAAGAAGTATTTAAATATGAAGGGAATAGCTTTCGAGGAAGTAAATGTTGCAGACAAACATGAAGATAGAAATGAAGTTCAAAAAGTTTCAGGACAAAGAACAGTACCAGTATTAGATATTGATGGTAAAGTTATTGTTGGCTTTGATAAAAAAGCAATAGACGAAGCTTTAAAATAATATAAAAAACCCCTATTACTAAATTTAGTAATAGGGGTTTTTTTATTAATTTTATTAATTAAAGGCTAGTTAGTGCTTTATCTATAGCTGGTTTATCAAATCCTATTATGATTGTTCCGTTTATATCTAGAACTGGAACTCCCATTTGTTTTGATTTCTTAAGCATTTCATCTCTTGCTTCCATATCATCTTGAACATTTAATGAAGTGAACTCTACGCCTTTTTTAGTTAAATAATCCTTTGCCTTTACACACCAAGGGCATGAATTAGTTGTATATACTTTTATCATATTAAATTCCTCCTTGCTTAACAGTAATAATAATAATTATTATTATTGAATATCTTTTCTTAAATTTTACTCTAAATGATTATTAAATTCAAGCCGGCTATTGTATACATTGTGTAACAATTAAATTACTAATATATATTATATATCAAAAACTCTATTTGATTACATCTTTATTGTCCAAATATGAATTTAGAATAAAATTATTAGATACATCACCATCTGAAATAGTATTGGAGAAGCTTTCACTTACATTGAGAGGAAGATCAGGTTTAGTAGTATTTTGAGTATTTAAAATAGAATTGGCAAGTTTTGATTTATCAATCATAGTATCATCTCCTTTAAAATTGTATAATTATTATTTGTATAAAATAAAATTATTATGCTAAAAATAAATTTAAATTGTATAGTGGTCTAGACAACTATAACTTAAAGATATATAATTAATTTAGGAGGAACAGATATGATAGATAAAAATAGTCCAATTCCAGTTTACTTTCAATTAAAGGAGGCTATCTTAGAAAAAATCTCAAAAGGTTACTGGAAAGTAGGAGAATGTATAGATAGCGAAAGAGAGCTTGCGGAGCATTATGAAGTTAGTAGGATGACAATCAGACAAGCTTTAGGTGAATTAGTGCAAGAAGGGATATTAGTAAGGGAAAAAGGAAAAGGTACATTTGTCTGTGAGCCCAAGGTAAGACAACAAGATGTTATGAGTTTTACTGATATTATAGAAAAATCAGGTGGAAATCTAGAAACTGAACTTTTAGAGTTCAAGCTTATAGATACTCCAGAAGAATTAATAGATTTATTAAAAGATGAAAAAGTATATAAAATTAATAGAATGAGAAAAGTGGATGGTGAATGTATAGCAAACGAAGTAGTACATATATCACCTAGAGTATGCGGAGAATTAAATGATGAAATGTTAAAGGGTTCGTTATTTAAAATAATAGAGGAAAATGGACATTTCATAAATCATTCAGAATCAGCAATAAAAGCTATTGTAATGGATGACTTTTACAAAGAGTTATTTAGAGTTAGTAAAGTACTTCCATTAATAAGTACCTTTGGTACTACTTTAGATGAAAATAATAATATTCTTTTTGTAGAAGAATCAATTTATAGATCAGATAAATATATTTTAGAGGTCAATATATCGAGGAGAGAGGGGAAATTAAAATGAAACTAATAATAGTTAAAGATTATGAAGAAATGAGTAAAGTAGCAGCAGAGGTAATGGGTAAAGTTATTAATGAAAAGCCAGATGCAGTTTTAGGACTTGCAACAGGTGGTACTCCAATTGGAATGTACAAGGAATTAATAAATATGAATAAAGTGGGTAAAGTTGATTTTAGTAAAGTGACTACAGTAAATCTTGATGAGTATATAGGTCTTGCAGGTACTCATGAGCAAAGTTATAGATACTTCATGAATAAAAATCTTTTTGATCATATAAATATAGATAAAGAAAAAACTTATGTACCAAATGGATTGGCAGAAAATATTGAAGAAGAAGGAAAAGCTTACGATAAGAAAATAGATGAATTAGGTGGAACAGATATTCAATTATTAGGTGTTGGTAATAATGGCCATGTAGCATTCAATGAACCAGATAAAGCTTTAATTTCAGGAACTCATCTTACAGGTTTAACTGAAAGTACAATTGAGGCAAATTCAAGATTCTTTGATTCGATGGAAGAGGTTCCAAAGACAGCTATAACTATGGGATTAGGTCAAATAATGAAATCAAAGAAGATATTATTAATAGCAAGTGGAGAAGGTAAGGCAGAAGCTATGAAAGAGTTATTTAGTGGAAAAATAACAACAAAATGTCCTGTAACAATGCTTAACATGCATAGAGATGTTACTGTTATAATTGATGAAGTAGCTGCAAAATTTGTAAAATAATTTACTAAAGATTAGAAAAGGATTATCAATTACTTGATAATCCTTTTTTTCATAAATTAAACAGTACAAAAAATAGCTCTAAAATGTTATATTAGTACAATTGTATGTTATTATAATATAGGTAGAGTGTATCTTTACACACAAGTTAAGGAAGAAGTAGAGGGTGTTTTTAATGGCTAAAGTAAAATCAATATATATTTGTCAAGAATGTGCTTATGAATCTGCAAAGTGGCTTGGAAAATGCCCATCTTGTAATTCATGGAATACATTTGTTGAAGAAGTAAGAGATAATAAAGTTCAAGTTAAAAATGATATAGTAAAAAAACTTAAGCCTGAAAATATGCCAAAGAGTATAGGAGATATTAAATCTGGAGACAAAGAAAGATATAATACAGGAATAAATGAGTTAAATAGAGTATTAGGTGGGGGTCTTGTTAAGGGATCATTAACACTAATATCTGGTGATCCTGGTATTGGTAAATCTACATTATTACTACAAACTGCAAATAATATTGCAAAAACATATGGTAAGGTGTTATATGTATCCGGAGAAGAGTCAGAAGAACAGATAAAAATAAGAGGTGATAGATTAGGTGTAGCTTCTAATGATTTATATATTGTATCAGAGACAAATTTGGATACAATAGAAGTATATATAGATGAGTTAGAGCCTAAATTTGTAATAATAGATTCTATTCAAACTGTATATAAAGAAGGTGTTACCTCTGCACCGGGAAGTGTATCACAAGTAAAGGAATGTTCTAACCAGATAATGAGAATTGGTAAGAAAAGAAATATACCTTTATTTATCGTAGCTCATGTAACAAAGCAAGGTGAACTTGCAGGACCAAGAGTTTTGGAGCACATGGTAGATACAGTACTTTATTTTGAGGGCGAAAGAACTGAAGAATTTAGAATTTTAAGAACTATGAAAAATAGATTTGGAACAACAAGTGAAATTGGTGTATTTGAAATGAGACAAGAAGGATTGGTAGAGATATATGATCCATCTGGTATTTTTCTTGAAGATACAACCTTTAATCAAGAAGGCTCAGTTGTAATTGGTATTATGGAAGGAACAAGACCTATTTTAGTAGAAATTCAAGCATTAGTTACAGAGACTAAAGCTGTAATGCCAAGAAGAACAGCAGTTGGAATTGATAATCAAAGATTAAGTTTAATACTTGCTGTTTTAGAAAAAAAGTTAAGAATACCATTTTATAATCATGATGTTTATGTAAATGTTGTTGGTGGATTAAATTTAGACGGTACAACCGCAGATCTTGGTCTTGCTATAGCATTACTTTCAAGTATGAAGGGAAAAGGGATTAAACTTCCTAAGGTGTTATTAGTTGGCGAGGTTGGATTAACTGGAGAAATAAGACCAATAGCATCAGTTGATAGACTTGTAAATGAAGCAGAAAAGATGGGATTTGAAAATACAATAATACCTACAAGAAATAGAGAAAAAGTAACTAATAAATCTATTAAAATTTTAGGTGTTAGCAATATAAGGGAAGCGATAAGTAAGATATTCTAGGAGAATAGGTGAGTGTATGAGGTTAGAAAGAGATATTGAAATCAAAAATATACTAAAAATAATGTGTCCAGGAACTCAATTAAGAGAAGGGCTTGAAAATATCCTTAGAGCAAAAACTGGAGGCTTGATTGTTTTAGGAGATAACGAAAATGTTATGAGTATAGTGGATGGCGGATTCACAATTAATTCCGAGTATTCTCCTGCATACGTATATGAATTAGCTAAAATGGACGGGGCAATTGTACTTAGTGGAGATATTAAAAAAATAGTGCGTGCAAATGCACAATTAGTACCTAGTGCATCAATACCTACATTTGAAACGGGAACTAGACATAGAACGGCACAAAGGGTTGCTAGAGAAACTGGGAATATAGTAGTAGCTATATCACAAAGAAGAAATATAATTACAGTTTATAAAGGTGAATTAAAGTATGTCTTAAGAGAGAGTAGTGTAATTCTTGGAAGAGCAAACCAAGCGGTTCAAACCTTGGAAAAATATGTTTCGGTACTTGAAAGAGTAATAAATAATTTAAATTTATTAGAATTTCAAGATCTAACAACACTTTTTGATGTTGTTACTGCAATTCAAAGAACAGAAATGGTTATGAGGATTGTAGAGGAGATAAGAATATACATTCTTGAACTTGGCAATGAAGGTAGACTTATATCAATGCAATTAAATGAACTTATAAGACATATAGAAAGAGATGGTATATTTTTAATAAGAGATTATAGCTGTCCAGACAAAGATCATAATGAAATATATGAAAGCATACAAAACTTAACTTCAGAAGAACTTATTGATTTAGAAGCAATAGCTAGAGTTTTAGGATATGGATACGCACCTCTTGCAGATACACTAATATCTCCTAAGGGATATAGAATGCTTAGTAAGATAGCTAGAATTCCTTCAACGGTAATAGAAAACTTAATAAATCATTTTGAAAGTTTTAATAGAATAATAGAGGCAGATATAGATGATTTAGATAAGGTTGAAGGTATAGGAGAAGCAAGAGCAAAAGCTATAAGGAATGGATTAAGAAGAATAAACGATCAGGCTTCATTAAAGGTGGAATTATAGATAAATAAAAGCGATATCTAAATTTATGTTAGATATCGCTTTTTTATTTATTATTAATTTTATCATTATCTAAAATTGAATTTACCAAGGGTAGTAACTTTATCATTCTCTTGAAGTAATACATCATATAAATTTATGCCTAAATTGTTGCAAAGAGATGTAAGATAGAAAATGTTATTCCCCATTTCACGTTCAATTACTTCGCGACAATTATTACATAAGGTTCCATCAATATGATTCTTGAAGCAATCAGTAAGTTCTTCTATTGAATCGTTTTCTTTTGGTATGCATTGTTTGCTAGCATTTATTTTAATACAACCACAATTAGTTACAGCTTTAATAATTGCTCTATTAACTCTGGCATTTGATTCGCCATATTTACTCAAAGTGTCTAAAATGCTTTTATGTCTTAATAAAGAATCGTTTACAGAATTTTGAAAATCATCAAAAATAATATCTTTCATTTGTCTCAACTCCTTGCTAGTGTTTAATATATTTAGATTAATTATAAATTTTCTAGGCAATAATTGTCAATGTGGATTTAAGTAAATAACCATTTATTAAAATAATCATATACTATTTTAATTTTTAAATATAGGGGGTATAAAGTTAACGTCACTAAAACGTTAACTTAAATTAAGAAAATCTTCATTTAAGGGTACTTTTTAATATGGTATAATTAACTAAACAATGCTTTATTTTTATAAATCATTATATTAAAAGAATTTTATATAACAAATTTGGCAACAATTTTAATAAGGAGGTGATAAAATGTTTAAAAAGTTAATTAGAGGCATTTTAACATTAATGGGGCTGTTACTTGGTTATATAATTGGAGATTCAATTTTGAAAATTGAAGCTGTTAGAAAGATAGGGTATCTGTCAGGTACAGTTGGTTCGGTATTATTTCTTATTTTTATTTCTTTATTAGTTGGTATTATTATGTATTTAGTATCTCCGATAATATATAGGGCGATAATTGAACTTATTGATTATACTGAAAAGAATATGAGAAAATTTACTTTAACGGAGATTATATACGGAGCTATTGGAGCTGTCATAGCTTTAATTATAATGTTCTTTGTTGCAAGACCACTAAATGATTTTGCTGGGGCTTTAGGACCAATATTATATGTTTTAGTAAATTTACTAAGTGCAATAATAGGTATGAAAATAATGGTTGAAAAGAAAGATGATATGAATAATCTTATATTATCAATGAAAAAGTCAAGTTCTGCAAAAGAAAAAGTAAATAAGGAAAAGAAGAGTAAAGCTAATTCGAAAGAGGGAAGGTCTATACCAAAAGTGTTAGATACATCAGTAATAATTGATGGAAGAATATTTGATATCTGTGAAACAGGATTTATAGAAGGTCCATTAGTTATACCAAATTTTGTTCTTGATGAATTAAGACATATTTCTGACTCATCAGATTCACTTAAGAGAACAAGAGGTAGAAGAGGACTTGATATATTAAATAAGATTCAAAAGGAACTAGATATAGAAACTCAAATATGGGAGGGAGATTTTCCAAAGATAGCAGAAGTAGATGCTAAACTTTTAAAATTAGCCCAAACATTAGATGGAAAAGTAATAACTAATGATTATAACTTAAATAAAGTAGCAGAAGTTCAAGGTGTACCAGTTCTAAATATAAACGAGCTTTCAAATGCAATAAAGCCAGTTGTTATTCCAGGGGAAGAAATGACTGTAGAAGTTGTTAAGGACGGAAAAGAAGCAAGCCAAGGAGTAGCATATTTAGATGATGGAACTATGATAGTAGTAGAAGGCGGAAGAAAGTACATGACTAAAACAATAGGTGTTATAGTTACATCGGTATTACAAACAGCTGCTGGTAGAATGATATTTGCTAGACCTAAAGAGAACTAAAGGAGAGTTTAATGAATAGTGCCATTATTCTATCTGGAGGAAGAGGAAAAAGAATGGGTGCTGATATAAGTAAACAATTTATATCAATAAATGATAAGCCTATACTTTATTACACAATTAAAAAGTTTATGGAAAATGAATTAATTGATGAAATAATATTAGTTCTTCCAAAGGATGAGATTGAATACTGTAAAAAAGAAGTGCTAGATAAAAATAAGTTAAGAATAGATAAAATAGTTGAAGGTGGAGATGAAAGACAGGATTCAGTTTTAAACGGATTAAATGCTATAGAAAAAACTGATATTGTACTAATTCATGATGGTGCTAGACCGTTTGTTACAGATAAAATTATAGCAGAAGGAATAAAAGCAGCTAAAAAATTTAAAGCAGTAGCACCAGGTGTTATGCCAAAAGATACTATTAAAGTTAAAGATGAAAATGGATTATCAAAGGAAACCCTTAAGAGAGAACAACTTATAGCTGTTCAAACACCACAGATATTTGATTATAATCTTATATTAGAGTGTCACAACAAAGTTAAAGAGAATAATATAAAGGTAACTGATGACACTATGGTTGTTGAAACCTTTGGACATAAAGTTTTCTTGTATGATGGAGAATATACTAATATAAAAATAACTACTCCAGAAGATTTGATTTTAGCGAGATATTTAGCTGATAATTAGCGATAATATCACTATGTTGACAGTGAAAATTTTAGAAGTTATAATTAGTTAAGTATAATTCCATATAAATTAAGAACTATGAAGAAGAATAGTAGAAATCGCTTTTTCAGAGAGAGAATCCATAGGCTGTAAGGTTCTCAACTAGATTTTGAACCAGCTTCTGAGTAATAGGAAAAAACTATCGGTTTAATACCGTTATCATTATTAGAGAAAAAATTTAGGTGGTACCGCGATTAATAGTCGCCCTATTGTTAATAGGGCGGCTTTTTTTATATCTAAAAAAGTAAGAAATAAATTAAATTCACATAGAAATTAGGAGGATATTATTATGAAAATGTCTAATATGCTAATTGCAACTTTAAGAGAAGTTCCAGCAGAAGCAGAAATAGCAAGTCATCAGTTAATGCTTAGAGCAGGACTAATAAGAAAAATGGCATCAGGAGTATATAATCACTTACCTTTAGGAGTAAAAGTTCTTAAAAAGGTCGAAGATGTAGTAAGAGATGAGATGGATAAATCAGGAGCTCAAGAACTTTTAGCTTCAGCTATGATACCAGCAGAATTATGGCAAGAATCAGGAAGATGGGATGCTTATGGAGCTGAAATGTTTAGAGTTACAGATAGAAATAATAGAGAATTCTGTTTAGGACCAACTCATGAAGAAGTATTTACAAATATTGCGAGAAATGAAATAAAATCATATAAGCAATTACCATTAAATCTTTATCAAATACAAACTAAATATAGAGATGAAACTAGACCAAGATTTGGAGTTATGAGATCAAGAGAGTTTATAATGAAAGATGCTTATAGCTTTGATAAGGATCAAGAAGGACTAGATTTAGCATATGATAAAATGCATGATGCATACGTAAATATATTTAATAGATGTGGATTAGATGCAAAATGTGTTGAAGCAGATTCAGGAGCAATCGGAGGATCAAACTCAGCAGAATTTATGGTTAAATCAGAAGTTGGAGAAGATGATGTAGTATTCTGTACTGAATGTGATTATGCTGCAAATATTGAAAAAGCAGAGACAAAAGCAGAAATTGCAGAAGCTGAAGAATTAGTTGCAATGCAAAAGGTAGAAACTCCAGATAGTAGAAGCATAGAAGAAGTATCAGAATTCTTAAGTGTTTCTCCAAAAAAGACAGCTAAAACTTTAATATACAATGTAGATGGAAAATTAGTTGGGGTTTTAGTTAGAGGAGATAGAGAAGTTAATGAAGTAAAAGTAGCTAATGCTTCTAATGCATCAGGAGATATAGAATTAGCATCACATGAAGAAGTTAAGAGAGCTACTAATGCAGAAACTGGATTTGCAGGTCCTGTAGGATTAAGAGTAGACTTATTATTAGTAGATGAAGAAGTTAGTAATATGTACAACATGGTTGTTGGAGCTAATGAAACAGGATACCACTTAACAGGTGTTAATTACGGAAGAGAATTCGAGGGAGTAGTTGGTGACTTTAGAAACATAGAGGAGGGAGAAGCTTGTCCTAAATGTGGCGGAAAAGTTACTATAGCAAGAGGAACTGAGGTAGGTCATATATTTAAATTAGGAACTAAGTACTCAGAAGCTATGAATGCTAAATTTATTGATGAAAACGGAAAAGAAAAGCCATTTATAATGGGATGTTATGGAATAGGTGTTACAAGAACAGTTGCATCAATAATAGAACAACACCATGACGAAAACGGAATAATCTGGCCTTTAGAGGTCGCACCATATCATGTTTCAGTAATAGCTGTTAATTCAAAGGATGAAGATCAAATGAGGATTGCTTCAGAAATCTATAATGAATTAAGAGAAATGGGAGTTGAAGCTCTTTTAGATGATAGAAAAGAAAGAGCTGGAGTTAAATTCAAAGATTCAGAACTTATGGGAATTCCTATGAGAATTACAGTAGGAAAGAAGATAGGTGATGGAGAAGTAGAATTTAAGCTAAGAACTGGCGGAGAAAATGAAACAATAAAGATAGAAGATGCGAAAGAAAGAGTCAGAGCAGAATTCGAAAAAAATAACCTAAAACTAAGATAGTTAGGAGGAATAAGAATGAAGCTTTATAATACATTAACAAGAAAAAAAGAAGAATTTATACCAATAACTCCGGGTGAAGTTAAGATGTATGTATGTGGGCCTACAGTATATAACTTCTTCCACATAGGAAATGGTAGAACTTTTATAGTGTTTGATACAATAAGAAGATACTTTGAGTATAGAGGCTATAAAGTAGATTTTGTTCAGAACTTTACAGATATAGATGATAAGATGATAAAGAGAGCAAATGAAGAAGGAACTTCAGTAAAAGAAGTTGGAGATAAGTATATAAATGAATATTATACTGATGCAGATGCGCTTAATATAGAAAGAGCAACAGTAAATCCAAGAGCTACTCAGTATATAAATGATATAATTAAGTTTGTAAAAGAACTAATTGATAAAGGATATGCTTATGAAGTAGATGGAGATGTTTACTTTAGTACAAAGAAGTTCCAAGGATATGGTAAGTTATCAGGACAAAATATAGATGACCTACAAGCTGGAGCTAGAATAAACATAGATGAAAGAAAGAAGGATCCTATGGACTTTGCTATATGGAAGGCAAAGAAGGAAGGGGAGCCTGCTTGGAAGTGTCCATGGGGAGAAGGAAGACCAGGATGGCACATAGAATGCTCATGTATGGCAAAGAAGATATTAGGAGATACAATTGATATACATGCAGGTGGTATGGACTTAGCATTCCCTCATCATGAAAATGAAATAGCACAAAGTGAAGCATTAACAGGAGAGCCATTTGCTCACTATTGGTTACACTCAGCTTATGTAAATGTAAATAATCAAAAGATGTCTAAGTCATTAAATAACTTCTTTACAGCAAGAGATATACTAAAAGAATATGACTCAGATGTAATTAGATTCTTAATGCTTTCATGTCATTATAGAATTCAATTAAATTACAGTGAAGATTTATTAGAATCAGCTAAAGCATCAGTTGAAAGATTATATAATGCAATAGGTAATCTTGAAAATCTTATAGATGAAGTTTCAAGAACTGAAATGAATGAAGAAGAAAAGAAATACTTAGAAAGTCTAAATAAGTATAAAGAAAAATATATAGAAAAGATGGATGATGACTTTAATACAGCAGATGCTATAACTGCAATATTTGATTTAATAAAAGATACAAATACTAATATTAATGCCGAATCATCAAGAGAGTTAGCGGAAAAAGCTTTAGCATTAATAAGAGAACTTGGAGCTCCACTTGGAATGCTACAAAAATCAACTAAGGCTGATTTAGCTGATGAAGCAGACGAGATAGAAGCTTTAATAGAACAAAGACAACAAGCTAGGAAAAATAGAGACTTTGCACTTGCAGATAAGATAAGAGATGACTTAAAAGCAAGAGATATAGTACTTGAAGATACTCCACAAGGAGTTAGATGGAAAAAGGTTAACTAATTAAAAAGGGGCTGTGCGTTAAGTGCAGCCCTTATTTAAAGGAGCAATAATATGTTAGAAAATTTTAGAGTAAGAGAATTTAGCAAAGATGAAGCTAGAAGATTAAATCCACTTCAGTTAGCATTAGTTGGAGATGGAGTTTACGAAGTATTTATAAGAGACTATATACTTTCAAATAATACTGAACTTTCAGCTCATAAGATACATAGAAAAGCTATAGGATATGTTAAAGCAAAGAGTCAATCGGATATAATGCACAATATAGAAGAATTACTAACTGAAGAAGAAAGTTATATCTACAAGAGAGGAAGAAACGCTAAGTCAGCAACAGTTCCTAAAAATGCAGATGTAAGGGATTATAGAATGGCAACAGGATTTGAAGCTTTAGTTGGATATTTATATTTAATAAATGATAAGGAAAGACTAGAGTTTGTATTTAATAAAAGCATAGAAATATGTAAGGAACAGTAATTTTTAAATATAACTAGGTAAGGAGTTATTTAATATGACAAGAATAAAAAAGAGTAACCAAAATAGAAGAAGAGATGATAGAAAAAGCAATAGAAGTATAGATGAGAGAGGGCAGGAAGATAGATTTAGTCCTAGAGGAAAAGATAATAAAAGATTTAGAGAAGATAGACCAGTTAGATCAAGAGAAGATAAGTTTAGAGAAGATAAAGCAGCTAGAACAAGAGTAGAAAAAGTGGTGCCTAGCAATCAAGTTGAAGAAGTAAGAGAAGACTTAATAATAGGCAGAAATGCTGCTATGGAAGCTTTAAAGAGCGATAAGACAATAGAAGCATTATATATAACAAATGGCCCTAAAGAAGGATCTATAAATGCAATAATTAATCTTGCAAAAGATAAGAAGGTAGTAATTAAAGAGGTAGATAAGAAAAAATTAGATTCAATGGCAAGTGGTGCTGTTCATCAAGGAGTAATAGCAAGAATAACTCCATATAATTATTTTGAAGTAAAAGATATATTAGAAGATGCTAAGAAAAAGGGAGAGGCTCCTTTTATAGTAATATTAGATGAGTTAGAAGATCCTCACAATTTAGGATCAATAATCAGAACTGCGGAAACTTGTGGGGTTAATGGTATTATAATACCAAAAAGAAGAAATGTCGGAGTAACTCCTACAGTTTATAAGTCATCAGTTGGAGCAGTTGAACATGTTAAAATAGCAAAAGTTACTAACATAAATAGTACAATTGATGAATTAAAGGAGCAAGGAATCTGGGTTTACGGTGCAGATATAGAGGGAACAGAATATAGTTATGAAGTGGACTTTAGTGGACCATGTGCACTAATAATAGGTAGTGAAGGAAGAGGGATATCTAAATTAACTCTTAAAAAATGTGACAAATTAGTTAAGATTCCTATGATTGGAAAAATAAATTCTTTAAATGCATCAGTAGCTGGTGGTATAATGATGTATGAAGTACTAAAGGGTAGATTAAAATAAAAAGAGGGATGAGATGTGAAAATTATATTTATAGATGGATATAATGTTTTAAATTCCTGGCCAAATTTAAAAGACTTAAAAAACATTAGCTTTGATGGAGCAAGAAATAAACTAGTGGATATACTACACAATTATGGAAGTTATAATGATTGTAAGGTAATATTAGTATTTGATGGTCATAAGGTAGCAGGCAATATAGAAAATAAAGAAGAAATTAATAAAAATCTATCTATAGTTTTCACTAAAGATGGTGAAACTGCCGATGCATACATAGAAAAGGAAGTACATTCTATTGGTAGAAGATATGAAGTTTATGTAGTTACATCAGATTGGCTAGAACAGCAAACCATATTCCAAAGAGGTGCTGTAAGGATGTCTTCGCTGGAGTTTTACAATGAAGTTATTGGGTTGGAAAATAAGATAAGAATAAAAGCTGAGCATAATATGAATTCTCAAAAAAATAACTTAGGAGATAATATTGATGAAGATGTATTAAATAAGTTAGAAGAATTACGTAGAAGTCGCTGATATGTTGACTTCGCTTAAATAGCTAATGTATAATAGCAAATATGATAAGGTGTTAGGTGTTAAGGGTAAAATGTGGAGAATGGTGGGTATTCTATGACGAAATATTTAGAGTTTGATCAAAAAGATGATAAAGAAATAGCAATAGAAGCAAAGAATGGAAATGTATTAGCGCAAGAATATTTGATAAATAAGTATGAGAGCTTTGTGAAAACAAAAGCGAAGTCTTATTTTTTAATTGGTGCTGACAAGGAAGATATTTATCAAGAGGGTATGATAGGACTTTATAAAGCTATAAGGGACTTTAATCCTGATAAACTTTCAACGTTTAAAGCATTTGCAGAACTTTGTGTTACAAGACAAATAATAACAGCAATAAAAACTGCAACAAGACAAAAGCATATTCCATTAAATACCTATATATCCTTAAACAAGCCTATATATGAGGAAGAATCAGAAAGAACTTTGTTAGATGTGTTAGCAGGGCTTAAAATAACAGATCCAGAAGAACTTGTTATAAGTCAAGAAGAAAAGATTAGGATAGAAGAGGAGATAGAGAAAGTGCTATCTCGTTTAGAATTAGAAGTTTTAAATTCTTATCTTGATGGAAAATCATACCAAGAAATTGCATGTGATTTAGATAGACATGCAAAATCAATAGATAATGCTCTGCAAAGAGTAAAAAGAAAACTTGAGAAATGCCTAGATATAAACTAATTAATTTTTATTGACAAACAAAAAAAATGATAGTAAACTTTATAATTGGTATATTAAAGAAAACTCAATATTTTGAGTGCTCACGTAGCTCAGTTGGCAGAGTGTCGCCTTGGTAAGGCGGAGGTCGTCGGTTCAATCCCGATCGTGAGCTCCAACATAAAAAAGTACAAAACACTAGGCAAGGTTTATTAGAGTGATAAGGAGGAATTTATAATGTCAAAAGCAAAATTCGAAAGAAGTAAACCACACGTAAATATCGGAACAATAGGTCACGTAGACCACGGTAAGACTACATTAACAGCAGCTATCACAACTGTATTAGCTAACAAGGGGTTCGCTGAATCATTCAAATATGATGAAATAGATAAGGCTCCAGAAGAAAAAGAAAGAGGAATCACAATCAATACAGCTCACGTTGAGTACGAAACAGAAAATAGACACTACGCTCACGTTGACTGTCCAGGACATGCTGACTACGTTAAGAACATGATCACAGGAGC
>NZ_JAFBDA010000034.1 GCF_016907995.1 Clostridium sardiniense | reverse complement strand
AAGGTTATGCAGGAAATGTAATTGAATCTTTTGGTAGTTTTGTTGTTAGAGGAAATTATGTTGTTGGAATAATTATTTTCTTAATTATTATAATAATTCAATTTGTAGTAATAACTAATGGATCAAGTAGAGTTTCAGAAGTATCAGCAAGATTTACATTAGATGCTATGCCAGGAAAACAAATGAGTATTGATGCAGATTTAAATGCAGGTATGATTAATGAAGTTACTGCAAAAAAGAGAAGAAGGGAATTGCAACAAGAGGCAGATTTTTATGGATCTATGGATGGTGCATCTAAGTTTGTTAAAGGTGATGCTATAGCAGGAATAATTGTAACCATAATTAATATTATTGGTGGAATAATTATTGGTGTTGTAATGCTTAATATGAATTTTATTCAAGCAAGTCAAACTTATATAAGGTTAACAATAGGAGATGGGCTTGTTAGTCAAATACCAGCATTATTAATATCTACATCAGCAGGTATACTTGTTACTAGGGCAGATAGTGATGAAAGTTTTGCAAGCTTAGCAGGACAACAACTTACATCTATCCCAAAAGCAATGATGATGACTGGAGTAGTAGTATTTATTTTAGGGCTTATTCCAGGGTTACCTAAATTAACACTATTTACTTTAGGAGCTGGACTTACTCTAATTGGATTTACTTTGAGAAATAATGAAAATAAGGCTAAAGAAGAAGAAAAAAATGAATTGGTTGCAGTAGACGAAGAACCAGTTACAGTTAATGAAGTTGAGAATGTGACTGAACTTCTTAACGTGGAAGTTCTAGAGGTGGAAATAGGATATGGACTTATACCCCTTGCTGATGAAAGTAATGGGGGAGATTTATTACAAAGAATATCTTCCATAAGAAGGCAATGTGCAATTGATATGGGAATAATATTACAGCCTATTAGAATTAGAGATAATCTTCAATTAGAGCCAAATGAATACTGCATAAAGATTAAAGGAAATATAGTAGCTACATATGCATTAATGCCAACAATGCTTTTATGTATGGATCCTATGGAATTAGGATTAGATATAGAAGGAATAAAAGCTGTAGAGCCAAGTTTTGGATTAGAAGCTAAATGGATAAATAAAGATAAAGTCGAGGAAGCAGAACTAAGAGGATATACAATAGTAGATCCATCTACTATATTAGTTACACATTTACTAGAACTTATAAAAGATAAGGCTTATGAACTTATAGGAAGAGAAGAAGTAAAAACTATACTGGATGCAACTAAAGAAAAGTATGGCGTAGTTGTAGATGAATTAGTGCCAGATTTAATGACACTAGGAGAGGTACAAAAGGTATTCCAAAACTTACTTAGAGAAAAAGTTTCAATTAAAGATAGAGTAACTATTTTAGAAACTTTAGCAGATAATGCAGTAAATACTAAGGATATTGAACTTTTAACAGAGTATGTAAGAATGGCATTAAATAAGAGTATTTGCAATGGACTTGTAGATGAAAATAATTACATAACAGTAGCCACATTATCTAGTGATGTTGAAAATTTAATAGCAAATAATCTTCAAAAATCTATGAATGGAACTTATCCAGCAGTAGATCCTGATAGTACAAATAAGATCTTTTCTAGTATTAAAGAAATTACAGAAAATGTTGATTTTTATAACAACATACCAGTAATTTTAGTATCTCCTAAAATAAGGGCTCCTTTTAGAAAGTTAGTAGAAATGGTGTTTCCTAATATATCAATATTGTCACTTAATGAAATTCCAAATGATGTTCAGATAAGGGCTAGTGCAGTAGTAAATATTTAACTAGGAGGTAGGTTAATAAAATGGATAGGGAAAAGTACATATTAGACAATATTAACCTTGTTAGATATATAGCAGCTAAATATAAAAATAATAGTATTGGCATAGAGTACGAAGATTTAGTAAGTTATGGAACTATGGGACTTTTAGAAGCATTTGATACTTTTGATGATACTAAAGGTTGTAAATTTTCAAGTTATGCTAGTTTAAAAATAAGAGCTGCAATAATAGATGAAATAAGAAGACAATCACCTATATCAAGAAATGATGTTATGAAGATAAATGATTACAATAATGCAGTTGTTACTTTACAAAATTACTTATATAGAGAGCCAACAGATATTGAGATTTCTAAATATTTAAATATACCTTTAAGTGAAATTAATAAAATTGAAAATAATATTTATAAAATGAGTATGACCTCTTTAGATAATATTATTTTTGAAGGAAATACTGATGTTAGCCTAATTGATACAATAAAAGATGATGAAAAGAAAACACCATTAAATATTATTGAAGAAGAAGAGAAAATAGATATTTTAACTAAGGCAATAGACAGTTTAAAGGAAAGAGATAAATTGATTTTATCATTATACTATTATGAAGATCTTACTTTAAAGGAAATAGGAAAGATATTAGAAGTAT
Source organism: Clostridium sardiniense (assembly GCF_016907995.1). Lineage (GTDB taxonomy): Bacteria > Bacillota > Clostridia > Clostridiales > Clostridiaceae > Clostridium > Clostridium sardiniense. The sequence goes on along the minus strand of NZ_JAFBDA010000034.1, from coordinate 29,093 downwards.
CAGAGTCTAGAGTGTCTCAATTACATAGTAAGGCCATTATCAATTTAAGAAATGTAATAAAGAAAATGAATTATAATATAGCTTAGGAGGATTAATATGCTAAGAGGAATGTATTCATCAGTATCTGCTATGATTAACTTACAAGCTAGTCAAGAAGTAATAAGTAATAATATGGCAAATATAAATACTACAGGATATAAAAGTGAACATGTTATATCAAAGACTTTTGAAGACATGATGTTAAGTAATAAGGACAGATATTTAAATGGAAAAGGTAGAAAGCAAAATTTGGGAGTATTAAATCCTGGAGTTAGGATTGATAAAATAAGTACTGATTATTCCCAAGGGTTACTTGTTGAAACTAATAATAATACAGATTTTTCAATAGAAGGAAAAGGCTTTTTTACTATAAAAGATAATAATGGTAATACAAGATATTCTAGAGATGGTGGATTTAAAATAGATAATAGTGGTTATTTAGTTAATAGTTCAGGATATCAAGTTATGGGAATAAATAAAAATAGTAATAAGTTAGAGCCAATAAGGGTTGGAAACTCTAAAATTACTATGGATAAAAATAATAATATTTTATTAGATTCAAAGGTAAGATATAAGTTTAAGATAGTAGATTTTGCAGATCATAATGCTTTAAAAAAAGCTGGACAAAACTTAATTGATGGCGAAAATCCCACTACAGTTAATGACTATAAAATAAGAAATGGTTGTAAAGAAAAGTCAAATGTTGATATTATTGATGTTACAGCATCATTAATGGTTAATTTAAGAGCTTTTGAAGCAAATCAAAAGGTAGTTCAGATAATGGATTCTACTTTAAGTAAAATGGCTAATGAAATAGGAAATGTTAGGTAGGTGAATATATGTTTGACATAGTTAATATTGCTACAAGTGGTATGAGCTCTAATCAGGAAAAAATAGATATTATATCAAATAACATTGTAAATGTTAGTACTGTAGGATATAAAAAATTAGATACTCAATTTGAGGATTTAGTTAGAAAAAGCATGAAAAGAGACTCTTTTCCTATAAATGATAAGAATACAACTGTAGGAACGGGTTCTAAAGCAACAGAAGCAGTTAGAATCTTTACTCAAGGTAGCTTAATTAGAACTGATATAAATAGTAACATGGCTATAGATGGAGAAGGATTATTCAGGGTAATTAGAAGCAATAATACATATGCTTATACTAGAAATGGTGAATTTAATGTAGATTCCAGTGGTAAATTAGTAGATAATAATGGAAATATATTAGATATGCAATTTATAGGACATAATGATTATTCTAATATAGGACTTAAAAATAACAATTTTACTATTAATAAATTAGGTGAAGTATTTGTTAATAATAATAAAGTTGCTTACATTAATACATATAAATCTGATGGGAATATGGATTTTTTATCAATTGGTGATAATTTATTTTCGCCTAAAAGAGGAGCTAATATTAAAGTAGAAAAGAATCGTAATATTATGCAAGGATATAAAGAGATGTCAAATGTTAATATGCCACAAGAAATAACTGATTTAATAGCAACTCAAAGAGCATTTCAATTAACTAGCAAAAGCTTTAAGGTAGCAGATGATATGTGGTCTATGATAAATAATTTACAATCAAGATAAGAAAGAGGATAGGATATGAATGATGTACGATTATATGACTTTAAGAAAAGTGAAAAATTTTCTATAGAAAATATAAGACATCTAATAATGATGAGTGAGGAGTTTTGCAAAACTTCTAATTTACAAATAAGTTACGAAACAAAAAAAGAAGGATTTAAATTAGAGTTAGAAACAAGCAATCAAGTTAGCTATGATGATTTTTTAGAAAGAACACATAAAGATGATATTATAATCGAATATAATATTGATTCTAATGTTCAGAATTTAACTTTATTTATAGATAAAAGTGTTGTACTTAGTTTAGTGGATTTACTTTTGGGGGGGAGTGGTAAGGTTAAAGATATTAATAGGGAACCTACAAAAATAGATTTAGAGCTTACAAGATATTTAATACAAGGTTTATTACAAAGAATATATTTACCATATAAATATGATAGTGTTGAAATAACAGGTATATATACTAATACAGCTCAATATCAAAGACTTACAGGTAAAGATATTGTATTTGAATCAATAATAGGAGTTAAAATTAATAATTGTAATATTGGAAGAATGAGATTTTGCATGCCTTATAAAAGTATGGAACCTGTTATAAATAATTTAGTAAATATAAAAGTTAATTCAGAAGAAGAAGAAAAGTTAAATGATATTTTTTCTAATGAGATTTTTGAGTATGTAAAAAATGTTGATATGGATATACAGGCTAATCTTGGAACGATAGAAATAAGCATTAATGACTTATTAAATATTCAAGAAGGAGATGTAATTCTCTTAAATCAACAAATTCATGATGATATTATAGTTAAGGTTGGTGGAGCAGATATATATAAAGCAAAACCAGGAACATTAGGTATTAAAAAAGGTGTTCAAATAACTGATATTATCAGTAGGGAGAGATAAGATATGATAGATAATATAGCTAGAATATTAGATATACCAATAGAAGTAACAGCAGTATTAGGAAGAGCCAGAATGTCATTAAATGAAGTTTTAGCTCTTGGAAAAGGGTCTATAATTGAATTAGATACTTTAGAAGATGCAGAAGTGGAGATACTTGTAAATGGTAAGAAAATAGCATATGGCAAAGTTATAGTTTCACAGCAAAACTTTGGAATAAAGATAACTAAAGTTTTAGATGCAGAAGATTTAGTTAAAACATTAAAATAATTTTAACTAGTGGAATTAATAAGAGAGAATAAATACTATGAATTAGTTTATTAGATCATTGAATAAGTAAAAGAGATATGTCTATAATTTAGATGTATCTCTTTTTAGATATATAATAACAATTGTAGATTGAATAGAAAATATTCAATTACATACGGAGGTTTTTATGAGGACGAGCTTAGCGTTTGAAAATAAATTAACAATGATTAGTCAAATGACAAATGATTCAAGATTTCAAATATTAGAATATGATGAATTAAAGGGTGCTACAGAAGTGGACACAGCATTTGATTTAAATATTATGAATAGATCAGGTATTAAATTAAAGCAAATTAGAATAATGCTAGATGAGAGCAGAGTTAAGATGGAATCTGGTGCCTTAAGTTATATGAAAGGTAATATTGATATCATAAATAAAACCGGAGGTGTTATAGGACTTTCTAAGAAGTTTATATCAAGTAAACTAACTGGTGAAGAAATGTTTAAGCCAGTTTATTCCGGAACAGGAGAAATATTTCTAGAGCCATCTTTTAAACATTATGCTTTAATAGAACTTGAGGATGATCACATAATAGTAGATGATGGACTTTTTTTAGCTTGTGAAGAGGGGGTAGATGTATCACCAACTAGTCAGAAGACTATTTCATCAATGATTTTTGGTAATGAAGGAATTTTTCAAACAAGAATACATGGAGACGGAATTGTTGTTTTAGAACTTCCAGTTCCAGAAGAAGAAATTTTTAGATGCAAGCTAAATAATGATACTTTAAAGATAGATGGTAGCTTTGCAATATTAAGAAGTGGTGATATAGAATTTTCAGTAGAAAAGTCAGCAACATCTCTAATTGGTAGTGCAACAAGTGGTGAAGGATTACTTAATGTTTATAGAGGAACTGGTGATGTCTGGCTTGTACCGACTAAAATTGTATATGATAAGATGAGAGAGCTAAATGTTAAAAGTAACTTTAAAGAAGAGGAATTTGATGATAATTAAAAAAATATTACTTCCATATGATAAAGTTATGAATTAATAAAGCAAAATGATATAATAATTAATAGAAAACTATGGAGGAATATATTATGAGCTTAATGAACTCAAAGATACAAGGGAAAGATATGGACCTTTTTTTTGAAGCTATTTTAAAACTAGAGAGTATAGAAGAATGCTATAATTTTTTTGATGATGTTGCTACGATAACTGAAGTTAAAGCACTAGCTCAAAGAATACATGTAGCTAAGCTTTTAAAGTCCAAAAGAACATATACTGAAATTGCAGAAATTACTGGTGCAAGTACTGCAACGATAAGTAGGGTTAATAGATGTCTAAACTATGGAAGTGGCGGATATAACATGGTTTTAGATAGAATAGATGATGAAAAAGTTGTCAATAAGTAAATAAAATAATATACTATATATTAGGTAAAAAAAGTTAATAAGTTAATGTAAATTTAAATCAAAAGAAAGAGGTAAAATTTTATGGGTAGAATGTTTGGAACTGATGGAGTAAGAGGAGTTGCAAATACTGAACTTACAGCAGAACTTGCATATAATCTTGGAAGAGCAGGAGCGTACGTATTAACAGAAGCGGCACACAAACCAAAGATATTAGTTGCTAAAGATACAAGAATTTCAGGGGATATGCTAGAAGCAGCATTAGTTGCAGGGATATTATCAGTTGGAGCAGAGGCTGTAGTGCTTGGAGTGATACCAACACCAGCTGTAGCACATTTAACTAGAGAATATGGAGCAGATGCAGGAGTAATGATTTCAGCATCACACAATCCGGTAGAATATAATGGAATAAAATTCTTTAATAATAATGGGTATAAACTTTCAGATGAGTTAGAAGACGAAATACAAAGAGTAATTGAATCAAACTTTGAAGGAGTACCAAGTCCTACAGGAGTTTCACTTGGAAGAGAAAAAGTTGAAGTTGCAGCTTTAGATGATTATATTGAATTTGCAAAAAATACAATATCATCAAATCTTGAAGGAATGAAAATTGCTTTAGATTGTGCAAATGGAGCATCTTATAAAGCAGCAGTTGAAGCATTCAGAGATTTAGGTGCTGAAGTTTATGTTATAAATGATAATCCAGATGGAACTAATATTAATGAAAATTGTGGTTCAACGCATCCAGAAGAATTAATGGAATATGTAGTTAAAAAAGGTTGCGATGCTGGATTTGCCTTTGATGGAGATGCAGATAGATGCTTAGCAGTAGATGAAAAAGGAAATTTAATAAATGGTGACTTTATATTAGCATTATGTGCAAAACATCTTAAAGATCTTGGAAGATTAAAAGATGATACTTTAGTAGTTACTGTAATGAGTAATTTAGGACTAGATATTGCATGTAAAAACTTGGGGATAAAAACTTTAAAAACTAAAGTCGGAGACAGATATGTATTAGAAGAAATGGTAAATGATGACTATGTTTTAGGTGGAGAGCAATCAGGTCACATAATCTTCTTAGAATGTAATACAACAGGAGATGGATTAGTTACAGCTCTTCAAGTTTCATCAATAATTAAGAGAAGTAAAGAATCTTTAAGTTCATTATGCTCAATAATGAGAGAGCTTCCACAAGTTCTTGTAAATGCACAAGTTCCTAATGATAAAAAAGATATTTACTTAAAAGATGCTGAAATAATAGCAGAAATAGAAAGAATGGAAAAATTAATGGATGGTAAAGGAAGGGTATTAATAAGACCTTCAGGTACAGAACCATTAGTTAGAGTTATGTTAGAGGGTGAAAATCAAGAAGAAATTGATAAATTAGCTCATAACTTAGCAGATATGATATTAGCTAAGTGCTAATTGTTATAAAATTAAATAATATTATTATATATTTATAAAAAATATATAATAGATAAAAATATTTTATAGTAAAATAGAAGAATTGAATTGAAAAATATACAAATTACCCGTAATTTGTATATTTTTTTGTATAATTTGTGGTAAATTCGACATAATAAGTAAAATAATTTGTATATAATATATATGAAAGTACTTCTTATTGAAAGTTAAAGATGAGTATACATTATAGGAAAAAGTAACTAGAGTTTTATAGATTACTATATTTTTAAAGTTAAAATATATAGAATATGAAATTTATGTAGGTTTAATTACAAGTATTTACAAAGTAATTATCTATAATATTTAAATTTAATATAACTAAGAAGTACTTAAAAAATATTATTAAAAGGGGTATAGGGTATGAAAAAAAAATTATTAGCACTAACATTATTATGTACAACAGTATTCTCAACAACAGCATTTGCTGCTGCACAAAGCACATCAGGAACATTTAATTACAAAAATTGTCAAGCTAAGGGATTTTTAAATCTTGCGAATAATAATGTTGGAGAAGCGAGTACAGTTAAAGTTGCAGGAACTAGTAAAAGTAATTTACATGTACAAATTTATGCAAAATCAAAGCAGGGAGTTACTTTAGGATCAAAAACAAATAGAAGTAACCCAAATGATGTATATGTACAAGTATATGCAAGAGGATATGATGATGATCCATTACATGTGTGGCAAAGTCAACATAGTGTTGTCGGACCTGATGATCCATATAATTATTTAACATTATTTACTAAATAAAATAATAAAAATAGTAATAAGAGCATACGCTCTTATTACTATTTTATAATAGAGGGTGTTTACATGAAGAGGATTTTTAATAGTAAAACTAATATATTTTTATGTGTATCATTTACTATATTAATAGTGGTATTATCAATAATAATAAGTAAAATAGGTTTTCATATAAAATATGATGTAGATAAACAAAACTTTGGTAATAAATTTAAAGAAGTAATTATAAAATCAAATGAACTATTGTCAATGCAAGAATATCTAGATATTGTTACAAAGTCAAATGAACTTGTTTATGGAAATCCATTAGCATCAAAGTCAAAAAGAGAAGATATGGAAAAGATGATGAGTATTTTTCCAGTATTAGAAAGCAAGCCTTATAGTTACAAGACAAAAGAATTAGATGGAAGATACTTTGAAAATGAAGAATTAAATAAAGGTAAAAAAGTAGCGATTATAGGATATAATTTAGAGGAGATGTGTAAAAAGAAAGATGGAAAATTATATTTAGATATTGAGTTACAAGATGAGATATTGGAATTTGAGGTAATTGGTATAGTAAGAGAAGATAGTTTTTTGGATACATCAGTATTTATTCCTTATAAGTCTATATATAATACAAAGGTTTCAAAGTATAAATCAGATACATACAATTTTTTTATACCTGTGAACTCTGAATATATATCTAGTTCTAAGAATGTATATATTCAAGAAATTAAAAATTATAGTGAAACAAGTTTATTAAAAATAATTAGTTTACAGATAAAACGAATGTTTGATACTATTAAAAATTTAGTCATATGTATTGCATTAGCGGTAATTAATTGTATTATATTTTCTATTTTTTGGATAAGATCGATTAAAAGGAAAATATCTATATTTAAGATATTAGGTGCAGATAATAAATATATATTTAAATATATATTTAAAAATACATTTATAATTGGAATCATAGGAATGTTAATTGGTGGAGGAGTTGTTGTCATTATCGCGAAGGTTCTTTATTTAGAAGATTCTTTAAGATTTTCTACTATAATTATATCAACCATAGTTACACTTTTAATATCATTAATTTCATCTATATTTTCATATATAGACATATTAAAATTTAATATTAAAAATCATATAAGGTAGGTTAGTTATGGAGAAATTTTTATTTTTTAAATGGAAGAAAGAATATTTAATTAACATATTAATAATTATCGAAATAATGTTATGGATTCTTATGGTAGGACAACTTATTAATATAATATCCTTTGATAATAATTATAAATATAGATTTATAGATAGTTTTCCAGTAGAGACTGGTGTATATGTAAATAAATTTGATAGTAGACCAGATGAAAAGATCATACAAAAATTAGAAAGTGAGTATAAAGATAAATATTTAATATCACAATCAAGAACAGTAGCCAATAATGATATAAACATAAAAAGTGAATTAAAGCGAAATCCTATAAAACAAGGATTTGAGGAGTTCAATGGATTTTATATAACACAGATGAATTTTAATTATATAAAGCAATTAAATAAAAATTTAGATAATAAGATCGATGAATCACAGTGGAAAATAAGTGATAAAGAAATTCCAATAATAGTAGGTAAAAATTTTGAGAAGCTTTATAAAGTAGGAGATATAATAGAAGAAAGTAATGGGAAATTTTATAAAATTATTGGAATATTAAATAAAAGTCTATTATTTAATGATATGGATGGGGATGCGGTATCACAATCAATCTCATTGGATGACTCTATAGTACAGCCTATAAATAAAATAAATCTTGAAGATTATTATGTATTAATAATAAATGGAAGTGACATTAATGAGTCAAGATCTATTTATGATGAAATAAAAGAGATAGACAATGATCTAATAGGGAAAAATATGCAATCTCAATTAGATAGCTTTTTAGAAAGTATTAATTCATTAAAGATGATAAATTTTACTCAGAGTTTGGCAATTACTATGATAGCAATTTTCATAATAACATTAACCATAAATTATAAAATAGAAGAAAATAAAGAGCAAATAGGAATAATAATGGTTTGTGGTGGAAGTAGTTTATATATAATGAAAAAACTATTTAAAGAAATGTTAGTATTAATAATTATAGGAACAACACTTAGTATTCCTATATCATTTAAATTAACGGAATTATCTATAATATTTTTTTATAGTGTAAATCAGCAAGGAGTAATTCTAATATCATTAATTATTACTTTACTGATAATTATATTAGTTTTAATGTGGAATGTAAAAAAAATTAATAAGTTAACTGTAAGAGAACTTATTGGAGGAGTGAGGGAGTAATGATTATATCATTAAATAATATTACCAAAATATATGGTAAAGACATGGCAAAATTAATTGCATTAGATAACATATCTTTAGATATTAATGAAGGTGAATTTATAGGAGTAATGGGACCATCAGGATGTGGTAAAAGTACTCTTTTAAATATAGTAGGGGCAGTAGATTTACCGACAAATGGTGAATATAAATTAAAAGATATAATAATAAATAAAAAAAATATAAATAATTTAAGCAAAATTAGAAATAAGGAAATAGCATTTATATTTCAAAATTTTGCACTAATAAAGGACTATACAGTATTTGAAAATGTTACATTACCTCTAAAGTTTAGAAAAGTTAATAAAAAAGAAAAAAATATTATAGCTGATAAATATTTAAAAGAATTAGGAATATTAGAATATAAAAATAAGTTAGTTTCAGAATTATCAGGAGGCCAGCAACAAAGAGTTGCAATTTGTAGAGCGCTTGTGCAAGAAAGTGATTTGATATTAGCGGATGAACCGACAGGTGCTCTTGATCAAAAAAATGGTATGAATATTATGGAAATCTTGAAGATGTTAAATAAGAAATATAATAAAACTATTATAATTGTAACTCATGATGATAAAATAGCAAGTTATTGCGATAGAATTATATATATGAAAGATGGGAAAATTATTTAAAACCATAGATATTATTAAATTTAAATAAATAGAAGTAATTTTATTTATTTAAATTGAGGAAGAGTATAAAAATAGGACAAAGTAATAGTATTTTTTATTAATGTTAGATCAAGAATAGATAATTAAATTATTTATTCTTGGTCTTTTTTATTTTATAAAGCATAGAATTAAAATTGGTAGTATTAAAATTTAGAATATATCAAAGTAATACTTTTAATATAAGACAAAACTAATTAGATATTATATTGCTTAATAAAGCATTAAAATTTATATATAAATAGCTATTCAGATAATGTCTTTTTAGACATCCCTAAGATATATATACAAAAAAAAGAGAGTGCTAAAATAGTTTAGTACTCTCTTTTTATACTTAATAATATATTATAAGCTAGGCATTCACTGGCCTAAGACTATAATCTGGATTTATTATTTTAATGATTCTTTCCACTGGTATAAGCTTTAATATAACCATACAAATAACCATTTCACCACCAACTAAAGGTAGATTTACTGCAGCTGAGTAAAGAATAGCCCCCATTCCTGCTGGTGCATAGTGACCAAAGAATACAACACCTGAGATAAAGTGACATAAGAATTTTATAAAGAATGCAACAAATACCCCGAGCATTCTTCTATCTCTAAAATATCCTGCAAATCCCATAGCCATAGCTGGTAACGGATAATCAAATAACATTTGTATTGGATGTATTATATAAGGATCAGTGATTAAGTTTATTAATCCATATAAGAATCCAGCTAAAAAACCTATTTCCTTACCATAAGCAAAAGCTATAATAAGTATTGGAACCATACAACCTAAAGTGATGCTACCACCTTGAGGAAATCTATATATTCTAAAAACATTAAGTAGTGTTGAAAGCGCTAGAGCTATTGCAACGTGAGTAATTATTCTTGCATTAAACTTAATTTTTCTAAACTTAAATAAAGCTAAGAGTAAGGCTAAGCAAGCTATAATAGTAAGTATTGTCATAGGACTCTCTATGATTGTCCTAAATTTTTCTGGAAGATCAGTATATAGTGAACTGAATCTCTCTCCCCAGTCATTAAAAAATTCCATAAAAAAACCTCCTATACTTGTGCTAGAAGGACGTATGAAAACTTAATTGCTTTCCTACGCTGGTATTAGCCAGATCAGGTTTAAGGGTTAATGCATATGCATCTCTCAGCCAAATATTTGGCACCCCTAGCACAGTTATAAATATATATTTTATTAACAAGTTTATTTTAATATTAATTTGATGCAATGTCAATAAAATACAAATTGTATTAAAAAGTATTATATTGCATTAAAAAATGCTATATTGAAATATTAATATTATACTAGTATGATATATAAAACACTAAATATAAAATACTAGACATAATAATAGATTGAAGGTGAGTAACATGTATATAGCTATAATGCTTATAGTCATAGTAGGAATAGGTATGTTCTTTTATGTGCAAAATAATTGGCTACATATAAATGAGATAAATATTGATGATGAAAATTTAGATTTAGATGAAGATTTAAAAGTTATCCACTTAAGTGATTTACATAATAAGATGTTTGGGGATAACCAAGAAAGATTAGTGGATAAAATTAAAAAATTAAATCCAGATATAATAGTAATAACAGGTGATATTATTGATAGTCGCAGATATAATGAAAAACCTGCAATTATTCTTATGGAGAAACTTATAAGAATTGCTAAGGTATATTATGTTGCTGGTAATCATGAAATTAGAGCTGGAGTTTATGAGGATTTAAAAGAAAGATTTACTAAAATAGGTATTGATGTTGTAGAAGATAGGATGACCACTTTAAAATTAAAGGATGAGTATATAGATTTAATTGGACTTAAAGATTTACAAATAGGTGAGCTCAATGATAAGCTTAAGCATATATTAAAAAAGGAGAAATCTAATAATTATAAAATGCTTATAGTTCATAGACCTGAGGCGATCAAATTCTATTCTGAAAATAAAATAGATATGGTATTTGCAGGTCATGCACATGGAGGACAGATTAGAATACCATTAGTTGGAGGTGTCATAGCACCAGGGCAAGGATTCTTTCCAAAGTATACAGAAGGTGCCTATAAAGTAGATGATACAACAATGATAGTTAGTAGAGGGCTTGGTAACAGTAGATTCCCATTTAGAGTACTTAATAGACCGGAAATTGTAGTAGTCAAATTAAAAGGAAGAAAATAAATTATTAAATAACATTTTAATATTGAAGTATAAATTAAACACGGGAAATTAAGATAAAGGATTTATTAGTTTTAAATAAGAACTAATAGATCTTTTTTATTTAAAATACGAAATGAGTAATAAATGGAATAAATAGTATATAATGATAAGTAATAATACTATTTAGGGGGAACTATGGAGAAATATTATAAAAGAATATTTTGGGGGTATTTATTAGTAATACTTGATTTTAATCTTTCGATGACCAGTATAAATATAGATATTTTGCCTGATTTTATAGGTTATATTATGATTGGTAAAGGATTATACGGTCTTTCTAGAATTGAGGGGACTTTTAAGAAGGGCGTTAATGCAAGTTATATTTTAGCAGCAGTGGAGATATTAAAGATTTTTGTAGTTGGAAATGTAGGAACTAAGTCTGAATTCATATTTATGATTATAGAATCTACTTTATGGCTATTTGTTATATATTCAGTATGCAAAGGAATTGAATATGAAGGGGTTAAATATAATAAAGAACATATAAGTGATAGGGCAAAAATAATATGGAAATTAGAATTTATAAGGACCATGATTTTAATGTCAGTCTCATCCATTACATTTAATTTTAATCAAGGAATTATTTTGGGTTCAGTTTCAATACTTTTAATTGCATTTACAATATGTATAGCAATTATGTTATTAAGATTATTGCATATAGTGGGGGATGAGTTTTATGAAATTAAGTAAAGGTCAAATAATACTGTTAATTATTACGGGTGTAATAGTTATTGGGAATTTTATTTATTTTAAAATAAGTAAGATAGATGAGCCTATATTTATAAAAAGGTATTCGGAGCTATTTTATGATACTACTATAAATTTAGAATTCATAAGAGATAATACTAGCATAAAAGAAAATGAGGAAGAGGTCTTTGACGGTAATAGCACAATGAATATAGAATTTCCAGAAATAAATAAATCCTATGATATGGTTGTATATTCATATAGTGAGTTTAAAAATAAATATGAGTATTTGACATATAGATTACGTGAAAATGAGTATGAAGAAGAGGAGAGTTTATATGACTATATAGATAAAAATGGACAGGTTAAATTAACAAGAGCTATATTGAATACTTATAAAGGAGAGACATACGATATAGATCTTGGTGAAATAATTTTAAATCCATTTAAAACCAATGCAAATATACTTGTTCAAGAGAGAGGAGGATATTCAGAGAGTTATAATGAAAACTCTATGATATGGGCTGCAAATAAAGATATCCATATAAATAAAATAGAAAGTAGATATTTAGAAGATTTAAAGAAGTATTATGATTTTTCTTTACTGATAGGTGATGAAAAAATAGCAATTGATAAAATAGAATATCCTTTTAGTATAAAAGAGAATACTGAATTTAGATTCAGCTTTGCTAAGAAAAAAGGTATTGATATTAATGTTAAGAATATCTATGATACAGAAATTAAAATAGAAATAGAAGATAATGATAAAAATAAACAAAATTTATATGTTAGGATAAGAAGCATTAATCCTTATGATATGTTAAATGAGAGAAATATATTGAAATTAAAGTATTAGAATAAATATAAAAGGCTGTAATAGGTGTAGTATCTGTTATAGCTTTTTATGTTTATTTCACTGTATGGATATGATTTTATAGTATTATATTATTAAATATAGATTTTAATAGGAGGAAAGAGCATATGAGAATAATTGATTTAACTCATTCTATAGAAGAAGATATGATTGCATATTGCAAAGAGGAAAGTGCAAAGATAGAGCCTTTATCCACAATAAAAAGAGATGGTTATAATGTATTAAAGATTCAGTTATCAACTCATACTGGAACTCATATAGATTCACCAAGGCATATATTTGAGGATGGAATTACAATATCTGAAATTAACTTAAATAAATTTATAGGTACTGCTTATATGATTGATTGTAGTGATACGGAAGAAATAGATTTAGATACAATATTAAAGCATGAATATGAAATAAGAAATGTAGAGTATTTAATATTAAAAAGTGGATGGGAAAGTAAATGGAATACAGAGATATACTTTAAGGATTATCCTACATTATCTTATGAAGCATCTAAATTTTTAAGTGAATTAGACAATTTAAATGGAATCGGAGTAGATTGTATATCAATAGATAGCGATGATGGAGAATTGTATAATCATAAAAATTTATTATTAAAAGGTAAGATAATAATAGAAAATCTATGTAATCTTAATGATATAGAGGAAAGATTTAAAATTATAGTATCACCTTTAAAATTAAAGGATGCAGACGGTGCACCGGCTAGGGTATATGCACTTATAGGATAACAAAAGCTAGTCAATGAATTGACTAGCTTCTTATGGTTGCGGGAGCAGGACTTGAACCTACGACCTTCGGGTTATGAGCCCGACGAGCTACCAACTGCTCCATCCCGCGATATTGTTTTGTGTATTTCTTGCTTGTAGGTTAACTATACTCCTAATAAGTAACTTTGTCAACTAAATAGCGAATATGGAGAATTATATAATCATAAAAATTTATTATCAAAGGGTAAGATAATAATAGAGAACCTATGTAATCTTAATAATATAGAGGAAAGATTTTAAATTGTAGTATCCCCTTTAAAATTAAAGGATGCAGATGATGCACCAGCTAGAATATATTCACTTATAGAATAACAAAAGCTAGTCAATAAATTGACTAGCTTTTTATGGTTGCGGGAGCAGGACTTGAACCTACGACCTTCGGGTTATGAGCCCGACGAGCTACCAACTGCTCCATCCCGCGATATTATTTTGTGTGTTTCTTGCTTGTGGATTAACTATACTCCTAATAAGTAACTTTGTCAACTAAATAATTAAAAAAATTAAATTGTTTATAAATAAAACTTTTAAAATAATAAAAAAATTGATATTATATATAAATATACGGTCAATCCTTAGTAATACTATAAGAATACTAGGGTTTTGATGAATTTCTTTTTAGAATTAACTCCTTTAATGAAGTTAATACTAAAAAAGAGGAGGGATACAGTTTGGAAATTTATTTTGATAATGCTGCAACTACAAAACCTTATGATAAGGTAATAGAAGTTATGGCAGATGGAATGAGAGAATATTATGCAAATCCATCTTCTCTACATAAGTTAGGAATGAAAGCAGAAAAAAAGATAAATGAAAGTAGAGAATTTATAGCTGGTACTATAAATGCATTAAAGGATGAAATTTATTTTACATCAGGTGCAAGTGAAGGAAATAATTTAATTATAAAAGGAATTCCAAAGAGTGGCCATCATGTAATTACTACAAAGTTTGAACACCATTCAGTTTTAAAAGCTTTTGAAGAGATAGAAAAGAATGGCGTTAGAGTAACATACTTAGATGTGGACGAAAATGGAATGATTTCATTAGATGAATTAAGTAATGCTATATGTAAAGATACAGTTTTAGTTTCTATAATGTTTGTTAATAATGAGATGGGTGCAATACAAGATATAGCTAGTATTGGAAGACTTATAAAAGAAAAAAGTAGTAGAGCTAAGTTTCATGTTGATGCAGTTCAAGCTTATGGAAAGTTTCCTATAGATGTTAAGAATATGAATATAGATATACTTACAACTACAGGTCATAAATTCCACGGACCTAAAGGAACGGGATTTTTATATTTAAAGAAAGGGATATCACCCAAATCACTTATACATGGAGGAAGCCAAGAAGGTGGATTAAGAGCTGGTACTCAAAATCTCCCAGGAATAATGGCACTTACAAAGGCTGCTGAAATTTCAAATAAACATAGAAGTGAAAACTATACAAAGGTGATGGAACTTAAAAAATATATGATTGATGGATTAAAAGAAATTGATGATATAAGGATTAATAGTATTGATGATATCAATCATTCGCCTTACATTTTAAATGTTTCATTTATAGGAGTTAGGGCTGAGGTATTGCTTCATATGCTTGAGGATGCAGATATATATGTGTCAACTGGATCAGCATGTACATCAAAAACTAGCATAGCAAGTGGAAGTTATGTAATAAAGGCTTTAGGATTATGTGATAAAGGTGCTGAAAGTGCAATTAGATTTTCTTTTAGCGAAGATAATTTAAAAGAAGAAATAGATAAAACAATAGATAAGTTAAAGAAATCATTAACTTTCTTAAGGAGGATAAAAAGATGAGAAAATTAATATTAGTTAAATATGCAGCAGAGATATTTTTAAAGGGGTTAAATAAAAATAAATTCGAAAAAAGATTAAGAGATAATATAAAGAAGAAACTTAAAGGGTTAGATTTTGAAATAATAAATGATCAAAATAGATACTTCATAAAAATTGAAGACTTAGAGCAAGGTGTAGAAAGAGTAAAAAGAGTATTTGGAGTAGCAGAAGTATGTATTGTAACAGAAGTTGATAGAGATATGGATGCTATAAAAGCTGAAGCTCTTAAAAAGATAGAAGAAGTAAAACCAAATACTTTTAAGATTGCAACTAATAGAGCAAATAAACAATTCCCTAAAACTTCAATAGAAACATCAATGGAAATAGGTTCTTATGTATTAAAGAATTATCAAGGAGATCTTTCTGTTGATGTTAAAAATCCAGAATGCTTAGTTAATGTTGAGATAAGAGAAAGAGCTTATGTTTACACTAGTGCAGATAAAATAAAAGGTGCAGGCGGCCTTCCATATGGAATGAACGGAAGCACAATGCTTATGCTTTCAGGTGGAATTGATTCACCAGTTGCAGGATATCTTATGGCAAGAAGAGGTGTAGAACTAAACTGTATATATTATCATAGTCATCCTTATACATCTGAAAGAGCAAAAGATAAGGTAAAAGATTTAGCAAAAATATTAAGTAATTATACTGAGAAGGTTAGATTATTCATAGTACCTTTTACAGAAATACAAATGGATATTATAGATAAATGTCCTCAAGACGAACTTACAATAATAATGAGAAGATTTATGATGAGAGTTGCATGTGCAGTTTCTGAAAGAGAAGGAATACAATCAGTTTCAAGTGGAGAAAGTATTGGGCAGGTTGCAAGTCAGACAATGGAAGGACTTGTTGTAAGTACAGACTGTGCTGATAGACCAGTATTTAGACCTCTTATAGCTATGGATAAGGGAGATATAATGGATATTGCGAGAGAAATAGGAACATATGAAACATCAATACTTCCTTATGAAGATTGTTGTACAATATTTGTTCCAAAACATCCAAAAACAAAGCCAAGATTAGAGAATATAAGAAAGTCAGAGGCGCCTCTAGATGTAGATTCATTAGTAGAAAAAGCAATTAATGATATGGAAGTCGTAGTATTTTAATTTATAAAGTCAAGTTTAGCAGTATTTTAAGCTAACCTTGACTTTCTTTTTGTCAACCTTATAGCTGATTTCTAATATATTGTTTATAGGAGATAATTTATTATGAAAAGGGGGTTTACAATGAAAGTTAAAATAACTCCTACAGAAGAAATACAGTATTTAAATGGAGAAGTTAAAGAGGTTCATAACAGATTATTAATTTGTAATGAGCCTAAAAGCTATAATAATGATTCAAATGTTTGTTGGATTTCTTTGAAATTTAATATAAATAAAGATTTGAATTCTATAAAAGACGCTATGCTAAGACTCTATTTAAGTGAATTAAGATTTACTAGAAGTATTCTAATTAAATTTAATATAGTTATTAATAATGAAACTACAGGTACAGTTTTAGATAAGACCTTAACAGATGTAATGGATATGATGGATGAAAGAAGATACGTTCATTTAGATTTATTTAATATTATTAAAGATGAAAATATATCGCGAATAGATGAGATAATAATAAATATATCGGCTGAAAGTAGTGGTATTGCTATATTTAATTCAAATAGCAATAAGAAAAGAGCTTCTGTATATTTGGAAGAATATAATGTTCCAACAAAGTCAATAGGATCAACAGAACCAATTGAGGCAATAAGCCAAACAGGATCAACAGAATCAACTATGTCAACAGAAGATATAGGAATAACAGGGACAACTAGGACTAAGGGAGTGACTGGTCCAACAGGAGCAATTGGACCAGCTGGGCCACAAGGATCAATAGGGCCACAAGGTCCAATTGGAATACAAGGATTAATGGGACCAACAGGACCAACAGGTCCAACAGGTCCAACAGGAATAACTCCATCAGCAGCTTATGGGTCATATATTAAACGCACTGATCTTTCAGCAACAGCATTAAATAATAATCGTTTAAATTTATTTGATGATATAGTAAGTGAAGAGATCGGAATTACACACACTGCAGATCAATTGATAGTAGCAGAGGAGGGAGTTTATAGAATAACTTTCTTTATATTTGTACCAATAGGAGTATGTCTTTCAGATATGACAGTTAGTATAACAGGGGTAGCAAATGGACTTAGTGTACCTGTTACATTAGGACAGAACTCTGTATTTGATAGAATAGTAACTTTACCTGAATCAGCATTAATATCAGTTACTTTAGATAGTGAATTAACATTAGCGATAGGAGATGGAAAAAATATATCTCACTTCACAATAACTAGAATAGCATAAAATAGAATTTAAATTAAAAAAACTACTGATGATTTATCAGCAGTTTTTTTATTTATAACTAAAATATATTAAATAGGAGCTTCTTTTTCATTAGGGAAATAGTTACTTTTGTTATTGTGATATATCTAAAGTTTTTTATACTATAGTTGTTCTAAAGCATCCAAAGACAAAACCAAGATTAGAGAATATAAGCAAATCATAGATTCTTTTAGAGATAGATTTATTGTTAGAAAAGTCAATTAATAATATGGAAGTCTTAGTATTTTATTTTGTCAACCTTTTGATTAATTTTTAATATACTATTATAGGATAGAACTTAGGATAAAAAGGAGGTTTACAAAATGAAAGTTAAAATAACTCCTGCAGAAGAATTTCAGTATTTCAATGGAGAAACTAGAGAAATTTGCGGAAGACTATTAGTTTGCAATGAACCTAAGATTTCTAATTGTGATGCTAGAGTATGCTGGGTTTCCTTAAGATTTAATATAGGTAAAGATTTAGATTGTATAAATAATACTATATTAAGATTTTATTTATATTTAGATGAATTAAGGTTTACAAGAAGTATATTAATTAAATTCAATATATTAATTAGAGATATAAATCAAAATATAATTTTAGATAAAACAATAACAGATGTAGCAAATATAACTGATGAGAGAAGATATGTTTATATGAGTTTATTAGATATTATTAAAGAAGGAAATATATCAAGAATAGATGAAATGATAATAAATATGTCAGCTGAAAGTAATGGTACTGCTATATTTAGTTCAAGTAATACAAGACAAAAACCTTATATATGTTTAGAAGAAAAATGTAATCCATGTGGGCAGACTGGACCGACAGGGCCAACGGGGGCAACTGGAGCAACAGGGGCAACTGGAGCAACAGGATTACAAGGACCAATAGGACCAACAGGAGCAACAGGGGTAACTGGAGTAACAGGACCAACTGGAGCACAAGGAGCAATAGGACCAACTGGGGCAACAGGAGCACAAGGAGCAATAGGACCAACAGGGGCAACTGGAGTAACAGGAGCAACCGGAGTAACTGGAGTAACGGGGGCAACTGGAGCGACAGGGCCACAAGGATTAATAGGACCAACCGGAGCGACTGGGGTAACAGGAGCAACAGGATTACAAGGACCAATAGGACCAACCGGAGAAACAGGAGAAACAGGAGCAACAGGACCAACTGGAGTAACAGGAGCAACAGGAGAAACAGGAGTAACGGGGGCAACTGGACCAACAGGGCCACAAGGATTAATAGGACCAACCGGAGCGACTGGGGTAACCGGAGCACAAGGAGCAATAGGACCAACAGGGCCAACCGGAGAAACAGGAGCAACAGGAGTACAAGGACCAACCGGGGTAACCGGAGCAACTGGAGTAACGGGGGCAACTGGAGCGACAGGGCCACAAGGATTAATAGGACCAACCGGAGCGACTGGGGTAACAGGAGCAACAGGATTACAAGGACCAATAGGACCAACCGGAGCGACTGGGGTAACAGGAGCAACAGGATTACAAGGACCAATAGGACCAACTGGAGCAACTGGGGTAACAGGAGCAACCGGAGCACAAGGATTAATAGGACCAACAGGAGCAACTGGAGTAACAGGGTTACAAGGACCAATAGGACCAACTGGAGCAACTGGAGTAACAGGAGCAACCGGAGCAACCGGAGAAACAGGGGCAACTGGAGCAACAGGGTTACAAGGACTAATAGGACCAACTGGAGCAACTGGGGTAACAGGAGCAACAGGACCAATAGGGCCAACCGGAGAAACAGGAGCACAAGGACCAACCGGACCAACCGGGGTAACAGGATTACAAGGACCAATAGGACCAACTGGAGCAACTGGGGTAACAGGAGCAACTGGACCACAAGGATTAATAGGACCAACAGGAGCAACTGGGGTAACAGGAGCAACCGGAGCAACAGGGTTACAAGGACCAATAGGACCAACAGGAGCAACTGGGGTAACAGGAGCAACCGGAGCACAAGGATTAATAGGGTCAACAGGACCAACTGGGGCGACAGGATTACAAGGACCAATAGGACCAACTGGAGTAACAGGGGTAACAGGAGCAACAGGGTTACAAGGACCAATAGGACCAACTGGAGCAACTGGGGTAACAGGAGCAACTGGAGTAACAGGAGCAACCGGAGCACAAGGATTAATAGGGCCAACAGGACCAACTGGGGCAACTGGAGTAACAGGAGCAACCGGAGCGACTGGGGTAACCGGAGCACAAGGAGCAATAGGACCAACAGGGCCAACCGGAGAAACAGGAGCAACAGGGTTACAAGGACCAATAGGACCAACAGGAGCAACTGGGGTAACAGGAGCAACCGGAGCACAAGGATTAATAGGGCCAACAGGAGCAACTGGGGCGACAGGATTACAAGGACCAATAGGACCAACTGGAGAAACAGGAGCAACAGGACCAATAGGGCCAACCGGAGAAACAGGAGCACAAGGACCAACCGGGGTAACAGGAGCAACAGGATTACAAGGACCAATAGGACCAACAGGAGCAACTGGGGTAACAGGAGCAACAGGATTACAAGGACCAATAGGACCAACAGGAGCAACTGGGGTAACAGGAGCAACTGGAGTAACGGGGGCAACTGGAGTAACAGGAGTAACGGGGGCAACTGGAGCAACTGGAGTAACAGGAGCAACAGGGGCAACCGGAGTAACAGGAGTAACGGGGGCAACAGGAGTAACAGGAGCAACAGGAGCGACCGGAGCAACCGGAGAAACAGGGGCAACTGGAGCAACAGGGTTACAAGGACCAATAGGACCAACTGGAGCAACTGGGGTAACAGGAGCAACCGGAGCACAAGGATTAATAGGGCCAACAGGACCAACTGGGGCGACAGGATTACAAGGACCAATAGGACCAACCGGGGTAACGGGAGCAACAGGATTACAAGGACCAATAGGACCAACTGGAGCAACTGGAGCAACAGGACCAACTGGAGTAACAGGAGCAACAGGGGCAACTGGAGTAACTGGAGTAACAGGAGCAACAGGGGCAACTGGAGTAACTGGAGTAACAGGAGCAACAGGGGCAACTGGAGTAACTGGAGCAACAGGGCCAGCAGGAAATGGAGCAATTATTCCATATGCATCGGGATTACCAGTATCATTAACAACTGTTCTAGGAGGCTTGGTAGGTACGACATCACTTGTTGGATTTGGTAATTCAGCTACTGGAGTCAGCATAGTAGGTGGAGTTATAGATTTAACAGGAGCAGCTGGAACACTTCTTAATATGGCATTTTCAGTTCCAAGGACTGGAACGATAACATCACTTGCAGCATACTTTAGTGTAACTGCAGCTTTAAGTCTATTAGGTTCAACAATAACTATTACTGCACAACTATATCAATCAACAACACCTAATAATAGCTTTACAGCAGTACCTGGAGCATCAGTAACATTAGCACCAGCATTAACTGGAGCAATATCAATCGGTGCTATTAGTAATGGTATTACAACAGGACTATCAATTACAGTCAATCCACAAACTCGTTTATTATTAGTATTCTCAGCAACAGCTTCAGGGCTTAGTTTAGTAAATACTATAGCTGGATATGCAAGTGGAGGATTAACAATAATTTAAAAACTAATTATAACTAAAAAAGGACTACTGAAGTTTCAGTAGTCTTTCTTTTAAAATATTTTAAGCAGTAGCTTCTTCTTCATGAGCAAATTGGCTATTATAAAGATCTGCGTAGAAGCCTTTCTTTTCAAGTAATTCTTCATGATTTCCTTGTTCTATAACATCACCATGATTCATTACTAAAATTAAATCTGCATCTTTTATTGTTGATAGTCTATGAGCAATTACGAAGTTTGTTCTACCTTCCATAAGTTTTGTCATAGCATTTTGAATGTAAGTCTCAGTTCTTGTATCTACTGAGCTTGTTGCTTCATCTAGTATTAATACCCTAGGATTAGCAAGTATTGCTCTAGCAATTGTTAATAGTTGCTTTTGTCCTTGTGATATATTTGAAGCTTCTTCATTTAATACAGTATCATATCCATCAGGTAATGTTCTTATAAAGTGGTCAGCATGAGCTGCTTTGGCTGCAGTTACAACTTCTTCAAAAGTAGCACCTTCTTTTCCGTATGCTATATTATCTTTTATGCTACCATTAAATAACCAAGTATCTTGAAGAACCATACCAAACATGCTTCTTAAATATCCGCGGCTGAAGTCTGTTATATCTACACCATCAAATGTAATTTCTCCACCGTTTAACTCGTAGAATCTCATCATAAGATTGATCAGTGTTGTTTTACCTGCACCAGTAGGACCGACTATTGCAATAGTTTGACCTTGTTTTGCAGTTACATTCATATCCTTCATTAATAGTTCATTTGGAGTATAACCAAATTTAACATTTTTGAAATTAACATTTCCTTTAGGAGCTTCTAAAGTTTTTGGATGTTCTGGGTCTTTAACTTCTTCTTCTTCATCTAAAATTTCAAATACTCTTTCAGCAGAAGCCATTGTTGATTGAAGTATATTTGCTATATTAGCAGTTTGATTAATCATTTGAGTAAATTGTCTTGAGTATTGAATAAATGATTGGATATATCCAACACTTAGCTTATCCTTAGTAACTAATATACCACCAACTACAGCAATAATAACATAACCTACATTATTTATAAAATTCATTAAAGGCATTATTAAGCCTGACATGAATTGTGCTTTCCAAGCTGAATCATAAAGTTTATCATTTATATCATCAAATTCTTTAATAGCTTTCTTTTCATGGCCAAAAGCTTTTATAACAGTATGACCTGTATAAACTTCTTCAACATGCCCATTTAATTGACCAAGCTCTTTTTGTTGAGTAGCAAAGAACTTTTGTGATTTACCTATTATAGGTCTAGTTGAAATAATACAAATTGGAAGAGTTAATACACATATTAAAGTTAAAAGTGGGCTTATTGTTAACATCATTATAGTAATACCAATCATTGATATTACAGCAGTAATAAGTTGAGTTAAACTTTGTTGAAGTGTACTACTTATATTATCTACGTCATTTGTAACTCTACTTAATATATCACCTTTTGAGTTAGCATCAAAGTACTTGATAGGAAGTCTATTTAACTTCTCATTAACATCTTTTCTCATATCACGAACTGTATTTTGAGCAACTCCTGCCATTATATACTGTTGAAGATACATAAAGACTGCACTTAATACATAGAAGAATAAAAGTAATAAAATGTAATGAGTTAATTTTGAAAAGTCAATTGAAGCACCAGGTATTCCTTTAAATTTAGCAATCATACCTTCAAGTATTACGTTAATAGTTTCTCCAAGTAATTTAGGACTAAATACAGTAAATGCTGTACTTATTATGGCCATAAAAATTACAGAAATAAGTTTAGTTTTATGTGGATTTAAATATTGTAAAAGTCTTTTTGCTGTTCCTTTAAAGTCTTTAGCTTTTTCACCACCCATGACTACGCCATGGGCACCTTTATTTCCACCCATAGGAGCAGCTGATTTTTGTTTATTCTTATCTATGCTCATTTGAAAGTTCCTCCTCTGAAAGTTGTGATGAGGCAATTTCTTGATAAATTGCACAGTTTTTTAGTAATTCTTTATGAGTGCCCATTCCAACGATGTTACCATCTTCTAAAACTAATATTCTATCAGCATCCATTATCGTACTTACTCTTTGAGCGACTATAATAACAGCTGATTCTGTAGTTTCACTTTTAAGAGCGGCTCTAAGTTTTGAATCAGTTTTAAAGTCAAGAGCTGAGAAGCTATCATCAAATAAGTAAACCTCAGGTTTTCTAACTAAAGCACGAGCTATAGAAAGACGTTGCTTTTGACCGCCTGAGAAGTTTTTACCACCTTGTTCAACGATAGAGTCAAAACCATTTTCTTTTTCTTCAATAAAATTATATGATTGAGCTATCTTTGCGGCATGAACTAATTCATCCATAGTAGCATCTTCTTTACCATATTTTAAGTTTTCTGCAATTGTTCCTGAGAAAAGTACAGCCTTTTGAGGAACAAATCCAATTTTACTTCTAAGGGTGTCTTGGGACATGTCTTTTATGTTAATTCCATCAACTAGAATTTCTCCTTTTGAAGCATCATAGAATCTTGTTAAAAGATTTAATATTGTAGATTTACCGGAGCCTGTACCACCTATAATAGCAGTAGTTTCACCTGGTCTAGTTTCAAAAGAAATATTATTTAATGCAGCAGTTTCTGCACCAGGATAGAAGTATGATACATTTTTAAATTCAACAAATCCTTTTTTATTACTTTTGTTTATAGGTTTTTTAGGATCTACTATATCAGGTTCTATAGCTAGCACCTCATTTATTCTACTAGCTGAAGCTGAAGCTCTAGGAATCATAATAAAGAGCATACTTACCATTATAAGTGAGAACATTATTTGCATTACATATTGTAAGAATGCCATAAGGTTACCAACTTCCATAGTACCAGCATCTATTCTATTTGCACCAAACCAAAGTATTGCAACAGAAGTTAGGTTTAATATAAGCATTAATATAGGCATTAATGAAGCAATTATTTTATTTACTTTTATTGCGTTATCAGTAAAGTCATCATTAGCTTCATCAAATCTTTTCTTTTCAAAGCTTTGCTTATTAAATGCTCTAATAACTCTTATACCAGTAAGATTTTCTCTTAAGACTCTATTTATTTTATCAAGTTTTACTTGCATTGCCTTAAACATTGGCATACCAGTTTTACCAATAAGTAAGATTGATATAATTACAATTGGCATTGAAACTAAAAGTATTAAGGATAAATCTTTATTAACAGAAACTGCCATTATGATACCACCTATGCACATAAGAGGTGCAGTTACCATCATTCTTAATATCATAATAACAACTTGTTGTACTTGGTTAACGTCATTTGTTGTTCTAGTAATAAGTGATGCAGTACCAACTTTATCAATTTCATTTAATGAAAAAGTTTCTGCTTTAGTAAATATCTTTCTTCTTAAGTCTCTACCAAGACCCATTGAAACTTTAGAAGAAATGAAACTAGCAAAAATAGTGCAAGCGCTACCTATTAATGCAACACCGATCATTATTCCACCAATTTTAAGTATATAATTAACATCACCGTTAATTATTCCTGTATCTACTATCTCAGATAATAGAGTAGGTAGATATAACTGAGTCATTGTTTGAATGAATAGTAAAATTAATACAAATATTAATTGTTTACTATATGGCTTTAGATGCTTAAACAGTTTTAACATGTCTTTATCACTCCTTAAGTAATATTATCTTTATTGTCTGTATTTTCTTTATGAACTTTTAAATTTGTTTGTATTCTCTCTAATAAGATTTTTAAAGAATTTATATCGTCATCAGTAAAATTATGCAGGCAAATATCATCAATTTGTTTAACCATACTTTTTAGGTCAACACAAGATGCAATACCTTTCTCAGTTAAATGAATTCTAGAGATTCTTTGGTCATTTTCGTCCGCAACTTTTTTTATAAATCCTGCTTTTTCTAGTCTTTTAATCATTACAGTAATTGTTGCAGGTTTTAAATGTAATTTTTCTGCTATTTCCTTTTGGCTTAATCCATCTTCATCATATAATGCATATAAAAGAGGGGGTTGCCCAGGATATAGACCTTCTTTTTCTAAAGTTTTATGAGTCAAACAAAAATGCAATCTTACTACTTGACCTAATAATTTATGAAAAGAAAAATTATCTTCTGAATTCATAATAGAACTCCTTTCATTAGAAATAGTTAGTCGACTAATAATTAGGTGACTAACTGTTTTTTATTTTAATACCATTTTATAAAAAAAACAAGCTATAAGTTCTAAAAAATTATGGTAAAAGAATTAAGAAAATATTACAATGATTTAGTAAAACGTTATCGATAAAATATATACTTTGTGATTTAACAATTTAATATACAAAAATAAATAAAAATAAGGTGATAAAATGAATTATGTTTATATAATAAGATGTAAAGATAAATCTCTTTATACAGGATGGACTAATAATCTAGAGCGTAGATTTAGAGCGCATAAAGAAGGAAAAGGAGCAAAATATACAAAGGGGAGAGGCCCATTAGAACTTGTATATTTTGAAGAGTTTGAAGAAAAAATTAAAGCAATGAAAAGAGAATATGAAATCAAAAAAATGAGTAGAGAAAAGAAACTAAAAATGATAGAAAATTTTAAAAAAATTTAAATTAAATTATTGAAATTTGTAGCAAAAGTGAGAATAATAAAATATGTTAATCATATAGACAAACTAAAAAAATATGATAAAATAATTTGGAAGGTATAAAATTTTGTAAAAAGGAAGTGAATGTTATAGGAATAGACTTTTAAATAGATAAAAAGCGCCAGAACTTAGGTAAGCTTATTATGATAAATTTTAATAGCAGCTTAAGTTGACGAGGTTGGGAGTTATCGAAACTTTTCGGCGGGTGCCCCACGGTATCGCACTACCGTTAACGATTGGCAAAACTATGGAGCAATCTATAGCACAAATCCAATCTGGTGTTAAAACCTTCAATTTTATGGTTTTTGTAGTCCTAGGATTATTATACCCATTTTTATTTACGCTAGGAGAAAATCGTAAAGAAGATGACAATTAAATATAATATTAGATACAAAGGAAGGAAGATTTTTATGTGCGGAATAGTAGGATATGTTGGTAAAGGACAAGCAACTAACTTTTTAGTAGAGGGATTATCAAAGCTTGAGTATAGAGGATATGACTCAGCTGGAGTAGCTGTTATAGAGGATGGCAAGATTGACGTTAGAAAGCAAAAAGGACGTCTTGCTAATTTAGAAGAAAGCCTAAAGGAAAATCCTATGAAAGGAAGTATCGGAATTGGACATACTAGATGGGCAACTCATGGGGAGCCATCAGATGTTAATTCACATCCTCATTTAAGTTCAAAAGGAGATGTAGCTGTTGTTCACAATGGTATTATAGAAAACTACATTGAACTTAGAGAATTTTTAAAGAGCAAGGGATGTAACTTTGTTTCAGAAACAGATACTGAGGTTATACCAAACCTTATAGAATACTACTATGAAGGAGATTTATTTAAGGCAGTAGTTAGAGCATCAAAGGATCTACAAGGAAGCTTTGCAATAGGAGCAGTTTGTAATGCAGAACCTGATAAGCTTGTAGCTGTAAGAAAGGATAGTCCATTAATCGTAGGATTAGAAGGAGACGAAAACTTTATTGCCTCAGATATACCAGCAGTTTTAAACTACACTAGAGATGTATATCTTTTAGAAGATAATGAATTTGTTGTTATCACAGAAGAAGGAGTAAAACTTCTTGATGAAAACGGCAATAAGATAGATAAAGAAGTATTTAAAGTAACATGGAATGCAGATGCAGCAGAAAAAGGTGGATTTGATTCATTCATGTTAAAAGAAATTCACGAACAGCCAAAAGCAATTAGGGATACTATGACTTCAAGAGTATCAATGGAACATGGCATTTGTTTTGATGATTTTAAAATTTCAAAAGAAGAGCTAGAAAACATTGATAGAATTTATATGGTAGCTTGTGGAACTGCATACCATGCAGGATTAATGGGTAAATACTCAATAGAAAAACTTGCAAGAATACCAGTAGAAGTTGATATTGCATCAGAATTTAGATATAGAGATCCACTAGTTACTGATAAATCATTAGTTGTTGTATTAAGCCAATCAGGTGAAACAGCAGATACTTTAGCGGTATTAAGAGATTGTAATAAAGCTGGAGCAAAGACATTAGCTGTTACAAATGTTGTTGGAAGTACAATTTCAAGAGAGGCTGATCATGTTATATACACTATGGCAGGACCAGAAATTTCAGTAGCATCAACAAAGGCATATACTACACAAGTAGTAATAATGCATACAATTGCAATGTACTTTGGAGAACTTTTAAAAACTGTAAGTGAAGAAGAAATAAGTAATTTAAAGAAGGAATTATTATTAATTCCTGAAAAGATAGAAGAAGTATTAAAAGATACAGAAGATGTAAAGAAAGTTGCAGAAGAAATTAAAGATGAAGATGATATATTCTTCTTAGGAAGAGGAATGGATTTTGCACTTGCTTTAGAAGGATCATTAAAATTAAAAGAAATATCATATATCCATTCAGAAGCTTATGCTGGAGGAGAATTAAAACATGGACCAATTGCTTTAATAGAAAAAGGTACAAAGGTTGTTTCAGTTCTTACTCAAAAGAATTTAATAGATAAAATGATTAGTAATGTTGTTGAAATAAAATCAAGAGGAGCAATTAATTTTGGAATAACATTTAGACAAAGCGAAAAAGCTCAAGAAGTTTTAGATAATGTATTATTCATACCTGAAACTATCGATATGTTTGCACCAATTATTGCAGCTGTTGAATTACAACTATTAGCTTACTATGTTGCAAGTTTTAAAGGATTTGACATAGATAAGCCAAGAAATCTAGCAAAATCAGTAACAGTTGAATAAAATTCCAATTTAGAGGTATAATATACTGTAAAGTAAAATATTACCTGTGCGAGTTAGGAGAGATTTTTTATGAGAGAAGAGTTATTGAAATTGATCAGAGAGTATAAGGAGACTGGGAATAGCCTAAACTCAGGATTAGAATGGATGCCTGATAATGAATCAGCAAAATCAAAGATAGAAGTAATCAACATGATTGTTGAGGACTTAGAAAATATAGTTAAATAATAAAAAGTATTAAGCTTATACATTCTTATATGAGAATGTATAAGCTTTTTTTATTTTGAACTAAAAATAATATGATTTTTAAAGATATATGTTTATTAACTAGAAATAAACTAAATTAAGATTGGATGGAAATGTTATATTAAAAAAGTTAAA
>NZ_JAFBDA010000033.1 GCF_016907995.1 Clostridium sardiniense | reverse complement strand
ACACAAAACTCAAAAAACAAATTAATACTAATAAGAATAAATTAGCTAATTTGAATTATTATATTAATAATTATGAAGAAATATATGGAGTTAATTTTGATGATTATTATAATTATTATGAGGAAAAAGAAAAATGTATATCAGAATGGGAAAAAGAGATAAAAAGTATTAAACAACTAAATAAAGAATTGATTTTAGAAGTTCTTAAGAAAAAATATCTTATAAAACTTGATGCCTGGAAATATGAAGATGAATATAGATTTATTATATATGATCATAATAGCAAAGATAGAGTTACTTTTTTAGATGGAATAAATGAAGCAATAGAAGAAATAATTATTGGGGTAAAAGCAAATGATATAGATATAAAGATTGTAGAAGCATTAAATAAAAATATTTTTAATGATAAATTAAAGATAAGTAAGTATTCTGATTTACTAAATGAAAAAATATGTAATGATAAGTATGTGTACAAGTAGTTATTTAGCATTTATCCATACTATAATGATTAATGGGGGGAAGGCTAAAAATAAAGAATTAAAAGTTATACCTTCAGATTTGCTAATATTAAATTCTATTGTAAGTAGTTTAATAATAAATGTGAAGAAGGGGTTAGTGTAGATGGAGTAGTCAGAATAGATACATAGAAAGAGTTATATAGTAAATAATTAATTTTAATAAAGAATTATATATACCATGATAAAATAATAATAATTTAAAAGTTAAAGAATAGAAGAAAACAAAAACCTTATCCTTTATTGAATGAGGTTTTTGTAAGAAACTTTCATGAAAATAACTACTTCTTTTTATAAGTTTTTTCTATTATTGAAAATAAACTTATTACTAAAATAGTAGTACATTGAGGCCATCCAATACCTGATGTAATTTTTAGAGGATTTACTTTAAATAAAATCCAAGGGAGTATAATTGATATAGACACAGCGACTAACCAATATAGATATTTATTGCTTATAAAGTTTCTGATGCATTTATTTTTTTTAATAAAGCTATTCATACCATCACCACCATGTATCAAATTTTATACTTAAAGTAGGATATCCGGAAGGTTTTCCTATAAGAGTTACCTTTATACCTCGAGCACCATCGTATAAAATATTATTTTTTATTTTATTTAATGTATTAGCTCGTTTATCGACTGCTTCATTTACTAAAGCAGAACTTACTCCTATGAAAGCTCCAATTTTAGGGAGTTTCTTTGATATAATAGAACTTATACCTAAATCAATTAAAGAGTTTCCTGATCCAAATTTTTTCCCATAATATCTTTCTAATTCGTATTTTGATAAATAAAGTATTTTTGAAGTTTGAGGTCTAAGAGTTCCACCACCACCTGTAATATGCGCTCTTGGCGTTATTGTATGTACTGAGTTTATTTCACTAGCAAATGATGAAATTGGAGTAAATAGAACTGATGAGACTATAAGAGTTGAAGTAAATAGACTTATTTTTGATAATTTCATAATTAATCCCCCTTTTTATTAACATATGATAATTGTAACATTTGTGGTATTTTTATACATTACATAAAGATGACAAAAGTTTAAAAAAATAAAAACAAAAAGAGACGACTTAAATAGTTAACTAATATAAAGAAATTTTCTTTATCTTTATATATAATGTTAATAAATAAATGAGCAGGAAATAATCATGGTGGGTGGGGTTCTCCTAAGTTGAGTTAGAATTGTATAACTGATTCAAAAATAATAAAATGAAATATATGGTAACTTTGTATAGAAAATAATTTGATATTACTTAAAACAATTCTTCTGAATGTTAACAATAAACTTATATTTTTCATAATTATTAATTATTTAAACTTTTTATTAACTATTTGAATTTAATTACATTTTTTTATTTTTTAATGGTAAAATCTCTATAAGATACATGTATTTTGAAATTTTAGATAATAATTTATAAGGAGGTACTTTTTATGAAAAAACAATCAAAAATTTTAACTGTAAAATTTGAAAAAGTTGACTCAAAAGAATTAGCATCTCAAAGTATTATAGCTTCTAAATCACATGGGCATTAATTTAAATTAAATAATAAGGTAAGTATGTAATACATACTTACCTTTACATTTAAATAAGGAGGCTTTTATGATTGATTCTAATATTATAAAAAATATAACTAATTATTTATCTAAGTCACAAAACTTTAATGATCGAAAAAAAGAAAAAATATTTATGGATACTTTTATTTCAAATATTACTAATAAAGATATTTTAAATATAAAATCTCCTTTATGGGTAGGGTGGAAAATAACAGGCAAATGCAATATGAATTGTTCCCACTGCTGGGCGAAGTTAAATAATTTTGAAGAACCTTTGAGTGTTATCCTAAAAACTATAGAAAAATTCAAATCTTTAGAAATTCTTCATATCACATTAAGTGGTGGAGAACCTTTCCTAAGGAATGATATTTTTGAAATTCTATCAGAATTAAAAAGAAATCGTTTCTGTTTAGAAATTTTTTCGAATGGGACTTTATTAACTAAAAATATTTGCGAAAAATTATCTCAAGTTTTAAATTTAGAAACTGATTGTATTCAAATCAGCCTTGATGGCTCCACCTCTAATACATTTGAAGCTCAAAGAAATAGTGATTCTTTTCATTTAATTATAAAAAATATAAAACTATTAAAAAAATATAATATAAAAGTACGAATTAACTATACGGCTTCATATTTTAATGTTTTTGACATTCATAATACATACAGTTTAGCTAATGATTTAAACATAGATACTTTTAGTATTAGTCATGTTTACGATTTAAATAAAGGAAAAAATTTATATTCTAAATTAGATTTAAATGACTTTTTAAATGAAATAAATAAATGTATTTTATCTTCTTCAAGTTTTAAAACTAAATTAAGAATTTTTATACCCGTTGAATTTTTTTCAAATTCAGCTAAGTTTTATATTCAAAATTTAAATGATTGTAAAATAATTAATCCTGATTATCTTCTTTATTGGTTTATTAATTATAAAGGAGATATTTATCCTGACGTAACACTTGAACAAGAATCTTTTAAAATTGGTAATATATACACTGATTCCTTACTCACATTAACTAATAACTTTAAAAAAATTTCTACTTTAATTTATCAACGTGATTTATCTAATCAAGTATGCCGCTATTGTGATTATCTAACAATTTGTAAGGGTGGTGATTTGGGTAGAAATCATCTTTTAAATGGGTTTCCAAATATAAAAGATTATAGGTGCAATTTAACTTATAACACATTAAAAAAGGGAGTTTAAAATTTATGAATGAATTAAATCTATCTCTAAATAAATATTTTAAAAATAAATATCTCATTCAAAAAAATAATCATATTGATTTCTTAAGTTATATGAAATTAGAAATGGATCGTTGCAATTTATCTCATTTAAGTGCACCTTTATTAGTTGGTTTAAAAATAACTAATCATTGTAATTTTAGTTGTCCTCATTGCTTCAGCTCTAAAACTAATAAAAAACATTTATTATTAGAAGATGTTAAAATCATATTGGATAAATTTGGCCATAAAAAACCATATTCCATCTATTTAACTGGTGGTGAACCATTACTTAATCCTGACTTTTTAAAAATAGTTAAATATATAAAAAGTAAAAATATCGTTTTAACAATTCATACAAATGGTTCTTTGCTAAATCATTCTTTAATACATGAACTTTCTAAAATTTTATCGCATACAGATTGTATTCAAATTAGCCTTGATGGTCATACTAAAGAACTTTTTGAAGAAACTAGAAATATTGATTTTTTTGATCAAATAATAGCTTCTATTCAATTATTAAAAACTTTTAACTTAAAAGTAAAACTTAATACAGTTGTAACTAATAAAAATGTTAAAAATTTAATAGATATTTATAAATTAGCTATTTATTTAAATGTTGATATTATTTCATTTTCTCCACTATTAGAGTTATCAAATTCTAATGACTGTTATTTACCTTCTGATGATGAAATTTTAACTAATTTTATAAATGTTCTAGATTATTATTTTAAATATCCAAATAATCTTTATATCTCCCAAGATCCTATTGCAGTTCCTTGGGGAAATACCTATCTAAATAAATATTTAAGCAATACTAAATTAATTTGCCCTGCCAATAGGACATCAATAGAAATTGATTCTTTTGGAAATGTATTTCCATGTCCATTTTTACATAAATCTACTTTTAAAATTGGAAATTTAATTAATAATACTTTATCTGAAATATGGAATAATGAAAATATTATTTTTAGAAATTTAATTTGGAATAATAATTCAAAATGTTCAAAATGCTCAAATCAAAAAAATTGTACTGGCGGCTGTTTTGCTGCTGCCTACATAAAAAATACTAATTATGACCCTAGATGTTCTAAATTTAAATAAAAACTTAGGAGGAATACTATGATAATAAATAAGAATATTTTCTTTAGATTTGAAGAACTAATCGATAACGGTACATTATATATTTATAATTATCAAACAGAAGAAATTATAAAATCAAATGAATTGACATATCATATACTCATTTTTATAGAAAAAAATTTTAAATATGCTGATATTATTCAAAATTTAAATTTAATATATGAAGATGTTCCTATTTTTGAATTAAGAACTTCTGTCAATCAAATATTAGATTATTTAATCGAAACTAAAATAATATCTTAACTTTGGAGGAACTATGAAAATTTCAAAAAAAAATTCTCCTTTCACAGAATTTTTAAGCTTTGATAAACCTATAATTAACTACATTATTATGCATTGGTTTGGTGGTATTTTTTTAATATACACTGTTTTATTACCTATATTTATGAACAAACTCGGTATCGATATAAGTAATGCAGGATTAATAATTGGATTATCCTCATTATTTGATATTATTT
The DNA here is from genome assembly GCF_016907995.1 of Clostridium sardiniense. Classification (GTDB taxonomy): domain Bacteria; phylum Bacillota; class Clostridia; order Clostridiales; family Clostridiaceae; genus Clostridium; species Clostridium sardiniense. The sequence goes on along the minus strand of NZ_JAFBDA010000033.1, from coordinate 29,742 downwards.
TTACATTTATACTTAGTAAATTTATAGATAAAGTTTCTCCTAATAAAGGAATTTGTATTGATTGGATTACTGAAAGTATTCCTCCCATAATATATGGATTATCTTCAACTACTTTTGGTTTCTTATTAGGAACAATTTCTAGTAGTATTACTAATATATTAAATCCAGTTTACAAAATTTATGAAAGTAAAATTTTCCCTCAAGAAAATATGCAAAAAATATACACATATCATTTAGTAACACCTGAATTATTTACTATTTTATTATATCCATTAATAGGTTATTTACTCACATATAAATTTCCATCTATACTAACATTCAGAATAATTTTCATTTGTTGTGGTATTGGATTTTTATTTGTTACAATATTTGCCCATAAAAATTTAAAAAAAATTAATCCTAGTACTATAAAAACTTCATCAATGAAATTTAAAATTCCTAAAGAATTATTTACAGGTACACTTGCTAGTATTTTAATTAATATAAATTTTAGTCTACTTTCAACATCTTTTACTATATACTATATGTTAAGTGTTCTAAAATTTTCTATATTTGAAATTATGATAATTGAAGTAATTTATTCAATTGCATCATTAGCAACGGGATTTTATACTAAAAACTTAACTAGTAAATTTAAAAATGAAAAAATAGTTCAATTCGGATTAATTTTCTTTTTAGCTTTTTCATTTTTATTAACGTTTGGTAAAAGTTATATGGTTATAATTATTGCATATATATTAAAATCAATAGGTAATACTATATGGTTTCCTAGTCATTATTCAATACTAATGAAATATATTCCATCAGAAATTAGTGGAAAGTTTTTTACTAAACTATCATCTTTAACTAAACTTTTAAATATAATTGTCCCAATAATTGCTGGATTCTTAGCACAATTATTTGGGTTCTTTGTTCCTTTTGGAATATCAATAATATTATTAATTATTTTATATTTTATTTATCGTTCATTATTGCATTCAATTTCAAATAAATAAAATAAGTTGATTAATGAAGGAAATACGGATTTAAAAACAGGAGCTTCTAGTTTTGAAGTAATAAATGATAATAACAGAAAGATTGTAAAAGTAAATTTAATATATAAAAATAAAGTTCTAATTGTAGGAATACTTAATAACATAAGAAAGAATGTAGAAAATGCATTTAAAGATCAATGTGATGAAATAGATTTAAGTATTACTCAAGAGAATCCAACGGATGTATATGAATGTAAGTATATAGATAGTTCATGGGATAAAGAAGTTAAATAATAAAAAAACCAGTAAGTGGGCAGTCTTACTGGTTTTTAATTTTCTTTTACTTACTATATAAAAGAAATTTCGTGTAAACAATAATTTATATTGAGGTTGGGGGATGTCCCATAATTGGAACTTATCTAGATTATTGACATTACTATAAAAAGATATACAGAATTAGGAGGGATATTATAGCAAAAATATTAATTATTAACATAAATTTTAAAAAAATATATAAAAACAGATGATAAAATTATTATAATGATTAATATATTGGAGGCTGATAGAATGGATATAATAGAATCGTTTGGAAAAATATTATTTATAGTTGGTGGGATAGTTGGATTGTGTAACATTGTATTGTTTTTGATTTTGATAATATGCATACCAATGATAAACAGCAGAATAAAATCAAATACAGAATCAATAGAATATAATACAGAAAGGATAGAGAATACGCTTAGGAATATAAATAAGAATTTAATTAGATTGGGAAGAGATATTAATAAGAATAATAAAAGGGAAATGGTAGATATAGATAACGAAGAAACAATAAAAGAGGAATCTCATTCATATTAGAATGAGGTTTTTATTTTTTACAAAAAAAGATAGCAGACTTTATATGTACGAATATTTTGCTGCTATCTTTTTATATATTGTGTACTAGGTGTCATCATTATAAATTAAATTACAACAAAAGTAAAGCACCTAGTAAAAGTTATACTTTACAGATTAGTTTTATATTGAATTAAGAGATAAGATTAATAAAAATAAATAAAAAGGATATAAATAATTTATTCAATTTTATATTAAATTAAAATCTGAATTTTAATAAAAATTAGGTCTAAAAATCAGTTTTTATACTATTAATCTAAATCACTACTAAACTACTTGACTACATCTATACTTTTATATATTATATAATTATAAATATTTGTATTGTATGAGGAGAGGGTATTATGAATAAATTTACAGGTCTTGCTATTAGAATTATTGAGAATAAAAAACCAGAGGAGATTATCAATTATCATTATGCTAAGGAAATTGAAAGCTCTAAGGTTGCGTTATCAAGCGATTTAAGGGTTTCTAAGGGGCATATTGCTGATTTAGAAAAGCTAATATTATTCTTTAAATCAAAAGATGATGGTAAACAAGTTTATGTTTCTGCTGATATTTTGGACGTTCTATCAAGTAAAGAACCTTTTATACCAACTGAATTAGAGGAATATATCCCAATTCCTTATTGTAAGGATAAAAAACATACATGGATTTTAATTAAAAATATAACTATTGTGAATGAAAATGAATTAGATGATTATATTGATAAAGATGGAAAGCCACTTGTGGAGGCGTTGAAATCCCCAAGATTTCCAAGATTGTATTTTAAAGAAAAATCTAAGGATTCCATTAATATTGAAAATTATTCTAAAAATATGCCTAAGTTATTTAAATAATATAAAAAAGTAGTTAAGATTTATCTTCTTAACTACTTTTTATATTAAAATTTCATTTTTTAACATAAATTTCGCTAAATCATAATTTAGCGAAATAACTCAATGATTTAAAATGGCTCAACCAAGCCGTTTGTACCGAATAAGGCAAATTTCATTAGGGAATCTTTGCTTTCGGTAAAATCGAATAATCATATCAATAATAACTATATCGATTTATACAATATTTAAATTTCAAGAAAATATATAACCTAGTAAAACATCGATTTAAACAAGCTTGAAATTTAAATTATACAAAAAATAAATAAAAAATATTTAAGAAAGGTTGTGTGAAAAATAGCTAAAAGAAGTAAAAGAATAATATTAAAAGTACCAATAGAAAAAATAAATAAAGAAACAATGAAATATTTAAAAAAATACAAAGTAGATATGACAATTAAAGAATTATCAGAGAAATCAATATATAATTATGAAAGAGATTTAATTGCATGGTTTTCTTATATATATATGTTTCAAGATAATAAATCAGCCTTAGAAATAGATGAGGATGATCTCACAGAGTTCTTCTACTATTGTAAATCTGAAGGTAATAATTCAAGAAGAATAAAAAGAAGAATGTCTAGTATATCTGCTTTTTATATATATTTAAAGAAAAAAAGAATAACTAAGGAAAATCCTATGGAATTTATTGATAGACCAAGAAAGGATACTGATGTAGTAGAACAAACTTTCTTGACTCAGGAACAGGTTGATTTAATGATGGATAAATTAGAGAGTTTAAATGACTTACAAATACATACATATATATCTGTTGGATTATCAACAATGGCTAGAGTTAACGCTTTATCTAATATGAAATGGGAACAAATAGATTGGGATAACTGTGTTGTTCAAGGTGTTTTAGAAAAGGAAGGCTATATTGTGGATCTTGATTTTGATGAATACTGTAAAGAATTATTATTAAGATTGAAGGCATATAGAGAATCAAAAGGAATAAAATGTGATTATGTATTTGCAACGAGATACGGGAAGGAATATAGTAATCCTACAAATACAACCTGTAATAAGTGGTGTAAGAAGGTCGGTGAACTTATCGGTGTCCCTACCCTACACAATCATGATTTAAGACATTCAGGAGCTACATTGCTTAAAAATAACGGTTGCGATTTAGAAGATATAAGTAAAATGTTAAATCATGCTTCTACTGATGTAACTCTGAAGCATTATATAAAACAAGATACTTCAAAACTTAAAGAAGCAAAGGCTAAATATGGAGCTTTAAGAAGTAGAAATAAAGAATAAGAAGCATTTTCTTTAATAAACAAATTAATGTTTGAAAGGAGGTGCTTTTTTTTATGGAAAAAATATTATTAGATTTAGTAAAATATGTTGGAGTACCAGCTTTATTATTGATTATTATATTTATGTGCTTTTATAAATATGGTGATAAGATCATAGAATTAATCAAAACAAAAGGTAGTAAGAATTCATTAGAACCATTGATAGAATCAATAAAAGAAGACTCAAGAGAAGATAAAAATAAGCTATATGAATTGATAGAAGATGGAAAAAAACGAGAAGATAATTTAAATATTAAGATAGATGAAACTAATGCAATTAATAGAGAATTAGCAGCAGCGCTAAACCAATCAACTGCAACTAATAAAGAATTGTGTGATAAAATGAATTTTGAAATTATAGGGATTAAAGATGATGTTAGCGATTTGAAAAATTCCTTTACTAAGATTAATGATAATATATTAGAAATAAAAATAAGAAGTGAAGAAAAGAAATAGAGAGTATTATAACTCTCTATTTTTTTTGCTTATTTTTAAAATTATATATTAGTATTTATAAATAGAAGTAGGTAAAGTAAAGGAGAAGCTTATTATAATAGCCTCCCCCTCTCCCCAAAAATCCGAAATCTATAGTTTTATATTAAGTATTATAAGTATGAATGATAGTATAATTTTAGCCATTTCGGGAGTAAGTTTAAACACAAAGTTTCTTGTAATAATCTCCAAGTGAATCAACTCCTTTTCTTAATTTTTAATTATTCTTGACTATTTTTTTACTTAAATAAACAGAATTAAAATATAAGAAGTGTATTTTGGATTATTAATATTAACCTCAAAATTGGTTTAATTCAATTTTAGAATATGGAGTATTATATACAACAAAACATGTGATTAACCTTACAATAACATTATACCATATATATACAAAAATTCAATATAATTCAATAAAATTATTTGGTTCCTGTAGTTCCAAATCCCCCACGATTTTCATTCCCAAGTAAATCTACTTTTTTAAATGTTACTTCAGGCATTGATTCCATTATTCTGAATTGACCAATCTTATCTCCTTTTCTTATCCAAGTTCCCATCATAGTAACTTTATTTCCTTCCAATTCAAGCTTTTCACTAACTTTTGCCATAGTACATTGAACAGGAATATGCCATTGATCGTTATCACCTATATATGTATCGTCTACTATTCCAACGCTGTTAGTTTGTATTATTCCCCAAGTTTTAAATGTTGAACTTCTAGGGGCTACATGACCTTCCCATCCCTTTGGTAATTCTAATGCAAATCCTAGTGGTATCATTGCATGCCCCATATAAGGTACGAAAACATCTTTGTTTGCGTATACATCGATCCAATTACCTTTGCTTATTTTCTCTAATTCTGTTGCTCCATCAAAATATTTAATTCTTAATTCCATTAAAATTTCTCCCCTTTGTTATTTATTGTATTTATCAGATAAAATTGTTTTATTTTTTCTTAATGATTCTTGTACATCTATTACTCTTTGGTTAGATGAACCTCTATATCGTAAATTAATATCTTTATTCTCTATTTGGAATTGCCCGTCAACTAATATATCAACATAGTTTAATATTTTCATACATTTATTATTTTTTATTAAGTCTTCGAATAAATTTCCAGTCCACATCCATATATTTACGTTAGTTTCTAACTTTATTCTTTTAACTAAGCCGAGTATTATATCTAAATCTTGTTGGAATGGTTCTCCACCTAAAATATTAGCATTTCTAACTCTTTCGTGCTTTAAGTAAGATATAAATCTATCTTCTACTTCTTTAGTATAAGGTTTACCATAATCAAAGTTCCAGGCAACCTCATTAAAACATCCTTTACAATGAAATTTACAACCACTAAAGAAAATAGTAGATCCTATATATGGAGAATTAGCAATATCAAAAGGCTTGATTTCTGCATAATTCAATATAAACATCTCCTTTCTAGGAGGGATATACCCTCCTAATTATAAATGCATTACTCTTTCTCTTATTTCCTGTGTTCTTCCTTTATTCCAGAAGTTTGTACCAATGTATCCACAAGTTCTTCTCATAACTTGCATTTCTTTTTCATCTTTATTTCCACAGTTTGGACAGTACCAATTTAAATTTTCATCGTTTAATATTTCCCCTGTAAAGCCACACTTATAACATATATCAGGTTTAGTATTTATTTCTGCATATTGAACGTTATGATAGATGAAATTAATTACTTCTTCTACTGCTTCAAAATTCTTACTCATATCTGGTACTTCTATATAAGAGATACATCCACCAGAAGATATGCTATGGAATTGAGCTTCAAATTTTAACTTACTGAAAGCATCTATAGGTTCTGTTACGTTAACATGGTAACTATTGGTATAATATAGCTTATCTGTTACGTTTGGTATTTCGCCAAACTTTTGTTTATCAATTCTACAGAATCTATATACTAAATTTTCAGCAGGAGATCCATATAAACCAAAGCCTATACCAGTTTCATTCTTCCATTCATCACATTTCTCTCTCATTTTATTCATTACTTCTAATGCGAATTTCTCACCTTTAGGAGTTGTGTGGCTTATGCCTAACATGGATTGAACCATTTCATATATACCAACATATCCTAATGATATAGTTGAATAGCCACCATGTAATAATTGGTCTATCTTTTCACCTTTTTCTAATCTTGCTATAGCTCCATGTTGCCAATGAATAGGTGATACATCACTTAATGTACCTTCTAGTAAATGATGCCTTACTAATAAAGCTTCCTTACAAAGATCTAATCTTTTATCGAGTATTTTCCAGAATAAATTCATATCTTTATTTGCGATTATTCCGATTTGAGGTAGATTTAATGAAACAACACCTTGATTAAATCTACCATACCATTTATAGTTTCCATTTTCATCTTTCCAACAACTTAAGTGAGATCTACACAAACGAGATGTACATTTCTATACTGATTACTCGCTCCGACTATATCTTCATTACATACATTAATGTAATGCCTTGCACTTCCAAATGAAGAATTTCACTTCAAATGTACTCTACTAACTTCTTGCTATTTATAGCAATGTTTTCGATAGTCTGTTGACCTTTTATATAATCTTCGTAATATTTAAAATAATATCCTTTATAAGGAGATTTTGTTCTTCCATTACATCTAAAACATACCATAGTATCAGTTGTTACTTTATGATATTTTTGTAATTCTTGTATTGAATCAAATATTAGAACTTGACTAGGATCGTTTATAGAAACGGATACGCATTTTTTTGAATTTTTATTATATTTTCCACGCTTTCCATACATTCCATTTCTCTCCCCCTTTAGTCCTCCATTGATTCTCATAGGGTTCTTATCTCCAAGTTTACTTTGTCTTATTTTTTCAGATATCTCAGTCTTATTAGGATGAAATGATAATGTATCGCCACCACATTTACCTTTAACGGCTTTAGAATTATATCCACTATTAACAGCATCCAATTTATTTATCCAGAATAATTCTTTTTCATCTAGCTCATCTTGATTTGTAGCTGTGTCTATTTGAAATATTTCGAAATTTTCAACCCCATATTTTCTAACAGCTCTATAAAATTTAGTATCATGTTCATATTTTTGATATCCCATATGTCTGCTAAATCTTTGCTTAAGACTTTCTGATGTTTGACCTACGTAAACTTTATTATTTACTTTACAAATTATTTTATATACTATCATATATTATCACTTCCAATTCACTTAGAAGATTATATAACTTGGCACTGGATTGCCATATCCTTCGACTTAGGTTTCCCAGTTAGCACAACTTCTATTGTTCATTTCCTAACAATCCTTAACGTAAGCTGTACACCCTATATTTATAGGTTCACAAGGTTTTATATGAGCAGTTTTATTTACCCATAGGAGGAAAGTTATTGCCTTCATAATTTTGTCTCATGATTTTAGCTGATTGATAATCAGGAACTAATCTTTTAACATTGCATTTAGCTGCCAACTTAGTGATGTAATCATATTTTCCGCCTTCTAAGCAGTTGTGTTCATCTAATACATATATAAGTTTAGGAAACGCCTCTCCAATTTCTTGACCTTTATAGTTTTTCATACCTTCAAGTCTTTGTATTATCATTTCTTCACATATTAATGCTTCTTCTTCCTCAAACTCTGATCCTTCTACTATTTCTAAGTAGATAGTTGCAAATGGAGATTGACCATTTGTAGAGTTTAAAGTTGAAAGTTGGTATCTGATTGTTTGTATACCAGCTTTAAGACTTTCTAACTCCCTATCTTTAGCTAACTTTTTAGCTATACATTCATCATTAAACATTTCTATATATTTCTTATAGTATTTATCATAAGTAACCTTTAAGAATGGTGCTAGATGCCTTATCGTTATACTTTGCCCACCATATTGTCCACTAGATACTTGAGCCATAATTTGAGTTGTTATCGTACAAGCTGTTTCAAAACTCTTAGGAGTCTCAACTAATTTTTCATTTATAACAGTCCCATTTTGAAGCATATCTTCTAAGTTAATTAAATCGCAATTAAATATTTTTTGTAATGTATAGTCCATATCATGCCAATGCAATATACCATTCATATGAGCTTGAACTATATGAGGTGGAATTAACTTTCTCATAGCGATATCTTTTGATACCTCTCCAGCTATTAGATCTCTTTGAGTAGATGCTACTGCAGCATTTTTATTTGAGTTTTCTTTTATAACATCTTCATTAGTCATATCTACTAATTTAAGAATACTTTCATCTGTAGTGTTAACCTCTCTTTTATATTCCTGTATAGCTCTATATCCTTCATAAGCTTTAGCAGTTTCTTCTTCTCCTAATGATATAAGCTTATAATATACATCTGTTTCTATCCCTTGTACAGTTTCTTTAGTTATCCCTTTAATTAAATTCATCTCTATTTGATCTGCTATTTTTTTAGCTATATCTTCCTTAACTATACCGCTTCCGTTTTTCATAGCCATCATAATAGCATTAATTATTTTTTCTTTATTAAAATCCACCTTTTGTCCATCTCTTTTTGTTATTTTTATTGTCTCTTTCATATAATTCCTCCTCAATTATTTAATAGGTATTCTAAGAATAATTCAGCACCATTCTTCTCGTCATTGGTAAGAGAATTAGATTTGTTTAAGAACGATTTAAAGTCATTTTGTAATGATTTATTTTCAGTTTCTTTTATCTCTCGTTTTATATCAATGATGTTATTATGCTTCATTTTTTCTTTTAAATCAAGACAGTTATTCCCATGAAATCGTATCATTTTTTTATTAATAGTCTCTCTAATTGAGTCACTATCCTTCATAAGAAGACCTCCTTAAAATTATTTATTTTTTTTATTTTCTATGTATCCTGTTACAGTATATTTTCCCATATTATTTACTCTATTTAAATATTCCGTATCATTCTCACCTCCATTACGTTCAATTAAGACATCTAATCTGTTTGGACTATTAAAATTAGAACCACCTCTATCAGAAACAGTAAAAACACCATAGTCTTTTAGACTGATTTTAGTGCCTAATTTATATACATTAGATGCAACCATTCCATATTTAAGTTTCTCCCCTTTACAAGTAACAGTATGTCCACCATTTTCTTCAGGAAGAGATGTATAAAAACTTAGTGTGAATTCAACCTTTCTATCTATATCTTTTTCTTTTTTTAATTGTTCTTGTTCCTCTATGTACTTTAATCTTTCCTTTTCTTGTTTAACTCTTGCTTTTAAAATAAGTTTTTTTAGAATATCTAAATTAGGAGTTAATTTTGGTATGTTCTTATATTCTACTAATCCAACTTTTGAAGTATCTATTCTAGGTATATAATTATTATGAATTGCTATTGAAGTTATAACAGAAGAGGTTATAATTATAGAACCTAGTAATAATTTCTTCATTGCATCACCCCCTTTAACAATATTGTTTATTTATTTTTATATTAAAAACAACCATTAGAACAATGTGCCTTATATATATTCTCATATGAGGGAAAACCAAAATATTCTCCTCTACTCTCTTTATACATACTGTATTCTAAATCATCTCCACATATATAGCATATGTCTTCTTTATTACAATATATTTTTAACGTTTCTTTCATTAAAAGAATGAAATTATATTTATTATTATTAAAATCGTATTTAAATTCATCATAATAATCTTTAATTTCATTTAAATGATTCTCACATTGCTGCATTATGACAGTTTTAATTTCATTTGTTATATTTTTATGATTTAGCTTTTCAATATTACTTAATTCTTGTATTAAGTTAGAATATCTTTCAAATACCTCCTTATTACTTATTGAATTGTCTATTATGTAATTTAGTAAGTCTGTTTCCAATTTATTTTATCCTCCTTACATTTTATAATTAAATTTCTTTAATGTTATATCCTGCTTCATCAAATATTTCAACTATTATATGCCTATGACAAAATTTATTTTTTGATTCATAATATAGTAATAAAACATTAGTTCCGTTATCTAAGCACTTTTTGACTTCATTTAAATCTTTAATAGAGTCTATATTTATACTCAAATAGTCTATAAATTCATTTCTAAATTGATTTTCAGTTATTAATCCGTTCTTATATGTATTTAATAATGTATTTGTTGGAGCTAAACCTTGGAGCAATTCAATCCCTTCTTTACTGAAATCCATATATTTAGGCTTATATCTAGTAATTGCTATGTTGAATGTATTCTTTAATTGTTTCCATCGTCTCCAATTAACAAAATAACTTGTATATAAAGTTCCTTTATTCATTTGAAATAACCCCCTTTTTATTGATATTTTTATGTTATGACTTGATTTTGTATGATTTATTAATCATTTACGAGTAAATCTAATACAAGTATTATTAATACTTAGGATATTAATAATTTATTATTTTGATAGCCTTTAATATTCACTTTCTTCTTCCTTATATAACTTAAATTAAAATCCTGATTTTAATTACTTATTTTTTATTTATTGTATTATTTGATACTTATTTTCTTCTTACTCTTTCTCTTACCTTCCCCAACATGATTGTAGAAATATAAGGTTTTATTTACTACATCATTTTTCATTTCATCATATTTATGTTTATATTGCTTAATTAGCCTAACTCTTGCTATATCATCTTTATATGTAACCTTAAATTCTACTCTATTCTTATATTCTTTCGGACTTTCTTTATCATAACCATTTAAATTTCTTTCTGTTGAGAACTCTTTTAATATATTTATTGTTGAATTTATATTAAATTTCTTGTTTAAAGATATTAGATCTTTAATATTATTTTTAGCAAATTTTCTTCTTACTTCGTTATCTCCTTGCTTAACAATTAAATTATGCTCCAATAGCTCTCTATTTTTTGTACTGTCATTTTTAATCAATAATACTTCATGTAGTAATGTATCTCTTCTTTTTTCACACTCGTCAGCTATTTCTTTATAATAGTCTTTTTGCTTCTTTAAGACATTAAAGAGCGTTATAATATCATCTATTACATTCCTACAGTCTCTATTTAAGTCATCCAACATATTAGGTTCAACATACTTTGAGACTTCTTTTGTAAATAATATTCCTATTTCTCCTTGTTCTGAAATGCCTACGAAATCAATTATAGCTACATCTTTATTATTTAAGTATTCCTCTTTTGTCTGTCTATATATATTTAGCATTTGTTTATAGTTACTTGTATCAATGTTGCTCCTATAATTAACTTCCTCAATATCTCCATTATGATAAGTTATCTTTATTTCATACTTATCATATTTTCTATTTTTATTTGTCGCTGCCATTTTCATAACCTCTCTTTCATTTATCTTATGTACTTATAATACACCCCTCCATTATATCTGTCAATATTATTTTTTATTTATTTCTATAAAAATAACCCTAGTAAAGACTAAGGTTATCAATATTGTTTAATTATTTAATTTTTTCCATCCATAAAGCCAATCATCATAAGAACCTTCTATTGGTTCATAGATACCTTTTCCGTTTTCATCGGTACCTATTCTTCTTTGTTTTTGTTTCTCGCCTATTTTACCTATCTGTATCATATCAAATTCATCAAAAGGATTTTTATTGAAAGATCTCTTTAATACTTTATAGACTATTTCTTCTCCATCTAATCTATATATGGTTATTCTAGGAGAATATTTAGCATCTATATTAAGAATTATTGCTTTATCTTTATGTTTTGGATATTTAGAATAACAATATCCTAGACATTCGTATTCATATTTTAATCTTTCAAATATACTTGTTTTAACATTCAATTTTGATATAAGCATGTTTATTATTTGTTCTGACTTAATTTTATTAAATTGTTTTTCAGTTTCATTGCCATAAGGTTTAAAATCTTCAATATTATATCCTAGTTCTATTAGTTTGTCCTTTTTTATTGTTTTTCTATTATTCCATAACTCAAATATATCAACTATAGATAATAATTCATTTGGATTCCCAAACTCACTAAAATAGTCCATTTTTATAAGAATATCTATCATTGTTTTGTTGGCTGAGGTTTTATCTTTTATATCCTTTAATAATTCTATAAAACTATTATATGTATTATTTCTAAGATCATATAATTCACCTGGAAGTTTTTTGCCCATATTTTTTATAGAAGATAGCGAAGGGTTTATTCTATGATTTTTCTCATCTATTGAGAATTTTCTATTATCTAATCTAAATTTATATACACCCTCTAGTATTCCAAAGGCTTCTTGCATCTCTTTTTTATAAGCTGTTACTTTATCTTTTTTACCTTTTTCAGTATAAGTTTGTAACATAACTGAATAAAAATGATAAGGGTAATTGGCTTTTAGATATGCACCATATATACTATCATACGCATAAGCATAAGCATGACTAGCATTAAAAGCGTATCTTGAGAAATCTTCTACTATTTGGAATGATTCTTCAAATCCATCTAGTTTTCCTGTATGTTCTATCCAAGCAATACTAAGTCTTTCTTTTAATTCTGCTAATTCTGGAGCTTTAAATTTCTTTTTACTTATTTTTTTAATAATAGCATAAGTTTCGGTTTGCTCTACACCTAACCAACCTAGGTATGTCATAATTGACTCTTGATACATTATATAATGGAAGCTATCTTCTAATAAATTATCTAATTCGGCTATGCTAGTAGTGTATGTCTTCCTAGCTAAAAAAGTACTTAGCATACTCTTAAATCCTGGTCTTAATGCTGATACCAATGCTGTCATTTCAGCTATGTTCTTAGGTCTATATTGTTTGCAGCACTGTACCCCAAAATTACTTTCCATTTGATTTACACCTAATGTATATCCATTAGCATAAATATCCCATGTTTTTTTATCATTTTTAACTAATTCAGTTAGTTCTCTAATATTATGTTTAGGAATACCAATACTATCATAGATCTTTTGAACTGTATTAGCTACATCAACTTTAAGTAAATCATTTTTAACAAATTTATATGTTTCAGCAACATACCCATCAACAACGGTAGTAATATATTCTTTTTTTGTACTTTCAGATTTACATTTAATTAATCCAATTTCTCTTCTAATATCCCCTTGATATAAGAAGTAGCCACACGGGTGACAAGATTTTGAATTAATAATACCTTTATATTTTTTACTCTCTTGTATATAAGGTTCATATTTCTCATCAACATAATCATAAAGATGAATAAATTCTTTTTCATCATCTTCTGCATTATTCAAAGCTTTCTCATATGATTTAATTTGTTTAATAACATTATTAGCTATCTCAAATGGGACTCCCTGTGATTTACAATATAATTTAAAAGCAGATGAATCTTTTAATTGTCCAAATGCTATCATAGGATAAGCATGGTTTTCTCCTAATAATTCTTTTTGTACTTGTGCAAATATATCAACAGTACCTAAATTAAGATCAAGGTCTGGGAGTGACTTTGTCTCTAATATTCTTGTTTTACTCATAAATCTTTCAGGATATAATTTTACAGGTGCTTCAAATCTATTAAGGTTACTAAATCCTAATAATGTATTTATAAAAAATGATCCACCTGATCCTCTAGCAGTAGGTGATATAATACCACCTCTTTTCTTTCCTTCCTTAACTATTTCATAGTCCAATAAAAAATAATCTGTCATTTTTGTTTCAGTTATAGTTTGATATTCATTTTTTACACCTTCCATGTAGATTTTTTTCTGCTCTTTGGATAAATAAGGTGCAAAATCTCTTTTCCATGCTGCATTTATTAAATCTTTTAATTTTTTATCTTTCCATTCTTGAGATTTACCTGGATATAATGAAGGCAATTTTATATCTTTATCGAATGTAATATCATCAAAATTTAAAATTATATTAGTGTTATCCATGGCTTTTTCTATTTCCTCATCAGTTAAAACACCTTGCTCTTTAAATCTTTGAAAAGCTTCCTTATAAGATGGATAATCTAAGTACCAACCTTCTTCGTTTTCATAAAACATACCTCTTGCTTCTAAATAGTTGTCTCTTTCCTCTGAATCTGATGTATGTATATAATGACTATCACACCCCATAATTAATGGTATGTTTAATTGCTTTGATAATTTTAAAATATGACTATTTAATTCTTTTTGAGATTCAGTATTATGATATTGAACTTCTAAATATAGACTATCTTGGAAATGATCTTTTAATTGTTTAACTACATCATCTGCATTTTCTATTTGCCAAAAAGCAATACAAGCAGTTGTTATAAAAACATTTTCTTTATGTAAAGACATTAATAATTCTAAATCAACCCTTGGCTTATTATAATATCCAGTAATATTAGCTTCTGATAAAATATCATTAATCTCTCTTCTACCTTCTTCATTTTTAGCTAATAATATAATATGACCATACTTTTCTTTGCTAAATCTATCTTTTACCCAATACGCTTCTGTTCCAAATATAAATTTTAAGTCTTCTGGAACATTCCTTTCCCCTTGATCCCTTCTTTTTTTTAATTCTGCATTTTTATTTTGAACAGCTTCATATACTCTATAATAATGACCTTGCCACCCATGTTCAACGCTTGATAACACATTATGTCCTAATTCAATTATTCTATCTACATAATCCTCTATCGAAACAGGACTATCAGGAGTAGATATATTACTCCATGATGTATGCTTGTGATAATTTTGATATCTTTTCATTCTCCACCTCTATTTTTTTATTTATCTTATAATAGATCCTCCAAATCATCTATTGTCTCTTCCATAGTTTTTTTTCTATTTTGATAACTATTTTTATTTCCTTCTTTATATTCATTAAAATATTTACAATCTTGTCCACATAATAAATTACAAAAGAACTCACTTCCTTTATTTATCTGGACAGGTGGAAAATTCTTATCAGAAGGATTTTCTTCATCTAAGTCCTTACATTTTTCATTTATATCATTTATTGTATTTTCAAACCAATTAATAAAATCTTGTATATCTTGTTTTTCAAATGAAACATTAACACAAAAATCAGTAATTTCAATAGTTTCGGATAATAAATCATCAATTTTATTTGTTTTTATCATATTTTCTATTCTTGATTCTATTTCTATATCATCTAATCCCATTTTCTTAAATAATCTTTTTGCAGTAGCTTTTAACTTTAAGCCTATAGCATTTCTATCAGATTTTAAACTTTTATGTACTAATTGTTTTTTTGAATTTATTTCATCCCATTCTAAATTGCAATATTTAAGCATATTGAAATATAATTTATTAATTTTAAATCCTTCTTTTTGCAGAGCATAAGCATAGGCTAACAGCTGCAGCTTCTTTTCCTCAAAATCTTTCTTAGAAAATTGAGAACTTGTTTTATAATCTACTATATCAATTGTTCCATCTTCATTCCAGTATATTAAATCTATAAAACCTAACATTACAGATTTAGAATCTCCAACTATTACATCAAAACCTCTTTCAATATCATACTTTTTGTGTTTAGGTTTATATCTTAGTATAAAATCTCCTACACATTCTTTATAGTTTATACCACTTTTCTCTGTTGGAAAATTTAATCCTAAAATATTTAAAGTTTCATCTAATTCTTCTAAAAACCTTTTATATGCTTGCTGATTATTTATTTTATTTTTTACTAAGTCTTGTGCAGCGTTATGTGCCGATTCTCCAGTAGCCCCATAAATATTTTGTTTACCTCTTATATGCTTTATATATTGAAGGAAATAAGCATATTTACAATGATGATACGTACTTAGTTTACTGAAACTATATATGGGAAGCCCCTTATTTTCTTCCTTAATCTCATAATTTCTATCGCTCATTAATTTATCCACTTCACTTTCTTACTAAATTTCTTCAATTGTCCTATTTTAAGATCTGCTGGTGAGTCTTTTGAACCCTTTTTTAAATATGTGTTATCTCTATCAAATAAATATCCAACCTTATATTTATTGAAAATATTTTGAGATATTAATTCATTACAAGTTTTTATAAACTCTTCTTCCTCTATCCCCTCATCTAAAGCAAGTATAATACTTTTAGGATTTAGACTTTGTATGTATCTAAGCTGTATAGGTGATATAAACCGTCCTCCTAAAGCTAAACAATTATATATCCCCAAGCTATCCATTCTCATTACAGATTTTTGTGATTCAAATAACCATATATGATTATTCAATAAATGCTCATAGTTTTGGCTATACCCAAATAATACTTTTGACTTCTCAAATTCTATTATTGGAAAATATTTTGGAACGCCATAATCTTCATAATCATATCCATTCCATCTTCCAGTGACCCCAATCAATTCTCCCTCACAATTAAATTCAGGAATAGTTATTCTATGAGTATACCAATCATATCCTATTTTAAATTTAACTTGAGTTTCTAAACTTATACCATCTTTAAGAAACAATTGATTGGGTGATTCCTCATATGAATTCAACAATTCCATAGGATATGTGACTATTTCATTTGATAAAGGATTATATTTATGTTTTTGTATCTCTGTAAATATACCACCGAATATTTTAGGTTTTTCATTTTTTTTAAAAGTCCCATTTATATTAAGGAAATTGCAAACATATTTAAAATTCTTAACAAAATCATTTTTTGTATTTCCAATTTTCCATCCTACTAATGAATATATATCTCCTCCTAAGCCATCTGCATAGTTTGAATAAGATAAATTCTCATTGAGCTTTATTCTAATAGATGTTGGATTTGCCCCCTCCTCAATAGCACATCTTAATTCATTTCCTCTTTTATGTAGACTAGCTAACCCTATATGTTCTAATAGCTCTATCAATTTATTTTCATTATTTAAAAGATAATCTTTTATTTCTAAGGCATTCAATTAACTTCACCTACTTTCTGCCTAAATTAAATTATTTACCTCTTTTATCTATATGACTAGGCATACAGAATCCCATCTCATACCATCTATTATATTTTCCATCAAATTGATAGATAATAGCTTGCCCATCATCACCATTTCTTGTTTTATCTAAAAAGAAGATTCTATATTTCTTATCTGGATCTAAAGTCACTTCCTTTTTTATATTTGTATATTTACCACTTTCTTTATCTTTTATAAATACATATGGCTTAACATCATATTTCTCTCCTGGATATTCATCATTCCATAATTCTCTAAAGATAATTATTTCTGATAAAACTTCTTTTACCCCCTTTGCTTCTGATAAACAACTAGATGTTAAAAATCTCATTCCTTCTGTATGTATAGCTAATTGCATTACTATAGTCATTCCAATATTATATTTTTTCGCCAATTGGAATAAAGTTTTAGAGTTTTCTATTAGTTTTCCTCTTGTATTTTCATTTGCCATATTTTCAGATTTAAATGTATCATATACAAAATATGCAACACCTTGTCTTGCTAATCTTTTTACTACCCTTTGAACTGAATTCATACTATAGTCTTCTAATTCAACGAATTTTATTTTCCCTAAGAAATGCTCTCTATAATATTCCTGCGCTTTTTTTACCATTGCAGCTTTTTCTGGATCTTTCATAAAACCACCTTTTTTAAGATTTCTTCTAGTAATTCCGTAATATCCAAAAAAATGAGATAGTATCATAGGAAGTATCATCCCTTTATATTTATCAATATTCATCTCATTAGCCATAATGCATACTTTTTCTTTATTATATACAATTGGCAATACTCTATTTTCTACTATGTATGAAGATTTTCCTTTTCCAGAATAAGCTCCTATTAGCTCTGCATCACCTCTATGTATTCCTAACGTCGCATTACTCATTATGGGAGAACCCCATATTATTTTATCATTCATATCTTTCCCTAAGATGTTATAAGGCAATCCTGTCTCTTCACCACTATCACACGCATTAATAAATTTATCATCTAGATCTAAATCTACTATTTTAACATTCCCCATAGCTTTAGACATAGTAATACTTTGTAATCTCCAATCATACCACTCTGCTACTTGCTGAGAGTTCATATTCTTAAATAATTCAAACGGTACAAGTTCTTTTTCTTGATTGTTTTCTGTAATAATAATAGGCTCAAATATATTAAAGCCTTCATTTTTAAATTCAATTATCATATTCTTTTTAAATAAATCATCTATGTATATAGATATATTTTTTATATTAACGCTTTCCATCGCTTGTTTAATTGATATATATCCACCCCTTAAAGCAAATCCCTCTTTTACGGTTGGTTTTTCATCTAAATATGTAGATACCGTTACTTCATCGAAATACTCATATCCTTTCTCAGCCATGTCTTTACCTAGTTTATAATAAAACCTACCATCTTCTGTTATAAAGCTTTCTAAATTTAAATCTCTATAATCATCAAAGCTATCTGGATTACTCCATAAGCAACCTATTATTTTACCTTCTAATGTTAATCTACTTTCTAATAATCTACCATCTATGTTTTTATATTTATCTATTATGTAATCAGTCATTCTGTCACCTCTCTAAAATAAATTTGAGAAATCTGTTATGGTCTTTGCTTTGAAACTATATTCTGGATTCACTTCTTCAATTTCTTCATTTATCTCTTTAATATCAGTTTTTATTTGTAACTTTTTATTTTTTATTTTCTTTTGTTCCTCAGAATAATCATGTATATCTCTACTTAAAGCACCAAAAATATATCTTATTTTGTTATATTCTTTTTCAATATCATTTTCTAATATTAATTGCGCTATTGAATCCATCTTATCTTTTAATAAGCCATTCATTTCTTCCCACGAATATAATTTATTTAAACTAATCATTTCCTTCCATAATTGAGAATTCACACTTTTATAACCTAAGATATCACATATATTTGCATATAATTCATCTTTGTTTCTTTTATCTTTCTCTTTTTCTTCTGAATATATTTCATATTCCACTGAATCACAATAGTATAAATTCCTTTTACCATTAAATAATTTAAAAGCAATATCAGTAGTCAATTGTTTACCACATATTTGACATTTACATTTTCTTCTAGCCAATATACCACCTCATTTTATTTAAGAAATTGGAGGGAAAATCTCCCTCCATATATATTTTAAAGTATAGTTAATACTTGTCTCATTCCCTCTGTAACATTTGAATCATATTCAGTTAATTTCTTAATATTAAACTTGTTCATTATTTCTTTAGCCTTATCTTTTTGTTCCTGTGTGGCTGATTTCCACTTAGCTACAATTTGTTCTTTTATTTTTTCATTTTCTTCTGGATCAACTGTTGTTGTAATGGCTTCATTTATTTCTTTGATGTGTTCTATTTTCTCTTTTCTTTCTTCGTTATCTTTTTGCTTTTTCTTCTCAAAATCTTCATCAGAAATTTTATTTCTTAAGGAAGCTCTAATTCCATCTTCTATAGCTTTAATAAAATTAGGAGCTGATAACTCAACCTTTTCAACAATTTCTTTAAATCTTGATCCTGCTTTAACAAAATTGTCCTCTCTAAAATGTATATATCTTTTTGTCCCTAAAAGTTTGCCATCTTTAATATCTTTATCAACTTGAATAGTAGCTATAACATCAGCCTTATGTGCTATTACGTTATCAAATCTACTATCTAAATTGGTAGTAAGCATTTGATATGAATCATCTTCATTCATGCCTTTTTCTTTAATTGTTCTTACTTTAGTATGAGATATTACGAATAATGTATATCCAACAGCTCTTAATCTATGCAATTGTTCTTCAACAATCTGCTCAAATCTTTCAAATCCTCCATTAAAACCTCCACAAGCTGCATTTATTGATTTGCATTGTTTGGTTGGATTTTCTTTATTTGATTGTCTTACAACCTCCGCTGATGCTAATCTGCAAAGCTCATCATATGTATCAATCCCTAAAAGCTCTATTTCAGTTTCATTGTCCATTTTATCAAGTACGAGATCATCAACAAGTTCAACAAGTTGTTTCCAAGCTGTTTTAACTGTTTTAACCTTACCTTTATCGTCTATCTTAGTTGCATCATCTATAACTTCGACTTGTATTCCTGGTAAAGTCTTATAACCATCCTCTTTTCCCATAGATATTAATAATCCATGATCTTGATTTCCATATAACGCTTCATTTATTTCATAGAATAAAGTTGTTTTACCAGCTTTTTCTACACCTCTTATGTAGTAGTAATATCCTAATATACTTGCCTTTACTTGATTTTTTTTAAAACTTCTTCTTGCCATAATTTAATCTCCCCTTTAATTTATAATTATTTTTTATTTATTTTATTATAGGAGTCATATTTCAGACTCATATATAGCAAATTATTATAATAAATCTTCCATATCATCATCTGATTCTTCTGAACCATTTTCTATTGAATTATCTTGTGTCTTTTCTGTATTTTGACTTTCTAATGCAGATTGCTTATCTACTAACATAGTTGATAATTCTAAATCTGTTTCCTCTCTACCATCTGGATAATCTTTTATATTTATTCCTATTAATCTAGTTTCATCAACCTTATCTCCAAATGTATTTCCACCTAATTTCTTTTTGATTTCTTCAAAGCTCTCTAAACCAGCTTCTATATAATCTCTTTGAGTTTGTGTTAAATCCTCCATCTGAATTTCTTTCTTTTCTGAACCCCTTGCAAATTTAACTACATATTGTAACTCATATATTAAATCCTCATCACAATCTTTAAATGGATTGATTAATATATTAACTCTCGCTTTATGTTTAGGATTATTTAAATCTAATTTTGAAGTATCCATTATGAATGTTTGAGGTACATATATATCTTGTTGCAATTGTCCATCATATGTTTTTACATATCCTGTTATTATGTATTTCTTTGTTTCTTCAAATGATTCTTCATCTAATGACATATCATTAAAGAAAATATCTAAATTACCTTTTAATCCAACTTTATCTGAATCTAAAGCTTTTTCTATTCTATTTACTTCAAATGATCTGTAGACTCTATTATCTTTTGGACTTTGAGAAAAATTAATGTTTCCTGTTATTTTAAATCTCATTCCTGGATGCTTTGGTATTTCTTCTTGTATTTTCTTAATTAAATCTATTCTGCTTAAAAATTCATGTTTCATGGCTTCCATTTCCTTAAGTTTTTCTTTTAATTGATTTACATCATTTGTATTATATCTTTCAATTAAAAGAGCCTTATCCTCATCTGATATATCGTTCTCTTCAATTTTCTCTATAATATTTCTTAGATCATATCTTTCTTTATTGTTTGAAAAATCTAATATATATTTCTGCCAATTAGCTACATTTTCTAATGCTGCTATTGTATTTCTATCCTTCCAAGGTATTTGTATATCTCCACCTTTTGTAAATGATCCATCTTCATTTTTAGTGCCTTTTGCCTTCTTCTTTAATACATGTCCAGGTTTTGATGAGTACATATCTGATACTTCAACTAACATTGATGAATCACCAGTCTTCACATTTATCATTAATTTTTCTTTAACCCAACCACTTTCAAACTCTTGCTTTTCATATGACTTAAACTTTTCTGTATCCTTTCTTATTTCTACTCCTCCAACGAATTCAAATGCATTATAAACTTTTGCCATAAATTATTCTCTCCTTTAAAACTTAATTTATTTTTTAATTATTTTATTATTGTTATTTTATAAGTTTTTAATTATATTGTTTAAACAATCAAACTTAATCAGCTCCTTTCGGAATAACTATTTTTCTTGTTTGCCTTTCGACAGTTATTATTATAATCTTTCTTTTCTTACATGTCAATATTATTTTTTATTTATTTTTATATATGTAATATCAACGTATCCTTTATTTGTCTATAATCTTAGCTTGCTCTTCTTTTAATACTAAATTACATAATGTCATATAAAAATCTTGCTCCTCCTTTGTCTTTGCATTTTTAAATAAATCTTTCAATTGGCTATATGAATAACTTTTAAAGATCTCATACAAATTGATTCCTTTATTCTTCATTGCAATTACCTCCTATTGAACAATAATTTATATATAATTATATTTTACAATAAATTTGTTAGGATTCAAGATATTTTTATACTAAAGTCATATGTTATTTTAATTAAAATAACAGTTTTAATCATATATTCTTAATTGAACTATTAAAGAGGTTATAATTAAATCTTCTCTTTAATAGTTCAAGATTTAACTGTTATTGTACTATTCTAAAGCCTTTCATCATTAACCCTTCAATATACTTTTTATTATAAATAAAAGGCATTATTAACCAGCTTATTCCGAACGTTGGTATTGCTAAGATCCACATTATAAAGAACCATTTTAGATCTCCTCTAAATAATGGAACAAAACCTCCAAAGAAAAATGTTGTCCAACTAAATCCTTGTTTTACTTGTTTTCTTAATCCTGTTTCATTTTCTAATATTATTTTCATTTTATGACTTTCCCCCTGTAGTTAATGCATAATTTTTCATGCATATACATTATATCTACCTAGTGATTAAAAGTCTATAATTTTTTAATTTAATTGTATTGAATTTCATAATTTACTATTTTTTTACATCATTTTCATATAAAATCCTTTTATTCAATATATAATTATTTATGTTAGTATTTTTAAATATTACCATATTAATAAAAATATTGAGTATAGGAGGAAATTATGAATCAAAATGTAAATCTTAAACAGGAAGATATAAATGTTAAATTTATAGATATGTTAAAATCATTTAATCAATGGCCTAGATTATTGAAATTATTATGGAATACAAATAAACTTTACTTAAGTATTATTATAATACTTACATTCATAATTGGACTTTTACCAACTGCTTCATTACTAGCATCAAAGTCTCTTATAAATGAACTTCAAATAAATTTAAATAAAAATTTTAATCAAATTTTAATAGCATTTAGTATTTTTATAGGTATATCAATACTAAATGATTTTTTAAATCTAATTAAAGAATATTTTGATGCTATATATCAAGAAATATTATCATATAAATTAAACGTACATATAATGGATAAAGCTAATCATCTAGGATTGAAAGAATTTGAAGATTCCGAAATATATGATAAACTTTCAAGAGCTAAATCAGAAATCTCATTCAGACCATATCAAATTTTTACCACTATTCTAGTTATTATTAGTAATGTAGTTACTTTAATTTCTTCAGCACTTGTTATTATACTATGGAAACCTTGGGTAGTTTTGATATTGGTTCTAGTACCTTTAATTTCAGCTATTTATAATTTAAAAGTAGGACAATTAGAATTTATCACCAATTGGAAAAGAACTAATCTTCAAAGGAAATCTTGGTATATCGGATATATATTAACTAATGATATTTCATTTAAAGAGATAAAATTTTATAATCTAGGAAATTATATGTTGAATAAGTACAAGTCAATAAATAAGAAATTCATTGAACAAGATAAATATATAGTAAAACAAAAAACTATAGTAATATTCTTATCTGAAATTATACAACAAATAGCATCTTGTTTAACTTTTCTATTGATAACGTGGACTGCATTTCTAGGTGAGATATTAATAGGTACAGCAGTTAGTCTTATAAAGGCTGTATCATTAGTTCAATCTAATGTCGAGAGCCTTGCAAAAACAATTTTTGATATGTATAAAAATAATTTGTATTTAGATCAATTATTTGAATTTTTAGATGTTCCAAACTCCTCTTTAGATGAAAATAATATTTCTAAAATAAAAATAAACGAAATTAATACAATAGAATTTAAAAATGTATATTTTAAATACCCTAACAGGGATGATTATGCTTTAGAGAATATTAACCTTATAATAAATAAAGGTGATTGTATTGCCCTTGTTGGTAAAAATGGATCTGGAAAAACAACGCTTGTAAAATTATTAACTAGACTATATGATGTTACCTCAGGAGATATATTAATTAATGGTATATCTATTAAAAATATTGATTCATATAGTTTACGAAGAAAAATATCAACAGTTTTCCAAGATTATTTAAAATATGAATTAACTCTTAGAGATAATATTGGAGTTGCTAATTTATCATCAATTAATAATGATAGTAAACTAATTAATGCTTGTAAGAATTCAGGGTTATATGATGATATGACTCTTTTTCAGAATGGTTTTGATTCTCAATTAGGTGTGTGGTTTCCTGAGGGAACCCAATTATCAGGAGGTCAATGGCAAAAGGTCGCTATTTCTAGAGCATTTTTTAGAAATTCAGATTTATTTATATTAGATGAACCAAGCTCTGCTCTTGATCCTTTGTCAGAAAAATTATTATTCGATAAATTTTTAGAATTAATAGATAATAACATAGGAATCTTTATAACTCATAGATTTATAAATGCTAAGTATGCAAAAAAAATAATAGTTTTAGAAAATGGTAAAATCATAGAAAGTGGTACACATCATGAATTGATAGTAAAACAAGGAGAGTATAAAAAACTATATGATATACAATACAACTCTTTAAATTTACAAAATACATTATAAATATAGTTTTGAATTATACATAAAAAAATAAGCCGCATTTACGCAGCTTATTTTTTATTAGTTTCAACTAAGTAATAACACTTCATCCCACTTAGGTGAATTATATGAAATCGAGCTTAGTAATACTAATGCTATTCCAGTTGAACCAGTAAGAAATCCAGGGATATCATAAGATCTATTTATGTCATTATTATCAAAACAAAACTTTTTGTTTAAATTGATATTATATAATAATTTATCTATAAGCTCATCTGAATGATTACAAATTAAGTAT
Source organism: Clostridium sardiniense (assembly GCF_016907995.1). Taxonomy (GTDB): domain Bacteria; phylum Bacillota; class Clostridia; order Clostridiales; family Clostridiaceae; genus Clostridium; species Clostridium sardiniense. Next base: position 4,521 of record NZ_JAFBDA010000033.1, on the reverse strand, counting down.
TTATTACGAGATCTGAATATTACTTGCAATATTCCGGCATACCCATGACAAATCATTGGAGATGATATAATCCATTTTTCTCTTGGAATATTATATATATTTTCTAAAATATTATTAGCAAGTTTGTTAATCTCATTAGTATTAGACACGTCACTTGATAATAAAACTGGTATCCCTATCCCTGGATTACCATAACACCAAGCTATTCTTTTATATTCACCTAATTCATAATTATTATTATTTTGAGTTACATAACAAGGCCAAATATCATCTTTTACAATAGTGTTAATTTTTAATAACCAATCCTGAATATTTTTTATCACTTCTCTTTGTCCATCTACCTCAATATTATTTTTAATCAATAATGATAATATAGCAAGAATTGCAGGAAGCCCATGTGCTATACCTAAATTATATTCATATTTATCTGTGAATATAATTTTGTTATTTTCATCAATATCAACTCTTTTCATAATCCATCCTTTTACACGTTTTCCATTTAAATTTTTATCTTCACATAACTTTACAAGGTAATTAGAAATTTTATACAGCAAATTTTTCATATCATCGTTATTATCTTTTCTCAATAAAATATATCTAGTTATCCCCATTAACCCGCTAATTAAGTCAATTTCAGAGTCAAACTTGGCTTCAAAATTATCATCTAATTTATTATCTATAATCTTATTTAAAGCTGGTGTAAAATTTTCAATGAATAAATCATCTAATGTCTTTAATAATTTAGAATAATTTCCTGTATCTTCATTAATTAAAGATATTGCATAGTTAAAGCCTGTTATTCCACTATATAAAGAAAAGTCATTTAAATAGTTGCATATATAGTCATTACTAAAAATTATATATTTATGAATTAATTCTTTAGTATCAATATTAAGAACCTTATCTATTTCATTTAAAAATATTATTATTCCAGCAGTCCCACTTGCTAATGAAATATCCTCATTAACTATAGTATCTTTAGGATTAGAAAGCCTATTAATCAACTCATTACATATCTTTTCTATTGAACTTCTATGATTATTATTAATCTTATACCCTGCCCAATTATAATCTTTAATCTTTACCACTATAACATACCCCCTGATATTTTTAATAATATCAACTTTATTGTATATGATTTCTCCAAAACTTAAGATCTCTTAAAGCACATCTTAAAAGTTCTCTAACCTTTATCTCAAATAAAATATCTGAGAAATTAAATCTATTACAACTCATATGTATTAAGCTATTTACAATAGAATACATATAATTTTTATCATTAATTTCTCTTAATTTTTTTAAATTTGATTCCTTATCTTTTTCATAAATTAATTCTCTAATTTTATTAAATTCTATCTCATTATTATTAGTTATAATGTTAAGTATTTCATTTCTATAATCCCTATAGTTTATAATATCCTTTTTACTTTTATCATTTATATCTATAAATTCGCAACACTCCTCGTATGACAATCCCATTGAATTAAACATATTTATAATAGCAGCTACTAAAATTGACTCTATAGAAGTTTTTATGCTTTTATTTTTTATTTTTAATAAAACTCTCATAACAAATAAAGAATCGTAATAGAAATATTGCTCTACAAACTTAAAATATTTCTTTCCACCATATCTGATTATTTCTGGATTATATAAATTAAAACTTATATCATTTGATAATGAAAACTCATTTAATTTATTAAAGAATTTATTTATTTCTGGAATTATTTTAAGTAAATTTTCTTTATTTCCTTTTAGCCTTATTCTTAAATGAGGAAGATCATCTTCATATCGAATAAAGAACATTTCATCTATATCCAAATTTTTTAATAACGTTTCAATAAAACTATATAAATAATCTGTTATTATTAAATCCATATTATTTTTATCTACATATAACTTTATATAAACATAATTTTCACCTAGAAGATAACTTTCATGATTGCATATGTCTTTTGGATTATTAATAAAATTATTTTTCATACTATCGTTTTTTATAGGAATAATAACTTCACTTAAATATTTTCCATTACCTCTTTCTATAAGCTGATGTTCACTTAAACTATATATTTCTTCTAAAACAAACATTTTCTCTTTTCTAAGAATATCAAAAAGAAATTCTATATCTTCTCTATCTTCCGTATTTATTAATAATTTATTATCATATTTTAACAAACTCACATACTTATCCACCTGATTAGTTATTTTGAAATCTTTAAAATAACTTCTCCAACCTTCTTCAGTAAAATCATCTAAAAAATAATCTCTAATTGTCCATGTAAAAGGCTTTAAAATTATTTTCTTATACTTAATTCTTGGACTATAACTATAACATGTTAATTCATTAAATATAGACATATTAGGAATAGATTCATTAAATCTATCTATAATTAATATGAGCTTATATATATTAGGCATAAGAGTATAGTTAAGCATATGTAATTTTGCTATCTTAACTTGTTTTTTTAACTTATTAGACCATAAATATAATCTATTATTTTTATAAATTACACTTATATCATTTATACCAATGCTACTTTTATCATCATAAATATTCAACTTCATGTTTTTATCTAGAATATCTAAATTTCTTATAACATTTTGTAATTTAGAATCATGAGATTGATGAAGAAGTTGCAAATATTCAATATTTTCATTAGTATACAATTTATTTAAATTTATAAAAAAATCATCATCATCTATAAGATCACAAAACCTTCCAAATGATGCTCCAATATTATCACCATAATTAGAATTATTTATAATAAATTTAAAATCATCTTTACCATCTATATTAATAGATATTAATCTACCATAAATCTCCATATCACTTATAAAAATATCTTTTTCTGGAGTTTTAAAATCTAAATTTATATCACTTAATTCTATTTCTTTTTCTTTTTTTAACATACAATCATTCATTTTTTTTATAATAAACGTATTAATTTTATTAAATTCTATAGAATTGTTTTCTCTAAAACTATTGATTATATTTTCCAATCCAAGATCATTCATATATAGATCTCTTATTGGAACCTTTATATTTTCACCATATCTATCAATAAATCTAGATAAAAATAAATCCTTTTGTTCTTTGTATTCTTTAGAACATCCAAACATATTCCACATCCATTTACATGCTTCACATAAAGAATCAGTCACTTCACTATTTATGGATATATTTATATCTTCAATTTTAGTGTCAACCTGAATATAATCAGTAGTTTTATTTAATTTTCGCATAATATTTATTAATTTATTACATTTATACTCATTAAATCTTTGACTAATATTAAGGTCTAAAACCAATTCATCTATTACTTTTAGATCTTTAACATATTCATTGCAAAAGTTTGCCTGTTCAAGAATATTTATAATATTTTTAAGTTTAATATCTTCTTCTCTAAATTCACTAATAAGATATCTATTTTTTACTAATCCTAAAATCAAATTTATAATTTGATCTTTAAATTCAATTCCATATATCTCTATCATTTTTTTAACTAAACTTTCAATGTTTATTGGAGTCTCAGCAAATTTTGATATATTATTAACTTGTTCTGTATATTCTATTGATGATATAGAATTAGTATCCATATTATCATATACATACAATCTATTATCTTGTATGTATACATTTTCATTAAACTTAGCTTTAATAAGCCTAAGAATTTTATAATTAGATTCCATTTCCTTTATAATATCTAAAAGCCATACATAACTAATTCTATATATTTTTTTAAGATTATAGCATTTTTCTAGCATAGTCTTATTTGAAAATTTCCCTACTGTGAATCCAGAAAAAATTCCAAATGGAGTTGCCCTGCTTGACATTCTTTTATAATAATTTTTAAGAGAAATATCTATCATTTTTTTATTTTTTATACTTTTATTTGTTGAAGATACTATAGAATTATATAGATCTGGACTTGCCCAAAAAATTGCTTCACGAAAATACGAATCATTTTGAAAAATATCGTAAAAGTCACAGTTTTCTTTATCTAAATACATGTTTATAGAATAAGCTGGTACTCTTAAAGCAAAATGAGTAAATGGAGTTAAATGTATTTCATTTGAGATTTCCTTTATTTTTTTTACCATTAAATACATCCCCCTTATAAAATAATGATGTATTTACTTATATCAATTTCAAATTTTATAGCATTACACTATACATTCATTTTTTGTATTACAACGTGATGTTCCTGTGCAAGTAGTAAGTCCTCCTGTATTGTGACATCCAACTAAAGTAATTGTACAAAGTTTTGAAAGTGTATTAATTGTATAAAAGCTAGTAGGTTGTTGTTTTTTTTGAACATTTAAATCTAAGTCAAAAGAATTTTTCATTTTAAATCTCCCCTTTTATCTTTTGTATTTTTTTGTGATTAAATAATAAAATTTGTTAAAAATATTAATTTAAGTAAATACATCAACTTTATTATACCATTTTTTTCAAAAAAGTATAATTATATTATAAATATTTTGTAAATCATATACATATATGGTTTATAATATATTAAT
>NZ_JAFBDA010000032.1 GCF_016907995.1 Clostridium sardiniense | reverse complement strand
GATATTAAATATTCTTGGGCGTATATATTAATATTTGCTAGTAGATTTTTTAATTTAGGTATTAAAATTTCAAATTTTATAATCTCATTGACATTATTATCTGTCATGACATGATAGCTTGATTTATAGAATTTTAAAGCTTCTTCCAAGCTTTTTTCTGCTCCCATGTGAATTGTATTTCCACAAATCAAAGCATCATTTGGTAACGGATCAGGAATAGTTTTAATCTTATCAATATATCTCAATTTATATTGATATGGACAATGATTAAAACACTCTATCCTAGAATGTGAATACTGCAATATAATCACTTCCTTTCTAATGTAATAGCTTGTACCCTTCAAGTAACCAACGTCTAGATCTTATACAAAAGATCCATTCACCAGTAATCGAATGTACTTGTAATAAACCATCTTTCATTCTTACTCTTTGATTAGTAGTAACTGTTATAAATTCAGTTCCTTCTTTCATCAGTTCAATTTCTTCAAAAGTGTATATTTTCATAAAATCACTTCCTTATATAAATCCTCTAACATTTATAAAATGGACTTTTATATCTTTTGTTAGATCCTTCATATCAATATTTTTTATTTTACCTTTGTTCACTCCATCTACAGTTTCTATAACATGATCCTTTACTAACCCTTCCCTTTGGAAGTCCACAAAATTAGCCTTTCCATTCTTACCAACATACTCACTCACATGATTTTCTTCTAATAAGTTAACTAGTTCGTATTTAGCACTTTGTAAATCTTCTGTATATGTTTTATTTTTTTCCTTTAAATCTAAAATTTGATCTATTAATTCATCTGCTTTCTCATTCCATCTTTCTTTAGCCATTTTTAAATCCTCCTATATTAAAATTTTAGTATCATCATTTATTTTCCAATCTTCTGGACATACCGCGGTAATTAAACAATCACCCATCTTTGTTCCTAATGAACAATTCCTACAACATTCACGTTCATGGCCTTGATTATTACAATGATTTTTAATTGTTTTTATGGCTTCAACTAAATCATTTTCTTTTGGCTTTGCTTCATAATCAGAAATCATTTCTTCAATAAGTTCTATATCTTTATCTATGTCACGTTGATCAATTATGAATGGCATATCCTTAAGCTTTTTAGCACCTTCTAATTGCTTTTCTAAAAGTTCAATTTTCTCTTTAACATTGTTCATTTAACAATTCCTCCTACACTAAAATCTGAGTATTTTTAACTAGTTTCCAACAATCAGGTGATGAATTAATTATCAAACATTCACCGTCTGAATCTCCAAAAGGACATCCTTCACAACAATCTTCTTCGTATTGCCTTCCTTCACAAACTCCTTTAATAGTTTTCACAGCTTCAATTAACTTTTCATTATCATTTACACAACCTTTAATCATTTATTAACTCCTCCATATCCTTTTTAAAGCTTTCAAAGTCTTTAGGGTATAATATGTATGCTATACCTTTACTCTCCTTTATAAGCCTTATATTTCGTTTCTGTAGCTCACTTGGTTTACCTGTTGGCCCTTTAACTTCTATTGCTACAAAAGTTCCATTTACACAAGCTATTAAATCAGGTATTCCAGCCTTTGAATAAGGCCCTGCCCATACTTTAAAATGCCATGTGTAAGGTAATGCATCTAAAAATTTTTTTATTTTATTTTCAAATATCTTTTCTGCTGCTATTCTTAATCTCCTCCTTTAAAATGATTAATACAATCATCACAGATTACTAAACCTTTTATGTCAAAGTATTCATCACCTTCAAAAATATCTTTTCCACATTCTTGACACTGATCTATTACTTTTGCTCTATTTTCTTCAGGTCTATAACTGTACATTGATTCAGGTAATGTCATTACATATCACCTTCTTATTTATAAAATAAACTGGCTAGACTTGTACTAAAATGGGTATCTATAAATGTGATAAGGGGGTTATCACATCCTTTCGTATTTAAAATTAATTTACCTAGCCAGTTATTAGCTTAAAATTTAACTCTAACAATTTTAAATCCATTCCTTTTACCACTTAACTCACTACATACCGATATATAAATAGAATTTTCACTTACTCCAAGCCAATCACCCATTTGTTTAGCAGTTTCAGTTATCTTAACTGGTAACTCATATTTATCAGGTGTGACGGCCATATAAACTCCTTTCAAGCAAATCACTTCCTTAAATTTCTTCAAAGAGCTTATTGGTAAAATCTTTTCTTTCCAATAAAGTTTTATAAATCTTTTCTTCTATTGAATCTTTAGTGATTAAGTAATAATAAAAACAAGTTTTATTTTGACCTAACCTATGAATCCTTTTCTTACTCTGTTCAAATAATTCAGAACTTAAAGTTAAACCAAAGTAGATTATTTTATTTGCCTTTTGTAAGTTAAGGCCCATGGCTCCAGCTTGATATTGAATTAATGTAACTGAATTATTTTTACTTTCATAATTCTTTAAATCCTTAATTTCTCCATTAACAATACTTACTGGCTTCTTTAGTTTCTTACATAGCTCTTTAATTCCTTTCATTTCATCATTGAAATTATAGAAAATTAAAATCCTATCTTCTGTACTTTCCATAAGATCTCTTAAAGTTGAAAATTTATTATTATTGTATTGACTTGCCAACTGCCTTTGATAAAGCATATAAGTTAATGATGTATCTCCAACTAATTCAGCTCTCGGTGTAACATCTTCACCATAAAAATCTGAATCATCTTTAAATTCACAAGACCCATATAAATCTATTGTAATAAGTCTATCTTTTAAGAATTTCTTATACATTGATGTGTTCTTTATCTCAATTACATTGTCCATTTGTTCAGGTAAATTAATAACTTCTTCCGTTTTCATAAATATCGAACCATGATCTCTAAGCTTTCTTTTTAACCTGTCTATATTCTTATAACCAATTACAGTTGGCATTTTAAAACCACCTACATTAATTAAATGTGTTTTTATATAATTACTCCAAAATGCCTTTTTGGATATTTTCCAACCTAATAATTTTAATTGGCTATGTAATTCCTCATATTTTCCACCTACTGGCGTACCACTAAGTAAGATTACATTACTTGGTTTAAGCTTTAGTATAAATTTAGTTCTTTTTGAAGTACTATTTTTTATACAACTACTTTCATCAAGCATTAATGTAAAATCTTTTAATTCTAATAACTCAGGCCTACGCCACACAAGATCATAGTTTATGATTATAACGCTGTTATTTGATATTTCTTTTTTCTTATCATAAATAACAATGTTGTAATCATAATATTTTTGAAAATGTTCCTTCCAATCATCAATCTTTGATTTTTGACATATTAGTAAATTGATTTTATTATCATAAATTTTCAACTTTTCAGATCCTACAAATGTTTTTCCTAACCCCATATCTAAGTAATAAGCTACATTTTTAAAAGATTCTGTATCTTTAAGAGCTTGTACTTGATGGGGAAATAAATTAATTTCCTCCATACTAATTTTCCTTTTTATCTGATAAATTTTTTTGCATTAACATTCCTCTAGCCATTCCAGCTATATAAATCCTATTTTCCATACTTAATTCACTTAAATCTGATACTGCTCTAATATAGTCAATTTTTTTAATTTCTTTATTTACTTTTTCATTCATTACATCACCTCACAAAAATATTGTCTACAATTGACATTATATGATTGTTAAAGACACTTGTCAACAAAAAAGTTTTGTTTTAGACATTTAAGTAATAAATTTTGTTGTTTACAGACATATATAAATAGTGTATTATATCTATATAAGTTCTCTAAGAACTTATATAACGGGAGGAAATAGAATGGAACATATAAAAGTTTTAAGAAAAGAGTTAAAATTAACTCAAAAAGAATTCGCTGAAAAAATTCATATTTCTAGATCTAATTTAGCTGGAATTGAAAATGGCAGCGTAAACTTAAGTGAAAGAGTTGCTAATGATATTTGCAGAGAATTTAATGTTAATTTAGAATGGCTTAAAACTGGAAAAGGGGCAATATTCAAAGAAGTAGATTCCCCTGAAGAGCTTGAAGAATTTTTGGCACATCTTTTAATGGAAGAAGATGATCTTATGAAAGAAACTATTTTAACGCTTTCTAAGTTATCAAAAGAAGAATTTAATATTGTAGCTAAAATGATCTCATCATTAAAAAAATAAAGGATACGATTTACGTATCCTTTATTTTTTATCCAATTTTTTGGCAACCTTTATTATATTTCTTATGTGTAGTAAAAATTTTTTATTATTAATATCATTAATCATTGTTATAATTTCAGTTTTTGTTTTCTCCATATGCTACAATCCTCCTAAAATCTTCGCAAAACACACGAACGTCTGTTCGTATAGATTTTACTACGTTTATAATTTTTTTTCAATATTGTACCATCTTAATTACATAAACTATTCAAGTATTTAGATATTCTTAAGGACATACTCTATAAATAATTCTTTTAAATTTTAAAATATTCAAAATAACTTTTGGTAAATTTTATTCAAATATCAATTATTGTATATTTAAAATAATAATTTAATATTTTTGTACTTAAAGTGTGTTTTGACCTAAAATACCATAAAATAAAAAAGATAGACAATCAAGCCTATCTTTTTAAAAAATTATTTTAAATAAAATATATACGAACAGTATGAATAAAGCTAAGTAAAATAAAGTCTTTGCAATTAAAATTATAAGTTCAATTGTAGCTCCAATCATTTTGAATATATCTTTAATTGACCCAGTAGAACTATCTATCTTTCCATTACTCATTACGTTTGCAACATCTTTAGCTGATACTGTAGTTTTATTATAAGCTTTATTATACATTGCTTTTTCAGGATCATTGACCCATCCCATTCCCTTTTTCCCATAGACTGGGTTAACTGACTTTTTAATTTCTCTGGTTATTCTTCCTGTAGTTCTAGCTGAAAGTGACTTTTTAAGACTGGGCTTTCTGACACCAACCTTCATTATTTCACCTCAAATTCTATATCCTTATCACCATTTTTATATGGGCCTATTTGAATATATTTTATATCATCAATTTTCATATCTCCAGGAGTCACTATAAATTCTCCTTGTTGATTTACCTCTTTTATTTTAAAGCTATTCTTGTCCGAAGTATCCCCTTTAGAATTTATAACTGTAAAGTTTATAAACTTCTTATATGCATACATCATTTGGTTTATTGGACTCTCCGTTTTTATTATTATGTTGTCCCCATCTTTCGTAACTGATTTAACAGTAATGCCTGGATAAGATCCATCTTCATTATTATTAGTTTTAGACACATATTGAACGCCTGTTTCAGCTAATTTTGGCTCATATTTACCACACCCAACGAATAATGCTCCAGTAACCAAACAAACCATAATTATTGATATTATTTTTTTCATTATTATTCCTCCTTAATATTTATATAAACTACGATTTTTCATCTTCTGAACTTAATTTCAAAACCGCAAGTTTTAAATACTCCGTCATATTTAACTTTCTTTTTTTCGCCATTTTCTTTATTAATTTTTTTTCTTCAGTACTAACTCTTATTTGTATAACATCATCTTTTCTTTCACCCATTAAAACCTCACCCCTAGGTTTTATTATACCGTCATGACATGATAGAAATTTGTTATTTTTTAGTCTGAATTTTATAAAATCATAGAACAAATTATTTCAAAATTTTTATTTTAAATTTAATTATCATAACCTAATAATTTTCTTTCAAGAGCATTATAATCATACTCCCTTTGAGGAAAATCATTAAACTTAATATCCTTATCTTTCTTATTTATATTTACAGTTGTATTTTTTATCTTTTCCATATCATTTAAAACTGCTAATAAATATCCTTTATAGTTTTTAATTTCTTCTCCTATTGCACTAGCAGTTACTATTGCTTTAGCTACTTTTGTAAAATCATAAACTAGTAATAATGCTGTTACATCTTTTTTAGTTAATTTATAGTTTTGCATTTGACATATTTTCATAATCTTTTTTATGTCTTCATCATCCTTAGAAGAAGATTTATTAAGATTGTTACTATTAAGATTGTTACTATTAAGATTGTTACTATTAAGATTGTTACTATTACTGTCCTCGTTTTGAGCCACCTCATTTTGAGTATACTCATTTTGAGAATCCTCATTTTGAGTACTCTCAGAAATGCTAGTATTTTCAATAGATTTTTGAGTTTCCTCATTTTGAGTACTCTCAGAAATTACTGTTTTTTCAATTGGAAATTGTTCAAGTGTATATATATTTTTATCATTTATAGATTTATTATTTTCATTTTTTATTCTTGTTTGCTTTATAGTTATATAACCGAATTGTTCTAATAATTTTCTATGTTTATAATAACGTGTTTTACTTATGCCTAACTCTGCAAGTTGTAATTCAATTGAAGGAAATGAAGATAACCCTGCTCCTGCAAATGAACTCATGTAAGCATAAATTGCTTTCGCTTCAATTGTTAGTCTAGGATCTCTCATAACTGCTTTAGGTGAAAATCCATATCCCTCTGACATTATTCCATTTGATTGTATAAAATTATTTGATACTTTATCTTTTGACATAAAAAATTCCTCCTATTTTTAGATAGCAATCTAAATTACAGAAGGAAAAATGTTTGACAAAATCACATATTTATTTTAATATATGGATATAAATAAATATGTAAAAAAAAATTCTTCTGAATTTAGATGGAACTCATTTAATTAATCAAGTTTGCCGACATGAGAATTAAATGGGTTTTTTGCTATTTATTTTTAATTAGTTAATGTTTTCTAAATTTATGTAATAATAATACCATTTTTATCAAAAGGTGTCTAGTTAATGACTAGATACCTTTTTTCTGTACTGACATTACTATAAAATATAAATAATCTAATGATGATATATGTGTATATGATACACATATTATACACATAAAACATATATAAAGCAATATTAAATTTTGATAATTCCTATTTTATGGGAAAATATACACATAATATATTGACATAGTGTGTATTATGTAGTATTATTAAAACATAAAATAAATGATTTTTAGGAGGAACTAAATTATGAGATTAGGAATTGATGTTGGATATAGCCATACTAAGGTGATAGGGGAAAATGTAGAGTTTACTTTTAAGTCAACTATTGAAGAAGGAGCATTAGATATTGGAAATTCTATAAGAGTTGATTTTGATGGAAAGACTTATACTGTAGGAGAACAAAATGGTTTATATGCTACTGAAATAAACAAAATGCATTCTCTTAATTTTAAAATATGTCTTTATACTGCAATAGCAAAAGCTATGAAAAATAAAACTACTGAAGAAATTCAATTAGTAACTGGATTACCAGCACAATATTATCAAGCTCAAAAAGAAGATTTAATTAAAGAACTTCAAGGGAAAAAAATAACTATAACATTAAATGATGAACCAAAAAGATTTACTATAACAGATGTAATTGTATTCCCACAATCAGCAGGAGTTCTTTTATTAGAACCAAATAAACTAAAAGGCGATGTTTGTGTTATTGATATTGGTGGATTTACTGTAGATGTAAGTTATTTTAATAATAAAAAATTAAGAAAATTACATACTCTAGAATTAGGTATGAATGTTCTTGCAAACACATTAGTACAAAAAATTAAGGCTGAATATGGTGTATCATATGATGTATTAAAAGCAGATGATATTTTAGATACTAATGAAATAGTTAGAAATGGGAAAGCTATTAATATAGAAACTCTTATAGATGAAGTATTAGAATCACATACAAGACTAATAGAAAATAGATTAAAAGGCTTACAAGAATATAATTTAAGTAAACATATATTTGTTGGTGGTGGAGCTTTAAGATTAGCTAAATTCTTAGATATAGAAATAGATACTGACACAGTTTATACAAATGCTAAAGCTTATTATAAAATAGGATGTGAGAAGTTTGAAGGTTAGAAAACAAATAAGTATAGATGAAAAAGTATTAGAAAAAGGATTAATAAGAGCAGAAGAACTTTTTGCAGGTAACTTTTCTATATACTTATCTTATTTAATAAATCAAGATGCTGGAGATATAAAAATAGATAGAGTTGAAAAAGAAACTAAAAATAATGGTTCTGAATTTGATGAAGAAACTAAATCAGAAATAGATAATATTTTAGGGTTATGAATAATAGAAAATAAAATGACTAATAATAAATATATTATCAATTAATTATATATTTATTTTTGTAATCCATAAATTAGACCAGGAGAAAAGCTCCTGGTTATTTTTTTATTAATATGAATATAAATGTACAAGCTAGGCAATAATTTAAATAAATCCTTAAATTTTACTCTTCCCCAATATGAATTATTTTATATACAAAAAAAGACTAGCAAGGTTCCCCCTACTAGTCTTTTTTGATGTCGTTTGAAACGACCTCGGAATTTATTTCCTATACACAATTACCATATCTTTTATTAGTTGATAGAACTCTTACTGCCATATATCTTCTTTTGCCACTTCCACCAATCCAGCTAATCCATCTGTAGCCTTCATTATCTACATAGTAATCATAGATTACACTTTCCCCTCTATTATAAGAACCTACAGTATTAGAACCAGTAGAAGGTTTTTCTCTTATCATTAGTTCATCAACAATAATTGTACATCTCCCGTTTTGTGGTACTAATTTATAGCTTGGTTTTGGTGGTGTTGGAACTGGTTTATTCCCTAAGTTATTTAATCCAGCATCTTTTATAGCTTGTCTAAGTCCTCTATATTCATAGTTCATATCAACTCTACCATTTATGCCTTCCATACTTCCACTTTCACTATATTGCCACATTTGACAGCCATACTTTTTAGCATTTGCTTCAGTTGTTCCATACCATGCTAACCAAAGTGAGTATCTTTTTAACTCTGATTGATAGAAATGATTATTTATAAAGTCAGGATTAGCATAATTCATAGCCCAGTAATTAGCTTTTTCTATTTCACTACAGAATGCTTTTGCCATATCTGTTGCTAATCTTTTACCTATAGTAACTCCATTTTTCTTAGCATAATTTAAAGTATCATATTCTAAGTCATAAGAAACTGGATATTCAACTCTATATGGTTTTATGGCTTCTAGTACATATTTTGCTTCTTGTCTTGCCATATCTTCTGTATATGCATAACTAAACCAGTAAATACCTACTGGAATACCTAACCTATTACATTCTTTAATATTTCTTACGAACTGTTTATCTATATTATTTCTTCCATAACCGGCACGCAACATTACAAAATCTACGTTACCTTTAACTCTTTCCCAATCTATTCTTCCTTGGTGTTCTGATACGTCTATTCCTTTTAACATTTTACATCTCTCCTTTATTATTAAAAACTCTTTATAATATATTTTTGTAAACTAAAAGAACAAGGATTATTGTCCTTGCTCTACTTCTTTCTTTTCATCTTTTTTAGTGTATTGTACCTTTAATTGGTTTGCCCCAACTGCTAAAATACCACATGCAGCACCTTGAATAATTGTTAAGACTTCAATATTATGTTGAATACCACAACTGCATACTGCTCCAATTAACATTAAGATATATGGAATACTCCAATCTTTAACCTTAGGTGTTAGTTTTAAGTATGATCCTACTGCATAAAGTACTGCTGCTAAAATAGTTAGTGTTTCAGGTAAATTTGTTTGTAAGTAATTTAATATTTGTTCCATTTTTTATTCCTTCTTTCTTTTTTATTTATAAAAACAGAGCATAAATAAAATTATCTATGCTCCTCTTTATCTTCTCTTAATTGAATTAATGCATTTTTTAGTTTTGTTGGAATTGGAGCACCTAATTCTGATGCATTTTCTAAAATACTTATTCCTTCATTTGCTATATAAAAATAACATACCAATGATCTAAATACCCAATTACCAGTATTTAAAAGTCTGTCTAACATAACTGCTACAATAAGTATTGCAAATATAACTCCTTTTCTTGCTATGCCTTTAAGACCTATTCGACTACTTAAGTCTTTATTTACATAGCCTTTTGTAACTCCCATTAAATAATCAATAATCATAAAAACTATTAATGCAACTAATGGTGTATCCCATGATCCAAATAACCAAGTAAATAAAGCTCCTAAAACTACAATAATAGCCTTTAATTTTGTTAAAATATCATCCACTTATTTGTCCTCACCTTCTTTTATTTTAAGGCAATAAAAAAAGACTACCTAAAGTCCTTAAATATTGCCTGTTATTTATTAATTATGCTGGTACATTTACTGTAGTTTCTTTTGGAGATACTATTTCAGTTGGTTCTTTTGGTGTTTCTACCTTTTCAGCTGGTGGATTGATTTTATTTACTAATTCTAAGTATTGATCTTGTGTGATTCTACTTACTGCAAAGAAAACATCAAGCTTATTTGCCATATCTTCTTTAGTATAATTTTTTGTTGTAATCATTCTGTTTAATAGTTCATAAATTGTGTTCATTTTAATTCCTTCTTTCTTTTATTTATTTTTTAATAATTCTATATCTAAAGTATTACTTGTAACTTGTGGCACTAATATTTCATCTATTATCTTGTAAAGATCATTTATATTTTTACTTTGTTGCTGCAATATAGAACCTATATTACTTGCTATTTTAAATTTAAATTCTGCTGGTATAGAGTTTGTACTCATTATGTGGGTTACATCTTGAAATACACTTAAATCTAAATCTTTTATATTTAATTCTGTAATTATTGGTGATGCTCTTTGATAGTAAACTGTTACTGGATTAGCTTGGAGCCATTTTTTAAACCCATTTACATCTTGTGTAGCTAGCTTATTTTTATTAATTCTTATTTGTAAAGAACAATATCCATCTATATTAATACCTTCTATATCACTGCCCCATGTATCTATTATCTTAGGAAAAGTGTTACACATTAGTTCAGAACCTTTCTTAAATACATTAGACATAGAAGCTCCATCTATATAGAATAAAATAGTATTACTACTATCATTTTTAACAAGCCAGGTTAAATCATCATTACCACTTAAATTCATCTTGTCTATATTTTGTTCTAAAACAACTTTTCCATCCTTTTCATAGATCTTATCACAAATATTTGATAAACCTCTTAATGGTTGATTCAATAAAATTTCTTTTTTATCACTTTGATATTCTTCATATGGCACTTGTGTTCCTTCATTAAGCATTAAATCTTTAATACCAACATTTTTACTATTTTCTAATTTAAATTTGATATAATAACAATTATTAGGAGAAGTAAAAATTATATTTTTATCATTATAAGATATATATTTTTTATTAATATCATAATAAAAAATACTAAACCATCTAGACTGTATTATAAGCGTATAATTTAAACTATATAGTGTATTGGGTTTTATTCTAATAAAATCTTTACTTATCGCATGTGAAATTGCAGTCAGGCTTGTATTACCACTTTGTGGGTCAATATCTCCTACAATTAAATTTTTAGTATTGAATAAATTCTTTCCTATACTTAAACTACTAATTTTAGCCTTATTCGCTGGTCGCCATTCAAAACTATCTACAGATTTATATATGCCAACTTTTCCAACTGGCTCATTTGTTGTATTCTTAGTTAAATATACTGCTAGATAACGAGCATTTGATGTTGTGGTTACAGTCTTTGTTAATCCAGTTTCACTTCCTCCAATTACTATAATCTTATCTCTATTATTTATCGGAAGATCACTTACTCCTATCGTAAATCTATCTGTTTGTTTTTCTTTAACAATTGTGTACGTTGTGTTGGGTTCACATGGTATTATTGCAGTTGAAGTATTTGAACCTAGTGTAAAAGTTCTCCCATCATTACCCCCTATATACCCATCTACTATTTGACTTTCTTCTAATAAATTTATTTCAGCTTCTCCAACTGATTTTATTCCTTCAAAATGTTGTGGAGTCTCTTTATTAGTCCAATCTCCTTCTAGTATCATTATATCCTTAGCAAAAGTTTCACCTGACTGTGAACTATCAATGAAAATGTAAACAACAATTGTAGCATCATCTGGAATAGTTATCAATGAATCTTTAGTTGTCAATACAGCTTTGTTGTTTGTAATCCAATTTGCATCTGTTAGTGCGTGTGCTGCGTTTCCAGTTTGTAATGAAATTCTGTTTACATTTTTAAAGTTACCAATTATGGTGTATTTTGTGTTGGGTTTAAACAATGATTTATTAACCGTTCCGCATGCGAAATAACGCCATGAACTTAATTCTTGCTTTATATCTATCACAACACTGTTTGATTTTTGTTCAATAATAGTATATTTACCATCATTGACTGGATCAGAATTGAAAGAATAAGTTTCTTTTGTATTTAAATTTTGCAATGTTCTTCCTCTAAGCTCCATTCCTTCAGTTCTACCTTCTAAAGTATTATTACAAGTAATATTACTTCCTTGATATTCTAAACTTTGATTAGCTTTTAAACCATTTTGTAATGTGTCTAAATCCATTCTTATCTGTGGTATGTTCTGACTTCCATCTAATCCAGTTATATATTTTTTAGTTTCCTCTAGACTCTTATTAAGTTCAGTATTTTTAACTGCTGCATCTTGCTTATTTTGAGTTAATGCTGCATTTAATGAATTACCACCTCTAATGTTGTTATTTAAATTAGTATTAAGATTAGTACCTGAATTTATATTCTTACTTAAACTACTATTTACTTCTCTTGCATCATGTAGATTTGCAACCATTTCTTCTGACTTCTCTAAGATACTAATAAGCTTTTGATAAGTAGTAGTTTTTAATAATCCTGAACTTATTCTATTAAATAAATTCTCTTTTACAATCAATGAGAAGGTTCCAGTATGCTCTAAGAATCCACTTGAATTGTATATTGCTAATTGGCAACCATAATTACCATCTTGTCTAGTTAATATATTAGTTATAGGAAGGCTTATCTCCCCTTGTACTGCATTTGTTATTTGTAAGCCTTCTATTATATCCCCATCACCTTTATTGTTAACATAAGCCATTTTAACGCTTTTATTTGTTAAATTAATTCTCTTATTTTTATCTGTAACTATTAATTTATATGTTTTAGAGTTGTTATCACCTTGTATTACGTTAACGCTACATCCTAAATCCTTAGAAATATCTATATATATTTCTTCCATGTATCAAGCTCCTTTCTAATAATTTATATCTACCCCACCTATTAGAAGACACCTAACATCTGCATAAGCTGGTAAATCTCTTATCTTTACATAGTTATTATTTCTGTCTATAAAACAGATTCTTATTGTTACTCCATCAGATTCTAAGTTTAATCTAGGTTCTATACCTGCTTTCCCTAATTGCCAATCTGCATCACCTGTCATAAAAGCTATACTTTTAAATGGAACTTTTAAGATTGCTCTTACTTCATCATCAGGATCAGTATAATTTATAGCACTAAATAAATTCCCTAGGTTTTTAGTTGCTCCATTTCCCCAATCAGCTAATCCCCATGAAGTGTCGGGATTTCTTTGCAAAGAAAATGCAAGAATTTTAGGAATAAGACACTTAGAAGGATTATCGTTACGGTACATGAGATTGAACATACTGGGAGTTGAAAACTGTTGTGCTTCATTTGTTCTAATTGAATATATTCTATTAGCTCCATTATAGCCTATAGCCAAGTAAGGTGTAGCTCCATCTCTTACTAATGTTATACCTTCACTTTCTCCAGCTTTCTTTATACTAAAGTGGCCCATTATTTCATGAGTTTCTATATTAATACAAGTGACTTTATCATTCGTATAATAATATAAAATTCCATTGTAGTATTCCAAGCCTTGTGGTATACCCTGATTAGGTATTTCAAACTGTGGAACTATAGAATTACCATTGAAGTCCATTATGTTAAATAATATTCTTCCGTTATTCCCTCCTGGAGAAGTATGCAAAATAAGTCTATCATGGTCATTATCTATTGCTAATAGTGCTGCGGTTCCATACCTTTCTAAATTTATATCCCTAGTAACTCTTTTATTATTAAAATCTACTTCATAAACATGAGTTGGATTAGAACCACCACCATTAGCAACATATATCTTTCCATTACTTTCTCTAAATCCTAAACCTGCCGCATGGCCTATTCCTATATTCCCAGTTGATGCAACTCTAACCCCACTCTTAGTATATTTGACTATATCGCCTTGATTATTTCCAACATCAAAACCAATATAAAAATGATCTAGCCCATACGTTAATCCTTGTTGGTTTCTATTATCATCAACATAAAACATAAGATCTGCTTGAATTCCTGTATCAAAATTCATAAGTTTTTTTGGAGCTAAATCACAATCATCTAATCTGTTTGTTTTCTTAATAGTATTATTTTTTAGATAATCTATATTTTTGTTTATATTTTTATTTTCTTCTTTTACAGTATTTGCAGTGCTTAGGGCATTATTAGCTTTATCTTTTGCATCCTTAATATTTAAATCAATATTATCAATATTTTTTAATGCATTTTCTAAAGCTGTATACTCATTAGAACTTTCTATTGCATTATCAGACATTAAATTTTTATCCACTATAATTCGCATTATGTTAGAACTTAATTGACCGCCATTAACAGGTATTATTTTTAATTGATATTCTGTAGTGCCTAATCTTAATAATCCATCTGTAAGCTCTAATTGAGCTATTCCTTTCGTACTATCAACTATAGTTAAATCATTAAATACTTCTTGACATTTGCTATTAATAGCATAAATTCTAACTTTACAATTAGATAAGTCTATAACCTTATTAGAACCAATAAACTTAAAATTTATAAATCTTGTCTTTGTATCATGCTCTATAGCTTTAATTTCTGTAATTTCATTCCTATCTATATCGATAGTCTTTTGTAAAATATACAATTAATCACACCTCCTTGGATATAAAAAAATAAGCCTGTTAATTGATTACAGACTTATTTTTTATCTTAGTTTCATATGCTTTTTTAAATACAAGCTCTTCATTCATTTCTTCAAAGCCTTTTCTTCTACCTTCAAGCTTATATTTAAACTTAATAGGTCTATCACTTTCTATAATAAAATATCCTGGATATTGTCCAGTTATTTTGTAATCTCCAAAATCAAATTTTGTTATCCATACTATATATGGTAAATCCGTATTAATACATTCTCTAATCATTTGAGAAATTTGAACTATACATTTATATTTACCTGTATTCTGTAATGTTGTTTCATATATATTATCAATATCAGTTTTAGTTAATAAAGAATTAATATCCTCATTGGCATAAAAAGGAACATCACCAAATTCTTTAGTTCTTTGAATACAATTTTTATTACCATATACATTAAAATTACCCTCTACAGAAGTAGAATTGCTATTTAAAGAAATACTATTAGATTTGACTCTAAAGCTCTTCATTTTGTCTCCCTTATCCCATATATCCATTATGGGAGTTGAAATTGTTAAACCCGTAGAGAATCCCATTACTGCCAGTGATTGAATAAACATACTTGCTACTATTCTATTATTATCATCTTCTTCTGTAAGTATTACACCTTGGTTTCCACTTATTCTAGCATATTCAGTCGATCTAAGTTTCCCATTCTTTAAGGAACACTTATGCTCTCCTGTAACTATATTTTCATAGTAACTTATTAATTCACCTGTATTTAAATTAAAACTACAATTTTTACCCCGTATAATCCCTTTATTAAAATTAACCTCTCCAGTTTCGAGATTTATTGAACAGCCACCATCTAAGCTTTGAATTAATATTGCCGTAAGTATTCCAGTTTGAATTAAATCGGCATTTAACTCACCTGTTTTTATCAAGCTAGCATTAAATACTCCATCTTGTGTTAATCCTATAGTATACTTTCCATAATACCCAGTGGAACTATGAGCCAATCCACCTTTATTCCAACGCCAAACGTTAATGGCGGTATTTATATCTTTAGTATCCATTATCAATATTTCATTTTGTCTTACTAACACATAACTATCTGAGATTCCTGAATTTATCATAGCATTTATATATTCAGATACATTATTATTTCCACTATCCATTAATTTATTTTTAATATCTTGAAGTATTTTATTAGCATCTATACCCATTCCAGTTTTTTCAGGCATATTAGTCAATGTAGTACTATCGGGTCGTTGTGTTAATACATTAAATATTCTTTCTAACATACGAACTTTAATATCAATATTTAATGAATCGATATGAACTCTGACTGTATCACCTGGTAAAACTCTTTCAGCTTGAATATAATTTTTATATTCTTCCGTTTGTTCTAATAAGACAAAATTAATATCATAAGTTGCTAAAAGCTCATCTATATGATTTTCACTAAATTCAGCTTTAATTCTTTTATTTAATTCAGCTTTAGCTTCTTCTTCAGTGTTAAATCCTTCAGGATCTTCATCTGTCCTTATTTTAACGTCATCATAATTAAATATGTTTGTATATACTCTAGCGTAATTATTAATTAAAGGACTATCTATATAATCGCCATATAGTCCATTGTAACCTTGTCCTTGTGCTCTTGTAGTTAATCCATCAGTATTAGTACTTCCATTGAATCCTAGTAGGTTTTTACCCTCTCTGATAGTTACTCCGTGGTCTGAACCAACATGGGTTAAAATAGATAAATTATATCCCCTTCTTAGGAATTCACCACCCCATCTATTTATAAAAGATTGGTCACAATCATGAATAGCTTTATACATGTTCATTTTGGGATAGTAAGCAGTTGATTCATTTTCAATATTAGAGTTAACAAATATTTCTTTTGTTCCAGTAGAATTATTATATATATAATTTAATGCAGTAGCACCATTGATTTTAGTTGGCCTTACATCTTCTAGCCAAAGGTTTAATGTTTCAGAAATAGTTATTTGTCTAGCAACTACAGTAATATCTCTAGTCGTTGGATCTAATTTATTAATTCTAAATACTTCATATCCATAATCCAACTTTACCTTTAAAATAGATTCTTCAATAATTTTATTAGATAAATTATTATCTTGTAGAAAAATACCATCTAAAATATAATTTCCTGTGAATGGGTTTTCAGTTACCTTACATTCAATACAAATATTATCTAATACATGACCGTTGGAACTCAATACCTCATTTCTTGTGGATTTAGGTGAAAATATACCTATTTTCATATCATTTTTAATTTCCAAGTGTATATCCCTCCTATCTATATTTTTGTGAAAATTTAAGGATCATGCTCGATATATTACCAGTCCAATTAATAGTATTTGTTCCTGGTATTAAAATCGGGAATGATCCTAAACTATCCATATCTTTACTTGTTAAATCTTTATTTAAGAATTGTTTTAATTTACTATTTATTTTTACAAAACCATTTACATTATTAATTTGTATATTTGCATCATTAAATTGAATTTGTATGTTTCCACTGGCTTCAATTTCTAAGATAGGAAGTTCCTTTTCTGTTCCTAAGTACTCTAAACTAAAGTTGTTAGTAATTTCTATTTCAGTTTCTTCAGGATCAGATAAAAGGCCTTCTACCAAAAAGGTTACATTAAAAGTTCCGTTTTCTTTAACTTCTCTTTCTATATCACCTTTAGTTAAATTTTTTACTATATAACATTTATCAGTTCTACCATAAAATAACCTTTTATCTTTAATATCATCTAGCCATTCGTTAATGAAATCAATCCTTCTCCAAAAGTTATCTAAATGGATCATTGAGAATGTAAAAGGTATCTCCTTATCTGGAAAAGTACCCTTTTTTATAATTAACTTTCCATTCATTCCTTCAACTTCAACATCTTCAGTATCTTCATTGGTTTGAGGAATAGAAGGGTACTCAGCTATACAAATATTTAAATCTCTATAACAATTTTTGTTATTAAAAATTAATTCATAATCTTCCATATACACACTCCTATCTAGTAATTACAGTTCTTCCATCGTTATATCCATCAATAGTTTTTTGATGTTTGGCTACTATTAAAGCGAACTCACGTCCATCAGCAATTAATTTAATTGGCCTATTAGCAATTGCATCTAACTTCTCCCAAAGTTTATCTAATGGGATTACAGCTTCAGGGTTAGAGCCTTGACCTTTATATTTATCACCTACAACTGTATTTGGACCTAATAACGTGGGTTGTGTAAAAATACCACCTTTATATAAATAGTTTATTTTAGGAAGATTTACTCCGAAATGTTGTCCACCAACAAACGGAATCCAACTTGGAGCAGTGAAACTAATAGAATTTATTCCATCGATAGCCATATTTATAAGTCCAATAACTCCATTTAATGGAGCTTTCATGACTGCACCTAATCCATCCATAATTCCACCAAATATATTTTTTACTCCTTCCCATGCTCTGCTCCAGTCAGCTTGGAATACTCCAGCTATAAAATCAATAATTCCTCCAAAAATTCTTTTAATAGAATCCCATACATTTTGTACATTATGCATGAAAGCATTTATAATATTCCCAAATGCCCCAAAGGATTGTGTCCAATCAGTTGAAAATACTCCTTTTAAGAAATTTGAAAATCCACTAAATAGACCTTTTATAAAGCTCCAAACTTGGTTAACTCCATCTCTAAACCACTCACATTTATTATAAAGTGTTACAAATACAGCAGCTAAAGCCAAAAGAATAGTTATTACTAAGCCTATTGGATTCATACGCATAGCTAAGTTTAAAGCTTTTTGTGCTAAAGTCATTGCTTTTGTTGCGGCAGTTACTGCTAATTGAGCTGTTTTATAAGCTAATAATTTAATTTTATTAGCCAACCATACGGCACCATTTTTTATAGCTATAGCAGTATTTTTTATTAAAGATAATGTGAATTTTCCAATAGCTAATATACATTTACCAATTCCTTTAATAAAATTACCTATTCCTTTAACAGTAGCTTTAATTAGAGATAATGTAAAATTTCCTATGCTTTTAACACAACTAATCAAACCCCTACCAAATTTACCTATTAAATTAGTACCATCTTTTACACCTTTTCCAAAGTTTTTTACTCCATCAATACCTTTTTTTACTTGACCTGGGAATTTGACTAACGCAGTAATACTTTTATTTATTCCACCTACAAATTTACCTAAAAAAATAAAAGCTGGTCCTAATACTGCTATAAATCCAGCAATTGAAATTATAATTTTTTGTGTAGCTGGACTCATCTGAGAAAATTTTACTATCAATTCATTTGCTTTATTTATAAATGGAGTAAATATAGGTAAAAGATTATTTCCTATTACAGCCATAAGTTGACTTAAAGATTCATGAAATTTACGACTAGCATTCGCAGCTTGATCTCCAGTTCTAGAAAAGTCACCTTGAGCATCCTTAGTTTTTGACATTACATAGTTATATCTAAGTTGTACCTGCTCCGCTTGTGTCATATCCTGAATTTTCTTTTTAATACCCTGACTTTGTGCAAATTGTTGTAGATTAGTTTGAGTCATTACAACCCCCAAACCTTTTAGAGCTTCAGTTTCACCAGTATAAACACCGGTTAAAGCAGTGCTGGCTTGATCAATACTTATATTTTTAAACGAAGCCAAATCAGCTGCTAATTGAGTTAAACTTTCTGAATATTTCATAGTTTGATCATTTGTTAATCCCATTGAAACTGACATATCTCCAAAATGTGAAGCCATTTCTAATGCACTGCTTTGACTCATACCCATAGCATCTAAGGAAGTTTCAGACCATTTTTTAACTGCATCTGCATTTTTATCAAATACAACTTCAGCTTTATTCATATTTTCATTTAAGTCTGATGCAGTTTT
Organism: Clostridium sardiniense; assembly: GCF_016907995.1. Taxonomy (GTDB): domain Bacteria; phylum Bacillota; class Clostridia; order Clostridiales; family Clostridiaceae; genus Clostridium; species Clostridium sardiniense. The sequence goes on along the minus strand of NZ_JAFBDA010000032.1, from coordinate 17,878 downwards.
AAAACTTGCAGTACCCACTCCAATAATTGGGAGAGTAGCTCCTACAAATAATTTAGTTCCTAGTCCACTTAATTTATTCGAAAAATCATTTAATTTTCCACTAATTCTATCAAATGTCCCACCAGTATTGCTAATAGCTTCGTTATTTTGCTGAATTGATAGTCGAGTTCTCTGTATATTATTTTCAGCACTATCCATTTTAAGAGAATAACTTTCAAGCTTTTGAATATTTGAATCAATAGCTTTGGAATTATTTTCATACTCTTGTCTTAATGTCTCTAATTTTGCCCTTAATTCTTTAGCTTCATTAGAATTACTTCCATACTTCCTTACAGCATCATTTAATTCATTATTAGTTTTTTGAATACGTTGCTCTAACTCACCATTACTCCTTTTTAAAACTAATAAGCTGCTATTAGTTTCTTTAAACTTTGCAGATAGTTGTTGTAAATTCATCGTCTGAGTTTTTAATTTATTAGATAATTCAGCTTGTTTAATCTTTAAAGAATCTAAAGATGATCCATATCCTTTAACATCAGTTGCGGTTGACTTAGATGCTTTTGAGGTTTCATTAAATTTTTTATCTAATTTATCTAATTCACCTACAACATCATTTACATTTAAATCAAAACTACCTCCTAATTTTAAAACATCTGCCATTAGTTATTCCCTCCTTTCAGTTTTTGTCTATGAATAGCCATTAAATTATTTTTAACATGTTTTCTACGTTCATCTATATCAATTTTTTTAGCTTTCTTTTTAACATTAATTCCAATAATCTCTTTGTATTGTTCATAACTGACTCTTTCATCAGTAAAAGTATTATTTGCTAGGTAGGTTTTAAATGTTCTTTCTTCGAGATATTGATCTACAATATCAACAATAATGTCTATTGAATCATCCAAATTTAATTCTGAAATATATTGAAAAGAATTAAATTTAAATAATATTCCAATTAAATTACAGCCTTGTTTTTCAACTAAGCTGTTAATGTAAAAAGTTTTTGGAAAGTTTCACTTGTGATAATTCCATAGATTAAATGTATTGTTTCATCAAACCCTTGCTCTTCGATTTCTTTAGGTTTAATGTTGTAAACATTAGCCAAGAATTTATATAATTCTTTTTCAGCTTGTGAAATTCGTTCAATAACAATAGTAAATATAACATTTAATATTTCTTTTTCTTTTTTTGAATCTAAAGAATCCATTTGATCTTTAATTTCAGGGTGCTTTTTATATTGATCTAATATATAAACCCCTAATCCATTTTCTTCTTCTCTTAGTTCCTTAACCTTTTCAGCACCTAATTCATCTGTAACGTATCCGATTATTTCTTGATATAAAAGGCCCTGTTTTCTTTCAGCATTTTTCATTATATCTATAACATCTAATATTTGATCTTTAACACCTAGCTTATTTACAATTCTCATAGCATCAAAACCTTGTTTAGTATTTAAATTCACTTGTTTTTTTTCATTCATAAATGTAGCTCCTTTCTAAATAAAAAAGGACTAAGTTTTAACTTAGTCCTATAAAATAATAAAAGGCTCTTCAGAACCTTTTGAATGACCTTCAAATGTCATTTTCACTCCATTTTCATTTTTATCTTTAAATTCTATTTGTAATCCACCAGTATTATATGTACTTTTTACACATATTCCAACTGGACTACCATCTTTCAAATTATCACCTATTATAAGAAGATCTTTATAAAAAGTAGTAGGAATTAATCCTGCTTTTATTGGCTTGAATTTACCTGTTGTAGTATCTTTTTCTAATAATGAAGCTTGGAAAACCGTATCACTTGTATTTAATATAGTAGTGTCAACTTTAGTTGTCCATCCAAGAATTCTTTGCCATCCAACTTCTTTAAGTCCATTACTTCCAGCGTGTTTTATATCCTGTATTTCAGGTTTAGCTTCAAATTTAAGTGTATCTTGAATTACGCCTAATTCCTTATCATCCAAAGTTTTAATTAATCCTGGAAGATCTTTTAATTGTTCATCTGTAAATGTTCCATAATACGCCATAGCATTATCAACTAATATATCAAGATCACTTGCAGTTTTTGTTGTTTCCAACTAAATCACCTCTCTTACTTAAATTGTCTTATATAATACTGAAGTATAGTATTATATTTATCGTTATCATAATATTCATTTCTAAAAATATTTTTTCTAATTATTCTACATTGGCAAGTTTTAAAAGTATATTTTTTTAAATGTTCATCAATTATTTTAGCTTCACTTTGAATTTTCAATTTATTAAATTCATGGCCAACAATTCTAATCTGAAGATCTATATCAATGCAGTAAGGTTTATCTTCAAAAGAATCACCTATTTTTATTTCTTCAGCAAATATATTATCTTTAAAATCAAAATCCTCGGGTATTTTATCAAGAGCTAGGGGGAAAAGTTTGAAAAGTTCAACTTGAATAGCCTCCATTTATTTTCCCACCTTTCTAAAATGTTTTATTAATATATTTAAAATTTTCATTTTATCTCTTTCTAAAGATACTCGTAAATAAGACTTATTTTCAAATTCAACCTTAGCAGCATAAACCAAATTACTACCCCAAGATATACGAATATTACTACCTTCAGGTTTTCTAAAAGAAGTAATAGAACGAGCAAGTGTTCCCGTTTTAACTGGAGTAACTGAAATAATATCAGCTTTTACCGTAACTTCAATTTCTCTTGATGCCTGTATACTAGCATCTTGTAACTGTTTAATTATTTCAGGTAATCTATTTTCAGTTTCAATCATTAATTTTCACATCACTTTCTAATAGAGCATATAAATAATAATCTCGCCAAGGTATCTTTTTTTCTATTTTATATATCTTATTATCATTTACGAGTATATTATTTACGAGTAAATCTTGCTCACAAAATAACTGAATATTTGATTTTATTTCACTACCCCACGTATATTTAATAGCTTTTTCATCTATTGGTTGAATATTACACGGAAATTCTTCAGATTTAATATATCCCTTTTCCAATTGTCCTATTTTATTTCTATGAGTTGATGTTATTGTAGTAAAATATTTATCGTTTAATAGTCTTTTTACTAACACATTAATACTCCTACTTTAGCCTTTGGATTAGGTAATAACACACGTACATCTTTTATTAAATCTTCCATGCTCTGATTATTATAAGTAATACTTTCCTGCCCTAATGTTTCAGTTTTTATATTTTGATCGTATTCAAAATAATCTTCCAACTTTTTCTCTAATATACTAATTGCATTTTTAAAATTTTCTTGAACGTAGCTTTTTGTGTATTTTGAAGGATTATTTAAATAATTAAATATAATTTCTATTGCTATAGAATTATTATCCATTAATTACTCCCTCCTTATAAATTATTCTTTACCTGATTCAACTGTTTCTGATTCAACTACTTCTGAAGGTTTTGCACCTTTAAAATTTGCATACATACCCTTTATCTTATTATCCATAACCCAAAGATCATGGAATTTTCTATAATCCATTTTCCAAGCGTCCGCATCTTGATTTACTGATGGTTCGAATATTCTAACTTTATCAGTCTTTGAGACGGCAAGTGGCACCTCTTTAGCAATCATGATAAAATTCATATCTATCGCTCCAGTTGCCTTTTCAAATCCTCCTTTTTCTTGGCCAGAAGTTTTACCATCTAAAATATTAATTCCAGAAACCATTTTATTACTTGCAGTTGGAATTAATAAACATCCGTCATAATCATATATTTGAGTATTTACACTACCAGTATTTGCAGCTGGATTTAATGTTCCAATCATGGCTTGTTCTAAAGTATTTTTAAAATCATTAGTACAATGAACCATTATGATACCATTAAAATCATTATCTCTAAGTTTTGTTAGTGCATTTTTAAAAGTTGCAATAACATCCGATTTCTTTGGAGTATAACTATAATCAGCAACTTCATTATCTATAGCCATTTTTGCTAATTTTGAAATTCTAAACGCATCAACTTCTGGAGTTACTTTTGTTCTTTGGAATTCTCCCATAACAGTAGCAGCAGTTAAACCATAATTAGTTTCATTTACATATTGTGAATCAAAATTAAATGATCTACCTCTATCTTGTTTCATTTTCATAGTTTCATATTCAAATGAAAGAGAACCTTTAGTAAACCCATCAGTTCTATCATAATTTCCTAAACCATCCATAGCTATTTTAGGAATTTTAATTTCAGAACCTCCATCATAAATAACTTGTCCTGCATTTTCTTCCATCCAACCTGTTACAGATTGTTGTACCATCGCTTTATCAAGATTTTTTTGTAATACACTCGCAGTTTTTATTGTATTTGCCATTTAACATTCCTTCTTTCTTTTTATTTTATTCCCATAGCAGCTGCCATTTCACTTTCTAGTGTTGAAGCTCCCTTATCATCATCTTTAGGTGGTTTATATCCACCGTTTAGTCTGTCATTTACCTGGCTATCTATATAATCTTTCATACTATTTTCAAATAATGTTATATTAGCATTTGTGGTATCATCATCTTCCCCCAACATAAAGTTTATTAAATCTCCAGGTATTTTCTTTTCAGATAAAGTATCTTTAAATTTAGATACCATTTCGGCTTTAGTTTTTTCTTTCTCCATATTAGTTAACTTCTCTTGAAGTTCTCTAATAGCCTTTTGTTCTGGTGTTTCTTCTTTCTTAGTTCTTTTTAATACTTCTGCTTCAATTAATTTTTCCATAGAATTAGTTTTAAAAGTTTCTATACCTTTAGTTACCTTTTGATCTACTAACCCTTGAATTTCTTTATTACTTGCAAGTAATTCATTAAAACCATCTTTATCTAATGGCTTTGCAAAACCATTATTAAGGATTATTTCATCTATTTCTTTATCTTCTTCTATATCCTTAATTAATTCTAAAATCTCTTTTTTTAACATTTTAAATTCCTCCTAATCCCCTACATAGTTGCAATTACCCCTATATAGTTAATTTTTTGCATAATAAAAGCACCTACTCTTTATCTAAGTAAGTGCTTATTAATCAATTTTTCCATACTTCTTATAATTTTCTCTAGCTTCTTTTAATGTTACATCATTCGGCCCCTTAATATCATCTTTTTCTTTTATCCCACTATTTTGATAATTACAATTATCGCAAATATCAAAAGAATCTACTTCATGACCACAAACTGGACATTTCATTGTCACACCTCCTTTTTCTTATAAAGATTTTGCTGCTCTTTCCAATATTCTATAGCATCCTTAGGTTTAAATAATGTTGAAATTTTACCATCTGCCCTACCAATTGCAAAATCATTTGTACTTATCTTATATTTAAATATAAAACCATCTTCACTTCTAAATCCCTCAACATCATTATCTATATCATGAGCTAATAAATTTCTAGCCTGATTTAAATAATCCTGTGGAGTTATATTACCATATTCATTAAGATGTTTTTCAATATGTTTTCTAAATTTCTTTTCATTATAGAATTCAGATTTTAACCATTCTTTATTATTAATTATACCATTATTAATGCTATTTTCCCATTCTTTATAAGTAGTATAATCACTGTCTTTCTTGGTTATATTATTAATTCTTTTACTAGGTCTATAATTCTTATCAGGTAAAAGAATATAAGTGCATCTATCATTAACGTGTATTGGAAGCTCTGGTCTATTTTCATCAACTCTATAAACCTTACCATCATAACCCTTACATATATCACAAGTATGAGTATCTAAAGTAGCTGAATATAATAAATATTCACCATCATTATCTTTAAAATATTGTTCATTAACTTGATTTTGCACTCTTGCTATTTCATTTCTAACTAATCTCTTAGATTCTGATTTATCTACTTCAAATCTGTCAATTATAACTTTTTCAATATCATTACAATTTATAGAACCATTCAAGAAATCTCTAATCTTAACCTTTAATTGTTTTGCTATCTTATTCTTGTTATCCCATATTCTTTCACCATAGTTTTTCCCATCTATGGTTTTCTCCAATATATTAGTAAGTTTTTTATCTGAAATTGACTTAATTTTAAAGTCAATACCTAAATTTAAAAGATAATTGTTTATGTTATATTTCTGCGTTCCCTGATTGATTAGCGTATTTTTTACAATATTATTTTCTTGATTATATTCATTATTAAACAACTCATTAATTTTATCATCTAATTCTTTAATCAATGGTCTTTTATCTAATAATGATATATCAATCTTATCATCAGAAATATTATATTTTAACATTATATTAGCTATCTCTTTTAATAACTCTGAAGCATTTTTATTTTGAATTTCATTGATATCAATTAATGATTTTTCACCTTCATCATATAAGATCTTAGCAAACTTCAAAAAATTAAGTACAAAAAATTGCTGATCTTTAGTAAGCTTATTAAAACCTTTAATAGAATTGCTATTAAACACCTGGATCACCTGGAACATCTCCCATAGATCCTTCTCTATCTTTAATTTCCTTTAGTGCTTTTTCATGTTCTGCTTTAGCGTTTGTTACAAAACTTAAATTTTCTATTGCAGTTTCAGCTGATATTATTCCTTGTGGTACTAATTTAGTTATTATATCTGCCATCGCACTATCATCACTTGGAACATTCAAAGTATATTTAATACCTACTTTATTAGAATCTAAAATTTGTCCAAATTTACTATTTATCCAGGAGATTATACAATATAATCTAGTCCTTATAGCCTTACTCATACAATTTTGTTGAATTTTTATTTTATTTCTAAGTGATATTATCCTAGTCATTAAAGCAACACCTGAAGTATTAGAACTCTGTTGCTGATTTAAATTAATATGTTGTGATAATTGATATATCATATCCGTTGTTATATCTAACATTGTTTTATATACATCACTTGAAATCTGCTTTACTAAAAATTTTGCATCTGAATCAACTTCTTTATCTGCATCCATAAGAATAATACCATTATCTCTAAAATATTTTATTATAGTTTCGGCAATTTGTTGTGCTGTTGGTTCTTTTCCTTCGTTTTTAGTTTTTATTTCTTCTATTTGTTCTTCACTTAATCCTAAATTCTTCAAAATTAAGTAACTCATTCTGTTATCACCAATCTCATTAGCAAAATCTGAAAGTATATTTTCCAAATTATCTTGAATACTTTTTAAATCATTAAATAAAGTATTATTTTTTCCATCAATTAACTCACAATAGCCAATCGGAATTATTCCTAGATAATGAGATTCTTCATTTATCTTTTTAAAATCTGCATTAAAAGTATATACCACATCAGAAGTAAAATAATTTATAAAAGTTTCAGTATTGTTTTTATCATCTATTTTCTGATATACATATATTGCACTTTCAACATTCCCATTTAAATCTAATTTAACATACGAGTTTAATGGACTTAATCTTCTAATTTTAAACATATTATCATCTATATAATACATTTCCATAGCTTGACCAAAAATAAGCTGATTAGTCATTAATTCAGCATCGGAATTAGGATTATATTTCATTATCTTATCTATTAATTGAACTTCCACACTATCCTCAGGTACTTGAACTCCATTAATTATTTCATCAAGAGTTAATTCTCTAGTATAAGTTATACTATTTCCAGTAGCGAAGGCCACTTCTTCATTTATAAATTTTTTAATAAAGTTAGCTTTAACTTTTCTATTATTACCAAACTTAGATTTAGGATAAGTTGTTTCTATATCAGTGCTTCCAACATAATAGTCCCACATTTTTTGATAATCATCTTTATTCGCTAGATATTTTTGATATAGATCTTTGACATCTTTTAATAAATTTTCATCCATACTTTTCACCCCCTAACGTTTTCCAAAGGCCATAGTACCTCTTTTTTTAATTTTAATTGTATCTATATTATTTATTCCCATTTCTAAACTATCAATGGCATCATCATGTATACTAAATTTTTGACCTTTGAACTCTTTAACCTGTTTGTTATAATCTTTATTTTCTGCATTAAAAATGACTATACCTGAATTTATCTTATCAGTTATAGTCATTATTCTTGCATCTTTATTTTTAGTATTATATATTGTAATAACTTGTATTTTCCTACGCTTTAATTTAGGATCTTTCTTAATTCCTTCTTCAATCCTTGTCGCATCTATTCCCTTAAAAGTATTTTTCTCCAGGAACACATGAGTTATATCTTCATCAGATCTTAATTTATCTAATACAGTTTCGATATATAAATCAAATTCCGTTACAGAATCAAATTTATATAAAGAACCTTCTTTTACTATATAGAAATTATTATATTTACCTAGTTTAGTCATAGATGTATAGTCAGATTTTTTATTATTTGTAGCTGATTGGTCAATAGTTAATATATTTTTACTACATTTATAATTAACTATTTCTTCAGGAGTTTTTTCAACCATACTTTCAATCCAATTATCACCTATTTTACTTGTATCACACATTAATTCTTGCATGAAAGCAAGTCTATTAGTAAAATAGGCGTTTGCAATATCTTTATAACATCTATATTTAGCATCCCAAATAGTATTAAATTTCATTTTATCGATATGATTCTTATAAAATTTCTCAGCAGTTTCAATATTTTTTTTATCATCAATATCTAATAGCAGCTCTCTATATTTAAGCCAATATTCATTATTTTTAAAGTATTCATCAATATCAAAACTTACTACTCCACGCCTAAATGTTCTAAATGTAGCATCATTTTCGATAGTTTCAATAAAATCACCACTGGCGAGTGGTGTTCCAAGTACAATAAACTTAGTATCACTTTTTATTTTCTCACCTTTTTTATTGTAGTTGGCCTTATCCCCTGACTCTAATATCTCTTTATAGTATTTATCAGCTATTTTCTGCATAGCTTCTTCAGATCTGGTATCTTCTTCTTTAAGAACATCATCACAAATTAAAATTTGTGGTCTTATATTATTGTAATTAATACCTCTAATTGTACCACTATATGATCTAGCACTAATCATGCTATCATTAGTTAATTCTAAATCATCTGCATTTACTTTCCTGCCTCTAGTATCAATCAGTGCCCCAAACTCTTCGACTATTTTTCTGCTTTCAAGCATTTTTCTAGTATCAAATATGAACGCTTGAGTATCTCTCTCATTTTTACCAGTAATAACAGTAAATTTACTTTTCTTATAGCTATGAGCCCATGTAGAAAGTAACTTATTTACTACTGTAGATTTAGCAAATCCTCTAGGAAGTACAAATTCTTCTCTATCAAATTCATCTTTAACAAACATTTTATTAAGTTCTTCCATAACTTCTAAGTGAGTTGAACTTGATTCTCTATTATCTGGTTCCTTATCTTGAGCCACAAAAAAATCTGTTAAATAATAAAATGCAAAAAATGAAATATCAATCTCACCTAAATTTCTTGCTAATGCTCTTTTATTATTTTTTATAAATTTAAGATCATTAACATTAGTAACTTCTAAATTAATATTTTTATGCTTTTTCATGTACTTTGCAATTAAATAAAATTCTAGTTGAATTTCTGTTAAAAATTCTTTATCATCTAAGTAATAAATAAAATCACCCCCTCGGTTTAAAATTTTTTATAAATTTTGTATAACTAACACCCCATCCAATCATTTACAATCAAAATCAGAATGGGCCACCCTAACCAATAAAGGTTGTTATTTCCCATTTGATTTAAAGTACCTTTTTGAAAGAATTTCGCTAAACACAGGTTTGGCGAAATTTATAAACTAACCTTTTCTATCAATGAATACCCATCAAACCCTTGGTATTACTAGCCTAGAGCGTACTTATCAATAGATATATACAATATTAATGCATAACCAATGAATAATTACATTAATTTAATGCATAAAAGGAATAATTTTAGTTGTATTTCTAGTAAGATTATTTATTATATTTCCCAAGATTATTCCCCTTGTTTCTCAAACTCCTTAACTAATTCATCTAGGTTTACATTATCAGTATTATTAGTATTATTATCATTAACCTCAACCTTTGTTGTAGTCTTACCAAGTACCCTATCTACAAGGTATTTTAATAGATCAGCTTTAACTTTAGAGCTTGTTTCCTTATTCAAGGCTAATCCTTCTATTTCATCAATATATAGCTTTATATTGTTCTCTACATAGTTCTTAGCAGAGGTTTGAATTTCTCGCCTAAGCGTGTCCACTTCAGTTTTAAATTCTTCATCATCTAGCCAATTATAAATAGTTTGTCTTGCTACTCCTAAAGCTTTAGCTATATCAGTTATTTGCTTACCTTCTAATATATATTGAATTGCTAGATATTGCTTTTTCCCTAATTGCATCCCCTCACCTTCTTTCATTACATTATTTACATTTGAAAATTAAAAAAGCACCTAGTTTTTACTAAGTGCTTTTGTTTTATTTACTTTTTCACTATCTATATTATAATCCTAATTAAAGTAACTTGAAAGAATGTTTTAGATAAACTTTCATAAATATTTAGACAAACTTTCGTTAAGTTTTAGGTAATTAACTTAATATACTTGATAATTCTTCTATTGCATCTTCTCTAGCTTTTCTACAAGTTGGTTCACTTATTTCTAACCTTTCACTTATTACACTCCATTTTAAACCGTCAATATATCTAAATTTTATTACTTTCTCATGTCTTCCTTCTAAATAATTTAATAAATTTTCTGTTCTTTTTATTTCCGTTTGTAGTTTTATCTTATTTTGTGTTAGCTGATCTATTCTATTTTCTTTATTTACTATTTCATTTTCTACATCTGAATTAAATTTATTTGTAGGGCCTGTTTTTTCATTTGAAATATTTAACCCCCTTATACCTTCAAAATTCATTTGAATTTCTTCTATTTCTATATCAATATCATTTATTCTAAACTTATTTTTTCTATAGTTTTTTAATAATTCTTCTATATATTCTTTCATTTTTCCTCCTTTTTGTTATTTATCTTAGACACCCTTTAAAATGTCTTGGTTATGCTATTTATAAGCATTTTTACTTAATAAAGTGTCTAAGATGAATATATAATATATATTATTTATAATTACTATATATTTTTTTATTTATATATAGTTATATATAAGAAAGTTAAAGTATCTTAGACACCTTAGACAAATTACCTTTAAAATAGCTTATTTACTAGCTTTATAAGTGTCTAATATGTTTTAAAAATATCATAGGCTTATCTTAGACATCTAAGACAAATATACTTACTCTTTTTCCATCAACTCTAATTTGCTTACTTTTATAACCTTTTTTACATATTTCACGACTAAATGCTATTTTTGATAATGCCTTTAAACCACTTTCAGAACACCAACTTGAATATTTTAAGTACATATCTTTAGTAGATTCATTTTCTAATTTATTTTCATCTATAAATGTAAGAATAGGATTATTTATTTTTTCATATTCTTTAATTTGTTCTTCTACTGCTGTTACTGTTGTAAATTTACGGTGAGCCAAAATTCTTTTTAAAGCATCAATTGAGATTCTAAGCATATATTCTAATGAATCATCAGCTAATAATTTATCTTTAATAAATGGATCAAAGTCATCATCCTTAACGCTAAATGTTGCATTGAAAGGAATAATTACTAACCTTCTCATTAACCCATTACTTGTATCATTAATTCTAGGCATTTCATTAGCTGAAAAAATTAATTTTGAATAGTTGGTAAAATCGAATGGATCTCTGCCCTTTCTTTCAACATTAACTGTTTCTCCAGTAACTAATTTTTTAAAAGTTGAGTTATCTGGAATATAATTATTACTTATATCATCACCTATATTGGTCAATTTCCCATATAATTCAGCAGTTTTAAATCTTTGACATAATTCATCTAATCCAATACTTGCTACATTATCAGGGCCAACTATTGCTTTAATTATTGATAATAAAGTTGATTTCCCATTACTACCTTCACCAGTTAAAATAAAGGCCTTACCTAATTCATTTCTTCTAAAAATGCAATAACCCACCATTTCTTCAATTAAAGCTCTTAAATTTTTGTCATTACAACATATTTTATTTAATGTTTTATCCATAGTTTCATTATACGCACCTGGATTATAATTTATTGGAACTCTATTTTTACATATATAAGATGGTTCAAATTCCTTTAAAGTCATATCACTAATATCTAACAATCCATTATTAAGAACTAAGTAATTTGGATCGCTTAAATTTTTATTTTCACATATTAAATCTAAATATGCTAAAACTTCAGCTCTTTTGGATTTTGTAAGAGTGGGAATAAAATTAATCATAGACTTTTCTATTTCATTTACATCGCTTATATAAATTCCATCTTTATATATATGAAGAATATTATCAATTTTTATTAAATTACACTCACATTTTAAGAAAGTGGCAAATTTATCATGCATAAGTTTATTTCCATCATAAAAGTTAGGTTTTTGAAATGCTTCATTTCTCAGTATGATCTTTAGTTCTTTTTCTTCTAATGGATTTTTTAATATATATTTATTTATAATTTTTATTGCTTCTTTTATTTCATCCTTAGCAAAATTATATTTTTGTAACTTCAATATGTAGTTAAAAAATACCTGGTTTCTTCCGTCACCTTCTTCTAAATTAAAAAAGTCAGGTATTTTTTCAACTACTTGGAGCCACCTTGGAAGGTTGTCCACTTCTTTTAATAATTTTATTTCTCTCTCTTTATTATTTATTTTTAGTGGTACTACTGCATTTTTTGAGCCTAATTTAATATCTACTGTAATTCCTAAAGCACATGTTTTCCCGACTGCATTTCTTCTCACATCGGTATTCTTAAAATAAAAATGTCTTCCCCTTGAAGTTTTTATTGTATTGCATTTTAATTTAAGATCCTTGACTATATTAAATAATATTTCCGCTTCAGTGCTATCATCAATATCAATCATAATGTAAGGATCATCAAGTACCCCACCATATTCTTTTAAATTTTGAACATCTTTTAATTTATAAAAATCCGTTCTTCCTCTTATTTTTTCTGTTGGCTTTTTGCCTTTTGTTGGTATAAATCCTTTAAACATTATTTTCACTTCCTAATGATCAACTATATCTGAAATTCTTTTAAGCTTTTCAGCTTTTATTTTTTCTATTTTATCTATATCATATAAAAGCTTCATTTGACCTATCATAATTTCTACATCTGCTATTTCTTCTTCTACATTATGATTATCATGTCTTATATCTTTACTTAATGCTTGTTGTAGTTCTGCACATTCCTCCATACAAACTATTTTCTGCATATTTGAGCCAAACTCTAATAATACTTTTCTATATATATCTTTTTCATCAGTATTTTTCATTTCTATTTCACTCCTAAAAAATCATTTATTCTTTTTTGGGCCACTTCTATGTACCAACCCTTGTCCAATCTCCTAGGTATCCTTTTACCTTTTATATCTGCATTATTTATAAAACAATTAATTGGTGTTCCTGCTATCTTTTCTTTTGTGGCTCCTTCACTTTTAACTTTAAATACTCCAGGATCATTATTCTTTGATGCAAATACTCTCAATACTTTTTCATCTAGTCTTTTATTTCCATGATAAGCACATAAATATTTACCTGATACTTTAACTACCTTTTGAAATTTTATTAGTTCTTTACATTCATTTATTGTAGTCTTAACTGGAATATCTTTAATAAAGTAGTTATATAATGCTTCATTTACTATTGGTAAATCATAATCTAATTTATTTAACGATTTAGCATAAGCACCCTTACTCTTAACTTTTCCACCTTCTTTTACAACATAATAATTATTTACATCCTTTTGGATAACTTTCTCTATTATGTCATGCTCTAATGTCATTCTTGTTCTATTGCACCATTCATTACAAACTTTTTTATAAATATTTAAATCATCTTTACATTCTAATTTGAACATTACACCATCTGTATTAGATTGAATTAATAAAGCACCTGGTAAAACTTCAAATACTTTTTCTATTAAATCAAGTAACATTAATTGACCATTTACACAAATATTATTTGCTTGTAATGGATCATATAAATTGTTGTATTTATCTTTACTTGCTCCATAAGTTGCGTTAAGTACAATTTTATATGGTTGTTGCTCTTTCTTTTTACCTTCATGTTTTAGTTTCATTCTATAATCGTATATTTCTTCATATTTTGATTTATTTGTTATATTTCTACTTAAAAAATTATATTCTATCCCTTCACTTGGATAAAAACTACCTACATCAGAATTTACAAATATTCCTTCGGAAATATAATTAGATCTTGCTCCATGTAAACCACCCCAACTAAATACATGTATTACTCCTTCTATATCAACTTTTAAAGATTTTTTATAGTCTTTATTTAGTGGGTTTAAGTACCACTCTAAAACCCACTTATATTTTTTAAGCCTTATAGTATCGACTATAGATATATTAAATTCATCATCATGATCTTTCTTTACTGCTCCTAAAATAATTGATGATAATTGAGCTTTAGTTTTATTTATATATTTTAGTGGTAATTTAAAGGTCTTTATTAATCCCATATGAGCTTCAAATTCCTCTATTCTATTAATAAAGACTTCCATTGTCTGCTCTACATCATGATTACAATAAAAAATAACTTCATCTAATTCTTTAGTCGTTAATTTTCTATCTATATCAAAAGGAATTGTAGTTTCTCTTATATCGTTCCCCATAAATCCCTCTAATTGCTTCAAACCATGCATTGACGTCATAACATCGTAATTAAATAAAGGTATTTTAAATAATAAAGAACTAAACTTCCATGCTGGTTGATGTTTTACTATTATCCAATCATTAATATCTTTTGGATTAAATCCAGCTAAAATTCCTTTTAAAATATATTGATCATAACTTCTAGAGTTATAACCACACCATATTTCTTCTTTATAGTTATTATAAAAATCAGTTAATTTATCTTTATCATTAACTATCACCGTAGTTGATCTATCATCAGTATTTTTTAATACTACTAACCAATCATATTTAAATACCTCGAAGTCATAAAATATCATTTCTTTTATTCCTTTCTTATAGTTTTTATTGGATCATTCCATTTAGTAATACCTAATCCAATAGCAATTATTTCTCCATTCTTATTTAAAAAATAAGATTTATTCTTATATTCCAAGGTAAATTCTTTCTCTATATGTCCTTGTGGAATAACTTTCATTTCAACATCTTCTCTAACTATCAAAATAACAGTTCCACCTTTATATAGATCTATTTGAATCCATTCTTTATTTTCTTTAAGATTCATTAAAGTTTTTTCTTGATTTTCATTTATTTCTTTAATTATAATTTCTTCTTCCAAAACGTCCTCCTAACTTACACATGACACTTTGATTTACTAATAGCCCAGTGTAATTCATTAAGATCTTTAAAGTAACTATTTTTATTCTTTAATGATTCTGCTTTTTCCTGATTAGTAAATGGCTTTCTTGTTGTTGCTCTTTCAATATCCCATCCTTTTCTTATTCTGTCATAAAAGAGTTGTCTACTTATTCCGTTTTCTTCTAGTCTTTTATAAACTTTATCTGAATATTTTCTATTTCTAATTGCAGTTTTTACTACTACAGTAGTAGCAGCTTTTTCTTCACTCCAACCATGTCTATTAACTCTACCCAAAAAAGTTGATTTCTTTATCCCATTTTCTTTAGCTACATTCATCCAGTAAGATCTATCATGTCTTTTATGTGGTTTTTGAGTTAAAGCTCTTTGTTTATCCCATCCATATAGCCTTATTCTTCTTTCTAAAGTACATTTAGAAATACCATTCTTTTCTGCAATTTTATATTCTTCAGGAGTTATATAATAATCAACTGGTCTAAACATATAATTACCCTCTTTCATTAGAAATGGCCCCATAAATGGAGCCATTATATAATTAAATGTCAGCTTAGAGAACTCATTGTTAGCAAAAGGAAATACCTCTCTTTCATCTTTTAATCTTTATAAAAGAAACTGACATTTTAAACTTGGACAAATAAAGCTAATCTTCTTTCTCAAATACCTCTGTTATTTCATAATCACTGTATTTTTCATTTTTAGCATTTTGACTATATTTAAGTGCAAACTCTAAATTTCCATTTACTGCTTCAAATACATCTAATAGCAATTCATTGTATTGAGTGAAATTATCAAAATCTACGTCAACTTCAGTTTCAAGTGATCTTAAAAACTCATTTGCATTATGTATGCCATAGCCATTATTTAATACTTGGTTATAGAATATTAATGAATCTTTATATTCTCCTGTTAAGATCTTAAACCAGATACTTAACATTGGATCACCTTTCTTAGTTGCCTTTAATTCAATTTTACTAATTTCTACTTCATATTCTCCATGTGGTACTTCTTTAAAATTACCAGCATTCTCTTTTGCTTCTTCGGTATCCTTTTTTAATCCTTCAGTATCTATATTTTTATCAAACTTTTCCCATAATTCCATTATTCAAAATCCTCCCTATTCTTTATCCTTTTTTCTTGATTTTCTAGCTCTTTTAGGCTTTTCTTCAACTGATTTTTCTTCTTTTGGTTCTTCATCCTTTGAAGTTTCTTCTAACTTTTCAATAGGAATTACTACTTCTTTAGATTCTACCTTTAAAGCTGCACCTTTTTTAACATTTCTTCTTTTATCGGCTTCAGCTTTAGCTTCGTTATAAACATCTAATAGCTTATCCCATTCTAGTGGTATTTCTTGTTCTTTTATTCCTAATCTTCCACCACCGAAAGTAACTTCATTTTGTTTAAAACTTAAAACTCTTGTATTATCTTCATTTACGATTACTCTACCAACAAAATCGACCATTCCAGCTAATTTATTTGCAATAGCTTCTTGAATATTTGGAGCAATCTTTGTAATTTTATCCCCTGATTTTTTAGTAATATCTTTTGATACATCTTCATGTGAAATTAAGAAAATATTATATTCTAAATTTAATAATCTTCTCATAGTGCTAAGATATTCGGTTTTTATGATATCCCATCCTTTACCGAAACCACTATCGGATTCATGTTGTATGCCTAGCTTGTCATACATGAAGATACGGCACATTTCTCTTGTATCTTCCACTAAGTCAACAATTATAGTTTTAAACTCTGAACCTTTTTCAAGTTCATCAATTGTATCTTTAAATACTTCCCATGCGAATTTTCTTTTTGTTATTCTTCCTTCTACTGTTACTTCATCTTTTATTGGAAGTCTTTGCATCGTAACATACTTTACGTTACCATCTGTATTTAAATTCAATGGATCCGGTGCACTATCTAAAAATGTAGTCTTTCCACTAAATGGAGCACCATAAATCCAACCTTTCATATAAGAAACTTTATTTATATCAACTCTTTCAACCTTTGGTAATAACATATAATCAATTCCTCTCTGACAATAATCTTTATATTCACACCAATCACATAGCTTGGTTACATTTTTTGTATAATCTTTAATTTCCTTAGTGTTTATTATGTTATTAAAAAACTCAATAACATGATTGGGGTTATATTTAACTTCTTCTAAAATAATTTCTTGTTCTTCAACTGTTTCTATTAATCTTTTTCTAAATTGATAAAGATCTTCTGTTTTCTTTTGCCTTATGAAAGTCTTAGGAACAAAAATAAATCCTAATTTTCTTACTTTAAATCCTTGTTGCTCTAAAAAATATTTGTATAATGATAATTGAGGGCTTTCGAGATATTTTTCAATGTTATTGGAATACTTGAAATCAAAAATATCAACTGAACCATCACTATTTTTAGTGATAAGATCTATAAACCCTTTGAATCTGCTAGTAGATATTAAATATTCTTGGGCGTATATATTAATATTTGCTAGTAGATTTTTTAATTTAGGTATTAAAATTTCAAATTTTATAATCTCATTGACATT
>NZ_JAFBDA010000031.1 GCF_016907995.1 Clostridium sardiniense | reverse complement strand
CATAAAAAATATTAAAAATGGTGACTCCTAGGGGAATCGAACCCCTGTTACCACCGTGAAAGGGTGGTGTCTTAACCGCTTGACCAAGGAGCCATATTAAGTTAAAAAATTTATTGGAGCTAGCGATCGGACTTGAACCGATAACCTGCTGATTACAAGTCAGCTGCTCTGCCAATTGAGCCACGCCAGCTTATTCAGCTTTTTAAAATTTAAATGGCGACTCAGAAGGGGCTCGAACCCTCGACTTCCAGCGTGACAGGCTGGCACTCTAACCAACTGAGCTACTGAGCCGTATTAAAATTTATGTGGTGGGCACAACAGGGTTCGAACCTGTGACCCCCTGCTTGTAAGGCAGGTGCTCTCCCAGCTGAGCTATGCGCCCACATAAAAAATATTAAAAATGGTGACTCCTAGGGGAATCGAACCCCTGTTACCACCGTGAAAGGGTGGTGTCTTAACCGCTTGACCAAGGAGCCATGTTAAGAAACTTATCTATGCCTCGCGCTTTCGTTTATTGGCGCTAATCACATAGACTATATTACATAAAATCAATTTAAGTGTCAACACTTTTTTAAAATAATTTTTTATTTTTTTTATTTTTTATTCCTAATATATTAATTTTCTTGATTTTATTCTGTAATAAAACGTCCTTTATCCTTTGATTTATCAAGGTTCTTAATAGCTTCATCATATTTTGATAAAAGCTTTTCTTTTTTTTCAATATCTTTTTTTATTTTATAAATTTCCTTAGTACATATATTAATGAATTCTTCTCTATATAATACTTCTGTCTCTAAATTATAATTTTTCCTATTAAATTTTCTTCCTGAGGCTAATATTTTTAATGGATATGTTTTGTTTACTACTAATAAAAGATTTTTTTCCCAAATATTATTCTTATTTACAGAATAATTATCTATTAATAAATTTATATCTTCTATTTCTTCATTGCAATTAATCCTTATCTCCTCTAAAAGTGCTTTATATAAAAATACTGATATTCCTCTCTTAAGCTTTATTTTTAATAACTCCTTATTTTGCATTAAGAACTTATCTAAATTGTTTTCTGGAATTATTTCTACATCTATATTATAAAATTCTTTTAGGTTCTCAACGTTTGGATATATAACCAAAACTTTATCATAATTAATTCTTCTTACTTTAAATTCTTTATTATAATCTTCTAATTCTTTATTTTTTATAATAACTCTCATTTTGTCCACCTCAATATTTAATATTCCTTCCTTTAACGAAAATTATTACTGTGGTAGAATCTATTTAAAATATATATTAAGGAGAAAATTTTAAATATGATATATCATGATTTAATAATAGTTGGCGGCGGTGCTTCAGGACTTATGGCAGCAATTTTAGCTAAAGATCTTGGATTAGATGTTGCTATAGTAGAAGGAACAGATAGAGTTGGTAAGAAAATTCTCACTACCGGTAATGGTCGATGTAATATTTCAAATTGTTCTATATCTTATCCTTTTAAAAATTATCATAGTTCAAATAAAGATTTTTTTATAAATGCATTAAATAGTTTTTCAATAGAAGATACAAGAAATTTCTTTTTATCTATAGGATTACCTATAGTGGAACTTGAAAATAATAAACTTTATCCACAGTCACTCCAAGCTTCATCAGTTGTGGATATTTTTAGATTTGCTATAGAGGATAGAAATATCCCTTTATACACAGATTGCAAAGTAAAAACTATCCACAAGAAAAATAAATTCAAATTATCCACAAGTAATGATGAGTTTAAAGAGTTTAGTTGTGAAAAACTTTTACTTTGCTGTGGAGGAAAATCAGCAGTTAAAACTGGATCAGATGGATCTGGCCATAAACTTGCAGAAAATCTAGGTCATTCAATAACTAAATTAATGCCTGGAATAGTTCAGCTTAAGCTTGATTATCCAAAGCTTAAAGGCTTATCTGGAATTAAGTTTGATGGAAAAGTATCTCTTATTTCTAATAATAAAATTATTAGAGAAGATAGTGGGGAAATTTTATTCACAGATTACGGAATATCAGGTCCTCCAATTCTTCAACTTTCATCCACAGCTTCTAGATGTCTAAATAACCATGATGATGTGTGGATAAAAATTGATATGATGGAAAACAAATCTTTAGAAGATGTTAGTAACTTTATTTATGGCCATCTATCAATGTTTTCACATAGAAGTATTTCAAATTCATTAATTGGAGTTCTTAATAAGAAGCTGGTTCCTATTCTTCTTAAAGATATAGGAATTGATAATATTCATGTTCCTTGTTATGATTTGGATTGGCAATATCAAAATGAGCTTATAAATAGACTTAAGGATTGGAAATTTAAATGTATTGGTACTAAAGAATTCCAAAATGCTCAAGTTACTGTTGGTGGGGTTAATACCAAAGAAGTAGATATGAATACCCTTGAGTCTAAAATAGTTAAGGGACTTTATTTTGCTGGTGAAATTTTAGATGTTGATGGTGACTGTGGAGGATTTAATCTTCAATGGGCTTGGAGCTCTGCATACTTTGTAGCAAATTCAATAGCAAAAAATAAATAATAGTTTTTGGATTAAAAATAAATCGGCTACCACTAAAGTGGTAGCCGATTTTTTAAAATTTTAATTATTTTCTACCTTTCTCCAGTGAGCTTCTAATAATGTTAGCTCATCACCTTCTAGGTTTGTAATTCTATGTAATGTAACTAGTCCATTCTCTTCTTCTCTAACTTCTGCTGATACATGAATTCTATTTCCATAAGTAGTCTCTCTCTCAAATACTATTTTTATTCTACTTATTTCATAACCTTTAATAACTTCTATAGGTACAGATTCTATGGCCCATTCAATATACTTAACATTATTTACATGCGTGTTAGAGTCTATATCACTATATCTTATTTGGAACTCCTTATAATGATCTTCTCTCTCCATCTTTTCTATTTTTTCCATATCTATAGCTACTTCCATATCTCCCTCTTCACCATAGATTTCATATTGCTCTTTAAGTATTCTTGCTGGTCTTCTTTTCTGTATGTTTATGAAGAAAAATAATGCAGTAGCTTCAGCAAGTAACTCTCCATCTTCACTCTTTATTAGATATTTCCTAAATGCATAAAACTTTTTAAATCCTACTGGCATTGTAGTAACATAAATCTTGTCTCTATATTTTGGATATCTATGAATTTTTATATCATACTTATAAAATACCCATGCACATCCATGAGATAATTGAAACTCTATAGTATCTCCTACTGCTTCTGCATGAAGATTTCCAACGTCACAGAAAAGATCAACTATTGTTGATAACTTACACTTTAATTTGTAATTTACATCTCTATACATTACTTCATACTGTTTTGTATAATCCTTAATCATTTGCTCACCTCAAAATTTACTATAATATAATCCTATCTTAATTTATATAAATTTACTATCCTCTTGCCATATGGCTAGACCAATTTTTACAAAATATTAATCATATGAATAAAGTTAGTAGTAATATTAATAGTATGGCTTTTTTACTATATAAGATATTTTTATTTTTAAATATATAATATGTCACAACTTGAAATACCAATATTGCTAATATAAATACAACCTTACTTATACTAGGCACAGAATCTATTATTCCACTTCCTACAAGCTCAAACATGCCTCTTATTAAAGATACCACTATAGCTATCCTAATGCAGCCTAAGTACCCACAATGGCTTCTTGCATCATCTTCTATAAATATAAATATAAATGTTGATACAATAGCTAATGATAGTGATTCAAATATTATTGACCACATAATAGCTTCGACCTCATTTCCATAGAAGTTTCCATGGATAGCAACTATTGAATTTGCTGATATTAAAATTCCTAATGCTATTATTCCAAGTAAAACTGTTTGAAGCAAACTCATATTATCTATAAATTTAAAATCATTTTTTCTTAAATCTATATAATTACTTATTCTTTTGTTTTTTCTACACTCATTTAAAGAATCACTATTTATACATTTCTTTTTACTTCTATATTCCTTATATAACATATTATTTTCCTCACATTAATTAAATTTGTACTATGAATATATTCTCGTACATCAATGATTATTCTTAAAACTATACATAGTTTAATTAATGTTACTAAATAAATATAAAAAAGGCAGATAGATTAATTTCTTAATCATCTGCCTAAATACTTATGTTCTATTAAATTTCATTTTTATTGTTTAGAGCTGCTACTAAAGCCTCTAAATTTAATCCATGAACTGCTGCTGCTTCTTCTAAAGTTTCTGCTTGAGCTGATGGACATCCAACACAGCCCATTCCAAAAGCCATTAATATTTCTGCTCTTGTTGGATCTTCATGAATTATTTGTCCGATTGTCATATCTTTAGTTACCATTTACTTCACCTCTTTAATAATTTTATCTACATAATTATCATCTATAAAAAGATTATATTTTATACAATTATTAAAGTCAAGTCAACTAGTCGGAATTAAATTTCTTTAACTCTCATAGTTTGATCTCTCTTTGGACCAACTGAAACTATTGATACTCTTGTATCTGTAAATTCTTCTATTCTTTCAATGTATTTCTTCGCATTTTCAGGAAGTTCTTCATAACTTCTAGCATCTGCTACGCTTTCATCCCATCCATCAAATTCTTCATATACAGGTTCACACATAGCAAGATCTTCTAAGCTTGCTGGGAAGTAATCTATAACTTCTCCGTTGAACTTATAACCAACACATACTTTAATCTTATCAAGACCTGCTAAAGTATCTATTTTTGTAACTGCAAGTGATGATAATCCACTTACTCTTACAGTTGTCTTAAGTATTACTAAATCAAGCCATCCACATCTTCTTGATCTACCAGTTGTAACACCATATTCATGTCCCTTTTCTCTAATCCAATCACCAGTTTCGTCATTTAACTCTGTTGGGAATGGTCCTTTACCTACTCTTGTAGTATAAGCTTTAGCAATACCTACAGCATTAGTAATCATTCTTGGTCCTATTCCAGTACCTGCTGTCACTCCACCTGCAGTTGTATTAGATGATGTTACATATGGATATGTACCATAGTCTATATCAAGAAGCATTCCTTGCGCACCTTCAAATAATACATTTTTATCTGCTTTTATAGCATCATAAACTTTTACTGAAGTATCTTTAACAAATGGTCTTAACTTCTTTGCAAATTCAAGGTATTCTTTAAGTATTTCATCAAAGCTTAGTGCTTCTCCATCTAAAACTTTTGTTATATATGCATTCTTTGCTTCTACATTTTCTCTTAATTTTTCTGTAAATACATCTTCGTGCATAAGATCACAAACTCTTATACCACATCTTTCATATTTATCTGTATAGCAAGGTCCGATACCTTTTCCTGTTGTTCCGATATCATTTTTTCCTCTTGCTTTTTCTTTTAATTTATCTAATACCTTATGGTATGGCATTATTAATTGTGCTCTATCACTTATTATTAACTTTTCTGGTGTTACTTTAACTCCAACACCTTCTAAATATTCTATTTCGTCAAATAATGCTTTTGGATCCACAACTACTCCGTTTCCAATAACATTTGTCTTATCATCATATAGTATTCCTGAAGGTATTAAGTGAAGCTTATATTCTTTATCTCCAACTACTACAGTGTGACCTGCATTGTTTCCTCCTTGGAATCTAACAACAACATCTGCCTCTTCTGCAAGATAGTCTGTCATCTTTCCTTTTCCTTCGTCTCCCCATTGAGCTCCTATTACTATAAATGCTGACATATTGTTTGCCTCCTTTAGATTATTAATCTAATTTTCTCTTAAATTTATGGAGTTATTTATACAATTTTATTATTTACATTAATTTTTAAAATAACATGAAATAATATAAATTTATTTGGATTTTTATAATCTCCATTAATTATAGTAACAAACTGGAAGATATTAATCAACATATTATCGAATGTTTTTGTATAAAATTAATAAATAATTCGTATAATATTTTAATATAACTTTTGAAATGGTAAAAAAAAAGCCTTAGAGCTGTGGCCTCTAAGGCTTTTTTTCCTTAATTTTTAATAATTAAGAGGAGTTTTTAGTTAATGTTTGTGTGTGTTTTTTTATGTGTGTGTGTCCAGTTTGGTAACCAATTCAACTATCTTACGCATTTCCTAATTGATATTGATTATCACTACCTTTAGTATATATAATAATAATTTATTTGTCAACATTAATATAAAAAAATTTTTATATTAAATTACATGCTTTTTGATTTTTCTGCGCACTTATCCATAGATTTAATTATTGCGTTTCTAAACCCCTTATCTTCAAGCTCACATACAGCCTCTATAGTTGTACCACCTGGTGAACATACCATATCTTTTAACACCCCTGGATGTTCCTCTGTTTCTAATACCATCTTAGCAGATCCAAGTACACTTTGTGCTGCCATCTTATATGCTTTATTTCTTGGTATTCCAAGTTTAACAGCTCCATCTGCCATAGCTTCTATAAACATAAATACATAAGCTGGTGATGATCCACATAAAGCTATAAATGCATGGAAGTCTTTCTCGTCTAGTATCTCATAACTTCCAAATGCCTCAAACATACTACATACATAGTTTAATTCATCTTTATTAACATTCTTATTTGGACATATAGCAGACATTCCCTCCCCTACTAAAGCTGGGGTATTTGGCATTGTCTTAACTATTTTAAAGTCTTCTCCAATCATTTCATGTAAATCACATAAATCTATTCCAGCTGCGATACTTATTATGATTTGATCTTTTCTTAATGCTTCTTTTACCTCTTCTAGAACATCTTTATACATATATGGCTTAACAGCTATTATTAAAACATCAGAATCTTTTACAACATCTATATTGCTTAATACTCCTAATACCCCATATTTGCTTTCTAATCTTTCTTTAGACTTTTCACTTCTAGTTGAAATTATAATATCTTCTTTATTTGAAAAACCCTTATTGATTAATCCTCCAAGCATAGCGCTTCCCATATTTCCGCATCCTATAAAACCTATCTTTTTACTCATTTAAAGACCTCCTTATATTAACCTTTATAAACTTATTAATTATACAAAGAAACTCACCATCTTATTTCGGCGAGTTTCTAAAATTTACTTTATAATATTATTCTTGATGTATTGAATCGAGATTACCAAATTTACTGAATTGACCAAGCCATGCAAGCTTAACAGTTCCAACTGGACCGTTTCTTTGCTTAGCTATAATACATTCACCGACATTCTTTTCTTCTGTTTCCTTGTTATAGTACTCATCTCTATATAAGAACATAACAAGGTCGGCATCCTGCTCAATTGATCCTGATTCTCTAAGGTCAGAAAGCATTGGTCTATGGTCAGCTCTTTGCTCAGGTGCACGTGATAACTGTGATAAAGCTATTACTGGGCATTCCATTTCCTTAGCTAATGCTTTTATAGATCTTGATATCTCTGATACTTCTTGTTGTCTACTCTCTGACGATGACCCTGACATAAGTTGAAGGTAGTCAATTAGTATTAAATCTATACCATACTCCATTTTAAGTCTTCTGCATTTAGATCTCATCTCCATTACGGAAACCCCTGCAGTGTCATCTATATATATTCTAGCTTTAGATAAAGGCCCTGTTGCCCTTGCGATGTTTTCCCAGTCTTTATCATCTAACGCACCTGTTCTAAGCTTTAACATATCAACATTCGCTTCTGAACATAATAGCTTATATGCTAATTGCTCCTTTGACATTTCCAGTGAAAATACTACTACGCTTTTACCTTCTCTAAGGGCAACATGTTCTGCAATATTTAATGCGAATGTTGTTTTACCCATAGATGGTCTTGCTGCAATTAGTACCATATCACCCTTTTGGAAACCTGATGTTTTCGCATCTAAGTCCATAAAGCCTGATCCTACGCCTGTTATTTCACCCTTGTTATTGAATAGTCTTTCTATTTCAATAAATCCTCTTTCAAGCACTTGATTTAATGGCTCAAAATCACTTGTAGTTCTTTTTTCTGCTATATCAAATATTCTCTTCTCAGCTGCATCTAGTACATTTTCAACTTCACCTTGCTTATTATAACTTTCTTCAATAATTGAAGTAGAGGCCTTTATAAGCTTTCTAAGAGTTGATTTTTCCTGAACTATCTGTATATATGATGCGAGGTTCGCTGTTGTTGGTACAGAGGATGTTATTTCTGTTACATATGTAACACCACCAGCTCTTTCAAGAGTATCAGTAGCTTTTAAATGTTCTAATACAGTAACTAAGTCAACTGCCATATCTCTTTTAAACATATCAATAATGCTTTTAAATAATACCTTATGACTATCTCTATAAAAATCCTCTTCGTCCAATCCTTCTGCCGCTTGAGCTATTGCACTTCTATCTATAATCATAGATCCTATTACTGACTGTTCTGCTTCTATACTCTGTGGTAGCGTTCTATTAACGGTTGTTTCCATTCGTGTACCTCCTTCCAAACATTATCTTCTCATATTATATCAAATTATTATCATTAAAAAAACAAGTTATTATTTCTAAAAAAACAAAGAAGATGTTAAACATCTTCTTTACTTTACTAATTTAGAAAACTAAATTTATAACTTCTTCAATTGTGCTAACTGGTTTAACCTCTATATCTGTTAATCCTTGTGGCACTTCGTTTTTGTTATCTTCTGGTACAATAGCAAGTTTAATTCCTTTTCTTCTTGCACCATAGATCTTTTCAAATATTCCACCAACAGGCTTAACTGTTCCTCTTAAAGATATTTCCCCGGTAATAGCAACATCTTGTCTTAAAGGTTTTTCTAATAATGCACTTATTATACATACTGTTATAGCAGCTCCTGCAGATGGTCCATCTATCTTTCCGCCACCAATAACATTTACATGTATATCATAATCTTTTATATCTTTATCTGTGATTTTTCTTATTACAGATGCTGCATTATAGACTGAATCCTTTGCCATACTTCCAGCTGTTTCATTAAACCTAACTGCCCCTGCACCTTTTTTCTTTGCAGGGAAAACAGCAGCTTCAATTTCTATTGTTGATCCAATAAATCCACTTACTCCTAAGCCATGTATATGACCTATTTCATAATTTGAATTATCATTAACTCTTTCAAAAGGAGTATATCTTCCTATAGAAATTACCTCTTCAACATCCTTTAATGTTATCTTAAGTTTTTTTGGTATAGCTTTTCTCTTGTATAAAGCATAACCATATGCATCTGTAAGTATATTTACAGCTTTTCTTCCTTCTATAGTAAATCTGCTTATATACTCTGGAACATCTTTTTCAAGTGAAACTCCAAGCTTTCTTGCAGCATTTTTTACTATATCTTCAATATCTTTAACAGATAACGGCTCGAAATAAACTTCAGTACATCTTGATCTAAGTGCAGGATTAATTTCTCCTGGATCTCTTGTTGTTGCTCCAATTAAAACAAAATCTGCTGGAGCTCCATTATCAAATAAATACTTTATATACTTTGGAGTCTTATCATCATCTGGATCGTAATATGATGATGAGAATTCAACTCTCTTATCTTCTAATACCTTAAGTAACTTATTTTGAAGTATATTATCAAGTTCTCCTATTTCATCTATAAATAATACTCCACCATGAGCCTCAGTAACTAATCCTGGCTTTGGTTCTGGTACACCTATATCCGCTAAATCTCTCTTACTACCTTGATATATAGGGTCATGGACTGATCCTAATAAAGGATTTGTAATCTCTCTTGGATCCCATCTTAAAGTTGTACCATCTACTTCAACAAACTTTGATTTATCATCAAATGGAGTAAAGTTTAATTCTTTAGCTGCATTTAATGCAATTCTAGCTGCAGTAGTTTTACCAACCCCTGGAGGTCCATAAAGGATTATATGTTGAGGATATGGAGATGATAACTTTGATATTAATGATTTTATAGCTCTTTCTTGACCTACTATTTCATCTAAAGTCTCAGGTCTTAAAAAACTCATTATATTCTTACTAGTTACTCTTGAATCTAATTCTTTAAGTTCCTCATATTTTTTCTTTGTTTTTTGGTTTTCGCTGCCTTTTTCTTTCTTCATAATGGATAATCTCATCTCATCGATGTATTTTTCTTGCTTTTCCATTATTGCCTTTTCTACTTTTGACTCTATTTGGTTTTGTACATACTTCTTAGCTATTTCTTCTGAAATCCAAACTACAGTATCTTCAAGAACTTCATCAATTTTATCTTCTGGTGGAACAACTTCTATTCCTGCTCCATCTGAAGCTATCATATTTAATGCATATGCTCTTTCAGTAAGTTTTGTTGAACTTACATGATTTTTTAATTTAAATCTTATAGTTCTAGCTCTTATAGCCCCTTCATCTAATACATTCTTTAATATGTCAAATAGAACATTTATTTGAGATTCTTGAGGTAAATCTCCTTTAATTACATCCTGCAGGAAACCAATTTCCTCACGTAATTTCAATACTATTCCTCCTTAAGCTTGTGGAACAATTATAACTTTCATCTTTGTTGATACTTCAGGATATAATTTAACTTCTATTTCATATCCTCCAGCTACTTTTATTGTGTCCATAACTATCTTCTTCTTATCAATATCTATCTTATATAATTCTTTTATTTTCTTTGCAACTTCTTTGCTAGTAATAGCTCCAAATAACTTTCCATTATCTCCAGCTTTACCTTCAATTTTTATTTCTTTTCCCTTTAAATCAGCTGCTAACTTTTGAGCTGCCTCAAGTTCTGCAAGCTTTTGCTTTCTTTCATTTTCTTTTTGGTTATTTAAAATGTGTAAATTGCTTTCTGTAGCTTCCTTAGCTATGTTCTTTGGGAACAAGAAATTTCTTGCATATCCATCTGATGCATTGATAACATCACCTTTTTTTCCTAGTTTCTTATCGTCTTTTAATAAAATTACTTTCATTTTATTCACCCACCCTTAAGTATTTTTTCATTACATCTTTTAAATCTATCAAGACTTCATCTATTGATTTATTTGATACCTTAGCTCCTGCCATATTCATATGGCCACCACCACCTAAAGCTTCTAGTACAATTTGGACATTAATCTCTCCAATTGATCTAGCACTTATATAAGTGTCACCGTTGATGTTTGCCAGAACAAAGCTCGCTAAAATACCTGATATATTTAACAATTCATCAGCTGATTTTGCAATTATAACAGTATCCGTAACATTAGGCGGACATATAGCAATTGCAATTTTATCATGAATCTTTGCTGATTTTATTATATCAGCAATTTGTATAAAATCTGTTAAGTTATCAGTAAACATCTTTTTAACTTCTGTAGTTTCTGCACCTGTGTTCTTTAAAAATGATGCAGCATCAAAGGTTCTTACACCTGTTTTAAATGAAAAACCTTTAGTATCCATATAAATACCAGCAAGTAGCCCTTCAGCTTCAAGCTTTGTAATATGTGGCTTTTCATTCATGTATTGGATTACTTCTGTTATCATCTCGCAAGTAGATGATGCGTAAACTTCTATATAATTAAGCAAAGTGTCTTCTATTATATCAGCACTTCTTCTGTGATGATCTATTATGACCTTTCTTTTTGTTTTTTCAACAAGCTTTAAATTATTAACATAATTCTTGTTGTGTACATCTACAATTATTAATAATGACTCATCATCTATCTCCTTCATGGCTTCTTCTGATGTTTCAAATAGATTAGCATATTTTGAATCACTTTTCAATTCTCTTAGGTAATATTCTATAGCTCCAATATCTTTATCTAGAATTATGCTACATGATTTGCCAAGCTGTTTTATTGTACTTGAAAGTCCAACAGCTGCCCCAAAGCAGTCCATATCTGGATTTTTATGACCCATTATGAATACTTTATTGCTTTCATATATAAGTTCTTTTAAAGCGTGAGATACAACTCTAGCTCTAACTCTAGTTCTTTTCTCTATTTCTTTACTATTTCCACCAAATATCTTAACTCCATCGCTACTTTTTACAACAACTTGATCTCCACCTCTTCCTAGAGCAAGTTCTTTACCAACTGTAGCATAATTATAATTTTCAAGTGGTGAAATTCCACCTCTTCCAACACCTATGCTGAGGGTTATCTCTAACTTATTCCCTTTATTTATTTTAGATATTCTATCTAAGATTTTGAAATTATTATTTATTTCTTCATCTATGTATTTATCTTGTACAGATACAACATACATATTCGGTTGGTATTTTTTTATCATTGCCTCTAACCCATATGCATATGAATTTATCTCTCTATCTATTTCTGCAATTACTAAAGGTTTATTAGATTCATCAGTTGCATCTAAAGCTTCATTAAAGTTATCAACCTCTATAAGCATTATACTTTCTTTTGTTGTATCTAATCCTATAAACTCACTTATATCATTAAAGTATAATAAAAATAATTGCTCATCTCTTCTAAGTATTTTAGTACTATAAACATCATAAAGTCTTCCATTTAACTTTAATCTTTGATGTAAATCTTTATCCGCTTTTATTACTTTATCTAGATTAAGATCTCTTGCAATACTAAGTATACTTTCTCCAATAAAATTCTTTTTAGGTTCTAATTCATTGAAAATATTATTATGCCATTTTATAATTCCAGTTTCGCTTATAAGTGCTATAGGTAGCAATGTGCTAGCTACATTATCCTCTATTGCTTTATTTATATCTTTCGTAAACTGATTTATATTTTCTTCCTTTTTCCAATAATTATTTAATTGATAGAAATTATCTATAAAATATATTATTGCAATTAATAACGCTATCTGGTTATAACCTAATAAAAAGAATATTAAAGAAGCTAAAATTAATCCAACTGGTTTTATGAGTTTTATAATTAACGACTTTACATTCATAAAACGCCTCCTATTTAATTATTAGTCTCTTCTCTTTGAAATATACTCCTTAAGCTTACTTAAACTCTTTCCTTCTTTTTCAACTTCATCTTCAGCTCTTATACCAATATCAAGCTTATTTTTCATTTCATCATCAATTTTAGACGCTGAATAACCAAGTTTTTCCCCCAATACATATAAAATAATTATTGCCCCAGATATACATTCAACTATAGCTTCTTCTGCAACATTACTACCTCTTGTCAATAATGTATAAAAATCACCTATTACTCTAAGTAGTTGAGCTTTTAAATTTTCAATAATCTTTACGTTACCCATAATATTTAAATCATTCTTTTTCATAAACCTCACCTCTTAAATACCCTTGTATGTATATTTTAGTTTTTTTCTATTACTAATGCAAGAAAATGAAAGTTTTTCCCAAAAAAATAAGAGAGTAAAATAGAAATTTAATTCTATTTTACTCTCTTTAATTTATTACTATTCAGTTGTGAATGGTAATAAAGCTACATTTCTAGCTCTCTTAATTGACTCAGTTACTTGTCTTTGATGCTTAGCACATGTTCCTGAAATTCTTCTTGGAAGTATCTTTCCTCTTTCAGTAACATATTTTCTGATCTTAGACACGTCTTTGTAGTCTATTGATTCAGCTTTTTCAACACAAAAAGCACAAACTTTTCTCTTAGATCTTCTCATTCTTCCGCCAGATCTTCTGTTGTTGTTTTCTCTCATGATTTTTCCTCCTTACCTTGAAAATTTAAAATGGCATGTCTCCGTCATCAACTGGAGTCATATCATCGTCAAAACCGCCAAATGAATCATTTGATGGTTTTGAATAATCAGAATTATTGCCACCGAAATCATTATTAAATGATCCAGTATTGTTGCCGCCTTTTCCGCCACCAACAAATTCAAAGCTTTCAACAACTACATCAGTAGTGTATCTTTTTGAACCGTCTTGTGCATCATAACTACCAGTTCTAATGTTACCAGTAATTGCAATTTGGCCACCTTTTGTAAGATATTGTGCTATTGTTTCAGCTGTTTTTCCAAAGGCTACGCAATTGATAAAGTCAGCTTCATCTCTCTTGAATTGTCTTGTAACAGCAATTGAAAATCTTGTAACAGCATTTCCGCTTCCTGCAGCAAATCTTAATTCAGGATCTTTTGTAAGTCTACCTAAAAGTATAACTTTGTTCATTACAATATCACCTCTCTTACGCTTCTTTTCTTACTACGATGTGTCTCATAACACCGTCAGTGATTCTGAATATTCTTTCTAATTCTCTTGGTAATTCTGGGTTAGCTGTAAAGTCTACTAATGTATAGTATCCTTCGTTAACTTTTGAGATTTCGTAAGCAAGCTTTCTCTTACCCCAAACATCAACGTTATCTACAGTTCCTCCACCATTTTCTATTACACCTTTGAACTTTTCGATATTAGCTTTAACAGCCTCTTCGTCAAGTGATGGGTGTTGTATGAATATAGTTTCGTACTTTCTCATCATTTTCACCTCCTCCCCTCGGACTAAACGGCTGTGCTTTGCACAGCAGGGATTACAATTTATAATTTTAACATTAAAAATTTACTTTTTCAAGGATTTTTGTTAACTTTCTGCTTTTTGAACTATTTTTTTTGCACCTTTTTGAAATTTACTTCTCGGTATCATGATAATTCTTCCACATCCGACACATTTTATCTTTACATCAGCACCAATTCTTGTAACTTCAAAATTTTTCTCACCACAGGGATGTTGTTTTTTCATTTCAACTATATCACCTAAACCAAAATTCTCTACCAATTTTATATCTCCCTTCACTATGCTTCTTTCATTATTATTTGAGTTTTATTATAAGGAATTTCTATTCCTTCTTTATCTAATGCTTCCTTTATAGCTTTTCTAAGATTTCTTTCCATAGACCATTGCTTCATAGGTATACTAAATCCAACTATTCTTATATTTACTCCAGAAGCGCCTAAGTTAGTAACCCCCCATATATCTATTGGTTGCGGAACATCTTCCTTATGTTCTCCTTGGAATTCCTTACATGTTTTATCTATTATATCTATGGCATGATCTATATCTTCTTCGTAGGCGATAGATACATCAACAATAAACCTCATATTATTTCTAGAATGATTAGTAACTGCCTTTATAGTACCATTTGGTATAAGATGTAAATCTCCATTGAAATCCTTAAGTATTGTAGTTCTTATTCCTATGCTATCTATTATTCCTTCAAACGTACCAATAGTTACATAATCACCAACTCCATATTGATCTTCAAATAATATAAAAAATCCATTTATAAGATCTTGTACTAAACTCTGTGCTCCAAAACCTACCGCAAATCCTCCAATACTTGCAAATGTCAATGATATACCTTTAAATAAATCAGATAGTATTATAGCTATTCCTATAAAATAAACTGAATACTTAAGTATACTGTGCATTACTGCACCTATAGTCTTAGCCTTCTGAGGGCTCATAGTTAACCTTGAGTTTGGATTTTCAATCTGCCTTTTAACAAACTTACTTATTAATATATTTCCTATTTTAATAGATATAAACATTAAAAAGATAACAATAACTACTGTGATGCATTTTTTTATTAATACATCTATTATATCTCCTGGTATCTTAATAGATCCAAATACAATATCTTTATTAGTACTTGATGCATTAATTAGAAAATAACCCATTTATCTTCCCCCTTTTTAATTATTGTATCTCTCTATACTCTGAACCTTCTTTGCAATACATATTTTTATATTCAAATTTCTCTTCTTTTATTCTATTCATTTCCTCTTCATCTTCAATTCTTATACAAATACCACAGCTTTGAGTTATTGATGTAGGAGTTGGCATTATCCTAAATGTATATTCTTTCTCTTTTAGAATCTTTTCTCCAGTCATTGCGTCATGGGTATTTTTAAATACTATTATGTAATATTTCATTCTTATCTCCCTTTCTATAAAATATCTTTCATAGTTTATATTATATATATTTTATAAATTTTATAAAGAAATATAATAGTCTTTTTATGTAAATTTAATGAATTGTATCTATATTTGATTTATAATTAGATAATATGTATTTATATTTTTAAAGGAGAACATTATGATTCATATTATGAGAGCAGGATTTATAGGCTTTTTTACAGGACTTTGTGCATCTATTCCCCTTGGCCCTGCTGGATTAGAGTCTATAAATCGTTCAGTAAGTAAAGGATTTTGGCATGGATTTAAAGTATCTCTCGGTGCAGTTTTTGCCGATTATACTTACTTAATAATAATTAACTTAGGCCTTTTTAACATTTTAGAAGATAATAAAACTTACAAAGGAGTTTTTTGGATTGTATCAGGTATAGTATTATTTTTATTTGCTAAGCATTCTAAAAATAGTACTGGTTCATCAAAGATACTAAATAACCCGAAACTTGGAGAATTCATTTCTGGCTTTATAATAACATTTATTAATCCAGTTACATTCTCATTTTGGCTAGCTTTTAGTGGTACAGTAGCTAGTATTTGGAGATCAGATGGTAGACTATTCTTTTACACGTCATTTTTATTCATGTTAATTGGAAGTCTTACTTGGTTTACAATACTAAATATCTTAGCATCAAAAGGGCTAAAACTATTGAAAAAAGATATTGATAAGACTGCTTCTATGCTTTTGACTTATGTATTATATGTAATAGGCGTATGCTTCATGGCTTATGGAGTATATGTATTAATTTGTTAAAGGATGTCGAATATGAAAGTATATTTAGATAATGCAAGCACAACTTTTCCAAAACCTAAGGTTGTTGCTGATTCAATTTATAACTATTTAGTAAATATAGGCGGTAACGCTAATAGATCAAATCACTCAAATGCTTTAGAAAGTAATAGAGAGATTTTTCTTGCTCGTGAGAGAATTGCAAACTTTTTTAATTATGACAAAATAGAAAATGTTATTTTTACAAATAATATTACTTCTTCATTAAATATACTTATAAAAGGTACTTTAAAAGAAGGGGATCATGTTATAACCTCTTCAATTGAACATAACTCAGTTATAAGGCCAATAATATCATGTAAAGAAAATTTAAATGTAGAAGTCGATTTTGTAAAATCAGATTCTAAAGGGTTTATAGATCCTCATGATATAGAAAAACTTATAAAAGGAAATACTAAACTAGTCGTAGTAACCCATGCATCAAATGTAATAGGTACTATACAACCCATAAAAGAAATAGGTAATATATGTAAAGAGCATGAGATCTTTTTCATTATTGATACAGCCCAGTCTGCTGGCGCAGTACCTATTGATTTTAAAGAGATAAATGCAAGTGCATTAGCATTTACAGGACATAAGAGTTTACTTGGACCTCAAGGTATTGGTGGATTTATAATAGACGATGATTTAAATAAGGTTTGTACTACAATTATAGAAGGTGGTACAGGAAGCCTTTCTCATGAAATACATCAACCCACATTTATGCCTGATAAATTCGAGTGTGGAACCTTAAATATACCCGGTATAGTTGGCTTATCAAACGCTATAGATTTTATAAGTAAAATAGGTATTGATAATATAAAAGAAAAAAATTCTATACTTTATAAGAAATTGCTTAATGGAATATTAGATATTGATAGGTTTGAAGTTTATGGAGATACTACAGGCTCTAAATCTACCACGTCTTTATCATTTAATTTAAAAGGAGTAGATACTTCAGAATTATCATTCTATCTTGAGACATATGGGATTAGTAATCGTTCAGGATTACACTGTGCACCAATGTGCCATAAGTCTATAGGTACATTTCCAAGTGGAACTGTTAGACTTAGCATCTCATACTTCAATACTGAAAATGATATAGACTATGTATTATCAATATTAAAAAAAGCTAGCAAAGATTTATAGTAAGTTTGAATAAACACCTCCCTTTATGGAAATAATTTCTATATAGGGAGGTGTTTTTATGAATAAAATTTTTTCAATTGATGGTATAGATAATGATTCATTTAATGAAGTTGGAGAGCATCTTTATGATAATTTAAAACCAATACTTGATGATAATAGAACTATAATATTTTTATGTATAGGATCTGATCGTTCAACTGGAGATTCACTAGGACCATTAGTAGGCCATAATATAAAGGAATTTAAAAATAAAAATATATATGTATATGGATCTTTATATTATCCTGTTCATTCTCAAAATCTTGATGAAGTATTAAAAAAAATTTATGAGTCTTTTAATGATCCATATATAGTTGCTATTGATGCTTCATTAGGCTCTTTTCAAAATGTAGGAAGAGTATTTATAGAAAATAAACCTCTTTTCCCAGGGTTAGCTCTTAATAAGGATTTGCCCCCTGTAGGAGATTTAAGTGTGACTGGTGTTGTAAATGTCTCAGGAAATTTTGAATTTATGGTTTTACAAAATACTAGATTATATACTGTAGTTACACTAGCAGAATTTATAGCTAAGGGTATTTCATATTCAATAGATAAACTTATGAGTAAAGATGATTTAGTTGAATCTTTGACTAACTATTAATATAGTATTTTAACTAAAAAATCTCTTCTTCTCGCGTTAGCGAGAAGAAGAGATTTTTTTACTTACTATTCATTGCTTCTTTTAAAACATGAGCTTCTTCTTCTGATAATTCATATCTTGATATACCTTTATCAACTGGTTTAGCATAAGTTGTGCTATCATGTCTTCCATATAATCCTGTTAATACTATTCCATCATTGTGTCCATCAAGCATTGCTATTGAAAAACTTAAATCACTTCCAACATCTTCGAAAGCCTTATATCTCATTATTCCAACCTTTTGGACACATCCTCTAATTTCAACTTTTAAATTTTCGCATAGCTTAGCAGCTTCTCTTGCAGCATTTTCAGCTTCTTCAACATCATTTAGCTTACTAACAATTACTTCTTCTAAATTTTTATTGCTAGTACCTCTCATCATTTTTCTATACTTATTTTCTAATCTATTCACTGACTTCCATAAGATAATAAGTAAAATTAAAAGTAATAAAATTACTACACCCATTCCTATTAATATATAAGGTAAATAATTTGATAAATTTGATATTAAATTTTCCACAGTTTTTCCGTCCTTCCTTTTCTTAAGAATGTTTCACGTGAAACATGTTTCACGTGAAACATTAAATATTCATTAGTTCTAAAATTCTATTTAAATCATCATCTGAATAGTATTCGATTTCTATTTTTCCCTTTTTATTCTTTGAGTTTATATTTACCTTTGTTCCAAAATAATCTTGAAGTTTATTCTCAACATCTTTAACATAAGGATTAAATTTAACTTCTTCCTTTTTTTCTTCTTTTTCTTTAAATACAGACTTTATTAATTTTTCTAACTCTCTTACTGAAAGTTTTTCATCTATAATTTTCTGAGCTAGCTTATACTGTAAATCTTTATCCTCAACAGCTAATAAGGCTCTTCCATGTCCTTCTGAAATTACACTTTCTATTAGGTACTGCTGTACTCTTTCATCTAAATTAATAAGTCTCATAGTATTAGTAATAGCAACTCTAGATTTTCCTATCCTTTGACTTAATTCTTGCTGAGTCAAATTGAATTCATCTATTAGCTTTCTATATGCTAAGGCTTCTTCAATTGGATTTAAATCTTGTCTTTGTATATTTTCAATTAATGAAATTTCTAATACCTCTTTATCACTTAAATCCATGACAATAGCTGGTACTTCTTTAAGACTCAACATTTTAGCTGCTCTCCATCTTCTTTCCCCTGCTATTATAATATATTTTTTTTGATGTTTCTTTAATATAAGTGGTTGTATAATTCCATGATTTTTTATAGATTCTGCAAGCTCAGCTATATTATCACTATCAAAGAACTTTCTTGGTTGATCTGAGTTATTTATTATTTCATTTAAAGGAATTAATGTACTTGATGAAGCCTTATCTTTTATATCTGTTTTAACCTCATCTTGAATATCATCTGGAATTAAAGCACCCAATCCTTTTCCTAATCCAAACTTTTTACTCATTTACTCTCACCCTTTACTACCTCTTGTCTTTTTAAAAATTCCTTTGCTAATCTTGAGTAAGCATCTGCCCCTTTACATTTTTCATCATAAAGCATTATAGGTAGTCCAAAACTTGGAGACTCTGCTAACCTAATATTTCTAGGAATTGTATTCTCATAGACACTATCTTTAAAGTACTTCTTTACTTCATTAAATACTTCATTACTAAGGTTTGTTCTGTAATCATACATTGTCATAATTACACCCTCTATTTTGATTTTAGGGTTTAATGATTTCTTTACAAGCTTAATAGTATTCATTAGCTGTCCAACTCCTTCTAATGCATAAAACTCACATTGTATAGGTATTAATACAGAATCACAAGTAGTTAATGCATTTATAGTTAAAACACCTAATGATGGTGGGCAATCTATAAAAATGAAGTCAAACTCATCTTTTACTTCATTTATTTTGTCTAATAGTATTCTTTCTCTATTTTCTTTTGTTATAACTTCAACCTCAGCTCCGGCTAATTCCATTGTTGATGGTGCTATATATAGATTTGAAATAAGATCGCTATGTATAATAACCTCTTTTAAACTTACATTCGATGTTATAACATCATACATTGAAAATTCTAAACTTCTCTTATCTAAACCTAATCCACTTGTAGTATTACCTTGAGGATCAATGTCTATTGTTAGCACCTTATAGCCTGCCATTGCAAGATAAGAAGCTAAATTAATGTTTGTGGTTGTCTTTCCAACCCCGCCTTTTTGATTAAATATACAAATTATTTTCATATCTAGCCCTAAGTATTTATAGAGCTTCGCACCCCCTCTCTCTCATACTATATTATATATTTTTTTATATAATAATTAAAGCTAAAACTGACAAAACAATACATTCTTAATAGTTTTTTCAGCTTTTATTTATTAATAAATCCCAGTCGCTTTTTTTCAACAAAAACTGCATAAAAAAACCACTAAAAATATCTCTTTTTAGTGGTTTAGGTTAAAGTTTATTTTTTCTTTTTAGGAAT
This sequence comes from Clostridium sardiniense, assembly GCF_016907995.1. Taxonomy (GTDB): domain Bacteria; phylum Bacillota; class Clostridia; order Clostridiales; family Clostridiaceae; genus Clostridium; species Clostridium sardiniense. The sequence continues at coordinate 17,440 of NZ_JAFBDA010000031.1, read as the reverse complement.
GTTTACTGTAATTTGTATATATTCTTCATGATCTGACATATCATATTTTGCAGGTATATTAAACTTATCAAAAACTTGCTTTATAGTGTTTACATAAAGCTTTGCTGGAAACACTGTTGTTATTTTCTTCTTTGATTTTCCATTCATCTCTTTTCCTGCAATTTTTAATAATTCTTTATTTATCAACTCTTCTGTTTGTCTTACATTTAAACTATCTTTAATGACCTTCTTTATTATACTTAACTGTAATTTTTCATCTTGAAGCGATAATAATGCTCTTGCATGTCTCTCTGTTAAATTATTAGCAACGCATATTTCTCTGACCTTATCACTAAGCTTTAATATTCTAAGTTTATTTGCTATAGTTGATTGCTTCTTTCCCATACGTTTTGCTAATTGTTCCTGAGTGAATCTATGATCATGAATTAAATTATAGTATGCCTCCGCCTCTTCTATAAAATTTAAATCTTCTCTTTGTAAATTCTCTAATAATGCAATCTCAGCTGATTCTATATCCGTTATATCTATTAAATTGCATGGAACTTGTGTAAGCTCAGCAAGTTGTGCTGCTCTCCATCTTCTTTCTCCAGCTACTAACTCATAGAAATCCCCTCTTTTTCTAACAGTTATAGGTTGAATTATACCGTGAGTCTTTATAGATTGAGATAATTCCATTAAAGCATCGTCATTAAAATATTTTCTTGGTTGATATGTATTAGGTATTATATCCTTAATATCAATTTTTAGTATTTCATTATTCATACTGACACTACCCATCCCTTATAAATTTCCAATGATTTTTGTTTATATATTAAATTTCGCCACTTACCATTTTCTTCCTTCTTTTTCCCCAAATAAAATTCAGTCATTTCTCGATATTATATGGTATTATATTACATATTATATCACAATATTTATCTTAGTGGCTTTTTTGCTACAGTTCCTGCTTTTCTAGGATATGTCTTAGGACATGCATTTACCTTTTCAACAACAACTATGTTATGATTTAAATCAGTTTCTTCTATAAGAGTCTCATCAACCCTTAATAAACTTCCTCCTAGTAACTCTAATGCTCTTTTACTATTTTCTAATTCTTCTTCGATTGCAGGCCCTTTTAAGGCAACAAAATATCCTGATACTTTTACATAAGGCAGACAAAATTCAGATAATACTGCCATATTAGCAACGGCTCTTGATGTTGCAATATCAAATTTCTCTCTTAAATCTTTATTTCTTGCACCATCTTCTGCTCTAGAATGAATAGTTGTAACATTTTTAAGGCCTAGTTCCCTAACAACTAAATTTAAGAAGTTTATTCTTTTATTAAGTGAATCTAATAAAGTTACCTCTATATCTTCTCTTAATATAGCTATTGGCATTCCTGGAAAACCTGCACCTGTACCTACATCAATTACAGTTTTAGCCTTCTTAAGTTCATCGCTTTTAAATGCTTTTATACAATCTATAAAATGCTTCTTTATAAACTCTTCATCCTCAGTAATTGCAGTAAGATTAATCTTTTGATTCCACTCTTGTACCAATCTCATATATTTAATGAATCTATCATATATTTGTTCATTAAATTCTATATTAACCTCATCTGCCGCTGTTTTCATTAAATTATAAAAGTCCATATTTGCCTCCTTTATGGCTCTAATTATCTTTATTTTCTTGTTTACCATAATGATACTCTAAGTAAACCAATAATACAGAAATGTCAGCAGGTGATACCCCTGAAATTCTTGATGCTTGACCTATACTTATAGGTCTTATATTGCTTAGCTTTTGTATCGCCTCTGTTCTTAATCCCTTAACATCAGTATAGTCTATATCTTTAGGTAATAATTTCTTTTCGAATTTCTTAAATTGCTCTACTTGATCTAATTGATTCACTATATAGCCTTCATACTTAGCAATTATATTGATTTGTTCACCAACATTCTCAGGATATTCTGGTCTTTCTGAATCAAGCTCTACAGCTGAGAAATAATCAAGCTCTGGTCTCTTTATTAATTCATAGAAACTAATAGGCTTTTTAAGCTCTGTACTTCCAAGCTTAACTAATATATCATTATTTTCTGTTTTATTAGTTATTTGTAGATTTTTTAGTCTCTCAAGTTCATTTTCAATATTAGTTTTTCTTTCTATAAATCTATTATACCTTTCTTCTGATACAAGACCTACATTATATCCTATTTCAGTTAATCTAAAATCTGCATTATCTTGTCTTAGAAGTAATCTATACTCAGCTCTTGATGTCATCATTCTATAAGGCTCATTTGTACCCTTAGTAACTAAATCATCGACTAGAACTCCAATATAAGCATCAGAACGAGTAAGAACCATTGGATCCTCTCCTTTAACCTTTAATGCTGCATTAATACCTGCAACTATTCCTTGTGCTGCTGCTTCTTCATATCCTGAACTACCATTTAATTGTCCTGCTCCATAAAGCCCTTCTATATTCTTAAATTCAAGAGTTGGCTTTAATTGAGTAGGATTTATTGAATCATATTCTATAGCGTATGCTGATCTCATTACTTCAGCATTTTCAAGTCCTTCTATAGTTCTTAACATATTTATTTGTACATCCTCTGGTAATGATGATGAGAATCCACCAATATACATTTCAAGTGTATCTTCACCTTCTGGTTCTACAAATATTTGATGTCTTGATTTATCTGGAAATCTCATAACTTTATCTTCTACTGATGGACAATATCTTGGACCTATTCCTTTAATTGACCCATTGTATATAGGAGACCTATCTATGTTATCAGCTATAACTTCATGAGTACCTTCATTAGTATAAGTTAAATAACAAGATATTTGTTCTTTATCAATATTATCATTCATAAATGAAAAAGGTACTATCTTATCATCACCTTTTTGTTCTATCATTTTAGAAAAATCTACTGATTTTCTATTTACTCTAGGTGGTGTTCCTGTCTTAAATCTTCTAAGTTCTATTCCTAAGTCTAATAATGTTTGAGAAAGGTCATTTGCAGGTGATAATCCATTAGGACCACTATTATAGCTTACATCCCCTATTATTATCTTAGCTTGTAAATATGTACCTGTTGCTAAAACAACTGCCTTACATCCAAATATTGCTTCATTCTTTGAAACTACACCTTTAACTTTTCCATCTTCAACTATTAAATCAGTAATTTCTACTTGTCTAATATAAAGGTTGTCTTGTGATTCAAGAACCTCTTTCATTCTCTTTTGATATTTTAATTTATCTGCTTGCGCTCTTAATGAGTGAACTGCAGGTCCTTTTGATGTATTAAGCATTCTTGATTGAATATATGTATCGTCTATATTAACACCCATTTCTCCACCTAATGCATCAACTTCTCTAACTAAATGGCCTTTAGCTGTTCCCCCTATATTAGGATTACAAGGCATCATTCCAATCGCTTCTAAATTAATTGTACATATTAATGTCTTTAATCCCATTCTTGAAGCTGCAAGAGCAGCTTCGCAACCTGCGTGGCCTGCTCCAACAACAATTACATCATACTCTCCAGCATTGTATCTCATATACTTCCTCCTATTTTCCTACACAGAATTCGCTGAATATCTTATTAACTAAATCCTCTTCAAGCTCTGCACCTGTTATTTCACCTAGTGCTCTTAATCCTGAAGTTACATAAATAGAAATTAAGTCTAAAAATTCGTTCATTTTCAATCTATTCTGTGCTATTTCGCAATTCTCTAATGCTCTATATAATGCTTGCTTATGTCTACTATTTGTAATTATTAAGCTTTCATTATCTACTTCTCCATTAAAGAATAACTCTTTAATTTTTAATTTTAAATCTTCTATTCCAAAGCCAGTCATGGCTGATATCTCAATAAAGTTATCTAATCCATTTAATTCTTCTAATTGAAGTTTACGTTCTAAATCCACCTTATTTAATAATACTATTGTCTTTTTATTCTCTATTGATTTAATAATTTCCCTATCTTCATCATCTAAAGGTCTTGAAGTATCAAGCATCAATACAACTAAATCAGCTTCTTCTAATTTTTCTTTTGATCTTTCAACTCCAATTTTTTCTACAACATCTTCAGTCTCTCTAATACCAGCAGTATCAGTAATCTTTACTGGTATTCCTCCAAGATTAATATACTCTTCTATTACATCTCTTGTAGTTCCTGGTATATCTGTTACAATAGCTCTCTTTTCTTGAAGAAGTGCATTCATAAGCGATGATTTTCCGACATTAGGTTTTCCTATTATCGTCATTTTAAGGCCTTCTCTTATAATTTTACCTTCATTTGCACCTTTTAATAACTTATTCATATCAGTTATTGCTTTATCAAGACTCTCTGAAACCCTCACAGGAATAGTTTCATCTGGCTCCTCATCATCTTCTGTGAAATCTACATCATACTCAATAAGTGCAAGTACATCAAGAAGATAAGCTCTAAGCTTATTTATTTCCTGGGAAAGTGAACCTCCACTTTGCATAACTGCTGATTTCATAGCTAAATCTGTCTTTGCAGTTATAATATCCATTACTGCTTCTGCTTGGCTTAAGTCAATTCTTCCATTTAAGAATGCTCTTTTAGTAAATTCACCAGGCTCCGCAATTCTAGCTCCACTTTTAATAACTTCCTCAAGAACTCTATTAGTAGAAACAACTCCCCCATGACAATTTATTTCTACAACATCTTCAGCTGTAAAGCTCCTTGGCCCTTTCATGTAGCTTATTATAACTTCATCTATGACTTCATCACTTATACTATCAATAATATTACCGTATTTCATAGTATAAGTCTTCATATTATTTATATCAAAATTCTTCTTGCCTCTAAATATACGTCCAACAATTTCTAATGCTTTATTTCCTGAAACTCTTATAATTGCTATTCCACCTTCACCTTGCGCAGTAGCAATCCCGCATATAGTATCAAACTCTTTCATTATTATCCTCCTTAGAAGTTAATTCCTTCTATATAGTATAACCAAAACAAAACTAATATCAATTTTACAGAAATATATTTAATAAGTCAAAGCTATATATTGCTTGTTTTGATTTATTAATACAGTTTAAAAAAAGAAAGCCAAAAACTTGGCTTCCTTTTACTTATTTAATGCTACTACAACTCTTCTAAAAGGTTCATCACCTTCACTGTAAGTACATACAGTGTCATTTCCTTGTAATGCAGCATGTATTATTCTTCTTTCATATGGATTCATTGGTTCTAGTTTAAAAGGTCTTCTGCTTTTATTTACTTTATTAGCCGTTTTTAAAGCAACTCGCTTTAAGGTTTCTTCTCTTTTAGCTCTGTAGTTCTCAGTATCTAAAACAACCTTTTTATAAGGAATATCATGACCTTTATTAACTACTAAAGATATTAAGTATTGAAGTGAATCTAAAGTTTCTCCTCTATATCCAATTATTAATCCCATCTTTGGACCAGTTAAATCAACATTTATTATGTCATTCTCTTCATTAATCTTTACTTCAGCTAAAATTCCCATAGAATCCAAAACATCTCTAATAAATTTATGAGCATCTTCTATATAATCTCTTTTTACGGTAACTTTAACCTTTGCAGGTTTATTTCCTATAATATTAAAAAATCCCTTAGAACCTTCATCTATTACATCGATTATAACCCTATCTTTAGTAACGTTTAATTCTTTTAAAGCACTATTTACTGCTTCATCAACATTTTTACCTGTTACTTCAATGAATTTCATATACCATATTCACCACTCTCATATAATACTACTCTATATTACTTCTTTTTCTTCTTCTTATCGTATTCTTCTGGCATTACAAATCTGTTCTTTTTATCAACTCTTGCACTTTCTTCTGCTTCTTGTTCTTTTTTTGTAGCCATTACTGGCTTAACATTTAAGAAATAAGTTTGTACTAATTGATAAATTCCACCTACTACCCAATAGATAACTAGTAATGAAGGGAAATTAAGTGACATGAATCCCATCATTAATGACATACCAATATTCATTGGCATCATATTCATTCCTGATGATTCTGCTGCTGGATTTGCTTTTGTCATTAAATATGACGGTATAAAAGTACTAAGTGCCGCTAATACAGGTAGTATATATAATGGATCTTTTCCTGCAAGATCAGGTAACCATAAGAATGATACTCCTTGGATTCCCTTAATATTCATAAATGTATAGTAAAGAGCCATTAATATTGGTAGTGGAATTAACATTGGTAAGCATCCACCTGTCATACTAATATTATTCTCTTTGTAGATCTTCATCATTTCCGCATTTGCTTTTTGAGGATCATTTTTATATTTTTCTTGAATCTTCTTCACTACAGGTTGGAATTCCTGCATTTTTCTTGTTGATTTTATTGATTTTATACTAAACGGTAATACTGCAGTTTTTATAATTACTGTTAGAACTATAACTGCTAATACATATGCCCAACCTGGATCTGTTACCCCAACAGAAATGATTAGTTGATGTAATTTATCAAATACGATAGTAAAGAAATCAGTTATCGGCTTAAATAATGTCATCATATTCTTTTATCCTCCCATACTCTATTTAACAGGATCATATCCACCTTTGCTAAAAGGATTACACCTTAAAATTCTCCAAACTGCCATAAGGCTCCCCCTAAAGGCACCGTGTTTTTCAACTGCCTCTATAGCATATTGCGAACAAGTTGGCACATATCTGCAACAAGGATTTTTTAAAGGCGATATATTCTTCCTATAAAATCTAATTAGATTTATTACTACTTTCTTCATTATATAGGCCTGCTTTCTTAAACAAATTCATCATAGCTCTTTCGACCTCGTTAAAACTTTTATCCTTCATATTATTTCTAGCAATAAATATGAAATCAAAGCCCTTTTTAATAGAAGCTTCATTTAATCTGTAACTTTCCATAATTAATCTCTTACTTCTACTTCTTACTACACTATTTCCGACTTTCTTACTAACAGAAACCCCTACTTTATTATAAACTTCATTATCTGAATTCTTATTATTTCTATTATTATAAGTATATAATACCAGAAGATTATTCGCTAAAGACTTTCCTCTTCTATATACCATTCTAAACTCATTATTCTTTTTTAATCTGTATATCATGGGTATTTAATACTCCTTTTTTCCTACATTGTAGAAAAAAGGCCACTAAAGTGCGGCCCTTATGCTGTTAATTTTTTTCTACCTTTTTGTCTTCTCTTTCTAAGAATGTTTCTTCCTGATGAAGTCTTCATTCTCTTTCTGAAGCCATGTTCTTTTTTTCTTTGTCTTTTTTTAGGTTGGTATGTCATGAACATTTACACTACACCCCCTTCAATTTTTAAAATTTATATAGCGAAATAACTATACTTCTCTATTTTATTTTAGATTTACTTTATCATTATATATATATACCCCTATTATGTCAAGAATATAGCTTTTTGTTGATAATTCCATTAAGTATATTAGAAAAATTGTGGATAACTTATTGAATCCCCTTATTTACTTATGGTATCATAAATAATGTATTGTGAATAACTTGTTCTTAAACAGAACTTATCCACAGCTGTGGATATATCTGTTGATAACTTGTTCTTTTTTTCTTGATAACCTACGTTATGGCTAATTTTTTTTGCTATAATAGGCATATTTACTAGAATTTAAGATACTAAAAGTTTATTTCATTATATATGTGGATAACTTATATTTAAAATTATACTCCACATATTTATTAACATGTGAATAATTTAATATACATATATTTTAAAAATATTATTTTTGTTAATAATATGTTGATATACTGTTATTACAATGTTATTAACATAATTTTCTTAATAAAAAATAAAAAAAATTTTTGACTGGAGGATTAGAAATGGATGCAGAGCTGAAAGAATTATGGGAAAAAACACTGAATATTATTAAGGGAGAACTAAGCGAGGTCAGCTTCAATACATGGATTAAAAGTTGCGAACCTATTTCTATGTCTTCAGATACTATAAAAATCAGTGTTCCTAACGCCTTCACTCAAGAAATACTTGAAAAAAGATATAAAGATTTAGTTGCGAATTCTATAAAAGCTATTTGTTCTAAACTTTATAACATTGAATTTTTAATAGCTTCTGAAATTCAAAATACCGAAGAAGAGCAATCTGAAAAAAGACAAAAGAAAATAAAAGATGATAAAAAGGTTATAGTTAATGATGAGATGAATACTAATCTTAACCCTAAATATACTTTTGATTCTTTCGTAATAGGTAATAGTAATAGATTCGCTCATGCAGCATCTTTAGCAGTTGCTGAATCACCTGCTAAAGCATACAATCCTCTATTTATATATGGAGGCGTAGGACTTGGTAAAACGCACTTAATGCATGCTATCGGTCATTATGTTTTAAAAAATAATCCAAGTGCCAAAGTTGTTTATGTGTCATCTGAAAAATTTACTAATGAGCTTATAAATGCTATAAAAGATGATAAAAATGAAGAATTTAGAAATAAATATAGAAACGTAGATATTCTTCTAATAGATGATATTCAATTTATAGCTGGGAAAGAAAGAACACAAGAGGAATTCTTCCATACATTTAATGCTCTACACGATGCAAACAAGCAAATAATTCTATCATCTGATAGACCACCAAAAGAAATACCTACATTAGAGGATAGATTACGCTCTAGATTCGAATGGGGTTTAATCGCTGACATTCAAGTTCCAGACTTTGAAACTAGAATGGCTATATTAAAGAAAAAGGCAGATGTAGAAAAATTAAATGTAGCTAATGAAGTTATGGTATATATAGCAACTAAAATTAAATCAAATATTAGAGAACTTGAAGGCGCATTAATAAGAATAGTAGCGTATTCATCTTTAACTAATAGAGAAATAACTGTTGATTTAGCTTCAGAAGCATTAAAAGATATAATTTCTAAGAAGCAAGGTAAACATATAACTATAGAAATTATACAAGATGTAGTTGCAAGCTACTTTAACTTAAGAATTGAAGATTTAAAATCCCAAAGAAGAACTCGTAATGTATCTTATCCAAGACAAATGGCTATGTATCTAAGTAGAAAGTTAACTGATATGTCTCTTCCAAAGATCGGTGAAGAATTTGGTGGTAGAGACCATACTACTGTAATACATGCTTATGAAAAAATCTCTGATAATTTAAATAGAGATGAAAGTTTACAACATACAATTGAGGATTTAACCAAAAAACTGACACAAGGGTAATTTTTTTTCTCTTATTGTACAATTGTCAACAATTGTTGATAATAACTATATAACAATATGTGGATAAACATAAAATTTAAATTACGTGTGGATGACTGTGGATAAGGTATACTTTTAGTTACTAACTTATCCACACTATTTTTTTATAAAATGTTGTTGGTTTTACTGGCCTAAGGATAGTTATCAACAATTCCACAGCCCCTACTACTATTATTACTATAAATTTTATATTTATCTAACTAAATAAACTAATCTTATCTGTGAATAAATAAGGAGGATCTTAAATGATATTTATATGTGAAAAACACAAACTACAAGAAGGTATCTCAATAGTACAAAAAGCTATTACTGGTAAATCAACAATGTCAGTACTAGAAGGTATCTACATAAATGCAAATAAAGATGGATTAACTTTAATTGGATCTGATATGGATGTAAGTATAGAAACTAAAGTTAATGCTGATGTAATGAATGAAGGTAGCATAGTTATAGATGCTAAAATATTTGGTGAGATAATACGTAAATTACCAAATTCAGAAATAAAAATTGAAACTATGGATAATGATACAGTTCAAATAACATGCGAAAAATCAGTATTTAACGTAGTTTATATGAATTCTGATGAATTCCCAGAACTTCCAAAATTAAATGAAAATATGAAAGTTGAAGTTCCTCAAAATATATTAAAAAATATGATAAAATGCACTTCTTTTGCTATAGCTCAAGATGAAACAAGACCAATACTTCAAGGGATTCTATTTGAAGTTAAGGATAGAACATTAAATCTTGTGGCATTAGATGGATATAGATTAGCAATTAAAAGTGAATATTTAGATAGTGACTTTGATATAGAAATTGTTATTCCTGGTAAAACTTTAAATGAGGTATCAAAAATATTAGAAGATGTTAATGATTTAGTTCAAATAACATTTACAAATAACCATATTTTATTTAACCTAAACAAAACAAGAATAATTTCTAGATTACTAGAAGGAAAATTCGTAAATTACAAATCTTTATTACCTGAAGAGCATAAACTTTTAGTTACTGTAAAAAAACAAGATCTTCAAAATGGTATTGAAAGAGCTTCCTTAATGGCTAAGGATGGTAATAATAACTTAATAAAATTAGAATTCCAAGATGAGGCTTTAGTTATAACTTCCAATTCTCAATTGGGAAAAGTTAGGGAAGAAGTTGGAATAAATCTGCAAGGTGATAAAATACAAATTGCATTTAACTCAAGATACTTAATCGATGTTTTAAAGAATTTTGAGGAAGAGGAAGTTGTTATGGAAATGACTTCAAGTGTAAGTCCTTGTATAATTAAATCAAAAGAGGCTGATAATTATAGATACCTAGTATTACCAGTTAGATTAATAAGATAAAAAAAGGAGGCGATAGAATGCATAAATATACGGAATTTTATGCATTTTATCAAACTATAGAATTATGAAAGAAATTAATATTAATACAGAATTTATAAAATTAGATGCATTTCTAAAGTGGGCAGGTATTGCTTCATTAGGATCAGAGGCAAAAATTTACATACTAGAAGAAATGGTAAGAGTAAATGGAGAAGTTTGCACTCAAAGAGGAAAGAAACTAAGAAGTGGAGATATAGTCAATTTTGAGGAAGAGGACTATAAAATAGTATAATTGGATTAATTGGACTGTAAATATCTATAGAACACAAAAATAAGCTTTTATTCTTTTAATATGATATAATTGAATGGGTGTTTATAAATGTATGTAAAAAAGCTTAAATTAATAAATTACAGAAATTATGAAAATTTAGAAATAGACTTAGGAAGACATGTCAATGTATTTATGGGAGATAATGCTCAAGGTAAGACTAATATCTTAGAGGCCATTTATTATTGTGGTTTTGCTAAATCTCATAGAACTTCAAAAGACAGGGAGCTTATTAGTTGGAATGGAGACATATCATTTTTAAGTGTAAGTGTTGGAAAAGATAGATTAGATAAAAAGATTGATATTAACATCCTAAAAGACGGCAAAAAAGTTATTAGAGTTAATTCTATAAAGATAAATAAAATTGGAGAATTATTTGGAACATTTAATGTTGTTATGTTCTCACCAGAGGATTTAAAAATAATTAAAGATTCTCCTGGTATCAGAAGAAAATTTATAGATATGGAACTATGTCAATTAGATTCTAAATATTACTATAATTTAGTTCAGTATAATAAAGTTATGAATGAGAGAAATATTGTTCTAAAGAATAGAAATCTTGATTTAGATATGTTAGATATATATGATATGCAATTAGCTAGCTTCGGCTCATATATAATTGAGAGAAGATTAACATATTTAAAATCTTTAAATCAGTATTCTGAAGATATACATAAAGAAATTACTTCAGGAAAAGAAAAGATAGAATTTAAATATAATTCTACCATAAGAAATCTTGATAATATCCAAGATGAGTTCTATGAAACATTAAGAAAAAATAGAAAGCGTGATGTAGATAAAGGAATTACTAGTCACGGACCTCATAGAGATGATTTCTCTGTTTATATAAACAACGTTGACACAAAGAGCTTTGGATCTCAAGGTCAACAGAGAACGGCAGTACTTACAATGAAGTTTGCATCCTTGAGGATTATAAAAGAAATAACCGGAGAATATCCAGTTTTATTATTAGACGATGTATTATCTGAATTAGATTTTAATAGAAAAAGATATGTTTTAAGGTCTATTGGCGAAATACAAACTATAATAACATGCACTGGAATTGAAGATTTAAATGATTATTTAGATAAAGATTCAAAGTTATTTAAAGTTAAAGAGGGAATAGTCTCAATATAGAAGGAGGAATTCTAAATGTTTTTGCACTTAGGAGAGAATGTTGTAGTTCCTATAAAAGACGTTATTGGAATTTTTGATTTACAGACAACAATGTATAGTTCTGATACAATTCAATTTTTAAGAATGGCAGAAGAAGATGGATTTGTGGAAAGAATAACAAATGATAGACCAAAATCATTTGTTATAGCAGAAGTTGATAAGAAAAGAAAAATATATTTATCACCAATTTCTTCATCAACATTAACTAAAAGAACAGATTTGGAATATAATCCGTAAGTCCAATATACCTTCATTAAGACAATTCAAAATAATTTTTAGGAGGAATTTATGTTGGAACAAAATAAACAAAGCTATGATGATAGTCAGATACAAGTTCTTGAAGGCCTAGAAGCCGTAAGAAAAAGACCTGGTATGTACATAGGTACTACTAGTTCAAGAGGATTACATCATTTAGTTTACGAAATAGTAGATAATAGTATAGATGAAGCATTAGCAGGATACTGTAAGAATATTGAAGTTGTAATAAATGAAGATAATTCTATAACAGTAAAAGATGATGGAAGAGGTATGCCAGTTGGAATGCATCCTAAGATGGGAAAACCAACTGTTGAAGTTATAATGACAGTACTTCATGCTGGTGGTAAATTCGGTGGAGGCGGATACAAGGTATCAGGTGGTCTTCATGGAGTTGGTGCATCAGTTGTAAATGCACTTTCAGAAAACTGTTCTGTAACAGTAATGAGAGAAGGTAAGCTTTGGAAACAAACTTACGAAAAGGGAGCAGTTACTAGTGATTTAAATGTAGTTGGTACAAGTGAATCAACTGGTACTATAGTTTACTTTAAGCCTGATAGAGAAATATTTGATGAAATAGTATATGATTTTGAAATACTTTCTCAAAGGTTAAGAGAACTTGCGTTCTTAAATAAAGGCATAAATATAGTACTTAAAGATAAAAGATATGATAAAGAGCAAAGTTATCATTACGAAGGCGGTATTAAATCTTTCGTAGAATATTTAAATAGAAATAAGCAAGCGCTTCATGAAGAACCAATATATGTTGAAGGATTAAAAGACGACATAATGGTTGAAGTAGCTCTTCAATATAATGATGGGTATAACGAAAATATATTTACATTTGCAAATAATATAGACACTATTGAAGGTGGAACACATTTAGTTGGTTTCAAAACAGCTTTAACTAGAGTATTTAATGATTATGCAAAGAGATTTGGGCATTTAAAAGAGAATGATAAAAACCTTTCAGGGGATGATATAAGAGAAGGATTAACAGCTGTAATATCAGTTAAGATAGGAGAACCACAATTTGAAGGTCAAACCAAAACAAAGCTAGGAAATAGTGAAGTTAGAGGAATAGTTGATTCAATTGTTGGTGAAGGTGTTGGAATATTCTTAGAAGAAAATCCGACTATATCAAAACTTATAATTGATAAGGCATTAATGGCAGCAAGGGCGAGAGATGCAGCTAGAAAGGCGAGAGAGCTTACTAGAAAGACTGTTCTTGAGAGGTCAGCACTTCCAGGTAAACTTGCAGATTGTTCTTCAAAAGATCCAATGGAATGTGAAATATATATAGTCGAAGGGGATTCAGCGGGAGGTTCTGCAAAACAAGGTAGAGATAGAAAGTTCCAAGCAATTTTACCTTTAAGAGGTAAAATAATGAACGTTGAAAAGCAAAGGCTAGATAAGATTTTAAACTCAGATACAATAAGATCAATGGTAACAGCATTTGGAGCAGGTATAGGAAAAGATTTTGATATATCAAAAATAAGATATCACAGAATAATAATAATGACAGATGCCGATGTTGATGGAGCTCATATAAGAACATTATTATTAACATTCTTCTATAGATACATGAGAGAACTGATAGATGGAGGTCATGTTTATATAGCACAACCACCATTATATAAAGTTACAAAGTCTAAGAAAGATTTCTATGCTTATACAGATGGAGAACTTGATAGTATCTTAGAAGAGGTTGGAGGAAAAGATAATTCAACAAACATTCAAAGATACAAAGGTCTTGGTGAAATGAATGCAACTCAGTTATGGGATACAACAATGGATCCAGAACAAAGAGTATTATTAAAGGCAACAGTAGAAGATGCAATGGCTGCTGATGAAATATTTACAATACTTATGGGTGAAAAGGTTGAGCCAAGAAGAGAGTTCATTCAAGAAAATGCTAAGAAAGTAAGTAACTTAGACGTTTAGTACTAAATACGAGGTGAAGTACATGAGTTTTAATGAGGGAAAAGTAATACCCGTAGATATAAAAAACGAAATGAAGAAGTGTTACATCGATTATGCAATGAGTGTTATAGTTGGTCGTGCACTTCCAGATGTTAGGGATGGTTTAAAGCCTGTTCATAGAAGAATATTATTCTCAATGCATGAATTAGGATTAGCCCCTGAAAAAGGATATAGAAAATGTGCAAGAATTGTCGGTGAAGTACTGGGTAAATACCATCCACATGGTGATTCTTCAGTATATGATGCATTAGTTAGAATGGCCCAAGATTTCTCAATGAGATATATGCTTGTAGACGGTCATGGTAACTTTGGATCAGTAGATGGTGATAGCGCGGCTGCCATGAGATATACAGAAGCAAAAATGAATAAAATAGCAAGTCAAATGTTAAGAGATATTAGCAAGGATACTGTAGAGTTTATTCCAAACTTTGATGGTGAAGAAAAAGAGCCATCAGTATTACCTTCAAGGTTTCCTAACCTATTAGTTAATGGTTCATCAGGTATAGCAGTTGGTATGGCAACAAATATACCACCTCATAACTTAGGGGAAATTATAGATGGAACAATAATGCTTATAGATAATCCAGAACTTCAGATTCTTGATTTAATGACTGCTATAAAAGGACCAGATTTCCCAACAGCAGGAACTATAATGGGTAAATCAGGAATAAGATCAGCTTATGAAACTGGAAGAGGAAAGATTATAGTTAGAGCTGAAGCTGAAATAGAAGAAGAAAACAATAGACATAAAATTATTGTTACTGAACTTCCTTATCAAGTAAATAAAGCTAGACTTATAGAAAATATTGCTGATTTAGTAAAAGATAAAAGAATCAATGGAATATCTGATCTAAGAGATGAATCTGATAGAGAAGGCATGAGAATAGTAATAGAGCTTAAGAGAGATGCCAATCCAAGTGTAGTCTTAAATCTTCTATACAAACATACAAAGATGCAAGATACTTTTGGGGTAACAATGCTTGCTCTAGTTGATAATGAACCACAAATATTAAATTTAAAACAAGTATTATCACATTATATTAATTTCCAAAAGGATGTTATAACTAGAAGAACTGTATTTGAATTAAATAAAGCAGAAGCAAGGGCGCATATCTTAGAAGGATTAAGAATAGCTTTAGACAATATTGATGAAGTTATAAGTATAATAAGAAATTCAAAGACAACTGAAATAGCTAAGAATACTCTTATAGAAAGATTTAATCTTTCAGATAAGCAGTGCCAGGCTATATTAGAAATGAGACTTAGAAGACTTACTGGTCTTGAAAGAGATAAGATTGAAGAAGAGTATGCAGAACTTATGAAAGAGATTGAATACTTAAAATCAATTCTTGCAAGTGAAGAGAAGCTTCTTTCAGTAATTAAAGAAGAGTTATTAGAAATTAAAAATAGATATAATGATGAAAGAAGAACAAAGATTGAGAATAATGTAAATGAAATTGATGTTGAAGATTTAATTCAAGAACAAGAAATTGTTATTACATTAACTCATACAGGATATGTTAAAAGAATTTCATCAGATGTATACTCAGCTCAAAAAAGAGGGGGTAAAGGAATCCAAGCAATGTCCACTAAAGAAGATGATTTCGTAGAACATGTAATGGTAACTTCGACTCACTCAGATGTATTATTCTTTACTAATAGAGGTAGAGTATATAAATTAAGAGGATATCAAATACCTGAAGCAGGAAGAACTGCTAAAGGAACTAATATAATAAATCTTATACCTATAGAGCCCGATGAAAGAATAGAAACTGTACTTACTGTAAATGATGTGTATGAAAATGGATATCTATTTATGGGAACAAAGAATGGTATAGTTAAGAAAACAAACCTTACAGAATTCAAAAACTTAAGAAAGAATGGTCTTATTGCTATTAACTTAAGAGAAGGTGATGAACTTCTAAAAGTTAAGATGACAAGAGGAGATGCTAATATCATAATGGTGACTCAAAATGGTTTAGCTATTAAGTTTAATGAAGCAGATGTGAGATCTATGGGTAGAACAGCATCAGGAGTTAAGGCTATAAGTTTAGCAGATGATGATATGGCCGTATGTATGGACATAGCTGTTGATGATGAATATCTATTAGTAGTTAGTGAAAATGGATTCGGTAAGAGAACGCCAACTACAGAATATAAGGTTCAAAACAGAGGTGGTAAGGGATTATTAACTTATAAGATCAATGATAAGACAGGTAAGTTAGTAGGTGCTACTGTATGTAAGACTGAAGATGAGCTTATGATGATAAATACTAGTGGTGTTGCTATAAGGTTAAATATCGAAGATGTATCTGTAACAGGAAGAGCTACAATGGGAGTAAAATTAATGAGAACTTCAGACGAAGAACAAGTTGTAGTTATAACTAAAATTACTAGTGATGGCGATGAAGAAGATATTGATGAAGTTCAAACAGAATTAGGAATTTCAGAAGACGATGCTGAAGTTGTTTCTACTAATTCATTAGATGAATTAGTAAAAAGAGCAACTGAAGAAGAAGAATAGAAAATAATAAAGTCCTTGGAGAAATTTAGTCCTCCAAGGACTTATTTTTATATATAAAGGGAATTTTATAATTAAAATATAGTACTAAGAATCAAAATTCATAAAGGATTAGATAATTATAGTGATGTGAAGATAAAGATATTTAGCTAAAAACATAAAAATTAGACATAACCTTATCCAGGCGTGTCACTATTAGGAAAAATGATAAATAAAAAGAATAAAAGAGAAAACAAAGGTTAATATTATTAAAATGATATTTGTTATAATATGAGTGTAATCAGTTATATGCTATTATAAATCTCGTCGCTGATGACGGAACAACAACAACTAAACAAAACTTGAAAAAAAGTTTTAAAAAAGTTGTTGACAAAGTTTAGAAACGGTGATAAGATTTAATAGTCGCTTGAGGGCGACGAGATAAAATGGTCTTTGAAAATTGAACAGAATATATAAAACATTTAAACAACCAGCAATTCTTTTTACAAAAGTAAGTTTTATGAGTTAAAAGATTAAACTTTTTATTGAGAGTTTGATCCTGGCTCAGGACGAACGCTGGCGGCGTGCCTAACACATGCAAGTCGAGCGATGAAGTTTCCTT
>NZ_JAFBDA010000030.1 GCF_016907995.1 Clostridium sardiniense | reverse complement strand
ATGCAAATCTTAGATTGTTCAATTTCAGAATTAAATATATAAAATATTAAAAGGACTTTTTCTTTTGTGAAAAAGTCCTTTTGTCTACAGACTGAAAGGAGCTATAGTTATATAGCTCCTTTTTTATTATTTAAATGAATTAATACTTTCTAACCTTGCCTTCATCTTATCACTTGGAGACATTTTAAAATCATAATTGTATACTGCATTTTCAAAGTCACCATAAGTTGGATTTGGAAGTACTATGTATTTAGTTCCAAAGAATTTTTTTTCTTTTTCTACTATGGCACGTCTTTCTTCGTTACTCTTTTTATCATATCCATTAGGGAAATCACCTAAATTATCTCCACAATATATTGCAAGATTATATTTTTCTTTGATTTTATTCCATCTAGCGTCTTTATTGCTAGTATCTGTTTTTAAAAGTATATGTTCTTTATCAGAATTTACAAAGCCTAATTTTTTCATATTCTTTATTGTGGCATCAAGTTCTTTATCTTCGCTTCTATTTGATACGTAGAAAACCTCAAAACCTTTACTTTTAGCGTAGTCAGTAAATTCTTTTGCGCCATCAATAGCTTTTGCATCTGCCTTTTGAACCCATTCACCAAAGTTTTCTTTTGAATATAATTCATTATGTTTTATTTCATATCCTGCATGAGGAGAGTTATCTATAATAGTTTCATCTATATCTAGAGTAACAGCATAAGGTTTATCAGTCTTTTCTTTGACTAATTTATCTATATAGTTCATTCCAGAGTTATAAGCTTCATATCTTAATGCCTTTACTTCTCCAGAGTTTTGTTGCCATAGAGTAGCTAGAACATTTTGTTGAACTAAAGCTTTAGTATCATTATTTTCGTACTTTGCTTCAACTTGTGCTATCTCATTAGAATGCTTCTCGTTTTCATAGATTAGAGTCCCTCCAGTACCTACACCAATTCCGATGATTAATGATAGGATTATCCCTTGTATTTTGGTCTTATTCATGTAAAACTTCCTCTCTTTTGTAAAGTAATTAAATATTATTGCAAACAATTACAGTTTATTTCTTATTTGTAATTAAATCAATTAACAGGGTATGAACAAAATTTTACAATTAAATGAATGATATAAGTATTGAGTTATATATAATAAAATAACTGTAATATAAGTATAATATTAACTAAAATTATATAAAATATTTAAATGTTTACATGAAACAAATTGTTAATATTCCGCTTTTATAAGAAAACGATATGTAGTAAAATAAAGAAGGATATCATTTTCATTAATGAAGTTTAGAGATTTTTTTAATGAAAATGAGCTATCGGTTATAAATATAGTGTGTAGCGCATAATATAAAGTTATGTTAAGAATAATCACACAAAATTAAGGAGGACGCGATTATGACTAAAGGACTATCATTAGACTTATCTAAAGTAGCTCCATATCTAAACATGGATGAAATTGATTTTATGGGGGATTTAGTACAATCAGCACATAAAAAATTACATGAAGGAACTGGTGCAGGAAATGACTTCTTAGGTTGGATTGACCTACCTGTAAATTATGATAAAGTAGAATTTACAAGAATCCAAGAAGCAGCAAAGAGAATTCAAGAAACTTCAGATGTTCTTATAGTAATAGGAATAGGTGGATCATACTTAGGAGCTAGAGCAGCTATAGAAATGCTTACAAATAACTTCTATAATGTATTATCAAAAGAAGATAGAAAAGCTCCACAAATATTCTACGTAGGTAATAACATAAGTGCAACATACATGAATCAATTATTAAAGGCTATAGAAGGAAAGGATATTTCAGTTAACGTAATATCAAAATCAGGCACTACAACTGAACCTGCAATAGCATTTAGAATATTTAAAGATCTTCTTGAAAAGAAATATGGAAAAGAAGAAGCTAAAAAGAGAATATACGCAACAACTGATGCTTCAAAGGGAGCTCTTAAGACATTAGCAGATGCAGAGGGATACGAAACTTACGTAATTCCTGATGATGTTGGAGGAAGATTCTCAGTTTTAACAGCGGTTGGATTACTTCCAATAGCAGCAGCTGGAGTTAATATAGAAGAAATGATGAAGGGTGCAGCAGATGCAAGAGAAACTTACTCAAATCCTTCAGTTAAAGAAAATGACTGTTACAAATATGCAGCAGTAAGAAATGCTTTATATAACAAAGGAAAAACTATAGAAATCTTAGTAAACTACGAACCATCACTTCACTACTTCAACGAATGGTGGAAGCAATTATACGGAGAGTCAGAAGGAAAAGACAACAAGGGAATATTCCCAGCAGCTGTTGATTTCTCAACTGACCTTCACTCAATGGGACAATATATCCAAGAAGGAAGAAGAGATCTTTTTGAAACTGTTATAAATGTAGATAAAGCTGAAGAATCAGTTATAATAGAAGCTACAGAAGATAATATAGATGGATTAAACTTCTTAGCTGGAAAAGATATGAACTTTGTAAACCAAAAAGCTTTCCAAGGAACTTTATTAGCACATAATGATGGTGGAGTTCCAAACATGGTAGTTAATGTACCAGAATTAACTCCATACTACTTTGGACAATTAGTTTACTTCTTTGAAAAAGCATGTGGAATTAGTGGATATCTTTTAGGTGTAAATCCATTCAACCAACCAGGTGTTGAAGCATACAAGAAGAATATGTTTGCTTTACTTGGAAAACCAGGATTTGAAGATTTAAAAGCTGAATTAGAAGCTAAATTAAAATAATATATATATGAAAATTATTATTGATGGAGATGCTTGTCCAAGCATCTCCAAAATTGAAAATTTAGCAAAAGAATATGCAATAGAAGTAAATATTTTTGTTGATATACATCATTTTATTCAAAGTGATTATTCAAAAGTTGTAATTGTAGATAGTGGTTTTCAAAGTGTGGATATGTATGTAGTAAATAACTCTCAAAATGGAGATATAGTAGTTACTCAGGATTATGGAGTTGCAGCTATGTGCTTACCTAGAGGTGTTAATGTTATAAGTCCTAAGGGAAGTATATACACAGAAAAAAATATTGATTTATTATTAGAACAAAGACATATATCACAAAAAATTAGAAAAGCTGGTGGAAGGTTTAAAGGACCTAAAAAGAGAACTTCAGAGGATGAAGAAAGATTATTAAATAATTTAAGATCTATAATTGAATATAATATTAAAAACTAAGAGCTATATAAAATACCTGTATTTTATATAGCTCTTTTTTTATGAGTGTATATGTACTATAAGCTCAAACAATACATTATTATAATATTTTTTGTAATCAGTAAGGTGTCAATTAGGAAATGTACATTGTACATTAAGAAGAATGTTGTATAATAAAATAAGAGAATTATGGAATTTTATTTACAATAATTGGGATTGTAGTATAATAAGAGAATAGCGATGGTTAATACGGGGTGAAATATATGGGTGATATGAATATTTTATTTGGGAAGAAGAGTCCTCAAGAACCTAAGGAGAATATAGAGATAGGTGTTGAATTTGAGGAAGAGATAGATTTTAAAGTTTTAATCGGAAATGATGGGATTTGGAGTACAATAAAAAACTTTAATAATAAAAAATCATGTGTTTGGACTCCAAAAAATGAGGGTGAATACATAGTAATGGTACAAGGGAAAAGGAAAGGTTCTAAGAAGCCTTTTGAATTTTTAGCAAAAGAAGAATACATAATAGGAAAGAGCTTGGGTGAGGAGAAATTGATTAAGGAAATTTTATTAGATAAAGAAGAGTGTTTTACTGGTGAAAAAGTTAATATAGAAGTCGTTTCAAGTAAAGAAGTTCTATTATATAGATTTTGGAGAAGAGGAGATAATGGTTGGGAACCTGTAAGGGATTATTCAACTGACAATAAATTATCATATGCTGCTGTACGTGAGGGAACTGAGGAGATCCTAATAGAATGCAAAAAAACAAGTTCTAAAGAAAATGTTGATGAATATAAGACTATAAAATTCAAAGTTAAAGAAAAAAATAAAGTTGAAATAACAGATTTTAAATGCTTAACAGATGAATTATTATTAAATGAAGAACTAGTATTTAAAGTTAAGGCTTCCTGTGATGATGCACGTCCATTACTATTTAAATTTGTAAGAGTGGACAAGTACGGAAGATCAGTATGTATACAAGATTTCTCATCAAGAAGAATTGTAAGTTTCCAAGAGAATGAGGAAGGAGAATATAAACTTTTATGTCTTATGAAAGATATATTCTCAAATAAAGAGTACGATGATAGAGCTGTTATGTTATATGAAGTTAGACCATATAATGCTGTAAGGATTAATAGCTTTAAGGCTGATGTTAATACGCCACAAGTATCAGGAACAGATATTACATTTAAAGCAGATGCTTATGGCGGAAGAGAATTAGTATATAGATATATTGTAGATGGTCCAATTGCAGAAGATTCATGCTATACAAGAAGTAAGGAATTTTATTGGAATCCTAGAGAAAAGGGGTCTTATAAGATAACTTTATATGTAAAAGATATATCTTATAATGGAGATTATGAAGATAAGAAGACAATAGTATTTGATATAGATAAAAAAGGAGATAAGCCAATTAGAATAGTTGATGTTATCTCAGATCAAAGAAGGGAAGTTATAGTTAATAGACCTATAAATGTTAGAGCAATTGCTGAAGGTGGAACTATACTTTTATATTCATTCATAATTTTTAGAGATGGAAAAGAAATCGATAGAATAGATTATAGTAGAACAAATTGGCTAAACTATACTCCAAAAGAAAAAGGAGAGTATGAAATCAGTATAAGGGTAAAGGATAAATACTCTCTAGAGGATTATGATGTCGATTCAAGTGTGTTTTTAAAGGTAAAAGACTATTTACCAGGAAATATAGATTATATTTTATTACCTTGTAGAGAATTATTCTTAGTTGGTGATGAAATAGAAGTAGAAGCTGTAGTTCAAAATACAAAAAATATATTAATTAATTTTGTAACCAAAATAAATGGACATGAAGTTGAAGAAACAGGATTTATGAAGAATAAGAAGATTGTTGTCAAACCTAAATGTGCAGGAAAATACACCTTCGAAGTTTATGCAAAAAACGTAAAGTGTGAAGGTGAATTTGATACAAAAAGAGATATAAATATATATGTACATGAGGCAATTCCAGTTACAGGAACTAAAATAAAAATAGATAAAGAGCCAATTAAAATCAACACTGAAGTAAACTTCTGGGCTGAAAGTGTTGGAGGAAAAGATGTTTGTTATGAATTTTATTTAATGGAAAAAGGTAACTGGGTAAAAGCTCAAAGCTATAGCAAGAAAAGATATTATACATTTATACCATTTTCAAAAGGTAAATATAGAGTAATGGTACTTGCAAAGAGTTTTTATAAAAGAGTTAATTATGAGGATTACTGTGAGATAGAATTTACTGTATAAAATTTATTATAGAGTTATGTAGCGTAAATTAAAAAAGTCCTAAAGGGCTTTTTTAATTTAGCAATAATTTTATATTTATAGCAAGGATTCATTAATTGATTTTTGGGGAGATTAATAATACAATAAGATGAAACTTAAGTTAGAGAAAAATATTTAGATAAATAACAAAATAAAGATAAGAGGTGTTCAATAAATTGCAAAGATTAGATAAGATAATTTCAAATTTAGGATACGGAAGTAGAAAAGAAATTAAGGTATTAGCAAGAAAAGGGTTTATAGAAGTTGATGGAGTAGTAGAAAAAGATAGCGGTAAGCTTGTAGATCCTGATAAATCAGTTATAAAGATAAATGGAGAACAAATATTTTATAGAGAGTTTATATATCTTATGATGAATAAGCCAGATGGAGTAATATCAGCTACATCTGATTCAAGAGAAGAAACAGTTGTTGATCTTTTAGAAGTAGATCATCAAGCCTTTGAACCATTCCCAGTTGGAAGGCTAGATAAAGATACTGTAGGACTATTATTATTAACTAATGATGGAGAATTAAATCATAGATTAATAGCTCCTAAATGGAAAGTAGATAAAGTTTATTATGCTAAAATAGATAAAAAAGTTACTGAAGAAGATGTTGAAGCATTTAAAAAAGGTATTACTTTAGATGATGGATATATTTGCAAAGAAGCAACTCTTGAAATTATAGAAGCAACAGATGAGGGATCAGAAATTAATGTAACAATACAAGAAGGTAAATTCCATCAAGTTAAAAGAATGTTTGAAGCTGTAGGAAAAAATGTAGTATATCTTCAAAGAATTGAATTTGGAGGATTACCTTTAGATGAAGAACTAGAGGAAGGCGAATATAGGGAACTAACAGAAGAAGAAATAATGCATCTAAAAAGCTTTTAACGAATGATGGGAAAACTTGCAAGAGAATTATTCATTAATTTCCATAAAATGAATAAAGTTTTTAAAATTACTTGCATTTTATAATCCATTAACATATAATACTATTGCAAGGATAAATAAAAGGAATAAATAGCCCCCTTTTTATTTATTGCTTATTGCTAAAGCGCAACCTGGCCCCAAGGGTTGCGTTTTTTCGTGTCTAAAAATATATTTTTGTAAATATTTACACGGGTGATGAGTTATACTAAACATATGAAATAATTAAGTAAAGAATTTGAATTAAAAAAATCAAAAACTATAAAAAATGAAATATTTAATTCATATGTAATGAGTAATGAAAGATTAAAATCTATCAAATTTTATAATTTTGCATGATTTAAAAGAGATATTTACAATGATATTTAATAAATGTATAATTAAATACGTTAGATAAATAAAAAAGTAATGCAGTGAAGAAGAAGAGTATATGAATCTTTATTTTAAAGAGAGCGAAGTATTGGTGAGAACTTTGTAAATAAAATCATAGAAAGAAGCTTTGGAGCATAGTGTCGAAATTTAAGAGTAGATAACTGGGTTTTCTCCCCTTATAGAGAATTAAGTGAGCTTAAAAATTTATATTTTTCGGCTAATTTAGGTGGTACCGCGTAAAGTTGTAGTCTTTTCGTCCTAAGTGTTTAGGAGGAGAAGACTTTTTTTATATGAATTTTAGAAAGGTGATGAAATAATGAGTAGAGAAACATTAGCAAATTTAATATTTAAAAATGAATTAAAGACTCCAGAGTATTATTTAGAGAAATATCCTGAAAGAAACTTAAAAGAAGGGGCTAGAGTTGTAAGATATGCACCAAGTCCTACTGGATTCCAACATATTGGAGGAGTTTATGCAGCACTTATAAATGAAAGACTTGCACATCAAAGCGAAGGGATTTTCTATTTAAGAATTGAAGATACAGACCAAAAGAGAGAAGTTGAAGGTGCTATAGAAGATACAATAGCTACTATGCATAACTTTGGAATGAATTTTGACGAAGGTATGACAGGAGAAGAAACTTCAAAAGGTGAATATGGTCCATATAGACAAAGTCAAAGAAAAGAAATATACCATACATTCGCTAAAGAATTAGTTAAAAAAGGATTAGCATACCCATGCTTCTGTACTCCAGAAGAGTTAAATGAAATAAGAGAAAAGCAAATGGCAGAAAAGATTACTCCAGGATATTATGGAGAATATGCTGTCTATAGAAATCTTCCAGTAGAAGAAGCTATAAAGAAAATTGAAAATGGTGAAGAATATATTTTAAGATTAAAATCACCAGGAAAAGAAGAAAATAGAGTAGAATGCCATGATTTAATAAAGGGAGATGTTTCATTCCCAGAAAATGTTCAAGATATAGTTATAATTAAATCAGATGGACTTCCAACATATCATTTTGCACATGCTATAGATGATGCATTAATGCACACTACAGATGTAATAAGAGGAGAAGAATGGTTATCATCACTTCCAATACATCTTCAATTATTTGATGTTTTAGGATTTAAGAGACCAAACTATGCTCACGTTCCAACAATAATGAAATCAGAAAATGGATCAAAGAGAAAACTTTCAAAGAGAAAAGATCCAGAAAGTGCTGTAAGTTACTATAGAGAAGAAGGATACCCAGCAGTTTCTGTTATTGAATATCTTTTAAATATTATAAACTCAAGCTTTGAAGATTGGAGAGCAGAAAATCCAGATGCAGATTATCATGAATTCACTGTAGCTTTAGATAAGATGAGTAAATCAGGTGCTTTATTTGATATAGTTAAATTACATGATGTAAGTAAGAATGTTATATGTAAAATGAAACCTGAAGTAGTATATGATTATTATACAACTTGGGCAAAAGATTTTGATAAAGAAATGTTTGACCTTGTAACTAAAGATGAAGCTATGATGAAAGAAGTATTCAACATAGATAAAGAAGGTCCAAAGCCAAGAAAAGATTTTGGTAAATGGAATGAAGTTCGTGAAAAAATATTCTACTTCTTTGATGAACTATTTGATTTAGAAAAAGCAGAAGATGTAGAGCTTCCAAAGACTTTAAACTTAGAAGATGCTAAGAGTATAATTGAAAGCTATGCTAAGGCATACAACTTTAATACTGATCAAGAAACTTGGTTTGAAGAACTTAAAACTTTAGCTGTAGAGCTTGGATATGCAACAAACAGAAAAGAATACAAAAAGAATCCAGAAAACTTTAAGGGAATGGTTTCAGATGTTGCAGGTGCAGTAAGAGCAGCACTTACTCATAGAACAAATACACCAGATCTTTATACAATAATGCAAATTATGGGTGAAGAAAAGGTAAGAGAAAGATTTAATAAATTTATTAACTTATAAAGTATTAGTTATAAATAGAAGGACATACTACATTGGGTAGTATGTCCTTTATATTTTGTATAAATATTATTTTAATTTAAATGAACTCTTAAGTGGAACTATTCTATTAAAGATTAACTTTCCATCTTTAGTGTGATTATCCACTGAGAAGAATCCATTTCTAACCATTTGGAATTTATCTAATGCTTTTGCACCATTAATTGCAATTGGTTCAATAAATCCATTAAGTACTTGCATTGAGTTTGGATTTATTTGTTCTAAGAAATTCTTATCAACATTTCCATCCTCAACATCTAATATTAAAGGTTCATATAATCTAAATTCAGCAGGTACTGCATTTTTTGCATCAACCCAGTGAATTGTTCCTTTAACTTTTCTTCCTGTAAATCCAGAACCACTCTTAGTTTCTGGATCATAAGTACAGTGAAGTTCTATAACATTTCCTTCAGGATCTTTTATTACATCATTACATTTAATAAAGTATGCTCCCATAAGTCTAACTTCGTTACCAGGGAATAATCTAAAGTACTTTTTAACTGGTACTTCCATGAAGTCATCTCTTTCAACATAGATTTCTCTTGAGAAAGGAACTTCTCTTGTTCCAAGTTCTTCATTCTTTGGATTATTAGAAACTGGTAACATCTCAGTTTTTCCTTCTGGATAGTTTGTTATGATAACTTTAAGTGGATTCATAACAGCCATAGCAGTAGGAGCTTTAGTTTGAAGGTCTTCTCTTAAGAAGTAATCAAGCATTTGAGAGTCAACTACTGAATTATTCTTCGCAACACCAATAGCTGTGCAGAAGTTTCTTATAGATTCAGGAGTATATCCTCTTCTTCTAAGACCTGAGATAGTTGGCATTCTTGGGTCATCCCATCCATCCACTATCTTTTCATCAACTAATTGTTTAAGCTTTCTCTTACTCATAACAGTATTAGTCATGTTAAGTCTTGCAAATTCAATTTGTCTTGGTACATTTTCCATTTCACATTCTTTAACGATCCAATCATATAAAGGTCTGTGATCTGCAAACTCTAAAGTACAAATTGAATGAGTTATTCCTTCAATTGCATCTTCAATTGGATGAGCAAAGTCATACATAGGATATATACACCACTTATCACCTGTATTGTGATGTGTAGCATGAGCAATTCTATATATTATAGGATCTCTCATATTCATATTAGGAGAAGCCATATCTATTTTTGCTCTTAAAACTTTTTCTCCATCTTTGAACTCACCTTTTCTCATTTTTTCAAATAACTCTAGGTTTTCTTCAACAGTTCTATTTCTATAAGGACTATCTTTTCCAGGTTCAGTTAAGTTTCCTCTAAATTCTTTTGCCTCATCTGGAGTTAAATCACAAACATATGCTAAACCTTTCTTTATTAAAAGGATTGCTCTATTATACATTTCATCAAAATAGTTTGATGCAAAGTGAAGTTCATCCCACTGACATCCAAGCCATTTTACATCCTCTTCAATTGACTGAACATACTCAGTATCTTCCTTAACTGGATTTGTATCATCAAATCTTAAGTTTGTTCTTCCTTTAAATTCAGCACCAAGACCAAAGTTTAAAAGAATTGATTTAGCATGACCTATATGTAGATATCCATTTGGTTCTGGTGGAAATCTTGTTATTATGCTATCATGCTTTCCGTTATCTAAGTCTTCAATTATTATATTTCTTATGAAGTTAGATGAATTCATATCATTTGACATAAATATTACCCCTCCTATAATTATATTTCAAATAGGGCTATTAAAAACAACCTCTAATCTATGTCTATATATTATACATTTACCTTTAATTTTAATCTAATATAGAAAAAAAATAAAGTATAACTTTATTTATCCAGTTTAAAATAGATAATACTGGATAAATGTTGTAAAATTTACTTATATTATGATTCTGGGGGTAAATATGAAGATTTTAAGGAATATAGTAGTAATTTTTATTATTACATCTATTGGTGTTATTGGAATAGGATGCACTGAAAATAAGGATGTTGATATTAAAGTGAATAATAAAGAAGTGAATGTGGATAACAATGCAAAAGAAGAAAAGGGACATAAAGAAGATGTAATTACTTTAAAAGAAGTTGAAGAAAATTATAATGGGAGAGATCCTAAAGAGTGGGGGGAGAAGGTAACTGGAGTACTAAATCATATAAATACTAATGATAAGGTAGTATTTTTAACTTTTGATGCTTGTGGAGGAACGCATGGAAATGACTATGATAAAGAGCTCATAGAGTATCTAAAAAAAGAAGGAATAGAAGCTACATTATTTATAAATAGTAGATGGATAGATAGTAATAAGGATATATTTAATGATTTAGCTAGAAACAATCTTTTTTCTATTCAAAATCATGGAACATTGCATAAACCGTTAAGCGTAAATGGTAGAGAAGTCTATAAGATAAAGGGTACTAATTCTGTTAAGGAAGTCTATGATGAAATCAGTGGTAATGACGCTAAGATAAAAGAATTAACAGGTAAAAAACCAAAATTATTTAGATCAGGAACTGCATATTATGATGATATATCAGTAAAGATAGCTAAGGATCTTGGATATGAAATTGGAGGCTTTGATGTTTTAGGAGATGCAGGAGCAACATTTTCAAAAGAACAAATAATAAAGCAAGGAAAAACTGTAAAAAATGGTTCTATATTAATTTATCATATGAATAAACCTAAGGGAGAGACCTTTGAAGGGGTTAAAGTTGTAATAGAAAACTTAAAGAAAGCTGGATATTCATTTAAAAAGATAGAAGATTATGTTTAAAAAATAAGGGCTTCTATAAAATTAACTGATTTAGTTAATTTTATAGCGCCCTTTTATTTTAATATATAATTATTTTGCTTTATTGAAACGATCACTAACTACATCCCAGTTTATAAGTTCAAAGAAGTTAGTTACATAATCAGCACGTCTATTTTGATATTTTAAGTAATAAGCATGTTCCCAAACATCTATTGTTAGTAATGGTGTTTGATCTGTTGATATTGGACAGATTTGGTTTGGAGTTGATGTTATTTCAAGTTCTTTATTTTCGTTTAGTACAAGCCAAGCCCAACCTGAACCAAATTGACCTAAAGCAGCAGCTTTTAATTTAGCTATACAATTTGCATATGAACCAAATATTCTATCGATGGCCATCTTTAAATCACCAGTAGGAACTCCACCTTTATTAGGTCCTATTCCATCCCAATAAAATTCATGATTATACACTCCGCCGGCATTGTTTATAACAGCTTGGCGTATATCTTCAGGAATTTCATCAAGGTTCTTAAGTATTTCTTCTAATGAGAAGTTGAAAAATTTTGGATACTTTTCAAGTGCTTTATTTAAGTTATCAACATATGTTTGTTGATGCTTATCATGATGTATAGTTACAGTTCTTTCATCTATAACTGGCTCTAAAGCATCATATGAATAAGGTAGTGGTTTTAAAGTAAATCTTTTTTCCATATTAAATCACCTCTAAATTATTATTTGTTTTAATCAATACCTTTAATATATTTATATAATTTGATTATAGAATATTACTACAAGTAAAGATATGGAATTTATGTGAATATTCCCTCTAAGTTAAAGGATGGAACAAAATCAGTAGTATTAGATCCGCTTTCTTGTATGAATGCATTTTTTACTCCAATTTCAGCTGCATAGCTTATTAAACTATCATAAAGCTTAGGGTTTAATGGTTTTGATAATTCTTTATAATCAAAAGCATTAAACATAGGGGTATATTGATTCATTATACTAATATATACATTATCACCAAAAAGGTTATATATTTTATCTATTACTTTCTTTGAATCAAATAGTAGAGTAGGAAGCATAAGATGTCTTATTATCATTCCTTTAATCATTCTTCCTTTTTCATCAAATTTATTTGGACCTACTTGAGAATACATTTCTTTTAAAATAGCTATAACATTATCTTTATATCCAGGTGCTTTTGAGTATTTAATAGCATATTTATCATCAAAATATTTAAAATCAGGAAGGTATACATCGATATATCCATTTAGTGCTTTAATTGTTTCTATAGAATCATATCCATTTGTATTATAAAGAATAGGAAGAGTTAATCCATTATTTTTAGCAATCTTTAAAGCTTCAATTATTTGAGGAACATAGTGAGTTGGTGTAACTAGGTTTATGTTATTAGCTCCTTTATCTTGAAGTCTTAAAAATATATTTGATAGTTCTTCTATACTTATGAAAGCTCCCTTATCCTCTTGGCTTATTTCATGATTTTGACAAAATACACATCTAAAGTTACAGTTAGAGAAAAATACTGTTCCTGAACCAGTATCTAATGATATAGGTGGTTCTTCCCACATATGAAGCTCTGCACGAGCTGCTTTTATTTTATCTGATGAATTACAAGCACCAAGTTTTCCGTTTAATCTATCTACATTACATTTTCTTGCACAAAGGTTACAATTTTTAAGCATGTTATTATAATCCAATAAAATCACCTCTTAAATAATATATAAAGATTATATTACTACAAGGTTTGTTAATCAATTATACTAAGAACTTATCCTATGTAACACATGTTAAATATTTTGAATATATAATAAATATTGACAGATGATGGAGAATAACTATAAAATATATAATAACTATAAAAAATAATAAATAGTATAACTTAGAGGTGAATTATGAGTGTAGGAGTATCTAAATAAGATTTTTAATTAAATAAATCCAGAAATTTTGAAGGGGAAGGTACCCTTTATTTGTCATGGAATTATTTAAATCTTTGAAGATACTAAAATCTATACGAGGAATAATTATGCCCTAGGATAAGTGCGTAATATTTAAGTCGTAGAGTATCTTTCTCTACGACTTTTTTGTATCTTCATTAAATAATTTATATTTAAAGGAGAATTAAAAATGAATAAAGAAACATTTGAAAAATTACAATATAATGAATTAAAAGAAAAGCTTAAAAGCTACTGTGTAAGTGGACTTGGAAGAGAATTAATAGATAAATTAGAGCCATCAAGGAATATAAAAGTAGTAAAAAGAAGGCTTGAAGAAACAAAAGAAGCAAGAACACTTTTAGATATAACAGGATATGTTCCTCTTCAAGGAATTCATAATGTAAATATGTTACTTGATAGTATACAAAAGGGTATTGTTTTAACAGGTGAGGAACTTATAACAATATCAGACTTTTTAAGAGGATGTAGAAAAGTTAAAGAGTATATGAAAGATAAAGAAGGGTATGCACCTATATTAAACTCATATTCAAGTAATATAGGAGAATTCTTGTGGATTGAGGAAGACATAAATTACTCAATAAAAGGAAATAGAGTTGATTCAAATGCTACAAAAGAGCTTAAAAAGATTAGAAAATCTATTGATATATGTGAAGGAAAGATAGAGGAGAAACTGAATAAATTCCTTAAAAATAGTGAAAACAAAAAGTTTATTCAAGAATTTTTTATAAGTAAAAGAAATGATAGATTTACTATACCAATAAAAGCAGCTTATAAAAATGTTGTTAATGGAAGTATAGTTCCTTTAAACTTTGAAGTTGGAAGAGATTATAGAAGTTTAATAATTACAGGGCCAAATGCAGGCGGAAAAACTGTAGTATTAAAAACTGTAGGTCTTTTGACTTTAGCAGTTCAATCTGGACTTCATATAAGCGTTAAAGAAGGAAGTGAGATTTCAGTATTTAATAAGATATATGTAGATATCGGAGATAATCAAAGTATTGAAAATGCACTTAGTACATTTTCATCTCACGTAAAAAATTTATCAGCAATAATTAGGGAAAGTGGTAAATCAACATTACTACTATTTGATGAGATAGGAAGTGGTACAGAACCAAATGAAGGAGCTGCTCTTGCTATAGCTATATTAGAAGAGTTATATCATAAAGGATGTATAACTATTGCAACAACTCACTATGGAGAGATAAAGAACTTCTCACAAAAACATGATGACTTTGAAAATGCAGCCATGATGTTTAAGAAAGATACTTTAGAGCCTCTTTATAGGCTTCAAATTGGAAAATCAGGGGATAGTAATGCACTTTGGATATCAAAGAAGATGGGAATTGATGATAGAATATTAAATAAAGCTAAGAGGTATATGGAAGATAAAAATTATAGTCTTGAAAAAGTTAAAGAAAGTAAGGTCTCTAAAGATATTATTAGTGAAGAGGAAGAGATAAAAAATATATATAACTATTCTATTGGAGATAAGGTTCTTTTATTAGATTATAATGATTATGGTATTATATACAAAGAGAGAGACGAGTTTAATAATATAGAAGTGTTTTATAAAAATGAGTTTATAAAGGTTAATGAAAGAAGGATTAAGCTTAGTATAACAGCAGAAGAACTTTATCCGGAAGGATATGATTTAACTTCAATTTTTATAGAATACTCTGAAAGAAAGCTTGAACATGATATAGAAAGAGGATCTAAGAAGGCTCTTAGAGAAATTAAAAAGTCAATGAAGTAGATAGATTTTAAAAGGCTAAAGGAGAGATTTAAAATTATGGATGAATTTTTAGAGTGGGATTATGAAGGAGAAGTATTTGATAGAATTCAAGATAGAAATATTGAAATAAGAGATAAAAATTTTGATGGATGTACATTTAATAGATGTGATTTTACAGGAGTAAGCTTTCTAGAGTCATCATTTGAAGATTGTACCTTCAATGAGTGCAATTTATCATTAACTAAATTCTATCATTCAAAGATTAGAGGAGTTAAGTTTATTGATTGTAAAATTGTTGGAGTAGATTTTACTAAATGTGATAGGTTTATTATGGATTTTGAGTTTAATAAATCTCTTATACAAAGTTGCAGTTTTGCAGGTCTTAAGGTTCCAAAAACCAAGTTTATAGAATGTAATGTAGCTTCAAGTGATTTTATAGACGCAGATTTAAGAGAATGCAATTTTTCAAAATCAAGCTTAGAAGATAGTATATTTGAAAACACAAATCTTTCAAAAGCAAACTTTAAGGATTCCATAAAATATAGAATAAACCCTCAAAATAATAATATAAAAAAAGCTAAGTTTAGTATGCCAGATGTATTAGGACTTTTAGAAGATTTTGATATAGTTATAAAATAGTAAGCTTTAAGGGGGGATTAAATATGAGTAATTTAGAAAGTATAGTAAATAATACTAAGAAGTTAATAACAAAGAGTTATTTAAAAGATGAATTTAGAAGAATTGGAATACAAGAAGGTGATTGCCTTCTTGTACATTCTGCATTAAGTAAACTTGGATTTGTTTGTGGTGGAGAAGTAGCTGTTGTAGAGGCACTTATAGAAGTAGTAGGAGAAGATGGAACGATAGTTATGCCAACTCATAGTGGAGATTATGTAGATCCAATATTCTGGGGTAATCCTCCTGTACCAAATGAATGGTTTGAAGATATAAGAAAGGAAATGCCAGTCTTTAATCCTGACGTAACGCCTACATTTGGAATGGGAAGAATAGTAGAGTGTTTTAGAAATATAAAAGGTGTA
The DNA here is from genome assembly GCF_016907995.1 of Clostridium sardiniense. GTDB lineage: Bacteria > Bacillota > Clostridia > Clostridiales > Clostridiaceae > Clostridium > Clostridium sardiniense. The sequence goes on along the minus strand of NZ_JAFBDA010000030.1, from coordinate 22,292 downwards.
AAAAGAAGTTATCATCCCACAGTATCATTTGCAGCCTTTGGGAAGCATGCTGATTTCATTACAAAAAATCATAGCCTGGAATATTCTCTTGGAGAAAATTCACCATTAGCTAGATTTTATGAGTTAGATGGTAAAGTCCTATTGATTGGAGTTGACTATGATAGCAACACATCATTCCACTTATCAGAGTATAGAGCAGGGAATTATAGTGCTACTATTAGCGCATCTCCAGTTATAGAAAATGGAGAGAGATTATTTAAATCTTATGAAGATATAGAATTTAAAACAGAGTTATTTATGTTTGCTGGAGAAGAATTTGAAGAAAATAATAATGTTAAAATAGATAAAATAGGAAACGCTGATATAAAGATATTTAATCAAAGAGATTGTGTAGACTTTGGAGTTAAATATTTTAAGGAATGTACTCTATATTAGGATGTGTTTAAATTTGATGAAAAAAATTTACAGTTTTGAAATTGCAATATTTAACAAAATCGAGATATTTAGATATATTAAAGATAAATAAAAGAAAATAGCATATAGATCTTGATTTAATAGCTAATTTGAAAAAATATAGGTGAATATTATAAAATATAAGAAAAAAACTTAAAAGAAAAAACTTCTTTATTTGTATAATTTAATTATAAGAAATTTGTACAAGAGGGAGGAACTTATAATGAGTAAATGGTTATTTATAATACAAGGAATTTTATTAGCTATTATAGGAATAATATTTTTTATTTATCCAATAGAAGCACTAGTTAACTTCACAATGATTTGTGGAATATTTGCTTTTGTAGCAGGTATTATATCAATAATAAAAGCATTCGAAGCGGATAGAAAAGGAATGTTTATATTTAATGGGATAATAGATATATTATTTGGTGTAACACTTTGGTTCTCACCAATATATTCATCAGAAGTATTAGTAATATTCTTTGGTGTATGGGGATTAATAAGAGGTATATCTTTATTATGTGGTGAATTCCAATATAAGACAGCCGGATTTAATATAAGAACAATATACTTAATACTAATAATAGTATTAAGTATACTAGTAATTCTTTATCCAATAATAGCATTAGCATTTACACCTATTATAATTGGAGTATATTTAATCCTAATAGCTATATTTGAAATATATTTATGTTTTGAACTTTAATATTAATAGTATTAAGTAAGATGTAGTAAAGTTTAGTATATAGAAAATACAAAAAGATTCTATGATTCCATAGAATCTCAGAGTATCGACAAAGTCGATACTCTTTTTTAGTAAAAAATATTTGAATGATATGAATGTTAACTAAAAGAGAAATGAATTCAAAATAACAAGCAGAATTTAATTGTTTAGAAGATTTGGTTTTAAAGGATCATTTATTTAGAAAAATTAATAAAACAATAGACTTTAATTTAATGGCTATATTCCATTTGCATTACAAATTTATACATAATATTATTTTATTTGAATATATACCATTTTAAATATTATAATTAGGATAAAAAGGATTTGATTTTTATGAAGCTTTCAATAGGAGAAACAAGTAAAATTTTTAATATAAGTAAGGATACTTTAAGATATTATGATAAAATAGGGATTTTAAAACCTCATGTTAACCCTAAAAACGGATATAGATATTATTTATTAAAGGATTTGGAAAAGCTAGGATTAATTGTAGGTATAAAATACCTAGGTATATCATTATCAGATATAAAAAATACAATAGAAAGTGAAGATATACATAGCTACAAAAACTTAGTTGTAAGACAAGAAGATATAATAAAAAAAAGACTTAATGAATTAGTTCAGTTAAAAGAAAATTTAGCTAATAGCAAAATAATAATGGATAAAATAATAAATTTTAATAATGAATATGACTTTACAAAGCTTGATGTAAAAAATAAAAATTATACTCTTTATAATATCAATATGAAAAGTCTTTTATGTTCTAATTCGTGCGAAAATATTAACCTAAAATTTGAGAAAGAAGTAGCTAATTTAAGCGAAGAATCTTATTTTTATATTTATAACATTTTAGGAAATAAATATGTAGAAGAGAATGATGACATATTTTTTGTAAAAGAAAACTCAAATATCTTAAAATTAGTTGAAAAATATTCAAAAGAAAATATTATAGATTTTAAAAGAAAAATTATTTCCGGAAAATTTGTATGTGTAGATTTTTATGGAACAATAAAAGAAATAAGTAATTATATACTTCTTCTTAATAAACATTTTGAATGCTCTGCAAATAATAGTGCATATGTTAAATACGAATTTTACCTACCTAGAAAAAATGAAGATATTATTTATTTTGTAAATATAAATCTAGAAATTTAATATAAAAACTTTAAAAATAGTGTTGACCTTGGAGTTACTCTAACCTTTATAATCATAAATACAAATTATGAAAAGAGAGGTAATTAAATGGAAGAGAATATCTTAGGAAAAGAAAAAATATCAAAACTATTTATTCAGTTTTCAATACCAGCAATTATAGCTATGGTTATAGCAGGTATGCAGTCAATGGTAGATGGAGTGTTTATTGGTAATTTTGTTGGTTCCACTGCAATGGCTAGTGTTAGTTTAGGTGGACCATATATACAACTTGTAATAGGTCTATCTATGATGATAAGTGTAGGGTCCTTAAGTTTTATGGGAAGAAGTCTTGGCGAAGGAAATAAAAAATTAACTCAAAATATATTTAGAACTGCACTTATTCTTTTAGGTGTATTTGCTGCAGTGTTAACAATAATAGGAGTTTTGTTCAGCGATAATATAGCCAATTTACTTGGAGCAAATCCTGAATTGTTAGGTGGAGTATCTACATATATAAGAACAATATCAATATGTATAATACCTATGTCACTCGCATTTTTAATTGGATTTGCAGATAGACTTGTTGAAAAACCAGAACTGTATTTTAAAGGGATGGTATTAAGTTTAATAGTGAATATAACTTTAAACTATATCTTAATAAAACAAATGAATCTCGGGATAATTGGTGCAGCACTAGCAACTGGATTATCATATACATCTGTATTTATTGTTGTTATATCTCCAATGTTAAAAAAAGACAATATTATAAATATCTTTTTGGGGAGGTTTGATAAAACAACTATAATACCTATGATTTATAATGGTTCATCTGAAGCTATGACTGCTGTATCGTCAGCAATATCTGCTTACTTATTCAATATGGCATTTATGAGTTTCACTGGAGAAGTAGGTGTTGCGGCCTTTACAAGTATTAATTATATAGCACAATTTGGTACTTTAATTGTATTTGGAATTGCAGATGGAATTGGATCTATAATAAGCTACAATTATGGTGCAAAATACTTTGGTAGAGTTAAATCAATTTTAAAAATATCATTAAAAATAGCTTTTGTAGTAGGTATTGGAACATTTTTAACATTACTCTTCTTTGGAGAAAATATAATAAACCTATTCGTATCTTCAGATCAAAATGTAGTAAATTTAGCTGTTCAAGGCTCTAAAATATATGCATTTGCATTTTTGTTAAATGGATTTAATACACTTTGCTCATCATATTTTACTTCCATAGGATATGCTAAAGAATCTGTAATTATTGCTTTAAGTAGAGGGCTTGTATGTATAGCTCTAGGAATAACAATATTACCTAGAATTTTTGGACTAAACGGTGTTTGGCTTACCATTCCTTTTGCTGAATTAATTACTATTATAATATGCTACTGCTTAGCAAGTAAGTATATTTCATCAAAGAAAGGTACTTGTAGTCAAGCCATACTAGATTAATTTTAGTTATCTTAAACTATCATTAATTAAAATTTCTTTATCATTATATAAAAGAAGAAAAGGCAAAGTTTTTTTATCGAATATAAATTTGTTTATGCAAATTTATACTGTTTTCAAATAATTATATAAAATATTAAAAGGAATTTTTCATAGAAGAAAAATTCCTTTTCCCACAGATTGAAGTTTATGGTTACACAGACTCTTTTTTATATTATTTATATAATATAATGTATATATTACTGATTTTGATTTTCTTTAGATAGTTCTCTTATCTTAGGTGAGCTGAAATATAATCCACAAACTTTATATTTAGAATCAACTTCTTTAAAGGATATGGATATATTTACAGGCTTGTCTTCTTTGGTAAATTTGCTTTTATAAAGTAGACTTACAGAATCTTTATCTTTTTTAGCTTGTATAAATTCTAAGGATCCTTCTTCATAGGTACCAATAGCTTCTTGAATTGGCATAACTAATTTAATAAAGGCGGCTTTATCAGGAAACATTTCATCCATAGATTCATCAAAATCTTTCCTAAAGTCTTCATAATTTAAATCACTCATTGAAATTAATATATTTTTTGTTATATTATCTGAGTATTTTCTTATATTAGATGCATCATAATCTGATGAGCAAGCTACTAAAGATATTGTAAAAATAGTTCCTAGTATAACTAGTAGAAACTTTTTAAGCTTCATATAAAAACCTCCATTTTAAAAGTAAAAAACATTAAGAAAATTATACCACAGTTTTACTAATAATCGGACTTTAGGGCAACAATAAAAACATGATGTATGATATAATATTTTAATACTAGGAAGGGAGGATGATGATTTGGATTTAAAATCATTATTAAATAAAGAACAGTATGAAGGTGCAGTTACTGTTGACGGTCAAGTCCTAATACTAGCAGGTGCAGGTTCGGGGAAGACAAGAGTTTTAACATATAGAATGGCTCATATGATAGAAGATCTAGGAATTAAACCATGGAGTATACTTGCAATAACGTTCACTAATAAAGCTGCAAAAGAGATGAGAGAAAGAGTTGAATCACTTGTTGGTGAAAAGGCTAATGAAATGTGGATATCTACTTTTCACTCAACTTGTGTAAGAATACTTAGAAGAGAAATTGATAAGCTTGGTTATAAATCAAGCTTTACTATATATGATACTTCAGATCAAAAGACACTTTTAAAAGAATGCATGAAAACTTTAAATATAAATGATAAAGATATAACTATTCAAGAAATTATGGGAAAGATAGGAAGAGCTAAGGATAATATGCAAGGTCCTGCAAGCTTCATGAGGGAATTTGAAGATAACTTTAGAGAAAAGAAGATTGCAGATGTTTATGAAATGTATCAAAAAAGGCTTAAAGAAAATAATGCCTTAGACTTCGATGATCTTATATTTAAAACAGTAGAATTATTTAGATCAAATGATGAAGTTTTAGAATTTTATCAAAATAAGTTTAAATATATAATGGTAGATGAGTATCAAGATACCAATGGTGCTCAATATGAATTTGTTAAGCTTTTAGCTATGAAGTACAAGAATATATGTGTTGTTGGTGATGATGACCAATGTATATATGCATGGAGAGGTGCAGATGTAACTAATATTCTTGATTTTGAAAAAGATTATCCAAATTGTAAAGTTATAAAACTTGAGCAAAACTATAGATCAAAAGGGAACATATTAGATGCTGCTAATGTTGTTATAGTAAATAACTCAAGAAGAAAGAGTAAGGCACTTAGAACAGAGCAAGAGCCTGGAAGTAAAATAAAAATATATAGAGCGTACTCTGATAAAGAAGAGGGAGACTTTGTAGCAAGACAAATACTTGATACAAAATCTAAAGATGGATGTGAAAATAAAGATTTTGCAGTTCTTTACAGAACAAATGCACAGTCACGTATTTTCGAAGAAACATTCAGAAGAAGAGGTATTGCTTATAAAATAGTAGGTGGAACAAAGTTCTACGATAGAAAAGAAATTAAAGATATGTTAGCGTATCTTAAAGTTCTTATAAATCCTCAAGATGATATAAGTATAAAGAGAATTATAAATGTTCCAAAAAGAAGTATAGGGGATGCAACTGTTAATAAAGTACAAGAATTTGCAGATATGTATGAATTAAATCTTTGGGATGCACTTCAAGAAGTAAGAACTATACCAACTCTTACTCCAAGAAATTGTACTTCACTTGAAAAGTTCACAGAACTTATGGATAACTTTATTATAATGGCAGAAACTATGCCAGTTTCTATGCTTATTGAGGCTATATTAAAAGATACTGGATACTTAGAAGAACTTAAGAAATCTAATGAAATAGAAGATAAAAGTAGAATTGAAAACTTACAAGAATTAGTATCTGATGCTGTTGAATTTGAAAAGAGTAGTGAAGATAAGAGTTTAATAGCTTACTTAGAAAAAGTATCACTAGTTCAAGATGTTGAAGATTCAGAAGGTGAAGAAGATAATGCCGTAGTATTAATGACCCTTCATAGTGCTAAGGGGTTAGAGTTCCCTCATGTATTTATGGTTGGAATGGAAAATGGTCTTTTCCCAAGTATGAGTGATTTTGATAAAGAAGATCAGATGGAAGAAGCAAGAAGACTTTGTTATGTTGGTATAACGAGAGCTAAAGATACACTTCATATGACTTCAGCTGAAGTTAGAAGAGTCTTTGGTAGAACAATGTCTTATAGCCAATCAGATTTCATTGGAGAGATAAGAAGTGATCTAAAGGAGTATGTAAATGAAAGAAGTACTAATGGTGCAGCTAGAGAAGGAATGTTTACTACACCTGGAAAGCCAAACTTTAATAATCCACATAGTTTAAGAAATTCTATGGGATCAAGTACTCAAAACAGAACTGTATCTCCAGCTGGAGTATCACATACTTCACCAAGTAGTGCTAAAGCATCTGCAAGTTTAGGAGAGATTAGCCTTGGAAGAAAAGTAAAACATGATAAGTTTGGGGAAGGTACAGTAGTATCAGTTATGCCAGCGGGAAATGATAAGAAACTTACAATAGCATTTGATAAGCAAGGAGTAAAGGTACTACTATTATCAATGGCTAATTTACAACTTTTATAATACCAGGAGGAAGTGTAAGCTTATGGATAAAAGAGAAAGAATGAAAACTCTTGTTGAGGAGTTAAACAGATATGCATATGAATATTACGCTTTAGATAATCCTTCAGTTAGTGATAAGGATTATGATAAGAAATATGATGAGCTTGTAGCTTTAGAAAAAGAACTTAATGAAGTGTTACCATATTCACCAACAGTTAGAGTTGGTGATGTGGTTCTTGAAGGCTTTAAGAAATATACTCATAAAGGTAGACTTTGGAGTTTAGGAAAAGCTCAAAGTATTGAAGAAATAATTGAATGGCATAATAGAAATGTTAAATTTGTAGATGAAATGAATGGGAGAGGGGAAGAATTACCACCTCTTAAATATATAGCAACCAAAAAGTTTGATGGATTAACAGTAAACTTAACATATGATGAAAATGGGGTTCTTGTGGTTGGTGCAACTAGAGGTACAGGAACAGTTGGAGAAGATGTAACAGCACAAGTAAAAACTATAAAGAGCATACCTCTTAAAGTTGATTGTAGTGATGTATTTGAAGTTCATGGAGAAGCAATAATGACTACAGAGGCTTTTGAAAAATATAATTCAGAAGCTGATGTTCCACTAAAGAATTTAAGGAATGGAGCAGCAGGTGCACTTAGAAATCTAAATGTACGTGAAACAGCTAGAAGAAACCTTTCAGCATTTTTCTATGATGTGGGGTATAAGGAAGGAAAGCCTTTTAAAACTTATACTGAAATGATGAATTTTATAAAAAATATGGGATTCCCAGTAGATGATTATATAAAGGAATGTCATACAATAGAAGATGTTCAAAAAGAAATAGATTATATCAGAGATATAAGATTTGATTTAAATTATGATATTGATGGACTTGTACTTGCAATTGATGATATGAGAACTAGAGAACTTCTAGGATATACAGTAAAATTCCCTAAATGGGCTATTGCATATAAATTTGAAGCTCAAGAAGCCACAACTAAACTTTTAGAGATTGAGTGGAATGTAGGTAGAAGTGGTAGAGTATCACCAACAGCTATTTTAGAGCCAGTTGAACTTGCTGGAGTTACGGTAAAGAGAGCTACTTTAAATAATATGGATGATATAAAAAGAAAAGGAGTAAAGGTTGGAGCGGAAGTCTTTGTAAGAAGAAGTAACGATGTTATTCCTGAAATTATGGGGGTTGTACCTGAAAGTTTAGAAGGTGCAATTGATATAATACCTCCAACTATATGTCCAGCTTGTGGTAGTCACTTAGTAGAAGAAGGAGCTCATATATTCTGCGAGAATACTTTATCATGTAAACCACAGCTTGTTAAAACTATAGTCCATTATGGATCAAGAGAAGCTATGAATATAACAGGATTCTCAGAAAGAACAGCAGAACAATTATTTGAGAGATTAAATATAAAATCAATTGGAGATTTATATAAACTAAATAAAGAAGACTTAGAAAAGCTAGAAAAGTTTGGTCCTAAGAAGGCTCAAAATCTATTAGATTCAATAGAAAATAGTAAGAACTGTAAGCTTGAAGCATTTATTTATGCATTAGGAATTAAAAATGTAGGTGCAAAGACTGCAAAAGATATAGTAAGTAGATTTAAATCTATTGAAGGACTTAAAAAGGCTACATTTGAAGAATTAGTGGAAGTTCCTGATGTAGGAGATATAGTTGCTAACTGTATTGTTGAATTCTTTGATGAAGAAAAGGTAATAGAGACAATAGATGAGCTTTTAGAACTTGGAGTTAATCCAGTATTCGAAGAAAAAGAAATTTTAGATAGTGTATTTGAAGGAAAAACTGTAGTTGTAACAGGAACTATGGAAAAATACTCAAGAAAAGATATAAAGGAAAAGCTAGAAACTCTTGGAGCTAAGGTTTCTGGTAGTGTAAGTAAAAAGACAGATTATGTTATAGCTGGAGCGGAAGCTGGTTCAAAGCTTACTAAGGCGGAAGAATTAGGAGTTAAGGTTATTACAGAAGACGAATTTGAAAAAATGATAGGAGGTTAGGAGATTTTGAAAAAAGCAATAAATATGTTAAGCATTGCTTCTAGTATTATAGCTTGTGTAGTTATAATTTGTACTTTTCTAACTTCTTATCAGTTTGTTTATTTAGGGCAGATGTTTGATTCATATTTAGCAGTTCAAGTTACTGTAGCAATAACTATGTTATTATTGGCTTTAAGGTTTTGGATGAATGAATATGGAAGAAAAAGATTATTGCATACATTTGTTAGCTTAGCGATAGCGGTTTCATTAATTTTCTTTATTTTTGTAACTGTAAGATAATAAAATATAAATAAAAAATACTTCTATGTACACCATAGAAGTATTTTTTATTTATGATCTCTTTTTTCAAAATCTTTAACATTATCCAAGTCTGAAATGTTAAACCCATCCGGAGTTTCATCATTTAAAAAGTCTTCATAAGAATATTCTTGCTTATTTATGCAGAGAGTATCTAACTTCTGACTCATTTTTTCAAGAATGTAATTTTTATAACGAAGTTGGTTATAAGCTTTTAAGGCTATAATGAAAAGCCAAATGCCAATAAACATAAAAGTTAACATAAAAAGTATGCCTATAATGGATACTAAAACAACTAAAAATGCCATCTTAACGCCTCCTCAAAATATAGGTTAATTATAGCATATTATTTTATAAAGTTAACCAAAGTAGAAAAAAATATTCACTTAAATTGTTTAGAATAAATGGTCATTGACAATAATTATGATAGGTTAATGAAAAGGAGAGGTATGGGTATGAAGAAGTTTTTAATACCATGTATTTTTATAGCCCTATTGCTAGTATTTACTCTAAGCTTTATAGAGATAGAAAAGTTAGATGATTCTAAAGGAACAGAATCACTTTTATATGCCGTTAATACTATACCTAATGAACTAAAAGATGTAAGTAAGCTTACAGTAAGAGAAGAGGATATAATTTGTGCCACAAGTAAGGGGCTTGTTGAGAAGGATAGTGAAGGTAAGATAGTTCCATCATTAGCAACAGAAGTTAATGTAAAAGAAGATGGGATAGAGTATGAATTTAAGATAAGAGAAGATGCATACTGGAGTGATGGTAATAGAATCACTGCAGAAGACATAGCTAACTTTTTTAAAGAATTATTAAAAGAAGAGAAAGATGAAAATATAGAACCTTTCTTAGATGTATATGGAGCAAGGGAATTTAGAAAAGGTAATGTAACTTTTGAGAATGGAGTAGCTATAAATTCAAAGGAAGAAGTTCTTACCATTCGTTTAAACAAAAAGAATGATAAATTCTTAGAAGAGTTAACTAAGACTCAATATAGAGTTAGAAGATATCTAATGATGTGGGATGACATAGAAAATAATTATAAAACTATAGTTTATTCTGGAGAATATTACATCAATAAGGTGACTGACGAAGGTATTGAGCTTAAAAAGAATAATAATAGTAGCAAGGATGTATCAGTAGAAACTATAAATATAGTTGAAGATGATAATGAAGAATTAGCAATGGCTGCCTTTGAGATAGGTCAAAGAGACGTGGTGGTTAACCCACCTACTACTCAGTTAAACAGATTGCAGAGTGAGGGAAGACTTAAGACTTTTTCATCAGATAATGGAAAATATATTTCATTAAATTCGGAAGATGAAAGTTTACCGTTATCGGTAAGAAAGACACTGTACTTTAATATAAATTTAGCGATGACCTCTTATCAGGAAGAGAATAATAATTACTTAGAACTTGCTGAAAGTAGTTATTTTAGAGATGATAAAGAAAATTTAGATAAACTTCAATCAAGAAAAGTTATGACTACTCAACAGAGCGGGAAAATTCCAGAAGTTATAACTCTTATGGCTAAGGATAATAATGAGAACAGAGCTATTTTAAAGCATATACAAAGTTGGTTTAAGGATAATACGGAGAGTACAGTTAGATATACTCTTGTAACGGAAGAGGAGTTTAAAAATTTAGAATTAAGAAATAGATATGATGCTGTAATAATAGATGAGACTGCTAATTCAAATAATAAAGAAGAGTTTTATTTAAAGTTAAAAGGTTACTATACTGCAAAAGAACTATCTATGTATGAAGAAATAATTAAAACAACAAATAAAAACTTTAATGGATTAGAAGACACTTTATTTAATAGTTATAGTATACTTCCGTTATTATTTGAAAAGAAAAATGTTGCTGTATCTAAAGATGTAAAAAATATAGAATTTGACTGGTATGGAAACATAAATTTCAAAGCATTAAAATAAGGTTGCTATTTATGCAACCTTATTTTAATAATAAAACTTAATTATCATAAGTTTTAGAAATCACATCTGTATTTTCAGAGGTACCATCAATAGTGGTTTCGTCTTTAACTTCTCTCTCATTTACTGAGGGTCCTACAGAAGTTTGAGACTCGGCATTTTTATTAATTGTAATATCATCATTAGTATTAGCCATAGTGTCATCAGCAGTATCAGTTATAATATCCACGTTAGTACTCGTAGTTTCATCTGATGATGAATTTCTAAATTCAAAGTTTGGTTCTTTAATTTCTAATTTTTCAAAGAAATTATCCTTAAATACATGGATAAACATAAAGAATATAAACATATTTTTATAACTATCAAATGATTTGCTAGATGAAGTAGTAAATATATCTTTCTTTCTTGAGTAAGTTATATTTTTTAAAAATATTGGTGATAATCCTGTGCTAGTTAATGTAGGTAAACTTGGCATTCTAAAGAATGTTTCGTCTAACATATCTTTAGATAACATACTAAAGTGTTTATACCTTTCTACATTATCTAAATCTGGTGCATCAGGCCAACTTGTAATTAAATTTGAGTTTAAGAAGTATTTTTTATATATTTTAGATATCATTGGAGTATACTCTCTTAATAAATCTGATTTATTAGCAAACATTATAACTGAAATTAAATAAAAACAAAGATCAAAGGAAGTATACTTAATTTCTTTTTTATCAGTAAGCTTTTGAATTATATTATTATCTTCATCATATAAGGATAATAATCTCTCCATTATTTCATTGTATTTTTCCTTGAAGGTAATTAAACCAGTATGTTCATATGAGTACATCAAATTTATAGCAAAAAGAGCACATAAGTCTAGCGATTCTATATAATAATCTTTTTCGTCAAATTTATTAATTAAAAATTCACTTAGATCGGTTATAAGGCTCACTATTTCATTATCATTAGAATATTCATAATAGATGTTAAAAGCTAATAATGTTTTAAGCCCTTCATCGAATGATAGATTATATAAAGCTTCTTTATAATCTAGGAACATCTGAAGTATTTGTGATGAGAATTCTTTATACTCTTCCTTAGCTTCTTCATCTTTTGCATAAAGAGAGTATAGATAGTAAGCATTCATCATAAAGGCTTGATCACTAAATATAAACTTTCTGTCCTTCTCAATTAAATTACCATCTTTAGATTCGCTTTCAAATAAACTCTTTTTAGTAATAAATATACCCTCTGAATTTCTAAGATTCTCATAATAAAAATCAAGTTGTTCATGTGCAAGGTATCTATAAGCATCTTTAAGTGAATCCTTAGAAGCCTTCTTATTAAAATGAGAGTAGTAGTCACTAAGCTCTAATAACGACATAGTCATTAAAGCATTAGTTGATGGGTTTACTTCTCTTTTAAAGGAGGATGAGTCAAATCCATGAGAAGTCTTATTGTGCATAAATATTGGCGATGATTTTTTATATAAGCACAATACTGGTGAAAATTTACTTAATATGCTAATATCTTTTGTAGATGTATTTTTTTTGGAATTCCTTGAAGAGAAGGTACATCCGCACTTAGAGTTTAAAGTAAGTATTTTAACGGCTTCTTTTGATAGATGAAAAAGCTGACCACATACTTCATCTTGTGATAAGCTATTCATACGAAAAAATGGCCCAATATATCTCAAAATATTTCACCTCATATATAATTCTTATAATAATTAATATGAGTAAATTTTTAAAATAGTGCAAAAAACTAAAAAAACATTTAAATTAGTATATAAAAATTAGAAATAATAGATTATTAATGAAGGAGGCGACTAATATGAGGTGTGACAGAAGAAAAAATGATCAAGTTAGACAAACAAAGGTAACTAGAAACTATACAAAATATGCCGAAGGATCAGTTTATATAGAGGTAGGAGATACAAAAGTACTTTGTAATGTATCAATAGAAGATAAGGTGCCACCATTTTTAAAAGGGAGTGGCGAAGGGTGGATAACAGCAGAATATAATATGCTACCTAGATCAACAGGGACTAGAAAGATTAGAGATATAGCTAGATTAAAAATAGATGGAAGAACTATGGAAATACAAAGGTTAATAGGAAGAGCATTAAGATCTGTTGTTGATTTGAAAGCTTTAGGTGAAAAAACATTATGGATAGATTGTGATGTTATTCAAGCAGATGGAGGGACTAGAACCACATCAATAACAGGAGCATTTATAGCGATGGTTGATGCAGTGAATAAACTTCATAAAGAAAGGCCATTTAAAGTGTATCCGATAAGAAGTTTTGTTGCTGCGACAAGTATAGGTATAGTAAATGGTGAGAAAGTAATAGACTTATGTTACGAAGAAGATTCAAATGCTAAAGTTGATATGAATATAATTGGAACAGAAGAAGGAGAGTTTGTTGAGGTCCAAGGTACTGGGGAAGAATCTCCAATGACAAGAAGTGAACTTAATGAATTATTAGATTTAGGTGAAAAGGGATTAAAACAAATGATATCAATTCAAAAGAATTCATTAAAGATGGATGCTTTATGGATTGGAACAGGAGGGAAATAGATGAGAAAACTTATATTAGCTAGTAATAATCAGAAGAAGATTAAAGAGATAAAACATATTCTAGAAGATATGGATTTGGAAGTTAGATCTTTAAAAGATGAAAATATAGATATTGATGTAGTTGAAGATGGAATAACTTTTATGGAGAATGCCAATAAAAAGGCAAGAGAAATAAGAGACTATCTAATAAACAGAGGAGAAGAAAATTTCCTTGTTATGGCTGATGATTCAGGGTTGGAAGTTGAGTATTTAAATGGAGAACCAGGAGTATATTCAGCTAGGTATGCAGGTGAACATGGTGATGATGCCAAAAACAATGAAAAACTACTAAAAAACTTAGAAGGTGTCCCAATTGAAAAAAGAGGAGCTAAATTTGTTTGTCATATAACTCTTATAAATTATGAAGGCAAATCCTTAGATATAAGAGGAGAAGTTAATGGCAGGATAATAGAGAAGCTAAATGGAGAAGGTGGATTTGGTTATGATCCTTTATTCTACTATGAAGGCTTCAATAAGACATTTGGAGAAGCTACACCTGAAGAAAAAAATAGTATTAGTCATAGAGGGGTAGCGTTAAAAGAATTAAAAGAAAAAATTTATAAGGTGCTATAGGAGGCAGTTAATATGTTAATAGCAGTAGTAAGTGATACTCATAGAATGCAAAGATATATAGAAGCTGTTAGAGAGCGTATTATAGACGCTGATATTCTTATACATTTAGGAGATAACGTAGATGATGTAGAAGAGCTTTCAGATGGGTTTGATGGGGTAGTATATGCTGTAGTAGGTAATTGCGACTACTCTAATGAATATCCAATAGAAAGAATAGTAGAATTAGAAGGAGTTAAGATACTAGCAACTCATGGACACGCATATAATGTTAAGTGTGGATTGCATAATTTATATTATAGAGCACAAGAAGTTGGAGCTAATATAGCTTTATTTGGGCATACCCATCAAGAGTTAGTTATAAGAGAGAATGGAATTACTATTATGAATCCGGGGAGCGTTTCATTACCAAGAGGGAAGGGGAGGTACATTGGATTCATAGAAATTAAAGTAGGAGAAGAACCTAGTGTATATTTAGAATCAATAGAATAGATAAATATGGTGATAAATTATTAATGAAAGCGTAAATGCGTTAATAAAATATTTATTAAACTAGCATTTTGTTTTGAAATTAAAAAGTATTGAATTTTATAATATATTCTTTGAAAAAAGTATTGACGGATTAGTAATCATCATGTAGAATAGTCATTGTCGTTGAGAGACAACGCGGTGAGCAAAATGATCTCAAAAGACGATGTATGACTCTTCGGGGTGTGGCGCAGATGGTAGCGCGCATGGTTTGGGACCATGAGGTCGCAGGTTCGAGACCTGTCACCCCGACCACTAAAATTTTGTCAAATTAAATCTTGACAAAATTCTCAAAAACCTGTATAACTAATAAGGCAGGTTGCTTGTTTAACTTACTAAGTCCGAGAGACAAGGGTAACAAGTACAACATGCGGGTGTTGCTTAATGGTAAAGCTCTAGCCTTCCAAGCTAGCCACGAGGGTTCGATTCCCTTCACCCGCTCCACTTTGACAAAGAACTTCTTTAAAAAAGTTCTTGACAAAATAAACGGAATGGTTTACAATAATAAACGTTCTGAAATGCGTCTTTAGCTCAGCTGGATAGAGCAACGCCCTTCTAAGGCGTGGGCCAGGAGTTCGAATCTCTTAAGACGCACCATTTCGGGGTGTGGCGCAGATGGTAGCGCGCATGGTTTGGGACCATGAGGTCGCAGGTTCGAGACCTGTCACCCCGACCACTTTAAATTTAATATTACCTGCGGGTGTTGCTTAATGGTAAAGCTCTAGCCTTCCAAGCTAGCCACGAGGGTTCGATTCCCTTCACCCGCTCCAATATGCGTCTTTAGCTCAGCTGGATAGAGCAACGCCCTTCTAAGGCGTGGGCCAGGAGTTCGAATCTCTTAAGACGCACCATATGGTGAATGTAGTTCAGTTGGTAGAGCGCCAGATTGTGGTTCTGGTTGTCGTGGGTTCGAGTCCCATCATTCACCCCATGTAGGGATATCGCCAAGCGGTAAGGCACCACACTTTGACTGTGGTATTCGTAGGTTCAAATCCTGCTATCCCTGCCATAGATGGTTCGCTAGCTCAGTCGGTAGAGCACATGACTTTTAATCATGGTGTCCCGGGTTCGATTCCCGGGCGAGCCACCAATTTAATTAAATAACGTGCAGGTGTGGCGGAATTGGCAGACGCACTAGACTTAGGATCTAGCGCCTTAGGCGTGGGGGTTCGACTCCCTTCACCTGCACCATTAATTAAATTAATTGAATATAGCATACGCAGAAGTGGCTCAATGGTAGAGCGCCACCTTGCCAAGGTGGATGTTGCGGGTTCGAGTCCCGTCTTCTGCTCCAATATATGCGGGTGTTGCTTAATGGTAAAGCTCTAGCCTTCCAAGCTAGCCACGAGGGTTCGATTCCCTTCACCCGCTCCAATACATGCGTCTTTAGCTCAGCTGGATAGAGCAACGCCCTTCTAAGGCGTGGGCCAGGAGTTCGAATCTCTTAAGACGCACCATTATTATGCGCTATTAGCTCAGTTGGTAGAGCACCTGACTCTTAATCAGGGTGTCCCGGGTTCGAATCCCTGATGGCGCACCAAAATATGATGGTGAATGTAGTTCAGTTGGTAGAGCGCCAGATTGTGGTTCTGGTTGTCGTGGGTTCGAGTCCCATCATTCACCCCATGTAGGGATATCGCCAAGCGGTAAGGCACCACACTTTGACTGTGGTATTCGTAGGTTCAAATCCTGCTATCCCTGCCAAATAATATGGTTCGCTAGCTCAGTCGGTAGAGCACATGACTTTTAATCATGGTGTCCCGGGTTCGATTCCCGGGCGAGCCACCAATTTAATTAAATAACGTGCAGGTGTGGCGGAATTGGCAGACGCACTAGACTTAGGATCTAGCGCCTTAGGCGTGGGGGTTCGACTCCCTTCACCTGCACCATTAATTAAATTAATATAAAATATATGCAGAAGTGGCTCAATGGTAGAGCGCCACCTTGCCAAGGTGGATGTTGCGGGTTCGAGTCCCGTCTTCTGCTCCATATATGCGGGTGTTGCTTAATGGTAAAGCTCTAGCCTTCCAAGCTAGCCACGAGGGTTCGATTCCCTTCACCCGCTCCAACAAAAACAACTAGTTTTTAGTTGTTTTTTTTATCCCTAAAATATAAAAGTGTTTGATAAAATCCACAATTGGTAAAAAGATATCCACAACAAATATTATTTTTCATTTGTTTTTTGTGGATATCTTTTTAAATTTGTTATGTAAAATTTATACTATTAAGTAGATTTAAAGAATTGATGTGGAAATTTGAATTAGAAATGATTATAATTATAAAATAAGCACCTATAGCTCAGCTGGATAGAGCGATGGACTTCGAATCCACAGGTCGCGAGTTCGAATCTTGCTAGGTGCACCAATATCAATAGGTTAGAGGAGTAGAGTTCAAGCTTTACCCCTCTTTTTACACATTATAGCTTTTTATAAAGCATTTTTATCACAAAAAAGAACATTATTTAACGTCCAGTGATAAGTATAAATCATTTAATTTACTTGATACATTTTCTTTTATATTGCTTAAAGCGTGTGAATAAGTATCTAAACATGAACGAGAAGTATTAAAATTATATTATGGTAAGTATTTTAGATAATACTAAGATAGACATAGGAAGTTTAATTTAAGGGGATGGAGAGAGTTTATATCCTTTTATTTATATATGACATAATTTGATGAGGCTAAATATAGGTGATATTAATATAATTAACAAAAAAAGAGAGCTTGAGCCCTCTTCTTTAATCAGCTTTTTTTAAAGTTGTTAGTATAGGAGTTCCTTTAAATAAAAATATTCCCCATAAGATTATAATGAATATAGCCATTTTTTCAGATATATTAAACCAAAGTATGTAGCCTATAAATAGAGTTAAAGTATTTAATATCTTCTTAAGCCATTTACTCATGGAGCTTTCTTTATTTAAAGTCCTACATCTTGGACATCTGATACTTGGGCAAGTTGTTTCTAGTCTTTTAACTTCATTTCATTTGAATTTATAGTCACAATTACAACATTTAAACATATTATCACCTACCTATATTGTTTATTAAAAATAACTTCTTTAGTAACATTGTTATTTGTTAACTTGAAGTCTAGAGTTCGTCCATCCCATTCGCTTACATTATAGAAAGTACCGTTAGGATTCTTTATTATTCTTAATCGAACCTTTTTATTTTTTTTTGTTAAATTATTAATTTTTGTACCTGCACTTATTCTAGGCAATGCAGAAAACATAGTTATATAACTATAAGGCTTGGCTATGTGTTTAGCTACTGAACCAACAACATTAGAAACTATTGTATTAGCAACAGTTTTAATAACTGTACTTGAGTTTAATGCATATGCTGCATCTTTTGCTTGTGATACTGTCATATAGTAATCATCTACTTGTTGTGAAAATCTTGGAGCACCAAGTCGCTTTTGAATAAGAGCACTGCTTTTACCTGAAGGAAGTCTATTAGTAGCACCACCACCACCACTTATATTAGCTTTAGGCATTGCTTTAGGCGTGTTTTTTATTTCCCCATCTTCATTTATGTCATTTTTAGTTAACCCTATTCCGTCTATGTAGGCTATAATATCATTATTTGAAGGAGGGATATTGTCTGCAAATGCAGCTACTTGAGAAGAGAGACAAAATAATATCATTATAGCTATAATTTTTATAAAGTTACTTTTGTTTTTCATAAAAAACCCTCCTTTTTAATAGAATGTTGATAATTAAATAGTAATATAAGTGATAGATAATTAAAAGACTGCAATTTATTGTAGGAATATGATAAAATTATACTGTTGGGGAAAAATATGTTAGATGGAAACCAGAGTAAGTATTTTAAAATACTAAGATTAATATATAGTGATGAGTGGGTATTAATAAATTTCATATCCTTTTACTTATATGTGGGCGTAAAGTATTTAACGCCCTATAAATTGATGATATGGGGTTAGCTTGGAAGATGTATATAAGATGGAAGGTACTTACTTAAGAGCTATACATAATAAGGGGAGTATATATAGAAGAGTTAGGATTAACTCAATGTTAGGCTAGTAATAAAAGAAAGATTATTAATCCTGTTAGAGCTAAAATAAATTTATATGTAGTGTTTAAGTTAATAATATTTAGATATAAGGATATGATATATTATGGAATAAGTAGATTAATTAATAAGATATTACTATAAAAATAATAATGTAAAATATAGAAATAGCATAATTTGCAATGTAAAATTCATATAATAACAAGGTATGTTTTGGAAATTATGGTAGCATATTTAGCTATAAATGGATTTAAATGTTTTAGAGAGGATTAATCCTCTCTTTTTTCGAGTTTTATGTTTAAAGATATTAAAAGTAATTATTGTAAAATTTATTATTGCTAAATATATTATAATTGCATAAAGCTTAAAGTTTAAAATATTATGTTTGTGTAGAAATTCGAAAACACCACAAAAAGGAAGATTGATTAAGCTTAATATATCTAATATAAATTCAGAGTAAATACTATATGTGTCTATATAACATAATACTTTATAGATTTCAAAATAATTTTTATATCTAAAGATAATAGAAACATAGATATGAAAATAAAAAATGTAAAGATTATTTTTTCTTTTCTATTGAAGTTAAAGTAAGTAATTAAGAATATTAAAATAAATGCATCTAAAAGAGTTGTGGCAATATAACTCCTGGGTAAAGAAAACAAAACTAATCCTATAATTATTATTAATAAATACGATAGTGATATCTTTTTACTTTTCAAATTTATTACACTCCTAATTCAATTATAAGTTAATATAAGTAAAATATAATTGGGTATATAAATTATATATAATAGATCAGGAGAGTAATTAATAAGAATATATTAAAAACTTTACCCCTTATAAAATAAGATTGTTTATAAAATAATTAAAATTATAATAGCTATATAACCAGGAGTAAGTATGATATAAACGATAATAAAATTATATATTTCCTTTCCACAGGTCGCGAGTTCGAATCTTGCTAGGTGCACCAAAATAAAGACCTATAGAATTTCTACAGGTCTTTTTGTTATGAAAATTATAAATTACACTCCAAATGTTACTAATGCTTTTGATTCTTCTAATGCGACTACATTATGCATTACATTCGAATCAAATGAAAGAAGTTCTCCTTTTGATAACTCATATCTTCCTCCATCTTCAAATTCTATTTTAAACTTTCCTTCAAGTACAACTAATTGAGCCATTTTTTCATGAGTATGATTTGGTAATCCTTCACCAGCTTTACAATTAAGATATACAGATATAAAATTATTGTTTTTAACAACTAAATTTTTGATATTTGTCTTTTCTTTAAATAAATTCAGTTTTTCTCTTTTCATCTTCATCACCTCAAATTAATTTCTTATATAATCCTTAATTGAATTATATAGCTTTTAAAATCTAATTAATGTAATTTAAATCAAATTATGATTAATTTTCATTTTCTATTTGTTAAAAACAATTTATTTATATTATAAAGCGTTCAATAAAAAATAAGATAAAATTAATCTATGTATATTCTGTATGCTATAAATTATTAGAAAATCTTAATGAGAGATAAATAGATATACAATCATAATTATATATCTATATTGATAAAATGTATTATATAGAATATATGGTTAGGAAGAATATATATTATGAGTATTGAAGATATAGCTACTAGATTGTTATTAGCAATAGTAATTGGCGGAGTGGTAGGATATGATAGAGAATTTAAAAATAGACCAGCTGGATTCAGAACCCATATACTAGTATGTATTGGAGCAACTGTAACTGCTTTAATTGAAGTAGAACTTGGATATTCAATTATCAAAGGAATAACAGAGACTCCAGAGATTTCAGGGATGTTAAGTGTTGATTTGGGAAGAATAAGTGCTCAAGTAATATCAGGAATAGGGTTTTTAGGAGCTGGTACAATAATAAGAAATAAAGGTTCGGTTAAAGGTCTTACAACAGCAGCATCAATATGGGCAGTTGCTTGTGTTGGACTAGCTATTGGTATGGGATTTTATACTATAAGTATATTAAGTGCAATTGGGATAGTTATTGCATTAGTATTTTTAAAGACCTTCCAAAATAAATTTATAACTAAATTAGAAGAAATAAAATTTGAAGTAAAATATGATAATAAAATTGAGGCTATAAAAGAGATTGATGATTGTTTGATAGATATGGAAATAAATATAGAAAATATAGAGTTTAATTTAATAAATGAAAATAGAGGAGAGCATAATTTTGAAAATACTTGTGTATACACTATTTTAGCTCCTCAAAATATTGATTTAAATTTATTAATATGTGATTTATCTTCAGGAGAGCATATATTAGGTCTAAAATTATTAAATAAAGGTGGAGTAAGTAGGAGAATGAAATAGAATAATCAATTATTTTCGAACTAAAAAGAGAGTTGAAATAAAAGATAGATATATTTGATTGATAATGATTAAGTATAGCTATCTTTTTATTAATTTATCTGAAAAATAGAATTAGGAAGTGAAATATATTGAATTTTAATTTCATAGTTTTCAGTTTGAGATTCAACTAAAAATAAATCTCACACATTATGTTTTAATGTAGCTTTATCTAGTGGAGAATAAATTAATATTTCATTATTCAGTGGGTTGAATATATAGCATAACTATAGCAAATATATATTAATACTAATTATTTTAAAATAATACCTTAATAATTAGTAGGGGAAGGATATGTGTTATATGGGTGATTTTTATCATACTTTGCAGATGTATTATTCTACTTTCATTTTTATCACTATATCTTTTACAATATTTATAATCATAATTTTACTTAAATAAGTATCATATTTAAATTCTTTTAGGTTTTAATTTATATTTAGAATTATGAAGACTTTTATATGTTCTATTTATTCTTTAAGTTTATATATTACTTATATAGTTAAGTAGCTAAGTGTTAAGAATAACATTCATTGTAAATAAATTTATAAGCAATATAAATATAATATATAACAAAATATAAGTAGTCATTAAAAATAGAAGTGACAAAAGGCTTAAATATAATACAAATATATACAATTTAATAATAATATTAAGAAAAACTTATCCAAGTGTATCTATATGAGAAAAATATAGAAAAATTGAATAAATTAAAGAATTTTAAATATAATATTCAATAAATAGATGTTACATAATTATGTAGAGTAAATACTATGATAGAATAATCCATGTTGTCACCGGGAAACAGTGCGAAACACAAAAGATTGTGTAGAAAAACACAAAAAAATGTGTTGACATTATTCCACAGAGATGATAAGATAAGGAAGTCGCTTAAGGGTGACAAGATATTTGATCTTTGAAAAATGAACAGAATATAGAAATACATTTAAACAACCAGCAATTCTTTTTATTAAAGTAAGTTTTATGAGTGAAAAGATTAAACTTTTTATTGAGAGTTT
>NZ_JAFBDA010000029.1 GCF_016907995.1 Clostridium sardiniense | reverse complement strand
ATATACATCCAATTAAGTTTGTATTATAATATTTATAAAATAAGAATTTAAAGGAGGTTATTTACATGAATATATTCGTTTTTATTTCTTGTATAACTATACCAATTTTAATGATTCTTATAGGAACATTATATAAATTTAATTTATATAAGAGAATCAATAAAGTATCTACCTTGTTTGTTCCACTCATAATGTTTTTTACAGGTATATCTGAAGCTAGAAATGAATCAATAGATTTGAATATTAACAAAAATAAAATCTGTAGCTTAATTTGGATTATACTTGGAAGTATTATTTTAATTTTAATTTCTATACTTTTATTATTTAATAAGAATAGTTTTTATAATATAATGAATTCTTTACTTGAATTAGAGTGTATTATATTTGCAATTATATTTGTATCTGTAAGATATTTCATAAAGAAATAATAATAAAAAGAAAAACATTGAAAAATTAATGTTTTTCTTTTTATTTATTTAAATACTTCTCTAAAACCTTCTTCAATCTAATTCTTATCCACATATACTTATTATTAAATTTCTATTTTAAGTTACTGCTCTATGTATTTTGTTATCTAATATGTTTAATTCTATTTCATTCCAACTAAGCATTTTTGACGTTTGAAGTTCATTATTCATTGGCATGTAATATGGGTTATCTGCTTCTCTATCATACCAACCAATATTGATTTCAAGTTCTTCATTGTTCATCGTTGTAATCTTCAATTGCGTTATATCATTTAAAGAGTTTATTCTTTCTAAAGGCGTTTTGCATCTTCTTGAAATATCCTCATACTCAATATCACTATTCAAAACTACATTGCATTTTAAATCTCCATCAACAATACTAAAATGTTTTATTGATGACTTAGGTACTTTAGTACTCTCATTATTTTCAAAGATAAATTCTATATTCTTAATGTCAGTATCCTTGGAGTTTAAATTTTTAATTTCATTATGATTCATATCCGCTTTATACCCCACTTATTTTTTATTTATTTTCTTATTTAAATTTTTTATATTTACTACATTCCCATTTACCTTCTTCCTTTATAATATATTCTTGAATTCTTGATTCTAATGTTTTGTTATGTATAGAACAATTTCTTTTGAATCTAGTACAACTTGTACATCTTTCTTTAAATGTGTCATACTCTTCTTTACTATCAAAAATCCCTACTGTCTCAGAAGGATAAATTTCAATTTCTATTCTTGGGTTTTTATTATCATAATAAATTCTATTAACGTGTTCCATAACTATATTATCATCTTGCCATACATTAACTGTTGTTAGTATATCAAGTAATACTTTCCAATAGTTATTGCAATCCATATCAATTCTTGGAAAATAAAACGTAGCATCCATTATAATAAATCCGCTGTTAGGTTTAATCCACTCTTGTTTCTTTATTTCCTCTTTAACATACTCACCAAATCTTTTTTCAAATCCCTTTGTTTCTTTTGGTTTGTATGCCATGACTCGTCTACCTACTGCTCTATATCCCATATAGTGATTTACTGAAATAAAATCCTTACAAGTTAATTTTAATTTATTCAATTGTTTTACTCCTTTCAGTGTAGCTTGGAAGTAATTTATTATGTTACATCCTTGATACATTTATTATTATATATTCATATTATTCAAAAGTCAATATTATTTTTTAATTATTTTATAATTTAATTTTATAAAGCTTTATCTTTTGTTTATCAATATATAATCAGCTCTTATTATTTAATTCCAACTATACTCCTTTAATTTAGTATCATATTCTAAATATATATCTTCTCCATCATCTCCACGTATTGTAAACTCATATTTTAATATTTCAATATCTTCTTTCTTTCCCGTTTTGGGTGCAAAAGATTCTGTCTTACCACTCTTTTCTTTTTGCATTATTGTATCTGTAAATGTAAGATATGTTTTCTCATTTTTATCTTTTAATAATACTGTAATATTACAAAATTTGATAGGTTTATCTGTATTATTAGTTAATACAGCATCCATATATACTGTTCCAATACTATTAGGCTTTTTAATTGAAATATCTAAATTGATATCATCAATTAAAATAGGAGGAGTTTTTGCTTCTTCTTTTGTTTCTGAATTATTAATTTCAACGTTTTCTTTTGATGGAGTCGATGATTGGTTACTGCAGCCAGCAACTATAAACACTGCTAAAATAGATACTATAATTGCACCTATCTTTTTAATTTTCATGATATTTTTTCTCCTTTAACAAAATATTATATACAATTTCATTATATGAAAATGCAATAACAAACGTTAAATGATTTCTCAGTATTTTATTAATGTATGAAATTTAATTCTCTATAAGACTTAACTTTATTAAAATATCTTTTTCTATTGTATTAATAATACTATCAACAAGTACTTCATCATCATTTACTATATAAAATCTCATATAATTACTATTACCATTAATAATACCAATTGGTCTGATCTCGTTATTATCAACTATATACTCTATATTTCTACCACTTAAATAACTCTTATCTATCATATTACTAATATTTATAACATTGTAAGGGGTATTACTAGCAGCATTTATAAAAAATACTATCACTTGATTTGTACTCAATAATTCTATTTATACTTCCCTCTAAATTTCTTTTATATTCCAATTTAATTATTCCATACTTTTTTAGATCCATTCATGAATTCCTCTACTTAACTGTTCTTTATTCTACTCTAACTAGAACATAAGTTCGCTTATGAATCAATATTATTTTATAATCCTGTATATAATATGTATAACATGTCTATAATTTAGACACACAATCTAGAATTGGATCTCTCCCTAAAGATATAGATTCTTAAACAAATCTCACCTGAACTGATACTTTATTATTGTATCAGTTCTTTTTACTATACTTAAAATCGTAGATTTAACTAAATTTCTAAATAAAAAAAGACCTCTATAGGTCTCTAATTTTCTCTTATTGATATAGATAGTCCTGAAATAATTACTGATACAACTCCTATAGCATAACTTTTATAGGATATAGCATAGAACATTAATAAAAAGGCTATTAGAATTCTTATCACAGATATACCTGTAGTTTTTTTATTTGAGAATGAAAAATTCTTAAAATCCATATTACACCTCGGAATATATTTAATAATTTTGTTAATAATACTAATATAACACGTAATATCTATACAAAACTATTTATTTGATATATAATTAAGTAAAGGAAGGGATTGAATGATTTATTCTCTTCTCGATAAAATTTAAAAAATGTATATTTTCATATTCAATGCTTAGATTGGCCTTTAAGCATTGTTTTTTTTATTCTTTTTCTTATTTAAAGTACTATATTTGAACTTAAAAATTTTAAAGAACTCAATTTCTATATCTATATTTTCTTTATTTTTATTAATCAGGATTATTATAACTACAAATATCATTACTGCAGCCATAAACATAAATCCTTTTATGTTAAACAAATTTAACACGTTGATTATTTTCTTATCCATTGTTTTCTCCTCTCTTTTATTTTTACCATTCAATCCCCATAATATCGAGAAGAGAGAGGAACAATAGATCATTCTGATAATAGATATATAATATACACCTAAATTTTAAGCCTTTACTAATTAATATTATACCATATTTAACCTATATATTATAATATCTATATTTAAAAATATATTTAGTTCTTTTTATATTAAATATATATGCAACAAAATATATTTAATATAAAAATTCTAAGTATTTTATTAATTGTATATTTTTATTGTATTCAGTAAATAATTGAAATACACATTTACTGTTAAAATGTAGCCTTCTAGATAGGTAATTTTACACCACAAAAAAGACTGATGTAATTAATTCATCAGTCTTTTTTAATTAAGATAATTTATTGTTACATGCCTTAATCAAATCACTTTTATTATTTAAATTAGGATCTTCTAACACTCTTTCTAAGCAGCAATTTAAATATTCTCCTATCTCTTTACCTTCTGCAACTCCTAAATCTATTAAATCTCTTCCGTTTATTGCTAAATCTTTAATAGTAAAACATTCTTGCTGCTCTATAACCTCATCTAATTTAAGCCTAATCTCAGCTAGTTCATCTAATCTAACATTAAGATATTCTTTATTTTGACCAAATATATCAGCACGCTTTATTTTTAATAAATCTTTAAAATTATCTTCTCCTATTTCGCTTAACAATTTCCTTATAGATTTCTTTTTGCCTATCTGTCTATCATGATATTTAACAAGCGTAGTTACTTTATTTATTGTTTCATTATCATACTTTAATCTCTTTAATATATCTTTTGCTTTTTCACTAGATAATTCAGCGTGTCCATAGAAATGACCTATTCCATTTTCGTCTATAGTTTTGCACTGTGGCTTACATATATCATGTAATAACATAGTTAACTTTAAATGAGGTTCTTTATCTATAGAATAAACCGTATTTATTATATGTTTATATACATTAAAACAATGATATGGATTGTCTTGATTAAAATCTATGCATTCACATAATTCTGGTATTATATATTTCAATAATCCTAAAGAAACCAAATCATCTATTTTATAAGCATCAGACATAATTATCTTCTCTAGCTCACATCTGATCCTCTCTACAGATATATACTTTATTTTATCACTAAATTTTCTTATAGAGTTTCTAGTTTCTTCATCTATTTTAAACCCTAATTGAGCTGAAAATCTAATTGCTCTTAACATTCTTAATGCATCTTCATTAAATCTTTTATCAGGATCACCAACCGCTCTAATAAACTTATTTAGTATATCTATATAACCATTAAAAGGATCTATTAAACCATCTTCATAATTATAAGCCATAGAATTTATTGTTAAATCTCTCCTGGATAAATCTTTTACTATATCATCTACAAATTCAACTTTATTTGGATGTCTGCTATCATCATAATCATCTTCTATTCTAAAGGTTGCAACTTCATACCCCTCGTTATTTATCATAACAGTGATAGTCCCATGTTTTAATCCTGTAGGTATAGTTTTATTAAATAACTTTATTACCTCTTCTGGTGTAGCATTAGTACAAATATCCCAATCTTTAGGTACTCTTCCCAAAATGCTATCTCTTACGCAGCCACCTACAACAAAAGCCTTTTTATTATTATTTTGCAATTTTTTTATAATAAATTCTACATCTGTAGGTATATTAATCTGCATTTAAAATCACTTCCTTATTAATTTGCATAACTAGTTCTTCTATCTTTTTATAATTAGGCTTTTCAGGTAAATTAGTATTTTCAGCAGCATATTTAAATTCAGAATCATATTTATCAACCATTTCAAAGATTTCATTATATGTATATTTACCTGATCTAATATCTAGTAACATATCTTTTTCTTTTCCTCTATAAGTATTAACTCCTTTACCTTCTAATATTTCCTTTCCCATAATAAGAAGTCTAATTAAATGCATAGCATGTTTATTTAAATGTAATTCATCCTTTTTAGAGTTCCTATGATTTAATTTACCATAATCTTTAACTATATTATTCATTTCTGAATAAATATTTTTAAAATCTCTTAATGGATAATCACTTATATTAATTGACATAAAAATTTCTTGATCCATATCTTCTTTATCTGACTTGTCTAAAAATAATTTTAAGTTTCCATTCTCAAGGTTTTTATATCTATCTTCTATGCTATTTAGTTGATTTTTTATACTATCTAATATATGCTTTTCTTTTTCCTCCTGAGGATAACTATCTCTAGCCAAAGCATTTTGTAATCTTCTTAATTGCGCAGTTGCATATCCACCAAAACTATGAATTGCTTTTTTAGATAAAAATAAATCTAAATTATCTCTAATTAAGTTACCATACTTATTACATATAATTAATTGATTATCCTTTGTCCCAAGCATTTCTATAACATTAGGATTACAATTTTGCATAAGCGATATTACTTTTCTTAATCCATATATAACTGTATCAGTTTCCCTATTTTCAAATTGTTCAAAAGAAGATAATCCTATAATTTCTTTAGGTCTTTCCACAGCTATACCCCTAATATCTAAATCACTTCCTTCAACATTTGTACCATAAGCGTGAGATCCGCCCAATGTCAATAGTATAATGTTATCTCCTAAATGTTCATTCTCACTTAAAAAGTTATATTCTTTTGTATTTATTTTATTAATTATATTTTTCATCGATCTTATCCTCCGTTTATCATAAAATTATATGTGTTGTAGTAGTATAATCACCTCATTTCCTTATGGAGTCCATATATTTATTATATTGATTTCTCTTAAACTTTTAGAATTAACCATAAACTTAAGAGAAATCAATATAATTTATTTAAATTTTTTCTCCACAATTACTACAGAATTTAGAGTCTCTAGGTATCTTTGTTCCACATTCTTTACAGAACATAAAATCCTTATTACCATCATCTTGTATATTTGATACTTGATTCTTTGCGAACTTATTTACTAATAAATCTAAAACAGACAAACATTCTTGTGCTTGTTTCTCTAGTGGTTTATATAGAATAGAATCTGTCTTAGTTGAACTACTTATAATATTAATATACACAACTGGATATTGTAAGTCATCCACTGTAATTTTTATCTTCATAGAATCTATTACATTTTTTGAACGCTTCTTACCTGTAACCCCTCCAACTATTGCACCAGTAGCTCCAAATAGAACACCACCTGCAATTGCCCTACCTACACCGCCAGAAGCTACACTACTTTCATTAACTAATAATTCATAGTTTACTATATCTTTGAATTTAAATATTCTAGGATGCTTCTTTCCACCGAAAAATCCATCTGGAACTAACCATTCTCCTTTATTTTCGTCAACTTCTAAAAAACTTCCTATTTTTTTCGTAGGTGTAAATTCTTGAAGATGTTCTTGATATAGTTTTTCAGCATCTACAAAAGGTGCTAATTCTGCTAATGATACTTTTGATGAAGTCTTTCCTAATTTCTTTACACCAATATTCGCACAAGTACCACAAACTATCCCATCAGCACATTTATTATAAAATGCTCCCAACTCTTTTCCACAAGCATCACATCTATTTGATTGCTCACCTAGGCTTTCCATTATTTCTTTTACCTCTGCGATTGTAACTTTAAATGAAGTATGTTTTAATCTTTTTAAAACTTTCTTATTGCACTCTGGACATAAATATCCATCTTTATATTTGAATTTATTAAATCCATACTCCTTTCCACAGACATCACAAACTCCTTTTAAACTAAAAAATCCCATTTTATTTATCTCTCCTACTTTATATCTTTTGATATTTATTATATAAAATCATATAGCCATATTTTCTAAAAAAATTTAGACTTACATGTTTTTTTTCTCTTCTTCTCTTTCCTTTTAGATTTACTAAATCTTATAGAATCTGTTATGATACAAAACAAACTACTTATATTATCTGCTAGTATATCTATTAAATGTTCTCATCTAAAATCACCTAATTCTTAAATACTTCTGGGTTATAACCTTTATTAGTTACATATCCTGCTTTACTCCAAATATTTAATTTTTCTTCTTTAGCATAATCTTGTGCTCTATCTAAATCTTGTAAATGTTCTTTATCTTTATAAATATAACCTACTCTTGCTAAACCCTTTGCAACTAATTCCTCATTTAGCATAGTCCATTTTCCAGTATTCTTATTTTTATAATAAATGAAACCTAAACACCTTCCATATTTATCTGATTTTGATTTTCCATATTCCACATAAATATCTGAATCCTTGGGTAAAGCCTGTTTTGTAAAATCTTTTGCTTTTTCTCCAAATGGCTGTACAGGTGTTTCTGGTTTTACTGTCTCTGGAGTATCCACTAATAGAAACCTTATCTTCTTTTCACCACCATTATCTTTTACAACAATAGTATCTCCATCAACATCTCTAACCATTGTAGCTTTAACTGTATTAGGTGGTTGCTTATCATATGTTTTTAATTCGTACGTTCCATCTGAATTATGACTTTTCATACCAGCAATTGCTTCATTTGCCTTATCTGCAAATTCTTGTGCTTGTGCTTTTGTTGGCTGTTTAGTTTTCTCGCTACAACCTCCAAGTACAACTGCTCCAAGTATTGAACATGCAACTAAAGCTACATTTATTACTTGTTTTAATCTTTTGTGTAACACTTTTATCCCCCTTATAAATATTTTAATTTATAAATTTAATAAAACTTAGAATTTAAATATACTATATCTCCACAATGTATGGATCTAACCTCATACCAGTATTACTCAATAAACTTATTGCTACATCAATATGTAAATTTTTAAATTTTCTTTTAAAATACTTAGCTTTTTCTATAGACTCATTAGTCAATAATATTATTTCATCTATCTTATAAGGAAATTCTTCTAATTCTAATATAACCTCTTCTACATCACCATCACCAGATTCAAAATATCTGCATTTTACATTTTCCATAAGTTTATATAATTTATCTCCAGTTATATCAACAATCATGATTCCTTTATTCTTATTTTTATTAATATATCCCTGGATAAATTCTATTCTTCTCCAATTCCCACAAATAACTTTTATTATTATCCTCCTTTGTAATTACTAAATTTATTATACCAAATACTAGAAATAATTTCTGTATTCTTAACTTAAATTAACTATATTTTAAATTAATTATATATACTTTTTTTATTTATTATATTAAAATCTTGTTTTTAAAGCCATTGGCAAAAACAATGGCTTATAGTATTATCTCATTTTAGGATATATATGTCCTCCATAAACTTTACATTCTGTATTATCACTAATCCTTATAGCTCTATAGCTTGTTAAAGTTTTTGTCACCTTAACATCTTCTTGTAGTATATAATCTTCTCCAAAATCATCGGAGACCTCTTCCCCTTTTTTAAATTCAACGGTTTTTATATACTTCCATATGTCACACTCAATTTGTTTCTGTAATTCTTCGTCAAAATCTACTCCTAACACTAATTCTAAAGTATTTATATCATACTCATAGAAAAATTGTATTATTATTTTATCATCTAGTAATTCCACTCCTAGATTTCTTTCATCAGCATTAGTTTTAGCTATCTTTGATAGGTTTAACTTATATTTTTTACATAAAAAACTTACAAAATTAATAAAGGCATTTGGTCTATCTGCTAAATTATTATTTTCTGGTAATTCATATACCTTTCTATGTTTTTCATCTGTTATTGTTACAATTCTCATTCCTTATCTCCTCCTACATACTTGATTTTAAATTATATACTGGTTTAATTATATCAATAATTTCTATCGTTTCACCAATATTATCTAAAATATATTCTATTGGTTTATAACTCATTGGACTTTCATCTATTGTACTTTCACATACGCTTGTACTCCATATTCCTTCCATAAACTTTTTAAATTCATCTAAAGATACTCTTTCTTTAGCCTTCCCTCTACTTAATATTCTTCCAGCCCCATGAGGTGCTGAATAGTTCCAATCTTCATTGCCTTTTCTAATATCTCTTTGTATATAGTATTTTTGCTTAATATCAGCTATTTTATATTTAATCCTATTAAATATACTAATATGTAATAATTTATTCCTCTTCATTGGTAAGATACCTTCCTAATCATTCTCTTTATTCTTTAAATCTATTAAGAACTGTCTATCGCACTCTATATACTTCATAGCTATATCTAATAATTCATCATCTTTATAATCTTCATTCCTGCAATATTTACAGCTTTCTGAAATATAATTCTCACAACCACAACAATTAATATATTTATCTTCATCGGCTTGATCTTTTCTGATGCAATCCTCTTTATCATCCTGTAGACATTGTTCGCATACTTCTAATCCTAATTTACACTTCTCTTTTATGTATCCATCTGCTTCTGCACATTCATCAGAACACCAACTTATTCCACACCCCTCACAACTTACATAATTTCCACAATCACAATATGTATCTCCACATCTTTCACATGCATAGTAATCTACACTCATACTAATCCTCCTATAATTTATTATTTATTTTAAAATGTTACTTTTATAAAAACCTATTCTTAAAAGGATTTAAGATACTATCTTTATTTATTTCTTTCACTTCACCTATGTAACACCTTTCATTAAAGATTTCTTTATTTTGTTTTGATTTTACACAAGATATAAAATCACTAGAGTCTGTAAAAACTTTTATTTTTCGTTTATCCTCAGAAAAAATAAACATTGGTCTCACATCATACTCATATACAAATACATCCATAGTAGTCCCTACTTTCCTAAACTAGCCTTGGCTAATCTATCTGCTTCATCATTCCACTTATCTTTTGAATGACCTTTAACTTTTACAAATTCGATTTTTATCTTCTCAGATAATTCATCAAATTTCTTTACATAACCCTTTGTATAATCATTCTTTGCCTTCCATTCTCTTTTATTACCTACTTTCTTTACCCATGGTTCTATTCCCTGATAGTCGTAATAAATAGTGATTTTATTATATCTTAGATCTATAGCATACTTAATTGCACGTAAACAGACTTC
Source organism: Clostridium sardiniense (assembly GCF_016907995.1). Classification (GTDB taxonomy): domain Bacteria; phylum Bacillota; class Clostridia; order Clostridiales; family Clostridiaceae; genus Clostridium; species Clostridium sardiniense. Next base: position 29,693 of record NZ_JAFBDA010000029.1, on the reverse strand, counting down.
ACATTCTCCTTGGATATTCCACATATTATATCTATCCTCTGTTACAAAAGTACAATATTATCTAATGGTTTCTCATATCTTAATTACGTTAAAAAGTCAACTCAACTCCCACATAACTTTTTATCTTTATCAAAACTTCCATCAACATAGGCTATAATTTTATTATTATTTATATCTTTTTTATTTCCCCTTTGAATCTTATTTTGTTCTAGTTCTATTTTATCTTCAACCTCTTCCATATAATCAACTAATATCTTAGTCTCATAATTCAATCCATTAAAATCAAAAGTCCCTACCGTTATTTGATAATTACCTCCCCATTCTATACTATCTATGATTTTATTCACAGCATCTTTTATAATTAGATTATCTCTTCCAGTATCCATAACTCCTTCATCTAGATTTATTTTTTTATTATTCTCTTAAATTTTTTCATTCTGTATACATCTTTATTATTATTTTTTTATTTATTTTATTAATCTTGAACGAATATTGACAATCATCAACTCTCGTTCAGGATTAAACTTTTATTTGTTTTATGATTTCTATATATCTATTTTTCAATAGTCCAAATATTTATATGTATGAAGCCTTTATTTTTATCAAAATACATAACTTCTACTAAGAATCTTTCTTTCATGCTTTTAACTTGCAAGTCAAAAGTACCTATTTTACTTTTTTTTCTAAGAATATTTATTTGCTGTATTAATTTCTCTAACGTAAGCTCATAGACAGGTGTTAGTATTGTTTCACCTTTAGCCCTTTTCATCTCTCGAATTTTTAATACTTGTCCTTGTTTTTCTTTAAAAAATCTTTCAGCATTTATTATTTCATAACCCACTTTAACATCTTCTTTCTTTATCTTTTCTTTAGTGTTCTATATGCTTCATAAATGAAGCATATATATTATGTTAATATTTTTAATTTTAATTATTTTTCAAAACTCTCCCCAATTTTTTCTTCAACTTTTTTCAAAAATTCTTCGAAAGTTTCGACTTCTATTAATTCCCCTTTTGTGTTTTTCAATTCATAAAATTCACAAAACCTAAGCCAATTCTCTATAATGATATCAAATTGATTTATACATATATTATATGTACTAGGTTTATAATAATATAATAATAATAACTTTTCATATTGGTAATAATTATCTTTAAAATTTTGTATAAATAATTCTTCCATGTCTTCAACATTGAGACAATAATTATCTACTAACTCATAAATATCCCTAAACAATATAACTACATTATTATTATTCCTTAATTTAGATTTATTTTTTGAAATATCATTATAATAGATTGATATACATTCTAATGCATTCTCATAATTCTCTATTACTTCTTCATCTATTGCTTTCTTTATATCTATCTTTCGTATATTCTTCATTGTTTCAATACATACATATAATGTTGTTTCAATTAAAAATTCCTTCAATAGCTCCTTACTAAATAAATCAACAATACTTTCAACTTCTCTATCATTGAATTCTGTTATTACCTTGTCTGAATCATTGTATGTCAGGATATCTTGGATAGTATATTTTTTATCATATATTTCTAAAATCGGAGCATTACTATATATACAATAGTCAATCAATTCTCTTAATAATACAGGTTTTGTTATAGTGGTATCACTATAATTTTTTGCTGCTATTTCATTTATTTTTTCACATAAACAGTCTGCTATATCATTGGTCTGTTCTGGTAATCTTAAGCTAACATTTTTTGTTTGAACCTTTGTTATAGATTTTAAATTTATCATTCTTAATCTCCTTATTTTTTCTTATGTTGGTTACATATACATATTACATCCATCTTTTTCCTTAGTCAATATATAATTACAAAAAAACTATTAATAATTTCATTTTTCAAAAATGCGTTACGCATTTAGGTGTATATGTAATAATATTATTATTTTTTGTAATTTATTTTCTTGAATCCCATATCCCCTGGGGATATATTTTCAGTGTAAATCCATATTTACTATATAGTATTTCTCATTTCAATCAATATTGATGTCTTTTTACTAAATAATATTTAATATATTATTTAGTAATTATTTTCATATTCCTTCTCTACTTCTTTAATTATAATATTAAGATCTTGAATTGATTTTCCTTTTGTTACATCTTCAATTAATCCTAAACAAAATTGATTATAACTATGACTTCTCTTAAAGCCTATTTCTGGTATATCTGTATTTCTTATATCGCTACTATGTATTCTTACATCTTTATCACATAAATTTCTTAAATAAACTATCTCATTCATCACCTCATCTGCTGAATGAGATTTTTTTAAGATTTCATCTAACTTATCTTTAAATTGTTTCATCATATATAAAATAGCTATTTCTGATATTGTACCTAATGCGTAAGGCTGATATTCTGCAATTACTAAATCCGAACTCCAAAGTCTTTCCATATCTGCTTTAACTATTTTCTCGCTCAATTTATTATTTTCTTCCTCAGTAACATTTGATTTATCATTAATTGATTTATTCTTTACTGGTGAATATATATCAAAATCCAAACCCAAAGATTGAAGTTTATTATATTCTTCTTCTCTTGCAAGAATCTCTCCTCTTGACATAATTCCACCCGCTAAATAAAGTCTCTTTTCCATTTTACATATCTCCTTTTTATTTATTTTATTATTGTGAGAAGAGGAATTATTTTCCCCAATTCACAATTCTTATTATACTCTTATATTTGCCAAAGTCAACATTATATTTTAATTATTTCTATATTTCTTATATAAATTATTCCAATTCTTATACCCCAATAAGCTATTACACAAATATGCAAACATCATAATAAACATAGAAATAGCATTAGTCTCTCCTCTGAAGATGGCTAACATCCACATTATACATGCAATTAAATTATGTAAACACCAAAAGTTCCACTGATCCTTATAAGAATTAATACTTAATAACATAGCAGTAACACTAGTTACGGTCGCAAATGAATCCAAATAAGGTGTATTTCCACCTAACAGATGTAATAGATATGTACCAATTATCCAAACACTAAACCAGCATAAAGTAACAAATAATAATTGTGTTGTTCTTAATGCTCTAGGCTCTACTATACCATTCTCGTCTTCTCTTTTGCTCCAATTATACCATCCTATAAACTGCAATATAAAGTTTATAGCATTAAGAGTTACATCACCATAAAACTTACTATTTAAAGCTATAAATATGTACATTGATATTTGTATAATACATAGTGGATAACACCACTTTGATCCCATTCTGACTAATATTACATAGAATATACCCAGCACTCCTGTAATAAATCCTAATAGAGTGCCATCAGTTGTTAATTGAACTATCAATAGTAATAGTATAAATATTAATGTCCCCACTTTTTCATATTTTGTCATTTGATTAATTATTTTTTTTAATTGCTGCATAAATCACTTTCCTTTTCTTATTTTGTATTTATTATTTTAAATTTATTTAATTAAATCTCTGATTTTATATAAATATTATGTTTGTTAAGATGTCATACTTTATACAACATCTTAACAAACTACATATTAATAATTACGTATATTATCGTTTAATAAAATATATTTCATGAACTCTTGTCCTAATTCTGTTAATCTTGATGCATATATTCCAGATCCACTCATCATAGTATTTAAATTCTCTATGTCTAACAGCCTATTATTATATAAATATTTTACTCTTTCATTTATAAAATTCTTTTCACTTTGTAAATCTGGATAATATCTATATAATTCTTGCGATATACTTCCTCCTAAATACCCTGAATTGGTTTGTAATCCTTTTTCTTCAAACCTTTTTAATGGATTCTCAAAGAAATATAAAAGTCTTAGATCACATTCTGTTAATTCATTAATATAATTTAAGAATATGAGCTGCTTATTTTCGTCTATTTTTATATCCAATGCGGTATTTATACAAGCATTACATAATGCAACCTTCTTTTGTTCTTGATGTGTCCTCATTGCAATTTGACTTGCATTAAGTACTATTGTAGTAAATAATTCATTGTCCTTTAAATTTTCCAGCTTAAATCCATCTACTCTTTCTTCTAAAGTCATTAATTGTTCGCAAATTCTAATAATCCATTCATCTCTTCTTTTACTTAAAGGTGAAGATATAACTAAATCAAATGTTTCAGATAATGCACCTCCAATTCCAGGAATAGCACCTATCAATGCTTTAGCACCAGAGTGCGCATAGTCACCAGCAGAATTACTTAAATCCTTTCTTATATCATTACTCATATTAAATCAGCTCCTTTTTTAAATTTATATTACATATTATACCATTATAATATATAGTAATTAAATTTAATCTTTTAAATACCTATCATCTTTATAATTTCTGCCTATTGCGAACTAAGTAAACCTTTCTGATATTTCTTCATCTATACAACTTCTTTGATTTTTTAAATCATCAAGCAAACAACATCTCCAGCAATAATCATCATTGGTGCATTCACAAGGTATATTCTTCACCTCTAAAATTGCTTTCTTTATATAAATACTTGCATTAACTAACTTTACTTCTGTTCCTTCTATAATCATTTATTCGCCTCCTATTTTCTTGCTATTGCAAACTAAAAAATACCGTATATTCTATTTGAATAATACGGTATTTTAATAATTAATATTTAATTTTATATTTGTAATAATTTAAGATTTTGTACTATTATTTGATATTATTTTGTAAAAATTATAAAGTAATACTACTACCATAACAATAAATCCAGATGTATAAGCTATCCCATCATATTTAAAAAATCCATCAATGCTTAATGAATTTTTTAAAATAACAAACCAAATTATTGTTGGTAAACTTAATAATAAAATATTAAAAAAGTGAAGTCTACTTTTATTAATATAAAAAACTTGAATAGTTAAATATAAAATAATAATTAACATATAAATTATTATTTCTTTTAATGAATAAAAGACCTTTATATCACTTGTGATTCTTGTTGCATATAACCAATTTAAACAACTCCAAATAAATAAAACAAAACTAATAGATATATCTATAAATTTTCTCATTAAAAGCTCTCCCATTTATTACATAACAATTTAATATTCCGTATTATACCTTAGCCTCCACCAGTTCCTGCCCAATTAATATACCAATACTTTACCTTCCCAAAGTAAATATACTTATAGTCTATATCATAATGGTCTGGACCTATAGCAGGATTATTACAAATGTATAGTGTACCATATTGTTTATCAGCAATTGGTAGTTCAGAAATCTCTGTCTTAAATGCTTCTATAAAATGACCTTTTAAAAATAGGTCTGTTCTTATAACTCTTTCAATAGTTGAATGAGCATAAATATCAAATCCTATATAAAATAATAATAAAATAGTACACGATAAGATTATTTTAACTACTTTACTTCTCAATTTTAACCCCCCATAAATTAATTCATCATATATAACTATTATAAGTTAATTGTAACATATTTTGTAAATACCGTATTATTTAATTTTCAAAGAACAAATTTTCTTAACTAGTTCGCAATCTCCTCATATTGCGAACTTAGTAATTAAAACTAACTTTTTAAAGTGTATCTAAAACCAATTCTATTCATAACTAACTTCTTTTCCCACCTCCCTAATCTGCTTAAATACTGGAAATCTTAATCCTAGCCCACCATTTTGATTTTGAGTTTCTTCAAAATATTGCGTTTCAACAATTCTTCCTAAAAATTCACCTCTATTATTCCATATATATTCCCTATCAGAATCACTAAATCCAGATCCAACACCTAATCTATTACCTTTATAATCTACTACTAAAGATCCTAATGATTCTTTGTATTTACCTGTACCTTCTTCAAAACCTATAATTTTCAAGTCACAAGTTTGCATAACTTTAACCTTTAAAATTGTTTTAGTTCTTTTACACTCATAAGCTGCATTTGACAGATTTACCATTACACCTTCCTCTCCATTATTAATAGCATTGTTTAAGAATTTTGTTATTTCTTCTATATCTTTACCTATATATAAAGGTTTAACTTCTATTATATTATTAAAATTATTTTTCTCTACAAGTTCATGTAATTGATTTTTTCTATCTATGCATTTAGTTTTACATTTACCTTGCTTGAAGTCTTCTAATGGTAATATATCAAAAACATTAAATATTAAATTATTTTTTTCTCCATCTTTTCTAACTTCTTTCATGGTCGCTCTGTATAAATCTTTTGATTCTAAATTCTTATCATTTTTTAAAAGTATTTCTCCATCTAATACAACTCCATCTGGTATGTATTTAAACTCTTGCTCTATTTCTAATAATCCTTCTATTTCTTTTCCTTGTCTAGTAAATGCTTTAAGTATTCCATTTTCTTTCCAAGCGACCATTCTTCCTCCATCGAGTTTCGTAGTAATTATAAATTCCTTACCATTTACCTTATCTACACTATCCCAATATTTAGATGCCAACATTACATTAAATTGAGGTATTAAATCCTTCCAGACTTTATTAATTGTTTTAGCGCTTATATTACATCTTAGATCTTTTAATAACATCATAGTATATAATTCTTTTAATTCCTCATCCTGTTGCATTGTTAAAAAGCTATTAGTTAAATCTCTAAGATTATCATTAATATTACTTTTTGATAATAGATCCATTAAACTAAAAATATCATAATCATTCCTACTCCTCCCTTCTCCTAAGCTTTTTTCAGTTATTTTATATTTCATATAAGGGTTATACGTAAAGTAAAGCACTTTTTTTAATAATTCATTATCTTTATTAGTCTTCAATATAGAAAGTTTATCATTTGTGGAACTTGTATTCTGTATGTTTTTAATTATTTTAACTATACTTTTCATAATATCATGTCCTCTCTTCTATTAATCTTCTCTTTCTTCTTTTGCATTCTCTGCATTTATCGTCTTTTCCATCTTTTCTACACTGTCTGCCTTCTTTACAATCACAGTTCATTAAATCAAACGGACATACATGCAATGCTTCTGCAATCTTTTCAACCTGTTCTAATTTTGCACTTGTATCTTTATCATTTTCTAAATAGCTTATTTCAGCTTGACTTATTCCTGTTTCAATACTTAATTTTGTTTGTGTAATATGCTTAGATTTTCTTATTTTCTTAATGTTATTTAAACTAATCTTACATTTCATCACTAAATACTCCTCTAAAGTTGCTTTTCTTTATAATGCCAACCTTATTATAGCAAGAAAATTATAGAAATAATTCTAGCAATTAATATCATTTTGTACCCATTTCTTCATACTATTAAAATTATTTTCTTTTAACCCATTCTTCTTACAGAAATTCTTATAATTATTCCATTGATCTACTTTGCTCATTTTGTAATTCCTTCTTTCTCCATAAACTTCTAAATAGTCCTAATATAATTTTTTTCTCATCCATATGCATCTCTAACACCTCATTTGTTTTTTATTTATTTTATTATAATGCAAAATAAATTATATATATGTATAAGAAATGTTACTGAAAATACTATACTTGCTATCACTACTACATATGTTTTAAACTGCAGCTTCTCTTCTTCAAATATCACTCCTAAGAACCGAATTATTAGTATTGATAAACTTATAAATGTTAACCCAAATAGCATATTATCACTCCTCTTTCATAATCCATAGATCTTGCATATAGTTAAATAAATTTAATGTTCTACCTGGATTATCTTTAACTTTACACATCAATCTACCTATCTCATCTCTATATACAATAAAGTTTTCATCATTTACTCTTTGAAACCTTTCTCCCTGCTCTTCTGTCATTATCTCTATAACTTCTATTAATTTATATTTTTTCTTCACTTTAAGATATCTCCTTTTTAATGCACATCTTAATCGCCTTATCTATATCATATTTTTTCTTCTTTCTATAATATTGGAGCTTTGCAGCTGGTATATTTAAATATTCACATAAATCTTTGTATCTATAAAAATATTTATTTTTATATTTAAACTCACCATCTCTATATTTTTGTGGAGCAAATAACTCACCATCCTTTTTATTCTTTTTACTTATACTCTCAATTAATTGTAGTATCTTATGTAAATCTTCTATATTGTTATTTTGCATTATATAATCATAGTTTTTATTAATTATTTCAGAAGAAAAATCTTTATTATCTGCTTCTAATCTTCTAATAATCTCCTGTTTTTTTAATTCATTTATATTTTCTCTATTTAAAGATCTATCTAATCTTATTTTATCTTTTACATCAATAAATATTGAAACAATATTCTGTTTGCCTATCTTTTTTTCTAATTCTTTTAATCCTTTATTATCTAATATGCAAATCGGATTGTTCTTTTTTAATTCTTTTACACATAATCCGTAATACCACTTTCCGAATGCTGTTTTATATTCTCTAATTTCTAATAACTCACCATTTAATCCTTTAACTTTAATTTCATCTTCTGATATAAAATAATACTCTTTTCCTTCTTTTTCACCTTCTCTTAATGGTCTTGTTGTATATGATATCAATTCATTCATATTAAATTTTTGCTTGCATTGTTCTAATATAAAATTTTTTCCACTTGCACTTTTCCCTGATATAACTATTATTTTATTTCTAATATTGCATTCATTTATATATCTCCATTTATAATTATTTGCATGAAAAGTTTCATAATTACAACATTTATTTATTGATGAGTAATTGGCTATATTTTTACATGATGCTAAACTACCATAAATATCTATAAAATTATAATCGTTATCAAATTGAACTATTGGCTTAGATACTTTAGTTATACTCATGAAACTTACATCTGTTGGACTTGTATTATTTGAAGTCCTGTGATTTAATCCGAAAGCCCATGCATGTAATTGATTTTCTCCATTGGTACACCATTCTAAATTTTCTACACTATTATTAAAGGTATTTCCATCTATATGATTTATTTGTGGTAAATTTTTAGGATTTGGTATGAAATACATTCCTACTAATCTATGAACTTTATAATCCTTTCCTTTTTTATCTTTATATAATCTAACTGCTAGATAATTACGATATTTTCCTATTTTAAAAGGTCTTAATTTCTTAAATCCTCCGTTATTTGTACTAAATACTTTTCCTTTACTAGAAACATAATATCCTGAATAACCCTCTATATCTATTTTTTTTATTCCTAATTCATCAAAACTCTTACTTTTCATATTCATCACCTATTTCTAAAAGCTTATTTAAATCTTCTTTTTCTCTAGTATTTATGTAACCATGCTTTCCACCTTTTTTATTATAAATATCAATTACCATACCTTTTTTTACATTAACAAGAATTGATAAGTTACCATATCTTCTTAATTGATAAATGTCATTACTTCTTCTTAAATCAAGGTTTCCTAAAATAAAATTTCTAGTTAAATATTTTCTTATATCTCTATATCCTACACCCTCCTTACCTTTTACAAACTTTCTATAATTGTCAGCTATGTAGTTATTTATATGTAATAATTTAATTTCATTTTTCATCTTTCTCGCTCCTTATACTCTTACACTTCTATTGAACAAAGTATCATATGTATATTTTCTTTTATGTTTCTCTAGTATTTCCGCTCTCCTTTTTAACTTCCATTCCTTAGAACCAATTTTAATTTCTTTCATACTTAGCACCTCATCTTTATTTTTTATTTATTTTGATATTACCTCTTTTTAGAAGGAAGATTATAACCTTTGTTACTTCGCATTTGACTGCGTTTCCCTTTAACAATTATTAGTTTACTATTACTCTTTTAATTTGTCAACATTATTTTTTAAATATTTTATTTAAATTTCAAGTTTTATAGCAGCTAAATATTTAGCTGCTATACACTTATTCCTATCTAGCAAAGAAAATTTCTCTTTAATATATCCTTTGTTTTAATATAATTAATCTTAATCTGTTTTGCATAATTATTTAATTCTTCACCAAACGTTTGTATTGAATCATACATACCAATAAAGCTTTTTTTATCTTGTTCATTAAAATAACAATAATTTATTTCTGGATTTTCTATATTTTCAAGGTGTAATCTAGTTATTATATCCCTAAATATATGTTGATCATTATCGGAACTTAATCCTAAAATTGTTATATTATTAATTTTATTTTCTTTTATTTTTGTTTCTAATATTTCTTTCCATGTTTTATAGTTCTTATGAGTATGCTTTGCATTTAATCCATTAACTATTGCTCTTTGTGTTTTATTGTATATATAATCTCCAACTAATATATCGGAAAAATTAATAAAAGAATCCTTATATTTTAGCCCTAAAAGTTGATAATTACATTCTTCTTTATTTCTTTTATATTCCCCATGTACGTGTTTAATACTATTTATATTAAATAAATTTTCAACAATCTTGTCGTAATTTAATGTAATTATTACATCAAATTCATTTAAGTAATTTTTTATTTTATCTAAATTAATCTTATTGATCTTATCAAACTCATTATCAGCTATAGCTTTACCATTGTTAAATATAGCTGTTGCTAATAACATTCTTAAATATGTTGTAACTCCATTAAACATTATATTCTCTAATAATCTTGTAGCTATAGCATCTCCTTTCAAAACCTTTTTGGTTTGGTAGTCTCCTATCCTTACCAATTTTACGAATCCGTTATATTGCATATCATATTCTTTAATTTTCTCTTCACCAGCAGCAAAATAAGCCCATACTAAAATTGATATATATTCTATGTTTATCCTATTTATTCCACATTTTTCCCAAGACTTGATTAAGCTATCCAACATAGTTAATTGACTATTTCCAAATTCTAAATCCGTCACATACTCTGTTTCTTTTAATTCTTTAATAAAGTTTGTATCTTGAATTATTGCTTGTCCGAGCTCAAATCCTTCTTCTAATATTTTATATAATTTATCTTTGTTTACCCTTCTTAAAGCTGATACAACACTGTTATAGCTTTCTTCAAATTTAGTTTTATAATTCTTATTAGCTTTTGCTTTTACAACTCCATTCATTAACACTTCTTTATGAGCTTCATATAGCCTATCCATAACATTGCAAAAGCTAGAATCGAAATTCATACTAAACCCATTCCCCAATAATAATAATCTATTATCCATATAAATCACCTCTTCAATTATTATATCATTTACTATTCTATTCTTATTTAGCATTTAATTTCTTCCATAATAACTCTATAAAATCACATAAATCTCTTGAACTAAAATGTCCAGTTTTTGATTCAAAGAAAGTCCTATACTTTTGAAATTTACTAGAATTAATCAATTGTCTTGTATAAGCTCCTCTTGATGACTGATTTGTACAAAGTTTAAACTCTTTATCATTCAATATTAAATTTTTCAGTTCCTCACCTAGATTTTCTACATCTTTTTGATGTTGAACCAATATACTTTCTAATTCTGGCTCTATATCTTCAATCATTGTTTCTATTTCTCTATCGGCAGTAAATACTTCATATTCTTCCAACCAATCATCTTCCATATAAAATAAATATACAATATTATCTTTTATAAAATATAAATTTATTCTATATGGAGTATCAAAATCAAAACTCTCCATTTCATTATTATACTCGCTTATTCTATCTTTAACTAAATTAAGTACTTTTTCTCCATACTCATCTAATACAGAATCTTCATCAATAAAATATTCTTCCTCATCATAATAGTGTAAAGAATAAAATACGTTTTTTGCTTTTAAATCTAAAAGTAAATCAATATACTTATCTAATGATTTTAATTCAATAATAAGTATATTATCAGGAATGATGCATGTCCCTTCTATGCATTTTATATTAACTTTATTAAACTCTTCTTTTAAATTCATAAAACTTACTTTATACTCCATTATCTAACCTCCATAATTGTTATAATTTTTCTTTTATTATAACTTATTAACAATATTTAACTCAACTGTCTTTTCTTTTAGAAATCTTTTACTTAAATTAATAGAATTATTTATTTTAATATTCCTTTAAAACAATTATTTTATTGAATTATTAACCATAAGTCGATAGAGCGGTACTTATACTTCTTATCAACCTATGATTTTCTAAAGCATTTTCACGAAACTTTTAACTTAAATTGATTGGTACTACGTATAAATTATCATCATCATTGTAGGTATACATAGGTATTCTCTTAATCTCACCATTTATTTTTTGTGTTAAAGGTATATATTTCTGTACTTCTTCCCACTCATCTTCTCTAAAAAGACTAATCGCCTTTCCCCAATTTGACTGAAATAAGTATTCCTTATTATGATTATCTAATAACCCCAGTTCTCTATACTTATAATATTCATAAGTTCCAAATCCTTGATAGAGAGTATAATATAATGCTCCATCATCTTTTTTACACAAAGTAACCATAAAAGAAGCAAATTCAGGTAACTTTACTTCCTCTCCTAGATTCCATGCATACTTGCATTTGATTGTAACTAAATTTTCAAATATTATTTCATCTTTCTCATTCTTTTTCACACTTTTAAAACCCATTTTATCACCTCATTCTTAATATAATTAATTATATTTTATTTCTTAATATTTTATGTATTTCACTCTCCATAAAAATTCTATTTTATAAACTTCTTTACTATGTATTATAGGGATTATAATATCCCTATCTTAATTAATTAAATTCTGTACTTGATAACTATTAAACCAATTAGTTATCATTGTTTCCATAGTGTCTTTGTTAGTTATTCCATTATATTCAAAACCTCATCATTATCAATTCTTAACTCTTTTAGTATATGTAAAAATTTTTCTGAATCATCTAAAAGAAAATATGTATGTTTTATATATTTTCCAGCGATAACTATGTATTCTATTTTTTTATTATTCTCTAAATATTCTTCTATAGGCCTTCTTATAAATGTATCATAATACATCTTATCTTTTCTCAATTTATCCACTTCTTCTTGAGTAACTATATTTATAGCTTTATTATTAAAGTTAGTAGTTAATAAATGGTTAGATTTTTTAATTAATCTCATATCTCAAATATTTCCTTTATTATTATTCCTATATTGTATTCATCAGTTCGATCATCACTTACCCTAATAAATCTACAGCTTAATTCATGTTCTATTAGTTTCTGTCTCAATTCATGCGCCTCATACGTATATCTATTATGATTATTCTCATCATATTCTATAGCTACTCTTAATCCTGGTATATAATAGTCAATTCTATAATTTAATATTTTATATTGCCTTATTCCTTTTACATTAAAAGGTTTGAGGACTTCTTCAAGTTTATCTAAAAATTGTATTTCTTTTCGTGGTTTCGGAATTATAATTTTTGACGACTTATAATTATTTAATATTTGAATCAACATATCACTATTCAATGTATTTACCCTATTACACCATAGTATAAATTCTTCAACACTTATTTTTAACGTTTTTAATGTATTCCTTATTATTTTCTTTTGCTCATTAGATATTTTGTTATAACTTCCTTGAAAACGTAAAATACCTATATTAACTAAATCCTCATAGACTCTATCATATCTCACAGTAATACTTTCGTTATTATCTTTTAAAACCTTTTTTGTGGTCACGCCTAAAGCTTTAGCACAGTCTTCAACATATAGTCCTAAATGACCATCTGTTGTAATATCATATTTAATTGGTAAATTATCATAATTAAATTCATCTGAAACACCTACTTGTACCTGATTATTTTGCATTTGTATTTTCCCCCTAAAATTTATTATTAATATTTAAAGTATATGTAATTACAATCTACAATTTATGTATTTACTTGCTTTTAGAATTAATTAAGATTGATTATTTTTTATTTATTTGTTAATTGCTATTTTTATATAATCTATTTTATTTAATTCTACATTTTTATTATATATCTCAATTCTATTATTTTTTAAATCATCTACTATTTTATGAAGAATTATTTCTTTATCACTATGTATAGAACCTAAGGAGCTAATCACTTCTACATACTGCTCCTCAAGGATCTTTATTCTCATGGCAGCTATTACTAATTCTGCATTAAAATTATTTTTTAAACAACAACTATATACCTTTTTATTTATATCAATTTTTTCCTCTTTAGATAACATGCCTTTATTGAAATCGTAATAATCATTAATCCCAAGTACATAAACATGGGGAAGTTTACTTAATAATTGTGTTTCATATTTATCAAGTAATATATTTAATTTCTTATAATTAGACTCTGACTCTTTTTTATTTCCAATCTTATTGTAAGATTCCCCTAAAAATCTATATAGATTTATATAATTTGTAATATCATCACATTTATTTTTATATTTTTTGCGTATATTTTCTAATTTATCTATACAAAGTTTATATTGTTTTAATCCTGAATAAATATATGCTGTCCTTATCTCATTCCTCATTTCAAAGATTAATTCTTTGCTATTTTTATCTTCTCTTACTTTTTGAAAATCTATTATCTTCATTTAATATCCCCCTTGTATTAAACTAACTAACTCTTTTGAATTCAGTTGGATTTAAATTAACTTTATAATAACTCTTATAATTTAGTCCTCTTTTTGCACAATAATTCTCTAGGTCTTGTATAGCTAATTCCCTTTCTCTTTTGAAGTTTTCTATAAAATCTAATGATGTAACATCTGTTTTTATTGCAACATATAAAACATTGTCTAATTGTTCTATGTCTCTTGCTTTTTCTTCTATTATTACTTTATCTCTCAATTCTAATGAAACTAAAGCGGCTGAATCTATTTTATCCATATCGTCATTACTAACCTTACCTATATATCCTAGCAATTTTGACTTATCTAAAGTTCTTACTTGCTCTAACATTATAAAGCTTTCTTGATTTAAACCTATGTAATCACTATCTAATAAAACCTGAGTTGGTAATTTTTTCTTAAATGTCTTTGATGAAATTGCTGCTACAATAACTGTTGGGCTATACTTATTACCAATATCATTCTGTATTATCATTACTGGTCTTATCCCTCTTTGTTCTGAATCTTTTTCCTTTTCCTTTACCTCACCTAAATTTGCGTAGTAAACTTCTCCTCTATAAAATTTATTGTTCATCATTTACAATATCCTCCTCTATTCTCCATCTTCCACTTTTATAATTATCTTTTATTTATTTGGAATTCTGTTATTTCCTTCCTTTGATATTATAATACACCTATAAATTCCACTTGTCAACTATATTCATTATTTATTTTGTTAATTATAAAAAAGAAGAGGTATTATTCCTCTTCTTTTTGCATTTGCTTTTGTTTTCTTCTTCTCTCTTTTAAGACATTTTGATAATAATCTCTAAAGAACTGTTTTCTCTCTTCTCTCTTTTCTTCCTCACTTTTAGAATTAGTCATATCTCTTGTTCCCAAGATATCATCATCTTGAGTATAACTAACATAGAACTCTTTTAAAGACATGTAAGAAGTATTACTCTTTAAATATGGTTCAAAATAATCTTGCACTATTTTAAAATCTTGAATATCTAATTGTCCTTTACTTTCTTTTAAATCAAGTAACATATCTAATTTAGCATTTCTAAAAATATCCTTAGCACTTATGAATTTTCTTTCAGCTGCATCAAAGAAATTACTTAATCTTTTTCTAAACACTGTAGAGTTAATAATTTCACCTTGATCCTGCTCAGGCTTAATAATATATCCATAATCTATATAGAAGTTACTTTTTTTAATTGTTGCTTGTGATCCTCTGCCAGCATTAAAATTATACTCATATTCTTTTTCTTCTATAGCTCTTTTTATCACTTTTAATATTCTAGGTTCTACGCTTATCTCTTTCACTACTTCTAAAGGTTTCTTTCCCTCTACAACGTCTTTATCCCTATTAGTAACATTAATTATACCATCTTCAAAATTTATATCTTCTTCTTTAAGATACATTACTTCATTCCATTGTTTTTCGCCTTTTAATCCAATTCTCATTAATAATATCATAGCAAAGTTTTGATAAGTTACTCTATCACAAAATCTATTCGGATATGTTTGTATATAATCCCATAATTCAAATAATTCATCTATACTTATTATCGTGTTATCTACAATTGTTTTAGTCACTGTTACTAAACTTGTTAAATTAATTGTGTCACATGGGTTAGAAGCTGTATTTAATCCCACAGACATAGCCCATACTTCATATCTATTTATAATTGATAGTAATGTTTTAGCTGGACTTAATGTCCCGCCAATAATTGATCCCAACACTTTCTTAATATCATCTTCATTAAATAATGCTAAATCTTTATCCCAAATATATTCAAATGTGTGAATATCTTTTCTAAATTTTGTCCACATCACACTCTTTGAATTTTCACTTAATTCTGTTCTGCTTTCTAAATACTTAACTTTATTTTGTAAAAAATTATCTAATCTATCATAACTACTTAACGCTTCTTTATAAGTTAACGCTTCATTACTATTCATACTATTTCACTTCCTCTAATAAATCGACAAAGAAATTATAAATTTTACTATAGTTTGTGTTTAATACATTTAATTTTAATTTATTTAATTCGGATTCTTTCTTAATCATATTTTGTACAATCTCAAACAAAATATCAAACATTTTATCTTCATTTACTTTATTAATTTTTAAATAGTAAGCTAAAACAAAAAATCCAAAATAAATATTACAGTTATTTTCATAAATATATTCTTTTCCTTCTTCTTTTAATATTTCCGCTATAGTATTTACTACTTCTACTATTTTCCTACTACCAAAATTCAACTCTGCTCTTGAATCAAAATTAATATCTAAATTTTTCTCAATCATTCTTAATGCACTTTTTAATAATCCAACATAAGTAACTTTTTTATCTAATTTCATTCTTTCATAAGAATCAGAAATATTATTAAATAATATATTTGTTTCTTTATTGCCATATGATTCAACTTTATCTATAAACTTTTTATATTTATCTTCTATTCTTTGCTCTAAGAACACTTCATTTTGTCTATTAGCCTGAGCCTGTCTATAAATAAAAGCATTAGCTTCTTCTACTGTCGTAATTGAAATTTGAACTGGGAATCCTAAAAATATATCATCTATGTTTACGCCCTCATCATATAATTCAACTAAAGCTATAGTTCTATGCGCTCCATCAACAACATCAAAAAAAGTTGTATTAGGACTTTCAAAATCTGGTTCAGTTTTTATCACTAATTTTCTATTTTCTCCATCATATTTAACCAATGGTTCTTTATCTTCTAATTGTAATATATTAAAAGTTAACATATCAGGTGGAAAATATTTCTTTTCCTTTATAAGTTTTTTTATTGCATTTACACTTTCTCTATTGATATTCATTTTTTGAGTTACATTCCCCCATCTATCAATAGATAATATTGATTGTCTCTGTGCGTCAAAATTATATCTTATATTTCTATTTTTCCATGCTTTTACATGTTCGCTAGGTTTCCAAGCTGTAACATGATATAAATCATCATTATACTCAGATACATTTTCAAACTCCATTATATTAGTATGATTTTCTTTTATTACTAATGTCTCAAAATTTAATAATTGAGATGAAGTAAAATAATTAGTTGGATTAAATTCCTCATACCCTAATTCAGATAGTCCTTTACATAGTGCTATTTGTTCATTTACATCTAAATCATTTATATCCAATTGATCGTTTAATAAAAATTGAACAGTGCTAGCCCTTAAATTTTTCTTTATAAAGTATTTATTTAATATTCTTGCTTCATTTTTATAAGCTATTTCTTTTTTTATTTTTAAGAAATTATCTCTAATATTTTTCATACTCTACCCCTTCCTTTTAACACTTTTATCTTTACATAAATTTTAACATAGTTTTTTAAATATTTCAATAAATAGCATATACAAAAGTTAGAATTAATATTCTAACTTTTTATTTATTTTTTAGTAATAATACTATTAATTCTTCTTTGTTTCTAAATGATATTAAATTTCTATCTAATAATTTAATATCAATATATTTATTTAAATTAATACTATTATTATTAATATATAAAGTGTTATCTTCTATATGTATTCTTTTTAATTTTTCTTCTTTATCCCCTAATGAGCCAGCAATACGAATAGTTTCCCCTAAATTTTTGTCTAATAAATGCTTTATATTTTCTTTCATTTAGCATGTCCCCTCTTTTGTTAAATATTATAAAAATACCTTGATTATCAAATTTTTTCACATTCATAATATATTTTTGTAAATAAATTGTAAAACATAAATGAAACTCCTATATTCGATTGTTAAAAATTTATCTATACGAACATAAGTTCTGTATTTTTATATTAATACTTTTTTTACTGGTTGTAAAGTCATTTTTTGTTATTTATTTCTTTTAATTAAAAGTATAGTTTTAATTAAAATTATCATTAAAACCGTACAAAATTATTAAAGTTATACCTATTTTTCTAATATTACTTAATATATGTCTTTATGTAAAATATATATATTTATATAAAAAAGAACTATATAAAATATAGTCCTTTTTATATAAATATATATTATTTCATTAACTAATTAACGCCTTAAAAGTAAGGGGCCCAACGATTCCATCCGGATCTAATCTCTTACTTTTTTGGAACCTAATCACTGTATTTTTAGTCTCATTCCCATAATATCCATCAACCCTAAGCTTATATCCCAAATTTCTAAGTACCTTTTGTACGTATTCAACATCATAACCATACATTAAAGGATTAGTCACTTTTAGAAGTCTTGTAAGTTGAGGTTTCTGCCCTACTGATAATCGTCCTTCTTTTTCATTTAGATTGCTTGCATTAGTATATTCCGTAATATTTTTTGAACTAGCATGTGCTTGTACAACAAAATTAGGTAATAAAGAAACATTTGTAAAAATTAAAAATGCTCCCAATGATATAATTATTTTTTTATTCATAAACCCACTCTCCCTTTCATTTGAAATTATATCATTAATTAGGAAAAATGTAAAGTTTTATAAATTTATGTGGAAAATTGTTGTAATATATACCAATGTCATCGTTTTTAATAATTACACTAGTATAGACCTCTTATCAGTATAAATTTGTACATATCTATCTCTTTCTTATTTTCTAATTCGAATAATATAACTATAGATGCCACTGATATAATAAGTTAAAGTTCGATTAACTATTTATTTAATATTTCTACATCATACTTTTAATTACTTATTAATTCAATTTTTTCTTCCCCATGTTATATTTATTCCTTAATCTATTTCCTCTTTAATCATTAACCCTTCTAATACATCTGAATCTATATTAAATTTTCCGTATACCTCTTCAACCATATCTTTTCTTTGTTATAAACATTTTGATCGTATTTAGCTACTCCAAATGTACTTATTGTCTTATTAATATGAGATTTTGTGAATAATTCATAACCTTACATATGCTGGATATGGGACTAACCTAATAATATTATTTTTATTATTAATTATATAAAATATCAGTTTTAAGTTAATTGATATCTCTATCTATACATCATGTGAACGCAAATAGTATATAAATACATTTTGCGAACTCTAAAAATTATTTTTGTTTGATTTTATTTGATGTTTTTAACTTTATTATATATTAGTATTTACATAAATTCTAAATAAATTAATTAAGTATCTAAGATTATTAATATCATTACCTTTGTAATATATTTTAGGATTAACTATTATAAATTTCTTTTTATAATCTTCAACAATCATCATTGCCTTTTGACCTCCAACAAATATATTCAACATATTCTTTTTGAATCTTGATAAATTTTTATCGGTATAAGTTTTACTATATTCTTGTATCTCTTGTATTGTAAAAGGCTTTATATCTTCCATGAGTTCACATTCTGGATTCTTGCATACTATGTTATATTTGTAATGTATAAATGGCAGTAGCTCTATAAGCAAGGCTAATCTTTTATGTTCTTTTGGTCTACTGTTTTTATATAATTCTTGTATGGCTATTTTAAACATTCTGCTATATTCGTCTTTATTATCTTTTTTAACCTTACTAACAAAGCTAATTTTATCATCTATGGAAATAGATCTATCTTCATTTATTTTTATCAATTTATTATCTACTAATATATTTCTTGTTTTATTATATTCTGTTTTTCCTAATTGTAATAAATGCATAAGATCACACACCTTTATTAATTCATTTTTATTATTTATCTTTCTCATTAGTCTATTATCATTAAATTTTAAGTATGTACAAAGATATATAAATCTAAATATATACTGTTTATCGATCTTAGGTAACTTTAAATAAAAGTTTAAATAAAAGTTTCCCATATTTGCATATGTTAATGTTTCAAATTCATTTTTTTCTTTTAAGTATTCCATTGTTTCTTTTTTCTTTTTTTCGTCTTCAATTTCTATAATATTAAAATCATCTCTTAATATTTCACCAGTTTCATTATTAATTATTGTACAGTTTATCAATTAATTATCACTCCTATTCATTATTTCTATATATTTTCCTTATATAAACCTCATAAACACATTTTAAGCACCTCCTAAAGTATTTATATTAATATCTATATAGACGCCTTTAAGGATAGTAATATCAGCTTACTACCCATACAAGACTATTATTTTATAACTATAATTTTTTATTTATTTTATATTTTTAATAAAATCCGTTATTTTGTATGCTTAAATAAGTTTGTACTAATTTATCAAAATCTTTTTTGTTATTTAACTCAAAATTCCAATCTCCAGTTTCCATTGGTTGGAATTCAAAAGTATTAGTTGATTCATTTTCTATGCTCCAGCTATCATTTGAATATTGTTTGTAGACATCGCCTTTATTAAGCTTCACATCATCTGTACTTTGTGTAAGTGTTCTTACTATTGTAATTGGTTGTTTATTTATTTTATTAATATTATTATTTGTTACTACTCTATTTAAGCCTATTCCTGAACCTATTCCAAGTAAAAATACTGCCACCATTAATATTATTATCATCTTTATATTTTTCATTTTAACCACTCCCAATTTTTATTATATTATTTATTTATTTTATTATATATATCGTAAATTATAATCTAATTAATCTATTATATATTCTTTATAATTGTTATATTGATTATCTCAAGAAAATTATTTATATTATCGTCCTGCTTACTAAATGATCTTATTTCTTCTATTCCTAATGGTTCATTAATTTCTATATGTAAGGTATTTATAAGTTTTTTACAGTATTCTAATACCTCATCTAATTCATTATCTTTAAGATTAATAATTAAAACTATTTCACTATTCTCTTTTACTTCTTCTAATTTTTTTCTAGTAATACAATTAAATAATTTAGTTTTTTCTCACTTTATAATAAATACTCTTTATTTCCATTTTTATTTTTCTTACTCTTTGATCTTATAAAAGCTTATTTATAGCGTACTATCAATTAAGTACTTTAAGACATCTTTTATTTTATTTCATTGTATTCTAAAATCAAAAGTTAAATAATTTTTTTCTATGTATCACCTTTTTTTTCTTAAGATAATTTTTTCCTATGTAGTTATATAGTTTCTAAGATTTGCTATACTCCAAATCTCGCATGTTCTCATATGCTACATTCACACGCTTCATATTTTTATTATATAGTGAATAGTGTAAACTCAAGATAATAAACAGTAAGTTTTTTTACTTAATAAATTCCAATATACTATTTTTTTCCTTTAATCAACTATGGGTCTTAATTGTTAATTAAACCTTACTATATTTATAAAGATACATCAAAAAGGATATAAACTACAATTAATTATTTATTTTATAATAAGTTCTCTTTTTTTATTTTCGTAAAGCTGCTTTTAATACCATTTAAAGTTTGTTGTATAGTATCAATAATAATATTTGTTTTAACCTCATCTATAGACGTACAATCGTTATAATTGCTATATATGTCTATTAACTTATAGTATTCACTATTTGTTATATTATACTGGCTGGCGAATTCTTTAATGATATTATAAATATCATTATCTATTAATTCACAAAAATGATAATCTTCTAATTCTTCAGTGTCTATAAATCCTTTTATAAACTTAACTAGCTTACTATAAGTATTTAATTCTATAATATCTTTATTCTCTACTATTGCCCTATAACCCTTCCAGTTCCCTTCTAATATAACAACCTCTTTAGCATAGTTATTATATTCAGGATCTATTACTTTTACTTTTAAGATCTCATTATTGATTTTAGCCCTCATCTCTAGTCCTCCACTATAATATATTGAACCTATTAATTCAGAATGTCATATCAATTAGTTTTTTGATTCTATCTCAATCCGACATGGTTACGTAGGTGGTCACTGCCGCAAAATTAATAATGTTAGCCACGTTTATTAAATTAATCTTTCTTACTTAGAAGTTTCATGTAAGTTAATGTTTTATTTCTGTAACTATTAACTCTTACTATCCGTATTTTATCAATAATTATTTTTAATTTATTTTATTAATATGTATTTAAGTAGTATTTTACATACTACTTACTCACCTAACATTGTTTTAGAATAGCTTAACTATTGTTACTATTAAAGTTAATACACTAGTTATCATTGTTAATACAGTTATTATTAACATAGTCTTGATATATTTATCCATTGTTTTAACCTCCTTAAAATGTTAGAATACTATTGAGAGAAGTAAAGAACTATTTTTAATAGTAAGGAGAACGGTCATTCCCCTTACTATACTACTTATATTACTTTAATAAAGTAATTAGTAGGTTTAATATAGTAGCTACCATAGTTACTATCGTACTTAGAATTGTAAGTTTTACGGCTATTAATTCTAAGCGTTCTTTATTTCTCTTTTTTCTATTCATTTTTTTAACCTCCATATCGGATTTAAGGTTTATGTATTAATCAACCTTATGTATTTATTATACATCTATTTAGTATATTTGTCAATACAATTTGTTTATTTATTTTTATATTCGTAAAGTTTTTTTATATATTTATATGGCTTTGTATTAGCTTTTAAGCGTGTTATTATATCTATAATGTAATATGTATAGTAAGTATTTAAGGGCTATTGTAAGGCTTTATAGAGTGTTATATAGTATGTTAGTATTTATACATAGTTATGATTGTATGTGATGTATGTATCTTATATGATGTTATGTATTAGTTTGGTTCTTTTTGGTATTTTGTCGTTTGGCTATTTTGGTTGTTCGGTTTCGGTTGTTGGTGTATGATTGATGTTTGATTGATTTGTTTATGTCTTCGCTACTCACTAAAAACTTAAATACGAGTAAATGAAATAAATATTATCATATGACATAGTTTTTAAAACCACATATTAAAGCATTAATATTTTCTAATATAGTATTTAAAACTATATATTATTTTTTTCCACTTCTAGGAAAATAAAAAGATCTCTAAATACATTTATTGTAATTTTCCCATTCCCTTACATTTTTTCTCTCAATACCTTTTATTTATTTCGTTAAAGGTGTATTTAGCGAAATTTTCTCAAGGAGGGGGGTAGGTTTACAATTCTTAGGAGGTCTTTTGGAAGAATTTTCCCGCTAACACTTCAATCTCCACACCAAAAAAGCATTTTTAATACCCCAAAGTTATTTTCACAATACCAAATCATTTCTTTGCAACTCCAAAACTAATCCTCCATAACCAAAACATTCACTCGTAATGTGTCTCGTACAAATGGCACAACCAAGGCATTAATACAACTTTCACTTTATCCGATTTTGACCATTCTACCCTACTCTATCCCATCTCAACCCTTGATATGACTAGCTTTGAACGAAAAGCATATACATCAAACCTAAAAGTATTCAAATTTTTGATTTCTAAAAACACTTCAAACCATTAATATTACTAGCTTTATAAAACTTAAAATTTCTATTTTACGATAAGCACATATCGTAACAATATTTTTAGACGATAAAATATAAAAACAAAAAATAAGAGTAGATCTTATACTACTCTTTTGATTATAAATACTTATTTGAGGCTAAGATAAAAATAGAATAGGATTTATAATATATTAAAGATTCAAATCAAACTCCTATAATGTATACATATCCTATTCTACTTTTATTATGGGAGTATTTTTATTTTTAAAATTGCTACTTATCATGTATACAATATACCTTATTTTAATTTTAAGTATATATTTATATAGATTTTATACTTTAAAAAGAAACTATGAAAAATATTATCTAGAATACATCAAAAGAAGACATCTATAATTTATCTAGGTGTCTTAACTTATTTTATATCTCTTTATAATAATAAATCTTTTATATTGATTTTTTATACTGAATAAATATTTTGAATGCTTAAATTATATAAATCATACTATTCTTAGGATAAATATAGTAAAATATTTATAGTAATTATAAGGAGAGATTTTTATGGAGTTTTTTAAAAAATATAAAAAAATAATTTTAAGTATAGTTGCTGTTATAGCAGTGCTATTTTTAGGCAAAATAATGTATGCTTCTACTTATGTAGGTGATCGGACAGTATTGTATCCCAAAGAAGAATATAATATAAGTGAAATTATTGCAAATAAAATTAAGGGCTACCAAGCTCCATTAACAACTAAAGAACTTAAAGAAAAAGGATTAATTAGCAAAGATACACATATTGTATCTAAAACTAAAACCAAAATAGAATGGTACCAGTCACAAGAAAGTAAAGCTGCTTTAAATGATTTAAAAAATGAGTTTGATAAAATTGATTCAGCTTATGAAGAAGAAAAGAATAAATCATATTTAGAGGAATATATAAGAACTCGAAAAGATTATCTTAATGCTGATGAAGGAGTATTAAAAGATACATATCGTGATTTACTAAAATTACAAAGAGAACAAAATAAATTTCTTAATGATTGGGAGAAATCCCAAAGTGATAGTCTAATAAATAAATAATTAATATTACTATATAAAAAAGAAATTCAATTAATTTTGAGTTTCTTTTTTATTGTTTAAAATAGTATAAAAACTTCTAAATAATGTATTTATCAATTGTAAATATGATTTATAGTTACAGAAATAATTTAAGTATTATAAATTCCGCTTAAAAAGTTTAACTTTAGAACTTTAATAATATCTTTGTTATAAGCTTTTTACTTTATATATCTATATTTCTATTTATATTAAACTTTACTCCCACGTCAAATATTGTAGATACAAATTCTAATTTTTTAAATTTCATTTTTATTTTCACCTTTAAGTATTTAAATATAATTTACGTAATATATTATTTTAATCTAAGTAAAATAATGAATAAATTACAAAAAATGATTATTTATTCATATTTTTTTCATAAATTGTTTACAAAGTTTTAAAAAAATGTTATTATTTTCTTGAGAAAAGTAAAAAGATAGGGGGAAATATCAATAAAAATAATTTATTGATATATTGAAAATTATGAAAAATTTAAAAATTAAATTATCAATCTTAACATTGACAGGTATTATTGGGACAAGTTGTATAGCTCCTTCATTAACAGTAATGGCTAATGAAAAAGCTACAACACCTCAAAAACAAGTAGAATCAGTTAAGGCGAATGAACAGAATTATTCACTTAATCAACTTAAGCAAAAATCTATAGATGTGGAATCAAAAATTAAATCACAAATATTAGCAAGAGGTTATTCTAGTGTTGATGAATACAATAATCAAATAGGAACAACTATACCTGTTGAGCAATCAATTTATTATAATAATTTTGAATATTATAATACTCCACTTCCAGAAACTATTGAAAATAATGATGAGAGAGCAATAGCTCTTTGGATTTGGGCAAAAGCTGCATGGGCAAACCCATGGGTAAGAAAAGCTGTAGTCAATTTCGGGAAAGCCGTAATAGCTGGTGCAGGTGCTGCAGTGGGGTCAACAATTGTAAATGATACTAGAGAAGTTATGAAAAATGGATTTCCTAAAATATCTACTCATTCATCAGGCGATGTTGTTGGGTATGGAAGAGTAACTAGAGGAAATAAAGTAAAGGTAGCACAGACATTATTAAGACAGCATGGATATAATATTGCTGTAGATGGTATATGGGGACCAGCCTCAGAATCAGCAACAAAAAAATTCCAAAGAAAATTAAATATGAGTGCTGATGGGCTTATAGGAAAACATACTTGGGCTTATTTAATAGAGAAGTTAAAATAATAAAATGAATATATTAAAAAGATTTATTAAATTTGCGGCCTTGCCTTTTATTGGTGGATTTATTTTAGCTATATTATTTCCTGAAATTCATATATTAAAAATAATAATAATTGTTGTAGGATTAGAATTATTAATTGAATTTAAAACTAAATCTATAATGAAAAATGTAAATATAAAAAATAGTGAAATATAGATTTCATTATATTACTAAAAGCAGGAATTTTAATTAATTCCTGCTTTTTTATATGAATATAAAAAAGACACCTAGATTTTGTATCTAAGTGCCTAATATATTAATCCCAAAAAGAATCATCATTCATTAATTCTTTTAACTTTTTCTTAGTCATAGTCTTAGCCTTCTTTTTAGGAGAAGATGTTGCTGCTACTTCTTCCTCAACCATTAAATCATCAGATAATATATTTCTATCTTTTTTCTTTTCAAGTAAAGAGTCTAATTCCATGTCAATTAGTTCAATATAGTCTTTAGGCATTACTACTCCACCTAATACTATAGTATTTCTTCCTTCATCATTATAATCATACTTATCTAATTCATATACATTGAACTTACCCTTAAATGAATTTTTGTCAAAAGCATCCTCATCAAATGTAGACATTAAGAAATCACAGTCTAAGTTGTCTGGAACTATAAAGTTACTACCTTCTTTTGCTTGTTTAACAGCCTTATCTATATCTCTATATCTTGGATCTAATGATAATATAACTTTATATCCCTTTGCAGTATTAACTTTTTCACTATCAACACTATCTATTTCTTCATTATTTACAGAGATTGAATTATCAAATTCTTGCATTGTAGCTTCATTAAATTCTTGTTCATCTCTCATTTTGTTATTGTCAATGAATTGAACTGAATTTACTTTTCCACTTTTCATTAATTTAATTATGTCATTCCATAATGCTTTAGTATTTCTTAATGAAGCTTCTCTTTCATTTAAGCTGCACATTGCAATAAGTAGATTTACTGTAGCTTCAGGATTTATGTGTTTTATAACTGTAGCTAACATAGGTACTGATCCACTACCAGTTCCACCATCACTTGATGATAATATATAAAATGTATTTATTCCACTATTAGGTGAAAATTTATTAGCAAAAAAATCTATTGTTTTAGGTTGATCTTTTTTAATTGCTTCTTTTGCTTTATTTCTATCTCTACCTGTACCTTGTGCATTTGCAAAGTACAAAGCATTATTACCTGCATCAAAGTGTTCTAAATTTTCCATTTCTCTTATGTTAGTGTTGCAGTATACAGGAGTATATCTACCATCTATCTCCATTAATACATCTAGCATTTTATTTCCTGCTCCACCTGAACCAATTACACAAATTTGTTGCTTATTCATAGTTATTAATCCTCCTTAACTACCATTTCTTTTAAACTAAAAATTTCTTCCAATCCTTTAGGTAATATATAATAAGTTTTTGTTCTCCCATCAGCGATACCATAAGCAATCATCTCATCATCTAAAAACTTTTTTATAGCTAACCTAACCTTTTTATCTGATAATTTAGTTTTAGCTACAATTTCTTTTACTGTAGATCCTGTCGATTTGCTCAACCCCTTGGTTTCATCTTCTCTATCCATTATATTTTTCAATACTTTAATATCATTTAATGTATAAAGCAACTAATATCACCTGCTACTCAAAATATGGTCAAATATATCCATACTGAGATTTTTCCTTCTTCATAGAACCTCGCCTTGCTTAAGCTACTACGATTTGATATAGTTCTCCAAAGGCTTAAATTCCCCAAATAGCCTTGGGTACATATATAAGAACTTTTGGTTTTAAGCTATCTTATATTTTTTAGCATTTTTAAGATTAATACTTGCATTTAAATCCCTATCAATAACAAGTCCACAATTACATTTATAAACCCTATCTCTAAGTTTTAAATCTTTTTTAATCTCTCCACATTTGCTACAAGTCTTTGATGATGGATAAAATCTATCAACAACTCTAAGCTCAATATTATTTTCTTTACACTTAGAAGTTAGTTTCATTCTAAACTCAAAGAACTTTTGACTTGCAACAGATTTTGATAAATGCCTATTCCTCATCATATTAGTAACCGATAAATCTTCAATAGTTATATAGCTTGGTTTTTGCTTTATTATTGAAGAAATTGTTTTACTAATATAATCAGTTCTTATATTGACTAATCTTTGATGAAGTTTTTGTACTTTAACTAATTGTTTTTGGATATTTTGACTAGTAACAGACCCTCCTTTCATACTTTTATTTCTTATTTTTAAACTCTCATATTTCCTTGAAAGTTTTCTTTGTTCTCTTTTTAATTTCTTTTCAACTTTTTTAACTGTTGAAGTTTTGTTTATATTTTTAAATCTATTTTCATCTGAGCATATTGCAAAATCCTTAATTCCTAAGTCAATTCCCATTCCTTCATTTATAGACTTAGGTACTTTTATATCATCTTCCTCAGCTAAAATAGAAACATAATATCTATCAGCTTCTTGACTTACTGTTCCACTTTTAACAATTGTATTTGTAGAAATATATCCAAATTCTTTAAGTCTTATCCAACCAAGTGTAGGAACTTTAACTCTATGTCTCTGTATAATCCACTCAGTCTTACTATTCTTAGGAAAGTAAGCTTTAACATCTTGATTTTTCTTTTTTTTGAATTTTGGAAATCCTGTAGTTCCCTTAAAGAAATTTCTAAAGGCTCTATCTCCATTCATTATGGCTTGCTTGGTTGCCTTAGAAGATACTTGCTTAATCCATTTTTTATCTTGATGATTAGGAATATATTCATTGTTTAACCATTTTGAAAAATCCATACCACCTATAAACTTACCTTCTTTTTCATAAACTTCTTTATTATAAGCTATATAGAAATTATATACAAATCTACTTACCCCAATAGTTTGATGTATTTTTAATTTTTGTTCTTTAGTTGGTTTAATTTCTATTTTGTAAGATTTCTTCAAATTTTTCACCCCTATGGATAGTATACTATACCTATTGATACCTTGCAATACCTATATTATTATATTTATGAGGTGATTCTATGAAAATGAAACTTAAAGAATATCTAGCTTTTAAAAATAGAAGTATATATTCATTAATGAAAGATACATCAATAAGCAAAAAAGCTTTATATGATCTAGTTAATAATAAAACAAAAGGCATAACTTTTGAGAATTTGCAAAAGATATGTGATTCTCTTGATTGCACACCAAATGACATTCTAGATATGGATAATTAATCCATATCTTTTTTATTTACATATTTTTATACTTTAATTTTTAAATATAACCTTCATATGAATATAATACCATATTGTATTTCAAAATACTATACTAGAATTTAAAAAGTTTATATTATACTTGTAAAAGAGTATAATAGAATTATATTGTATTATATTAGAATTGAATTGTATTATATTGTAGTATATTTTCATTAGGAATTTATGTAATATATTGAAATTTTTATCAAATTGCTTTTGTATTATAATTTCAACTCTATTTACATAAGACTAAATTAGACATTAATTG
>NZ_JAFBDA010000028.1 GCF_016907995.1 Clostridium sardiniense | reverse complement strand
GGGTATAGCTCAGTTGGGAGAGCACCTGCCTTGCACGCAGGGGGTCAAGAGTTCGAATCTCTTTATCTCCACCAAATAGGTGGAAAGCTATGAACACAAGTTCATAGCTTTTTTTATTTTAAGAATTTTGAAAAGATTGTAATATTATATCTTCTACATAACTTTTATAATTAGTATCAACGAGTTTTATCACCATAAATTACATAATATGAATATTATTTATTATAAATAATAAAATAATTATATAAATTTTAATATATTGACTACAAAATGTAATAAAATGAAAAAATATTACTAAAGTTAATTATGTACAAGTCGTTAATGATTATATATAATTAGTGTATAGAAATAATTAATTTGTATGTTTACGTTTTCAGAGGGTGGAACTAAAAGGTTATAAAGGCATATAATATAATAAGAATATATAAAATTAGAATCTTTTAAAGCTTAGGATGGGGAGTGTTTTTTTTGACAAAGATAGAGGAATTAAAGGAATGTCTTAAACAATTAAAGCTCGAAAAGCGAGAATTAATTTTAGCTGGAAAGAAAACTTCTAATATAGATATAAAGATTAAAGAAGTTGAAGAAGATATTAATGAGTTACAAAGATAGTGTATATAGTAATAAAGGTGTAGTTATGTAGAATAGAAATCTAACAAAAAAATAGGTTAGATTTCTATTTTCTTTTTTAGAATAATTATATCTACTCAAGAATATAATTTACCTAGTAAGGTATAGTATTTATGATTGGGGAGATGGTAAAATGATTAGAACAGTTGTATGTCAGAAAGAAGGTTGTTCAGGGAATAAATTTCAAGTTGAGACTATAGATAATAATATTCAAGCGACTTGTAGAGAATGTGGAAGCAAATATTTATATGAAGCAGGTAGCGAGGGGTATGAGATTCTATCAACATGTGCTTCATGCAAAAATGATACTTTTAAGCTATTTAGAGATATAAATGCTAATAAGATATATTGTAAGTGTTCAGAATGTGGAGATCCACCAGAAAGAATTTTTATAGATGCTGATGGCATACAAATACCATATGATACAAAATTATTGCAAGATCTAAAGAATCATATGCATTCCATAGATCAAAGATTGTGCAATTTAGATATTAAGATTGAGAATTTAGAGCGTGGGCAAAGTATTTTGGAAGAATCTCTAGCATATATAAACAAGTATATAGTAGAGCAAAGATAATCAGTATAATTATAGATATGCAGGTTTATAGGTGAATGCAAAATTTACATTGATAGATTTATTATAGTATAATATATCCTATAACTATCGATGGGAGATTTTTTTCTAAATGAGTATTAGGTTAAAAAAATTAATATCTTGGATTATTCTAATTGGTTGGATGATATTTATATTTTATATGTCAAATCAACCTGCAGATGTTTCAAATGGACAAAGTGATTTTGTATTAAACCTAGTTGAATCACTAGGATTTAATATAAGTGCAAGTTATGTTGATATAGCAATTACTATAATTAGAAAAGGAGCACATTTTACAGAGTATTTAATATTAAACTTATTATATTTTAATATGTTAAGATTCTATATAAGTAATAAAAAGGCATTAATATATTCAATTATCTTATCATTCCTTTATGCTTCAACTGATGAATTTCACCAAAGGTTTGTTGAAGGAAGAGCAGGGAAGTTTACTGATGTATTAATAGATACTTCAGGTGCGGCTACTGGGTCTATAATAGCATTTATAATAATAAAAATAAAAGAGATAAAAAAAGCAAAGGTCTTTCATTAGACCTTTGCTTTTTGATTTAATACTCTTATTTAATATCTGTTACATGTATAGTTGAGTATCCATTTTTATTTAATGCATCAACTATTGATTTTATCAGAGAGTTATCTGCAAGTTTTTCTGTAAATGTATTATTATCATCAGATACTGTTATATAATCTAGTTCTAAAGTTGGATGATAGAATAGTGAAGCTAGCATATCTGGTCTTGGATTCTCAATATTCTTAATCATAGGTTTTGTATCATGATTTTGAACATAACTAAGTGGTGTTGGTATATAGACATTACCTTTATTAGTTTCTTTAAGAGCAGTATAGTATAATACGCTATATGGCTCATATAAATATTTAAAATATTCTTGTATAACATCCTTTTGTTTCCTAGTAGCTTGGTAATGAGGACTTTCAAAGAAATAAACAGGTATATTTAATTCATTTGCATTTTTAAGAGCATTTTCAATAACTGTTTTGGTTTCCTGTTCTGTTGAATTAAATTTACTTGATAGTTCAATTCCAGATAAACTAGTACTATTACCTGCTTGGTGAGTATATCCATGAAGTCCAATTTCAGCACCACTGTTTATCATATAATCTAATAGATTTACGAAGCCCACATTATTTATACATTGATTGGTTAATAGGTCGTTATCAAAGTTCACATCAGGCTCTTTATATCGAGGAACCCATGCTACATGAAATCTTATGCCATTACTATATAAATAGTCTCCCATAGCTTTTAACTTAGTTTGATTTATATCTGTATATAAAGCTCCACCTGATGAAAAGTCTTCAAGTCTAATTAGTGCAGCTTGGCCATCTTTTAATGGAGCTATTCCATTAGTGGCACGATTATAATTTGATTTTAGTAATTTTACTGAGTTATCCTTAAAATCAAATACTGCTGTCAATGAAAATATATACTCAATATCTGATATTGAGATATAATATTGATTTTTGTATTTTGGAAGCCATCCTCTTAAATTATACTTTTTGCCGTTAATAGTTGCTTCTTTTTCGGAAAAAATAATTTTTGAGTCTTTCTTTTCAAAATTTAAAGGATTTTCTTTAGTAGAAGTATACCCAAAAATTTTAGTTACATAATCTAATGGAAGATAATATCTTTGTGATCTCAATAAAACTTGAATATCTTTTGGAACTTCTTTTCCTAAGATACTTATTTTTACATCATTAACTTTACTTAATTTGATATTATCCAGAGTATCTGATTTAGGATAAATACCGTTATAATCTTTATGAGTAAGGTTATTTGCTGTTTCTCCATTATTAATAATTGATTGAGTATAAATGCTTTCATAATTTTCAGGAGTAATTTTGCTTTCTACTTGTCCATTTTTAACATAGGTATCTCCTTGAAAGAAGCTAAAATAAAATGCAATTCCATAACCTATAAGAATGACAAAAATAGCAATAGTGCTATAAATAAGTCCTTTTTTTAGTTTTTTATTTTTCATATATTCTCCCCCGTTATTTAATGATAAATATATTTTATCATATGTAATACTTTATATGATAAGGCTGAAATAAAAATAAGGAAATATTAAGGAAAAATATAGAAAATAAAATCGTTTAGTAAAATAAATTAGCATTTTTACATAGAATTATATCTTTTTTATATAAAATTATAAGGATTTCAGATTTTTTATTAACAAAAAATTACCTGATTGTTAATAAAAATGTTGTTTTATTTAAGGAAATATTATATAATGTTTTCATATTAAAAACATATGTAGTTATTATAAGGACGAAATTATCAATATTTATTAAGGGGGAGGACTATCAATGGAAAAGAAAGTGAAGAAAAAAGGATTTCTTAACATGGTTGAAAGAGTAGGAAATGGACTACCACATCCAGCTACTATTTTTGTTATATTATGTGCAATTATTATAGGTTTATCAGCTATTTTAGCTAATATGGGAGTAGGAGTTACATATACAGGATTAGATAGAGCAACAATGGAGATTAAAGAATTAACAGTAACAGTTAAATCTCTTTTAACTCCAGAAGGAATTAGATATATGTTTGAAAGTGCTGTAAATAATTTTACAAGCTTTGCACCACTTGGAACAGTTTTAGTTGCATTGCTTGGAGTTGGTGTTGCTGAAGGAACAGGCCTTATAGCTACATTGTTAAGAAAGCTTGTTACAAGCACTCCTAAGAGATTAATTACAGTTGTTGTTGTATTTGCAGGTATAGTTTCAAATATTGCATCAGATGCAGGATATGTTATTCTTATACCTTTAGGAGCAGTTGTATTCCTAAGCTTTAAAAGACATCCACTTGCAGGTATTGCTGCAGCATTCGCAGGTGTATCAGGTGGATTTAGTGCAAATATTATCTTTGGACCAACAGATGCATTACTTGCTGGTATAACTCAAGAGTCAGCACAAATGGCTCAAGCTGGATATGAAGTGGGTATAGCTTCAAACTGGTATTTTTTAATTGCATCAACTATATTAATTACAATTGTAGGTACTATAATTACAGAAAAGGTTGTAGAACCAAGACTTGGGGCATATAAAGGAAAGAAATTAGTTGAAGATATAACAGAAATTACTCCAGAAGAAAAAAGAGGACTAAAATTTGCTGGGATTGCATTACTTTTATTTGTAATATTTATGGCATTACTTGTTGTTCCACAATGGGGACCACTTAGAAATCCAGAAACAGGAGAAATATTAAAATCACCTTTCATGAACTCAATGGTAACAATCATTGCTATGGCATTCTTTATACCAGGAATTGCGTTTGGAA
This sequence comes from Clostridium sardiniense, assembly GCF_016907995.1. Classification (GTDB taxonomy): domain Bacteria; phylum Bacillota; class Clostridia; order Clostridiales; family Clostridiaceae; genus Clostridium; species Clostridium sardiniense. The sequence goes on along the minus strand of NZ_JAFBDA010000028.1, from coordinate 36,412 downwards.
TTGGTAAGAGAGATATAACAAACGATAAGCAAGTAATAAATTTAATGGGTAAAAGTATGGCATCAATGGGAGGATACATAGTTTTAGTATTCTTTGCAGCTCAATTTGTTGCTTATTTCAACCATACAAATATAGGTACTGTTATTGCAGTAAAGGGAGCAGATTTCCTAGGAAATGCAAATATAACTGGAATACCTCTAATATTAGGATTTATAGCAGTTGCAGCATTTATAAACTTATTTATGGGTTCAGCATCAGCAAAATGGGCTATTATGGCACCAGTATTTGTACCTATGTTTATGGAGCTTGGAAATTCTCCAGAGCTTATTCAAATGGCATATAGAATTGGTGATTCAACTACTAATATAATCTCACCACTTATGACATACTTTGCATTAATAGTTGCATTTGCAGAAGTTTATGATGAAGATATGGGAATAGGAACATTGATTTCAACAATGGTTCCATATTCAATTGCATTCCTAGTATCATGGTCAGCTCTATTAATAATTTGGCTTTTATTAGGGTTACCACTTGGACCAGGTGCAGGATTATTCATGTAATAAAAGCTTTTTAAATTATAAAGATTAAACAAGAGAGTAGAAGATATTTAAGTCTTCTACTCTTTTTTATAATACTTAAAATTTTCTTAAAATGACTATAAGTTTTACAAAGTGTGTATGCAGGACACCAAAAGCTATTAATATTATGATACAATGATATTTGTAAAATTCTGTAGTTAAGAATATTTACTATAATTTAGGAGGAATTTATAATGGAGATGAAAAAGTTTAGAAATGGTTTTACAAGCTTTGTAACTATAGCATTAAAGCCATTAATACTTATTTTGGTTCTTGCAGCAATAGGTAGTTTAAAGGTCTATTATAAAGGATTAGATTTATCAACTGCAATTTCAATTGCACTATATGGAATAAGTATTGTATTAGGATATTTTTTAATAAAGACTAGATATCTTACAAACAAAAGTAAAATAATAATAGTTTTATTATGGGGATTTTTATTGAGGTTATTATGGCTTATAAATATAAAATCAGTACCCGTATCTGATTTTAATACTATGTATGAAACTGCAAAAGCAGTACTAGAAGGTAACTATGGTATGTTATGGGGTACAGGATACATATCAAGATTCCCTCATTTAACTGTAATGGTCATGTATATGGCACTTATGCTTAAAATTTTCCCGAATGCGATTTTAGCAATGAAAGTCGTTAATTTAATAATGGGTGTAGTAGTAATTTATTTAATTTACTTAATACTTAAAGAAGTATTTGAAAAGAGAGAGTATGCAATAATTGGGGGACTAATTGCGGCAGTTTTTCCACCTCTTATAACATATACTGGGGTATTGTGTACAGAAAATATAGCTATACCATTTTACTTAGGCAGTATATATGTATTTCTTCTAGCATGTAAGAAGAAGGTTCATCCAGCTATGTTTATCTTAGCAGGGGCACTTTTATCAATTGGAAACTTGTTTAGAATGGTTGCAGTAGTAACTGTAATAGCATTTGTTATGTATATAATCATATATACAAATAATACTGTAAAAGATAAGATAAAGTCTGTACTTATGGTAGTAATATCATTTATATTGGTATTAGGAATAGCGAGTACAACTCTAAGAGTGTTAAAGATTACTGAAAATAACTTATGGAGAGGTGCAGAACCATCAATTACTAATGTACTTAAAGGTACAAATGTAGAGTATGGTGGTAGATGGAATCCAGATGATGCAGCAATTCCAGAAATGTATAACTTTAATTATGATGATATACAAAATGCATGTAAGGATATTATATTTAAAAGGCTTACAACTACTCCTATTTCAACACTATCAGAATTCTATATAGGTAAATATGCAATTCAATGGAGTGAAGGTGATTTAAGTGGTGTGTTTTGGTCACAGCTTAATGTTCCAGAAGATGATATAATAGTTAAATTTGATATTGGAGGAAAAGAAGTTTTCCAATTCGTTTATGCATTAATAATGATACTTGTGTTTATAGGATTATTTAATAAAAAGAGATTTAAAAATAATCCGGAAATAAACTTATTTTATATAACATTCTGTGGATATGGCGTAACTTACTTGGTTACAGAAATGCAATCAAGATATTCATATATAGTATGTTGGTTATTTGTAATATTGGCAGTATCTGGCGTAGAAAAAATAAAAGAGTGGCTTAGCTAACTTAAGAATTATAAAATGAAGATATTTAAAAGATATATTTTATAAGACAATAGGAGTAGGATGAAATAGGTGAAGATAAAATTATGAATTTAAAAAAAGCATGTGATATTTTTAAGAAAATAAGTAATCAAACTGTAATTAAATTTGCTGTAGTGTTTATGCTTATAATAAAGACAGTATCATTTATGGCTATAGGTTCTTCAAATACAGGAAGAACATTTATTGGATGGGGAGTTCATGTAGATATAGAGTTAATATTTGCGCATATAGCATTTATAGCCATATTAGTTATTCCAGCATTTTTCTTTAAGGGTAAAAGACAGCTTAGCTATCTAATAGTAATTGATGTTTTATATTCATTATTATTATTAGCAGATCTTTGGTACTATAGAGCAAATAGAGATTATTTGGGTCTTAGACATATATTCTTTAGAGAAATGTTTAATCCACTAAAACAAAGTCTGGTAAACCCAGATATATTAGATCTACTGTTTATAATAGATATACCAATTTTTATAGTAATAAGAAATAAAGCAAAGTGTATAAGTAATTATAAGAAAAATGTAAAGTTAGCAATTGGTGGGATAATTGCTTGCATTGCTACTATATATGGAACTCACTACTTAATTGATGTAAAAGATATTACGGATGGTAGAGTATCATATATGAGTACTGAATGGTCACCATTTGCAATGATGCACAATGCTTCTCCAATAGGATATCATATATATGAGGCAGCGGTAGCATTAGAGAAAAAAAATATGAAACCAAATGAAGATCAAATGAAACAGGTTGATGAATGGCTTAAATGGAATAATCAAAAACTACCTGATAATGAATATAAGGGGATGTTTAAGGGGAAAAATGTTATATTCATGCAAATAGAGTCATTAGAAAACTTTGTAATAGGACAGAAAGTATATGGTCAAGAGATAACTCCAAATTTGAATAAGCTTATGAATAAATCATTTTATTTTGATAATATATATGAGCAAAATAATGCAGGAAATAGTATAGATTGTGATATGATGGTGAATTCAGGTCTGTTGACATTAGGAGATAGTGTTACATTTTTAACTCATGCAGATGTTAAGTATCCTGCACTTCCAAGAATACTTAGAAAAAATGGATATACTGCTGTATCTACACATGCTGAAAGAGCTGGTGATTGGAATTGGTCTGAAGCTCACAGTAATGCATTAGGATATGAAGGAATGTGGGATGTAGCTTCCTATAATACAGATGATTTCTTTGGAATGGGACTTTCAGATAGATCATTTTACGATCAATATGCGGATAAACTTAAGACATTAAAAGAACCATTCTTTTCAATGCTTCCTACTTTATCAAGTCATGGTCCTTTTGATTTACCAGATAAGTATAGAGAGCTAAAACTTCCAAAAGAAATTGATGAGAATAAGCTTGGTGGATATTTCCAGAGTGTTCATTATGCAGATGAGCAAATAGGTTTCTTTATGAATAAGTTAGAAAAACTTGGACTTTTAGATAATACTGTTCTTGTTATATATGGAGATCATACAGGAGTTCATAAATATTATAATGATGAAATTCAAAACTTACCTCTTGAAGGGGATTGGTGGAAGAACGTAGATCATAAAATACCACTATTTATTTATGGAAAAGGAATAAAAGGCGAGACTTTAAATGTTCCGGGGGGACAAACTGATATAGCACCTACAATTTTATATCTTTTAGGAATAGATACGAATGCTAAATTTATGGGAAGAAATCTCTTAAATACAAATAGAGATGCTACTGTGATTAAAGGCGGTATAGTAGTTGGTAATCCTACCCCTGAAGAAAAGGAAAAATTAGAAGAGGCATATCAAATAGCTGATTATATAATAAAGAATAAGTATTTCGAAAATAGAGATTTAGTCAATTAGAACAATAATTCTTATATAATATATTTAGAAAATAAAAAGTAGTATAAAGGGTTTACCCTTATACTACTTTTTTAGCTATTAGACCTACGTGCAAATGTAGTAAATGTAAATTTGTCAGGTCTATGGTGAGATTCTGTATACTCAAATAGTGTACCATCATCTAGATAAGCAAAGTTTTTAATTATTGCAACTAAATTATTATTTCCTAGGTCAATGAACTTTCTATCCAAAGAAGACACGGGTTCTACGGATACTAATTTTTGAGCACCTGCTATTTTTATATTTGAATCCTCCTCTAGGAATTTATATATTGAACCAGAAGCCATTTCTTTAGTTAATCCCAAAACTGTATCAAGTAAAAAATAATTTATATCCAAGATTACATTTTCATCATTTATATTTCTGACTCTTAAAATATGTAGAACTTTACTTCCAATAGGGAACCCTGTCTTTTTTGATAATTTATCATCTACAATCAATTCCTCAAATAATGGAACATTGGTTATAAACTTAATACTATTATTTCTAGATGCTTCTTTAAAACTTTGAAGTCCTCCAACTAAGAATTTAAAAGGTTTATTTTCTATAACAAATACACCTTTTCCATGAACGCTTGTTGTGAGCCCATCAGTAGCTAACATATCTATTGCTCTTCTAACTGTGTTTCTACTTACAGAAAATCTAGATGTAAGTTCACTTTCTGAAGGCAATTTTTCTCCAGCTTTAAAATTCTCATTTAATATATTTTCTTTAAGATAGTTATATACATCTAAGTATTTACTTTTAGACATAATTGTCTCCCTTCAAAATGTTTCTGTAAGTATATTATATACACTTTTTTACTAGTAGTCATTAAAATTTGACAACTTGTTCAAACAAGTGTTGACAAACTTGTTTGAACAAGTTATTATAAACATAAGAACAATGGTCAAACGTTTACAAAAAGAGAAAACGTTATATAAAAGGAGGATACAAATGGGAGTATATAGAAAAGAAGCCGAAAAAGTTTTAGAACTAGTTGGTGGAAAAGAAAATGTAGTTAGTGCTTCACACTGTGTTACAAGATTAAGACTTGTTTTAAAAGATCAGTCTAAGGCAAAACCTAAAGAGATTGAAAAATTAGATTCTGTAAAAGGTACGTTTACAAATGCAGGTCAATTTCAAGTTGTAATAGGAAACAAAGTAGGTGAGTTCTTTAATGATTTTATTGAAGCTGGAAATATAAAATCTGTATCTAAAGAAGAAAGTAAGAAAGCAGCACAAGAGAATATGAATATTATGCAGCGTATAATAGGTGGGCTTGCTGAGATATTTATACCACTTCTTCCTGCTATTATAACTGGTGGTCTTATACTTGGATTTAGAAACATTATTGGTGACTTAGCTATATTTGGGGATGGAACTCAAACATTAATTCAACTGCATCCTGTACTTGGAGAAGTTCATAGCTTTTTATGGGTAATAGGTGAAGCTATATTCCACTTCTTGCCTGTAGGTGTAACTTGGTCAACTGTTAAGAAATTTGGTGGATCTGAGATACTTGGTATAGTACTTGGAATATGTTTAGTATCACCTCAGTTATTGAATGCTTACGGTTATGCAGAAGCAGCGGCAAAAGGAGCTATTCCTTTCTGGGATTTTGGAATTATTACAGTAGATAAAGTTGGTTATCAAGCACAAGTAATACCAGCAATACTTGCAGGTATTACACTATCAAAGATAGAAATTACAATAAAAAAATATATACCAGATGTATTAAAAATGATTATAGTACCATTTGTTGCAATAATAGTTACAGTACTTCTTTCTTATATAATAATAGGGCCAGTATCACGTGAAATAGGTAATGGATTAGCAGCGGTATTCACATATCTTTTAACTGGACCATTTAAGATAATTGGAGCTATAGTTTTTGGACTTGTATATGCACCGCTTGTAATAACAGGTCTTCACCATACATTTATAGCTGTTGACTTACAGCTTATTGCTAATAATGGGGGAACAATGATATGGCCTTTAATAGCATTAAGTAATATAGCACAAGGTTCAGCTGCAATGGCCATGGTTATATTGTATAAGAGGGATTCAAAGATAAAATCAATAGCACTTTCATCAGGAATATCTGCTTGGCTTGGTGTTACAGAACCTGCAATGTTTGGTGTAAACCTAAAGTTTAAATATCCATTCTATGCAGCTATAATAGGTTCAGCATCAGCGGCAGTAGTATCAATAATGACAGGAGTGCTTGCAAATTCAATTGGTGTTGGAGGACTTCCAGCATTCTTAGCAATACAACCTAGTCATTGGATAACATATATGTTAGCTATGGGAGTTGCAGTGGCAGTACCATTTATATTAACATTTGTATTCTACAAGAGAGATCAAATTAAAAATAATAGATAGATAATCTTGGGGGGGATTGCACTAATAGTATGCAATTCCTTTAAGTAATCTTAGGAGGAAAAATTATAATGAATAATTGGTGGAAAAAAGCTACGGTATATCAAATATACCCAAAGAGCTTTAATGATAGCAATGGTGATGGAATTGGAGATATTAAAGGGATTATAGAAAAATTAGATTATTTAAAGAACCTAGGGGTAGAGGTAGTTTGGCTTACTCCAATATATGTATCTCCACAAAATGATAATGGATATGATATAGCTGATTATTATAATATAGATCCTTTATTTGGAACGATGGAAGACTTTGAGATGTTACTTGATGAAGCTCATAAAAGAGGATTAAAGATAATAATGGATATGGTAGTTAATCATACATCTACAGAGCATAAATGGTTTAAAGAAGCTATAAAAGGTGAAGGCAATCCATATCATGATTTCTATATATGGAAAAAAGGAAAGAATGAAGAGCTACCAACAAATTGGGTATCAAAATTTGGTGGATCAGCTTGGAAGTATGTTGAAAGTTTAGATGAATATTATCTTCACTTATTTGATGTAACTCAAGCAGATTTAAATTGGGAAAATAAGATTTTAAGAGAAGAAATATATAAGATGATGAGATTCTGGATGGATAAAGGTGTTGATGGGTTTAGACTTGATGTTGTAAACTTACTGTCTAAAGATCAAAGGTTTTTAAACGATACTTTAGAAGATACAAATCACGATGGTAGAAGATTTTATACAGATGGACCTAAAATTCATGAGTACTTAAGAGAAATGAACGAAGAGGTATTTTCTAAGTATGATGATTCGATGACTGTAGGTGAAATGTCATCAACAACAATAGATAATTGCATTAAATATACTAAGCCATCAAGGAAAGAATTAACTATGACATTTAGTTTCCATCATTTAAAAGTAGATTATCTAAATGGTGATAAGTGGAGCTTAATGGATTTTGACTTTAAAAAGTTAAAGGATATATTATTTGATTGGCAAGTAGGAATGGAAGTAGGGGATGGATGGAATGCATTGTTTTGGTGTAACCATGATCAACCAAGAGTATTATCAAGATTTGGTGATGATAATAACTTCCATGAAAAAAGTGGTAAAATGCTGGCAACTGCTATTCATTTAATGAGGGGGACTCCTTATATATATCAAGGTGAAGAGATTGGGATGACAAATCCAAAGTTTGAGAGTATAGATGAATATAGAGATGTTGAGTCTATAAATGCATTTAAAGATCTTAAAGAGAAAGGTTATGATGAGGAGAAAATATTAGATATTCTTAAATCTAAATCAAGAGATAATTCTCGTACCCCAGTGCAGTGGAATGGAGAGACAAATAGCGGATTTACTAAGGGAACACCTTGGATAAATATATCGAAGAATTATAAAGATATAAATGTAGAGAAAAACTTAAATGATGATAAATCTATATACAATTACTATAAAGATTTAGTAAATTTAAGAAAACAGCATGAGATAATTAGTGATGGTGAGATTGTACCTTTATTAAAAGGGAGTGATAGCATATTAGCTTATGAAAGAGTGCTTGGAGATAATAAACTTATTGTTTTATGTAATTTCTATGGTACTGAATCTAAAGTTTCATTATCTAACTACAATTTAGAAAATAGTAAGATACTAATAAGTAATTATAATGATAGTAAAATATCAAAAGAGGTAAACTTAAGACCATATGAAAGCCTAGCTATATATTTATAAATAAAAATCCTAGAGAGTAATCTCTAGGATTTTATTTGTATATAGACTAAGATATATATATTATATTCATAAAAAATAGTATAACATTATTTTAGTTATTCTGTGAATATTACCTCACATTATCTAATACAATATTATTCATTCCATTAGGAAATAAATCTGTTTTTAAGTTATTTTCTTTAATATTACCTGTAGTTGAATATTGGTCATTTATAGTAAAGAAGAAGTTGATATCTTTATTTTCACTTTTATTCGCGATAGTTACACTCCATAGTCCATTTCCATCATTCTTCATATCAACTGGCTTCCAATCATTTAAGCTAGAATTTATTTGAATATTCTTATTTATATTTTGGCTATCATTGTATGTTACTGTAATTGTTCCATCATTATTGTTATGGTAGTTTACTACTCCAGTTAAGTTAACTATATTTTTGTCAATATTTCCTATATCCCAAGGAATACTATCTTTTGCTAATTTAGGCATAACATCGTATGTATCATAAACTTTATGGTTTTCAGTAAACTTGCTATCGAAGCCATTTAAGTACCAGTTTTGACCACCCCAAGTTGTATCACTTAAATACCAATTTCCATATAAGTTAACAAAGTTCCAAGCGTGAGGTCCAGCAGCATATCCATTTACCCATATTGCCTCAATTCCTAATCTTTGAAGTAAATATTCATAACCTTTAGAATATCCTCCACAGATAGCTTTATGAGCTATGAATGTTCCCCTAATATCACTGTCAGCTCCTGACACCATATAACTAACCATATTTTCATAATGAATTTGTATTGCTTGAATTATTTGATATATATTCATATTGGGTTGAATTTTACTTAGAATCTCTGAAACTGATTTTTCTGTTTTTAAAAGTTGTTTATGATAATCATCTCCATTTTGGGCTCCGTTACCTATGTAAAACTTTTGTCCAATAACTTTTCCATCTTTATTAATAGGAGATGCTGGCCAGTCTTTTAATAAGAACATTTTTGGGCAGTTTCTAACTAAATACTTTTGTATTTTTTGTGCATCATCAGCATTTATATTTATTCCTTTAGAAGCATAATCTATAGAAATTATGGTATTTCCTTGAGAATCTCTTGGATACTTATTATCACTATTATCATAATTAAGTAAAGTTCTATAAGCTAAGTCCCAAGCTTTTTGTCCCTCTTTACTTAATAGGGTTCTTGCATAATATACTTCAGAATTAGTAGGTTTAGTTAATTCATTTAAATTTGCATTTAAAATATATTTATATCCTGTAATTGTCTCTTGCTTCAGATTTTCTTTATTTGATAATTGAGGATAGATAGAAGCTTTAAATTCACCAACACTAACGTATATTGGAGTAGTAGCATTTAATCCTTTGCTATCAATTATATTTATTGAGAAGCTTCCATTTGAATCAGCATTTTCATAGTAATTATTACCCTCTACAGAAACACAAACCTTGTTACCTGGATTAGTAGTTCCTATAATAGTAGCTGATGTGACAGCGCCTTCTCCTAAAATATGTAATGGTTTAACATCTATGCGTGGAGTATAGTTTACAAGTCCATTCTTAGTTATCTCAAAATATTGAGTTTTTTCAATACAATCTGTTCTTGTTGAATTTTTGTTGCTATATAAAGTAGGATTAGATAATCCAGAAGATTTATTAATATTTAATGCTACGATATCTCCATAATTGAATGATGCATTATTAATCTTAGATACAAAATTATTAACATATTTACTATTTGCAGTTGTATCTAGAATTGCTTGTCCATTTTTTTTATTGATTAATTTGAAGGTAAAGTTATTATTTGAGTTTCCAAAATTATCAGATTTTGCAATTGCCTCTATTTTCATTGTATTTTGATTAAATAAAATTTTTAATGAATTTCCACCCCATATGTTTTTAAAGTTTATATATGAGTTATCAAATTCTTTTGTCTCTGGTTTATTATCGTTTACATTAGTAGCCTTCGTAGTATTAGAGTAGTTTTCAACGACAGCATTATCTCCCTTAGGATAGTTTTCTACAGTATCAGCATGACTTATTTTAGATGTAAAATAAGTTGATGATATTGTTGAGATAATCAATAGACTTATTAACTTTTTTTTCATAAATATCCCCCTAAATAAATTTGTATTTTTTAGTAATAGTTATAATTTGTTTTATTATATTATGAATACAAGAAAAATACAATTATATTTTAATGATAATTAAAATATAATTAAAATAAATATAAAAATATTTAATAATAACTATTTTGACTATATCAATACTTGAATGTAACTTTTTTGTTGTCTAATTTTATTTTATTTGAAAAAGAAAAGAGTGCAGATAAATTCTACACTCTAAAGCTTATATATTAATATATATTTTTTATTTAATATTTCTTATGATGCTTCTTTTTGAAGTATTTCCTCTGAAATTACATTTTCTCCACGAATTTCAGCAGCTGTACGTATCTTATGGTTTTTAAACATCATATAACCTAAGTAACCACTGCCGGCACTTACAACTACACAACCTAAAGCTGTTAATAATACTTTAAATGCTGGATTATATGCAAACATTACTGCAAATCCTGCAATAGGGGTAGCTGTACCTGGAGACATATTTGTAAGTCCCATTATAACAATTATAATACCGCATAAAGCACCACCTATGAAATTAGTTATATAAACTGGGAGAGGGTTTGCGGTAATTATATCTGCTTGAGTAAGAGGCTCTATAGCTACAGATATAGTATCTTTCTTACTTCCAAATTTCATTTTACTGAATAAAACAAAGTTTAAGAAAGATGAACCAAATACTGATAATGCACCTATTGCCATTGGCGCTCCAGTAAGACCAAGCATAGCTGTTAGGGCCATTGAACTAAGAGGCGCAGTTGCAACAACGGTTATAATACCACCAAGAATTATTCCCATTAATATAGGACTAGAGTCAGCTGAAGCTACTAAAACTTGACCGATTTTTAGAAGTGTTGAATCAACTACTGGTGTCATACAATCTCCTATAAATCTAGTTAAAGGAGCAGCAAATACAATTATAACTATTAAATCTAATCCTCCAGGTAGTTTCTTTTCTAAAAATTTAACAACGAAAGACATTAAATACCCTGCAATGAATCCAGGTAATATTCCAAGTCCTGAACATGATAGTCCTATTAGAACTGCATATACAGGTGATACACCAAGAGCTAAAGGCACAAGGATTGCAGCGGCAACACCACCAAGACTGCCATTTGCTGTACCAATTTTCTTTAAAAATTCTATATTTAATACATCACCAAAGAATGAAGAGTGGAATGCTTCAACTAAGAAGCTTGCACATGCTGCACTAGCAAGAGCCCCCATTGCTTTCATTCCTTGTGGTGCTTTGTAACTAAATAGTGTAAATAAACCTAATACTAATAATAAAAGTCCTGTTCCGATTAAAACTTGCATTATTTTTCCTCCTTAGAATTTTAAACTTTAGTTTTTAAACATTTAATTGTTATTAAATACTTTATCTTTAAGTTCTAGACCTGTTTTTGTAATAGCAATTCCTCCAAGTGCTGTTTCTCTTAAGGATGCTGGAAGCTCTATACCTACCTTATACATTGCAGATAATGCATCATCAAATGGTATCTTTGAACAAACTCCAGCCATAACTAGATCTGCTGTAGAGAGTGCACTAATAGCACCAGATACATTTCTTTTTGCGCAAGGTATTTCGACTAGACCAGCAACTGGATCACAAACTAGCCCTAATATGTTTTTAAATACTATAGCACCAGCATTTAAACTCATTTCTGGAGTGCCTCCCATCATTTCTACAACTGCTGCTGAAGCCATAGCTGCGGCAGAGCCACATTCAGCTTGGCATCCCCCTTCAGCTCCTGCAAATGTTGCATTCATTCCAATTATCATACCAACAGCAGAGGCTGCAAATAATCCTTCAATCATTTCAGTATCATTTTTTCCAAGTCTTTCACCAGCTGTTAATATAACTGCTGGAAGTATACCGCAAGAGCCAGCAGTTGGACATGCTACTATTTTCCCCATTGAACCGTTTACTTCTGAAGATGACAAAGCCATTGCCATAGCTGTTATTGCGGTATTTCCTAATAATGATTTACCAGATTCTAAGTATTTTTGCAGTTTAAAAGCATCGCCTCCAATTAATCCACTTAATGAATAAACTTCTTTTTCTCTGCCAGTATTAGCAGCTTGTCTCATTACATTAAGAGTTTCTTGCATATGTAAAAATAATTCCTCACGTGATATATTCTTCTCATCTATTTCACGATTTATTGCATATTCACTTAATTTAATATTATTTGACTTACAAATATTTATAAGTTCTTTAGCTGACTTCGCAATCATTATTAGATACCTCCATTTCAGGATTAATAATTATTACTTTGTTTATTCCATCTATTTTTTTTATATCATTTAATAATGAAGCAGATATCACACTATCAACTTCAAAAGTCATAGTTGCATCTTTGCCTTTTTCAGCTCTACCAAGTTTCATAAAAGCGATATTAATTTTATCTTCATAAAGTAATTCTGAGACTTTTGCGACTGTTCCAGGAATATCTTTGTGGCAGGTTATTATAGTAGGATATGATCCAGTTATTTTAACTTTGTTTCCATTTATCTCATTAATTTCTACACTACCACCTCCAATGGAAGAACCCATTATTTCGTGGATATTATCATTGATATCTTTTATTATAAACTTTACTGTGTTCGGATGAGCTTGTCCTAAATCTTGTTCAATAAAATTAATTTTAAGACCTTTATTTTGAGCTATAAGAATAGAATTTTTAAGGTTATCATCACTTGGGCTCATTCCGAGGATTCCAGCAACAAGTGCTCGATCTGTACCATGACCTTTATAGGTTTTACCAAAGGAACCATGAAGTAGAAAAGTAACTTCTTTTATATCAGTACCAACAATACTTTTAGCTATTTTTCCAAGTTTTGCGGCTCCAGCAGTATGTGAAGAGGAGGGGCCAACCATTATGGGACCTAGAATATCAAAAACGCCCAAAATTTTCATGCCAATTACCATCCTTTCATCAATATTCTATACTATAAAAATAAACGTTTTCATAAAGAGTGTCAATGTAAAATAAAACCATAAATTGAAAAAAAACCCAAAATACATAAGAAATTCTTAAAAAAATCATAAGTTTTTATAGGATTAATTGACAAAAATCGGATATTGTAATTTAATTATATATGTTTTATAAAAATAAGGTACTATAGTAAATATACTGTTTTATTCCCGTCAAAATATAGTTTTTATAAACAATGATATGGAATATACTTATGTAGAGATATTTATTTAGACTTTAAATTAATATATAATAATAAGATGGATTTTTAAAAATTTTGTTTGGGAGAGTTTTAATGAAGAACAAAAGAGTAAAGAATAAAAGAAAAAAATGGAAGAGAATCATTGCATTTCTAGTTTTTGAATTAGTTTTCACTGCAATCACAGCACCATTTGTATTACTTTATGGTCCCTTTGATAATGCTAAAAGGATATATGTTGGATCAGCTATGACGACTTTAAACCATCAATATTTAGCTACGATGTTTTTATCAAAGGAAAGAATTGATAATATACTTAATTCTTCTAGTGATCAAAATTCAAACTTAGGTCTTAAAAACAATAATTCAGTAGTTCAAGTAAATGCAAAACATGATAATACAATAGAACTTTATAAATTTGAAAACTCAAAATATAATGGACATATGTTAGTAATTAAGGATCCTAAGAGAGTTAAAGTTGCATATACAAGCAGTATGTATAAAAAAGGAGAAACAACTTCAGAGATGGCTATACAAAATAATGCAGTAGCAGCTGTAAATGGAGGAGCTTTTATAGATACTTCTAGTAGCTCAAATTGGACAGGTAATGGAGGAACTCCTACAGGAGTTATAATCTCTAATGGAAAAATAGTTTTCTCTGATTTAAAATCGGATGATGCAAAAACAGAATGTATGGCTATTACTAAAGAAGGTAAAATGCTTGCAGGTAAATACTCTATTAAGGAACTTAAGGAATTAAATGTTCAGGAGGCTGTTAGTTTTAAACCAGTTTTAATTAAAGATGGCATGCCAACTCCATTAGAAGGTTCAGATGGGGCAAGAGGTATAGCACCAAGAACTGCAATAGGACAAAGAGCTGATGGATCAATAGTTATGATGGTTATTGATGGTAGAGATTTAGTTGGAGGCTTAGGATGTACAATGACAGAACTTCAATCTCTTATGCTTACAAAAGGAGAATGCGTAACTGCCATTAATTTAGATGGAGGAAAGTCATCTACAATGTATTTAAATGGACAAGTTATAAATGATGTATCTAATGGACTTGGAGAAAGATATATCGCATCCTCAATTATAGTAAAATAACAAAGGAGAAGTTATGAAGAAATTAAAGATGATATTATCTTGGATAGCTCTATCACTTATATTACAATGTGGTGTACTATTTTTCCTAGATAAGTTTTATTTTAAAGATAACACTGATGTTAATATGGAGCAAGTAGCAATAAACAATAACCATACTAATACAAATATGCATGTACAAATACCAACTAATGCAAAAGATATAAAAGTATCTTATGATGGTAGATATATAAGTTACTATGAAAATTATTCATTAGAAGTATGTGATACTACTAGTGGAGATATAAAACCATTAAAAGATTCAGATGGTAGAGAGATATTAAGATCTGTTTGGCTTCAAGATAGAAATATGTTACTTACTTTAGAAGTAGAAGATAATCAGATAGTACTATATAATTATGAGCCTCAAAAAGGGGTCAATCAAAAAATAGTTGATATTTGTCCATATAATGCTAGTTATAAGAATTTTGATATACAAGCTTCAACAATTACAGGAGTTACATATGTTAGAGTAAATAATGCTATATATAGAGTTGACATTAATCAAAACTTTGCAACTAATGTACCATTAACAGTAAGAAGTTTAGGAAGCGTTTCAATAATGCCAACTAAAGATAGACTAGTCTATATTTCTAAAAATGGAACTATAGTTCATATGACTCAGCCTAATGAAAGAGTACCTATGAATTCTAAAGAACCAATAGAGATATTAGGAATAGATGAAGATGGTTATATGTATCTTGGAGAAGTAAAAGATAATTTAGTAAATGGAATAATTAAAAAGAGCTTAGAGAATATAGATGCTAAGAGTGAAAAAATAGCGTTAGATAAGTCTGTTGATAAAAAAGATATTTTTATTAATGGTAAAGGAGATATATATGTAAACTATTCTAATAAAGGAATAGTAAAAAATATTAAATCATCAAAAGAAACAAAGTATAAGGGTAAGTTTATTTCTTACTACAATGATGGAGTATCTAGTATATTAGACGGAAAATACTATAAAACTACATTTTCTAAATAATAAAAAGGAAAGAGATAATTTAATGCTCTTTCCTTTTTCATATATTTATTTAAATTTTAACGAAAAAATTATAAGCAGTTATCGAAATATTTTTATAATTATAGTTAAATAATAAATAAATTAAAATAATATGGAATTTAATTGAAAGTGTTTTAGTTGGATGTTATACTTAATACAAAAATTAATATAAATATAGATTTAGATATAGTCCTCTTGAAATTGCTATTTAGCAATGTTTAAGTGGACTTTTTGAAATTTAATTTAATAAAGATAAGGAGAGAAAGGAGGATTTTACTTATTATAAAATAGTAAAATATAGAGATATGGAAAATGTATTAGATTTTTTTCTAAGGATATTGGTGGCTGGTATTTTAGCTGGATTAATTGGATTAGATAGAGAAATGAATTCCAAAGAAGCAGGACTTAGAACACACTTTTTGGTAGGGGTCGGGAGTGCGCTTTTTATGATTATATCAAAATATGGATTTAGTGATATTATAGCATTAAACAATATAGGATTAGATCCAAGTAGAATTGCAGCTCAAGTTGTTAGTGGAATTAGCTTTCTTGGAGCAGGGACAATACTTTTAGAAAAGAGATTTATAAAAGGCCTTACAACAGCAGCTGGAATATGGGCGACAGCAGCTATAGGACTAGCTATAGGGTCAGGAATGTATGAGGTAGGTATTTTTGCTACTTTTATAGTATTCGTTATTCTTAAATTTTCACAAAAGTTTTTAGATTTACATTTTTTTAAAAAGATTCAAGGATCAAAATTATTTAATGTAAGTATAAAGATGTCTAAGTACCCAGATAACAAAATAGATGAAGTATTATCAAATGAGAATTATATATTGTCTTCATTTAAGACAGAGAAAAGTCTAGAGGATTCAATAAGTATATATAATATTCATTTTATTATTAGAGCTAAAAAAGAAGAATCGTCATTAGGTTTAGCTAAGAAGTTAAACGACATTGATGATGTTATGTCTGTAGAGATAGAAAATATGTAGTTAAGTCTAAAAGTATATGATATGTAACTAGATGTTTAAGTCTAATATTAAAAGATATATATTAAATAAAAGCAGAGAATTAATTCTCTGCTTTTATTTAATTACACTTGCTCTAAGTACGTTATTAAACTTGATATAATGCTTATACTGAGTACTATGTAAAATGATGGTATTTGTTTATTTTTATAATAAATATAAGAATAAAATAGTATAAAGCTAGGAACTACAAGTTGAATGATGCAAAATATGCTGTAACAATGAAATAAACTAAATATTGCAGTACCTAAGAATAAGACTTGCTTTTTAGTAAGATTTATCCTAAAAAGAAGTCTTATTATAATAGCTTGAATGCAAGTGTGAAAGAGAGGTAATAATACCACAGCAAATAGAATATTAGATAAGGTATTAGAGTAGTTATAAAAATTGCAGAATACACCTATATCCATGATATGTTCTTTGTAAAGTAGCGATATTAATATAAATGGTAGGTATAAAAACCAATTTAAAGATACCATAAATATAATATAAACAATATCATTTAAGCCATCTAATCTCTTCCTTAGATTATTAGTTAACTCAAAAAAAATATGACATTCCCCCTTTATAGAAATACTATTAATTTTATCATGAAATAGAATATTAAGAGATATTTGGATAGAAATGTTAACTAAAAATTTAAACATGTAATTATATTAAACTATAAGTCTAAAATAGCCCAAGCCTTCATAAAGATTAATATGAGAGTTTTTGAAAGGTGGGTGAAGGGGAAAAGCAATTGTATATTATCAATTGAAGAATATCCTCATAATATATGAAAAATTATAATATAAAAAATTTAAGAAATATTGGATTTATAGGACATGGTGCAACTGGCAAGACTTCTTTAGTTGAAGGATTATTATACAATGGAAAAGTAATTACAAGACTCGGGAAAATAGAAGATGGAACTACAGTATCAGACTTTGATGAGGAGGAGAAACGTAGAGGTATATCACTTTCTACATCAATCTCACCTTTAGAGTGGAAAGACACTAAAATAAATTTAGTTGATATACCAGGATACTTTGACTTTGTAGGGGAGAGTATTCAAGGCATGAGAGCTGTTGATGTTGGGATTATAGTCACATGTGCAGTGTCTGGTGTACAAGTTGGTACTGAAAAAGCATGGAATTATTGCAATAAAATAAAACTACCAAGAGCCTTCTTTATAAATAAATTAGATAGAGAAAATTCAAGTTTTGATAAAACTTTAAAAGGGCTTAAAGAGAAATTTGGGATAAGTGTAGTACCAATTCAGTATCCAATAGGAGAAGAAAATGATTTTAGGGGAGTAATAAATGTAATATCAAAAAGAGCTAGACTATATGATCTTAAAACTAAAAAAATAGAAGATATAGAAATTCCAGAAGATTTAATAGAGAAGATAGATGAATGTAAAGAAATGATAATGGAAGCTGTTGCTGAAACTGATGAAGAATTATTAGATAAATATTTCTCCGATGGAACATTAAGTGATGAGGAGATATATAAAGGCTTAATAAACGGTTGTAGTACAGGAGAGATAGCACCTGTAATGTGCGGAAGTGCTGTTAAAGCAATAGGTATGAATTGTTGTCTAGAAGATATAGTTGAGTGTTTCCCATCACCAGAGTTATCACTTGCACAAAAGGCTATAAATGAAAAAGGAGAAGAGGAGTATATTTGTCTTTCAGAAGATGCACCTTTTTCTGCATTAGTATTTAAAACGATAGCAGATCCATTTGTAGGTAAGATTTCTTTATTCAGGGTTATCACAGGGCGACTTAAAAATGATATGCCTGTAATAAATACAACTAAAGATAAGAGAGAAAAATTATCTAATATATTCTTTATGAGAGGAAAAAATCAAATTTTGGCAGATGAAATAGTAGCTGGAGATATTGGAGCAGTTTCGAAACTTCAGTTTACTGGTACAGGAGATACTCTTGCAGATCCAAGCTTTAAGATAATATATGATAAGTTAAATTTCCCAGAACCTATAATGTCCATGGCTGTCTTACCTAAAGCAAAAGGCGATGAAGAAAAGATATCTATTGCATTGAATAAATTATTAGAAGAAGATCCAACATTTGAAGTAAAGCGTGATACGGAGAATGCAGAACTTATAGTATCAGGAATTGGAGAAACTCATCTAGAAGTTATAGCATGTAAAATAAAAAATAAATTTGGTGTAGATGTATTACTTAGAGAGCCAAAGGTACCATATAGAGAAACTATAAAGGGAAGCGCTGATGTTCAAGGAAAGCACAAAAAACAATCCGGCGGGCATGGACAATATGGAGATGTAAAAATAAAATTTGAGAGAAGATATGATGGTAATGATGAATTAGAGTTTGTAGATCAAGTTGTTGGAGGGGCTGTTCCAAGAAACTTTATACCAGCAGTTGAAAAGGGGCTTAAGGATTGTATAAAGCATGGAGTATTAGCAGGATATCCTGTGATAGGTCTTAAAGCAACACTTCATGATGGTTCATATCACCCTGTAGATTCATCAGAAATGGCATTTAAGATAGCTACATCAATTGCCTATAAAAAAGGACTTGAGGCAGCAACACCAATACTTTTAGAGCCTATAATGAAAGTTGATATAATAATACCAGATGAATATATGGGAGATGTTATAGGCGATATGAATAAAAAGCGTGGAAGAATTATTGGAATGGAACCAGAAAAAAATGGGCAAAGGGTAGTCTGTGAGGTTCCTTTAGCAGAGATGTTTAGTTATGCCACTGATTTAAGGTCAATCACCCAGGCTAGGGGTGAGTATAAAATGTCCTTTGAAAGATATGAGGAAGTTCCTCAGAATGAAGCTAATAAAATAATTGAAAAGATAAATAGTGAGAGAGAAGATTAATTTTAAAATATTACTAGGACTTATAGCCTAGTAATATTTTTTTATGGATAAAAATAATAATTACTAAGAGAAATTAAGGAATAATAAAGAAACAATATCAATTTCATAGCTTATATACCATAAATGGAGTTAAAACAATAATAAGAACAAAATTTTTAATAATTTATGTAAAACTACATATAATAACTATATAAAAATAAATTAATAATTGTATAGGAAGCGGTATTTTGCTTTGATTGGAGGAATAGAACTTATGTCTGATTATAGAATGGATATACGAGGAAGTATTGGGTTAAGTGAATATAGTAATATCTATGATTATTTATGTATAGTTGATAAAGAGGATAAGTTTACAATATCAATAGATAAAGAGAATAAAGACAGTGTAGGCACAATAAGTTCGATGCTACAAGATAACAGGTTCATCGTTGATAATCAGTGGATGGATAATGAAGGTAATTATGTTATAAATGCTCATAAAAATGATTAAGAACAATAAATTGGTTAAATTAATTATAATAAGGACTTTATTATTTCTATAAATATATTAAAATAGAATAGTAAGTCCTATTTTTATGGAATGATACAATACATGATAAGCGATGGAGGATTATATGAATAAGTATGTAGTTGGTGTAGATTTAGGTGGTACTAAGATAAGTACTGCTCTAGCAGATTTTGAAGGAAATGTTTTATCACAAAGCATAATTCCAACAAATGCACATGAAGGGGAAGAAAGAGTTCTAGAAAGAATAATTAAAAGTATTCAATCTGTAATGAGTGAGGGAGACGCTACTTTAGAAGATATAAAGGCAATTGGTATAGGATCACCAGGTCCTTTAGATTCAAAAAAAGGGATAATAATTACTACTCCAAATTTACCATTTAACAACTTTAATTTAGTAAAACCATTAAAAGAGAAATTTAATGTTCCAGTATTCTTAGATAATGATGCTAATGTTGCAGCTATTGGAGAATATATGCTTGGCGCAGGTAAAGGTAAAAAGAACATGGTTTACTTTACAGTAAGTACTGGTGTAGGTGGAGGAGCTATTGTTGATGGTAACATATGCAGAGGAAACACATCAAATGCCTTAGAAATTGGTCACACAACTGTTTCACCATTTGGACCAAGATGTAATTGCGGAAACATAGGATGTTTAGAAGCTTTATCATCAGGAACAGCTATAGGTAAGAGAGGTCAAGAAGCTGTAAATAGCAAAGTTGAGACTTCACTTAAGAAGTATGATAAGGTTACATCATATGAAGTATTTAAAGAAGCAGCAAATGGCGATGAAGTTGCAAAAGATATAATAGATAATGCGTTAACTTTCTTAGGAATAGGGATAGCTAATGCAATTTCAATTTTTGATCCTGAAATGATAGTTATTGGAGGCGGAGTATCAAAAGCTGGAGATATAGTTTTTGATAAAGTTCGTGAAGTTGTTAAGAAGAGATGCTTTAAAGCAATGGCAGAGAGCTGCCAAATAGTACCTGCTGGTCTTGGAACAGATGCCGGTGTTGTAGGTGCTGTTGCATTAGCACTTTTAGAATTAGATAAATAGTAACTAAAAAACTGTAGCTAGATTTAGCTACAGTTTTTTAGTTTATATTGGATTAATTATAAATTAATTAGTTATTACCTAAAATAGTGTTTATTTCATTTTTATAAGAGTTTGCTTTAGCGCCGAAAATAGCTTGGATTCCATTTCCTACCTCAACAACTCCAGCAGCTCCTAGATTTTTAAGGGCTTTCTTATCAACTTTTGACTTATCTTTAACTTCAACTCTAAGTCTTGTTATACAAGCATCAACACTTACTATATTTGATTCTCCACCTAAAGCTTCTAAAACATGAGGAGCTTTTTCTATAATTTCATCACCTGATGAAGTTGCTTGGAAATCTTTTTTAGTGAATAGTTTAGTGTCTTTTTCATCAGCATCTCTACCTGGAGTTTTTAAGTTAAATTTCTTAATCATGAACGTGAATAAGAAGTAGTAAATAACTGCATATACTAAACCAACTAATACGATCATGAACCATTTAGTTGGAACTCCTGCACCAGCTGGAAGTAAACCAAATAGTGAGAAATCTATAAATCCACCAGAGAAAGTCATACCTACAAATACGTTAAGTACATCCATTAACATAAATGATAGACCTGCAAGTAAACAGTGAACTCCGTATAATACTGGAGCAACAAATAAGAATGTAAATTCTAAAGGTTCAGTTATACCAGTTAAGAATGAAGTTACAGCAGCAGCTAGTAAAAGTGATCCTACAACTTTTTTCTTAGTTGGGTGTGCACATTTATACATTGCAAATGCAGCTGCTGGAAGTCCAAACATCATGAATGGGAATTTACCAGCCATGAATCTAGTAGTTCCTGCAACTATGTTACTCATAGTATCTGCTGAAGCACCAACTAAATCAGTCATGCTTGATAATTGAGCGAAGTATGCAGTGTTAGCACCTGCGATAACTTGTTGAGTTCCATCTATAATAACGTTAGCTTCAACGAATGACCCAAACCAGAATGGAGTATAAAATACATGGTGTAATCCAAATGGAATTAATGCTCTTTCAATTACTCCATAGAAGAAAGTACCTATTGCACCAGCATTTTTAACTAGCTCTGCAATAATTGAAATACCGTTTTGTACTACTGGCCATGCAAATGCAAGTATTGCACCAACTAAAGCCATAACTAAAGCTGTGATTATAGGAACAAATCTTGATCCTGAGAAGAATCCAATAACTTGTGGTAATTCTATGTTATAGAATTTGTTATGTAATATAGAAGTAACAATACCTGTTATAATACCTCCAAATACTGACATATTAAGAGTAAATATACCAACATTAGTGGTAACGTATGTTCCGAATTCTCCAACGTTATCAGGAGTAACAACACCTAGTTGAGTATATCCTAATGCAAGAAGTGTTGAAACAACTTGGTTCATAACGATAAATCCAAATACTGAAGCAAGTGCTGCTGTTCCCTTGTCTTTATTAGCAAGTCCAACTGCAACCCCAACAGCGAATAATATTGGAAGGTTACCAAATATGATGTCCCCTATATTTTTCATTATAGTTAAAATAGCTGTAACTACTGGAATATTAACAAATGCAATTAATGGTTCATAAACAGCTGGCGGATTATTAAGCCCTGAAATACCTAGTAACGCACCACCTATACCTAGTAAAATACCTGCAATTGGTAGAGCTGCTATTGGAAGCATGATTGCTTTACCGATTCTTTGAAGTGTTTGTAACATATATAAATCCTCCTTAAATAATATGTAAAAATATAATTTAAAATTGCTTTTTAAGACTTTTTTACAAATAAAAAAGACTTAAATATTTATAAATCTTTATGATGTATAAGAACGTATATAATACGCCTATACCATTTCAGATTTACATATATTTAAGTCTTGCCTAATGAAATAGTAGCAATCCCTCGATTTTTACTAAATGATAGAATTTTCTCTGATTTGCCTAATCTAATAGTAACAAATCTCAGCATTTAAGCTCAAGTAAATGTTATCATGATAAAAAAAAGATGTCAACATAAAAGTTAAAAATATTTTAATTTTATGAATAAAATGATAATATTATATGTATGGAATAAAGATTATTAGTAGTTGTATAATTAATATGTTCTTTAATGTATAACTACAATTAAAATATTGAGTAAAACTTATGAAGAGGGGTTTAAAATATATGATTATTAATAAGATTCTTAATAATAATGTTGTGACGGTTATATTAAATTGCGAAGAAGCAGTAGTAATGGGAAGAGGGATTGGATTTCAAAAAAAATCTGGTGAATCAATTGATGAAGAAAAAATAGAAAAAATTTTTAAAATGGAAAATGAAAAGAGCAATGAAAAATTCAAGCAATTAATGATTGAAACACCTCCGGAGTATTTAAGTATGACAAAGGAAATTGTTGCTATAGCAGAAAAAGAATTAGGCATTGAACTGGGTGAATTAATATATATACTACTAACTGATCATTTATCATTTGCTGTAATAAGAGCAAATGAGAATATAAGCATAGAAAATCCTATGCTATGGGAAATAAAAAGTCTTTATAAAAAAGAATTTAAAGTTGGGTTAGAGGGAATTAATATAGTAGAGAAATATACCGGAATAAGGTTAAGCGAAGATGAAGCAGGATTTATAGCCTTACATATATTGAATTCAGCATTAAATGAAGATATGTATAATACTATGAATATTACAGTTCTTACAAATAAGCTTCTTAATATCATAAAGAAATATTTTGATATTAAATTTGATGAAGAGTCATTAGATTATACAAGGCTTTTAACACATCTAAAATTCTTTGCGCAAAGAATTTTTAAGAGAGAACAAGTTGAAGAAGAAGATGTAGAACTTTATGATATAATTTCAAATAGATATCCAGAGGAAAGAAAATGTATTGATAAAATTGAACAATATATAAAAAAACAATTTAGTTATAATTTATCAAGACAAGAGATAATTTATCTTATTATGCACATAAGAAGATTTAGAAAAAACTAGAGAATTAGGAGATATAAAAATGACAACAATATATTTAACAAGACATGGTCAAACAGAATGGAATTTAGAGAAGAGGCTCCAAGGTCATGGTAATTCACCATTAACTGAATTTGGACTTAATAGAGCAAAAGAATTATCAGAAAGAATTAAAGACATTAATATAGATACAATATATACAAGCCCTATAGAAAGAGCATACAAAACTGCGCAGATAGTAAAAGGTGACAAATATATAGAAGTTAAAGTTCATGAAGGACTAAAAGAAATGAACTTTGGAGATTATGAAGGCAAGATAACAGAAGAAGTGATGAAAGAAAATCCAGATTGGGATATAAGCGCTATAATGAGAGGAAACTTAGAGATGCGTGCACCAAATGGAGAAACATTAGGAGAAGTTCGTGAAAGAGTAAACTCTGCTATGAGAGATATAATAAAAGAAAATGAAGGGAAAAATATCCTAATAGTTGCTCATGGAATAACATTAAAGGCTATAATGACATTTTTTAATGACCAAGAAGCAAATAATGAAGTTATGGAACAAGCATCTCTTACAAAAGTTATTGTAGATGGTGAAAACTTTAATATAGAATTTAAGAATGATGGAAGTCATTTTACACTTAAAGAGGAAAAACAAGGTTGGTAAAATAATTCATGAATAAAAGAAGTTATTAATGCATATGTTATTGTATGAAGAGATAAGTTGTTATTAAGGGAAGAAGAATAAATTCTCTTCTCTCATACATAATTATAAAATGCTTAACACTCTAATTAAGTATTTTATAAGTTACCCATGCAATAAACTCTGTGTAATGAGAGGAAGGATTTTTTATATAAACTATCCCTGAGTTCTCCTTTGTGCTCAGGGATAGCAACATAAAAAATTGCATTCAACTTATGATGATTAGGATGATAGTGTATCTTTACAAAAGGTTAACTATCATCCTTATTGTTTTTGGCAAAAATAGTATATAATAAAATATATGGATATGGAAAATATAGAAATGAGTTAAATAAAATTAATTAAGTGAGAAGGGATATTATGAAGTGTGAAATAATAGCAGTAGGTACAGAGGTTATTTTAGGAGATATCTTAAATTCAAATGCTCAATATCTTGCAAAGGAGCTAGCTAATTTAGGAGTAGATGTTTATTATCATGAAGCGGTTGGAGATAACAGAGAAAGAATACTAGATTGCTTTAAAAGGTCTTTAGATAGAAGTGATATCATAATTACAACTGGTGGCCTTGGACCAACTAAAGATGATATGACAAAGGAACTTGCAGCTGAATTCTTTGGAATGGATATGTGTCTTCATGAGGAAAGCCTACAAAAAATAAAAGATTACTTTAAGAAAATGGGAAGAGAATTTGTAAAAAGTAATGAAAAACAGGCATATTTTCCTAAGGAAGCTATTATATTAGATAATGAAAATGGAACAGCCCCAGGTGCTATATTTGAAAAAGATGATAAGACTATAATAGTATTACCTGGACCTCCAAAAGAAATGGAGCCAATGTTTAAAAAGCATGTAAGAAAATATTTAGAAAAGCGTACTGGAGACACTATAGTATCAGAGGTTTTAAGAGTATTCGGCATAGGAGAAAGCTCAGCAGAGAAAAAGTTACAAGACTTAATTGATAACGGAAAGAATCCTACAATAGCGCCTTATGCTAAAGAAGGAGAAGTTATATTTAGAATAACTGCAAAAGCTAAAAGCGAAGAAGAAGCTAAGAAACTAATTAATCCATTAAAGGATGAAGTTTATAGTAGGCTAGGAGATGCAGTGTATAATACTGGAGATACTACCCTTCAAGACACTGTAGCCAAAATGTTAGTTAACAAAGATATGACAATAGGAGTTAGTGAATCATGTACGGGTGGACTATTATCATCAAAGCTTATAGAGTATCCAGGTATATCAAAAGTTTTTCTTGAAGGTGCTGTTACTTATTCTAATGAAGCTAAAATGAGAACTCTTAATGTAAAGAAAGAGACATTAGAAAAGTTCGGTGCTGTAAGTCATGAAACTGCAAAAGAAATGGCAGAAGGAATAGCAAAAAGAACCGGTGCTAGAATTGGAGTATCAACTACTGGAATAGCAGGACCAACAGGAGGAACAGAAGAAAAACCTGTAGGACTTGTGTATTTTGGTATATATGTAGATGGGGAAGTTAAATCTTATAAACATATATTTACTGGAGATAGAAATTCAGTTAAAAATAGAGCAAGTATGACAGCTCTAGATATAATAAGAAGAAGCTTATTATAAAAATTAATACAAATGATATTGAAAGAAAGAGAAAATATTGAGGGATAGAAAAAATCCCTCTTTCTTCTTTAAATCAAAAGAGGGATTGTTCCTGTATATAAATAAAATGGGGGAGAGGCGATTAATTAATGAAGCATTAGCCTCATTGAATAGTATCTCCTAAAATTAAAAAAATATACTCAGTATAATAAAAAAGGAGAAAAATATGAAAAAAGTTTTTAGAGCAAATTTATATTTTCTAATAATAATATTATTAGAAATATTTATGCCCTATGTATTGCTGCCAATTTATAGATTAATTGGGGTTAGAGATATAAGAATAGCCTTAGTATGTAATCACATAATAATATTTATAATACCAGCAATTATATATGTGATTGTAACTAAATGTAATTTAGTAGAAACATTTAGATTTAAGTTATTGCCTTTTAAAGATTTAATTCTTGTAATAGTATTAGGATTCTTGTGTGTGCCTATAATGAATTTCTTTGGACTTATAAGTGGATTCTTTTTTGAAAATAATATAGGAAATTTAATGAGTTCAATATCAAGCACACCCTATATTATACTTATGGGAATAATAGCCTTTATGCCAGCTATTACAGAAGAAATTACCTTAAGAGGAGTAATCTTATCAGGATACAATGGAAAAAGTAGATTTAAATCAGCAGTTATTATAGGATTATTCTTTGGAATATTCCATT
Organism: Clostridium sardiniense; assembly: GCF_016907995.1. Lineage (GTDB taxonomy): Bacteria > Bacillota > Clostridia > Clostridiales > Clostridiaceae > Clostridium > Clostridium sardiniense. The sequence continues at coordinate 9,281 of NZ_JAFBDA010000028.1, read as the reverse complement.
TAGATGCAAATCAGTTTTTATATGCAACTGTCCTTGGTTTTGTATTAGCCTATGCAGTAAGAGTTACAGGGAGTATTTATGCATCTATGATAATGCACTTTATTATAAATGGTACTTCAGTTACACTTCAAAAATTAATGAGTTTTATTAATCCATCACAAATAGAAAATACAAGTCAAGTGTCACTTAAATCACTTCCACTAGGAGAGAAGTTAGCATTGCTTCAAGGTGGAATTATAATATTTGTTGTAGCTTCAGTATTAGCATTTTTAGTAATTAGGAAGTTAGATAAATTAGGTAAGAGACGAGGAGTTATTGAGATAATAAATCCTGATGGATACAGAAGTGTTTCAGGAGAATTAACTGAAACAACGGAAAGAGTTATAGATTGGCCATTAATAGTAACATTAGTTATTTATGTTGTATATATGGGACTTACTATTAAAATATAAAAAACCTTAGATAATAGCTTGAAAAAGCCATTATCTAAGGTTTTTATTATGTGTTTTTAGTAATATTAGTAGAGTTACCATAAAAATATGAGAAACTTCTTTGAGGAATCCATCCTCTAGAATTTATATTACTATCCATAGGAAGCGATATATAATACCAATGTTCACTGTTTAATTCAGCTTTATCTAGAATTTTGACCTCCATTTTAATATCTATATGTTGCACTAATTCTGAAGATTCTAGAGGTGATATATATATATTAGAGTTTTCGTTTATTATTCCCATATTAGAATTAGGAGCAGAAAATTTAATTTCAAATTTTTTATTCTTTTTATGTGGATTTGTCTTTGGAACTCGTTGTCTTAAACTATTAATTTGATTATTAGCGATTAGTAGTTGTTTTCTGCAAGAGAAAAGTTTTCTTTCATAATATAGTACTAAAAAAACTATAACTAAAATTAACAATATAAATATAATATATTTCATTCAAAAAACTCCTAAATTGTTATATATATTATATATATTTTGTTTTATAAAAAATTATTCAATTACTTTAGATAACACCTCTCCAATACTATCATTTATACAAAGAGAAGCTAAGTTATCGTATTGAGTACTACTTTTGTTTATAAGTATTAGATTTTTACCTCTAAAATATCTAATTAGTGAAGCAGCTGGATAAACAACAAGGGATGTTCCTCCAATTATTAATGTATCAGCATTCATTATAGCTCTTACTGAAGCATTTAATGTTGTTTCGTCAAGAGGTTCCTCATATAGGACAACATCTGGTTTAATTATTCCACCACACTCAGTACAAATGGGGATATATTTACTCTTTAGTATAAAATCTAGTGGATAAAATTTATTACAACTAGTGCAATAATTCCTATGAATTGATCCGTGCAATTCAAAAACTTTTTTACTACCAGCTTCTTGATGTAATCCATCGATATTTTGAGTTATTATAGCTTTTAATCTACCTTCAGCCTCTAATTTAGCTAAAGCTATATGGGCTTTATTTGGTTTAGCATTCGTATAAATCATTTTATTCTTATAAAAGTCATAAAAATCTTTTGTATGAGAAAAGAAGAATGAGTGACTTAGTATTTCCTCAGGAGAATATTGTACTTTATTTGAATCATTATAAAGTCCATTACTAGATCTAAAATCAGGAATCCCAGATTCAGTTGATACACCGGCTCCTCCAAAGAAAACTATATTATTACTTTCTTTTAAAATTTGAGTTAATCTTTCTATTTCAGTATTCATGAATTCACCTCCAAGTTATATTCGATAAGTTTATTATTACATAGAATGGTGAAAATAAAAAATATTTTTACCAAATATTATCATAGTGATATACTTAAATAAAGAATACTTAGGTAAAATTTGGGAGGGTATATGGAGATAAGAATTCTTGATAGAGAAGATATATATTGGAATAGAACAATTGAAATGGCTGAAAAATGCTCATGGAGAGTTGGGGCAAGCTTGGCAAAAAGAATGAGAGAAAATATGTTTGAAGATTTTGAATGCCCTTTTGTAGTAGTTGAAGATGACACTGTAGTAGGATTTTGTACAATAACCAAAACAGATTATATTCCTAACTGTACTTATACACCATGGATTGGATTTGTATTTGTTGATGAAAAGTATAGGGGGAATAGGGTAAGTGAGAAGATGATTAAAAAGGTTTTTGAGTATGCTAAAAGAGAAGGTTTTGAGAAAATATATATTGCAACCGGAGAAGAAAATTTATATGAAAAGTATGGTTTCGTACAGATAGATACTTTGAAAAGTTATGGCAATACTTTAGAGAAAATACTTATGTATGAATTAAAATAATGAGAACATATATAATTTAAAGACATAGAAAAATATTTTAATATATAAAATACAAAAGAAATATATGTGAAATAGGTGGTGTAAATATGATTTTACGTGGAAATGTGTTTTCAAAAATTCTTGAAATGGATACAGGGATAACGGTTATTGTTCCTAATGGATTTAAAGAAAGTAACAAGTATAAAGTAGCATATGTCCTTCACGGGCTTTGTGGAGATAACGGAAGCTGGGCCGATAATACTATGTTGCCGGTTTATGCAAACAACTATAATACTATTTTTATAATGCTAGAAGTAGCAAGAAGTTTTTATACTGATATGAAATATGGACAAAGATTCTTTAGCTATATTACAGAAGAGTTGCCTGAAATTTGTAAGCGTGTTTTTAAAATATCTCATAAAAGAGAAGATACTGCAATTATTGGTGGATCTATGGGGGGATATGGTGCTTTAAAATGTGCTTTGTCAAAACCAGAAGAATATGGTTATTGTTGTGCATTTTCATCAGCTTGTTTATTTTTAAAGGATGATTTGGATAGACAGAGGAAGAATGATAAAACAGAAGAATTGAAGGCGATGTATGGCGAACAATTAATTACAGACTTTTTATCAGCTTTTGGACAAGAATTAGAATGTAATCCTCAAAATGAAATACTAGAGCTAGCCAAGAGTGTAAGTGTACAAGAAATTAAGCCTAAGATATATTTAGCTTGTGGAACAGAAGATTATTTACGAGATTATAATATAAGATTTCGTAATGAAATAGAAAAGATTAATTTGAATTTTACTTATGAGGAATGGGAAGGAGTTCATGATTGGTATTTCTTTAATGAAGCATTAAAGAAAGCTTTACAATTCTGTTTCGAAAATTAAGATTCATAATTTAAAATTATATAACAATAAATATAATTAATATTGATACTGTATTATTCATAAATGAATGTGCAGTATTTTTTGTTATAGAAATTTTTAGGTTTATATTATGGTAAAATAATACTAAAAATTGCTTAATAATATAGGAGATGCAAAATGAAAAATCTATTTACAATTGGTGAGATATCAAAGTTATTTGATATTAATAGTAAAACATTAAGATATTATGATGAAATTGACTTATTTAAGCCAAGATTTATAAATAAGGAGAATGGGTATAGATATTATTCTACAGAGCAATTTGAGCAATTAAATACAATAAAGTATTTAAAGGCATTAGGTACACCACTAAATAAAATAAAACAGCATTTAGATAATAGAAGTATAGATAATATTATGGATTTATTTGAAACTCAAAAAAAGATAACTGAAGAAAAGATAAAAGAGATGGAGTTTATAAAAGATAAAATACAAAAAAGAATAGAGACTATTAACTATGCAAGACGTTATGATAATTTAGATATTATACAAGAAATTGAATTTGATAGTAGAATTGTTGCTATTTTAAGACAAAAGATAAAAACCTTTGATGATTTAGAACTATCTATTAGAAAGTTAGAAATAACAGCAAATGAAAAAGCTTCAATCTTTAATGGAAAGGTTGGAGTATCAATTTCTTTAGAAAAACTAAGGGAAAGGATATTTCAAGGGTATGATTCAATTTTTGTTATAGTAGAAGGTGAGAATTATAATAAACGATTCTTAAAAGTATTACCTAAAGGCACTTATGTATGTGTAAGGTTTAATGGAACTCATGAAGAATCACCTTTATATTATGAAAAGTTACTAAAGTATATTGAAAATAAAGGCTATAAGATGTTAGAAGATTCAGTAGAAATAACATTGATAGATTTTGGATTAACAAACAAAGAATCTGAAATAGTAACAGAAATTCAAATATTAGTTGATAAGTATTGACATTCCATCTACTGGAATGTTTATAATACAAAACATTAGAAATATTACAATTATATGTTAATAAGTATTTAGGGGGCTAATATGAAATTTATAGTAGATAGAGATGTTTTTAATAAACTCGACAATGTATGTTTTGGGGTAGTAGTAGCAAAAGGTATTGATAATTCTAAGGATAATATTGAGATCAATGAATTATTAAAAAATATTATAGAACTAGATGAAAGAAAATTCGAAGGTAAAAAAGTTAAGGAACTAGAAGAAATAATTTATTATAGAGATGCTTTTAAAAGCTTGGATATTAATCCTAATAAGTTTATGGCATCAAATGAGGCAATGCTTACTAGAGTAGCTAAAAAGAAGGGATTACCTAATATTAATCCTATAGTTAATCTTGGAAATGCTATTTCTTTAAAATATCTAGTTCCGCTAGGAGCACATGACATTGATACTGTTGGTGGAGATATTTATGTTAAATTCTCAAAAAAAGGAGATAGTTTCATTCCATTTGGCTCAGAAGAGAAGGAATACTTAGAAGATGATGAATTAATATATTTTGCAGGAGATAGGGTTAGAACAAGGAGATGGATATGGAGACAAAGTGAACATGGGAAGATAGTATCAGAAAGTAAGAATATATTTTTCCCTATAGATGGATTTACTGATAAAAACTATGATGAAGTTATATCTGCAAGAGATGAGCTTGCAAAATTGCTAGAAGAAAAATTAAATTGTGAAGTAAAAGTAGGATTTATAGATAAAAACAATAGTGAGTTTGAAATATAAAATTGATTAATAAGGAATAGGAGACTGTATTGAGCAGTCTCTTTGTATTATGGACAGAATAAATTATTATATAAATTAAATTTATTATATTTATTTTTACTTTTGTATAACCGTGTATAATAATTTAGTAGTTAAATAAAAAGAGATAAAAAACATTATAAAAAATAAAAAAAAGTCTTTGACACTTTACTAAATATTAGTTATAATATGTTTGTATCTAGTGATGATGGCATAGAGGAAACACTCCTTTCCATTCCGAACAGGAAAGTTAAGCTCTATAGCGCCAATGGTACTGCACGGGAGACTGTGTGGGAGAGTAGGACGTTGCTAGGTTTGTATGGCTCGATAGCTCAGTTGGTAGAGCAGCGGATTGAAGATCCGCGTGTCGTAGGTTCGATTCCTACTCGAGCCACCAGAAAGCACTAACTTTTGTTAGTGCTTTTTATTTTTTTATAAGAGGTGAATAGGGATGAAATTAGAGGTATGTGTGGGAAATTATAAGGAGGCTATAGCTGCTTTCAAAAATGGAGGAGATAGAATAGAACTATGTGATAACCTTCAAGAAGGGGGCACAACTCCTAGCTATGGAACAATAAAAAAATCTGTTTGCGATATAGATATACCTATAAACGTAATAATAAGACCTAGAGGTGGAGATTTTAATTATTCAGATGAAGAATTTGAAATAATGAAAGAAGATATTAGAATATGTAAAGAGCTTGGATTAAATGGTGTAGTTTTTGGTATTTTAAATGATGATAATACTATAGATATAGAAAGAAACAAAATATTGAAAGAAGAGGCTGGAAATTTAAGTACAACTTTTCATATGGCATTTGATGAAATTGAGAATAAAAATTTTGCTATAGATTCACTAGTTGATCTTGGAATAGATAGAATACTTACAAAAGGTGGATCAACCAACGCTCCAAATAATTTAGAAAAATTAAAAGAATTGGTTGAATATGCTGGTGAGAGAATTATTATAATGCCTGGTGGCGGGATAAATGCTAATAATAGAGAGCATATATATAATATGACAAATGCAAAAGAATTACATGGAAGTAAAATAGTATAATTTAAAGATAGTATAAGGATAGATATAAAGGATAGTCTATCCTTTATTTATATAAAATATTAACCTGTACACACCAAATTTGTAATTAAATTGTAAATAATAACCCATTAAATAGTATATAATATAATAAAGTATTTAAATTAAAACTAAGTAAGCTATAAGAGAGTATCACAATTAAAAAATATTTTCTTTTTATATAAGCGTTATTTAAGCTTTGCTTAAGAAATTATTAAGAAGTATATTTTATAATAAAAGTAAGATTATGGGTTTGGGAGTGATGATGGTGTTTGAAAAAGCTAATTTAACAGAATACGAATATGAGTTAGTTGCAAAAGGAATAGCATTTGGAGTAGGAAGTGGAGTTTTAATTGGGACATTAATAGGAGAAGTGGTTTTATTCTTTTCGCTAGGAGGCGTGGTTGGAATAATATCTACTTTAGCATATACATTTTATAAAAGGCTTAAAAGTTTTAAGTAAATTGGAATCATACTTAGCATTAAAGCATAATATTATATAAATATAATGTTTTACTGGAGAATATGAAAATGGAATTTGTATTAACATCTGCAATTCTAGTCTTTATAGCTTTATTAGTAGGAAGAAAGTCTATTTTAGTATGTAAGGATAATGAGGATTTGAAGAAACCTCTTTATGATGAAGAAACCCTAATCATAATGAAAAGATATGATTTAATAACAGATGAACAATATAAAAAAATGATTATTACTGTAAAACAAAACATATAGATGGAAATTTATTAGGTATGTACTTTAAATAATACATACCTTTTTTATTGAAGAAAATTTTAATTTATAATTGTTATGTAATAATTATATTGTATAATTTAGTTTATAAAGGTGGGGGATGAATTATGAAAAAACAAAGACTAAAAGAAATAGAAATGCTAAGGACACTTGCTTTCTTTTTTGTAATAATGCAGCATGCGTTAGGGAGTGCACCATCAGACTTTTCTATGTCAGCAGGATGGGTGACTGTGGCTAATTTTCTTATGGTTATTGCAGAACCTGGTGTTGCAATATTCCTATTTATAAGTGGGTTGACTATTGCTTATAGTTATAAAGAGAATATGGACATAAAAAGATACTATAAAAATAGATTTTTATATTTAATAATACCGTATTTTATATTTTCATATATAAATATGCTTTTATATAATCCAGATAGAATATCTAATTTTTTAGGGCAGACTTTGGCTGGAAATGGAGGTTTCCATCTTTGGTATATGGGTATGTTTATAAGACTAGTTATTATATTCCCGGTTTTAATATATGTAGGAAGATGGTTACATAAGAGAAATATTGTAATTAGAATATTTGCATTTCTTGCTTTATTAAAAGGATATATGTATGTATCAATACATCAAGGTGGGATAAAGGAAGGTGCTGCGAATTTTATATTTGGACAACCTACAGAACTGCAAATGAGATTTGTAAATATATCAATATTATTCTGGAGCATATACGTTATATTTGGAATGTATGCAGCATTTAATTATGATATATTTAAGAGAGTTGTTCTTAAATATAGATATATTGTATATGGAATGTTTATATTAACATTTTATTATAAGTTCTCCAGACAATTTGATTTTGTAGAATATAACTTACTATTTGATATTGCTTATAGAACATCAAATATCCTTATGTTCTATATAGTTGGAGAATATGTTATAAAGAGGGAGATATTATCAAGCGTAATGGGATTTATATCTAAATATTCATATGCAGGATACATGCTCCACATTTACGCTCTAAATAGGATAATATTCCCATTAAGAAGTGTTGGAATTGATCATCCAGTTATTAATGCGGTTATAAGTGGAATAGGGGCAACATTCCTTGTTACTGGAATGGTTTATGTAATAACATTAATACCAAAATCAAAGATTATAACCGGAGTAAATGATAATTTTTATCATGTAAAGATTGCATTAAACTATTTGATAAATTCTAAGTTACTTAATGGAAGATTAATAGGAAGAATAAATAAGTTCAAAGTGTTAGATGATTAATGAGAAGTAATTCTCATTAATCATCTTTTTTATAAGAAACATTAAAAATTATAGATTTTCAATTTGCCAATCAATTGGACTTTTATTAACACTTTCTAAAAAGCTATTAGTTTTAGAAAATGGTTTAGATCCAAAGAAACCTCTCGAAGCTGATAGGGGACTTGGATGAACTGATTGTATTATATAATGTATAGGGTTAGTGATTAGATCTTTCTTTTTAATTGCGTTATTTCCCCAAAGTATAAATACTATTGGATCTTTTCTTTCGTTTAATAAAGAAATAATCTTATCAGTAAATATAGCCCAACCTATTCTTTGATGTGAATTTGCTTTTCTAGCCTCTACAGTAAGTGTTGTGTTTAATAAAAGTACTCCTTGATCGGCCCATTTTTTTAAATACCCATTATTAGGTATGTAGCACCCTAGATCATGGTTGAGCTCTTTATATATATTTACTAATGATGGTGGAATTCTATTTCCAGGTTTAACTGAAAAACTAAGACCGTGCGCTTGATTTGGACCATGATATGGATCTTGACCAAGTATAACAACTTTTACATCTTTATAAGGAGTAAAATGAAGCGCATTAAATATATCGTATTTATCAGGATATATTGTTTTTGTACTATATTGATTCACAAGAAAGTTATGTATCTTTTTATAATAATCTTTATTAAATTCATCTTGTAATAAATCGTTCCAATCATTTTTTAAGATGTTTGCCATAATAATCACCTCCTTAGTTTAAAGTATATCATATGAAAAAATATAAAAGAGGGGGGATTTTGCCTTAAAATATTCTGAATATTAAAAAAAAATAGAAAAACAGTACCAAGAGTATCAATATAAAAAAAACATAGAAAAAATGCATAATTTAAAGAATGATGGAGATAATAAAATTACATGACAAAATGTATTATAAGGGGTAGGGCAGATTATGATAAGATAAAACACGTCATTGATGTGATAAACAAAGTTCGACAGTTTACTTCTTAGAAAAAAATGTTGACAAGTAAATCACTAGATGATAAGATGAAAAACGTCGCAAAGGAGCGATAGCAACACTTTAAGCTTTGAAAAAAGTTTTAAAAAAATGTTGACATGATAACTCCTAAGTGATAAGATAATCAAGTCGCTTGAAGGCGACGAGATAAAATGGTCTTTGAAAATTGAACAGAATATATAAAACATTTAAACAACCAGCAATTCTTTTTATAAAAGTAAGTTTTATGAGTG
>NZ_JAFBDA010000027.1 GCF_016907995.1 Clostridium sardiniense | reverse complement strand
CTATATAAGTTTAGTTGTATACTAGTAAATCTGCAATTAACATATTATATTAATAAAATAGATTTTTAATTTATTTATTATTTTATTAAACAAATTTTCAAATACTTTATTTAATTAAAAGACTAGATCAATTAATTTTATCTAGTCTTTTAATACTATATCTTAATTTCTATAACTACATATCTTTTAAGTTAAAAAACCAATATTATTTAATGGCCATATCCTAAAATAAGCTTTTCCAATTATATTATCTCCGTTTATGTAAGGACTGCTCCAAAAACGTGAATCATCAGAATTCGCTCTATTATCCCCTAAAAAGAAGTACTCCCCCATTGGAACTTTATACGTTCCTTCAAAATTCATATTATTTCTTACATACGGTTCATCTAATTTTTTACCATTTACATATACCGAAGTTCCATTAATATTTATCTCATCTCCTGGTAATCCTATAAGTCTTTTTATTAAATCTTCATGAAGTTCATTAGACTTAAATATTATAATATCTCCTCTATTTAGATGACTGGTGCTATACACTCTAGTTGCTAAGATTCTATCTCCAGGATTTAAAGTCGGTATCATTGATCCACTAGGTATATAAGCTGTAAATATTAAAAATTTATTTATTAACACTGTAACAACTATAATTACTAATATTTCTAATATATTTTTTGCTTTAGCTTTCATATGAACTTCTCCTTTTATATTAAATAATATTATTTGATATAATATCATATTTATTTTTTGATACATATGACTTTTATCATTTTATAAATAAATTAAATACCTTATAATAGTACTGTCTCATTATTAATATATTACATAATAAAAAGATAGCTTTTTTTATTTGGCTATCTTTTTATTTTAACTGTTATGTAATATATATTTTTTTAATTTATAGCATACTATATTCGGCAAATTATACCTATTTTTCAATAATGAATTTTTATTATCATTACTATATTTTCACTTAATTTATGTAAATTTGATATGAATATAATTATTTTTTATTAAAATATTGTGAGCATAATAGAAAAAATCCATAATAAAGTTCCATATAAGATAATTAATATAAATAATAATGTAATCAAATTAAACATATTACCTGGCTTCTTAGTTCCATTGTATTTTTTTTTCACATTTCATTCTCCTTTCTTATCAAATAATTATATTGGATATATTATCATATCTATTTTTTCATACATATGATTTTTATCATTTATTTTTATATTGTATAGATATATAATTTAATCATTAATTAAATTATTTTACGCTTTTTAAGTGACCCCTTATCAAAAAAGAACTTCATTTTATTAAAATGAGGTTCTTTTTAATTCTATATATAATTTAATTTTTATCTATATAACTTTATATGAATAATTAAACCTAATACATTTAATTATATTAATTAATCGCCATTATATTATCACTATTTTATTTTCAAAAATAAATGCAAATAAAAAATAATACGAAGTGTTTAATTGAAGTTTTATGTAAATCTTAATTAGTGATTTAAAAGATTACAATTCATCTCTTTATCCGCTAGATACTAAATCTTATTACAGATAAAAGCTAAAAGGATTTTTCAGCTCCTTTTCTTTTATTTAGTTTTTATTTATTTTTCCTAAATCTTTCTTTTAAAATATATTTAACCAACTTTTTAGATGTTGTATAATTTATTTTGTCACTAAAAAAGTTCTAAAGTTTTTCTTTAGAACCCTTTTACTATCAATATTTAAAACCAATTTCAATTAAGGCCTGTGAAATTTGAATTTTCTTCTTTTAAAAGCTTTTTTATATATTCATTTGGAGGGTATGCAAAATCATTTTCTATTTCATTTAAACTATTTATACTATTTCCAAATAAACTATATTGTAAACGATACACCTCTGTTTGATTAAATTTAGAAATTTTAGGAGAATACGTACAAGAATATTGTATTTCACAATCTTTAATTTTTACATCTTTATAATTTTTACCCTCTTTTTTTAATTTTTCTTTCCATCTTTCAAAATCTTTTTTTGTTGTAAAATATTTTGAATACTCCTTTTCAGAATCTCCTATCATACCCCATTCCTTAATTGGGGTAATTACTAAAATTTCACTTAAAGGTATATTAGCTTTTTCAGTAATAAATTTATCTATTTTTTTATCAGCATCCATTTTTTTTAAATACCCTTTGCCCACAAAAAAAATTATAATCCCAACTATAATAATTAAAATTATTAATAACTTTTTTTTCATATTTTATTCCCCCTAATATGTTCCAACTTTATAAGGCGCATATTTTCCTGTAAACACATTTGGTAATGCATTTGGTCATACCCAAGATAGATTAACCATGTTTTCTTTTATAACAGATGCACTACCACTTCCCCAGTAATATGATTGAAAAACTAATTTTGAACAATAATTAGGATTTTTAGTTGTTAATCTCGATGTAATTCTATAATCAATATGTATATTTTTATGATATCCACCTGTAGAATTCTAAAATGTCCTATCAGCATAATTAGCACATTTATTAGCCATATTTCTATCAGGTACACGCCATATCTGTATCCAACTATCAATATTTTTTGCAGGTTTTGCTCCTTGTTCTCCAATTCCCCATAACCAATTATATTTACTAATAACTAATTTTACATATCTTAATATCTAAATATCTTTCCATTTTTCTTTAGCAATTTTTTTGCTTATATCTATAACATACATTGTATATAATATACATATAGCTGCTATGATAAAACTTACTACTACCCCCTAATACTATTAAAATTATAAAAAACCACCAATAACGTCACTGATACAACAAATATAACTCTAATTTTCTTTAATATCTTTATTCATTTAAAATATATATCCTTTAATTTTGGAGCTTTTTTTTGTTAATTTTTTCATAACATATCCACTTTCCTTATTTCTTATTAATTATAGTTTATTATAACGCCATTAATATAACCATAAAAGGCCATATTCTTTTCGATAAACTCAAATCCAATTTAAATTACTTTTACAACAATTATTATTATACTAATCCAATTTTCATCAAACTATCTTTTGACTTTACAATTGCTATTGCCGCTTTACTTTAACTAAATCATTTATTGATATATTATTTAAATAAGCACTAAGAAAGATTTCTTTTTCATCATTATCTAAAATATTAGGTAGTTCTATAACCAAATTATCTTTACTAAACTCCCTATCTGATATGTCTTCAAAATAATCATTTAAAAATAACATAGTTTAATCTCTCATCAAATGTTACAAAGCCTTTATTATTTTTATAATCTTTAAGCAATAATTTTTGATACATTTTCTTATATATCCATTTAAATTATTTTTCTCGTTTTTTACATTTTTTAACTTTTTGAACCAATTTATTAATATTTTTCGTTTTTTATGTTTTTATTCATTTCTAATCTATAGTATAGCTTTTACAGTATCTGCTACAGAATACTTTTGATGATTTAGTCTACGATATATATCCCAATCTGGATTATCCTCCCCCATTGTAAGACCAGTTGGCCCCCAAATAATATATGCTACTCCCTTAGCTTTTATATATCTTTTTCTACCTACACTATCCATATGATCTTCATCATCCATTGGACTTCTTTTAGTTACAGCAAATAAAAAGCCTTGTCTTAAATTTGGATTGCTTTTTTTATGCTTTACACTTAAATATATACCATCATTATCAGATTTTATTGTATAAAGATCATTCCAACTAGCTGGAATTGTCATTTGTAATCCTAATTCATTATTTACATACACATAGGACTTAGACTGATTTTTATTAGAGTTACTATTACTACCTTTTTCATTTTTTGAATTAATATTTGTTTCTTTTTTCTTAGGTGTATTTTGTTTTACAATTTCTTCTTCTTTTTTCTTTTGTTCTAACTCCTTTTGTTTTTTCTCTTTAAGTAACTTTTCTTCTCTCTTTTTCTCATCTATTTTTTTGTTTAATGAATCTTCTAAATCTATTACTTTTTTGACTTGATCAGTAGTTAAATGTTCATTTTTTATATTATCTATTCCTTTTTTAGCCTCTTCTAACTTTCCATCACTAATTAATTTATGTACTTTATCTAAATTGTTATTAAATTGTTTTATTTCTTCTAATCTTTTATTTATACTACTTTTTAAATTTTCAATTTCATTTTTTATATCATAATTACTATATTCTTTTGGAATATTTAACACTTCTTCATTAGCCTTATTAATTTTCCCATCATCAAATAATTTTTTAGCAGTTTCAAAATCACTTATGATCTCTATTAGTAATTTCGCTTCTGAATTATTTGAATTCTCCTTCAAAACTACTTCCAATTCATTTTTAGCTTCATTATATTTTCCTGAATTCAAGTAATTCATAGCTAAATCCATCTGTTCTTTAACTTTATTACTACATCCAGAAAAAAATAAAATTCCACTCAAAAAAACTGCTGATATAATTGATATTTTTTTTAATTTTCTCTTCATAATATGCCCCCTCATTGTAAAGTACGTTCTGTTAATTTATATGAACATCGCTCTTCTTAACCTAAGGAAATACACTAAGTTTGACTAGACCACAATATACTCCCCACAAAAAGAGAAAAAAGCAATGAACAAAACTAATTTAAAATATCCTCACTGTCATTCGATTAAACTATATAAGTTTGGCTTTGATAAGCAGGCTAATCAATAATATCAATGTAAAAATTGTAACCGTCAATTCGTCTTGTAGACGGTATTGGAAAGGTTAAATCCAATTATCCAAGATACCAAAATGCGATAAAAAACTTATTTATATCATAAATATAAACATTACAATCTCTATAAATGCTGCAATATAAAGTGTACTCATATAATTATTAATCATCATAACTTAACAGAATCTAAATTTTAATTAATTTATGAAACATCATCTGATATTATTATACACTAAACTCTAAAAATTCTAAAATTTTCATCTCCATTCATTCTTTTTAAATACATTATTATTGCATCCTTATCTTTTTTTCTTGAAAAAGCTATATCTATAAATCTCATCATTTTATCCTTTATTCTTGTCACTGTAGCTATAGCAGAAGCTTTTAATATGTTACCTCTTTTTTTATAGTTTTCATCATCTGCATCTCTAAATCTTGCCTTTTCATATGCATTAATTATTCCTGCTGCCATTTTTATATTTGCCCGGATTTGCTTATAATTTAATGATCCGTTAAAATAACGAAATTCTACTGTATGAGCTCTTCTTGTTGCTATATTTTTTAAATTTATTTCATAGAATCTATTCATTCCTGATAATCTAGATTCCATTCCTTTAACCTCCTCATCAGATTCTAAGTTACATCGCATATTTTTAGTGCCAGAAGCTACTCTACTAAATTTCGTGTACTGTTTAACCTGTCCTAAATCGCCTCATGAAGCTACATATACCTTCTTCATAATTTTCTATTGTCTTAAAAAACCTTCTCCACCTTTGTCTTTCAGTATCTAATTTATTCATTTCAACATGAACATGACCACCACAATATTGATATACTCTTTCTCCATGTCTTTTGGCTACATCACATATGGCTTTTATTTGTCTCCTTGTCTCAGAAGTATCACTTGAAATTAGAGAAACTAATACCCTCATAGCAGATGGTATCCTAAATACAAAAAGTAGAGCGCTTCTAACACTCTACTAGAATATAAATTAAAGTTGCTTATGCAACTAATATCACTATAATATTATTAAAATAGTAGCACTCAATTTCGGTCAAGGGCTACTATTTTTTTGTTATTTTTTATAAATATGACTATAAACGTTAATAATGCTAGTAAAAACATTCCATCATTAAATAATAACCTTAACTTACCAATACTCATATCTATCACTCCCGTTCAAAAAAGGTATGATAATCAGTAGCACATAACAATCTTTAATTTATCTCTTTTGATTTTATTATAATATCCTTTTATTTTTTATTTATCCTATCTCATTTAAATACACTTCATAATTATATTTTCTTAATGCATCTATAATCTTTTTTGATAATTCATAATTTCTTTTAGCTGCATATGTAGAAACATTAAATGTTATTTCATTATTAGTCTTATCTACATAATAAAATAAAACCTTTACATTATTATATTTTATAGAAACTTCAATATATTTTAAATTTTGTGTATCTATAATTTTATAAATAGTACCTATATACTCATCATTAATATAAATAACTGGATTAACAAAAAAAATTAATGGTACATAATATATAAACCAAATATTATAATAATCATTATTTTTACTAAATAGATTATAAACTAATATAATAAAGCTAATAATCACTAATGGAATAACAAAAAAATTTATCCATCTATTCCAATTACCTTTATTTATATTATTTAAATTTATAACTGTAAATGATCTATTGGTTAATTTCATTTTACTTCGTAATAATAAATATAAAACCAATAAATTTAACATTATTATAATTAGATTAATAACCATCTTAAATTCCATATTTACATCCCCCTACCCCATGGAATACAACTTTTTATCTTCAGTTATACATTTTTCTATATTTTTTAGTTCAATATTAGCATCTTCTAAAGATGAATATTTCCCTAATTCTATTATTTCACTTGAAAAAAACTTGAATTTTTTAAAGTCCCAATAATTGCACATTTATATTTAGAACCAATTGCTTTCTGTAATTCTACTTTTGTAACTTCAACTAATTTTTTCTTATCTTGAGTTTTAATCCACATAAACTTCTCCTTTTCTCAACTTATTAATATAATAAAAATCTAAATTTCTTTGAAGTATTTAACCTTTACTCATTAATGACTTGTCTATTTGTTTTTTAGCTTCAACTAAATATCCTATTCTAGAATTAACTCACCCTACCTGATGCATGAAAGAAATTCCTCAATTTTTGCTTACTGCTTCGATTTCCTTAATTCTTTTTGTTCTCTAAGCTCTTTATATATTTCTTTTCTGTTATTCCAGGGTCCCCCTAAAGCTCTATCTTTTATATAAAATTCTGCAATACCATAAATATTTTCTAAAAGTAAAGCTTTATTTAAATCCTTTACTTTTATATGCTGGACTTAAAAAATAGTTTTGTATTTACAATTATATATTCACCTCATTTTTGTTTTTCTATATTAAATATGATATAGGTTTAAATATAAATTTTTTATAGTTAAAAATAAAATTATTTGAGTACTTAATCTTATTTCATTTAATGATAGAATGTTCATTTGTCTCTCAGTCAATTCTGAAAACAATATTTGTTTTTCTCTAATATTTTTATTCCTCCTCTCACTGTCAATAACTTCATTATTTAATACTTTTTTATAAAAACTATCAAATGAATATTGTTTTGATTTTTTATTTATAGATTTATTAATCATAGATTTTCACCTTCTTTCGCCTATAGCTAAAGTGGTGCTATAATAACTTTCACCTTTCTTTGTACTATTACTATGAGCAAAATAGCAATAATCCCGTAAAATAAACAGAAAGTACATAATTAATTTGAAACTAATTATGTATTTAAAATATTCCTTTTATTAAAAAATCAATTATAATTATATTTTTGATTAATACCAAATTACTTTATTATAATTACTGTTTATATTTGTATACTAACATATTTAATTATTAAATTTCTTATCAACTTTTTTATAATAAAACTTTAGAAATTAAATATGATTAAGCCATTATTTTTTATTATAGTATTTCTTAAGTAATATACTCAAACTCTTTTCAAATTTATGCTAAGACGATTAAATAAATATCTTTAAGCCTCGATACTACAATCCTAATTAAACTATCATCCTTAATTCATGATATAATTTATATTATTTAAACGAAATGAGGTGATATAAATGACAGAAAAACATAGTATGAAATCTTTAAGAATTCTTGCGATTTCCAATATACTCATTAATATTTTAGGTAATATTCTATTATATTTAAATTTAAAAGGATATTCCTTATCTCTATTTGATGGTATAAATATTAACTTAATTAATCAATTTACTGCTTTTACTCTAATCGCTTTAGCTCTTGGTGCAATATTTAATAAATCACCTAAATTATCTGAAGAAGATAGATTTATTGTAAAGTCTAAATTAAAGCCTTTATTATTTTTAAATATAATTTTTATTTTATATAGTGTAATTACTATAATTATATTTAAGAATATGTCGCTCTTTATCTCTTCTCTAATTATGGAGGCTTCTTATATTGCAGTTATAATTTATAGTAAAATAATATATTCTCTACTAGCTACTGACCGTAAACTAAAATGGCAACAAGCTATGTCAGGTGCAGATTCTGATATGAATGATAGTAGTATATTTTGGAGATTTAAAATTTGGTTTTATCCCCTTGAGAAAGTACCTTTTAAGCAAAGATATTTCTCTAAATTCTCAATATTTTATGCGGTTATATTTATTTACTTTTGCTATGATTTACTTTTTAAATCTATTCTAGTTTGGTTATTTTTAATAGGTATACTAAAAAGTCTCCTTGCTTTAATAGAGTACATATTTGGCCTATATACTTCATTAACTGGAATTTGTACAGGCATTGATGAATTTAATGATGATAATGATAATAAACGTTATTTCACAATCTATGTAACTGACTTTGTACATAAACGAGAAATAGTATATTCAACTTATGACACTCCCTATTTTAATAAAAATGGTAAGGTCAAATTGATTCATGGAATATTTTCTAAAAAAGTAATTATAGCTAATAATATAAAAATTAAGTATAGATAAAATTATATTTATTTCAAAGGCAGAGTAACCTATATAATTCTAAAGTTACTTTGCCTTTAAATTTATATATAAATATTATTTTTATATAAATACTCTAATTATATTTAATAACTTTATTTTCCATAAGGAAAACTATTTTAATATTTTAATCAAATTCAAACTCACTATACTGTGAATCACTTGGAACTGTCCTAATTATCTCTTCTTTTTGATTCAAATACTCATCAAACTTAAATTCACTAAAAACTTTTTATAGTTTTTTCATTGAATACATTTAAAATTTATTAACTTTATTCTTTTTTTATTTACTTTATTAAAATTCTATAGTTCCCTCACTTATGAAAACCTTTTACACACTTGCATTGAATCAATTTATTTTGTTTCAAAAATATGTACGCCTCTCTTCTGTATGTAAATATTTTCATACACTTACTTTTAGATACTTTTATGTCATTGTTTTATTGATTTATTAGCTATATAATAACGTTGTCATTTAGAGACGTATTTATTTAACATACTTTTAGGAGGAATTTTAATGACTTGGTTTAAATCGTTTTCAAAATTTCATAAAGGATATTTTATATTTTTCTTACTTGTAAATATATTCTTTTTCTTTAGTCCTTTATATAGTGGTGGTTCAATTTCTGAAACAATAACTGTATTATCAATTGCAGGACTTTTATCAGCAGTAACTGGATTACTTGCAGCAGTATATACAGCTCGTGCAGAAGCAGCAGCTTATGCTTGGGGAGTTGTTAATACTTGTTTTTATATATTTATTTCTTTATCTCGTACAATGTATGCTGAGGTTATTTTATATACATTATACATGTTACCAATGAATTGTTATGGTTTCTTTGCTTGGAGAAAAAGTGCATTAGAAGCTAAAAAAGATAATTCTGAAGCATCAACTATAGAAGTTAGATCATTAAATAAAAAGCAATGGATAGGAATTATTATATTTATAATAGTACTTTGGTTCCTTTACTCAAGATTTGCTTATTATCTACCAGATATAATAAAGCACTTTACTGGAAATGTTATACCACCAGATAAAAGTTACTTAATAGATTCATTTACTGCAACAGTAACAATTTGTGCTGTTATAGTTTCTACTCAAAGATTTAAAGAAACTTGGTATTTCTGGTTATTAGCAGATGCAGTAGGAATAGTATTATACTTACACTCATTCCTTTCTGATCCAAACCTTTCACTTGCAGCTTTATCAGGTGCATTAATGTGGATTCAATTTACTGTTAACTCTGTATACGGTATAATTCTTTGGAAAAAGATTGATAAGAAACAGCATGTAGAAACTGCTAATTAAAGTATTATCAAATTTAAAAACATTGAATATATATATATATATATATATATATATAAGTACTAATAAAAAAATAAAGCCATGTTTTAAATTATTATTGATATAATACTAAATAAACGGACAAATGCATGCTTGTCCGTTTATTATTTTAATCTTTATCTAACGATAAAATAGCAATTATAAGTGATTAATTGTTAAAAGTTTAAATTACCTATAAAATCAGAAAAAATAGCTATAATTATAAAAATAATTCCTGCATATCCTATACTTTTTGTTGATTTCTTTTGTTTACTAATTCCATATATAATTAAACTTATACTAAGTATTATTATAAATATCATCAATAAATTTTTCATAATATACCTCTTTTCTTATGTTTATATTTTATAAATATCTTATAGATTCTAGTTTATCTCTAATCTAATCATAACATTAATTTCCATATAATAAATATAAGTATATAAATTTTATTTATATTAAATATAAATAATAAAAGAACTTGCCTACTAAAAGCAAATTCCTTTATTACTAATTATCTATTAAGTTACATTAATATTTCTTTTTTACATTAAACATATACTCTTTTAAAAGCTTATAATCTATTAATCCATAGTATTCATTTTATGTCCGCAAACCTTACATTTATAATACTTTTTCCCATATATTTTATTATCATAAGCATAATCATGCTCTTTCATATCTTCTCCACAAATTGGACATTTAATCTTTTCTTTATTACTCAAACCCAATCACCTCTTAGTATCTTATGTATTTTAAAGTTATTATAATATATAAAATTCTCTTTTAAAATCTTCTTCATAATTTTTCTTATAAGGCTTATAAACTTTACTATTTTGATGGTATTTCTTGTACTCTTCCAACAGTTCCATCTTCAAGCATAACTTTTATCCCTCTATGGTGAATTGCTGAATTTGTAAGAATTCTCTTAACTATTCCCTTAGTTAATTTTCCAGTACGTTGATCTTCTTTCTTAACAACTAGTACTCCAAGTCCAATCTTTATATCTTTTCTATTAGTTCCATCCATATTATTATCTCCTATTCATTCTCTAGATTATCTTATTATATATCAAATTCTAAACAAATAGCAGAATAATTAATATTATTTATTAACTACTCTGCTATAAATACTATCTATTTAAAATCTTTTAAAAGTGCTGCAAATGGATTATTCATTTCCTCTTCAGCTTCCTTTTTCATTTGCTTCATTATCTTATTTACTTCTCTCTTATTTACCTTACCATTCTTATCAAATCTCTTCTTGAATTGAGATTCCTTTTCCCTAAAGTTACAGTTAGCACCTGGACATACATATATCTTGCCATCTCCACTACCTCTAAACTCTAACTTCTTCTTACACTCTGGGCATCTTGCATTAGTAAGTCTTGCTACATTTTCTCTATGTCCGCATTCTCTATCTTGACATACATTCATAGTTCCATTCTTGCCTTTAACTTCAAGCATATATTTTCCACACTCTGGGCACTTCTTACCAGTTAAATTATCATGATGGAATTTAGCATTTTCTTGCTTTACTGCTTCAACTAATGCAGTTGAATAATTTTTCATATTCTTTATAAATAAATTAGGATCTTCCTTCCCTTTTGCTATTCTATCAAGTTCACCTTCCCATTTTGCTGTAAGAAGAGGTGATTTTAGTTCATTAGGTACTAATTCTATAAGTTGCTTACCCTTTGAAGTTGGGAATATTTCCTTTCCTTTCTTCTCTATAACAAATGAGTTAAATAACTTTTCTATTATATCTGCTCTAGTTGCAACAGTTCCAAGTCCCCCTGTTTCCCCTAAAGTCTTAGCTGACTCTTTATCTACTGCTATATACTTTTGAAGGTTTTCCATTGCAGATAGAAGTGTTCCTTCATGAAAGCTAGTGCTAATAAAAAGAAATAAAAAAAGCAAATATACAACTTAAATCTAAAAAATATCAAAACAAGCTAAATGACGAGAGATTAATAATGATAGAAAAAATCATAGTAAAAAACCTTTAAATAATGGTTCAATAGTAAAAGGAAAATAAATTATTAAAAGCACTACTTATGAAGAAAGTGGTATATCTTACAAAACATAAAAATGTTTTGCGTATTTAGCACATACAACTTGTGATTATAACAACTTTATACTTGGATTCTATATAACTCATGAGAACATCCACGATAGCGTATATTCGAAGATATTTACTCTAAAGTTATTGATAGATATTGATGAAGAATCATAGCTACAGTTACTGCTGTGGGATATTTTACTCCATACATAGATAAAATAATTTTAGATTCTAATGTTCTTCAGTAAATGCCATATAAGAAACCCCTGACTAAAAAGGGATTCTTTATAAAATATGAATTTGCATAAATAATAAAATTCTTAAATACTCAATTACTAATAGAGACGGATATAACGAATATAAATCCAACTCAAAAGAATGTGTTAATTGTCAAGTAAAACAAATTAAATCAGACGATAGATCCTATACATATTTGGTAAAGATGTTTAGATGAAGCAAATCATTTAAAATATGCTAAATATATTAAATCGGTATATAAAAAAACTATAGAACGTGTCTTTGGTGATGCACAGGAAAAGTACTGAATTATATTTACTCACTTAAGAATCTTTGTAAAAATTAAATTTGAGTTCATGCCTATTTTCGCATACATGAATTAAAAAGGATGGAAAATAGTCTTTTCTTCGCCGTATATAGATTTGCTTATGCAAATCTTAAACTGTTCGATTTTAGAGCTAAATATATAAAATATTAAAAGGACCTTTTCTTTCATAAAAAAGTCCTTTTGTATATATACTAAAGCAACTAAATAATTTAGTTGCTTTTTTTCAATTAATAATTTAATATATTATTTTCACGTATAATTATATATAAGAAAATATATAATTTTTTTTCTTTACCTTTAACTTAATCTTTTTTATTAAACTTAGTTCTACACTTTTTTGTTATATAATAACGCACATCTTAATGAAAATATCACTATCGATCCCATCGATATACAAAAGATAATTAACGGATTTTCAATTTTAGCTATTATTACAATTATACTTGAAAGTATAATTATAAAGCTCATTATAACTATATTAGTTCCTACCCATTTACCTGCAATTAATTTATCATCATTTTGGTCATCAAATCCTGCAATCATATTACTCACTAGACCTTTACACATTAATATTCCTAATCCTAAAAGAAATACTCCTATAACTAAAAATACATAATTTACCATTTGCTACCTCCTTTATTATTTATATAAATTTCATATTGAATATTCTTAAATCATATTTAAAAGTTTATTTCATAATCATTTTCTATTTTAGAATTA
Source organism: Clostridium sardiniense (assembly GCF_016907995.1). Taxonomy (GTDB): domain Bacteria; phylum Bacillota; class Clostridia; order Clostridiales; family Clostridiaceae; genus Clostridium; species Clostridium sardiniense. The sequence continues at coordinate 28,580 of NZ_JAFBDA010000027.1, read as the reverse complement.
TTATTATGCGTTATTATAAATGTAATTCTATTTTCTTTATTATTAATTATATGAGTATATAACTTATTAGTAGAATCATGATCTAGAGATATATCTGCTTCATCCAAAATTAAGATACTTGGCCTTCTAATCAAAGTTCTTATTATGCCAACTTTTTGCTTTTCTCCGCCAGATACATTTATACCCCTACTTACAATTTTTTTGCATAAAAATTTTTCATCAAATTTGCTAAATCCTATATTTTCCACCAAATCCAATATTTCTTTTTTTTCTATATCTTCACCTAATTTGATATTTTCTAAAACCGTATCAGAAAATAATTCTATTTCTTGAGGTATCACTCCAATAATTTTTTCTAAAGATTCTTCTTTAATTTGTAATAGATTTATTCCATCAATATATATATCTCCATTCGTTGGCTTAATTAATCTACAAAGTAAATTTACTAAAGTCGTCTTTCCTTTTCCATTTAATCCATTTATTTTTATCACTGAACCAATTTTAAAGTTTTCTGATACATTAGAAATTATTTCATCATAATAAGAGAAATTAATATTTTTCATTACTAACTCTTCTTTTAATTCAACATATGTTTCTCCTTCATAAATTATTTCAGAATCATTAACAATTTCATTAAATCTATTAATAGCAACTAAAAACTTTTGATAGTCTATTTGTATATTAGATAATCCTTGGACAGATTGTATAAATTGCTGCATATAATTCAAAAGAACAATAATAGTTCCTATAGACATTATTCCCTTTATTACCATATACCCACCTAATCCTAAAAGTGTTATATTAGGAAGGAAGTTAAGTACCGATAAAATTATACTTAATACTATTGATATCCTCATCATTTTTAATTTAATATCTATATGTTCTTCTAATTTCTGTTTTAATTTATTTTCAGTATAACTATATTTTCTAAAATATTTTATTGTTTTTATATTAATTAAATTTTCATTTAATATATTTCCGACTTCAGCATATTTTGACAGCGAACTGTTTTGAACTATTTTTATTTTCTTCCCAAATACCTTCATTATTATTATTGTTATTACTAACGATATAATTGAAACTATTGTTAATATATAATTTAGCTTCATCATTAAAACAAATAATGCTATTGTAGTAAATACCATTATAAAAATATCAATTGTTGTATTCATTAAAAATCCAACAATTATAGGTACTTCTTCCATTATCCTAGTCATTAACTCTCCAGGATTTTTATATCCATGAAATGAAAGTTCTTTATGAGATATTTTTTTGTATAGTTTTACTCTAAAATCATATAATATCTTTTCATTCATTTTTGTAAATAATGAAGTCTTTATTATATATAATGCCTGAACTGCTACAAAAATACCTATTACTATAATAATAGTTTTAATCAATAAATTTACATTTCCCTTCATAATACACTTATCTACTATATTCTTCATTAAATATGTTTGAAAGAATCCTAATAAAGTTGCACAAATAATGATTATTAATCCAAATATATATTTCCCAATATATACTCTGAATATTTCAAAAATCCCCTGCCATTTATTAAATAACTTTTCTTTATTTTTATTCATATTACATTCTCTTCTGATACTAATTCATATTTAGTTATATTATTTAAACAATTATACTCTTTTAAAATTTTATTTTTTTTATCATACCTGCAAATTGAATTTTCCGGAAACAATATTTCAAAACATATATTCTCATTATCTTCTGTAATAAATTTCACAGTTGTTGGGTAAATATCTCTTAATTCGCTATTTATCGTATACACTTTCAATATATTATTACCTTCACTATATCTATCAAAAATTTTAGGAAGATTAGAAATTAGATATACATTACTAAATATTATATTGTTAAACAAATATGTTCTTTCTATTTTATTATTCATACCAAAAATAATGTTACTATTTGAGTCTATTTCTGAAAATATATTACTTATTCGAAATTCATTTACAAAACTATTAATACACTCTTTAACTAATGTATAATCTTTTTGGTTTACTGCTACATAAATATCTTGTTTAATATTTTCTAAATTAATTTCTCCCTCCATTACCTCTACATCTTCATTATATGTAGTAGTTACTAAAAAACATCCTAGTTCTCTTCCATTATTCGTAATTTTATATTTTATTAAACTCATAAAAGCCTCACCTCTTATACAATAATTTACCTTTATATAAGGAATTAATTAAATATTAATAGTAGGATAGATCACTAAATAATCTATCCTACATTTCTTTAACTCCTATTTAACAACTAACACCAATATTAATCCATGCTGCCATATTAACTCCTGCAACCATATTTACACCGCCATATGCGTAACCAGCCGCAACATAAGCACCTGCAACAGCTATTGCTACCGCAAGAACTACAGCTAGCCATGTACACCCATATGGAGTAATGTTGTTATCATCTCCAACTCTCTTTATTTGTGGCTTTTGGTATTCATTCATAGTATTCCCTCCCCCTTTAAATTTTAATTTATATGAACATATTACTTTTCCCCTAAAAGATATTTAAATTAGAATGGAAAAAGCTAATGAGCATAGCAACTATCTTTAAATAAAATTTTTATTTAAATTATATCAAATGCTTTAACAGAAACATCAAATACATCTTCTATTCTAATTGCATCCTTCATTATTCCTAATTCTTTAAAGCTCGTTCTTTCTATAAATTTATTTATACTTCTATAATTATTTTCTGCTATTTGTATATCTATTCTTGTAAAATCAATTCCCGTTAATTTTTTATAGGTATCAACACACCATTTTATAAATTCATCTATATTAGTTGATTCTGGTATTTTTTCATTTTCAATATAAAATGTAAGAGTTAAGCTTTTTCTTGCATCTAACGGCGTAGCCAGCGCTAATGTTAAAATTGATTTTGAATCTATGTCTAATCTAAAGTATTCCTCTGTTGCATGGAAAACTCTTTGACGTGCCGAAGATATATTTAATATATAATCTAAAGTTACGTAAGGTGTATGGAACAATTTACTCTCTCTATCATCTAATTTATCTATTTCTCTAATTAATTTTATTACTTCATCTTCTGTCAACATTTTATATTTTACATTGTCTATAGATTTTTCATAAATATTTTTAAATGCATGTTCTCCATTCCATTCAACTATACCGATTCTCCACAAAACGAAAATTATATTTGTAATATCCTCCTGAACCTCTTCTAATGTAACATTAGAGTAATTAGATTTTATCTTATTACTAATTTCATTAATAGATTTTTTTCCATCACATAAGTTTAAAATATTATTAGTCTGCTCATTCATTTCTAAAGCTTGTAGCTCTGGGTGATGCTTAGAAATAAATGTAGTAATACCTTTTTTTTCGTTTCTTTGATAAATTAAATTTTTTTTATTGAAAATTGGTTTACATTCTAAATAATTATACATTTTCCACCTCTTCTATCTTTATTAAACTATCCATTATTAATTTTGCAAGAATTTTTTTTAATCCTAATTTTCCTTTTAATAAATATTCAAATTTATTCAAGCTAATTTTATCTTTATATAATTGATTTATTATCTCTATCGGTATATCTTCACATGAATAAGTCTTTATTAACATATTGTTACTTAAGTCATATCTTTTAAATTTATAATTATTCTCATTATTAATAAAAATCATATTTTCATTTAACATAACATTATATAACTCTTTATTTTTAATAATATTCTCTAATAAATCTTCAAACTTTGAAAACATTATTTCACACTTATTCATTGTTTTTCCTGAGTCTTTTCCTTCAAAAGTCATAACACATGGGAAGCACTCATCATTAAAATTACAATTATCACAAATACCTCTTTTTTGTATATTAATATATGACTTTACTTCTTTATTAAATTTGGTATTATCTAAAATTAAAAATTCGTTATCTAAATCTATTTCAAACATCTTATCCTTGAAAACTTTACTTGAAAACATAGATATACACGGAATTATTTTTCCATTACTCATTAATGAATAACAATTATTTATAACAGAACATTTCGGTACATAAGTAAAGAAGTTGCTACCTGTTTTCAAATTTAAATAGGCTACCTCTATTGGCAATGCTGATTTAAGATTTAATTGATATTTCTTATTTTTCAAACTATTATAAGCCTTTACAATTTCTTCTTGACTTTTTCTAAATTCTTCATCAGTGATTTGTATCTCTAAATTTTCTAAAGCATTTCCTTGACTAGCTATTCCTCCAATATTTAATGAATTGATATTTAATTCATTAAAAAACTGCGGAATTTTATCCACTTCCTTCATGTTATATTTATTCAATGTCATTTGTATTCCTAAATGTTTATTCGATACTCGTCTTACATTTTTAATTGCTCTTATAATCTTATTAAAACTACCTTTTCCTCTAATATAATCATTAGATTCTTTAGTAATTCCTTCTATACTAATAAATATTGCTGATAGACTAGTACTCATAATTTTCTTTGCAAATTCTATATCCTCTAATAATATTCCATTTGTAACCATATCAGTTATTATTCCATATTTATTACAAAGATTTATAAGTTCACTTATATTTTTATAGATCAATGGCTCTTTAGTCGAAAATGTTATTTTTTTTACTCCTAAACCTGCCAATCTTTTTATGATTTTAATTGACTCCTCAAATGGTAAATCTTTAATTTCATTTACTGTCTTATCCACAAAACAATGTCTACAATTCAAATTACATTTACTTGTTATCTCCCAATGAATAGAGTCTATCCTCATATAATTTCTCCTTTTTCACTATATAGTTTTTACAAATATGATAACATTTTGATCCATTCCAAGTTCATTTTTTAATAAAATTTCTCTCTCAAAATTTAATTCTTTTAATTTATTTTTCAATTCATTATTTAATTCTTCTTCTTTAATATATATCGTTATTCTTTTATATAAATCTTCAAATATTTCATTAATTTTAAAAACTGAAAATTTTATAAAATCACTACAATTCTTTGAATTTATATTTGTAAATAACTTCAGCTCAATAGAAGTTACATTACTAATATCTTTAGGTAATACATAGTATAGCATTGAATCTATTTTACTATCTATCACACTAGCAAAACATAAGATTTCATAATTAAACATATATTCCCTTATTGCAACTTCATCGAATTCCTGTATATTATAATGAGCTCCAATGATATTATTTTTTTTATCTATAAAGATATCACTTTGTTTTATAAAATCACTTATCTTATAGCTATCACTTATTTCTAATAATTTAAATTTATTCATATATAAACTCTCCTTCTAAATTGTACTTATGAATATTATCTAATGTAACTGAATTTATATCCTTGATTTTTATTAAGTCTAAATCAATATTTTTTTCCTTATATACTCTTGGTAAGTTACTATTAATTTCTGTTATATCCAGTTCGCTGCATGATTTAGGTAATTCTGCAATTTGTCTTAATAAATTTATTCCCCAAGCTTCACTTAATCCATTATTCCAATACTTTAGTAAACTATTTCTTCTTATATTACCAAATTTTATTGGTAAGTATGGCGAAACTGTAATATCACCATAAGCATTTATACCTACATAATGAGAATATCCATCTATTCTTGTTTTTGATCTAACCAAATGATCAATAGGATCTCCCCAATCAAATTGCATTTTATTTGTACCTACATTATTTACTTTTTTCTTGTTTATATATCTTGCTAATTTTCTATAATCATTATATTCTGGCATATAATCTTTTAAATTTTGTTCTGCTCTACCTAATAACATCAATGGTTGCATTCTAAATTCATCAACTTTAAGTTTTTCACATAATTCTACTACCTTTTCAATCTGATTTATATTTCTTAATGTTGGTGTAGTTGCAACTCCTACTCTTAGGTTACACTCTTTTAAATATTTAATAGCTTGTACAGCTTTTTTAAAGCTTCCCTTTTTATTTCTAATCCAATCATGTAATTCATCACAATGACCATCTAAACTTACTTGGATATTTGATATTCCTGAATCTTTTAAATTTTGTGCAACCTCTCTTGTAACTAATTCACCATTTGTAACCATATTTACCACTATTTCATTTTTACTTTCATCTGTTAATAATTTAGCAATTTTATAAATAAGTTCTTTTCTAAGGAGTGGTTCTCCACCACATATACAAATAACATTCGGTTTTAATTCCAAAATATCTCTGACAACATCTAAAACATTTTCGTCAGACATTTCTTCAATTCCTAAATTATGTTCACCACTACTATTAAAGCAATGTAAGCATCTTAATGTACATCGATATGTTATATCTAATGAAATCATCATTGGTCCTGTTTGAATTTTGCTATCTTTTATAAAATTCTCTTCCATAATCCCTCATCCCCTCTTATTTAAAATGCACCAAATAATACCTTTTGGTATATTTTATTAAAATTTTACTATTTATTCATTTATTTACATTTTATTGCTTTATCCTTGTATCGTCAATATTTTTTTCATAATTTGTTAATTTCTTTAACATTTTTTTCTTATAATACTTAGTCATAAATATCTTAATAAAAATAGACTTATAAAATATAAATGTTTTAAGTAAAAAAGGAGTCTATTGAAAATAGCTTCACATAAGAAATGTAATAAACAGCTATATAACACAAATTGAACAAAAAATACGAATTGAAATCAAAAGTATTTAATAGTTTACTTCTATATATCATTTCCACTTATGTTAGTGAATTAGTTTAAAATAAAATCACATAATACAACCATAATAAGCTAAATCTATCAAAATATCTAAAGAATTTATTAATTTAAAATATCATCATTATTAGTAATTTTAAAAAAACTAGATACACTTTTTGAGGAAAAGGAAAAGATTAATTAGTATTGAAAATAGTTGTATTGATTAAAGAAACTAATAAAGATAGTGTTAGTCTACTACCATCTTATTGAATTTGTTGATATTAGTAAAAGGGTATTTACAAGATGGCTCAAAAATATAACTGTAACCAATAATAGGATGAAAAACTGCATTAGATAATAGTCTAACAAAATACTTCAGACATAGTAAGTGAGCCCATAATTTTAAGATTTACCAACATCACAAATATTTTCTTTTTAGCAGAGAGAACCTTATATATAAAATTAGAATTAATACTCTATAAAACACCTAGAAAAGAAAATATAGACATCATTATATACATACTAAGGTGCCTGTATTGCTTCAGAGAGTAGATAAATTTGTGTAAAAGCCAATTTATCTACGGTCTTTTTGGTATAATAAACTGGAAAATCTGAAATAATATTCTTAAAGATTTTAAATAGGATTTCAAATGAATAAAAAAATAATCATCAATAAGAGATTAAAATTTGTAAATCTGTTGAAAATTTAGTGGGTAAAAATGAATTGATGAAAAGGCTATTCAACGATGTTATGCATCAATTGTTATAAGCTGAAATTAAATAACATTTAGGTAGAAGTACGTATTAAAGAGCTTTAGAAGATAATGATTCTAAAAATTATAGAAATGGAACATCAAGTAAAACTGTTAGAAGTAATTCCAAGACATAGAAATAGTAATTGTACTCCGGTATCTGTAAAGAAATATATAAAAAATTACAATGAATTTGATCAAAAAATCATTGGACTATATATAGAAAAAGAAAAACGGGATTATAAGTATGCTCTAGTTATAGATTCTTATTATTCTAATTTTGATAAATTAAGTACATTCTTTGCTTTTTCAAAGACAATAAGAAAGATGATTCATGCTACAAACACACTTGAAGTATTTAATAGACAACTACCAAAATGTACTAAAATAAGAACAGTATTGCCTACAGATGAATCATTAAGAAAATCTTTATATTTAGCAACCGATCAAATTATGAAAAATGAACTTCGCCAATAGGAAATGGAGGATATATTTTGTTACAATTTGAAATAATGTTCTCAGAAAGATCAAAATACTTCAGCAATTTAAGTTGGAGTTATTCGTATTTTTAAGTATATATTTAAAATTTTGAACAAAATAAACTTTAAATACTAACTCAGTATTTAGTATTTTAAAACATATAAATTATATAATATAAAATTATAGCAGGGAAGTTTTTAAAACTTCTCTGCTATAAATACTATCTATTTAAAATCTTTCAAAAGTGCTGCAAATGGATTATTCATTTCCTCTTCAGCTTCCTTCTTCATTTGCTTCATTATCTTATTTACTTCCCTCTTATTTACCTTACCATTTTTATCAAATCTCTTCTTAAATTGAGATTCCTTTTCCCTAAAGTTACAGTTAGTACCTGGACATACATATATCTTGCCATCTCCACTACCTCTAAGCTCTAACTTCTTCTTACACTCTGGGCATCTTGCATTAGTAAGTCTTGCTACATTTTCTCTATGTCCGCATTCTCTATCTTGGCATACATTCATAGTTCCATTCTTGCCTTTAACTTCAAGCATGTATTTCCCACACTCTGGACACTTCTTACCAGTTAAATTATCATGATGGAACTTAGCATTCTCTTGCTTCACTGCTTCAACTAATGCAGTTGAATAGTTTTTCATATTCTTTATAAATAAATTAGGATCTTCCTTCCCCTTTGCTATTCTATCAAGTTCACCTTCCCATTTTGCTGTAAGAAGAGGTGATTTTAGTTCATTAGGTACTAATTCTATAAGTTGCTTACCCTTTGAAGTTGGGAATATTTCTTTTCCTTTCTTCTCTATAACAAATGAGTTAAATAACTTTTCTATTATATCTGCTCTAGTTGCAACAGTTCCAAGTCCTCCTGTTTCCCCTAAAGTCTTAGCTGACTCTTTATCTACTGCTATATACTTTTGAGGATTTTCCATTGCAGATAGAAGTGTTCCTTCATTAAATCTTGTAGGCGGCTTTGTTTCACCCTTCTTTTCTATAACTTCTTTAACTTTAAATGAATCACCTTTACTCATCTTAGGAAGTTCTTGCTCTTTTATATCTGAATCTTCTTCATCATCTTCTCTATCAAAGACCTTTTTCCATCCCTTTGATTTTACAACTTTTCCTTTTGCTATAAGCTTTTCTCCATTTACTTCTCCAGTAAGAGTTGTTTGTATATATTCAAATGGAGGCATAAGCACTGACAAGAATCTCTTAACTACTAAGTCATAAACATGTCTTTCTTCTGAGCTAAGGTTTGCTAAGTTTCCTCTTTCTTCTGTTGGAATTATAGCGTGGTGGTCTGAAACCTTTGCATCATCAACAAAGCTTTTATTTCCAGTTATTTTAGTTTTAAGTAAGTCTGTAGCTATCATTCTATATTCACCTACAGCAATTCCTTTAAGCCTTTCTGGAATTGTAGCTACTATATCTTTAGATATATATCTTGAATCTGTTCTTGGATATGTTAAAAGCTTATGGTTTTCATAAAGTCTTTGCATTATGTTTAATGTTTGCTTTGCTGAATATCCCCATATCTTATTACAATCTCTTTGAAGCTCTGTTAAATCATAAAGCTTTGGTGAGAATGTTTTTTTATGACTTTCATTAACATCTATTATCTTTCCTTCTCCGCCTCTAAGCTTTGATACTACTTTATCTGAGAAATCTTTATTAAATACTCTTGAATTATTATCTTTATTTACCCAAGTGAAATTACATCTATCTGTTTTAACATTAATAGTGTAGTATTCCTTTGGTTTAAAGTTTCTAATGTCCTCTTCTCTTTGTACTATCATAGCTAAAGTTGGTGATTGAACTCTACCTGCTGAAAGCTGTGCATTATGCTTACAAGTTAATGCTCTTGTTACATTAAGACCAACAATCCAGTCTGCCTCTGCTCTACACTCTGCTGCATGATAAAGATTATCGTATGCTCTTCCATCTTTTAAGTTATTAAATCCATCTTTTATTGCTTTATCTGTTTGAGATGATATCCAAAGTCTCTTAATAGGCTTCTTTACATGTGCTTTTTCTATAATCCAACGTGCAACTAGCTCTCCTTCACGTCCAGCATCTGTTGCAATGATTATTTCATTTACATCTTTTCTAACCATTTGATCTTTTACAATCTTATATTGCTTTCCGCTACCTTTAATTACTGTAAGCTTCATATGCTTTGGAAGCATTGGTAATGTCTCCATAGACCATTTTTTCCACTCTGGGTTATATCCTTCTGGTGCATCTAGTGTTACTAAATGACCAAGAGCCCAAGTTACTATATATTTATCTCCTTCTAGGAATCCATTTCCTTTTTTATTACATCTTAAAACTCTTCCAAGTTCTCTTCCAACTGAAGGCTTTTCTGCTAAAACTAATGATTTCATAAATCTTTATTTCCTTCCTTAATTCAATTTACTATTCCTATTATACTACTTTTATTAACTTAAACCTCTTAACATATTTATAATTCTTAAAATTTCAAAATCCCTTCAAAATCTCATCTTCTTAATAAAAGCTATTATTGTAAGATCTATTTTCACTCATTAAAAATCTATCTTTGAAGTTTGTATTAAAAAATGATGTAAAAGCCTACTATTTTTTATGAATTAATAATATACGCTCTCACATCACTAGCTTCAAATATACTTCTAAGTTTTTTAAATGTCCGTATAATAATTTACTAAATTGACTGTTTTACATAATATATTTAGTAATGTAATTAATTCTATATTTCTAAAATATTTTTATAGGTATAGTATTCCATTTACATTACATTCTAATTTTATTATATGTATTTTGTTTTTTCAATAAATTATTTTTCTTGACTAAATTATGAACTCAATATATAATTCAATTGATAATGATTTTCAATGACAAAGGAGGACTTTATGTTACTTATTATTTCAATTCTAATTTTATCTGCTTTAGGTTTTTTCTTGAATAAACAGATAAAATCGCACGCAAATATTCTTTATTTAATTTCAGCATTAATTGCAATTTTCTTTATTACATATTCAAGAATGAAATTAAATATTTATTTCCCAGAGTTTGTAAATAAATATTTAATTAGCATTTTTTCTAGGGGAACAATCTCTTTAGCATTGTTTACTATAGTAATGTATACTGGTGCTTTAAGTAGATCTTTAACTATAACAAAAAGATTTATGAGTATCCGTGCTGAACTATCTATAATAGCATGTATATTAACACTCGGACATAATATTTTATATGGTTTTTATTACTTCCCTGTTCTTTTCACTAATCCAAGCTCTCTTTCAACATATAAATTAATAGCAACGCTAATGACAATCGTAATGATTTGTTTAATGATTCCTTTAATGGTTACATCATTTCCATCTGTAAGAAGGAAGATGCCTTATAATAAATGGAAGAAAATACAACGTTCAGCTTATGTTTTTTACGGATTAATCTATATTCACATAATGCTTTTATTTATTCCTAAAATTCAAAAGGGAAAGTTAAGTGATGTTTTAATATATTCTTTTGTTTTCCTAATGTATTATATTTTACGTATACATAAACATATTAAAAAAATTAAATAACCTATTTTAATTTAAGCAATTACATATATTCTAATAGAATAAATTTAATAACATTCTACATACATTTAAAAAGAGTTAAGAAAGTGAGATTTCTTAACTCTTTTATTTCTATATTATATATATCTATTATAAAGCACTTTAAAAAATCCTGTATTCTTTATAAATATATGTTTTTAAAATAAATGTTTATATTATCTATTCTCCATATAAATTTGAATACTTTAAAATCTTTAACATACTCTAATCTATAAAATCCTTATTCTTAAAATTCCGTGTTCATAAAAATCATTTTATATTTAATCTAATTGCATTTCTCTGCCTATTTTAATTGTATTGTTCTTATAAATATATAAGGCTCCAAGTACCGCTATAAAACATAATATTGTAGATGCTATAAATGTTAGCTTTAACCCTATAGCTGTAGCTGTCATAGGTCCAATTACAGCTCCTAGTCCATATATTGCAAATATTATTCCATAGTTAACTCCAAAATTCTTAGTACCATAATAAGCTGCCATAATAGTTGGGAATATGGTTAACATTCCTCCATAGCTTATTGCCATAAATCCTAATACAATAAAGTATTTATTTCCGCTCAAATCTCCAAAGGCAGTATAAGCCATTGATACTGTCATTATAATATAAATTATTCCAGCTGATTTTTCTATTCCGAGCTTATCTGAAATCATACCCCAGAAAAGTCTTCCGCCAGCATTAAACAGTGATATTACTGCAACTGCATTTGCTGCTGCCTCTGGAGTTATATTAGCTAGTTCAACTCCTATATCTCTAGCTAGTCCAATTACTGTTAAACATGCTGTTCCACCAAATAGATACATCATAGCTAACACATAAAACTTTCCATGACTTAACATCTCTTTAGGAGTAATATTAATTTCATCCTTATCATTAGTAGGCTTTTTATTATTAGCTTCAACCTCTTCATCTGGAAGTGAAAGAAATTGTGCAGGTATTATTGCTAAGATTGTATAAATAATTCCTAAATATAAGAAAACACCTGGAACACTGGCAACATTAATAAAATGTATTGCTATAGGCTTAAAAACTAATGCTGATAATCCAAAGGCACTTACTGCAAGTCCTGTGACTAAACCTCTCTTATCTGGGAACCACTTAACACAAGTAGCCACTGGACACACATAAACAAAACCTGCTCCTATCCCTGCGATCACTCCATAATATAAATATAATTGCCATACTTCACTTACTGTACTAGAAAGTATCACTCCTGCACCAAATAAGATACTTCCTATTGTTGCTATCTTTCTAGGTCCATATTTATCCTGTAGTCTACCACCAAATATAGCTGAGAATGTAAAGAAAAATATCATAACTGAAAAAGTGAATACTATAGAACTTTTATCCCATCCAAATTTCTCTGTAAATGGTATATTAAATAAGCTCCACATAAAGATAGTTCCCATAACTAATTGAATTGCTAATGATGCAATTACTACTATTATTCCTCTACTCTTTTTCATCTTATCCCCCTTTTGTGTTTTAAACTAACACTTCCTTATTTGTTTTAAGCTCTAAGTTCATTAACTCATCTTTAAATATTTTTTCTTCCATAATTTTTAAATCTTTAGATATAATAGGTTTAAAGTCCATATTGTCTAATATATCTTTTTGCATGTCTACTCCTGGTGCTATCTCTGTAAGAATCAATCCATCTTTTCCAAGTTCAAAAACAGCTCTTTCAGTTATATATAAAACCTTTTGTCCAAGCTCACTAGCATATTTACCACTAAAAGTTATTTGCTCTACTTCATCTATAAATTTGTTTATTTTACCTTCCTTTTCAATAACTAACCTTCTATCATCAACCTTTATCTTTAGACCTCCAGCAGTAAAAGTACCACAATAAACTACTTTCTTAGCATTCTGAGTTATATTTATAAAACCACCACATCCTGCTATCTTAGGACCAAATTTACTTACGTTAATATTTCCATCTTTATCACATTGTGCAAGACCTAGGAAAGCTACATCTAATCCTCCGCCATCATAAAAATCAAATTGATAAGCTTGATCTATTACACATTCTGCATTAAGAGAAGCACCAAAGTTTAATCCGCTTGCTGGTATTCCACCAATAGGACCAGACTCTACAGTAAGTACCATACTATCTTTTATTCCTTCCTCGTTAGCCACTACTGCAACCCCTTCTGGAACTCCAATTCCTAAGTTTACTATTGAATTAGGTAATATCTCCATTGCTGCCCTTCTTGATATTATCTTTCTCTCATTTAGCGGCATAGCGTCTACTTCATTTAAAGGAATTGTTATTTCTCCACTATAAGCTGGATTATATTTTTCTCCAAAGGTTTGCATGTTATTTTCTTCTTTAGCTACCACTATAGCATCAACATATATTCCAGGAATTTTCACTTCCTTACTCTTTATACTTCCATCTGTTACAACTTTCTCAACTTGGGCTATTACTATTCCCCCTGAGTTTTTTGCAGCTTGTGCCATAGATAATCCTTCTAATGTAGCAACTTCCTTTTGAAGAGATAAATTTCCCTTTTCATCTGCAAATGTCGCTCTTATTATTGCAACATCTATAGGGAATGCTTTATATAATAATCTTTCTACTCCTTCTATCTCAACTAGCTTAACTATATCTTCTTCAGTTTTACTATTTAATTTTCCACCGCTTACTCTCGGGTCTACAAACGTTTTCAATCCAACATGAGTTAATGTACCCACCTTTTTAGCTGCTATATCTCTTAAAAGATGCGTTATAGTTCCTTGCGGAAGATTATAAGCTTCTATTTTATTTTCAATTGCTAATTTTTGTAGCTTAGGTGCGAGTCCCCAATGACCACCTATAACTTTTTTAACAAGACCTTCGTATCCAAAATGATTTAATCCCCTTTCTTTTGAATCCCCTTGACCTGCTGCATATACAAGTGTTAAATCTTTAGGATGTCCCGTTTCTAGATATTTCTTTTCTATAGCTGATGTTATTTCTTCTGGATGCCCAGCCCCTATAAACCCTCCAACTGCTACTGTAGAATTATCTTTTATCATATGTAGTGCTTCTTTAAGTGATTTTACCTTTGACATTTAAATTACCTCCTTAAATTCTATACCATATTAAATAGCAATTAGCATGCCAAGGTTACTTACATATAAAAAGCTCTAGAAAATCCTGTAAACATCAGCATTTACACTTTTCTAGAGCTTAATATCTAATATTTAGTTATGTTTATTTTGTTTACAGTTTTATATTGCTTTTTCAAGAATTAGCTATTTGTATATATTTCTTCAAACTGTAAAGTTTATTTACATGTATTTTTATTTTGCATCACTTAAATTATAGTATTCTATCTTTTTGTACAACCCAACTCTACTAATTCCTAAAATCTTAGCAGCTTTATTTTTATTCCAATCTACATCCTTTAAACACTCACTTATTACTTCCTTCTCAACCTCTGAAACTATATCCTTTAAATATTTCCCCTTAGTATCTCTTATATACTTACTCTTCTTTTGTATTAACTTCTCAGGCAAATGCTTTTCCTGTATATAAATATCTGAATCTAACATATTAATTGACCTTTCAATTGCATTTTCAAGCTCCCTTATATTTCCTGGCCAATCATACTCTTTTAATCTTTCCATAGCTTCTTTTGATATACCTTCTACATATATACCAAGCTTATCTGCTACTTTTCGTTTTAATATATTTGCTAAAGGCTCTATATCCTTCTTTCTGTTTCTTAAAGGAGGTACACTAATTCTTATAACATTTAATCTATAATATAAATCTTCTCTAAATTTTCCCTCTTCTATTGCTTTCTTTAAGTTCTTATTGGTAGATGATATTATTCTAACATCAATCTCTTTAACAACATTTCCTCCAATCTTTTCAATTTCTCTTTCTTGAAGGACTCTAAGTAGTTTAACTTGAGATGATAAAGGCATATCTCCTATTTCATCTAATAATATTGTTCCATTATTAGCTAGTTCAAACTTTCCCTTTTTTCCACTCTTTTTAGCTCCAGTAAATGCGCCTTCCTCATACCCAAAAAGTTCTGATTCAATTAATTCCTCTGGTATTGCTGCACAATTTATCTTAACAAAAGGGCCTTGTCTCCTATAGCTTGCATTATGTATTGCATGAGCTAACAGTTCTTTTCCTGTGCCACTTTCTCCAATAATAAGTACATTAGACCTAGTCTTTGCTGCCCTTGCTGCTATTTCTTTAACCTTAGTATTTTCTTCAGAGTCTCCAATTATATCTGAAAAGAAGTATTTTGCAGATCTTTCATTTCCAAGTTCATTTTTATAATATTCTAATTCTTTCTCCAACTTAGTTATTTGTTTACCTAATGAATAATAATCACTTATATCCTTAAACATAACTTTACCTACTGCACCTATAATTAATCCATCCTTTTTTACAGGTACTCTCATAGCTATCATTCTATTTCCTCTAATATATTGTATATCTCCAATTATAGATTTACCACTTTTCACAATTTCGTGCATTTTAGTATTATCAATTACTTCAGTTACATGCTTACCCTCTGGAGAATATTCTCCTAAGAATTCTTTATACGCCTTACTCATCATAGTAATCTTAGCATCCCTATCTACTACAACTACCCATTCATTTACAGAATCCATTACAGTATTCAAAATATCAATATAAATATCATCCCTCATATCTTCCACAAAATAGCCCTCCTTAATAATATTGTTAACTTTAAAGTTAATAATATAGAAATCCCTATTTTAAAAGAATTAATCTATATTAATTTGAATTTTTATATTTTTTTACTTTCTAATTATATTAATTATAAAGCTAACATAAGTTAAATTATACTAATATAAATAATTTTAAATAAAAAATAAGAGAAATACCCTAGTCTTTGAAATTTATATTGCAAAGATTAAAATATTTCTCATAATTTAATAAATTTCTACTTTACAAACTAATGATTTTATTTAGGAGGCATAGCCTTAGCCACTCCTGTTAGAACAGTTTTTCCATCTTGATTTGTACATGTAGTTTTTAGTGATATTATGTTCTTCTCTTCATTTATTTCGATAACTTCTGCTTCTGCTTTTATTGTATCTCCAAACTTTACTGGAGCTGTAAACTTTAACTCTTGACCTAAATAAATCGTTCCAGGTCCAGGTATCTTCATTCCTAATACTGCAGAAACAAGTCCAGCTGTAAGCATACCATGAGCTATTCTTCCTTTAAACATTCCTTTTTCTGCTTCAACTTCGTTTATATGAGCTGGATTTAAATCCCCTGTTATTCCTGCATATAAATATACATCTGTTTCAGTTATAGTCTTTTGGAAAAAATCCTTATCCCCTATCTTTAAATCCTTTATAGTTAAACCTTTCATATTAAAACCTCCCTAGAATTATCAATTTTAAACCTTATATAATAATTCTTTAGCAAATAATATGCCATATTTATTTCAAAGTTTAACTACATAGTTCATATAACCTCTAAGATAAGCTATATCAAAGATTCTCCTAAGAATCTACCTATTAATTTTAATTATTAAACTAATATATCCCTAATATTTTGTGTACATTTTATTTACATGTAAAATAAGTTTACTTTACACTACTGTACTAATTTTCTTTTTTCTTTACTTTCACTCTTCTAATAACCTTTGTTCCAATTGCACTTGTGCCCATCCCAAGTAAGAACATGCCTCCACCAAAGCTTGCAGCTAAAGTTGTCTTAAGTTTCTTTCCGTCAATTGTTACATCCTCTGGAGTATACTCAGTTACAAGTTCTAATGTATCTTCTAAAAGCTTAACACCAAAATCAATATCCATATTCATTGGTATTATATGCGCATAGACCTTTATATCATCATTTATATTATTTATTTTAAATCTATAAGCCTTTACGTTATTTGTAGCATCTTCATCTACTAATTCCATATCTATATCTTCATCATTTACCTTTATCTTTATATCATTCATAAGATCCATCCCTGAAAATCTTAAAGTTATATATTTTACTCCATCTACTTCTTCTAATAAAGCAGTTTCATTTAGGTATTTTCTTGCCATCTTACGACCAACTGAGCTATCACTTATAATTTCATTTTTTATAGTGTATTCTTTATAGCTTTCTTTTGCTGTATTCTTCTTACTAGTTTTATCATTACTTTTGCTAGCTTTTTTATTTTCAGCTTCTTTTTCATCATCTGATTTTGATTTAGTTGTAGCTAAAAATTCTTCAGCATTTGGTATTGATAGATTTGTGCTTGGCTTAGATTCTGGTAAAAAACCTATTTGAGTTAAAGTATTCTTTAAGAATTTAACTCCAAAATCTATATCTTCACCCAATACATCTATATGCATTTTAAATTTAACATTGTCATCTAATGAGCTTACTAGGAATTCTATATCCATTAAATTATTAGATCTATCATTCTTTAAAACTGTATAATTAATTGACTTGCCATTTACTATAACTCTTATATTAGACATTAAATCAGTTCCTGAAATACTCATAGTTATATACTTTTTGCCATTCCTAATTTCCATATAATTTGTTTTAGATATAGCTCCTCTAGCTGCACCATATCCTATTTCACTATCTGTTAGTATTTCGTTTTGCATCTTATATAGTTCTTTATTTTGAGTTTGAGTATTATTAGATCCAGTTGTATTATTAGGTTTATTACTTGGCTTTTCTACTTCTGGTTTATTCGTATCTGGTTTTTCTTGTGGCTTTTCAGTTTCTGGTTTATTATTTTCTGGCTTATTTGTATCTGGCTTATCTGATTCTTGATTACCTTCTCCTGGTTTCTCTTCTGGTATAGTTAAATCTCCTTCTTTTTCAAGTGTATCTTCTTTTAATACCAATCTAAAATCTACTTTCATTGAAGGAAAAGGGGTTGCACTTACTATAATTTTATCTTTTATTATAGAATTTATCTTAAATTCATATGTAATTGTATTATCTGTTTCATTTGTTGTTTTAATTTCTGCTACCGCTTCATTTATAGTTACTTTAACATTTTTCATCATACTTTTATTTGAAAATGTTATTGATAGGAACTGTTGTCCATCTTTTACTCTTATGCTACTTTCTTTTTCAAGAAATTTTCTAGCCATAGATTCTTTATCTTCTGTTATATGAAGTGCATCATTTTCTATTTTATATTTACCATCTTTAAGAACATCTTTCGCCTCTTTTGAATCATTTTCTTTTATTATTTCATTTAAAGTAGTTGCAGTTACTGGAGTTGTAATTGAAAATGTCATAGCTCCTACAATAGTTAATGCTATTACTTTGTTTCTCATAAACTTCTTCTCCCTTATTTAAAAATATGCCTTATGAACTCGTGTGGTTTATATACTATAAGCCTCCACCCTGAGAATCTCATAACATCTTTTATTTTCATTTTCATATCCTTCTTATAACAGTGAATAGGACACTTACTACAAGAACTTTTTTCATTTCCAAACTTACAGTAACTTAACCTTTTATGTGCATATTCTAATAAGTCTGTACATTCATCACATAACTTATTATCTTTTGTCTTATGTTTCTTAGAACAATAAATTTCTATCATAAACTTAACAATATCTTTTTCTTTTTCTATTCTGCTTCTTCTTGCCATATTTACGCTACATCCTTTACTAGATCTTCTTTCTTTACAGTTTTTATCTTAAACATAAAGTACCAATACTTAGTTAGCATAACTGCAACTATTAAAATTTTTGCCCAAATTGAATCTAATATAATAAGAGGGAACATTAACATAGCATCTGCAAATAATAATATTGTTATTTTCTGCTTCATAGTCATAACTCTATTATTTACAAAATTTTCTAAATGTTTTTTATAAAGCTTTGTTCCTTTAAACCATCTATCAAATCTATCTGATCCTCTAACAAAACAAAATGATGAAAGAAGTAAGAAAGGAGTTGTAGGTAATATTGGAAGTATAACTCCTATTGCTCCTAATCCAAAAGAGATAATTCCTACAGTAACATATAAAATTTTTTTTATCTTATTCATTTTAATCTCTCCTAAACTATTCTCTTATTAATTTTTTATTTTGCACCCTAAATACTTTTTCGCATACTGAAGAAGTTGATTTCCTATGAGTTATTAATATTATTGTCTTATCCTTTTTGTTCTCTTTTATAGAATTTAAAATTACACCTTCATTTAATGTATCTAGATTACTAGTTGGTTCATCTAAAATAAGCACTTCACCCTTACTTAAAAAGGCTCTAGCAAGACCTATTCTTTGCTTTTCTCCAGATGAAAGATTAGATCCAAGCTCTCCAACTTTTGTCTTATATCCCTTTGGAAGGCTTTCTATAAACTCATGAATAGCAGCCTTTTTTGCAGCTTCTTTCACTTGAACTTCAGTTGCTTTAAGGTTACTAATTTTTATATTATCTTCAATTGTTTCATTAAACAGATAAGTTTCTTGGCTCATTAGAACTTGATGATTTCTAAGTGCATTTGTTTCAAGAGTTTTTACATTCTCTCCTCCAAATTCAATCTGTCCTGACTTAACATCCCAAAATCTCATAAGTAATTTTACAAAGGTACTCTTACCACTTCCACTTTCACCTACAATAGAAATGCTATCTCCCTTTTTAATTTTCATATCTATATTTTTTAGTACATCTTCTCTTCCTTTATATCCAAAGGTAACATTCTCATAAGCTATATCTGTATTTTCTAATTGCTTCTCGCCCTCATTTTCAACAACTTCTGGCTTTTCATCTAAAAGATTAAATATTCTCTCTGCTGAAGCAAATGTCTGTAATAGGTTATTTGATAAATTACTTAATGCGACTACTGGCCCAAAAGATGATGCTAGTATAACTATAGCTATAATCATACTTCCAAATTCAATTGTTCCATCTAAGTATAAATATATTCCAAGGACTACAAATCCCATCATTCCAATCATTATAGTAAAGTCTGTTGTAGCTCTTATAATACCTTCATGTAATTTTATTTTCTTTTGCTTTTCATTAAGTTCTTCTGAATATTTATGAATATTTTCTCTTCTCTTATCACCATTTTTAAATACTAATACTTCTCTAAGTCCCCTTAAAGAATCTAAAAGATATGAGTTTGTTTCTCCAAATTTATTTCTATACTCTAATCCTGATTTCTTACCTATCTTTGACGTAAAGTATGGTATAAAAAGGCCAATAGTAAGATATAAAATTGCTGCTGCTAAACCATAGTAAGGATTAATACTATATAGTACTATTGCTATAATTGTGTTTGTTATTATTGCTATAGAAATTGGAGCTATGGTATGAGCATAAAATACTTCTAAAAGCTCAATATCTGAGGTAATTAAAGAAACTAAGTTACCTTTTTCTTTATTTTCAAGTTTAGATGGTGCAAGTTTTCTAAGAGCTGTAAATACTTTATCTCTTAAAATAACTAGAATTTTAAATGCAATATAGTGACCTGATAATTGTTCTGCATATCTAAGTGGTCCCCTTAAAATTGCACATATTACCATTATTATTAAAGAAGTAGTAAATGTTATTTTTAAGCCTTCACTTATTAAGCTAACTATAGCAACTGCTCCAAAGGAAGTTATTGAAATAGATGCTAAAAATCCTAATACTCCCATAGATATAGTTATAAACATAACAGGTATTAAAGGTTTTAATTCTAAAATTAATCTTTTCATAAGATAAAATCCTGATTTTCTGTTCATTTATACTACCTCTCTTCTTTCTAAAAATTCTTGTTCTTTTATCATATTAAAATAATATTTTTCTTTTCTTAAAAGATCATCATGTCTACCACTTTCAACTAACCGTCCCTCATCAAGTACATATATAACATCAGCATTCTTTACATTGGCTAGTCTATGAGATATTACTATTACTGTCTTTTCTTTAGCTAATTTATTAATGGCTTCCCATATTATCTCTTCTGACTCAACATCTACATTTGATGTTGCTTCATCAAAGATATATATTTCTCTATCTGCAAGCACTGCTCTTGCAAGAGCTAATCTTTGCTTTTGCCCTCCTGATAAAAGAGAACCGCCTTCTCCGACCTTTGTATGAATTCCATCTTTAAGGTTATCTACAAAAGATTTTAAATTGGAAAGTTCTAATGCATATTGAATTTCATTATCACTCAAATCTTCTTTTGCTATCTTTAAATTATCTAATATAGTCCCATTAAAAATATAACTATTAGTATTTATAAGCATTATCTTTTCGTATATATCATCAAATGCAATATTATTAAGATTTATATTATTAAATAATATTTCACCTTTATTTACTTCATAGGTATTTAATAAAAGATTTGCAATAGTACTCTTTCCACTTCCGCTCTTTCCAACTATAGCCGTAAATCCTTTATTCTTTATATTTAATGAAACATCATTAATTACATCTCTTTTTCCATCATAAGAGAATGTAATATTTTTCACATTAATATCTATATTATTTAAACTTGTGATATCATTTATGATTTCCTTAGACCTTTCTTTACTATCTAATAATTCAAATATCTTATCTGATGCTGCTACTCCATTCATTGCAACATGGAAAAATGACCCAAGGAGCCTAAGTGGAATAAAGAACTCAGATGATAATAAAATAATAATTATTGTTTGTCCAAGATTTATTTGACCATTTTTAAATGAAATTAAAGCAACTATTGAACCAAGTGCAGCTCCTCCAAATGCAATTAAGTCCATAACTGTTATTGAATTAAGCTGCATACTTAAGACCTTCATTGTTATTTTTCTAAAACTTTCTGCTTCTTCATTCATTTTTTTATGCCTTTTTCCATCAATATTAAATACTTTTAGTGTTGTAAGTCCTTGAAGATTTTCTAAGAATGTTTCTCCTAAATTTGAATAGTTGTTCCAATAATTTTTTAGTAACCTTTTTGCAAATCTCATAATTGCTATTATTGATATTGGAATTAGAGGTACACATAATATAAATACAATTGCAGATTTAAATGATATAAATGAAATTACAAAAAATAAAGTTATTGGTGCAAGTAATGCATAGAATAATTGAGATAAATATTTACCAAAGTATATTTCTAAGGCTTCAACCCCTTCAATTGCACTTTGAACAATAGATGATGTAGATAAGTTTTTATTATAATCTAATCCAAGTCTAAGTAATTTATCATAGATCATATCCCTAAGTTTTACTTTTACTATGTCTGAAGATTTATTTGAGAAATATCCATATAGTATATTTGCAAAAAATCTTATTAATAATAAAATCATAAATATTCCTAAATATATACCTATGTTATCCCTTATAAACTCTCTAAATCCTACTCCTTCTACGACTTTCATGTTATAAAATACTTTGTTTATTATTTCACCAATTAAAAGTATCATAACTAGATTACATATAGCTACAATCCAATTTGAAAGTACCGTAAGTCCTATGTATTTTTTTGATTCACTGCAAAGATTAATCAGTCTCTTGTTAATCATCATAATAAACCACTCCCTTCCATTAATTACTACAACAATATATCACACTTGAAAATGATTATCAATACTATTTTAATTTTTTGTTAATTTTTTTACAAATAATAACTAAAATTATCTCAAAAGTTTCTTTTCTATAAATTGATAGTAGATTCTATTATTAATTTATAGAAAAGAAACCGCACTAAGAAAAAAACATCAAGTATAGTTTTTCACTTTGTATTATTAATATATAAAAAAGAAACTGCCTATTTAAAGACAGTTCCTTCTATTTATCTATAAAATCTTTCATATGTTTTTCTAAATATTTTTTATATACTTTGGTTCCCTTAAGCCAATTTTTAAATCTTTTTGATCCTTTTGCAAAACAAGCTCCAGCAAATCCAATTATTACAAAACCAGGTACTAAGGGAATTAAAGATGCAATAGCACCTACTATAAGACATATAAACCCTAATATCATATATAGAATTTTCTTAATTATTCCCATGTAAATTCACCTTATCTCTAGTATATTTACTATAAAAATATTTCTTTGTATCTAGGTAAACCTCTTATAGAGTCAAGTTCTTTATCCTTTTTCATATATTCTATAAAAAAGTCATTAAGTTCTGTTGCTTTTAATACACCTTCTAGTGCCTTGTCTTTTTCTCCAATTAAGGCATAAAAACATGCTCTATTATAATACAAAAATCCTTCCTCTGAATTTTCATCTATTCCCTTTGATATAATTTCTATAGCCTTATTATAGTTCCCATTTTCTCTATAAATTACTCCTAAATTTAAATGGCTATATGGATATTTAGGATTACTTTCTATTGATTTTTCATAGTATTCCTTTGCTTTTTCAATATTTCCTAATCCTTTTTGTATTACTCCCATATTAAATAATATTCTAAATTGTTTAGGCTCTATATCTAATGCTCTTTTATTATATTCTTCTCCATCTTTAAGCCTTCCAAGTTCCTCCATTATACAAGCAAGATTGGCATTGGCCCAAAGATCTCTCGGATTTATCTCTAAAACTTTTTTATAAAGCTTTATTGCCTTTTCTTTCTCTCCTTCTTCATCATATATATTAGCTAAAAAGAAATATGCCTTATCATAATTTTCATTAAGCTCTATTGCCTTATTATAATATTCCTTTGCCTCTTCAAAAAATCCATCTTCATCATAAAGAGTTCCAAGTCCATAATAAGCTCTTTCCTCTTCATTATCTATTTCTAACACTTCTCTATATTTTTCTTCTGCTAAATCTATCTGCTCTAACTCATGATATAAAAGTGCCATATCCAAAAGAAGTTCTATATCGTATTTTCCTTCTTCTAATTTATAAGCCTTTTT
Source organism: Clostridium sardiniense (assembly GCF_016907995.1). Lineage (GTDB taxonomy): Bacteria > Bacillota > Clostridia > Clostridiales > Clostridiaceae > Clostridium > Clostridium sardiniense. The sequence continues at coordinate 4,241 of NZ_JAFBDA010000027.1, read as the reverse complement.
ATAAAATTGAAGAGCCTTTAATCTATTCCCCTCTGCTTTAAAATTTCTAGCAACATTTATATGATTATTAAATAAGTAGCTATCCATTACTCTTTTTGCCTCTCTTCTTATGATTTATAGAAATATTATATCAAAGAAATTTAAAAGTGTAATCATAAAAAAGCCATAGAACTTAAAGTTCTATGGCTTGTAATTAACTAATATTATCTATTGTTGAATCTTTGTTTTCTAGCTTTTCTGCACTCTGGGCATCTAGTAGGTTCGTTTTCGAATCCTTTTTCTTTATAGAATTCTTGTTCTCCTACAGTGAAAACAAATTCCTTTCCACAATCTCTACATTGAATAGTCTTATCTTCCATTTTTCATTCCTCCAAAACATATAAAGTTCCTTAATAATTAGCCTTTTCTATGTAATTGGAACAAACTCTAAAAACAGAAAATATCTAATTATTTGAATCTTTATTTAATTTACAAATTAAGTATATCATATGAAATTTATTATTTCAAGTAAATTTTCAAAATATTCTTAATTTATCGCACAATTATAAAAGGTTGAAGCCAAGCCTTTGAACCCTCTTCTCTGTAAGCTTCTACTCTAACATATCCTTCATCACCTTTTATTTCATATGTAGCTACATTACCTTTTTCTTCTTTAAGTAACCTTCCATTTTTACCAATAAATCTAAAGTATATATACGGTACTCTTCTATCTCCATTTTTTAATGATATTATATTATCTTTTAGCTGTATATCTTCTATAGTAATTCCGAAACTAGCATAAAAACTACCTCGATTTATTGCTTTTATTATACTATCTATAGTTTTCTCTTCAGCTAATACCATATTATACGCTCCACCAACTCTTGAAAAAATATGCATATCATCATTTGCAAAACCATATACATATTTACCATTGCTTAATAAATCATCCCACAGATCTGTTGCAAGAGCTCTACCTTTGCAATCCATTCTAACATTATTATTAAAAATCTCTATACCTGTGTAATTATCTAATTTTAATAATTCCTCTAATGTCCAATAATCTTCTCTAATAACATGGGGATGACATATTATATTTATTCCACCTTGAGCATCTACGCTATTAAATAAGTCTTGATGATTATTATCATTATCTAAATCATCATTATACTCTTTAATATTTATACCTAAAGTCTGATGATCTTTTCTTTTATACTCTACTCCTGGGATAAGTAATATGTCTTCCCTATTTTTAAATTCACTAATATCTGTCAAAGTATAATGATCTGTTATTGATAAAAAATCATATTCCATCTTGTATGATGTATACATTTCTACAATTCTATCAGTTCTATAAAAACCGCAAGGACTATTCTTACTGTGTGTATGGAGGTTTCCTTTTAAAAATTTACCTTCATATCCATATGGATTTATAATCTTCATTCTACTTATATTTCTCCTCTTTTTCTTTTGTTTTATATCTTAATTACATACTATTTCTTCTGCTAAATATATTATTTCCATAACTTTGCTATTTGTTAACTCATAATACTGATACATACCTTCTTTTGTAGACTCAACAATCCTTGCATTTTTTAATATTTTAAGATGCTTTGAAATATTAGCCTGAGAATAATCTATATTTTTATTTAAATTACAAACACAAATGGGACCGTCATATAACTGCTTTATTATTTTTATTCTAACTGGATGAGCTATAGCCTTTAAAATCTCGCTTGTTTTTTCATCCATTAATTTGTCTCCTTAAAAAGCAAGTTTAATACCTTATCTCCCACTTTTCTGTTTAATCCTTTATAAGGATAACAGTGTATATGAATAGCTGGATTAAAGTTTATTTCTATAATTCCATAACCATCTTCATAAGCTTTCTTCTTTATATCTTCTATCATCATATCTACTCCAGTTATTTTAGCATTAACACTCTTCGCTGCATCTATTGCTATTTTTTTATAACTATCATGAATATCATCTGTAAAGTCTATACTATCTCCACCTGTGCTTATATTAGAATTTTCTCTTAAATACACAATTTCATCTTTTTTAGGTATATACTCAAAATTCTTTTCTTGTTCTTTTAAGAACATTTCTTCTGCTTCACCTAAAGATATCTTTTCAAGTGGTGTTTTATATCCTTTTCCTCTTAATGGATCTTTATTCTTTTCATTTACAAGATCTCTTATAGTGCTTTTTCCATCACCTAATACATTAGCCGGAACTCTATGCAGTATACCAACAACTTCATCATCTATAATTAAGAACCTGTATTCTTTTCCATGAATGAATTCTTCAATTAATATTTCATTATCATTTTCAAAACCTATTTCACAAGCTCTTTTAAATTCTTCTTCTGAGAAATTACCCTTAAATATAGTAATACCAATTCCAAAGTTTGTTGATTTTGGCTTAATTACAATTTGTTTATTCTTGTATATATAAAAATCCATTAATGCATCTTCAATATTACTATAGTAATCACCTTTTGGAACTCTTATATTATTTTCTTCTAATACCTTTTTAGTAACAAGCTTATTCTCCATTATTAAAGCTGTTATATAACTATCTTTTGATGTTTTGGTAGCTTGTTTTACATATTCTATATGATTACCTTTTTTTAGTGAAATAAAGTTATCCATTCTATCTAACACTTTAAACTCTATACCTTTTTTAATACTATCTATAATTAATATTTGAGTAGATAATTCTAAATCTTCATATCCCTTTAGCTTAAATACATTTTTCTTGCTATATTCTAAATACTCTTTACTAAGCTTCATGAAGTAATCAATATAGTTTGATTCTTTTATTCCATTGATAAGCTGACTTGCAATTGTATCCTTATAATTATTAAATCTATCTCTTGAAATATTAATAACCTTTTTAAGTTCCTCATTATCTGGGAATAAAGTATTAGCTATATTTTCTATTTCATTTAATACTTTAAGTCCTTGTTGTCTTAATCCAACTTTCTCGCCATTAAGGTTTATTAAATGATATTCATGATTTTCTATAGCATTATTATCATTTTCTACATACTCATCATGTAATTTAACTGTATATTCTTGATCCTCAGTAAATACCGTAAATAATATAAATAAGAAAATTAGATTTAATGTATCTTTACTTACTCCTATTTTACATAGTGGATCTAAATCAAGAAGTCTAATCTCTATATACTTAACTCCATGTTCTAAAAGATTTTGAAGCATATCTCCATCTTCTTTAGTCTTAAATCTAATAGGGCTATAATACTCCCTTGCACCTTGTATACAATTGTCAGATATAAGTCTTCTTATATCATCAACATATTCTTCTACATTATTATAAGAAACATAAAAATCTTCTGCATTTTTATATCCGCACTCACTATTTCTTAAAGAGTTTACTCCTTTAAAATAGTAATCATCAGTACCAAGTCTCTTAGATTGCTTGCTACATGTTCCCTTATAGCTTTTATGGAATACTGGGCTAGCTCCTGTTAGATATATTAAAAACCACTTATACTTTATTAAATTTCTTCCTACCTTAAAGTAAATATCATTTTTAAAATCTTTATAACTCTCTTTGCATTCAGTTAATTTATAAATTTCTTTTAATAGTTCTTCATTAAAAGAAAAGTTAAAATGAACTCCACTTACAAGCTGTCTTTTAGCTCCATACTTCGCTACAAGGCCTTCTCTATACTTAATTTCCTTTTCATTTTTAAGTACTGCAACTGGTATCTCTTCGTCCTTAGGAATTATAGGCGGATTACTTTGTGGCCACAGATATTCATCCTTCAAGCTTGTTGATACTATATTATGCAAATTCTCCATAAAATCATAGACATCATCTATTGAATTACATATTGGTGTTACCATTTCAACTTGACTCTCTGAAAAATCTCTCTTTATATAAGGATTATCCTCACTAAAAATTTTAGGATGTCTTGTTAATGCAAGTCTTCCTTTAGAGTCTACTCTTAAATTCTCTTTTTCAAGTCCAAATCCACTTTTTAAAAGTCTTTTACTTAAATTATTATCTTTAATTAAATGTAATAAATCATTATACATATTTTTCTCTACCTTTCATCATGCTGAAACCTTAATCTTTATTATCTACTAAAAACTCTCTAAATAGTTGTGCCATTTTAAGTAAACTAATAACACTTATACTCATTTAAACTATATTTATTCCAAATAACTTCTTCTAATCTATATTATTTTTATAAGTTTAAAAATTGTTAAAATTCTATATTTATTATA
>NZ_JAFBDA010000026.1 GCF_016907995.1 Clostridium sardiniense | reverse complement strand
CAAGGAGTTGCATATAAGAATTTTAAAAATATTAATTTAATAATGTGGATAGATAATTTTCATATCTCAATTTATTATAGTAAATATGCAAGTAATAAAAGACATGTATTATCCTTAATATTACCTTTTATAATACTTACTATTATACCGCTATTTATCATAGCTTTTTTATATGATAGTATAGTTTTAGTTAGTATTGTCTCTGCTAATATATTAATTTCATCATTAGATTTATATAATTTGTATAGATTTATAAGATATAATAATGATAAATTTATTTTTAATGGCATTGATATTATAACTAAAGATAAGCATAAAGGCTTATCTAAACATTTTAAAGAAAATACTAAAAGTGAAGATACAAATATAGAACTTAATTTAGATTTAAATAAAATGGCTTAGAGAAAATACTCTAAGCCATTTTATTTAAGAATTTAAAACTTTATTTAAAGCAATTAATACACCAATTTTAGCATGATCAAATGTAAGCCCACCTTGAATATAAGCAATATAAGGTTCTCTAATAGGAGCATCTGCAGATAGTTCAATTGAAGAACCTTGTATAAATGCTCCAGCAGCCATTATTACTTCATCTTCATAACCTGGAGTTGGAATTGGAATACAATGAACAAATGAATCAATTGGTGATCCTTGTTGTATACCTTTAATAAATTCAATTAATTTTTCTTTGTTTCTAAATATAATCGTTTGAACTATATCTGTTCTTTTCTCTTTTGCAGCGGGTTTAGCTTCAAATCCAGCAAGTTCCATAACTCTTGCACAAAAAATAGAACTTTTTACAGCTTCAATAGTTACATGAGGAGCCAAGAAGAATCCTTGGAATAATGTTCTCATAACTCCAAGTGTGGCACCACATTCACCACCTATTCCTGGAACAGTTAATCTATATGAAGCATTATCAACATATTTCTGCTTACCTACTATATATCCACCAGTTGGAGAAATTCCTCCTCCTATATTTTTTATTAGAGAGCCGGCCATTAAGTCTGCACCAAAATCTGTAGGTTCTATTATATCTACAAATTCACCATAACAATTATCAACAAAAACTATTATATTTTCATTTAAGCTTTTAACTAATTCAATCACTTCTTTTATTTGATTAAGTTGAAGTGAACTTCTAGTACTATATCCAGTACTTCTTTGTATATGTACCATTTTTATTGATAAATCATTTAGTATAGCTTTTTTTATTTTTTCTAAATCAAAATATTTTTCATCTATTAAGTCAATCTCATTATACTTAATCCCGTATTCTATAAGAGATCCCATTCCAGTATCTTTACTTATTCCAATTACTCCGTGTAATGTATCATATGGTTGTCCTGATATTGCAAGTAATGTATCTCCAGGACGTAGATTACCAAATAAAGCGGTACCAATAGCATGAGTACCATTTACAAAGTGTGGTCTAACAATAGCAGCTTCAGTATTAAATACTCTTGCATATACTTTGTCTAAACCATCTCTACCCATATCATCATAAGCATATCCTGTAGTATTTGTAAAATGGCTATCACTTATTCTTTCATCTTGAAATGCAGAAAGAACTTTTAATTGATTATATTCCCTAATTTCATCTAACTTTTTAAATTCGTCTTCTACATCTTCTAAAGCTTTTTTATAAAGCTCAAATGCATTATTTTTTATATTATGTTTTTTTATAATTAATTCCTCTGTTGCTTTTAACATATTAGCCTCCTGTATAAATTAAACACAAAAATAAATAGGCAACAATGTGCCTATTTATTAAGCGTTATCTACGTCATTATTTGCAAATAGAATAGGTTTCGCTGGAGTTATTGTTGTAACAGCATGCTTATAGACTAACATTTGTTTACCATCACAATCTAACACAACTGTAAAACTGTCAAATCCTTTAACATATCCTTTTAGCTTATATCCATTTGTAAGATATACTTCTACTGAAATTTTATTTTTTCTTGCACCATTCAAAAAAATATCTTGCAAATTATTTTGTTGTTTATTCATAAGACACCTCCAAATTACCAATACACCTTAAATATATTATACAACTACTTCATATTAATGTCATTACTTATTTTCTCTACTATTTCCTCTTCTGTCATAATATCTTTATCTAGAAAAATCACTCTAGGATCTCTTCTAAACCAAGTTAATTGACGCTTAGCATAATTTCTTGATCCTTTTTTTATCATTTCAATAGCTTCATCTTTTTTAATCTTACCTTCAAGATAATATAACATCTCTTTATACCCAATACCTTGCATTGATTGCATAGATGAAGTATATCCCATTTGCTTTAATTTTATGCATTCTTCTTCTAGACCTCTATCTATCATGATATCTACCCTCTTATTTATTCTAGAATATAAATTTTCTCTATTCATTGTTAATACATAATAGTAAATATCATAATCAGATTTATAAAAATCATTTCCAGCATTAAATGAACTAAATGGTTTTCCAGTAAGCTTAAAAACTTCAAGAGCTCTTATAACTCTTTTTCTATTATTATAATGTATCTCCTTATAACTTATAGGATCTATATCTTTTAATAAATAATGTATATATTCATTTCCTTTTAAGTTAGCCTCATTTTCTAAGTAATTTCTATAATTCTCATCAATTTCAGCATCGGTAAAATCCATATTACAAGTTAATGCATTTATATAAAGACCAGTTCCCCCAGTAATTATAGGTAGTTTATTTTTATCCACAATTTTCTTTATAAATTTATCACCTAAATGTTTATAATCAGATACTGAAAATTTAACATTTGGATCTACTATATCAATCATATAGTGATTAATATCTTCCATCTCATCTTTAGTAATTTTAGCAGAACCTATATCCATGTATTTATATATTTGCATTGAATCTGCTGAAATAATTTCTCCATTCAATTTTTTTGAAAGCCTTATGGATAGAGCTGTTTTTCCTACAGCTGTAGGTCCACCTAAAACTAATATCTTTTTCTTTGTCATAAAAAATTTCATCCTTTTATTTTAAACTATTCTTCTAAATTTCTTCTCTAATTCAAAGTTTGTAAATTTTATTATTGTTGGCCTTCCATGCGGACAATGAAATGGATCTTCAATAAATCTTAAGTCTTCAATTAATTTAATCATTTCTCTTTCGTTTAAGAAATCATTTCCTTTTACAGCAGATTTACAGGCCATGGTTGCAATTTTATTATATTTTATATCAATTGTTTTTCCGCTTCCTAAACTTTTCAAATCATCTATAATACTTAAAAATAATGATTTAGAATCTAATTTACCTAAAAAGTAAGGAACTTCTTTTAATGCTAAAGTATTTCCACCAAAATAATCTATTTTAAATCCAGCATCACTAAAAACAGTGCTGTTCTCTTCATAAAAAGCTAATTCATCTACTGTTAATTCTATAATAGTAGGTACTAGTAAAGGTTGAACTACAATTGACCCATTTTTTATTGAATTCATATATTTTTCAAATAATATTTTTTCATGAGCTGCATGCTGATCAATTAAATATAATGTTTCATTAAATTCTCCTATAATATACGTCTTGTTAAATTGTCCTATTATCCTTAATGGCGGAAATTTTGCGATCCTTTCTACAGTAATAGAACTTTCTGTATCTGTATCTGTATTTATATCTATAGATACAGTAGGTTTTGAATATTCATGTTTTTCATATAATATATTCGAAGAACTATCATTAGTATCTATAGGAGAATGATTTGTATCATAGCTATATTCAATATTTATATTATCGTCATTTAAACTATGTATAGGAATATCTTTATTTATTAGTTTCTCTTTTAATTTATTAAGTTCTTCTTTCTGCTCAGTTATTGCTGCTGAATAGTCAAGGGAATCTCTATTTAACTTTTCATTTTTTTCAAATGAGTTAAATTTAATATTATCATCATTTATATTTAAATCCATTTCAAAGTTTTCTACTATTGTAGAGTTAGCAATTGTTTCTTCTGGTAATTTAAATTCATTAAATACATCTTCTTTAAGTGCTTTGTGCACTGCATCAAATACACATTTAAATATAGCTCTATCATCTTTAAATTTTATTTCTGCCTTAGTTGGATGTATATTAACGTCAACATATTCAGGATATACATTAATGAATAATACAAAGAAAGGAAACTTATTTACTGTACTAAAAGATTTAAATGCATTTTCTACCGCTGCAACTAGTGTTTTATTTTTTATATACCTTCCATTAACGAAGATACTTTGATTATTTCTAGAACCCCTAGCTATCTCTTCTTTCCCAATAAAACCATCTACTGAAATAAAATCTCTATCATTCTTAAAATAAATCAAATTATCGCTAATTTTTTTTCCATAAATAGCTCTTAGAACATCTTTTACATTTCCGTTTCCAAAAGTATTTACAACTTTTTTGCCATTATTAAATAGTTTAAAACTTATATCAGGGTTAGATATAGCTATTCTATTTATTATATCTGTAATAATAGATCCTTCTCTTGTAAAAGACTTTAAAAACTTTTTCCTTGCGGGTACATTAAAAAATAAGTCTTTAACTTCAATTGCAGTTCCATTATTAGTTCCACAATCAGTTTCTTTTAAAATTTCTCCACCTTCTATATATATTTCTCTACCAAATTCATTATCAGAAATCTTAGTTTTTAAATTAACTTTAGAAACAGAAGCAATAGAAGCTAAAGCTTCACCTCTAAATCCTAAAGTATTTATTGAAAATATATCTTCAACATTCTTTATTTTACTTGTTGCATGAGGAAGAAAAGCCTTCTTTATATCATCTGGATGTATGCCATCCCCATCATCGATTATTTTGATTAAGTTACAGCCACCTTCAATTATTTCAATAGTTATATTTTTAGCCCCAGCATCTATACTATTCTCTACTAATTCTTTTACAACAGAAGAAGGTCTTTCGACTACTTCTCCCGCTGCTATCTTATTTGCTGTATTATCATCAAGTAAATTTATTCTTTTCAAAGTTTATCAACCCCTATTTTAACTTCTTAGCATCACTAACTAATTTATAGAGTTTATTCATAGCTTCAAGAGGATTTAATTCTAAAATATCCACTTCTGAAAGCTCCTTTATAAGATTTTCTTTTTCCATGAAAGAGAAGTCAAGCTGCATATTGTCATTGTGAGTATTATTAATTTTTTCATTTACAATAGGTTCTTCTACTCTTTCTTCTTCAATTTTTTCAACTGCAATTTCTTTTTCATATTCTTTCTTTAATACTTCTTTAGTACTATTTTCATAAGTATTATTTCCTTCTAACTCATCCAATATTTCTTTTGCTCTATCTATTACTTCTTTTGGAAGACCAGCAAGTTTAGCAACTTCTATACCATATGATTGATCTGCTCCACCCTCAACAATTTTTCTTAAGAATATTATATTATCTTCTAGTTCTTTAACTGCAACAGAGTAATTTTTAACTCCTGATATTTTACCTTCAAGTTTTGTTAGTTCATGGTAATGAGTTGCAAATAATGTATTACATTTTAAATTATTATTTTTTGAAATATGTTCTATAACTGACCAAGCTATACTAAGTCCATCATATGTTGATGTACCTCTTCCAACTTCATCTAATAATACTAAGCTTTTGTGGGTCGCATTATTTAAAATATTTGATACTTCCCACATTTCAACCATAAATGTAGACTTTCCTCCTGCAAGATCATCAGAAGCACCTATTCTTGTAAAAATCTTATCGCATATTGATATATCTGCTTTCTTAGCTGGAATAAATGATCCTATTTGAGCCATTAATGTTATTAGTGCTACTTGTCTCATATAAGTTGATTTACCAGCCATATTAGGTCCAGTTATTAATAAAAGTCTATTATCATTACTATTTAGTAATGTATCATTAGAAACAAATTCACCTCTGCCGATTACTTTTTCTACAACAGGATGTCGTCCATCAGTTATTTTTATTAATCCATTCTCATTAATATTAGGTCTTACATAATCATTTTCTAAAGCAATGATTGATAAAGTTGATATTGAATCTAAGTTACCAATGATTCTTGCACTCTTTTTTAATTTTGATATTTTTTCAGATACAATGCTTCGTATATCTAAAAATAAATTATACTCAAGATTAACTAGCTTTTCTTCTGCACCTAAAATTTTATCTTCCATTTCTTTTAAGTCTTGAGTAATGTATCTTTCAGCATTCGCAAGAGTTTGCTTTCTTATATATCTACCTTCTGGTATTGATGAGTAATTAGCCTTTCTAATTTCAATATAGTAACCAAAGACTTTATTGTATCCAACCTTCAAAGATTTAATTCCAGTAATTTCTCTTTCTGAGTTTTCTAAAGATGCAATCCATTCTTTACCGTGAAGTTTTGCTTTTCTTAATTCATCAACTTCTTCTGAATAACCATCTTTAATTATATTTCCTTCTTTAATACTCATTGAAGGATCATCTAAAATAGCATTATATAATAATTCCTTTAAATCTTTTAATATATCTAACTCTTCATAGTATTCATTAAGCAAACTAGATTTACAATATCCCAAAGTTTCTTTTATATATGGTAATTTATCAAGTGAAGCTCTAAGAGAAACTAAATCTTTTCCATTAACATTTCCATTTGCTATCTTTCCTACAATTCTTTCTATATCATATATATCTTTAAGTGCAATTCTGATATCTTCATTTAGACTTATTGCATTATAAAGTTCTTCTACAGCATCTAGTCTATTTTCTATTTCAAACTTAGATATAAGAGGTTCATCTATCCATTTTCTTAAGACTCTTGCTCCCATTGAAGTACATGTTTTATCCATCACCCAAAGTAAAGAACCTTTTTTATTCTTCTCTCTTATATTTTCAGTAAGCTCTAAATTTCTTCTTGAGCTACCATCAATAGTCATATAATTAATTATATCGTATTTCTCAAGAAAATTTATATTTGCAAGACTCATTTTTTGTGTTTCATAAACATATTTGAGTAATATTTTACATGCTGTTTTACTGGCACTATCTAACTCTGAAAGTTCTGCTTCACTGAATTGTGATACTAATTCATCATCAGTAGTTCTAAAGCTAGATAAATCCTTTTTGGTTAATAATGCAGTTGTATAACTTGATAATTCATCTGTAAATTTATCAGTTATATTTATATCAACTATTATTTCTTTTGGATTAATTTTTGTTATCTCATCAAATAATGTACTTTTAATAGTAGTAAATGATGTTGTTTTAAATTCTCCAGTACTTATATCAGTTAATGCAATTCCAGTATCATTATTTTCTTCATATATAGCTAATAGATATGTATTAGAATTATTTTCACTATTGCTATCTACATATGTACCTGGTGTTATAACTTTAATTACATCTCTTTTTACTATACCTTTAGCTACACTTGGATCTTCAACTTGCTCGCAAATAGCTACTTTATAACCCTTAGCAACTAATCTTGATATATATCCTGAAGAGGCATGAAATGGTATACCACACATAGGTGCTCTTTCATCTAAACCACAATCTCTTCCTGTTAATACTAATTCAAGTTCCTTTGATGCAGTTTTAGCATCATCAAAGAACATTTCATAAAAATCCCCTAATCTAAAAAAGACTATACAATCTTTATAATTTTCCTTTATTTCAAAGTATTGTTTCATCATGGGAGTTAACGCCATACACTTTCACTTCCTTTAACTTTTTTATACTTAATCCTTTTAAAATCAAAGATTAGAGACACTTACCATATATTTCATATGGAATAAAATCCACTTATTTTAACGTTTTTTACTAATTATTTATGACGAATGACATAATTTGAGAAATCGTCATAAATAAGTACTGAATCAATGATATTTACTTATTTCTATAAGATTATAACATAATGAAGTATAACATAAAAATTTAATTGAATAAATAAAAGCACCTTTAAACATAGCATTTTCAAATTATTTTAGGTAAAAAACATATAGTATAATATATTTTCTTTTTATATTATATAGTAATATCTATTACTTATATTATATAGTAATATCTATTACTTATATTTATTTAACACCTAATTTATCTTGTTTTAATTATACTATAATTTAAAATTCTCTGTATAAATATATGAAGTGCGATTTTTAGATAATTTAAAGCTTTATATTCACTTATTGATATTTTAAAGTTATGTTATAGTGCAATTCCTCTTACTTCTAAAACAAATTTAGCCTAATTAATAATTTTAGATTGGTTAAACTATCTTGTAATAAAAAACAAGACAATACCTTAGATTCGTAGGTATTGTCTTAATCTAATGAAATTTTATGAGTTTTTATAAAACTCTATCAAAAAGTTTTAGTATATTTTCATTAGATAGATTACTAAATAATTTATTATTTAAAGAATCTTTTCCTATAAGATTCTCAATAAGTTCTCTTTTACGATCTTGAAGATTGATAATTTTTTCTTCAATAGTACCTTCAGAAACAAGTTTTATAACTTCAACAATATTTTCTTGACCAATTCTATGAGCTCTATCGGTAGCTTGCTCTTCTACAGCTGGATTCCACCAAGGATCAAAATGTATAACAACATCTGCACTTGTTAAATTTAATCCAGTACCGCCAGCCTTTAATGATATTAAGAATACCTTTGTATCATCTTTATTAAACCTATTAACCAATTCTTGTCTAGTAGATGATTTCGTAGATCCATCTAAATAATAATAAGATAACCCATCACTTTGCAACATCTCTTTAATTTTATTTAATACAGAAGTAAACTGAGAAAATACTAATATTTTATGTCCATCAGAAGTCATATCAATTAATAACTCCCTTAATGCAGATAATTTACCACTAGCACCTTTATAATCTTCCATTACAAGAGATGGATCTAAACAAATTTGTCTTAGTTTAGTTATATATGATAATATCTCAATCTTACTTGTATTAAGTTCATCATTTTTAACCTTATCTTCTATTATATCATTTATATATTTTGCATAAGATGCATATATCTTTTTTTGCTCTTTATCCATATCTACTTTGATTATCTTTTCAATTTTATCAGGCAATTCATTTAAAACATCCTTTTTACGCCTTCTTAAAATAAATGGGGATATTAATAATCTTAATTCGTTTAGTATAACTTCATCTTCATCTAGAGTTCTATTAAATTTAGAGTTGAAACTATCTTTATCATATAAGAAACCAGGCATAATAAAATCAAAAATAGACCATAACTCCATTAAATTATTTTCAATAGGGGTGCCTGTAAGTGCAAATCTATTGGTTGCATTAACTCTTTTACATGCTTTTGTATTTTTAGCTGAAAAATTTTTAATATATTGAGCTTCATCTAAAAAACAAAAATCAAATTCAATATTTTTATACAACTCATAATCTATTCTAAACAAGTTATATGTAGTTATTATTACATCATACTCTTTAATATTATTTAGAATTTCTAACCTTTTTTTCTTAGTATCATTTATAAGACCTACTTTAATACTTGGAGCAAACTTTAAGAACTCATCTCTCCAGTTATATATTAAAGAAGTTGGAGCTATAATTATTGACTTGCTTTTTTCTTTTGATAATATAAAGCTAATTGCTTGAAGAGTTTTACCTAATCCCATCTCATCTCCTAAAATTCCACCAAACCCAAGATCTGATAATTCTTTAAACCAATGCAACCCATAAACTTGATAGTTTCTTAGATTAGCATTTAATCCTTTTGGGATAATTGATTTTGATAGATTATTAGAAGACAATCTATTTGATATATCATTTAAAATAGAATTTCCTTTAAATACTCCAAATAAATCTGTTAACTTTTTATTTGCATATAAACTTTTTCCTTTTGTAAAAGCAATTGTATCATCAGAGAGTTTTTTATCATTTAAAGTATCAATTAATCTTAAAAATTCTTTTATTTGGATTTCTTCTAAATCTAAAAAATCTCCATTTTTTAATTTGTAATATTTTTTATTTTCTTTAAAACTTTTTAGTATGTTATAAAATTCTTCTTCTGATATATTTGATATTGAATATTTAAATTCAAAATAATCATTTTTGCCTCTGCGAACCTCAACTTCAAAATTTTTTTTATTAAGTTTTAGTACACCTTTAAAGCTTTCAGAATAGAATACTTCCCCTAATTCTTGCAGAATATGCACTTTGGTCTTAAAGAAATCAAATATAACATCATCATCACGCAAAAATGCAAAAAGCTTATTATCGATTTTTTCTATACCAATACTTTTTAAACTATTTATAACTTTAGTCTCATTTACAGTATCTCTATAAATATATACATCTTTAATTTCATCGAATATATTGAATTCATAATCACCATATTTAACATTTACTTTTAAAAAAATCATTTTATCTCTGTCAAAATAAAATTTAAATTTTACAGGAGTTGATACAATATTTTTAGTTATATTTTTATCAAGTATTACTGTATTAGATAAATCATTAATAGTAGGTATAAGGTCTTTATATACTCTATCTTTCTGGCTTTCTAAAAAAGTAATCTCATCTGTATTAATAAATGTGTTAATAAGTGGATATAATTTTTCACATTGCTTCATTGATGGTATATATATTATAGTATCATAAAGAAATACATCACCACTTCCTCCTAAATCTTCTGGAAGTCCTCTAGGAAGTATAAAAGAAATAAGATTATTTTTTTCTTTTAATTCTATAGGAAGAGGAATATCATCAACAATTATTTCACTCTCTATTTTTCTAGAATAAAAACCATTATTTAAAAATATTCTATTTTCCTTAATGATCTCAAAAAACATTCTTAACATACCTTTAGGTATCCAAATTTCCTTGCCATTAATATGTTTATCTTGACTTCGTTTAAAGTTATTTGAATTTACATCTATATCTTTTAACAATTCAATAAATTTAAAAAGCCGTACATCATTATAAGAAAATTTTTGTTTAGTTATGTCAAAAGTGAAATCTTTTCCATATGAAATAGGGATAGAATTATATTTATTTAAAAGAAACATATTTATATCTTTTAATAAGTACATTTTTGAATTCCTAGAATTTTTAAACCCAACTTTAAATTCAGCACCTATTTTATGAGACCAAGAATTTCTATTTATATAAACATCAATTTTTAATAAATCCTTATTATTGCATAATGAATCTAGCATAGTATTAGATTTATTACTATCTAATAATTTATTTAGCTCAAAGAAATTATTCTTTTTAAGGTTTTCTTTTAAAGTAGAATCATCTTCTAATTTTTCTAAAAATCTATAAAATGAAGCACAGAGATGTTTACAAGCATAGTTTTTAGATTTAAGCTCATTATTCTCAAAATCTCTGCATGTACATTTGATATTAATAACCTCATAAAGGTTTGAATCTATATTTATATTACAATTATATTTACTATAAAGGTCTTCTGAAATAACATTTGTACTTATATTTATCTCATTTATTGAGCTATTATATAAATAATCTATATTTTCAACTAGATCATTATTTAGCACCCTCATACCATCATTTATCTTTCGTGTAGTTACGCTTCTATTAAATCCTTCTATAAAATTTTGTTTTATCATTAAATTCACCTACATTTTTGAATATATACATAGAATAAATTAAAGTTAACTTATATGCAACCTATATACAATAAAAAGGATAGCTAAATAACTAAGCTATCCCTTATTTTAAATTTTTACAATAATTCTCCTACTAGTGAGAATGGCTGAGCTCTAACAATTTTTAAATTAATCAGTTGGCCTATTAGTAATTTATCACCTGCAAAATTAACTAATTTTCCATTTCTAGTTCTTCCCATTAATTTTGTTTCATCATTCTTACTTGGTCCTTCTACTAAAATTTCTACTATTTTCCCTTCATATTCCTTATTGCTTCTTATAACACCTTCATTAACAGCTTGTACAAGCTTATTAAATCTTTCATGTTTTACATCATCTGGAACTTGATTTTCCATTCTATCTGCAGGAGTATGATTTCTTCTTGAATAAATAAATGTATAAGCAGCATTATAACCTACTTCTTTAACTAATGATAATGTATCATTAAAGTCTTCTTCAGTTTCACCTGGAAAACCAACTATTATATCTGTAGTTATAGTTGCATTAGGTATCTCTTCTTTAATTTTATTAATTAAATACATATATCTTTCTCTATCATAATGTCTATTCATTTCTTTTAAAATTCTGTTTGATCCACTTTGAACTGGTAAATGAATTTGCTCGCAAAGTTTATCACATTCTTTTATAGCAGAAATTACATCTTCATTTAAATCCTTTGGATGTGAAGTCATAAATCTAACTCTTTCTAACCCATCTATCTCATTTATTAATCTAAGTAATTTTGCAAAGTCTATTGTTTCTTCTAAACCTTTTCCATATGAATTAACATTTTGCCCTAAAAGAGTTATTTCCTTATAACCTTTTGATACTAATTCTTTAATTTCTTTTATTATTTCTTCAGACTTTCTACTTCTTTCCCTGCCTCTTACATAAGGAACTATACAATATGTGCAAAAGTTATTGCAACCATACATTATTGTAACAAAAGCCTTAGTCCTATTTTCTCTATCTATTGGAATTCCTTCTATTATTTCAGTTTCTTTATTTAATATTTCTTTAACTTGAACACCTTCAGTTTTTACTCTATTAAGATATTCAGGGAATTTATATGAATTATGAGTACCAAAAATAATATCTACATATGGGAATGTTTTTAATACCTTATCGGCCATTCCTTCCTGTTGCATCATACATCCACATATTCCTATTATCAAATCTGGATTTTTCCTTTTGTATTTTTTCATCATACCTAGGTTTCCAAAAACCTTATTCTCCGCATTTTCTCTAACACAACATGTATTAAAAAGTACAATTGAAGCATCCTCAATACTTTCTGTTTTTGTATATCCTATTCTTTTTAACATTCCAGAAAGTTTTTCAGAATCTTCTTCATTCATTTGACATCCATATGTAGTGATAAAGAAATGTTTTCCTGTATTACTTTTCTTAGTATCTTTGTACTTTTTTATATCAAATTCCATTATATTTCCTCCGACTTATAAACATATTTATATTTTAAAATTACCTAATGTATTATAGCATAAAAAAATGAAGAAATAAAACATAGATAATATTAAATATTATCTATGTTTTATTTAGTTTTTACTTTAATATCTAAATTCTAATTAAAACTTTTATAGTTATATAAAGTAATAAATATTACGTATTATATATACTCTTATTATGCCTTTATCCATGTATTATAATATCCTATAAATTTAAAACCTATTTTAGTATAAAGATTTAGTGCCTTATAATTTGAACAGTCGACTCTTATATATAGTTCAGATATCTTTATGTCATAGGATAGCTTTATAAGATATTCTAATAGATATTTTCCATATCCCAATCCCCTATATTTTTTTAAAATACCAAAGTTAACTACCATATACATATTTTTATTATATACAATTTGTCCATATCCTATTTCTTTGTTGTTTAATAAGATAAAAATACATAAATCTTTTTTATAATACTTCTGACTTTCTTCATATTTAATATCTTTTATATGAAGTGGTTCTCTTCCCGTATCATTAAAAATCTCATTTTGTATTTTACATCGTAACTCCTCATCAGTATTAGGTATAAAGGTTCTAAATGAAATATTAGTATTATTTGATATTTTTATTTTAGAATATAAATCATATTTTAATAATTTCGTTATTCTACTCTTACTAAAACAATTGTTAATAAGAATCTCTTTTGTTATTTCATCTTCATAAGTTTGATAAGCTATAATTTTATTTTCAAATTTTTTTATATTATCTATATTCACTAATTTTACGAACTCATTTTTTATATATAAATCATTAATAACAATAGTATCTAGAGAAGATTGTTCAAAATATATATAACCTATATATTGATTATCAAATAGTATCATTATTATTTGATTTTTATAAAACATTCTTTTTATGAAGTTTAAATCATTATAAAGTGAAATTATATTACATCTATATTTATTTATATAAAAAAACTCATTTACTAACGTTGTAAGATTAGAGAAATTTTTATTATTTAATTTCTCATAATGTACCATATAAGAATACCCACCTCATAAATTATTATTTTAAAATAACCCCTAAAATAGGGGTTATAATATATTAAACATCTTTCATGCTTAAACTTATTCTTTTATTTTCTTCATCTACAGCTAATATTTTAGCTTTTATTTCATCACCTATTTTTAGGACATCACTTGGGTTATTAATTCTATCATGACTTATTTTAGATATGTGAACAAGTCCGTCTAAGCCAGGCTCTAATTCGACAAATGCTCCAAAATCATTTATTCTAACAACTTTACCTAGTACAACTGAGCCTTCAGGATATTTATCTGAAGCATTTTTCCAAGGTTCAGGAGTAAGTTCTTTAATGCTAAGTGACAATTTTTTATTTTCTTTATCTAGTTCAATAACCTTAACATCAATTATATCTCCACTCTTTAGATAATCTTCAGCCTTTTTCACATGATTCCATGATATTTGTGATAAATGAATTAATCCATCTACACCATTAACCTCTGCAAATGCTCCAAAATTAGTAAATCTTTTTACTTCAGCCTTTACTATATCGCCTACTTTTAAAGCACCTAAAACTTGTTGCTCATTAATCTCCTTTGCCTCTTCTTGAATAATTCTTCTTGAAGCTACAACTCTTGAAGGATTTTCTTTATTAAAGTCTATTAGTTTAACAACTAAAGTTTGACCTTTATATTCATCTTTATTATTAACAAATCTCATATCTATTTGTGATGCAGGAACAAATATTCTTATTCCATTATAATAACCTACTAGCCCTTTTTCTTTTATTTCAGAAATTTTTAGTTCAAAAGTTTCACCACTATTAAATAGTTTTTCAAGTGAAGAGACTATTTCTTCTTTTTCATATTCTAATCTAGATAAAACAACAAATCCATTCTCATTGTTGAGTTTAATTACTTTAGCTTTTATTGTATCACCAACATTAAGATTTGAAGCATATTCACTAGGATCAACCTTTGCAGTTAATTCTCTAAAAGGGATTATACCATCAGATTTATAACCAATAAGTGATACAACAACTTCATCTCTAGCTATAGATAATATCTCTCCTTCTATTTCATCCCCAATGTGGAATCTTTTGTCCATTTCATTCATTAATTTTAATTGTTCATCATTTTTAATGTTTTCACCTTGCATAATATCAATAACCTCCCTAATTATCCAATCTGGTGTTGAAGCACCAGCTGTAATACCAATCTTTTTAAAGTTTTTATTTATAAATTCACCTGTTAATTCCAATGAATTTTCAATATGAATAGTATTCTCACAATTTGCTTTAGATATTTCATAAAGCTTTGTTGTATTTGAACTATGTTTACCACCTATAACAATCATAGCATCTACTTGCTTAGATAACTCATATGCACTTTTTTGTCTTACCTCTGTAGCTGAGCATATTGTATTAAATGATAGAAGTTCATCTGTCATAGTAGCTAAATTATTAATAGTATTATTCCAGTTTTCTTCTTTTTCTGTAGTTTGTGATACTACACATATTTTATCAGAAATTTTTGTATCAAATTCTCCATTTGGTGTAATTGTCGCTTTATTATTGCACCATCCATTTATTCCAATAACTTCTGGATGATCTTTATCACCCAATATAACTATGTTATACTCATCACCTGAATATTTTTCAACTTTCTTTTGTATATTAGTTACAAATGGGCAAGTTGCATCTATAACTTCAAGCCCTCTATACTTAAGATTTTCAACAACGTCCTTTGGAACCCCATGTGACCTTATTACAATAACATCACCATTTACTAATTCATCTATATTATTATAGTCTATTGAATAAATATCATTTTCTTCTAAATACTTAACAACATCACTATTATGAATAAGTGGCCCTAAAGTATAAATTTTTTTCCCATACTGATTTTTTATATCAATAGACTTTTCTACTGCCCTTTGTACACCAAAACAGAAACCAGCATTTTCTGCTAATATTACTTTTCTCATAATTGTACTCCTAATATAATACTAATTAATTTTAGATTTTATAAACTCATTTATTTTTTTTGTGACTTGTTCAATATTTAGGCCAGTTGTATCAATCTCAACGGCATCATCAGCTTTTCTTAACGGATCTATAGCTCTTGTACTATCTTCATGATCTCTTCTTATTATATCTTTTAATATTTCATCATAAGAACATTCTATATTTCTATTTACTAATTCCGCATATCTTCTCTCTGCTCTTTCTTCTGGAGTTGCAGTTAAGAAAATTTTAAAGTTTGAATCCTTTAATACAACTGTTCCTATATCTCTACCATCCATTATAACATTATATTTATTTGACATATCTCTTTGTAATTTTACAAGCATTTTTCTAACTTCTGGTATTGAGGCGTATGCAGAAACTATTGAACTAATCTCTGGCATGGTTATTTTTTCTTGTATATTCTCACCATTTAAAATTAAATCATCGTTTTCAAAATGCATTTCCATATTTAATATTAAGTTGCAGATTTCTGAAATATTTTCTGCTTTCAAGTTATTTTCTGATGCTTTTAAAGCAACAGCTCTATACATAGCACCAGTATTTATATACATTAAATCAAATTCTTTCGCTACAAGTTTAGCTATTGTACTTTTTCCGGCTCCCGCTGGACCATCTATTGCAACTGATAATTTCAAATTATTTTCCACCTTTCTAAATAACAACTATAAGTATCATTATATAATTATATTCTTTTTATAACAAGCATTTTAGATACTACTTCCAGCTACATATCCAGTAGATAATGCTATTTGAACATTATATCCACCAGTAAAAGCATCAACATCTATTACTTCTCCTGCAAAAGATAAATTATTTATAATTTTACTTCTCATTGTTGAAGGATCTATCTCTTTTGTATCTATGCCTCCAGCTGTAACAATAGCCTCTTCTAAAGGTCTTAGTCCTTTTACTGTAAGTTTAAAGTTTTTTATTAAATGAACTAAATTTTTTCTTTCTTCCTTAGTTATTTCGTTAACCTTTTTATTTCCATCAATTTTTGATAGATTTATAATTATAGGTAAAATCTTTTTTGGTAATAAATCATCTAAAGAATTTTTAAAATCTTTATTTATGTATTTTTTAAAATCTTTTTGTATTCTTAAATCTAAAGATTTTATATCTAGAGCGGGCTTTAAATCAATTACTACTTCATAATTTTTATTATTTTTGATAAATCTACTTCCACTTAAAACTAGTGGTCCTGATATACCAAAATGAGTAAAGAGCATTTCGCCAAAATCTTTAAATATCTTTTTATTATTCTCATATATAGATAGCTCAATATTTCTAAGAGATAGACCCATTAGATCTTTTACTATTTCATCCTTTATCTCTATTGGAACAAGTGATGGTTTTAATTCTTTTATTTTATGGCCAAGTTCTTTAGCAAATTTTTGACCTTCTCCTCTAGAACCTGTAAGGGGATATGAAGCACCACCTGTACATATTATAAAGTGCTCTCCTTCGATTATATTACTATTATTTATTTCAACTCCAGTTATTTTATTACAATTTTTTATTATTCTAGTTACTTTACTATTAAACATTATTTTTATATTACATTTTGTCATAGCTTTTGATAAACCTTTAATAATATCTGAAGATTTATCAGAGTTTGGAAAAACTCTTCCTCCCCTTTCAGCCTTTAACTTAATGCCTTCATTCTCAAAGAAGTTAATTGTATCTTCATTAGTAAAAGTATACAAAGAACTATATAAAAAATAAGGATTTCCAGGAATATAGTTAAAAAATTCTGAAATATCTTTACTATTAGTTACATTACATCTTCCTTTACCTGTAATAAATAACTTTTTTCCTAATCTATCGTTTCCTTCTAATAAAATCACTTCATTATTTTCACTTGCAGTTATTGCTGCCATCATTCCTGCTGGTCCAGCTCCTATAACTACTACTCTATTCATTTAATCAGCTCCTTAATTAATCGCTAAAACAATTGTACTACACTACAAAAAAAAGTTAACTAAAATAACATATTGTTATTTAGATTTTTTGTTTATATTATATAAATATATTTATAAATTGAACTTTTTTATATAACAAATGACTCTATGAATATTCATAAAGTCATTTGTTATATAAATATATTAATTTCTAAAAAAGTCTATATAAAATACTATGGACTAGTCATCATTTTCACCTATAGTTTTATTATTTATTTGGTATATATTATAGTCCTGCCAAATTGCTTCTAAAGAACCAAATGTATTTGCAATATTCTCTTTCTCTCTCATTCCAACTGCTATAATTAAAGCATTAACTAATGATAATGGAGCAACAAGGGAATCTACAAATGATGCCATATTACTCTGCGCAATTAATGCTAAATCAGCTTTAGATGCCAATGGAGAAATTAAACTATCAGTTAATGCAACTACTTTAGCTCCTTTTGATTTTGAGAAATCTAATGCATCGATTGTTTTTGAAGCATATCTTGGGAACCCTATACCAATTACTAAGTCTCCTTCTTTAACATTTATAATCTGTTCAAATATATCTGAAATTCCATAGCTTACAGTTCTAACATTTTGAAGAATTATATTTAAATAAAATCCTAAAAATTCTGCAATAGCTGTTGAACTTCTTAGTCCTAATATGTAAATGTTATTAGCTTTAAATATTTCATTTACAACTTCCTCAAATACATTAGGATTAATCTTTTCAAGGGTTGCTCTTATATTTTCAATATCTGCTTTTAAAACTCCCTTTAGTGCATCACTATCAGATACATATTCATTAGAAAGCTCCAATCTTTGTACAGTAGTAAGTTTATTTTTAATTAATTCTTGAAGAGCTTTCTGAAGTTTTGGATATCCACTAAAGCCTAACTCGTTAGCAAATCTTACAACTGTAGATTCTGAAACTCCTACAGACGTTCCTAATTTTGCAGCTGTCATAAAAGCAGCCTTATCATAATTATTTAATATATACTCTGCTATTAGCTTTTGACCCTTACTTAATCTTTGAAATTTAATCTGAATTAATCTCATTAAATCTTTATTATCATTAAAATCTTTATCCATTATTATCTACCTACTTTACAATCTTTTGCAATAACAATTTTATCACTTAATGATAGATTTTTCAATAAAAATTTCATATTTTATATATTTAAAATACAGTTTTTTATTTTTGTATCAATTAAATTACTACAATATTAATAAATTTATATTTAACTATTTTTTTCGATAACTACAAGCAATGGTGCCATTTTGCTCCTGTTTAAAAATTGATGGATCATAACTCCATATTCTTTTTTTGATATTTTTTCTAGAAAATTCAATATGCAAGATTGTTCTTTTTTACCTTCATCATGACCAATATAAATGCATATTGTCATAATTCCACCTGGATTAAGAATCTCTAATCCAGTTTTTATACTTTCTAGTGACGTATTATGTTTTGTTGTTATTTCCTTTGAAGCCCCAGGTAAAAAACCTAGATTATACATAATACAGTCAACATTCTCAGTTATATAATTATTAAATTTATGATGTGAATCACAAATTACCGTAACATTATCTTTATTTTTATCACTATATTTTATACAAGCTTGCTCTTGCACGTCAAAAGAATATACTTTATTAAAATTTAAAGATAAAAAGTCAGTGTCATAGCCATTTCCTAATGTACCATCAATTGCTACATTCTTACTTTTTAAATAATTATTAATTATATTATGTGATAATTCACTAATATCACCTACATAATTAAACATTTAAAATCCTCCTTAACATATATCATGTATTAAACCATGAAATAAGTATTTATTATAAAGAATTAATATAATTAAGTTCATCTTTTGTTAATTCTCTATATTCACCTTTTTTTAAATATCCAAGTTTAATATTCCCTACAGAAATTCTCTTTAAGCTTACTACATTATGATTGAATGCCGAACACATTTTTCTTATTTGCCTATTTTTTCCTTCGTGTATAGTTATTTCTACTGTAGAATTATTATTTTCAAAAGAGATTTCTTTAATTTCACAGTTAGCGGTTACATATCCACCAATATCTACTCCATTCATGAATAAATCCATTTCTTTTTGAGTAAACCTTCCTTTTACAACTGCTATGTATTTCTTTTTAATTTTCACTCTTGGATGAATTATTTTATTATAAATGTCTCCATCATTTGTTAAAAGTAATAAACCTGAACTATCATAATCAAGTCTTCCTATTGGAAATACTCTTTCATTAATATTAATTAGATCCATAATGGTTTTTCTTCCTTTTTCATCATTAAGAGATGTTATATACCCTTCAGGTTTATACAACAGTAAATATACCTTTTTTTCTTCTGGTACAATTATTTTATCATTATATTCTACAACATCTACATTTGGAGTTACTTTTATACCTAATTCTTTTACACATAAACCATTTACTTTAACTTTTCCTTCAGTAATTAATAATTCACATTTCCTTCTAGATGCTACTCCGCACTTTGCCATATATTTTTGCAATCTTTCTTCCATGTATAATCCTCCAATATTGTATTTCTTCTATGATTATATATATTAATTTAAGTTTTTACAATAATATAAGTTATATACAGAGCATCATTTCATAAATATATGAATTAATAATTTAATATGTAAATATAAAAACTTAGGTAAAAAACCTAAGTTTTTATATTTTAAAAGAAGCACCCACGACTTAAAATTAATATCCATAGTAATGGTACGCCGCCAAATCCACAACCACAATTACCAAATCCACCATTATTAAATCCCCCGCAGCCGCAGTTGCCAAATCCACGATTATTAAATCCTCCACAACCACAATTATTATTACAACAACAATTGTTACGTCCACATCTTCTTGACATGTTGATCAGCTCCTTATCTTTGGTTATTATATACTATTCATAATATATATAATTGTGTTATTTATTTATAATCATTTACGAGTATATGTAACTAAAGTATAATATAGTTAAGTACTTATTAGGAGGGATAATAATGGATAAAAGGAATCGTATTGTAGCACCAAGAAATGTTGTAAATACAAAAATGTTATACATGTTATATATTCTTAAGGAGCTATCAAAAGGTGAAGTAGTATTTGGAAATAAAATTCTAACTGATTTTAAAGATATGTTTGATTCGACTACTATGCCATTTCCAGTTTCATCAAGTACTGTATATGAAAGCTTATATGAACTTGAAGAAAGAGAATATGTAGTTTCAAAATGGAGTGGTGAGGATATATCAAATAAAAGAAGTAAAAAAGTATATTCAATAACTGACAGAGGAGTTTCTTATTTAAATTCAAACTTAAGTGATTATATTTTAAATTTAGATAAGACAAAATCTACTCTAGATAAATTAAAACAAATGTTATTAAAATAAAAGAAGAGGTTCATAAGGAATATTGCTTATGAACCTCTTCTTTTATTTTATAAACTTGGATATAATCCTGTTTATAATTATATTAGAAATAAGTATAAATATTATTTCTATAAAAATAAATGATGAGATATATTTTTTATTATAAAAATAATTATGCATAAAAATTTCATGTATAATATATGATCCATACGCCCCTATCGCGATAGATGCAAAGAATGTTATTATATATTTAACGTTTTTAAATACAAAGAAATTAGATATACTTTCTATTCTAACCTTTTTATTTAGTAATTTAACTATAAATAAAATACCAAATGATATTAATAGAATTAAAAAACTAATAAATATAGTTATTTTATTATTATCTGCTAAATAATATAAATAGCTATCATTTTGAACTTCATATTGAAAATAGTTTAAATATGATAGAAAAATATCTTTAATACGAATTATATATGTATATATATTATTACTAACTAGATTTGTATTAAAAATTATTTCTATATTAATAATTGTAAAAGTAATCAAAGATACAGGTATCAATACTATTGAAATTATTGTAACAAAAGAATTTGAAAATAGTCTATCTATAAGAAGCGAATATGCAATCGTTAATATACCTAAAACCAATAACTTAAAAGAATCTTTAAATAGAACTTCATAATAATTAGAACAATAGTACAAAACATCACTTTGTTTATATCTAATACATATAGTCAAATAAATATATATAATTATAAATAATACAACTATTCCTATATTACACAAAAAATTATTCCAGAAGATTTCATTTCTAGTATAGGGCCCACTACTGATTACTATCATTTTACTTCTTTTTTTAAGTCCATTTCCAGCAATATATACTAGTATTATTAAGCAAATGAATACAGCTATTGAAAGTAAATCAATTAAAATAAATTTATCACTATTAAATAAAGCTATTCTACTTTTAAAATCTATAATCTTATGGTTGCAAATATTTAAATAAGAATAGCTAGTCCATATAAATGTTGCTAATATTATTGCCCATTTAGTTGTATAAAACCATTGATAAATTAAACTTTTTTTAATTATATTTTTCATCTATACTCCCCTCTTCAACTTGATAAATAAACATATCCTCTAAAGTTAAGTTTATTTCTTCTATGAATATGGGATTTAGTTTATTTAATTTTTCTATAAAGATATCATTGTAGTCTTTAGTGATTAATGTAAAAACTCTACCTATTTTTTTAATAGCGAATACTTCATTAAATTCTAAGAAATCTTCTTCATATATTGGTTTATTAAATGCTACTTGTATCTTTTTTACTTTAGAATTTAAATTCTCAAGACTATCATTATACAAAATCTCACAATTATTTATAATAACTATATCATCACATATATTTTCTAATTCATTTAAATGATGTGAGCTTAATATTATAGTTGAATTATTTTCCTTCGCTTCATTTTTTAATAAATTAAAAAATTTCTTTTTAAAGATAACATCTAGTCCTGAGGTTGGCTCGTCAAGTATTAAATATTTAGCACCTATAGAAAATGCAAACATAATATTTACACGCATTTTCATACCTTTTGATAATTGGAATATTTTTTTATCCAAAGGTATTTTAAATAATTTATTTATCTCTAAAAATTTATCTTCATTAAAATTCTTATATGCAAGTTTATAATATTTTTTTATATCTTTTATTTTAAAGCTAGAAAAGAATGTATTTTCATCTTGTACATAACCTATAGATTCTTTTACTTTTGAATTATCAAAAACATCTATACCATCATATAATATATTTCCTTCTAATGGTTTGTATATACCAGTTAAACAATTTATAAGAGTTGTTTTACCTGCTCCGTTTGGTCCAATTAATCCAACTATTCTTCCTTCATTACAAGTAAAACTTATGTTTTTAAGTATTGATTTATCATCTATACTCATTGAAACATTTCTAATCTCTATCAATTTATCACCTCATTATTAGAATCATCTGAATTTAACTCATTAAACCAAAATAAATCAAATACATAACTTCCCTCTTCTTTTATTACAATAGCGTCAAGGGTTATTGGTATTTTTACTTTGTCAATTACTGAACTTTTTCCATTTGTATAATCATAATTATAAGTTATTCCGTATC
Source organism: Clostridium sardiniense (assembly GCF_016907995.1). Classification (GTDB taxonomy): domain Bacteria; phylum Bacillota; class Clostridia; order Clostridiales; family Clostridiaceae; genus Clostridium; species Clostridium sardiniense. Next base: position 18,967 of record NZ_JAFBDA010000026.1, on the reverse strand, counting down.
CTTTAAATCTAAAGGGAATAATTTCAGTAGATATCTTATAATTATTTATTTTACTAGCTTTATTTATATATTCATTTATTATAGTTTCTTTTTGAGCATCAGATAATTTTATATTCTCTTTTAATTCAACTTTATCATAATTATTTCCTGAATAGGATAGTCTTTTTCTTTTAGATATACAATCATAAAGAGTTTGAGTATCTACATTATTAAATCTATCATCCTGAACACGTAAAAGGCTATTATCAAAAGATTCTATTAAAGAATTTACAGAATAGAATTTATGTTTAGGATTTAATTCTGTTGGCTTTACTATAATTAGTGTTGTTACTATAGTTAGTAAACCTATTAATATTATTATTTTTGATTTTTTCACTCCCCCATCACTCCTATACATAAGAATTTTACATATTTTTCTATAAGTTGTCAATTTATTATTCCTTATATATTTTAAATATTTCTTAATAAATTCAATTGATTTTTTCTTTTATTATATTTTCTTCTGTACATAATTTGTTAAGTGTATTCAATAAATCTTTATATCCATTTTTGATATACTCATTATTACATAAATTTTCATAGGAGATTGTATCAATATTTAAATTCAAAATTTTATTTACATTTCCACCATATATTTTTTCTAATATTGCATAGAACCCCCTTATGACTTCATAATTTTTCTCTTGTGTACCCTTATTATATTTTAATACATCGTAATTTACTTTCTCAATTATTCCATATAATTGATACAAATAACTTAATTCTCTTATATTATATCTATCACTTAAAGTAGAAACTGCACATGAATAATTTTTATTTATTGGTATAGGATAAATATACTTTATATCATTGCTTTTTGATACTATTCGTATACTTTGATATATAGAAGTGCATATATCTAATCTTATAACATTTGCATTTGCACAAAGTTCTTTAATCTTAAATCGTTCTTCATATTTTCTATTATCAGCTATAATATCATGTTCTTCTTTCATTTTTCTTTTGTGCATCTTATTATTTATAAGCCAACTAAACAAGGCTCCTAGTGCTGAGCCAGCTAAAATTGATAATGCCGAAATTATAGATGTAATTACTGGAATAGGCATATATATCCCTCCTTTTTTATATTAAATTTATTATTAGCAACTTTAACTTTTTTATTACAGTATAAAAAAAGCTAGTTATAAAAACTAGCTTAAAAATACTCTTCTTCAATTTTTTTCTTATAACATTCCATTGAACAATATACTTCTCCTTCAATTTCATCAATGTAATTTTGATCTTCAATTAACTTTCCACAATAATGACAAAATATATTATCCTTATTAAATTCATGTTCATGAATTATATCACAATCTATTAGGTTCTTTAAATACTTCTTATATAACATGAAATCCCCCATATAAACTATTACTTAATATATGTTTATTCAAGTAAAATTAAAATATTTTCAATATGGAAATTAAAAACTCAATATTAGCTTCATCATTATCTTCTCTTACATTAATTAAAAAAACTATATTATATAAAAGCAACTTAATTAAATTAATAACTTCTTTTTTAGTTGTTCTTTTAAAATCTTGTAAGTCTAGCTCATTTACAAACTCATATAAACGAATAAGTATAGTTTCTTTTATTATCTTATTTTGATTTAATATTTCAGTTCCTAATCCTTTTCTTTCCTTGATATCAGCATATAAGACATTAATAAACTTTATTGTCTTAAGCTCATTTATTTCTTCTTTAATTAACTCTCTTTTTAATTTATCAAAAGTATTATTCCAGCTTTTTTCTAAGACTTTTAAGAATAAATCACGTTTATTTCCATAATAATTATATAGTGTACCTACTGCAACATCACATTCTTTTGCTATAGCTTTAATATCAACATTATCATAACCGCTATCAGTAAATAATTGCCAAGCAACATTAAATATTTTTTCATCTAGATTCTTTATAATTTTTGGCAATAGACTTCCCCCTTTTATTTATAATACACTTATAGTAAAACATGTTAATAAGTAAATCAACATGTTTAATACAACTTTAATTAAAAACTAATTTTTATATTCTTAAACTTTTATAATATAATTATATTTACTAAAAAATGAGCCTATAAATATAGGCTCATTAATAAAACTTTTTTATATTATTAAGTACTTATAATATTTTTATTTAATATTAATTCAATTTTAAAATCATCAAAGTACATTATTAAATATTTTTTCAACTTGACTTACTTTATATCTACTTACTGGAATAGTTTCATTATTATATAATGTAATAATATTCTTTCTATATTCTTTAATATACTTCTTATTTACTAAATATCCTCTATGAACTTCTATGAATCCATCTTCTTCTAATACTTCTACAAATTTATTAAATTTTATACTATTTGAATAATATATTTCATTTTTTGTATGTATCCTTATCTTTCTATTTTCAATATCAAAATATAATACTTCATTTTTATTTAAGTTTAAGAAACCATCTTTTATTTTAAATGAAATTATACTATTTTCTTTTTTATAATAATCTAAAAAATCTTCTATTACTTCTTCAATTTCATCATTTATTCTATTTTTTCTAACGAATCTAAATGGTCTAAATTTAAAGCTTCTATATACACATTTATCAAATGATGTTACAAAAACAAGTTCAGCATTATTATCTATATTTTTTATTCTTTCAGCAACTTGTAAACCATTTATATTAGGCATGCATATATCTAAAAATATTATGTTATAAAAATTTTTTTTATATGTTTGCATAAAACTTAAGCTATCTGAATACTTTTCAATATTTATATCAACTTGAAATTTTTTAAATATATTATATACTTGTTTTTCGAATATATTTAAAAAATTATAGTCATCATCACAAATGGCAATATTGATCATCTTTATGTCATCCCCCTTTTTTTAATTTTATCATATTATTGGAATCAACTCTTATTAACTTGACTTTTTTTAATATTTGTTCATATACTTAAATTAAAATTTTCTTTTATTAGCTTATTATTTTTTAAATTAAAAGGTATAATAAAAACAGTTGTAAAATATGGAGTGATATATATGATAGTAGAAAACAAATTAATTATTTTAAGTTTAATAGCTTTATTTTTAGCTCAATTTTTAAAAATACCTTTTGGATACATAGTAACAAAAAAAATAGATTTTAATAGATTATTTGAAACAGGAGGAATGCCAAGCTCGCATTCAGCTTTTATAGTTTCACTAACTGTAGGAATAGGTAGAACAAGTGGATTTGAATCTCCTATCTTTGCTCTTTCATTTGTATTTGCATCAATTGTAATGTATGATGCAATGGGCATTAGAAGAGCTGCCGGTGAACATGCTAAACTATTAAATTTAATATTATCAACAGATAATAAATTCAAATTTGATCATACAAAATTAAAAGAGTTATTAGGCCATACTCCATTTGAAGTTCTAGGCGGAATACTATTAGGAATAATCGTAGGATGTTTTTTCCCATTATAAAAGAGTAGATAATAAATTTATTATCTACTCTTTCTTTCTTGAAAATATAATGTGCTTAAATTATAACTATCATCTAATGCATTATGTTGTGATCCCTCAAATAAACTACCATATCTTAAAACTGCATTTTTTAAAGATAATGAATCATCTAACTTTAATATATCCTTACATAATACTTCTTGATAGTCAATATTATAATTAAGAATATAATTAACAATTTCAATGTTCTCTTTTGTTCTATTATTATCATTTTTTAAAACTGCAATATCATTTCCACCCCAATATAAAAACAGTTTATCATTATTTCCACACCATAATTCAAATTCCTTAAAAACATTCTCAAAACTTTTAGCTTTATCTATTTCTTCTTGTTTTAAAGAAGTTATTTCTATACATTTATCTGTTAATTTATGTATTTTTTTAGGTTTTATACATCTATAAAATTTAGCGATTATTTCACCATTTAATGTTGTTTTTACAGCTCCTATACTTATTATTTCTACATCATTAAAATTCACAACGCAATTCATTTCAAAATCAAAAAATATAAGTTCTTTTGTTTTAATAAGATACTTATTTAATTTTAATAATGTACTATTTCTTTTTATAAGCTTTCTATATTCCTTTCCAGCTTTTTTGCATCTAATATATAACGCCATTGAAGGTCTTTTTTCTTTGCTTATTATTTTTCTTACATTATTTATTTCTATACATTTATAATTATAAAACTTATCTAAAAAGAACTGTATATATTCATACTCTTCATCATAAGAAAAACTTTTCTTATTTATTTTATTAACTACATCTTTTTTATCAGTAAAAAAGATAATATTTCTATCTATTTCTATTTCGTTTAAAGAAATAAGAGAAAGTATGTTTTTACAAATATAGTGCAGTCCATGATAGTATGCTATTTTATAAGATTCTTCTTTTAATCTTTTCTTTATTTTTATTAAAACTTTATTATTATTAGGATCTTTAATAATATACTGTAATATAAAATTATTACTTTCCCCTTCTATATAATAATAAGCCTCTATTAAATCATTAAATTTATATTTAATGATAAGATTTTGAGGTGTTCTTATGAATAAATTAAGTAAAAAAATACTAACAATACTAATAATAATCATAATAATTATTATATCACTTTTTATTACATATAAAGTTAGCTTTGAACCTAAAGTTCAAGTAACTTCAATTAATTCTGAAGTTCAAGTTGATACTAAAAATCTACTTGGAAAATTTATTCCAAAGAATGTAGATTTAAATTTATCAGGTATTAAATTAGAATCATCAGCATCATTTAGTGAAGAGGAGATAACTAATTTAATTATTACTTTTATTAAAGATAATTCTATACAATCTGATAAATTAAAAGGTCTACAGACTGTAATTAATAATGATCACTTACTATTATATATTAATTTTGACTATAAAGGAATTCCCCTTCAAGCAGTTATAAATTTTACTATTTCAGCTGAAAATAATAGTGCAGTTCTTCATTATAATTATGGAAAAGTAGGATTTATTAATATTCCTAAATCATATATATTTGATCATATAAAAGATAACTCTATAATATCTAAGGAAGAGGCGAATAACGATATTTTTATATCTCTATATAAAAATTATGGTATTTCTATAAAAGAAGCAAATTTAAATGACTCTAAATTAAATTTTAAGTTTCAATTGAAATTTAATTTCTAAAATAAAAAGACACATATTTATATATGTGTCTTTTTCAAACATATATGCTTATTGGAATGATTTGATAAGGATTGTCTGTAATTTTTACTCTAGGACATTTAGGTGGCGTAATTCCTATCTTATATAGACAGTCAAATGCAGGTATACATTTATATAACATCTCTTCATAAAAATCTTGTTGACCTGTCTTTCTTAAAAAGTGGATGTTATCATTATTACAACATTTTTTAACTATTTTTCCGACTATGTTACAATTACAATCTATATTATCTAATTTATTAGTATTATTATTTAAAAAATAATTATTATTTATTGTTAATACTATCTCCTTATTTTGGCACCTTAATATTAGATCACTTGTATTATTTAGATGTAATCTGGATTGAACATCGTTTAAGAATTTATCTATTATATTAAAATCTAAGCAGTCAATATCTGCTGAGAGTTCATTTAACTTATCACATCCAAAACAATTTATAATAGTCTTCAGTGAATCTACATATTCACTTAAAGACTCACTGCATATCTTTCCATTCACTTGTACATAATCACCTTCATTTACATTACCCGAGCATACATCACTTAAGGTTTTTAGTTCTCCTTTATCTTGTAGGCTGGTTACTATGTTTCTATGAAAAGTAAACATAGTAAAAATTCTTTTTTCCTCTTCCTCTATCCTAACAAATCCTCGTTCTTCTATGGTGCTATCATTATCACATCCATAAGTATATGTACTTGCATCTGAATTAGTATAGCCTTTATATCCCTCTCTTTTATCTTTACTATATCTATCTTCACAAAAATTTGTCTCTTTACTCTCATTGTGTAATTTACCACTTAATGTTCTATCGCATGTTATTCTCTTAGTTAAAACCTCAATAAAGCCTTCTGCTATCAAGGAAGATAATCCTTTTATTAATAATTCATCTAAATAAAGAAGAAAATTCAAAAATATACCCCTCCATTCATATTACTCTTCTTATATATCTATGAATTTATATCAAATATTATTAAAATTAACATAAGTAAAAAATAGAATAAATCTATAAATTACTATGTTCTTGTTTAAGCTAAATATATAATTTTAAAATAGTTCTATAAAGAATTGTGATCAATTTTGTAATAAGGAACGTGCTTAGAATAGGTATTAAGAAATAAAATCTATAAATATAAATGTATCTTTTTGAAAATCTATTGACATAAATATTTTTATATAAAAAAAGTAGGATTAAATCCTACTTTTTACTTTATCTTATTTATAGCTTTAATAAGCCATGATCCAATTTTTTGATTTGTCCATAATGGTAAACTATATTCAATACAAAGACTTGCTTCTTCTAAGCTCCCTTTTTTATATGAACTTATTTCGCCATCAATAGTTGGTATATTTCCAACTAAGCATTCTATAAAATATGAATTATGTTTTAATGCCTTTTTTAAAGATTTTCTCGCGTTTTTTCTATCATTCTTATAATAGTAATATAATACTTTTGCATATTTAAAAAATATGCAATCCTCTTCATTGTATTTTTGAAGAATTGTATTAGCAAATTCATAATCTTTATTTATTAATGCTCTAAAAACTATAGAATGTCTTACATTTCTTGAATCATATTCATCTAGTTCTAGTAGCTCTTTTTCTATTCTAAAACTTTCTTCATAGTTTCCTAATGCAAATTCATAGTTAGATAATGTTGATAATATAGTTAAATAGAAATCACCTTCTGCAGATATTCCTATTTGCCCTTTATATTCATTAAAATATTCTTTTCCAAGCTTATCATTTAGCATTACAGCACATTTTCTAAGTTCTATAGCTCCTTTTTCTACGTCATCTATATTTAATGCTTTATCAAATAAATCAATAACACTATCTTCACTATCACAACAAGATGAACATTTAGATTTATTATCTTTTACTTTCCACTCTTTAGATGTCTTGTCTATATTTAATAGTTTTCTAATTTCTCTTGACTTACTTCCAATGGTTCCTTCTGAAACTTCAAAAAAATCTGCTAACTCATCCATTCTTAGACCTCTTTTATTAAGAGTGTCATTAACAAAGAAAATTGAATGTACTATTCCAGCAGACCATGTATTACTTTTACCTCTTGATAGTTTATTGTCTTCATTATTAGCTAATACTTCAATTAATTTAGCACATATTTCTGAATATTCATCATCTAATACTTTACTGCAAAAATTATTTATATTATTTATTATTTCTTCTACCCGAACGTTTAGTTCATCTGGTACATTTACAATGTATTTCATTTACTCCTCCTAAGTAATAATTTTAGACTTTCTTTTAAATCACATTTTAATATTATAACGTAAAATTTTGTTCTAAACAAATATTATATAAAATTTTATAATATTTCAAGATCTTTTATTCCAAAACTTTGATATATATTACATTTCTACTTTTACTTCATGTAACAATTTTTTTCATGTTTGAACAAATTATTACCTCCTAAACTTTTACTGAGTCGCTAATTATTAGCCTTATTTATATAAACTATAAACTTTACCAACTCAAAATACTAAGTTAAATATTAAAAATAACGTAAATAAAGAACTAGTAGTATAAATACTACTAGTTCTTTATGATCATAAATTAATTTTCATTTGACTTATTATATTCATCAGATAGTTGTTGTAATATTGGCTTTTGAGGAGTTATCCAGCATTTGCATATAGCTAATTCTGTAAGTGCTGTATGTCCTGCAACCATTTGTCCTAATCCATTAGAATAAATCATTCTTAATTCTGGATTACTACTTGTTAATGTTGCATTTAAATACATTTCTGATCCTTCTTTTGCTGCTGTAAGCATAGTCATAGAGATAATATCATTATTTATATCTTTCTTTTCTTTTATCAAATTAGAAATTATATTAGACATTTATTGTTCCCCCTTTGATATTATATCTTCATTTTCTTTAATAAAACCTTTAAGTGCTTTTATTCTTCCTTCTGCGGCTAATACACTTGCTTCTGCTTGTCTTTTAAGATCTTCATCTGTTATTAATAAATTTATAGCTTTTTGAGCTATAACTGCATCATTTTCCATCTTTAATATACCGGTTAAAGATAGAATCTCTACTTGAGAAATTTTTTTCATACTTATATCCTCCATACATAATATATTTTACAGTTTTATATTATGTAAATTTTAATGCAAATAAACTTCCAATTTATACAATATTTTATAATAGTTATCCAAATACTTTAGAAGTAAAATAGAAATTTTAATGTATAATGATAAAATTTTTACTATTAATTTTATTATTATTATTTTGCAGTTAAATACTTATTAGATATTTTTTTACATATAAATTTTTATTATACGAAAATATAACAAAAAGGATGAATTATTCAATCCGTCCTTTTTATTATAAATATTATTTAATTATTTTTTGTTCAGTGAAAGTATTTCTATTATCTATATTTTCACTAAAGCTCTTTACTTTTGAATTTGATAAATTTCCAGTAGTTTCTTTATTTTTTTTGTTTTTACCCATGTTTATCACCTTCCTTTTCATTAGTATAATACCATAATTTACTATTTATTTATTATTTTTATAGTATTTCTTTTTTATAGATTATTTAAATAAACTTACTTTATGTAACTTGCTGTTATTTTGTATTTTAACTTTTAATTTAGCAGTACACATTAGTAGCTTTTTATAGATCTCTTCATAAAAATTTTCAGCTACTTTAAATTTATATTCTATATACTAGCTATTAACTACTTCTCCACCATTAATATGTATTGTTTCTCCTGTTATAAATGAAGCACCTTCACTAGCTAAAAATACATATGCTTCAGCTAACTCTACAGGTTGAGCAGGTCTTTTCAAAGGCACCTTAGATCCAAATTTTTGATAATCACTCTTTTTAAATGAAGCTGGTATTAAAGGTGTCCACACTGGACCTGGTGCAACAGCATTTACACGTATCCCCATATCTGCCAAGTTTAATGCTAGACTCCTTGTAAAAGAAGTTAATGCACCTTTTGTTGATGAGTAATCAATTAGTGTTTTATTTCCATGATATGCTGTAATTGAAGTTGTATTTATAATACAATTTCCCTCTTTCATATATGGTAAAACAGCCTTAGTCATATAAAATGCTGAAAAAATATTAGTTTTAAAAGTTCTTATCAACTGTTCTGAAGTAATTTGTATTATAGAATCAGCAGCATGTTGTTCTGCTGCATTATTAACGAGTATGTCAATAGTTCCAAACTTTTCTATAGTTTTTTTTACAACTTCTTCGCAAAAATCTTCTTCTCCTAGATCACCTTCTATAGTTATTCCTTCGCAGTTCTCTGCTTTGATTAATTCTAAAGTTTTATTAGCATCTTTGGATTCATTTAAATATACTATTACAATTTTAGCTCCTTCTCTTGCAAAAGCTAAACTAACAGCCCTACCAATACCACTATCTCCACCTGTAATTATAGCTACTTTATTTTTTAATCTTTTTCCATCATTTATGTAACTGTTTAGAGAATATATAGGCAATGGATTCATATTTTCTTCTATACCAGGCTGAGTCAATTCATCTTGATTACTAAAATCATTAGGAAATTCATTTTTTATCATAAAGATCACCTCAATAAAAATAAGTTACTTTATTATTTTCTCTTATATGTGATTTAATATTCATAACTAAGTTGCTCTAATTTTCTTTATTAAAACATAAATCTATATTAAATAAGATCTAGTATATATACTTATTAATAACAAAAAAATCTACGTGAGTTCACATAGATTTTCATTTTTATAAATGTTCTATCATTTATTATTCTGAAATAACTTTATTAAATAATCCTATTCTATCTAATATACTTCCCATAATTATGAATATAATTGAACTAGAAACACCTTGTACTATATCTAAACTAGCTGCTGAAAATCCTAAAAACATATTACCAACAAATATACCATTTACAATAGAGTATCCTATGTAAGTTATAAAGATAGCTAATATTGAAGCTATTATATTTCTTTTACATAATATTTTTTCACTTTTATTTGTAAATGCTAATACTAGCAAAGGTTTTATTATCATAGTTGGAATAACCCAAACTACTGCACCTGATAGAAAGTCTGATAATCCACCTCCTATAATTGCTGTCATTATAGCATATCGTTTTGGTAAAAATACTGCTGCTAGAAAAATAAAAACATCTCCTAAGTGAATATATCCTCCATTTAATCCTGTTGGTATATGTAAAAAGAATGTTGTCATAATAACAATAAATGCAGTGAATAAAGCTGTTTTTATTAATACTTTTATATTATAATTCATCTAGTAAAACCTCCTTTAGAATACCTTCAAATTGAATTCCATATCTAGGATCTGTTGAAACATTTATTGTTTTATCAAGAGCTTTTGAAATAAATTTAGAAGCTTTTTTAATAGATACTTTTATATTAAATCCTTTTAAAATATATCCAGTTATTAATGAAGTAAATATATCTCCTGTTCCGCTATAAGAGCAATTATAATATGGGGATTTTTCTAAATGAAACTCATCTGTATCTTTACTATATAGTATATTAAAGATACTATTATCTACTATAACTCCTGTTATTACTACATAGCTAGGACCAAGTTTTGAAAGAGATTTAGCTATAGACTTTACTTTATTTATATCTATATTATTTATATTAATTTCTTTAAAATTATTTTCTGCTAATATTATAGCTTCTGTTATATTTGGAGTTATTATATCAGCCATACATACTAATTCTTTAATTTTATTACATAACGATACTGTATATGTATTATACATATCCCCATTATCCCCCATTACTGGATCAACTATAACTATAGCTTTATTGTTGAATCTTATTAATTTCTCTATCATCTCTATTTGCTCCTCAGAGCCTAAAAAACCTGTATATATTGCATCAAAATATTCATTACTTCTTTGCCAGATTTCTAATGTATCCTTCATACTATCACTCAAATCATAAAATGAAAATTCATCAAATCCTGTTTGATTTGATAATACAGCTGTAGGCAATGGACACGCTTCTATATTTAAAACTGAAAGCAGAGGCAGTGCAACTGCTAAAGAACATTTTCCTATTCCTGATAAATCATTTATTATGGCTACTCTCTTTTGTCTGTTCATTCTAATCTTCTCCTATAAAATATTTATTAACTATGGTATCATACTATTTATATATTTCATAATGTACCGGTACATTATTCTGTATCACATGTTACTGAAATTTTATTATAAATCTTATATAATAAAATAAATTAATAAAACTTAGGAGGAATTTATTATGAGTTGTGGATGTTCATCTTTAGGAAATGATGGAAAAGGAGTTGCAGACTTAGTTAGAGGTAAAGGATTTGAAAATATGCCAACAAAAGTTAATCATACTATAGTTTGCTCATGTGGTGATACTTTTGTTATGGATAAATTAGTATGTAAATGTCCTAAATGTAATATGACTTATACTGTAACACCTTGTAGTTCAGATAATAAAGAAAATATAAAAGCTTGCGGAATTGATTATTAATAAAAAATAACCTGTATAAATGCAGGTTATTTTTTATTATAATTTAGCAATAACTCTTCTTTTTTTATTTTTGATTTTATGGCGGATAAATATAATAATTATTATTAAAAGTACTATTATATTTGAATATTTCTTTAATAATATAGTTATTAATTCAAAATTATCTCCTAAAAAATAACCTATAAGAATCAAGACTGTATTCCAAAAAGCAATTCCAATAGATGAGTATGCTATAAATGTTAAGTAATTTAATTTTTGTGCTCCAGCAAGTATGGAAACATATGTTCTTGTTATTGGAACAACTCTAGCTATAAGTACAGCTATTTTTCCATATCTATTAAACCATCTATTCAAAGAATTAATTACTCTTCTAGTTTTAGGAAATTTCAGTTTGCTATAATTTAATAACGGCCCTCCTCCAATAAATCCTACAAAATAACATATGGTTGAGCCTATTATTCCTGCTAAAATTGAAGTTATAACAACTAATAAATAGTTTAATTCACCTTTATAAACTAACATACCTATTAGAGGTAATAATATCTCACTTGACATAGGAAAACATGCATATTCTAAAGCTACAACTATTAATATCCCAATATATCCCATAGATTCTGTAAATGTTATTAACCAATCTATAATTTCACTCATTTATTATTCACACACCTTACTAGTTATATATTTAAATAATACTCAATAAAATGTGCTTTTATTACGAAAAAGAACCAGTGGTATTGATTCTTCTTCATGATAAATAATTATTCAATTGAAATGCTAGATATCTTATTGGCTTTATCTTTTTCATTTAAATTCGTAGTATATGTTTTATTTACTATATTATAAGTCTTATTTTCAGTTATTTTTTCATTAGATTTATTAAAATATGCTATACTACCACAATTAGACTCTAACCTCGTACGGGTTTCTATTATTTCTTTATTGTTGATATTAATTTTACAATATGATATTCCATATAAACTGTTATTTACATATCCAGCCCAGATATTTTCACCTACTGAATCTAATGTTCCAATTACAGAAATTTCTTTATCATCATATCCTTTATAATTATAATTTAATTTATTAAATTTTACTATTTCTAATGATAATAAATTTGTATCATTTATTTTAGAATATGAGTTATTATTAAATTCAGTTATTTTTATTTTATTCCAATTATTATAATTACCAGAAACACTTGTATCCTTATCATTTACATGAATTAGTAAATTTGAAATACAAATTCCAAACAATATTGCCAAAATTATTATTATTAATGTTTTTGTTATATTATTTTTCATTCTCGCCACCCTTTATTTTAACTTATAAATATATATTTTCCATAAATTATATATTTATTCTTTTATAATAAAATATAATATATATTACATTTATTTCTATTTATAGGAGGAATTATTAAAAAAGTGTAGAATTAAATTAATATACAAAAGAGAAGTTATTGGGTCATTACAAAAAGAAAGGGTTGATATTATGAATATCATTGAAATGAAAAAAATTTGTAACAAAAGAAACTGTGTTGAAAGAGTTATTTACACTCATCTGGTGGAAGAGAAAAATATTACTGACTTACTAATCAATTTTTTAAATTATTGCAAAGTAAAAAATCTTAACTCTTTAAAAAGTCTTGATTCTGATTCATTTAGTATCATATCTACTTACGCAATATACACAGAAGTACTAAGTAAATACGTAAGAAGAGAAAATGTTATTTACCAAAATATGAAACAAATACTGAATATGCTTGATACTAGCAAAGATAGTATCAGAGATTTTATTAATGGTACTTTAGAAGAAGAAAAGCTAATTAGCAATTTAAATAAATTTATTTGTTTTGCAGGAATATCGGATAAATTTAATGCTGAATTTTTAAAATATTGTAAAGATAATATAACTAATCTTAATTATATTTTAGAAGAGTCAAAGTAAATTTATAAGAGGGTATACTTTTGTATACCCTCTTTTATTATTATTTTCACTATTAATTTTTATATAATATGTGAATTATTTTAATTAAATTTTAACAATAGAATATAATTAGGTATATTCTATTGTTTTTGTTAAAATATCCTAGTAATATATACATTGAAATACCTAATATATTAATAAGTATATAATTCGGTGGTGTATAATGCTTCCGAATTTTTATTTTGCCTATACTGAAGGGAAGTGTAAATATAAAAAATTTCAAGTTAAAGTTAATAGTTATTATTTTATTCTTAATTTCATCAGTTTTATTATACAAACTATACTTATATGAAATTGATAAAGTAGAATCTGAAAATAAAACTATCAGTATTAAAAATAGCATTAAATTATTAGAAGAAAAAAGAGGTAACCCAGAAGTCTTTTTAGTAAATAAAGATACTCTTCTTAATGAATCTTATAAACCATCTGATATAGTAGAAAGCAAATTGCCGTTTTTATCATACATAACCACTACTAAATTAAATAAAAATGTTGCTATTAAAGCCCATGAGATGTTTGATGCTGCTAAAAAAGATGGAATTTATTTAATGGGAGCATCTGGATTTAGAGCACATAATGTACAAGTTATTCTTTTTAATTCTAATGTAAAGAAAAAAGGTATTACTGAAACTTTAAAGTACTCGGCTCCTCCTGGTGCAAGTGAGCATGAAACTGGATTTTCAATGGATATAGTAAGTACAGAATTTGAAGATTTAAATTTTAAGTTTGAAAACACAAAGTCTTTTAAATGGCTTATAAATAACTGTTATAAGTATGGATTTATATTAAGATATCCAAAAGATAAAGTTTCAATAACAAAATATGCATACGAACCTTGGCATTATAGATATGTTGGGAAAATTGCTGCTGAAGATATAATGAAAAACAATTTATGTCTGGAAGAATATTTATCTAAATTAGATGATGAAATTACTTCTTTAAAAAATAAATTAAATAACAAAGGATAAGAGTGATATTAATGAGTAAGCATTCGAAAAAATATTTAACATCTAGAAATTTTATCTTTTCATTTGGAATTATAATTATGTTAGGATTATCATTTTATGGAATTTATAATATATTCTATAAAAATAAAACCAAAAACTTTGAAGTTAAGCTTAATAAAAATGAAAAACTATATACGATAACTTCTGTAGGGAATATGATGACTCATGATGCACAAATTGCAGGTGCAAAAAGAGATGATGGTACTTATAGTTTCGATAAAAGCTTTGAATATGTGAAAAATTATATAAAAGATTCAAATTTAAGTATAGGAGTATTTGAAGGAAATGTTAACAGTGGGAAACCTGAAGGATATCCTACCTTTAATTCCCCAAATGAATTCTTAGAAGCTTTGAAAAATACAGGCTTTGATGTAATAAATTATGCATCTAATCATGTAATTGATCAAGGTACGAAAGGATTAAAAAGTACTATGAAAAAAAGTACTAATGATGGATTAATTAATCTTGGAGTAAAAGTTAATAAAGATGATAAAAACTATATAATTTATGATATTGATGGACATAAAGTTGGATTATTTGCTTATACTTATAGGACTGGTGCAAATTCTATAAATAGTATTCCAATACCAAATGAAATAAAACCACTAGTAAATTCATTCAGTTATGATGATCTTCCTAGTCTTTACAAAAGTATTCAGTCATCTATAGATGATATGAAAAAAGAAGGAGTTGAGTTTATTATAGGTTCTTTCCATTGGGGTGATGAGTACAGTACTAAAGTTAATAAGTCACAAAAGGAAATTGCAAATAAGATGAATGAAATGGGTGTAGATATCGTACTTGGAAGCCACCCTCATGTTATTGAACCATATGAAATAATTACAAATAACAATCACTCAACATTTGTAATATATTCACAAGGTAACTTCTTATCAAATCAATGTTATGAAGAAATTAAAAACTCTCTAACTGAAGATGGTCTATTAATTAGATTTACATTAGGATTAAAGAAAAATAAATTATATTTAGATAAGTATACAATTATTCCAACTTGGGTATACAGAAGACCTAAAGGAAATGGTCTATATACCCACATGATTGTTCCTGTCGAAGCTGCTATAAAAGATAAGACTAAATTTAATCTTCCTGATAATGCTTATATTAGAGCTGAGCGTTCTCTTAATAGTACAAAAGATATTTTAGGAAATGATTTCGTTGGTACTAAATCATTTCCTAATTAAACATAAAAAAGACCATATTATATGGTCTTTTTTATGTTTAATTAGCCTTACTATCATTTTTATTAAAGTAATATAATGCTAAACTACATCCTATTGAAGCTGCTATAATAAATACAAATAATTCCATAATAATATTATCTCCTAAAAATTAATACTTTTTAATAATTATATGTGTCATAATTTTTATTATGTTTATTTTTTATTGTATTTAGGAAACCAATTAATATGAAAGTGGTTCATGTAAATTCTAGTGGTATATTACGTAATAAAACCTACTCTTGTTAAAATAAGATTACGTTCTCAGCCAAATTAAATAATAAAAGGAACCATCCATAATGGATACATCAAGCTAAAATGGATGTAGTTTTATTCACTAAATTTTAAGCTTTTATATGTTATTTAATTCCTGTGCTACCAAAGCCTCCCCTACTATCATTTCCAAAGCTATCTTTTTCATTAATTATTAATTCTGGCATAGCTTTATTTATTTTCATTTGACATACTCTATCATATAAAGCAATTTCTCCATCTCTTAATGCATAACAAGGATAATAGTATATATCCTTATCTCCTATATAAGTATCGTCTCCTACTCCATAGTGATTAGTTTGAATCAATCCATAATTTTTAAAAGTGGAACTTCTAGGTACAATATTAATTTCATACCCTTTTGGTTGATTTAAAGATATTCCTAAGCATAGCATCATAGAATCTCCTTCCTTATACTTTAAAACTCCATCTTTAAAATCTTCTTCTGTTAATTTTATTCCATTTTTCTTTCCACCAATAATCACTCTAAGGTCTATCCAATTCCCTTTATCTATTTTCTCTAATTTAGGCATATTCTTATCATGATAAATTATATCTAAATTAATTGGTTTGTTTAATTCTTCTTGTATCATCTCTCTGATTATTTCCTTATTTATCATATGTATCCATCCCCTTTAAATTGTAAATATATTATATTATAACTTGATTATATAATTGTTATCAAATATAAGTTTTTAATAATTGTAATTTATTTTTCTTATTTAATAATTATTTACGACTATTTCTTTTAAGCTATTATATCAAATATTAAAATAAAAGAGCCTAATAGGCTCTTTTATTAATTATTAAATTCTATTAGTTGATAAATTATTTTTTACTCTTTATACTACATGACTCTTCCAGGTATTATTGCGTCTAATATACCAATTATTAAAGCTGCTATTAATGCTCCTATTATAGATGAACTCATATGTGGAACTAAAAATTGTGTTAAATATATTATTATAGCTGCTACAATAAATCCTTTTATGCCTTTTCCAAAAGGTGATGCATCAACACCCATAAATAACTCTATTACATAATCTACAATACTAATTATAACTGCTGCTAATACAACTGACCAAAACCCATCAATAGTGAATCCTGGTGTTAAAAATGCTGTTACTCCTAAAACAATAGTAAATAAAATTAATCTTACAATCCACTTAAAAAAATGATTTGTGTTTGTGTGATTTTTTTCTTCTACTTTACTGTGTCCCATTTAAATTCCTCCTTATATAAAGTTTTATTATCATATATATTTTTCTCTACTAATAAAAAAATATACTATGGAATAATTGATAACTTATGCACTAAACTAGATAATTTTCCGCTTCAAATCATTGTAATATTTATATTTTTTAATTTTATCAACTTACTTTATTTTTATAAATATTATAAAAACCCCACTTAAAATGTTATTTTAAGTGGGGTTAATTCGTTAGCAAAGTCTTTGTTCAAATATATTATCAAGATTAAGCTTTTTAATTTTACCTTTTATTTCGTTAATATCTATAGTATATAATCCTTGTTCTTTCATTCTCTTAAAATATTCAGAACCTGCAAATGTATATCTATTCTTTCTACCTTCTCTACTATTTGATTTTTCATTTGCAAATGCAATTATATCTCCTATTGCTAGACTTCTTGGCATTATTAAGAGTGGCATACCCATAACTTGTCTTACAGCATTATGACCTGCTAAACTTCCGGTACATATGGCTTCTGTATGACCAACAAAAAGCCCTGATTTTTCTCCTCCACATAATAGATTCGAAACACCATCTACTCTCATATCATTACTTCTAGGAGCTACAGAAAGATATCTAATAGAATTGCCTTTGCTTCCAGCATAAGGATCAACATATTTTGCTTTCTCTAATCCTTTTATTTTTCTAAGTTTCTTTAATGGATAATAAGTAGTCATTAATTTAGCATGTGCAGTGTGAACAAAAGAACAACATTCAACCAAATATTCGAATCAAAAAAAATATCTTTGCTGTCAATATACTCTGATAAAACTATAGGTGATAAAATAAAGCTTTTAAGACTTAAAAGTGGACTATCATATAATGAATTTGCTAAAAAGGCTAATGTAGGAATTATGACTATATATATATATATGGGAATCTAATCAGCGTATACCGAATAAACAATATTTATATAAATTAATAAGTAATTTAAATTTACCTAAATATTATTTTAATATATACATAAAAAAATCCTAGTAGAATTTCTAGGCTTTTTACTATAACTTTTTTCCGCAAGAAGAAGCTAATTTACTTTCACACATTCTACAGAAAATATAATTTTGTTCTAAATTACTATTATCAATAATTTTTGCTGTTATATCTAATCAAAGTTTTAGTATAGATGCTCTTATATTTTTCTAAAACAACATACTCATTTTCATATGTAACTTTAACTTCTTTATTAATCCTCCCAGTATTCTAGTACTTATGTTTTTCTTTATGCTGGGTGCTTTTACTACTACTTTCATATTTCTTCCCCTTTATTTAATATAAGAATATTTTAAGCATGTAGTATATTTCTACTAATAAACAAAGGGTGATTTTTCATAAAATCACCCTTTATAAATGCATTAAAAGTTAGGTCACTCGGCGTTTGCGTCTGCATGGGTTGAAGCGGCTTTCATAGATCTGTATTGGTTGTTGTAGGCACTCTTCGACTTTGGTCGC
>NZ_JAFBDA010000025.1 GCF_016907995.1 Clostridium sardiniense | reverse complement strand
TTTCTTCTTCATCTCTAAAGAAAAAGAATAACTTTAATACAGCCTCCTGCAATTCTAATAAATTTAATGCTAATGACCAAAATAAAAACAGAACCCCTAAACAAAACAAAAAAATATCTATTAACCAAACCCCAAGTAAAAGCATAAGATCAATTAATAAAAATAATGATATCCATACTAAAACTAATAATTCAAAAAATATTTCTAAACCGGTTGTATCTAATTATGATTCTATAATTAGATCAAATCCTATGAATAATAAACCTAAAAATTATTATAATAAAAATGATAAATTTAATACTAATAAATATATATCTATATTAGATGAACATACTGAAAAACCTTCTATTAAACCTAAAATTAATAACTTTAAAAATACTTATAAAAAATCTATATTAAACTCTTGCTCTGTAAATAATAATAGTAAAAATAAATATGATAAATTTAATTCTAATAAATTTACACATACATTAGATAAACACTCTAAAAAAGCTTCTAATGATCCTATAATTGATAACTTAAAAAAAGCTCCTGAGAATCCTGCAATTAATAACTTTAAAAATACTTCTGATAAAACTACATTAAACTCTGGTTCCACAACTAAATCAAACTCTAAACATAATTATATTAAAAACAACTATATTGAGAGTGATAAAATTAAGTCTAATGAAATCGCATCTATATTAAATGAATATTATAGAGGTTCAACTGTCTCTATTATAGTTCGTGATTTAGGAGTAATTACAGGAAATATTGTATTAAATTTGGACTCTGTAATTGCATTAAAGCTTAAAAATAATATAACTGTTTTTATTAATAAGGATTTGATTTCAAGCTTCTTTTAGATAAGAATTTTATAACTTAAATATCACAAAGGGACTGTTTTAAGACAGTCCCTTAAAATTTTATAATATTGAGCTTATATAATCTGCTGCTTTTATTACATCTTTCTTTGATTCTTCATTAAGTGAAAATCTAATTCTTACTGGGAAATTAACATCAATCATACCTGTTGATTTTATTATTGAAGATGTACTTAAAACATTGGAATTAGTATTGTTTAAATAGTCTTGAATGATTTCAATAGGCTCTCCACTCCATCCAAATGATCCAAATGCACAAGCAGCCTTACCTTCTAAGTTCATTTCAGGTAATTTCTTTAATATATTTTCAATTGAACCTATTAAATCACCATATCTTGTTGATGTACCAAATAATATTGCATCAGACTCTTTAATAGCTTCTAATATTTCTTCTTCATCACTCTTATCAGCATTAAATATATCTACTTCAATATCTTCTGTTTCAAATTCTTCTTTGAATTTTTCTGCAATTCCCTTTGTAGAATTTCTCATTGTTGTATAAACTATTGTAGCCTTCTTACCTTTTTTAGTCGCCCTACTTCTTTCATCATATATTGAAATATACTTTTCAACATTTTCGTCTATTATATATCCATGAGATGGCGCTATCATATCAATATCTAAATTCTTTACTATTGAAATCATTGGTCTTACATATTTCTTATGTGGTGACATTATAAGATCATAGTATACAGTGAAAGCTTCTGTTATATCTAAATCTGTTTTGCTTAAAAAATACTCTTTAGCTGTTAAATGTGTACTAAATATATCACAAGGAAATAATATTTTATCATCAATACAATATGTAATCATTGTCTCTTCTGTATGAAGATATGGAGTCATTCTAAATAGTAATGTTTTTCCTCCAATATCAAGAGTTTCTCCATCCCCTACAACTAAAAAGTTTCTATCATGTAATTTATATAATTCTTTTAAGTGGTAAACAGCTTCTTCACTGCAAACTATAGTTGCATTAGTAGCTTGTCTTGCAAGTCCTCCTAAAGCACCTGAGTGATCTGGCTCTGTATGATTTATTACTATATATTGTATATCTTTTAAATCAATAAGTGATTTTAAATTTTCTATATATTCTTTTGTGTATATTAAATCTACTGTATCTATTACTGTTGGTTTCTCTGTCTTTAATAAATAGCTATTATATGTAGTTCCATCTTCTAATATTAATCTATGAAATGGTACCTTTCTATCATCTATAACTCCTACTGAATAAATATTATTCTTTAATTCAACTTGTCTTTTCATTACTATTCCTCCTAACCTGAGCAAATTCATTTGCTCCTGCATCAATCTTATGACCTTATTATAGTTAATTCTATTTAGTCTTTATGTGATTTAAAATAAAATATATAAAATAACTGATATCTAATATCAATTAATTTATATAAGTTGATATCAACTAATTTTAAATGAAAATAAAGCTATTAAAAGCTAATATTATAATAAAAAGATTAGAATTGAATATTTGTTTAAATAAAAGGCAGATCTACGCTAACTGTAGACCTGCCTTTTATAATATGTATTTAATTTATTTTGCTATTAATTTTCCAAACTCAATACATCTAACTTCATCTTCACCTTCTGGTAATTCTTTAACTATTAAACCTTCTGATATAAGTTTTGCACCATAAGATTCAATCCTTTCTTCTAAATCTTTCATCCATGCGCCATCACCCCCAGCCCTATGAACCAAATAGTGCAACTTTTTTTCCTGATATATTACCTTCTAGCGCTGCAACAAAAGGTTCAACTTCTGTATCTTCTAGTTCTTCTGCTCCATATGCAGGACTACCAAATATAATAACTTCTTCATTCTTTAAATCATCAACTGATATTTCTGATAGTTCAACTAATTCTGCTCTCTTTCCTTCTTCTTCAATACCTTGTGCTATTAATTCTGCCATTCTTTTTGTGTTTCCTGTTTGACTCCAATAAATTACTTTCATATTTCTTACCTCTTTCTTGATTCCTACTTTAAATTTATAACAACTGCTTTTGGTCTCGTCATTGATTGAATTGAGTATTTTATCCCTTGTGTTCCCATACCAGAATTCTTTACTCCTAAGAATGGAAAATGATCTGGTCCTCTTTCAGTTTTATTATTAACTTGTACAGTTCCAACTTCTAATTTATTAGCCACATAGAATGCATCATTCATATTTTCTGTAAATACTGAACTTTGTAATCCATACTCTGATTCATTAGATATTTTTATAGCTTCTTCAATATCTTTTACTCTTATGATTGGTAATACTGGTCCAAATGGCTCTTCCCAAGCAACTCTCATATCTAATGTCACTTTATCTAATAAAGTAGGTCTAATTAAGTTTCCTTCTCTTTCTCCACCTTTTAATAACGTTGCACCTTTTTCTTTTGCTTCTTCAATTAGTCCCATAACAAAATCTGCTGATTTTGAATCTATTAATGGTACTACATCTAAATTTCCACTATCCTCAATTGGATTTCCTACTGTTAATTTCTCTATCTCTTTAGATACTTTATCTACTAGCTTATCTGCTACCTTATTTAAGACTAAAACTCTCTTAACAGCTGTACATCTTTGTCCTGAATATGAGAATGCTCCAGATACTATATTTTTAGCTGCTAAATCTAAATCAGCATCTTCTAAAACTATTGCTGCATCTTTTCCACCAAGTTCCATAAGAAGTGGTTTCATAGTTGTTATTTTTGAAATCCTTTGTCCAACTTCTGTACTACCTGTAAAGTTTACAAAATTTATATCCTTATGAGATACAGTATAATCTCCGATTTCGCTTCCCTTTCCTGTAATTGTATTTATAACGCCTACCGGTACTCCTGCCATATCAAATACCTTTGCTAAGTATAATCCACTTAAAGCTCCTTGAGTTGCTGGCTTAAACACTACAGTATTTCCTGAAACTATAGCTGGTGCTATTTTAGAGGCTACTAAGTTTACTGGATAATTAAATGGTGATATTGCAAGTACTACACCAACTGGATCTCTATTTACAATTAAGATCTTATTATTTCTACCTCCTGGAAAACTATCTCCTAGAATACTTTCTCCTTCAATATTTTTAGCTGAATCTGCTGTAAATCTTATAAAATCTGCTGTTCTAACGATCTCTGATTTTGCACTCTTTCTGTCTTTAGCAATTTCCATTATCATAAGATCAATTAATGGTTCTTGATTTTGAAGTAATATATCTGCTGTCTTATATAGAATTTCACATCTTTCATTTAAAGGCGTATCACTCCATGATTTTTGTGCCTCCTTAGCACCTTCTATAGCTTTATCAACATCTTCCTTTGACATAGCTTTAACTTTTCCAATCACCTCTTTATTTAAAGGTGACTTTATTTCAATTAGGTTACCTTCACTTGGAATCCATTCTCCATTTAATAGATTCTTAAATGTATCCCCATTTTTCTTTTATCGTGTTTATCATATTTATCACTCCATTTACAATTTTCTTCTTAAGTTGTACTAATATGTTTTGTCCAAAACTTAATTTATGAGCTAATTATAAATGCTAATCTTTTTTGAAAATATGATTCAAAATAAAAACTGAAAATTTATATATAATTTCTTAATCCATCTTCATCTAATACACGTATTTGTTTTATTTTTACTATTTTTATTAAACCTTCTTCCTCAAAACTTCTAAGTTTTCTACTTAAGGTCTCCCTAGTTACCCCAACACAGTTTGCCATATCTTCTCTTGACATTTGGATCTTAATCTCATTTTTATCTCCATTAACTTTCTCGCTCTTTTCTAATAGATCTATTAGTAAATATGCAACTCTTGAATCTGCATCATTTGTAGCTAAGTTTTGTGCTAAGTTTTCCATATTAGATAATCTTTCTCCTACGCTTTGTAATAGCTTTATCCCTATTTGAGGATTCTTAATTATTATCTTTTTCATTTCTTCGTTACTAAGAATGCATATCTTAGTATCCTTTATTGCTTTAGCACTAAAGTTATGGATAGAACTATTTACTAAGTTAAGCTCTCCAAAGAATTCACCTTCAGATAATATGTGCAATATTTGCTCTTTACCATCTCTTGTATATTTATATAATTTAACTTTTCCTTCATTAACAAAAAACATATTATTTGCTATACTTCCCTCATCAAACAATACTTCACCCTTTGAATACTCCTTATGATTAATACTCTTTACTATTTCAGAAAGTTCATCACAATCTAAGTTTTCAAATATCGGAACTTTGCTTGCACAGTACTTTCCTCTACATTCATTACAACAATTCGCACAATTACTATTCATATTAACTACCTTTTCATAAATTATTTTTTAAATCACATAAAGAGTAATCAGATTTAATTCCTAATTACTCTTTATCCATAATCATATATTCCAATTATATACTTTATTCAATTTTAATTACGTAACATATATTACAGTATTATTTTGTTATATCATCACCCTTATCAAACATTTCAAAATTTATATCTTCTTTATTTATTCCCATAGATACTAGATTTCTATACACACATCTCATAAATTCTGTTGGTCCACAAAAATAAAATTCACTATCTTTATCTAAATTCTCTTCCATCCACTCTCTACTTATTCTTCCAGATATGCACCCAGAATTATTGGCCGTTTCTTCAGCAGCTCTTGTATAGAATATAGTACTTGTTATATTAGTATTTTTCTCACATAACTTTTCTATCTCATCTTTAAAACTATGATTTTCTAAGTTTTGTGTGCTATATATAAACTTAACATTCTTAGAAGTATTAGCTGCTTCATATGCCATAGTCAGCATTGGCGTCACACCTATTCCTCCCCCAATTAAAACAACATTTCTATCGTTATCTTTTAAAAAGAAGTTTCCAAGTGGCATAGTTATCTCAATAGTATCTCCTTCATTTACTTCATCAACTAATACTTTGCTTACATATCCATTTTCTTCTCTTTTTACACTAATTCTATAAAAATCATCTTTGTGATTCATAGATAACGTATATTGCCTTGGCTTTGTATATGTATTGTCTTTATTTTTAACTCTTATTGCTATGAACTGACCTGCTAAGAATTTAGGTAGTTCTTTATTGTCTAAATCTTTTAAGTAAAATGAATATATTCCAATGCTTTCTTCTATTTTCTTAACTACTTTAACTTCTTTGAATCCCTTCCATTTTAAGCTTTCCATTTTAAGTATACCTCCAATTATATTTCACTGCTTTTTCGCATTTGTCATCATTATAACTACAGGTATAAAAAAAGAATGTGATTTAAAATAAAAAGCAAGTAGAAATTATACTTGCTTAACCCATTTACTTAGCTTAACTATAATCTTACTATGCGTGATAACATGATATTTATACACTCTACCCTCTAGTTAATATTTTTGTTAAGCACTATTATTTTAATATCTATAACTCCATTTTACTTTGTTTTATCAGTAGCCTTTTTTATAGCTTTGTTAACTTCTTGGTCAACAGATTCTTGATAGATGTCAGCATACGTTTTTGAATCTTTAATTAGATCGTCGCAGAAAGCCGCTACATCACTGCCAGTTACTTCCAGCACACCTTTTCCTAAGGCTGCACCTTCTTCAAAAAGATCAACAATCCCAGATAGCAAACCTATCCCTTCATTTAGCTCAACAGGACCGACCTTAAATAGATATTTTTGAATCTCTTTATAAACAATCTGATAATCTTTTGGGAGCGCTTTGACACGCGCCATATGTGCTCGCCACTCTTTTTTGCCTTCGATGATATCTTGTATTCCCATTTTATCCTCCTATTCACCTAATTTTTTAGCGATATTACTATTGAGTTGCTTGCGCCACTTGTCTCTAAAAGTCTTTGCTCCTTCTTCGCCAACCAGCGCTGAGCAGAAGCCTTTGATGTCGTCACCCAAAACCTCTTGTACACTCTGCCCGTCAGTAGCAGTTTCTTCTAGCAAGCCAAGCACACCATCAAGGATTGGCATGAGGTTACGACCGCTGAAATCTGAGTACTGCCAAAGATTAGCCTTAATTTTTTCCCATGCCGCTTGATAATCAGCTGGTAGCTTTTCGGCTCTCATTTCAAAATTTTTAAGTTCTTTAGTCATATCACTTCCCGTAATCTTTTCCCAAAAATTCATTACTTCCTCTCCTTTAATTCGTTAATTTTTGTTGAAACAAATTCCCATTTTGCCCAGAACTTCTTTAGCTCTTCACGTCCCGCATCATTAAGGGTAAAAAACTTTCTCGGCGGTCCTATATCGGATTTCTTTTTTGTAATGTCCACCAATTTATTTTTCTCAAGTCGCACCAAGATAGTATATACTGTCCCATCTACAACATCTGAAAATCCGAGAGCATTCAGCCTCCTAGTAATTTCATAACCATATATTTCTTCATGACTGATAATTTCAAGAACACAGCCTTCAAGTACCCCTTTTAGCATTTCTGTTATATTTTCCAGATAAATCACCTCTTTACTATCTAGTATTACTTACTACTACTATATAGTATCACTCAGTAGTATTAGTGTCAATATTATATAATTATTTTTTATGTTTAATTTTAGCAATTAAATTTTAAATAATACTAAAGCTGAAAACAAACAATTTATAATAAAAGTACATACTATACTTTTCTATACCTAAATACGATTATTTTAAACATTTGTATAAAAAAATTCCCCAAGACCGTAGTCTTAGGGAATATAAAACACACTTTAATATTAGCTTAAAATCTATTAAAAAAGCCTATCTTACTCCATTACGCTGCGTAAGATGAGCCTTCACACTAAGTTAAGCTATCGTTTCACTAAGTATTCAATGCTTATTTCTTAATTAACCTAACAACTGTCTCAGCGTGTGGAGTATTAGGGAACATATCCTTAACTCTTGTCTTTTCTATGTTGTATCCAGCCTCAATTAATCCCTTAAGATCATTCACTAAAGTCTTAGGATTACATGATACATATACAATTTCCTTTGCATTAAATCTTATTACATATTCTAATGCTTTAGGGCTTACTCCACTTCTTGGTGGGTCTAATATTATAATGTCTGGCTTATCCTTAACTTGCTTTATAGTATCAGCAACATCACCAGCTATAAATGTACAGTTATCAAGTCCATTAAGCTTTGCATTTTCACGTGCAGCTTCAACTGCTTCTTCAACAAGCTCAAGTCCTATAACCTTTTTAGCCTTAGGTGCAACTATTTGACCTATAGTTCCTGTACCACAATAAAGGTCAAATACTACCTTATTTTCTGACTCTCCCATGAATTCTCTAACTATACTATAAAGACTTGCTGCCCCTTTAGTGTTAGTTTGGAAGAATGAGAATGGTGATATCTTAAACTTTAATCCTAAAAGTTCTTCCATTATATGATCTTTTCCATAAAGAAGATTAATTTTTTCAGGTATTACTGCATCTGATAATGAATCATTTTCAGTATGAAGAAGTGAAACTAATTCACCATCAAAATCTAATCCTTTAATTATATTAACCCATTCTGTTAAATCAAAATCAACTTGTGTTGTTGTTACAAGATTGACTAATAATTCACCAGTATTTTTAGCTTTTCTAATAACTAAGTGTCTTAAGAATCCTTCTCTCTTCATTACTCTATAGTAAGGAAGATCTGTTCCTCTAAAGTACTCTACTGTAGCTTTTATAACTTTTCTAAAGTCTTCATCTACTAATTTACATTGATCAACTGTTATAATTCCAAAGCTTGCATTTTTCATGTGCATACCAAGGCAAAGTTCTCCACCTTTATATTCGTCACCAAATGTAAACTCCATTTTATTTCTATATTCCCATTGATCATCGCTTCCAGTTACACCTTCATATTCTCCTGTTGTAACTTCAGCATCTTTAAATAACTCAAGAACTTCTTCACTTAAAAGTTCTAATTGCTTTTCATAAGTAAGGTTCTGTGATGAACATCCACCACATATTCCAAAGTGGGGACATTTAGCTTCTATTTCATAAGGTGCCTTTTCTAAAACTTCTAAAAGTTTAAGTTCTATAAAATCTGCTCTGCTCTTTTTAACTCTTCCCTTTATTGTCTCTCCTGGGAAAGCATTTTTAACATATATTTTCTTATCCTCCTGAGTTCCTACACCTACTGATGGGAATTCAGTTTTTTCTATTTTAACTGTAATTTCTCTCGCTCTTCTTCTGCCCACTCTTTGTTTCTCCTATTCTTTAAATTATCCGATTGCTAATATTCTCTTTCCAATAGTTCTTATATTCTTTGCCTCAAATATAGGGAAGTATAATATATTAACTATTACATAAATTATAAGTAAAATTGATGTTGGTTCAACTACCATGTAACCTATAAATCCTATTAATAAATCAAATACTAATAATAAAATTGCTGATACTCCTAATATTACTGCTTGATCTAATATATTTGAAAATAATTTCTTTATAAATGATGGATTTGCATCAACTTCTACAATAATTTTATCTTTATTTTTATTATTTTTTTCTTCAGCTTCGTCCTCATCAATTGATTCAGCTACGATATCCTCTTTAACTAATTCTTCCTCAGGACCTTCTTCTTTCTTTAATTCTAAACTCTCTACTACTTCTTCTACGTTAGTATCTTCTTGATTATTAATATCCATACCTTCTTTTTTACTCATGATAGTCCTCCTAAATTTAATTTATTTAATTATTTTATTCCCTCATTTGTCTTTTCAACAAATTTATATACCTTAGTTGATAAAGTATACACTATATAATCTTTACTTACTGCAAACTCCTCAGCTAATCCATTAATATTATCTTCTATTATGCCTTCTTTTTTATCACTCTTAATTATATCCATTATCTTTTTATTTATATCATCATAATTTCTATCTTGAACACCAGTCATTATAGCTGCATATTTAGCTATTGAAGTATCTCCTAGATTGAATTTATCATCTTTTATTGCACCTTCCCCATCAAACTTAAGTGAAAGTTTTAATTGAAGTCTTCCTGAATCTTGTGCATCTCCTAAAAGTTGTGATTGGAATTGCATACTTTCAAGTTTGTTAGCTTCTGGATTTTTGTTATCTAGATATATTGATTTAATATTAGCTGTAACTCCATCTATTTGCTCGACCTTATCTTCTTTTTTATAATCCAAACCAAATTCTTTGGTTTTATCTTCAATAGAAGTCATTAAACTATTACTCTTATCAACAAATTCATCATGAGTAAAATCTCTAATCCAATCCCCTTTTAAATCTTTAAATTGCTTTTGATTATCTATATTAATTTCTGCTTTTTTTGTATCTTCATCTGCAGTTTTTTGCTTTTCATTGCTTCCACATCCTGCTAGTGAAAATAATAATGTAGTTGTTATCACTAGACCTATAATCTTTTTAGTCATATATTTACCTCCTAAATAGACCCTCTATTATTGAAATTTGTTCATATTTTTTAATTATAACATTCTTGCTGCTATTCTTACAACATTACGCGTCTATTTTCAACTCTTTTTGTTATTTTTCTACAATCTAACTCTTCTAAAAAAGCTAAAGCTATCTTTCTATTTGTTTTTAAGATATCCCTACATTCTCCAAGAGTTATCTCTCCTTTATCCTTTAAATACTCTTTTACTTTTAATACTCCATAATTAAAGACTTCAACTTTTATTATCACGTCATCATTTAACTGAAGTATCTCCCCCTCTTGCTCTAAAATATTTATAATTTTCTTGTGCTCTAATTCACTAATATTATTTCTCTGTTTTATAAAATCTAAATCAACATTTATAAATCCAATTTCAAGCTCTTTTAATAAATCTCTTTTAAAGTTTTTCTGATTTAAATTTAATCTTCTCTTGAAATTAGATAATGAGATTATTTCCCCGGAAATTGTCATAACTTCGTCTTTGTTTAATAACTTTAAAATTTCATTAAATTCTTTAGATTTAATATCCTTCTTTATTATGATTTTTCTTAATGACTCCTTGGGCATTCCGATTTCTAATGGATTTTTATTATGATAGTCTGAGAGTGACTCTAATAACTCATCTTTTATTATACCTAACTGTTTAACTGAGAATATAATATTTTCCTTACAATTTTCAATAATTACTACTTTTTTCCTATAAAGTGATTTTTCTATAGCCTCATCTATATTAGTTTTGTTAGAATCATTCATATTAAACAGTTCACTTGTATATAAAAATTCCTCTTTCCCCAATCTATCTAGTATATTATCTTCAAGACTTCCCTTTTCTTTTAATATAATATTATCTAAATATAACTTATTACTTTCTCTTATCTTATTTCCATTAGGCTCAATTACTCTTCCACCACCAATATTATACATAGGAGAGTAATTTCTTAAGTAATAGTAATCTCCCTTTTTACTTACTATACCTTCTTCTAATCGTATTTGTACGTACTTCTTATCTTCATCAAAAATATATATTCTTCCCATAACTTCTTTTGTTCCATGATAAACTCTAACTCTTTGTCTATTCTTTATATTATGTACTTTATTGTTCGTTATGTTAAAGGAGCAATCTAATATAAACGATGCCTCCATATCTTCTTCACTACTTATCACTTCTCCACGCTTAATATCATCTTTTGCTATTCCCGTAAGATTAATTGCACATCTATTTCCACATACCCCTATGCTCTCCTTCTTTCCATAGCTTTGAATCTCTCGAACTCTTACAACCTTATTTGATGGATACAACTTTAATATATCTCCTTCTCTTACTTCCCCTTCAAGAGCTGTTCCAGTAACTACAGTTCCAGAACCTTTTATAGAAAATACTCTATCTATACACATTCTAAATTGGAGATCATATAAATCATTTTCCTTCTTATTATCTAAGGTTCTCTCAAAAAAATCTATTAACTCTTGTATACCTTCTTTTGTTTTTGTTGATGTTTTTATTATTCTTGCATTTTCTAATATGCTACCTTTAAAAGCCTCTCTTATATCATCAATGATTAACTGTATAAGCTCCTCATCACTTTTATCGCACTTTGTTAAGGCTATTACTCCATTTTTTATATTAAGTCCATTTATTATTTCTAAGTGCTCTATGGTTTGAGGCATTATCCCTTCATCTGCTGCAATTACAAATAATACTGTATCTACTCCAGTTATTCCTGCAATCATATTTCTTATAAACTTTTCATGCCCTGGAACATCAACAAAAGCTACTCTTCTCTTTGACTTAAGAATTAAATCAGTAAATCCTAAATCTATTGTTATCCCTCTTCTTTTCTCTTCTTCTAACCTATCAGTGTCAACACCTGTAAGTTCCTTTATAAGAGATGTTTTTCCATGATCTATATGTCCACAAGTTCCTATCATTAATGTTTTCATATCTTTTCTCCTATATTTTTAAAGGCTTCCTTTATTACGTCTATATCATCAAGTATAAGACATCTTCCATCAATAATAATATTTCCTTTATTAACTCTAACAACTATTGGTATGTGATTTTTTCTAAGTTCTTCTTCTATTACATGTTCCTTTAATAGCTCACTATTAATCTTTAAAACATATGTATCAAGCTCTAGAAGTGGCAGAGATCCTCCTCCAACTAGGGATTTTTCTAAGCTTTTCTCTATGTTAAATTTATCATCTAAAAATGATAATTCTTTAATTAATAAATCAATTTTATTTTCTATATCTTTAAGTGGCATAGTTAACATATTTATAGTTGGTATATTGAAACTGCATCCTTTAACATATTCTTTAAGAGTTCCTTCAAGGGCAGCTAATGTAAATTTATCAACTCTAAGTGCTCTATTTAATTGATTTTTCTTAATCTTTTCTATCCATATCTTTTTACCTACAATTATTCCACACTGTGGACCACCTAAAAGCTTATCTCCGCTAAATGTAAGAATATCAACACCATCTTCTATACATTCTCTTGCTGTCTTTTCATCAGATGCTCCATCTATATCTAATCTTTCAATAAGTCCACTTCCTAAATCCTCAATTATAGGAATATTGTATTTTAAACTAACATCTACAAGTTCCTTGGACTTAACTTCTTTTGTAAAACCTAATATCTTATAATTTGATGTATGTACTTTAAGTATTGCTCTTGTATTTTCACTTATTGCTTCTTCATAATCTTTAAGATGTGTTCTATTTGTAGTTCCAACTTCTACAAGAGTTCCACCACTTAATTTCATTATTTCTGGTATCCTAAAGGAACCTCCAATCTCAACTAGTTCCCCTCTTGATATTATTGCTTCTTTATCTTTACATATTGTATTTAGAACTAATAAAACTGCTGCTGCATTATTATTTACAACTAGTCCATCCTCCGCTCCTGTTAAATACTTTATATCTTCAATTACATTCTTATATCTACTTCCACGCTTTCCTGACTCTAAATCATATTCCAAATTTGAATAATGAGTTGCTGCTTTAATTAAAGCCTTTTTACTACCTTCTGATAATATTGACCTTCCAAGGTTTGTATGTATAACTATTCCCGTTCCATTTATAACTCTTTTAAAATTCATATCATCTAATAAACTAATAATCCTTTTAAATTCCATTAAACATTCTTCCTGCAAAGAAAAAATGGAGGAAGTATCCTCCATTTTTAAAATTCTTTTTCTTATAATGTCTATGGAGAGTCTTAATTTTTCTACAACTAAATCCCTTGGTAATCTATTAAGATACTTTTGAACCTCTTCTTCTTTTAAAAGAGTATCAACTTTTGGTAATCTTCTTAATAGTTCCATATAAAACTCCTCCGTTAAACTTTTATTTGACAACTATATTGTATTCTTCCTTTTCTATTACATGCCCTACTACCCAAGACTTTATATCCTTCTCTTTAAATTCTTTTAGAATATTATTTCCAACCTCTTCACTACAGGATATAAGAAGTCCTCCTGATGTTTGAGGATCGAATAGTATATCTTCAAGCCAATTTGGAACATCATAAAGCTTATAGCTATTACTAATATAAGCTTTATTTTGGTAAGCACCTTGTGGTATAAGTCCAAAGTTTGCATATTCCTTTGCTTCTTTTATGTAAGGTATACTTTCTTTGTATAACTCAAATGTAATATTTGATCCTTCAGCCATTTCATTTACATGACCCATAAGACCAAATCCAGTTATATCTGTACAAGCTGTAATCTCATATTTTCTTATAACTTCTCCAGCATATTTATTAAGAAGTGCCATCCATTTTATAGCTTCATCTAAACTTTCTTTTGATGCCATCTCCCCTTTAGCTGCAGTATTTATAATTCCTACTCCTAAAGGCTTTGTAAGTATTAATATATCACCTGGCTTAGATCCACAATTTTTCAGGATTTTATCTGGATGAACTACTCCTGAAACTGAAAGTCCATACTTTGGTTCATCATCTTGAACAGAATGACCTCCAATAACAACAGCACCAGCCTCTAATACTTTATCTGCACCACCTCTAAGGATTTCACCAAGTATACTTCTATCTAAGCAGTTAGGGAAGCATACAATATTTAATGCTACCTTTGGTTCTCCTCCCATTGCATAAACATCACTTAATGAATTTGCAGCTGCTATTTGTCCAAATGTATAAGGATCATCCACAACCGGTGTAAAGAAATCTAAAGTCTGAATAAGTGCTATATCATCACTTAATTTATATACTGCCCCATCATCTGAGGTATCAATTCCTACTAATAAGTTGTCATCTACCATACTTGGTATACTTTTTAAAATATCTGAAAGAGCACCCGGCTCTATTTTAGCTGCTCAACCAGCAGTCTTTGCATAATTGGTTAACTTAATCATTTATGTCACCCCTTCTCTAAAGGTTTATATATTTATTGTACATCATGATTATAAAATCTCAAAATACTTTATACTGATATAGAATCCTTTATCTTTAAGAAGGTTCCTTCACCAATTCCACTTACATTTTTAATATCTTCGATAGATTTAAAGTTCCCATTTTCTTCTCTATAACTTATGATAGCCTTAGCCTTTGATGGACCTATACCATTTATTTTAACAAGGTCACTCTCGTCTGCTGTATTAATATTTATTATTCCGTTGCTATCATTGCTACTATTTAAACTTCCATTACCTGATACTGTAGGTATAGATTTTTCTTTAGAATCATTTTTAGTTTCTTTAATCTCTGCACTCTCTTCCTTACTTGGTATTACAACACATTTATTATTTGTAAGCTTTTCTGCTCTATTTACTAAATCTAGTGATGCTTTTTCCGTAAGTCCTCCAGCTTCTTTTATAAGATCCTCAACTATACTACCTTCATCTAGATAATACACTCCTTGATTCCTAACTTCTCCTTTTATATCAACAGCTATTTTATTATCTTTAAGCTTTATAGCTTCTCCGCTTTCTTTGTTTTCACCTTTTGATTCATTCCCACTTGATATTTTCTCTTTACTACTTTTACTTTCAGACTCTTCTTCATTAATATCTTCTTCAACAAAAATACTATCATTATTATTTTTATTAAGCTCTCTTCTACCACTAAATAAGTAATTTATAAAAAATCCACTTCCTAAAATTATAAGTATAGCTATTAATCCAATGCTCTTCTTTTTTGAATCCATATAAAATCTCCTAGTTTTTTTCTAGATTATTAACATTTTTTAAATAATTTATGATACAATTGTGGAAAATAAAAGAACTTTTTGTTAAAATAAAAAAGTCAAACTTAATAATAAGGAGAGCTTATGAGTAAAAAATTTAAATCTGTGGTAAAATTTCTATTTTTTATACCTATTTTCTATAGTTTAATTTTAACTAGTGCAAACGCACAAGAAGCCCCTCCAGAGCTAAATGCAGAATCTGCAATATTAATTGATAGTAAAACTGGTCAAGTTTTATATTCTAAAAATGATGATGTTAAACATTTCCCTGCGTCCACAACTAAAGTCCTTACAGCACTAGTTGTACTAGAGAATAGTAAGCTCAGTGATATTGTTACAGTAGGAGCTAACCCTCCTTTTGCAAAGGGCAGTTCAATTGGCTTAAAAGAAGGAGAAAAGTTTAGTGTTGAAACACTTCTTACAGGTCTTTTACTTGAATCTGGTAATGATTGTGCTGAAGCTTTAGCTGAACATGTTGGGGGATCTATTGATGGCTTTGCAAAAATGATGAATAAAAAGGCAAAATCTATTGGCTGTAAAAATTCTAATTTTGAAAATCCAAGTGGTCTACCTGATGATAAGCATGTAACAACGGCTTATGATTTAGCTTTAATAATGAATGAGGCAATAAAGAACCCTGATTATATTAGAATTTCAAAATTATTATCTGTAGAACTTCCACCTAGTAATTTAGATGGAGCTAAAAGATGGGCTAATAATCATAATTACTTAATTAATCCAAATTCTAAATACTATTATCCTAATGCTCTTGTTGGTAAAAGTGGTTATACAGATGTTGCTAGACATACCTTTACTATATCTGGCCAAAAAGATGATCAGGTATTAGTTGCAACATTTTTGAAAGCAGAAGATAAAGATGCAAATTATAAAGATATGGCAAATCTTTTAGAGTATGGATTTAATAATTTTAAGGAGCATAAGTTATATTCTAAAGATCAAGAAATCGATGATATAAAGGTTACAGATGATATTAACATACCTATAGTTATTGATAATGATGTATTTTTTACTGCTGAAAAATCTAATTTAGATGGTATAAATCCTACTTTAGATTACAAATTACCTAGAATGATAAAAAAGAAATCACTAAAGAAAGGTGATGTAATAACAACTGCTAAGGTCATTGTAAATGGAAAAGCTGTATCTGAAGTTAATTTATTAAGTGGTATAGATAGAGAATATAGCTTTAAAATAGCAATATCAGAAATGATTACAAATAATTTATTTAATATTATTGGGATATCATTAGTTATACTTATAATTTTAATCATTATTAGAATTATTATAGTTAGAAATAGAAGAAAAAAGAGAGCTTTCTATAATAAATTAAAACGTATTAAGAAGAAAAAAAATATTTATTAATATAAAAAACATCAATTACTTAATTGTAACTGATGTTTTTTGATTTATTTAATCTTTTCAATTAATTGTTTTAAATCATCTGGAAGATTTGCTCTTAAGCTCAATGGTTTTTCAGTCTTTGGTGATTTAAAATCTAATCCATATGCATGAAGTGCCTGCCTATTTATAAAATCCTTCTCTTCATCTCCATCGCCGTATAAGAAATCTCCATATATAGGATGACCTAAATGAGATAGATGAACTCTTATTTGATGTGTTCTACCAGTTTCAAGTAGACATTCAACTACATCTCCGCCTTTAAGGCTCTCTAACACTTTGTAATGCGTTATACTTCTTTGTCCTCTATCATCTACAACTCTCTTTATACTATCGAACCCATCACCTTCTTGAGGCTTATATATTGGAAGATCTATAGTTCCTTCTTTTTCTTCAAGGTTTCCATGGACAACTGCAATATATCTTTTTTTAATATTGTTTTTCTCCATCTCCTTTGATAGTGCCATATGTGCAAATTGATTTTTTGCAATTAAAATAAGTCCTGAAGTATTCATATCTAGTCTACTTACAAGTCTTACTATACAATTTGATCCAGTTTCCTTAAAATAATTTATAACACCATTTGCTAAGGTTCCTGATTGATAACTTTTTGTAGGATGAACAACTAGAAATGGTCTTTTATTCACAACTAGTATTTCCTCAT
The DNA here is from genome assembly GCF_016907995.1 of Clostridium sardiniense. Classification (GTDB taxonomy): domain Bacteria; phylum Bacillota; class Clostridia; order Clostridiales; family Clostridiaceae; genus Clostridium; species Clostridium sardiniense. Next base: position 28,497 of record NZ_JAFBDA010000025.1, on the reverse strand, counting down.
CTTCATATACGATATCTAAATCCATTTTTTCTGGTGCAATATCTTGATTTTCTTCTCTATCCAAGTTTATCTTTAGGTTATCCCCTGTAGATACCTTAAAATTCATTCTAACTACTTCATCATTTATAAATATTCTTTCTTCCCTAGCTGCTCTACTTATAAGTCTTGATGAAAAGTTTAATCCCTCTTTTAAGTAATTTCTAATTTTAACTCCATCATATTCTGATGGGACAGTTTTTTCTAAGGTACTCAAAGCTTAAAGTCCTCCTAATTTATAAATCTTAATAATTTTTAGCATCATTTCCAAGTATAACTATTACATCATACCCTGTATCTGCGTACTTTGAATTAATACTCTCATAATCAGTTATTGATTTAAAATTCTTTTTAAGAGAATTCTTTATATTGTCATTGTCGACCATGATTACACTCTTATCTCTAAGATCTGTATTTCCTGTATCAACATTTTTATAACCAAGTTGTTTAAGTTCTATTTGGTAAGTTGCTGCAAGTCCACTTATTTTTGTTGCATTTAACACCTTTATTCTTACATCTTCAGGCTTTATATCTGCACTTCCAGTATCTGATGAGTTAAGTGCTTTTATTAAATCTGCATTTGCTTCTTTATTAAATATAAAGTAAGATTGACCCTCTATCATTTTAGAGTCTCCTTTAACTGTAGTCATTTTAATATTACTTGGCTTTAATGTGGCTAATTTTAGTCCATATTTAAATATTGTACTTCCAGTCATATTAGTCTCTACATTTTGCTCTACTGCTTTAAGTATTCCTGGTATCCTAAATATTATTGCTGGACTAGTACATTTTTTAACAACTTGCTCTAAGAATGCATGTTGATTCTTTATTCTATCTATATCTCCATTTGGAAGCCCTGTTCCATCATTATTTTTTCTCCATCTAAAGAATTCTTCTGCCTTCTTACCATCTAGATGAACCGTTGTTCCCTTTTTGAAGTCAATACGTAGATTTTGAGATTTATCAGTGTAATCCATATTGTGTTCTATCTTCATATCAACTCCACCAATTGCATCAATAAAATCTCTGAAGCCTTTATAATTTACTTTAGCTAGATAATTTATTTTAACATTTAGTAATTGCTCTACTTCTGTTATTACTCTTTGATCTCCTCCAATTGGATACGCAGCATTCATCTTCCATCTACGTCCATTTATAGTGATTAGAGTATCTCTTGGGATTGATACTATATTTACTTTTTTAGTTTTAGGGTTAAAGTTTACAAGCATCATAGTATCAGTTCTTTTAATAGCTTCATCATTTGGATTATTTACATCCCCAACGTCCATTCCAAGAAGTAAAATATTTACGGTCTGATCCATAGGAACTTCCACTGGCGCTATCATCTTATCAGTACTTATATTGTTAACAAGTTTTGCTATTCTTACTCCACCTATTACAAGAAGTATTAAAAATGCTGCAATTATTATTCCAAATATTTTCTTAAATGATATTCTCTTTTTCTTCTTTTTCTTTGATATATTCTTTTTTGAATTCCTACTTTTATTTTGCAAATTGCTAGGTACAGCTTTTCTAGATGGATTCTTTCTACTTTCAAAGTCTCTATCTGTAAAGCCTTCTTGCGATCTCCTTGGAGACTCAACTCTTCTTCTTGCATCATTAGCAGGAATATATCCTTCATCTAAACTTCTCTTGCTTACTTTTTTTCCCCTTTTTAGCTCTTCATTTCTTTTTGCAATACGTCTTTTTCTTCTTATAGCTTCTTCTCTTTCACTTTCGTTTCTTTTTCTTCTGGAAGAATCATTAGATCTTCTATCATCCGTCAAATTTTCTACACCCCATCTCCAGTATAAATTTGAGTTATACCTCTCCTCTATTTAATATTAAATAGTTTCTTGCTTTAACAGTATTTAAATCTATAAGCTGCCCTTTAGATAATAAGTATTTTATAGTATGATTCATACCCATAAGAACTCCTTCATCTAAATTCTCTAATACTTTCTCTCTAATTTCCTGAACTCCATCATAAACTCTTGATGGTTCTATCATATCTGCAATATAAATAATCTTTTCTAGAGTACTCATATTTTCTTTTCCAGTTGTGTGCCATCTCATTGCTTCAAGCACTTCTTCATCATCTATATTAAACTTTTCTTTAGCAAGTATTCTTGAAACAATTCCATGCCAAAGCTCTGGTGTTTTTTTCTCATCCATTGTTAATTCTATATTATTTTCTTTAATAATACTCATTAATTCTTCAATTGTTAAGTTCTTACCTACATCATGGCATAATGCAGCTAATGCTGCCTTATCTTCATCTACACCATTTAACTTAGCTAGCTTCTTTGCTGTAGATACAACTCCTAATGTGTGTATATATCTTTTTGGTTTTAAATTTTCTTTTAAATAATCATAAATACAAGTAATTTCCATATTAGTTCTACTTTTCATAAAGCTTCTCTCTTTCAATAATATTAAGTACCTCTTTTGGCACAAAAAAGTCCACTTTTTTCCCTTCTCTAATCCTTCTTCTAATATCTGTTGATGAAATTTCTAAATCTAATATATTTAAAAATATAATTCTTCCATTATATTTTTTTTCAGCTTCTTCTTTTTCTTTTTGTAAATCTTCTTCTTTGAAACCTGGTCTTGTAAATACAACAAAATTACAAAGAGAAAAAATCTCACTTACATTTTTCCACTTGTCTAAATCAACAAGGCAATCTGCACCTGTTATAAAGTATAGCATTACATCATCACTATTAAAGTGTTCTAATGTTTTATATGTGTAACTGAGTTCTCTTTTTTCTATTTCATAATCCGAAACCTCAAAATCCTCAAAATCTTTAATAGCTTCTTTAACCATTTCATACCTTAAAGAAGCCCCCGTTACTTTACTTAAAGTTTTATGTGGGGGACTTCCATTTGGTATAAAGATCACCTTATCTAAGCCTAATTTAACCTTTGCCTCATAAGCTATATAAAGATGTGCATTGTGGATAGGATCAAAGGTTCCTCCAATAATCCCATACTTTTTCATCTATTATTGGTTTTTAAATTTTCTTGGTATCTCTATTTTTGGTTTCTTTGAAGATCTTTTATATAAAACTATTTTACTTCCAATTGCTTGAACGCCCTCACATTTTATTTCTTTACATATAAAATCTGAAGCTTCTCTTGCAGTAAATCCACTATTTTCTAAAACTTTTATCTTAATAAGTTCTCTAGCTTCTAGTGCATCTCTTACTTGTTTTAAAAAGCTCTCCTCTATTCCATTTTTACCAATTTGGAATATTGGTTGCATATCATTAGCTAAGCTTCTTAAATAAGCTCTTTGTTTTCCTATTAGCATTCTTGTTCCTCCTATAATAAGTATTCGAATTCGAAGTCGTTAAGGCTTACCATATCACCATCTTGAATTCCCATTTCTCTTAATTCGCTAAGTACGCCCTTATTGTTTAATACTTTATGGAAATATCTTAATGAATCTGCATCATTTACATTAACTGCATTTAACAGTCTGTCTACGAAGCTACCTTCAACAAAGTAAGTATCGTATTCTTCGCCTTTTTCAACTCTTATTTCGTAAGTGAACTTCTTATCTTCTGGGATGTATCTTTCTTCATCTGATATTTCAAGTCCTGTTATAGGAATTTCCTTAAGCATTCTTGCACATTCTTTAATTACTTCATCAACACCATTTCTAGTTGCAGCTGACATTTTATAAACTTTATCAAATCCTAATTCATTAACCTTTTTCTTAAAGTTTTCAAATACTTCTTCATCAAATAAAAGATCTGTCTTATTAGCTACTACTATTTGAGGTCTATCCCAAAGTTTAACTGAGTATTTCTTAAGTTCTTCATTTATTTTAATGAAATCTTCAATTGGATCTCTTCCTTCAAGTCCTGATATATCAACAACATGAACTAATAATCTAGTTCTTTCTATGTGTCTTAAGAATTCAAGTCCAAGTCCTACCCCTTCACTTGCACCTTCAATTATTCCTGGAATATCTGCCATTACAAATGCTTCAACGCCATCTGCTGCAACTACTCCTAAGTTTGGTTTTAATGTTGTGAAATGATAGTTAGCTATCTTTGGTTTTGCTTTAGTTGTCATTGATAGGAACGTTGACTTTCCTACATTTGGGAATCCTAAAAGTCCAACGTCTGCAAGTAGTTTTAATTCTAAAACTATATCCATTTCTTCTCCAGGCATACCTGGCTCTGCAAAGTTTGGTGCCTGTCTTGTAGGTGTACAGAACTTACAGTTTCCTTTTCCGCCTTTTCCACCTCTTAGAAGAACATATTCATCATCTTTTTCTGAAAGGTCACAAATAATTTTGTTGCTTTCAGCCTCTCTAATAATTGTTCCCATTGGCACTTTTATGTAAAGATCTTCTCCATCTCTACCGTAACACTTTGATGTACCACCATTTTCTCCTGGCGCTGCTACGAATTTTCTCTTATATTTAAAATCCATTAAGGTTGTTATTCCAGTATCAACTGTGAAAATTATACTTCCACCTTTTCCACCATCTCCACCATCTGGTCCACCAAGTGGAACATATTTTTCTCTTCTAAAAGAAACTGCTCCATCTCCGCCTCTACCAGACCTTATAAATACTTTGGCCTTATCTATAAACATATACTCACCTCTCCTTTTGTAAAAATCTCTATATTCATATTATTCCTTAAGATATGAATAATAAATCTACTTATTTAAAAATATTTTCTTCATTATAACATAATACTATTATATATGAAGAAAAAAAGCACTATTTAATAATATTATTTAAGTAATTCTTTATTTTTTGACATTTAAAAAGCACCCAAATTCATGGGTGCTTTATATAAATAACTACTATTCAGCTATTTCTTCTACATTTACTGGGTAAACAGAAGCTTTCTTCTTGTCTCTTCCCACTCTTTCGAACTTAACAACTCCATCGATTTTAGCGAATAGAGTATCATCCTTACCCCTTCCAACGTTGTTTCCTGGGTGGATCTTAGTTCCTCTTTGTCTTACGATGATGTTTCCAGCAAGTACGAATTCTCCGTCAGCTGATTTAACACCTAGTCTTTTTGACTCAGAATCTCTACCATTCTTTGAGCTACCTACCCCTTTTTTGTGGGCAAATAATTGAAGGTTCATTATCATCATGTCACTACACCTCCTCTTTTAATAATTTTATATATTCTCTACGTTTATTATCTCCAAACATTTGATCCAAGCTAGAAATTACACTTTCTAAACTCTTCTCGAAGGTTTTAAGTAAAACCTGTGACTCTCTTAATTCCTCTTCTGAGAAATCAGATAAGTCTAATTTCAAATATCCGTCTCCAATCTCGTATGTACAATTCAGTTTTAAAACTTCATCTATACCTATAAGAACACTTTGTGATAAGACTGAAACTGAGTTACAAACCATATCAAAAGCTTCTCCTACCAATAAGACATCATTATTAAAATCTCTGTCTTCTGGCATTGCGTGATTATCAATGACGAATCCTTTAATGTTGTTACTTTCATAAAAAATCTTTGCTTTAATCATAAATTATGCTTCGATCTTTTCGATAACTAACTTAGTGTAAGGTTGTCTGTGACCAGCTTTTCTTCTGTAGTCCTTTTTAGCCTTATACTTGAATACTGTTACCTTCTTAGCTTTACCTTGTGATACAACTTTAGCAACAACTTTAGCTCCTTCAACCATTGGCTTACCAACTGTTAAAGTTTCTCCATTAGAAACAGCTAATACTTCTGTTAATTCAACTTGTGAATCTACTTCTGCTTCAAGCTTTTCAACGAATAATACGTCTCCTTCTTGAACTCTGTATTGCTTTCCTCCTGTTAATACTACTGCGTACATTAAAACACCTCCTCATAACGGTCTCGCCACTACGGGTACAAAGTAAAACTTTGTTTTATAAAAAACCCTATCGTGAGCGGTTTACTAACCTATCTTAACATATCGTCTATTTTTTGTAAAGAAATTAATTAATATTTTTCAATACCTTTAACCTTATAATCTGCAAGGTTTTCCTTTTGATTTTTAAATATTAAAGGTTCTATTTTATATCCATCAATTCCTTCTGAGAATTTAAGGAACATTTCTTTATCTAAGCCATCTATATTTTTTAAGAAACTAAATAGGTCTCCCTTTACATCTTCTCTATAAATGTTATCAAGTTCTATAAAGAAGCTTCCTATAGTATTGTCTTCAACAGATCTTAATATATCATTTCTTATTAAATCTTCAATATATGATAATTTAAGAATATTACCTGAACCTTTGCAAAGTAGACATTTATCTTCTATTGAATCATATATGCTTTTTCCCCTGCGCTTTCTTGTAATTTGTACTAAATCAAGTTCTGTGAAAGGATATATCTTACTATTTCCTTTGTCGCTCTTAAGTGAGTCTTTTAATTCTTTCATTACATTGGCTCTTTGACTATGATCTCTCATATCGATAAAGTCTATAAGAATTATTCCACTTAGATTTCTAAGCATTATTTGCTTTCCAATTTCTTTTGCAGCTTCTAAATTTGTCTGAAGAATTGTTTTATCAAAACTTCTTCCTTTAATATTCTTTCCACTATTTACATCTATAACATACATAGCTTCTGTTTTTTCAATAACAATATCTCCACCACAATTTAATTTTACTTTGTTATGTCTAAGCTTTAATATTTCTTTTTCAATATTGTAATAATCAAATAGTGTACGTAGTCCATCGTATACTATAACTTCAACATCTTTTTCTCCATCTAAAAATGACTTAACATAAGTTTCATCTTCAATGTTATCAACATAGATTTTTAGATTTCCCTTTGTTATATTATCTCTTAAGACCTTATTTAAAGATACATCTTCTCCATACACCTTTGAAAGCTCAGTACTATAGTTAAGTTTTCTGTTCATTTCACCCAATATTCCTTTTAGCTTATTTCTTTCAGCTTTAAGGATTTCTATTGGAACATTAACAGCCTCAGTTCTTACAACAATATTAATTCCATCAACCTCTTCAAGTTCTGCTTCAATTAATTTCTTTTTAACTTCATCAGTTATTCTTTTTGAAAATGATATACCGTTCTTACCTTTTGTAAATACCAGATACTTTCCAGGTATATTGAATTTATTAGTAAGCTTTGCGCCTTTTTCATTTAAAGGTTCCTTTAAAACTTCAACTAGAAATTCATCACCTTTTTTAATATTTAACTTTTTTAAGTCTTCGCTATAGTACATATAGCCTTCTTTATCTAATCCTATATCTAAAAATAATGAATTTATTGCAGGTACTATATTTTTAACTCTTCCCTTATAGATTTCTCCATAAGTTGGTTCACTACTTTTTTCTTCTATAAAACACTCTTCTAATTCATTATTATTTTTAACTGCAATCCTTATGGATTTTTCTCTTCTTTCAATAAAAATTTCTCTCATCAAAATTCCACTTCCTATACACATTTATAAAGAGGTACTAATGTATCATCTTTCATGAAGTACATTTCTTCTCTCTTTACTTGAACGAAAGCTTCTTCATCACAGTTAGTTGTATTTTCTTTTATAAGTTTTACTAACAAGTCTGGTGCTAAATGCTCTCTACTTCCTGAGCTTATTAATACATTTAATACAACTTCATTATCTTTAATCCAGTATTTTAATTCATGAACTAAAGGCTTTATATCAACATCTCTTACACCTTTTTTACTTCTCTTTGTCATTACCCAATCTTCTCTACTTAGAAGAGTTTTCATTTCATCTTCAAAGTTTGAAGTATCTGTGTAATGCATCTTTATTGTATATCTTGCTGCATCTATTAAAGCCATAGCTTGTGGTAATTTCTTAACATTTTCTATTACTTCAATTCCTACTGCACTTAAAAATCTTACTCCACTTGCAGTGCTTTTATTAAGTCTCTCTACTATTTCTTTTGGATCAACTTCTTCTTTAAAAACTACGTCCATATACTCACCTTCTGAGTATACTCCAACTGAAAGTGGTTGTGCTATTGAAAGAGACATATGTGGATTAAATCCCTTTGAGTAATCAACAGGTAATCCTGATCTTCTAATAACTCTTTGAATTGTTCTCATTAAATCTAAATGAGCTACAAATTTTATATCTGCTTCTTTAGTGAATTTTATTAGATATCGCACCTTCAAAACACTTCCCTTCTTTAAAGTTAACGTTAATTCCACATCCTGTACAACCTTTTCTACAGTTTTGTGTAAGCTCAACTCTTCTAGCTTTCTCATTTTCTTCAACTAAGTATGCTCTATCAACTCCGATATCAATGAAATCCCAAGGTAATATTTCATCATAATCTCTCTCTCTATAAGCATAGAAATCTCCATCAACACCACATGCCTCTAAAGCTTCTTGCCAAGCATAGAAGTTAAAATATTCTGACCAACCATCAAACTTACATCCTTTTTCAAATGCCTTTATTAAAACATCACAAAGCTTTCTATCTCCTCTTGCAAATACAGCTTCCATATATGAAGTCTTTTGTGCATGATAGTTATATGTAATGCTTCTTGATTTTATTGAACCCTTAACTGCATTTATCTTCTCATTAACAACTTCAATCTTCTCCATTGGAGCCCATTGGAATGGTGTAAATGGTTTTGGTACAAGTATTGAAGTACTTACTGTAATCTTAAGTCCTTTTTTTCTAACTTCCTTTGGAATAGTATAGTATTCACTTACCATCTTCTCTGCAAGTTCACCAATAGCAGCACAATCTTCTATATTTTCATAAGGAAGACCTATTATAAAGTAAAGCTTTATTGTACTCCATCCATTTTCAAAAGCACTCTTAGTTGCTTCAAGTATTCTCTCTTCAGTTAACCCTTTATTTATTACGTCTCTCATTCTTTGAGAACCAGCTTCTGGTGCAAAAGTTAATCCTGTTTTTCTAACCTTTTGGATTTCCTTTATTAAATCAACTGAAAAGGCATCAACTCTTATTGAAGGTAGTGCTATACCAACTTTATTAGCTTCATGTTCTTCCATTAATCCATGAATAAGTCCTTGAATATCTGAATGGTCACATATACTTAATGACGCTAATGATATTTCTTGATATCCTGTTGCTTTTACTAATTCTCTTGCTTGATTAATTAGCGTTTCCCTAGTTTTTTCTCTAACTGGTCTATAAATCATACCTGCTTGGCAGAATCTACATCCATTAGTACATCCTCTAGCTGTTTCAAGTACTATTCTGTCATGAACAACTTCTGTATAAGGTACTATCATATCCTCAATTGGGAATTCTACAGTATCAAAGTCTCTTATTATTCTCTTCTTAACTACTTTAGGAACATCAGCATACTTTGGAGTAAATTCTTTTATTGTTCCATCCTCATTGTAAGTTACATCATATAATGAAGGTACATATATACCTCTTATCTTTGATATCTCTCTTAAGAATTCTTTCTTCTTTCCTTTGCCCTTATACTTAGCATATACATCTAAAACATCATTCATCATTTCTTCGCCTTCTCCAAGTTCAAAGAAATCTACTATATCATATAGAGGTTCTGGGTTGTATGCACAAGGTCCCCCAGCCATAACTATTGGCTCATCTTCTCCTCTTTCTGATGCTCTTATTGTTATACCTGACATATCAAGCATATTTAATATATTTGTATAGCTCATCTCATATTGTAGAGTAAAGCCTAGAATATCGAATTTATTAAGTGGGTCTTTAGTTTCTAAAGCATATAGAGATACATTATTAATTCTCATTTCTCTTTCCATGTCTGGCCATGGTGCAAAAACTCTTTCGCAGTATGTATCTTTTCTATTATTTATTGTATGGTAAAGTATTCTTGTTCCTAAATGAGACATTCCTACTTCATAAACATCTGGAAAACAAAAAGCAAATCTAATGTCTACTTCTTTTGGGTCTTTAATTACTTGATTTAGTTCTCCACCAACATATCTTGCTGGTTTCTCAACCTTGCATAAGATGTTATCTGAAATTTTATTCATTAAATTACATCCTCCTAAAAATTACTTTGTATATAGTTTCATACTTAATATACTTATCCATATACATCCCTATATTCTAGCATAAATTAAATTTTTGTTCTACTAAAAAAGAAACCCATCACTGAGTTTCCTTTAATCTATTTATATACTCTTCTAAAGTTATATTACCATAATTTTTTAACCCTTCAAGTAATTCATCCTCATGAATTATTTTGAGAAGTTTAAGTTCTTCATCTAATACATAAAAAGTATTAAACTTGCTTTTATCAACTAATCTCATTACATTAAGTAGCTCATTTTTGTAAAATATTGATACTGTCCTATTTTCTATAAAATCATATTTTTTAAGCTTCCTTCTCTTTTTAATTATATCTCCCATTATTATATACATCGTCCAATTTTTCTCTAGAACAGTTGAATATATTATCAAAATTCCCATTAAAAATAAACTTAGATTCACTTTATGTAAAAAGATCATAATAAAAAATAATACTATTAGACACACTGAAGCAGTATAGCTTATCCAAGTAGTTATTTTTTTGCTTTTTATATATGAATTACATTTAGATAATATTATCTCTAATATTCTTGATCCATCTAAAGGATATGCAGGAAATAAATTAAATATAAAAAGACCTATATTTACTTCATATCCAATTTCCAATATAGGAATATGACTAACACTATATAAGGCATACAGTAAACATGCTAAAATAAAATTCATAGCTGGTCCACTTAAATATAATATAAGTTTCTCATTCTCTCTAAGATCATCAATCTCTGAAAGTTCTGCTTTTGCACCAGTTATTCCAAGCTCTAAATTATATACCTTACATCCTAGTTTGCTTCCAACATATATATGTGTAAATTCATGCAGTATTATAGATATAACTCCAATTAAGATTTTACTTTCAAAACTAATTGCAAGTAATAATAACACTACCTCTATAATCATTAATTTATAAGATTTCTTCATTTCTACCCTCAAAACATTGCTAGCTACAGATTCCTAATCTTTAAAATTAATATATTTTCCAGGCTCCTTAAATTGTCCCATATAACTAATTTTAAATTCTACTTTATAACCTTTATCATCAATCTTTGTATTAACTCCTATACACTCTCCTTTCTCAACCTTATCGCCTTTTTTAACTAATGGCTCACTTATCATATTATAGTAACTCTCTACTCCATTACCATGATCGATTACAACATCCTTTCCTTTATCGCTATCTTTCATATCTTTTATTTCACCATCAAATATTGCAAAAACCTCTTTTTTCTTTTCTGTTTTTATGATAACCCCATTTTCTAAAGTTTCTACTTCTCCTATTAAAGGAGCCATTAAACTCCCATTTATTTTATTTTCTATTCCTTCATCTTTTGATATTTTACTTTTAAATTCATTAAATACTTCTACAGCATTAAAGTCTCCAAACTCCATTTCTGTGGCCATAACTTCTTTTGCATTTAAGTAAATATCATTTGCTTCTTTATAAGGTGCATATTTTAATGCCATCATAATTAATGTAATTATTAATATCCCTATAGTTTGAGTTGCTAAAATAGAGAGCATTCCCCCCTCCTTCTTTTTTCTTCTACCTTCTCCATAGTGGAAGCTTGAATTACCTCCATTATTTGAAATTGGTACGTATTTACTATTATTTCCACATATGTTTTTGTAGTATTTTTCATACTGATCTCTATAACTTCCCATCCTTCTTATCTCCTTGTTATTTAGCACTACTTTATTATATTTAAAAAGCTAAGATTTTATGAAAACACATGTATAAATTCTCCTATAGAATTTCACAATTTAACATAATTATTATTTTAATTATATTAAGTTAATGTAAACCTATTCTATGAAATATTGAATTAATCCTACAATGGGTCTAGAATTTTATATGATAGCCTTAATATAATTTATATTTTTCTGCGGGAATATATTGGCTTTATTAAAAGGAGTGAAATTATGTTAACTAAAAAAATATCAAAATTACTTTTTCTAGCTTCAATTACCTCAAGTATTTTGCTCGGACCATTAGCGCTAAATGCATTTGCTTGTACCACAGTAGTTGTAGGTAAAAATGCTACTGCCGATGGGTCAACAATTGCTGCTCGTAATGAAGATGCTAAAACTGCTTGGGATAAAAGATTTGTTGTTCATCCTCATAGCACAAATAAAGATGGTGCAACTTATACGTCAAAGGGAAATGGATTTACATGCAAGCTTCCAAAGACAAATTATAAATATACTGCAACTCCAGAATGGACTGAAAAGGATGGTCAATTTGAAGAAGACGGCATAAATGAACATGGTGTAGCACTTAGTGCCACAGAAAGTGCTACTGCAAATGATAAAGCACTAAAAACAGACCCTCTTGTTAAAGATGGTATTGGAGAAGATTCTATAACATCAGTAGTTCTACCTCATGTAAAAACTGCAAAAGATGGCGTTAAGATGCTTGGAAAAATAGTGGATGAAAAAGGTTCATCTGAAGTTAACGGAGTTATAATATCTGATAAAGATGAAGTTTGGTACATGGAAATAGGATCTGGACATCATTGGGTGGCACAAAGAGTTCCTGATGATTCATATGCTGTAATTCCAAATAAATTATGTATAGATAAAGTAGATTTAAAAGATGATAAAAACTATTTAGGCTCTAAAGATTTAGTTAAATTCTCAGAAGATAAAGGATTATATGATCCTAAAAAAGATGGAGACTTTAGCTTTAAAAAAGCATTTGGCACTGAAAATGAAAAGGATGCCAAGTACAACAATCCAAGAATATGGGATGGTCAAAGAATATTAACTCCATCTAAAAAGCAAGATATAACAAGCAAAGACTTTAGCTTATTTATGAAGCCAGATAAGAAAATAGAAGTTAAAGATGTAGCAAAAGTCTTGCGTTCTCATTATAACGGCACAGAATATGATCCATACGGTGAATATAAGGATAAATATAGACCAATAAACGTTGCCTATACAATGGAATCTCACATATTACAATGTAGACCTAATATGCCAAGTGCTGTAGGTGCTGTCCATTGGTTAGCTCTTGGAGTTCCTGAAACCAGTGTATATGTTCCTTTCTATTCTGGTATAAATAATACTCCAAAAGCATACAGAGAAGGTACAAATATACCTGATTATACCTCAGCTTATTGGACTTATAGAAGAGCTGGTGCATTAACAACTCCTTATTACGATGAATATGTTAATAAATATACAAAACCTACCCTTAGAGCTGTTGAAGATAAACTTACAGAGCACCTAAAAGAAACTGATAAATATGTTTTAGACCTTTATAAGAGAAATCCTAAAGAGGCAGAAAATTATATGACAGATTATTGTACAAGAATGGCAGATTATTCACAAAAAAAGACTGAAGAAGTAAATAAAAATTTGATAACAGAAACAACTAAACAAACTCCTGTTCATCATGATTCAAATCTTTAACATATAAGGAGGACTAAAGTTATGATTAATAAAAATAAACTTTTTCATAAAAAACTTATACTTTCAATTATAGCTATATTTACAGTATCTATATTAATCTATGGATGTGGAAATAAAGAAGGCTCAGTAAATAGTATATCAAAAGAAATCGATGCTCTTCCAAAGGCCTCTTATATAACTTTAAATGATGATTCAAAAATAACTGAAATAAAAAATCAGTTTGATAAACTTTCAGAATCTGATCAAAAAAAGATTAAAAACATTGATAAATTAAACCAAGACCTAGATGTTATAAAAGCGATAAAAGAAGGACATAAGGCTGCCGATACAGATTTTAAAGTAAGCGAAAAAGTATCTCAAGAAATAAAAAACTTAAATATGAATAATGAAGGAGAAGTCCAAAAAGTAACTAAAGATTATGACTCTTTAACAGACGCACAAAAAACACTTGTAACAAATGCTAGTAAAATAAATAGATAATCTTTTATTAAGTAATAAAAAGTACTCTTATATAATAAATTTTATTAATTATATAAGAGTACTTTTTTAGAAAATATCCTTATTAAAATTTCCTTGCTAATTAATAAGTGGAAGCAATATTTAAATCACTTCCACTTACTTTATATCTAAAATCTGATTTTCTTTCTTCTCATACCTACATTTAATACTAGACCTATTGACATTATTGTAGTTAAAAGTGAGCTACCACCATAACTTATAAGAGGTAATGTTATACCTGTTATAGGCATAAGTCCTATAGTCATTCCTATATTTTGTAGTATTGCAAATAAGAAATATGACACTAATCCAACACATATTATTGATCCAAAGATATCTTTTGATGTTCGAGCAATAGCTACCATCCTACTTATAAGTAATCCATACATAGTTAGCAAGAATATAATACCTAGAAGCCCCCAGTTTTCTGCCGTTGATGCAAAAATAAAGTCTGTTTGAACTTCTGGTACATGTTGTGCCGCATATCCTGAACTTTCATCATTTGCAAGAGATGGTCTATTACCAGTAACCCCGCCAGATCCAATTGCAATTAAAGATTGGCTAAGATGATATCCAGATCCCGCCATATTAGCTTCTGGATTCATAAATGATGTTATTCTTGTTTTTTGATAATCTTGTATAAGCCCTGAATTCCATACAATTATTATTCCAATGAAAAGTGCGAGTAGTCCTCCACCTATTACTTTCATATCAAGTCCTGCAACATAAAATATACCAAGCACTATAAAGAATGATACCATAGTCATTCCCATATCTGGTTGAATTACAATAAATAGAACTGGTACCGCAGCATAAAAAACAAGGGTAAAGAAGTTTCTTAGATTATTTATCTCTAAATCCATTTCTTCTAATTTTTTAGCAAGCATAAGTATCATACCAATCTTTGCAAGTTCCGCTGGCTGCAAGGAAACTGGTCCAAATACAAGCCATCCTCTAGCTCCACCTCTAACAGAACCCAAAAATCTTGTTGCGATAAGTAAAACAACTCCAGCCCAATAGAAAATTGGAACATAATTATAAAGAACTCTGTAATCAATAGCCATGAATATATAAAGTGCTACAAGAGAAACTATAAACCATATCAATTGCTTCTTAGCATAGCTAAATCCGTAAGTTCCTTTAGTTGCAAGATATATGTTTAAAATACCAAATAGTACTAATATTATTGTTGAAAATAATAGTACTTTATCTATATCTCTAATTTTTTTAAAATCCAGCTTATATTTACTGTAAGTTCCTTGTCTATCAAACAATAAATCCCCTCTTAACAAAATCTTTCACCTCCCGAAAAACCTGTATTTCTATTATATATCATTATTTTGTTATTCTCTATAATAAATGCTTCTTAAATAAAAAAAATAATAAATTTTTAATATATAAATATATTCCATTTTTTATATATAGAAGGCTACATAATTTTATGTATGTAGCCTTTCTTAATTATAAGTTTTTCTCTTATTTTACTTCTTAACTTATTGACCTCTTATGTTTTTAATAGGTATATTAGCAACTAATGACGAAGCTGCTTCTCCCTCTTCAATATCGCTTTTACTTACTGATATTTCTACATCCTCAGCTGATATCTCTACATACTTTGAAAGAACTTCTAATATTTCCATTCTTATTTGCTCTAAAGTATCAGTTGGAAGATCTCCTCTATCATGTATAAGTATTAACTTTAATCTATCTTTAGCAATATCCTTTGGCTTAGGCTTACTATTTGTAAAACTACTAAAGAACCCCATTTCAAATACCCCCTACTTACGTTTGAATAACTTCATTATAGATCCAAATAAACCTTGTGGTGCATCACTTAAATCCATAAAAGGTACATTTTCGCCAGTTATTCTCTTTGCTATATTTCTAAATGCTTCTCCAGCTCTTGCTGATTCTTCTAGAACTATTGGTTCGCCTTTATTTGTAGAAACAGTTATTTCTTTGTCATCAGGTACAACCCCTATTAGTTCAATTGAAAGTGTTTCGATTATATCACTTACATCAAGCATGTCTCCTCTTTGAGTCATAGCATAGTTCATTCTATTTATAATAACAGAATGATCTTCAAGACCTTTAGCATCCAGTTTACCAATTACTCTATCGGCATCTCTAACAGATGTAATTTCAGGATTTACTACAACTATAGCTTTATCAGCTCCGATTACTGAGTTTTCAAAACCTTGTTCAATACCAGCTGGAGAATCTATAATTACATAATCAAAATCTTCCTTTAGTTCTTTTACAAGTTTAAGCATTTGTTGTGCACTTATATCATCTTTATCCTTTGTTTGTGCTGTTGGAAGAAGGCATAGATTTGGAAATCTTTTATCCTTAATTAAAGCTTGCTTTAATCTACATCTTCCTTCTATAGCATCAACTATAGTATACACTATTCTGTTTTCTAATCCCATTAGTACATCTAGATTTCTAAGTCCTGTATCACCATCAACAACTACTACTCTTTTCCCAAGTGCTGCTAATGCAGTACCAATATTAGCTGTTGTTGTAGTTTTTCCAACTCCACCTTTTCCTGATGTAATTACAATAGATACTCCCATTTAACAATCCCTCCACGCTTTAATAAATATATTTATTCGGTAAGTACGGTTCTACTATTATTGCCCCATCTTTTATTTTTGCAACCTCTGGATATTGGGGCTTTTCTGAATCCGGTGATAGTGTCGCAATATCTGAAATCTTTAATATTTCTGGCTGAAGACTAAAGGCTGCAATTATTGCTTTTACATTACCATTAGCTCCTGCGCTAACATTTCCTTTTATACTACCTAAGACAATAATATTACCAGTTGCTACAACTTCTGCACCGCTATTTATATCTCCAACTATAACGATATTTCCATTATAATTTATACACTGACCACTTCTTACTGTCTTTCTCAAAAATTTTGTTCTCCCCTCATACACTCCCGTAAAAGTTTTCTTATCTTTATCCTTTGAAGATTCATCTTGCAATATAATATCTTTTATTTCTATTTCATTAAATAATACTTCTTTAAGATGTATTAGGTTTTTCTCATTAATAGAGCTTAAATTTGTGCTAATAGTTAGCGTAGAATTTTTATAAAAACGCTTCCCTCTTGATAATTTAGTAAGCAAATGTTCTAGCATTTCTTCAAAATCACTAAATTTATTCATATTTATAATAGCACTTAAGCCACTTCTATTACCTTTTATAACTATTTTATCATCCATTATTGGTTTCCCTCCACCAATCCTTGTCACTTTAACATTATTCTACAAAACATAATAAAATCCTTCTATTATTATATCATTAAAATGTAAGTATTTGTAGTTTTAGTTTCTTTTTTAAAGTAAAAACAACATTGATACCAGTAAGGTCCAATGTTGTTTTTTAATTAGTGAAAACTATTTAAATATAATAATTATTAGCTTTAGTTGTTAGAAGCACTCTTGTCTTTATCCTTATCTTTGGCATCCTTTTTGTCTGAAGCATCCTTCTTATCAGCTTTTTCTTGTTCTTCCTTTTGTGCTGCTTCATTATTATCCTTAGGTGCATCTAAAACATATTTCTTAAATGTAGATGAACTCTTGGCATATTCTGGATAATCCTTTAAGATTTTATCTTTAAAGTATGCTTCATAAACAGCTTTCGCAACTGGTGCAGTATATGAACCATGACCACCGTCATATATAACCCCAACAAAGGCTATTTCTGGTTTATCAATAGGCGCAAAACTTACATATGTTGCATAAGGCGATCTACCAAAATCTCTTTGGTCATTTGAATAATCGGCTGTACCTGTCTTACCTGCTGTTTTTATAGGGAATGAACTAAATACTGCTGAGGCTGTACCACCTTCAGCATCATTAACTTTTGCCATACCTTCTTTAACTGCAGCAAGTGTTGCTGGATTCATCTCTACTTTATCCAGTACTTTTGGTTTAAATTGCTCTACCACTTTTCCATCTACATCTGTTACACTATCTACTAAATGAAGAGCATATCTAGTTCCTCCATTTGCAAGTGTTGATATATATGCTCCAAGTTGAAGTGGAGTATAGTGATTTATACCTTGACCAATAGCTGAATAAATAACCTGACCTGGTGATGTCATTTCTGCTGATTTATCAGTAACAACATACCTTGCAATTGCACTAGAAACAGTTGATGCCTGCTCATCTATATTAGCTTTTTTGTTATACTTATCTTCATACTTCTTAACATTATTCTTATAAACATCTGAGTTTTGCATTATACCTTTTACATCTGATAAAATACTAGCCGCAAATTCATTTTGACCCATTGCAGATTTCCCTGTAGCTACTACTTCAAATCTATCTTTAATTTTTTGTTTTAAGTCTACTTTTAAGTTCTTAACCTTCTCTGAATCATCATCTTTATATGAGAAGTCAAAAGGAATAAAATTATACGTTCCTTGATAAGTAGATAATGCTGATCCACTTGGAACTTCCTTTTCTAAAAAGTCTGCTATTTCAAAATTTGAAAGTGCTATAGTGCTCTCCTTAAATGTCTTAAAGTTGTATGTCTGCCCTGTAGTATTTTCTTCTATTTCTATTCCTGTTGAAGGATTTGTCTTACTATTTGGGTCAACTCCAAGACCAAATTTCCATGCATATTTTGCAATAACATTTAAAGCTTCAGGTCTATTAGCATTTCCCCCATCTTTCATATATAATCTATATGCAGTTTCATAGAAGAAGAAGTTACATGAAACTTGAAGCGCTTTTTCAACATCAGTAGGACCATGACTACCTGGATATATCCAACATACCGGTCCAAATCCAGTACCAAATGTTTCAGGGTGAATATTAAATTTACCTGTAGCGTTTATAGTCACCCCTGGTTTTATTACCCCTTCTTGAAGACCCGCTATAGCCGTTATTGGCTTAAATATAGAACCTGGAGGTAATGTACCTAAAGTTGCATAATTATAGAATGGTTTTGCATATAAGTCATATGGGTCTGTTCTATATCCATTTTTATCTTTAGGGAATAAATCATCTACTGATTTTTTAACTCCTGTCTTCTTTATAAGCTCTTTACCAAACTTCTCAAGATCTGGTGAGAAGTATTGCTCTGTTTGTTCTTTTGTAAGCTGTCCTGGTATTGCAAAAAGATTTGGATCAAAATCTGGATAACTTGCCATTGCAAGTATCTTACCAGTATTAACATCAATTGCAAGAGCTGCCCCTCTAGTTGCATTCGGGAAACTATGACCGTCAGAATCTGTAGTTTGTGTTCTAACTTTATTTATTGTATCCTTTAATGCTTCTTGCATAGCATACTGAACATTTTTATCTATAGTAAGATTTACATTATTACCTGGATAAGATTCTAACTTAAATAACTCTTCTGTTTTTCTACCTTCTGAGTTTACCTTAACAGTTTCTCCACCTTTAACACCTTTAAGTTCATCTTCAAAGGCTGATTCTATACCTGATTTTCCTACAAGGTCAGTTGATGGATCATATCCTCTTAATTTATAATCATCTTCTAAAGAACTATCTATTGTTCCAACATATCCAAGGACTGATGATCCTAAGTTCTTATAAGGATATTCTCTAACTGGTTGTAAATCAACACCTATCCCTGGTAAATCATTAAGTTTTTGATATATTATAAACGCTGTATCTTTCTTTATATTACTTGCAATAGTTACAGCTTTATACCCTTTAAAACTTTGCATCTTTATAGCATCTTTAACAACCATATAATCTCTTATATCATTAAGTGAATATTTCTTTAATATAAGATCTGTCAGCTGTTTACCAGTCATATCTTTATATTCTTTCTTTTCATCTTTTGATGGATCTGGATTAACAAGTCCTATAAGATCATAGCTTTTCACTAAATAGTAGAACGCTTCCTCTGGAGTGACTTTTAATAACTTTTGATCTATTTGTGCAATCTGATTATCTGTTAAATCTTTACTTTCATCTCCAAAAAGTTCTCTTTGAATTTGCTCATTCATTCCTCTATCTTTTAAAAATCTAAGCTTTTCATATTGTTGATTATCAGGAGATGAATCTTTATATCCAAAATAAAATCCACCTTTATCATCAATCTTTACTAATAAATCATCTTGAACACTTTCTCCATTTTCTTTAAGAACCTTAAAGATTGAATCCATTGTACTATAGAATTTCTTTTGTGCCTCATCTGTTGTTGTATATGTTAATGTGTAAGTTTGTTTATTCGTTGCTAACACATTACCATTTTTATCTAAAATCTCTCCTCTCGGAGCTTTTTCTGCAATAAATCTAGTAGCATTTTGGTTTGCCCTATCTTCATAATCATCGTGTTTATAAACTTGTAAATAAACTAACTTTAATGATATTATGCAAAAGATTATTAGCATGATAATATTAAGTACTGTATACCTAGAAAGTTTTTTCTTTTTACTTTTTGGTTTATTAACTATCATTTAAACCTCCACTTATTGTTTACATCTTCAGTATTTGAAAACATTAATACATATTTGTATACTATAAATGCTATTACTGAATTATATATTGCAACTATAAGTATATTATTTAAATTTACTTTGTAATTTAAGAAGTATAATATAGCAAGAACAACTAAATGCTTAACTATAGTAGCTCCAAACACTGTAGCTACAGGAACTAATTTTCTCTTCTTAAATACTCCATTACCTATATAAGCTGCTAATATACATATAAACATATTAACTATTGCATTTATTCCTACCCCATTTGCAAAATAAATATCTTGTAGTATTCCACTTACTGCCCCAATAAAAACTGCATCTTCAACTCCATTTATTAATGAGTATAGAACAGCAAAAGTAAATAATAAACTTGGGAATCCACCATATATACTTAAAAATGGCATTACCGAATTATCAATTACTAATAAGAGAATAGATATTAAAACCACTATCAATTTTTTCATATCATCACCTCTTAATATTTAATCTCACGTTTATCTTTAGGTACTACAATAAATAATCCTTCAAGTTTATTAAAGTCAACGCTTGGTTTAACAACTGCATTTTTCATTACATTTACCTTATCTTCTTGAACTGATACTACTTTTCCAATCATTATATCTTTAGGATATATTTGTCCAAGACCTGATGTAACTATTGTATCTCCCTCTTTTATATTCGAATCCATAGGAAGATTTTCAACTTTACATGCTCCAGTTCCATCTGCGTTTCTATAACCTCTTAATATACCAGTATTTTCTTTAGTGCTTTCTACTTTAACACTTACTGCAATATTTTCATTTAAAATACTCTTTATTATTGCCCAGTTGCTACCAACTGAAGTAACTTGACCAACTAAACCATCAGCCGCAATTACTATCATACCTTTTTCTATGCCATCACCTTTGCCTTTATCAACAATATACCCATCTAATATATTTCCTCCAGCATATCCTATGATATTAGTAGCTACATAATTATAATTATCTCTTGAATCTTTAAACTTCAAAACTTTTCTTAATTGATCATTTTCTTGCTTAAGATCTGAATACTCTAAAAGTTGTTTCTTAAGCTCTGCATTTTCTTTTGTAAGATTATTGTTCTCATCTTTTACAGTAGAGAAATTTAAACATAAATCAACAAAATCTTTAATCTTTACATTAACGGTATACGCAATTTTCTGTATAGGATTTAACGCTGCACCTGCACCACTTTCAATAGCATTTTTATTAGGATCTTTGAATGTATAGATAATTAAGCCTAAAAATGCAACTGACAGCACTATTATAGTGACTGCCAGTTTGTTCTTAAGACGCTTCATGTCTTTATCTATCTTCCTTACTAATTCTATCGAAATCTTCTAAAGCTTTTCCAGCTCCTAGAACAACACAATCTAATGGTGATTCCGCAATATGTACAGGCATATTAGTTTCCTTCATTATTAAAACATCTAATCCTTTAAGCATTGCACCTCCACCAGCTAACATTATTCCTTTTTCCATTATATCAGCTGCAAGTTCTGGCGGTGTTTTTTCAAGTGTTGTCTTTATTGATTCAATTATTGCATATACAGGTTCTTTTAAAGCATCTCTTATTAATGATTCTGAAATTTCAACTACTTTAGGTAATCCAGTAACTAAATCTCTTCCCTTAATTTCCATAAGTTTTTCTTCATCATCAACTTTATAAGCTGATCCGATTTCCATCTTAATTTGTTCTGATGTTCTTTCACCAATCATTAAGTTGAATTCTTTCTTAATATAAGCAATTATTGATTGATCTAATTCATCACCAGCAACTCTTAATGATCTGCTTGTAACTATTCCTCCAAGTGAAATGATAGCTACTTCTGTAGTACCTCCACCGATATCAACAATCATACTTCCTGTTGGTTCACTTACTGGAAGTCCTGCTCCAATTGCTGCTGCCATTGGCTCTTCCATTAATATAACTTCTCTTGCACCTGCAAGTTTAGTTGCTTCTTCTATTGCTCTCTTTTCAACTTCAGTTACTCCTGAAGGATAGCATACTATTATTCTTGGTGCCTTAAATGCACTCTTACTTGCTGCTTTTTCTATTAATGACTTTATCATTGTATGTGCAACATCAAAATCCGCAATTACACCATCTCTAAGTGGTCTTATAGCAACTATATTTCCTGGTGTTCTACCAATCATCATTTTTGCTTCTGTACCAACTGCAAGTGGTCTTCTTGTTGTACTGTTTATTGCTACAACTGATGGCTCTCTAAGAACTACACCTTTACCTTTAACAAATACAAGTGTATTAG
This sequence comes from Clostridium sardiniense, assembly GCF_016907995.1. Classification (GTDB taxonomy): domain Bacteria; phylum Bacillota; class Clostridia; order Clostridiales; family Clostridiaceae; genus Clostridium; species Clostridium sardiniense. The sequence goes on along the minus strand of NZ_JAFBDA010000025.1, from coordinate 5,771 downwards.
CTGTTCCTAAATCTATTCCCATGTCTTTACTAGTTCCGAAAAATCCCATTTTTCATTCCCCTTTCGATTATAATATTCCTTTTTCTTTTAAGCTTACGTAATTATTTCTACCTATTATAATGTGATCAATAAGTTTAATCCCTATTATCTCTCCACTTTGATTAATTCTGGTAGTAACTTTTATGTCCTCACTACTTGGAGTTGGGTCTCCTGATGGGTGATTATGACATATAATTATTGAAGCTGCACTACTTCTTATAGCTTCATTAAATATTTCTCTTGGATGAACCAAAGAAGAATTTAAGCTCCCCTTAAAAACATCTTTAATTTTTATAACTTCATTTTTAGTATTTAGTATAATTAATTTTAATACTTCTTGATTACTTGCTCCCATTTCACCATAGAGCATGTTTGCAACTTCTCTTGGTGATGTAATTCTCTTAAATTCATTAAAAGATTTATAGGTATTAAACCTTCTAAAAAGCTCAGCTATTGCAAGTATTTGCGAAGCCTTTGCCTCTTTTACACCTTTAATTTTTGTCATTTCTTTTACTGATGCATTTAAAATACCATTCAACCCATTAAGTTCTGCAATTATTTTTTGACTTAAATTTAATACATTTTCACCCTTAGTACCAGTTCTTAAAACTATCGCTAAAAGTTCTGGATTACTTAAAGATTCTGCACCGTATCTTAATAATTTTTCTTTAGGTCTCTCATTTTCAGGTATATCCAACATTCTAAGGTAATTGTCCAAATTTATTTCTCCTTACTTTTATTAGAATACCCATCCCCCTTTAAAATTATTTAGTTACTCTTTTAATCATCTTGTATATCCCATTAAGCGGTAATCCAACTACATTATAATAGTCTCCTTTTATGCCTTCTACGAAAACTCCACCTTCGTCTTGTATTCCGTAAGAACCTGCTTTATCAAGAGGACTTCCACTTTCAATGTATTTTTTTATTCTGTCATCACTAATTTCTGAAAAAGTTACCTCTGTTTTAAAACTCTCACATATTATCTCTTTTGTTTTATTATTTATAATACAAACTCCAGAGTAAACTTCATGAGTGTTTCCACTAAGCATTCTTAGCATTTTAAAGGCATCTTCCTCATCTACAGGCTTTCCTAAGATATTGTTATTAAAAGAAACAACTGTATCTGCTGATATTATTATGTCTTCGCTCTGTGCATTATTTAAAACAGCCTTAGCTTTACCTAATGCAATCTCCTCCACATACTTATTAATGTCATCTTTGAATTCGACATTTTTCTCCTCAAACTCACTGACAATAATGTCGAAATCATCTACTATTCTTTTTAATAATTCCTGTCTTCTTGCGGATGCTGATGCTAAAATAAACTTCATAATATCCCTCTTTATAAATAACTTTTAATATAATATAGTATTTCCAGTTTTTAATTTCTTTAGATATAAATACTACATATTTTTAAAATAATATTAGGTGTAGTATTCTTTAAATCAAAGATTACTACACCTAATATAGTTTATCATTTTATAAGACCATAAACAAGTAAAAACGCCTTATAAAGATAGAATTAATTTTTTTTTAAGAATTGCTTACACTCTATGTTTTATAAGCATTTTATATATAAATTCAAGTGATTTTTTGGCACCATCTCTATTTAATTCCTCTGGTAATTTTTCTATGTGTTCCCTTAAATTTTTAAGTTCCTCATTATCTTCTTTATCTTTAGAATCTTTTCCAAGTTCATTTGTCCATTTTTTAAAATCTGTCGTATTTACACTTCTTACTTGTTCATTCTCTAATTCATTTAAAATTTTCATAAAACCCGTAACTATTTCGTATATCATTGAGTTTTGATTATCACTTAATGCATATTCACAATTTATTTTAACGTTGCTTATTTCTTTCTTTGTTAATTGCTCGCTTACCTTTTCTACAGAATCCTCTGTATAGATTCCAGCGATTACTCTAAATTTTCCATCTTCCTCTATTATAAATTTATTATAATTTGATGGAATATCATTTAGTACTTTCTCTGCATTTTCCTTCTTTCCATAATATCCACATTGAATCATAGAAAATTTTTTGTTATCCCCAGATTCTGTAACTTTTCCAACTGTTTCTTTATCAGCTTCACCCTTATTAGCATTATCCTTTTCTTCATTATCTATAGTACCGCTCTGCTCTGTCCCCTCAATTGCATTTGCTTGCTCTTCATTCGGAGTACTATTTCCCTTAAATAAAACTTTTCCTATAAGCAATCCTATAACTATTGCTAGAAGTACTCCAATAATTCCTATTGTTAAAAAGTTTCTTCCCGGCTTTTTTCTTGGCTTATAATTATATCTTGTGTATCCCATCTTATCCCTCCTAAAACATTACTTTATTAAAATATATTAGGAAGGAGTCAATAATATTCATTATGTAAAAAAATCTTCACCTAAAATTTTAGGTGAAGATTTAAAACTAATAAGGGATTGTTTTGATAAATCAATGTATATAAAATTAATTGTTAGCTGCGTAAAAACATCTTTTTGGTGAGATAATTTTCTCCTCTTTTTTTAACTCTTTAATTGCTTTATCAACTTCTTTCTTATCAATTCCTGAAGCTTCTGCAATTTGGCCACCTTTTAACGGTTCCTCTGAGTTATTTAATATTTCTAATACCTTTTCTTTTATATCCATAAAAAATTACCTCCAAAAACAATATTTTTTACTATGATTTTATTATATACTAATCCACTCGGGATTTCAATAATAATTTTTAATTAATAATTATTATTAATACTCTTTTATTGCTTTTAAAATATTTAATAGATATTCCCAAACATGTTGAACTGATTTTATGCTCATATGCTCTTGTGGTGTATGAACATCGTAAAGATTTGGACCAAAGCTAATCATATCTAAATCTCCTAATCTTTCTTTAAATAGTCCACATTCAACACCTGCATGAATTGCAACTATCTTTGGTTCTTCTCCATACATTTCTTTATATACATCTTTGCAGATTTCTCTTATTTTTGATTCACTGTTATATTCCCATTCTGGATATTCTGCATTAGTTGTAAAGCTTCCACCTAATATTTCTGTGATTGTTTTACTTCTTAGAACAATTTCATCTTTTAATGTAGCAACTGAACTTCTTACAGCACTATCTATTCTTACTCTATCTTCTGAAGTAGTAACAACACCTATATTTGTTGAACTTTCTACTAATCCATGCATAGATTTACTCATTGTATTTATACCATTTGGATAAAGGTATAAAAGATTTATAACATTTTCTGTACATTTTTTATCAAAAGTCTTTTTAGCATCATCACATTCTAATATTTCTAAAGTAACATTTGGATCTTGAACTTTAAATTCATGCTTAAAGATTCCATCATATCTAGCTATTTCTGCCTTTATGTCTTCAACTTGACCTTTTGAAACAGTTATAACTGCATCAGCTTCTCTTGGAATAGCATTATCTTTAGATCCACCTTCTAAGTGAACTAATCTTATATCATAATTATCATAAAGATCTTTTAATAATCTTGCCATAAGTTTATTGGAGTTACCACGACCTTTATTTATTTCCATTCCTGAGTGTCCACCCATAAGACCTCTAAGCTTAACTTCTAAAGTAACATGTTCTTCTTCTTTAGCTTCCCAGTTGATATTCATAGCTGCTTTACTTCTTACTCCACCAGCACAGCTTACTAGAAGTTCTCCTTCTTCTTCTGAATCAAGGTTTAATAAAATTTTTCCGTCTATATGATCAGGTGATATATTCATAGCTCCTGTCATACCTGTCTCTTCATCTGAAGTTAATAATACTTCAATAGCTGGATGCTCTATAGTATCATCAGCTAAAATTGCCATTCCATATGCAACAGCTATTCCATTATCTGATCCAAGTGTTGTTCCATTTGCATATATGTAGTCTCCATCGACTCTTAATTCAATTGGATCCTTTGTAAAATCATGCTCTGTATCTTTATTCTTTTCACAAACCATATCCATATGACCTTGAAGTATAACTCCAGGTGCATTTTCATATCCTTTTGATGCTGGCTTTTTAATAACTACATTTAAAGCTTCATCTTGTATTACTTCTAATCCAAGGTCTTTAGCAAATGAAACTAAATAATCACTTATTCCTTTTTCATTTCCTGAACCTCTTGGAATTTTTGAAATTTCTTCAAAATACTTAAAAACTAATTCTGGTTGAATATTTGTTAAAACTGACATTTTTTATCTTGCCTCCTATTAATTTATGATAAAATTGTATTGTGGATAATTTTAGTATATCATAGTCTATTTATTTTAAACTAAATTAATAATAAATATTTAATTTAGTTTATTGAATATTTGCACATACTAATCATCTATGGTATTTGAAATGATCTAATAAATATTTGCGAGGTGATTTTATGCAAAAAACAAAAATGATTTTTACTATTGGACCTGCAAGTGACTCAGAAGAAATCTTAAGAGAGTTTATAAAAATAGGTATGAGCACTGCAAGACTTAATTTTTCTCATGGAACTCATGAAACTCATAAAGAAAAGATTGATTTAATCAAAAAAATAAGAGAAGACATGAACTCCTCAACAGCAATTATTCTTGATATTAAGGGACCTAAGATAAGGACTCATAATTTTAAAGATGATCAAGCTGAACTAAAACAAGGTGATAAATTCTCATTTATATGTGATGACGAAATACTTGGAGATAATTCTAAATGTTCAATAACTTACAGAGATCTTTATAAAGATGTTAAACCTGGCGGTACTATGTTAGTTGATGATGGACTTTTAGTGTTTAAAATTGATAACATTGAAGGTAAATCTATAAATTGTACTGTTGAAGTTGGTGGCACAATTAAAAACCACAAGGGTGTTAACGTCCCAAATGTTAGTATAAACTTACCATCAATTACAGAAAAGGATACAGAAGATATAATCTTCGGCTGCAAAAATGGTGTTGACTTCATAGCTGCATCATTTATAAGAAAGGCTTCCGATATATTAGATGTGAAAAAGATACTTAATGATCATAACGGAAGTCATATTAAGGTAATAGCTAAGATAGAGAGTCAAGAAGGCGTAAATAATATAGATTCTATAATTGAAGCTGCAGATGGAATAATGGTCGCACGTGGTGATATGGGAGTTGAAATTCCTATAGAAAAAGTTCCTATAATCCAAAAGAAGATTATAAGAAAGTGTAATAAGGCAGGTAAAGTAGTTATTACTGCAACTCAAATGCTTGATTCTATGATTAGAAATTCAATGCCAACTAGAGCTGAAGCTTGTGATATCTGTAATGCAATATTTGACGGAACTGATGCTATAATGCTTAGTGGTGAAAGTGCTTCTGGTAATTTCCCAATAGAAGCTGCAAAAACTATGTCTAAAATAGCTATAGAAACTGAAGAAAATTTAGATTATAGCCATCTTAATTATAAAGGTATGGAGCCTTCAAACCTTTCATTTTCTGATGCTATAAGTTACTCTGCTTGTAGAACTGCAAACGCAGTAAATGCCGAGGCTATAGTTGCTGCAACTCAAAGTGGTGCAACTGCTAGACTACTTTGCAAGTATAGACCTAAAGCACCAATAATAGCTATAACTCCATTTGATTATGTAATGAGAGGATTAGCCCTTAATTTTGGTGTTCTTCCAGCACACTGTGAAATGTTTAATACAACAGATGAAATATTACGTGAAGCAAAAAGAATTGCAAAAACTTTTGATTTCGTAAAAGAAAATGATGAAATAATAGTT
>NZ_JAFBDA010000024.1 GCF_016907995.1 Clostridium sardiniense | reverse complement strand
AAAACAACCAGCACAACGCAAACCCCAACTCCCCAACTCACTGGACTTCAGACCAGTGAACTTCCCAACCAAAAATAAAAATAAACAATAATAATTATTAGTTAATAATTATTAACATTAAATTTTATTATTGATTATTTTTGAACAAATTAACATTTCATAAAACATAACTAAATAAAGTTATGTTCTTTAGCTTGATTTACTATTATCTGCTTTAGAAAATTTAATTTAATAAAAATATTATTATGCTTAAGTTAAATTTTAAGACTATATTTATCTAATAAGCTCCCAATCAGTCTCTTCTCTTGGTTCTTTTTTCTTATCTTTATCACCTTTAAAGATATCACTATACTTAACTACTTCTCTCTTTTTTTCTTCTTTATCTTGTTCCATAAAAGCTTCACTCTCCCTAAAATATTATTCTCTTTTAGTATTTCAATAAATTAATAATATATTTATTATCACATATTATTTAGAAGCTAATTTTTTATATTCTCTATTTTTTAAATTTTTATAAAAATAAAGAACTCCTTAAGTAGGGTTAAATACCTTAAGGAGTTCTCATTTATATAAAGTTTAAAATCTTATAGGCCTTCTACTTCTAATGCTTTTCTGCTTGATATCACTACGAATGGAATGTAGATTAATACTGATACAGCTAAACATATAAGTGCTACTAATCCACCAGTTAATGACCCTGTTGAAATAACAGCTCCAAGTATTGGTGGAGTTACCCAGTTTGCAACTATACTTACAGCAGGAACAAATCCTATTAAAGTTAATCCATAAGCTATACTTGCTGAAGCAAGTGGTGCTAATATAAATGGTATAAAGTATACTGGGTTAAGTACTAATGGCATACCAAATATTACTGGCTCGTTTATATTAAAGCAAGCAGGTGCAATACCTAATTTTGCAATCATCATTTCTTGTTTGCTTCTTCTACCTACTATAAATATAGCGATTAGAAGTGCTATTGTTGTACCTGATCCCCCCATATTTACATATGAATCTAAGAATTGGCTATTAACAATATTTTGTGGTATTTGTCCATTTTGTAATGCAGTTGTATTAGCTAATGTAAGTGGTAATAATACAGCATTTACAATTGGTGCTATTATATTGGAACCATGTATTCCGAAGAACCATAATAATTGTTGGAATAATATTAATATAAGCATTCCACCAAAGCTTCCAACTAAGCCTTCTAAAGGTTTTTGGATTGTTAAGAATAATGATTCAAATACATTGTCAATTCCAATTGCAACGAACATCATTCTTAGAGCTCCAGCTATTACTAAAACTATTATTGATGGTAATAATCCAGCAAATGATCTTGATACTGCAGGTGGTACTCCATCTGGCATCTTAATAACTAATTTAGGATTTCCAACAAGTCTTACATATATTTCAGTGGCAACAAGTGCTACTATAATTGCAATAAATAATCCAGTTGAACCTAAGTAATTGCTATTGAATCCTAAATTATCAGCAAGTTGCATAGGCGTTTTTGGATATAGTATAAAGAATGAACCTATTGATATAACTGCTGCTCCAACACCATCTTTATCATATCCTTTAGCTAAGTGATATGCTATTGTAGCAACTATCAATATTGACATGATTGTGAAAGAACCATCGTAGATAACTCCTCCGAAATCCTTCCAGTTAGCTGGTAATACTGAACTCATGAAGTTTTGATAAGCTTCCCATGGTAAGTTATTAATTAATACTGCAAATGAACCAGCTATAATTAATGGCATTATTGTAACAAATCCATCACGGATAGCAACTAAGTGTCTTTGTGAACCTATCTTTGCCGCTATAGGTACAAAATATTTTTCCATCCACTCAAAAAACTTTTTCATATGTAATTCCTCCTATCGTTTCGAATTACTATCTTATTTCTAATTTTTATTTTACAGTCTAAGTATTAGATTATGATAACTTTATTTTGAAATAAATTAGTAATCCCTTTGTATCTTATATTTTGTAATTTATTTACGTTTACACTATTTATATATAGCAATTTGCATGCCAAAACTTTTATTCAATTACATTTTCACAAAATGGCTACTTTTCGTGAATCTAATCACACTTTTTCGACATTATCTTACACACTTTTCAAATATCACTGTGTAAAATTATTACACAGTATTACACTGATACGCTTTTCTGTGTAATATATTATAAAACGTTTACTAATAAAATAAAAAGATGTTAGAAATATTTATATTTCTAACATCTTTTTTTAATTAACTATTTTCTCTTTCTTCTTATTATTACTGCACCTCCTACTAATGATAATACGCCTGCTAATAATATACCACTAGATACCATACCACCTGTTGCTGGTACTTTTCCTGGGTTATTGCTATTTCCTGTTCCCTGGTTACCACTTCCACCATTATTGTTTCCGCTAGCATTTCCATTATTAGAATTATTATCTCCTGGCTTATCTATATTTGTATTATCATCTTTGTCCTCATCTTTATTATCATCATCTACGTTGTCATCTGAATTTTCTTTTAATTCATTTCTAGCTTTAGTAAGAGATTTTATTGCATTATCAATATCTTCTGATGTTGCAGCATCATTTTTTAATACCTTTTCTGCATTATCTAATGATTTGTTTAAGTTATCTACACTTTCCTTAGTATATTTTGATAAATCCATAGCCTTAATTTCCTTTATTAATTCTTCAAGCTTAGATTTATCTGGTTTGAATCTTAAATCAAGGTAAGCTTTCATTAAGTTATCAAAAGCACTATCAACTTCTGCTTGCATAGCATTTTCATCAGCTAATACATTTTTAGCTGCTTTTAAATATTTTTCTAATTTAGTCCATGTTGATTCTATATACTTATCTTTTTCTAAAGCGTCTATTATATCAACTATTCCATGAAGTGCTTCCTTGTCCCCTTGCTTAAATTCTAACATATGAATTGCATTCATTAATCTCTTGAATACACTATCTACATCTTCTGCTGTAGCATCTTCATTTCCATAAACAGCTTTAGCTTCCTTTAATGCTTCTTTAAATTCTTTAACTACTGCTGGAACTACATCATTAAGTGCTCCATCAGCTTCTGCTTTTTCGGCATAATTAATTGCCATTCTTAGTGCAGTTTTATTAACTTCTGTAGCATCTTCTCTTTCTATAGTTAGTGAATATGTCTTATTTTTAAGACCATCTTCTGATTTAATAAGAACATCTATCTTTTCATCTTGTCCTGCTGTATAGATAACTGAAACCGATGCATTATTTGTAACATCTGCTGTTATCTCTGGTAATTTTTCATTATTTTTAAGTTTTAAAGTATAATCTACTCTATCTTCTCTAAAATCTTTTAAGTCTTCTCCATTAACCTTAATCATATTTGTACTAAAGTCTTGATTTATAACTGCTTTCTTTTCAAATGCTTTTATTTCAGTTATACCAAGTCCCATATTTTCTTTTGCATTCATCTTTATTCTTAATGCAAAAGTTTTAACCATATCAAAATTTAGATAATTAGTATCTGTTCCTGATGTTACCTCTGGAGTAGAAGTCATATTAGCAACTGATTTCCAATTGTTATCATCATTTAATGGTGAATTTTCTTCATCTAAAATATGTGCTGGATCACTTGGTAATGATATCGTGTCTCCAGTATAATACTCAACTACAAAATCTTTTGGAATCTTTGTTCCATTATCTTCAAAGAAATCAACTTCTAAGTTATTTATATATTTCATTTCAGGTACACCTGATCCAAATATAACGCCAACCCAATCTGTTGCATTTTTATTTGACCTTTTCCAATTTGACCATCTATTATTTGCAGCACTTGGATTATGCTCTATTACACCATCATTTACTTTTTCAATACTATCTTGTGATGCTTGATCTATCTTAGTATCATTTGTATATGATGCAAATGCCATTGGAAGATCATAACCATTTCTTCCTAGAGCTATATTATCTCCATTTACAGACTCATTACTTACTCTTATAGATATACTTGCCTTAATATCTGTTCCATTTACTGTTCCTTCTACTTTAAATGTTCCTTCTTTATTTAATAACTCTTTATCATACTCTGCCCAAGTTACATCAACATCAACACTTGTACTATCAGTATAGTATGCTTTAACTGTTCCTGGAAGCTTTGGTGCTACTCCTTTATTTGTAACAATCGATAAGTTTCCTAGTGCTGAAATACCTTTAACTGTAACTTTCGCTACTGGCTTTAACTCTTGTCCTTCAACTGTTCCCTCTACTGTAAATACTCCATATTTATTGTAGTCTTCTTCCTTTATATCATTCCATTTAACTTCTACATCTCTTGAAAGTCCTACATCATAGTTTGCTTTTATCTTACTTGGAAGAACTGGCTTAACCCCTTTATTAGTATCTACATTAACCTTCTCATAAGAAACAACTGTTTTATCGGCAGTATTCTTTCCTATATTAACATTTATTGTATTAGTAGTTTTCTTTACACCTTTATAAGTTACTTCTGCTGAAAGACTTATATCTCCTTCAGTAAATGCATATAACTTATTATCTTTTATTTGAACTTCTGCACCACTTTCTGCGCTTACATTATATTTAATGTCTAACTCATTTTTATTTATATTGTTTCCATCTTGTAATTTAGCTTCTATTATGATGTCAACTATATCGTCTTCTATTATATTTTCTTTTCCAAGTGATATACTTGCACTGTCAATTGTTGGATCACTTTCTTTGAACTTAATTGAATAAGTGCTTCTCTTTGTACCATCTTCTCCAATTACTATTATTCTAGTTGTTCCATTAACATCTAATGCTGGAACTACAAATACACTTCCATTATCTTTAGCCATCGCTGTAACCTCTGGAACTTTTGATCCATATGGAAGATTAACAATGTAATTCATAGTACCTTCTTTAAAGTTTTCTATAGCTACACCATTAACTTTAATTTCTTTTAAAAGTGATGTTCCTTCACTTACTAATACATTTGAATAAACTTCAAATTCAGTAAGTCCTACAGCTTTATTTGCATCTGTGTCTTCTTTTAATAATGCTCTTATTTTATTTGTTTTTACTGTGTCAAAAGTTATCTCTTCAGTTCCCTCAGCTGAGAAACCTGTCTTCTTACTTTGATTTGCAACTTCCTTCCACTCTTCTCCATCTAAATATTCAATTGTTATCTCGCTTGGAATCTCTACCCCGTGATCTTTGTACAAGGAAATTCCAACCTTATTAATTGAATAAGCTTTATTAAATTCAATTCCTACATAGTCATCATAGTTTTCTCCTGGTTTTCCCCAGTTAGTCCACCTATTTTGTGGAGAATTATTTTTTGATATTACTCCATCATTTATATTGTTTATATTGTCTGCTCCTAAATAAGTAGTAAAGGCTTTAGGGAATTCTTTACCTTCATTTACTGCAATGTTTTTCATTTCAAAGTTATCAGTAACAGTAACTATTACTTTCCCCTTAATACCTGAAACTTCTTCTACAGTTCCTTCTACCTCTACTGTTTTAGCACTATTAACATCCTCATCAGTTAATTCTCTATCCCAAGTTACTGGATAATTTTCTATACTACCGTCATTAAATATTGCTGAAACTTCTTTTGGTAGTTCTGGTTTATCTCCAACAGCCGTTAAAATTCTACTATCTAGTATGCCTATTATATCTTTTACAATAACAGTTACTTCAACAGGAATATTACTATATTCAGTAGTACCACTAACTTTAAAAGTACCTGCTTTGCTTAATTTATCACTAGGAACATCCTCCCAAGTAACTGGCACTTCACCTTTGCTTCCATTACTATATAATGCAGTAACTTTATCTTGAAGATTTAGCTCCCCATTAACTGGTACTGTTATATCACTAACGTCATACCCTACTATCTCCATCTTATCCATATCTTCTTCATCAACTGAATAAACTTTTATATTATCTGTACCTAAACCTTCACTTGTTGCAGTTAATGTAAATGATCCTGCATTAGCATCTGATTGAACAATAACAAGCGCCTTACCATGGTCTGCTTTTCTCTTATTATCTTTATATCTTTCAACACTCGCAGCATTACCATTATCAACCCCAACTATCTTTCCGTTACCTGATATTTCAAAGTTAATTAAATTATCAGCATTTGGCACTATTGTTCCATTTTCATCAACAACATCTACTGTTATATAAGAAAGATCAGAGCCATTTGATTTAACGACCTGTCTATCAGCAGTTAAATTAAGCTTCTTTGCTTCTTTTGCTGTTTTAACTTCATCTCTTGAAATTTCTTTTCCACTCGCATCTTTTGCAACAGCAGTTAATTTTCCTGGCTTATATGGAACTCTAAATTCTAAATGAAGTTTTCCTTCATTAGTTTCTTTATATTCTCCATTATATCCAGCATTTGTTACTTCGTAAGTATCTGTTCCAACTAACTCTCCAAGTTCCTTAGAGTTAACATCTTCGTTATAATATAAATCAACACTATTTGCATTAGTGTATGCATATACTAAAATCTTATCTCCATCAACCTTTATGCTATCATCATTTTCAAAGTTCCAGTGTGGTAGTAAATGAACCATTGGCTCATCTGACCATTGACTTTGGTAGAAATAAAAAACATCTTTTGGGAATCCAGCTGTATCTATTGCTCCAAAATATGAACTCTTTGCTGGATATGATCCATAATAAGGAGTTGGCTCTCCAATATAGTCAAAACCTGTCCAAATATATTCTCCTGCTATATATCCTCTATCTCTATCTCTCTTCCAAGCTTCTTCAGCTGTCTTTCCCCAACCAACATAATCATTATCATATGATGACTGTTGTTTATCTTGATGTGTATGCATTTGAAGTTTTTGCTCTGGATGTGAATAAACTCCACGACTTCTTGTTGCAGATGAATTTTCTGATCCATATATCTTCCAATCTGGATGTTTTTCTCTAAGACTATCGTAATTATCTTCAGCATAGTTAAATCCAACTACGTCTATAATATTTGCTACAGCCTCATGAGTACCTTGTCCATTACCCATTCTAAATTTATCTTCACCCATTGTTGTTGGTCTTGTAGGGTCCACTTCCTTAACCCAATCGTTTAAATTTTGAGCTGTTTGTACCGCTTTATCTTGGTTAGTTTCCCATATTTCATTTCCTAAAGACCACATTATTATACTTGGTGCATTCTTTCCACGCTCAACCATTTGCTTTATATCAAATTCTGCCCAAGTCATATCTCCATGTATTGATTTCTTTTCAAAAAATCTTCCATAATCATATGATTTCTTTCCATCATACCAAGTGTCAAAAGCTTCTTCTATAAGAAGTATTCCTTCTCTATTACATATATCTATTAATTGCTGTGAAGCTGGATTATGAGTAACCCTTATAGAATTTACTCCCATATCCTTTAATAGCTTAACTTGTCTTTCTATTGCAGCCTCATTTGATACAGCTCCAAGTGCTCCCTGGTCATGATGCATACAAACGCCTTTTAGTTTCATTTGCTCTCCATTTAGGAAGAAACCTTCATCATCTGAAAAATCAAACCATCTCATACCAAAGTCAGTTTCATACTCATCAACTACATTTTCATCAATAGAAACAGTAGTTACAACTTTATATATATAACCACTCTCAGTGCTCCAAAGTTTTGGATTCTTAACTGCTACTTCTTGGCTAAATTTCTTTTCACTCTTTTTAGTTACTACTTCTGTACTACTAACTTCTCCAACATTTTTGCCCTCTGCATCATATATAGTTGAAGTTACTTTTACATCCTTATCCTCATTCTCTTCATTTATAATATCAGTCTTTATATCAACTAAAGCTCTACCTTTTTTGTATTCTTCTTCAAGGTTTGGAGTTGTAACAAATGTTCCGTATTTATCTACGCTAACTTTTTCTGTAACAGTTAAGTGTACATCTCTATAAATACCACTTCCTGAGTACCATCTACTGCTAGGTTGCTTATTATTAACTTTAACTGCGATAACGTTTTCAGTAACTCCATCATAAACTAGGTTATCTGTTATATCAAAAGAAAATGGAGTATATCCATAAGGATGATTCCCAACTTGCGTTCCATTTACATAGACATAACTGTCCATATATGCACCATCAAAATCTATTGATATCTTTTTACCTTCCATTTCTTTAGGAAGTACAAAACTCTTTCTATACCAACCTATTCCCCCATCTAAATAACCACCTTCATGAGTAGATGGTGAATTTTTATTGAAGTCTAATTCTATACTCCAATCATGAGGAAGGCTTAATTGTCTCCATGAATCATCATTAAAATCCTTATCCTTTGCTTCTGGGACATCCCCTAAATTAAATGTCCATCCATCATTAAATAATATTGATCTTTGTTTCTCTTCTGTTAGTACTTTACTCACCGGATTTTTCCCACCTTCCTTTATAGTATCTGCTAAGGCTGTTACCCCTGAGGATGTTACTATTATTGATAATGAAAGTAGGGCTCCTAATATCTTCTTACATTTCATTTTTTTCTCCCCTTATACCCTTTATTTTATGTTATCCATAATGTAATTTATCTCGTATTCATCAACTATATTATCCTTATTGATATCATACTCGCTTTTATTTTTTCCATAATATTTAGATGCTATAGATAAATCTCCTAAGTCAATTTTCTTATTTTTATTGAAATCTCCTAATAGGATTTCTTCTCCACTGCCTCCATTATCTTTAGTGTTTATAAAAGCATGATTAATTTGAGAATCAACTCTTCCTCCATGTGGATTACTTCCTACAGATAAGAAAGTTAATGTATGCTCTCCATATGCTAAATCTTTACTATCGAATATTACTTCATTCTCTAGTCTATTTTCTGAATATGGATCAATTTCTAAAAATTCTCCATCATCAATCTTAATCTTATATAATCCATGATTTGGGTCCTTAGCTCCAATTAATACAATTCTTGATCCTTCAAACTTAATGCTATAAGTTTTATTTTCTCCTCTTGCCCAGGCTCCATTTGATTCTTGATTCCACCCCTCTCCAAAGGTAAACTTATTCATTCCATTTCCAGTATCAGTTGTATTAATCTTTAAATAAGTATTGTCATCATCTTCTATAGTCACCTCTAAATTATCATTAAATCCTATTATTCCCCCTATAGGATTGCTTAAGGTCACAAAGAAGTTCTCATCCTCTTCGACTTCATCATCATCTATTATTGTTATTCTATCTATTACCTTTTCTGTTTCATTTTCATCAAAGGATAAAGTTCCAGACCATACATGTAGATCCTTTAAATTTTCTGCACTTCCTAACACTGTATCATAGTTTACTTCAATTCTTCCTCTGCTTCCCCCTTTTCTAATAACCTTAAATTCTGGATTTTTAGTGCTCTCTGAAACTCTTGTTGAAGTTTTTTCAAATTCTACTAATCCCATACCATTATTATCAAGTATAAAAGCGCCATCAAGATGACCTGAAATTCCAGTAGATCTTTCATTTTTTCTTCCAGATACCCTTATAGTTGCAGTATGCTCTCCATATTCTAAGGTTTCACTTTCATATACTATTTGTTTTGTTTTTCTGCTTTCTGCATATAAATCTATATCTTTAAATTCTCCTCCATCAATGGAAATTTCCATTATTCCATGACTAGGATCTTTAGCAGCTGATAAATAAAATAGACTTCCTTTAAATTTTATATCCACAGTTGATCCAGCTTTATTGGACCAATGTGCATCTCCACCTCTATCATTGTCTCCATGAATATCCTCATAGTTCCAATTAGCTCCAAAGTTAAATTGATTTACCTCAGTTCCTTTATTTGAATCATTTAGAAACTTTAGTCCATCAGGAATATCCTTTGGTAATTCTATATTTTTAGGTGCCTTATATACATTAATTTCATTAATTAAAGGAGTTGCTAATGAATCCTTTATATTAATTCTTATCTTCTTGGCAGTTGTTGGTGGAACTCTTACATATCTTTTATATCCAATAGTTTTTCCTGAATATATTTCACTCCACTCTTCTCCATCTCTAGATGCTTCAACTGAAAATTCCTTTACTCTCTGTCCTAAAGTTATATACTCTTGAAGACTTACTACATCAAATGTTGTATTCTCATTAAACTCAATCTCTATAGTTCCAGTTTTAGCTGAATTATTTGGAGCCCAATAAGTATCAAAGTCATTGTCATTAAGCTTATCTTTGCTGTAAGTATTATTTATTTCACTGTCAACTGACAATGTACTGTTATCAGTTAAATCTTCATCTAATAATCCCTTTACTGCATCTCCAAATTCTTTTATTCTATTAACATCATTTTCATGTAATATTCCCTCCTTATTAGGTGGGACATTTAATAATAAAACAGAATTTCTGCCAACTGACTTAGTATATATATCCATCAATTTTTCCAATGATTTAACTGCATTGTCTTGAGATTTATGATAGAACCAGCCTGGTCTTATAGATACATCTGACTCACCTACAACCCAGTCTGGACCATTTTCTTCTCCAGTATTTAAATAGCTAGGTACTTCTCTCTCACTCATCTTAGCTAAATCAATTGTTGACCAGCATGGCTCTCCTGCATATCCATTTTCATTTCCTATCCATCTTATATCTGGTCCTTTTGGACTAAATATTGTACAGTCTGGCTGAAGTTCTTTTATTAACTTAAACCATTCATCAAATTTATACTCCTGTGTAACATTAGAGCCCTTAGCACCATCCATCCAAACCTCTGAAACTTCTCCGTAATTAGTTAAAAGCTCAGTAAGTTGTTCCATATAAACTTCATTGTAATCTCTTCCATTTCCCTCACCATAATCTGGAGAGTTTTGATCCCATGGAGATAAGTAAACACCAAACTTTAATCCATATTTTTTGCAGGCATCAGCTACTTCTTTAACAACATCACCCTTTCCATCCTTCCATGGACTTTTTTCTACACCATGATCTGTTGTCTTACTTGGCCAAAGGGCAAATCCATCGTGATGCTTTGCTGTAAATATAACTTTCTTAAAACCCCCATCTTTTAATGTTTTAACCCACTGATCCGCATCTATCTTTGTAGGATTAAACCTTGCCGGGTCTTCATTTCCATTTCCCCATTCAACATCATAGAAAGTGTTTATTCCAAAATGTATAAAGGCTGTTAGTTCATCTTTTTGATAATCTACTTGTTGAGTAGTTGGAGTAGCACCATAAGCTTCTGTAACAGATTTTAATGAATCTTTTGATGATGTAGCATTTGCTTGTATTAAGTTACTTGCTGTACCTAATAAAAATGTAGTAAACAATCCATAGGCTATAATCTTCTTAATTCTACTTTTATTCATAAATAAACTCCCTATATAAATATTCTTACTTAGATTTAATTACTTCTATAAGATACTCTTCTAAAGTTTAGTTCTGTTTTATATTATAGTTTTAGAAATTATTCTATTATTGAAAGGATGCCTTTAAGGCTATCCTTCCAATAAATTTAGATTAGTTTACTTTCTTTTTCTTCTTAGTATTACTACTCCACCTGCTGCTGACATTATTCCTGCAAATAATAATCCTGTCTGTACCATTCCTCCAGTTGCTGGAACATTTCCTGAACCGTCTCCACCATTTGGCTTATTATTATTATTATTATTATTATTATTATTATTATTATTATTTCCTGAACTACTATTATTTCCTCCATTTGTTCCGTTGTTATTTTCTCCTGGTTTATTTCCACTTCCATTATTATTTCCTGGCTCTTCATTATCACTATTATCTCC
Organism: Clostridium sardiniense; assembly: GCF_016907995.1. Taxonomy (GTDB): domain Bacteria; phylum Bacillota; class Clostridia; order Clostridiales; family Clostridiaceae; genus Clostridium; species Clostridium sardiniense. Next base: position 37,260 of record NZ_JAFBDA010000024.1, on the reverse strand, counting down.
AGGCTTCTCTGTTTTTTCCTCTAAGCCAGCCTTTGCTTTTTTAAGAAGTTTTATAGCATTATTAATATCTTGCTTTGTAGCATCTTCATTATTAAGAACCTCTTCACCTTTACCTACAGCCTCATTAAGATTTTTTACACTTTCTTCTGTGTATTTAGATAAATCCATGCCTTTAATTTCATTTATTAGCTCTTCTAATTTTGATTTATCTGGTTTTAATCTTAAATCAAGATAAGCTTTCATTAAGCTATCAAATGCTTTATCTACTTCTGGTTGCATAGCATTCTCATCAGCTAATACATCCTTTGCCTCTTTAAGTGCTTCTTCTAACGGAGCCCATGTTGTTTCAATATAATCACTCTTTTTTAAAGTTTCTATTATATCAACAATTCCTTTAAGGAGTTCCTTATCACCTTGTTTAAACTCTAGCATATGAATTACATTCATTAACTTTTTAAGTGCATCATTAATTTCTACCTTAGTTGCATCTTCTTTATTGTAGACTTCCTTAGCTAAATCTAATGACTTATTAAACTCAATGATTACAGCTGGAATTACGCCATTAAGTGCACCGTTTGCCTTTGCATCTTCTGCATAATCTATAGCCATTTTTAATGCTTTTTTATCAACTGGTTTAACTACTTCATTTTTAATATTAGTAATTGCAGAACCACCATTAATAGAATGTTCTTTTCCTTCTCCATCTGCAATTTTTACATTTACTGCATTAAACTGAACATCATTTCCTTCAGCTTTTGCTTTGAATGATAGTTTTGCAATATCCTTATCACTTTCTATTGGAGTTCCCTTTGTTGCAACAATTACTTTTATTTTATTTTCTACTTCCTTACTACTAACAATATACTTTTCACTATCCATTGAAGTTGCTTCAACAAATTCAGCTTTTTCATTGTCAAACTCAACATCAAATTCCATTGCAAAGATATTATCACTATTTAATTTACCTGTTCCAAATTTAACATCAAAGTTATTTCCAACTAGAACTTCTTCTGGTGCTGTAACATTTAAATTTCCTTCTAAGCTAGCATCTTTAGCTCTATAAACATTTAATTCTGCTGCTGAAGCAAATCCTCCAACCCCCTCTTTTGCAATAAGTCTAACATGAGTTGCCTCAGCTGAATCGTTTAATTTCATAGTTTTAAGCTTATTGTTATTTTCAAATGAACCTTCTGAAACTTTAACAAAGTCCTTACCATTAGTACTTACTTGCACTTCATATTTTGTAATGTTACCATTTTGTCCACTTTGTCTTGGAAGATATGTCAATCTATCAATATTATACTTTCCGCCTAAATCTAAAGTTATATATTGTGGAAGTGGTTTTACATTATTATAATTAGTATGCCACATAGTATCTTCATTTCCATCAATCGCAAAACTTGCTAACCCTTCACTTCCTACATTAGGATGTTCACTTGAAGCTGTAGCATGCATTTGCTCTTGTGGTATCATTAATGGATCTGATATAGCAGCTTTATTGTTAACTAAAAGATTATCAAATTCTCCCTTGAAAGCTTTACTGCTACTTCCTATATTCTCTAATGGGAATACAAATGTTCCAAAGTTATTTGTTTCACTTGATTTACTTATCTCATCAACATACTCGCCATTTACATAAAGCTCTGTCTTATTTAACTTTCCAACTATAGTTATATCTACCCATTCTCCCTTTGGAAGCTCATAATTAAATGAATAGTCATAGCTCTCTCTTGAGAAACCAACCTTTCCCGTCTTCTTTTGAACAGCCTTAAATTGACCTTTTGAAGATTCAAATAGAACCTGTTCTTCATTACTGCTATCATTATCTCTGTTTACACTAAATGAAATTGAATAATTCGGTCCTATATTATTAATTGGAGTTTTTAGAATACTTTCTCCTCCATTTAATTTTAATGATCCATTATTAATTTCTGCATTTTTAATTTCAACAGAGTTATATCCATTTTCTGATTTATCATCTGCAATATTATTTTCTGCATTTTCAAAATCATAATTTATAACTTTTTCTGTCTTTGACTCTACTTTAAATGTTGGATTTGTATTTGGTGCTGTTCCAACCTTTTTTGAAACTTCCTTAAACTCATTATAAGTTTTATCTTCAGCTTCTCCCCACATCTTCTCTGATAATGCTTGTATAGCTGGGTAAACTCTATCAAAAATATCATACTCAACTATTCCATTTGATTTTCTATCTATCATGTCATTCCAAAGAGTAAACATTCCTCCAAGCATTTGAGGTGAACCTTCTGGTAATACAACTCCATTACCAAACTTATTAGCTTCCCAATTATTGTAAAGCCATTCAGTATCTAAATAATTTCTATAATAGTTAGCTCCTGGAACTATATAAACCCAGGCATCATCTGTATTTATTAAATCAAACCCTTGATTATACATATCTTTTGGATTTGCCCATCCACAGTTCCAAATATTCATTTGAACACCTTCTGATGTTACAGGAGTACTTCCTTTTTTATTTGTTAAACTTCCCCAAAGTCTTGGTACAGCTTTCTTTTCATCTCTCATAAATTTAAGCATCTTATCTGTATATGCTCTATATTCCTCAGCTTTTCCATAGAATTCATCTGTCCCTATATGAACTGTAGAATTTCTAAACACAGGATTTTCTCCATCCATAAATTCGTTATATATGCTTTTTATATAATTAACAACATTTTCATTATTTACATCTAACATTGCAGCATTTTCACCATGACCATTTCCATATGCATATTCTGGATGTACTTTTGTAAATGCTAATGCATGTCCAGGTGTATCAAATTCAGGTACTATATTAACTCCGTAAAGTGATGAGTCATCAATAAACTTACCAAACTGTTCTTTAGTATAATGTCCATCTTTTGATGTTAAGGCTACTCCATTTGAACCAACATCATTTGATTCAAGTCTAAATCCTGCATAAGCTTTCTCTAAAGCTTCACTACCATACTCATCAAGCCATATATAGTTGTCATTTAAATGAATTTGGAAGTCATTCATTTTATACCATGACATTGTCTTCATTATTTCATATAAATAATCTAACGAAGTGAACTTTCTTCCTACATCAAGCATAAATCCTCTTACATCATATTGTGGATAATCTCTAACTAAACCTTTTGGTATATAATTTTTATTTTGTTTAAGGATTTGAAGTATTGTTCTAGTTGATAAAAAGATACCTTGTGCTTCGTTTGCTTGAACCTTTACAGCATCATCTATCTCCATATAGTATCCTTCTTTTCTAAGCTCTTTATAGTTTGATGTTAATGAAAGATAGAAATCTCCTTCCTTTGGAGAATTAGATACTACAACTTCTATATCACGTCCTAATATATCTTTGTAATCCTTAGCGAAAGTTTCAGCTACACTTCTTAATTTACTTTCTGAATCTTTACTTATAACTATTCTTGAATTATCTTTTATTTCAAAGTTTCCACTCATACCAGCCCATTCTCTAAGTTCTGGAATAACTGTTGGCTTATCATTTATACTTACCATATTTGAACCTGGTACAGTTAATTCAATAGCCTTAGATGTTGCCTTTTCATTTCCTTTTTTGACTTCAAAATTCATTGAAACCTTAGTATTTACAAGAGGTTTATGGATATTCATTTCATAATCTATAACCTCTTCATAATCTGCACCAATAAAGGATATTTCAAATCCTTCTGGAACTTCTGGCATCTTAAGTTTTGTATCCTCTGCACTTAGTTCTTCTACTTTTATGCTATTTGCAACTTCCTGTACGGTTTTTGGCGCTTCTGGAATTTTCCCATTATATATTTCAATTTCGTATACTGAAACAGTATTCCAATTAACACCTTCTGAATTTGCAATATGCTCATCTATATATAATCTTACATATCTTCCACTTACTTTTTCATTTAACTTTATTTCATCTCTATGATTATCTGGCGCTTTAGTTGCAGTATAAACATCAACCCAATTTTCATTATCTACTGAAGTTTGAATTCTATATTTAGGTGAATTTTTTCTCTCCCACTCTATAACTACATTATTAAACTGAGTGTTTGCTCCAAGGTCTACTTTAAGCCATTGGTCTTCTGATGAAACAGCACTTGCCCATCTTGAAGATTTATCTCCCCCTCTATCAATAATTCCATCAGTAGCTTTACTTGCCGTAAAAGTGTTTGTTTCTACAGATGATGCAGTAGCTTCCTTATTTAAAGCTACATTAACTCCTTCTGTTGGTTCCTCAGCATCACCATAGACTTCTACTTCATATAGTGAAACAGTCTCCCATGATATATCCGAATCCTCCTCTTTTGGGGTATAGCTTTCAACTAACACTCTTAAATATCTAGCTTCCTGCTCTCCAACCTCTATAGTCTCCCTATAATTTTCAACTTTTCCTCCCCCATAGATACTTGTCCATGAAGTTTTATCATCTGAAATTTCTATTCTATAAGATTCAATATTTTTTCTTTCCCATTCAATTGCTACTTGATTAAACTTTGTCTTTTTGCCAAAATCAATTGCAACCCATGGATTCTCTTCATATCTTTCACATGCCCATCTAGATTGCTTTTCACCAGTTCTGTCAATGATTCCATCATTTATTTTACTTGCACTAAAATCTGATGTTTCTTCACTTGATGCAAATGTAGCTTTTCCTAAAGCTAGATTTAATTTTCCTTTATTTTTTAATGCAGTAGCATATGCAGAAATATTTCCACACATCATTGTAAAGATAAGAAATAAAGGTAGCATTAATTTAAATCTTCTATTTCTTTTAAGATATTGCATTAGATTACCCTCCAATAAATAAATTTTATAAAGATATTTGAAAGTTTTGATACTTAAATATAATTAAAATTTATGTCTATTAATATTAGATTTTTTGAAAAGCTAAAGAAGCATATATGTCTCCTTTAGCCCTTCATGAGGTCTAATTCCATGCTGAATACTATACTTAGAATATTATTATTTTATTTAAACTCTATAGTTTATTTATTAAACTACTTTTTCCTTCTTCTTATTATAGAAATTCCACCAAGTGCTGAAATCATTCCCGCAACCAGTACGCCTGTTTGCACCATTCCCCCTGTTGCTGGTATATTATTATCGGCTCCTTGATTATTTCCTGGTTTATTTCCACCATCTGGCTTATTTGGATTTGTTGGTTTATTTCCATTACCTCCATTATTATCTGAACCATCCCCTGGTTTATCTGGGTCTACTGGCTTATCTGGATCTACCGGTTTATCTGGGTCTACTGGCTTATCTGGATCTACTGGTTCGTCTGGATCTACTGGTTTATCTGGATCTACTGGTTTATCTGGATCTACTGGTTTATCTGGATCTACTGGCTTTTCAACTAAGTTGTTTTTAGCATTATTTAATCTCTTTATTGCATCTTCCACATCTTTATCTGTTGCCTCTTCATCAGCTAATACTTCCTTAGCTTTTTTTAATTCTTCTTTAAGAGCTTTTACACTCTCTTCAGTGTACTTAGATAAATCTAATTTTTCTATTTCTTTTATTAAATCTTCTAGCTTAGATTTATCTGCTTTATATCTTAAGTTTAAATACGCTTCCATTAATTCTTCTAAAGCAGTATCAACTTCTGGCTGCATAGCATCTTCATTATTTAATACTTCCTCAGCATTTTTTAAAACTGCTGCTAACACCTTCCAAGTTGATGGTGTATATTCTTTTTCTTCTAATGCTTTTACAATATTAACTGTATACTCTAACTCTTCCTTATCTCCGCTTTTAAATTCAAGCATATGGATTACAGTCATAAGTCTATCTAATGCAGTGTTTACTTGGACTTGTGTTGAATCAGCATTTTCATATACCTCTTTTGCTTCTTTAAGTCTTTCATTAAATTCCTTAACTACTGTTGGAATTACTCCATTAAGATCACCTTTTTCTATTACATTGTCCCCATACTCTATAGCCATTTGTAATGCTTGTTTATTAATTTTATCTATTGTTGTAACTGTAACTTTTACCTTATCTGAAGCTATTCCATTTGAATTTATAGCTTCTACTTCAAATAAATACTCTGTTTCATCTTTCAGATCAGTAGCCATATATTCCTTCTCAGTAACTGTATCTATTTTCTTTCCATCTCTATAAATATTGTATTCTATAATGTCTTCATCCTCATTAGAACTCCATGTAAGCTTAACACTATTAAATTTAATTTCTGAAGCCTTTAAATCAGTAACCTTGCTTGGTTTTTTTACTAATGCACTCTTTGCTTCATTTAATTCATTTAAGATATTATTTATTTCTTCTTCAGTTGCATCCTCTTTATCTAAAATATCAGTTGCTAAAGCTAACTTTTCTTCTAATACTTTAAAGCTATCTTCAGTGTAATTATCTTTATTAAATTCCCTTACTTCATTTACTAACTCTTGCAGCTTACTTTTATCTACTTCTGGTTTCTCTGGCTTTAATACTAAGCCTTCCTTTGCTGTTCTTAATTCATTAACTGCTTTTTCTACATCTTCTGTAGTTGCACTTTCATTAGCTAATACATCTTCTGCTTTCTTTAATCTTTCTTCTAAGACAGCTACAGACTCCTCTGTATACTTATCTTTATCTATGCCCTGTACTTCAGTTATCAATTCTTGTAATTCATCTTTATCTACTGTAACCTTTGCAGGTTCTTTAACAGCTATAAGCTCATGTATTACAGGCTTTACATTACTTATCCAGTCAAACTTCACTTCAAAGATATCTTTAAAACCTTTTACATCTATTACGTTGTAACTCTTTGATAGCTTAGATACTTTTTTCCATCCATCAGAAGTTCTAATTGAAACATCAGCATTTGATATATTGTCAGCACCTTGAAGCACTACAATTTCTTTAATTTTTTCTTCTTCTGATATTTTATAAGAAAGATTTCCACCATTAAAATCATCTGATTTTGGAGTATAGAAACTTGCTATGCTTCCATCAATTACATTCTTAATTCCATTCTTTTCAGTACCTTCATGAGTACTTTCAATATTTGGATCTTTATTCTCTGGCTTAGCCTCTCCTTCATTAACCTTTATCTCGTATAATTTCAACCAGTTGCCATGATTCTTTGTGCTTCTTAGCCTAACATATCTGGCTTCCCTTCCACCAATATTATCTACTTTAAGATATCTATGTGGTACTTGATGAATTGGGAAGTTTTTAGTTATATCTCCTGGATTATTAAATTCATGAACAGTTTCAAAGTTTGTTCCATCAGCTGATATTTCAAGCACCCCTTCTTTAAAGAAGTCAGCACTTCCATCATTAACCCAAACTGATATATCATTAATATTTCTAAATCCACCTAGATCAACTGTAATTTGCTTGCCACTATCTTGATTACCATTAGTCCAAACAAATGTATCTATATCACCATCAAATACATTATCAAATTTACCCTCATATGGATTACCATAGTTTGTTGTAACTGATGGCTCTACAAATTCAGCAATTCTAACCTTAAGTTTTTCTAGATTAAATTTGACTTCATTATCAGTTTTATTTATAAGTCTTATATATCTTGCACTTCCATAACCTTTATCATCTTTACTTATTTCTCTCCACTCACTTGTATTCTCAGAAACTTGAAGTGTTAAATCCGTTGTATTTAAAACCTTTTCAATAGATGATATATTCTTTATTGAATCTAGCTTTATTCCAAGATATTGATTCTTTGATAAAGTTATTTCTTCATCACTTGATAATGTTGAACTTGAGCCCTCTACATTAACCTTAAGTGATTTTAATTCATCTCTATTAGTAAATACATTAGACTTTCCTTCACTGCCATTTATAGTGAACTCTCTTACAGCTGTCCATAAATCTGGCTTTCCTCCTGGAACTCCAGCCTTTACAGCTCTAAGTCTTATGAATCTAGCTTCTATTCCTAAATTTTTCTCACTTATTCTTACTTCATTTCTTTCATCACCTATTTGAATCCATTCTTTTCCGTCTACAGAATACTCTAAAACTGACCTATGGTATCTATCATGATCATTATCATTTCTACCTTGTACAATATCTATTTCATTTACAGGTACAACATTTCCAAGATCTAAACCATAATAATCATTATCCTTCTGTACGTTTTGAATATACATATAGGTACTTTCATCACCATCTATCATTTTTTCAAACTCATCTTTATCATCATGAGATGTAATTAAACTCTTTATAATAGCTGTCTTATCTAATTTTGCATGAATCTTAGTCTCTACCTTTGATAGCATCTCATTTATAAAAGGAATAACTCTCTTTGTTGCAGCCTCAACTGTAAGCTTACTACCATTTATAGTTTCATAAGTAAACATCTTTGAATCTTCAATATTCTTTAATGCCTTTGAGTATGATGTCCATGCATCCACTGCATTTCCTTCTTCTTCACTTATCATAGCTTGCATTATATCACTTCCTGCAAGTCCTATCTCTCTTAAGCAATTAAGCCATGGTTCCATTTCATCATATAGATTGAAATTTTTCTCCCGAACAACTTCAGAGAATACATTAACTGCATTAACTATCTTGTCAAACTCACTTTTTAAATTACTTGCATCGCTCTTTATATCTTCTTCATTATTTAATTTATTTCTTATTGCTTCAAATTCATCTTTTAAATATTCTGACTCTCCAACAGTTAATCCATGTCCACTAGGTTCTGGTGTACACATATGACTTGCAATAATATTAAACTCTTCAGCTACCTCTGGAGTAATATATTTAAATGAATCTTTCCAGCTTTCAGTTGCATTAAATTCATCTGTATTCCATGTATAATCTGCAACTGCAAATAATGAAATTTTTGATGCTTCTGCTTGTGCCATAGGGTTTGTTACTATACCTGCAAAATTATCAACTCCCGGTTCCATAATTTCTCCAGGACCAAGAAGTAACCTTGCATTTTTATAATCATTAACTGGCCAATTAAGCCACATATATGGATCTCTACCATGAGCATCCTTTGGCCATTGAAGAGCATCTTGAGTAACTCTTCCACATACACCATCACCGGTCCACATAATTTCAACATTCTCTGGAAGATCTTTCATAGTTTCTAGATATGGCTTTCCTGAATTTCCAGTCCAGCTTTTATTGTAGAAAGGTGGACAGAATATCAATGATTCTGTTCCTTGTTTTTCCTTAACCCAATTAGCTACATCAGTAACTAACTTTTTATGTTTTTCTCTATCTGTTAATGATTGTGATGTACTTATATCATCTAAGAATAATCCGAACTGCCTAACTCCTATACTGTAAAGTTGATCTAATTTATCTGTTAACCTCTTTAATTCATTTTCATAATCATTCCAATTAATCATACTAAATCCTGGGTGAATTGCCCAAACGAAGTTACACTTAGATTCCTTACCTACTTTAACAAGTTCCGCTAATTCATCTAATTTATCCTTTGGGTACAATTCTCTCCATTTGCTATTATGATATGGATCGTCCTTTGGTGCAAAAATATAAGATGTCATCTTTACTTCTCCGCCAAATTCCATAAGGCTTGCTCTATCTTCATTACTCCAAGGATGTCCATAAAAACCTTCTATAAATCCTCTATTTTCAGCATCTGCATAATCTTCTATTTGAAGAGTTTTTATAGTTTTGTTTTCTAACTGATTAAATATCATTTTAAGAGAAGCTAGTCCATAAAAAGTTGCGTCAGTATGAGCCCCAAGGATAGCTATGACACCTTTTTCTTCTAAATTTTTATCTACTTTTAAAACATATGCATCATGTTCATCGTATATCTTCTCATTATAAGAAATTTTCTTCTCATTAAAGTAATTATTAACATACCCGTCTGAGCCCCTTACCCCTAGAAGAACATTTGTCATATCGTTTACAGTTTTGTCTGAAATACTTCCTTTTATATTGTTTTCTTCTAATATTTCCATTAAGAAATTCTTTGTACTTTCATCAATATTACCTTCAACTACTATGTTTACATTATCAGTGATTACAAATTCGCCTTCTGTATATGTCTCACTTTGCGGCAATGGATAAATTTCATAATTTTCTTCTTTGGTTACTTGCTTATTTACCTGTGTAGTCTCATTCGATTGTGCTGCTAGAACTTTTAAACTTGAAATATTTGTTGTTATAATCGCTGATAATATCAACAAACTAACTTTTCTTTTCAGCATTAATTTACTCCCCCTCTGATTAAAAATTTTGATTTATTATTTATATGTCAATGCTTAATAAAGAACTTCTTAATAAAAAAAGCTAAAAAGACATACGTATATCCTTCTAGCTAAGTACCTGTTAAATAATTGGCACAACTCTAATGCAACTAAATATAAAATTCAAAGTTAGTTTGAAATATTTTTTAATATTTTTAAGTATATATTAATTTTTTATTAAATATTTCTTACAATACATATATTATTATATATGCTATATTATGTCAATGGATTATTTCTACCTAATCTCAATTTAATTAAAATAAAAAAGAAATTCTAAAAAGTTTGATCCTTTTAGAATTTCTTCTTTATAATTATTTTATATTATAAGCTATTTAAAAAGAGAAAAATAAAATTTCCACTTTAATTTTTTCATAATTGTTCTCTTCTAAAAGTAGCCTTCTTAAAAAGCTCACATAATATATTTTTATTATTTTCTTCTATAGCTTTTTTCATTTTTATAAGCTCTTCATCAAACTTTTCTATAGTTCTTAGTAAGTTCTCTCTGTTTCCTAGAAAAAGTTCGCTCCAAAGTTCTTCATTTATATTTGCTATACGTGTTAGCTCTCTATAACTATCGCCAATGAAAGAACCTGTATCTCTACCTTCCTCATCACTATTTATAAGTGATACTGCAATAACATGTGGCAACTGACTTGTAAAAGCTATCATTTCATCATGATATTTTGAACCTATCTTTTTTACACTCTTAAATCCAATATCATAAACTAAGTTTTCAACAAGCTCTATGTTCTCCTCCTTATTTCTTTCAATCGGAGTTATTATATAATTTGCCCCATTAAAAACTTTATCATCTGCATAGTCTATTCCCTTTTTCTCTCTCCCTGCCATTGGATGTCCAAAAATAAAATCTACTCCATCTGGAAGAATTTTCACTATGTCATCTATAAACATTTCTTTAATTCCAGTAGCATCTGTAATTACTGCATCTTCTTTAAAATTATCTTTATTTTCTTTTATAAAGTTTAAAATAAGCTTTGGATATATTGATATTATAATAAGGTCTGCACTTTTTAAAATTTGACTTCCATCTTCATAACCTTCCTTTATAATCCCCATATCTTTAGCTTTTTTTAGAGTATTTATATCATTATCTATTCCATAAATGTCTTTATACCCATTATTTTTTAAAGCCATCCCAAAGGAGCCTCCAATGACTCCAAGTCCAACAATTACAATTCTCATATTCTCATTCGCCCCCTATTTAAATAATGGAGTTTTAAAGAACTTTCCCCTCAAACTCTGCTATTTTCTTTATTTTCTCCATTAATTTTTCAAAACTTTCTGGTTTAATTGATTGCTGTCCATCACTTAAAGCATTCTTTGGATCGTTATGAACTTCTATCATAAGACCATCGGCTCCTGCCATTATTGCAGCCTTTGCTAAAGGTTCAACTAAGTACCAGTATCCAGCTGCATGACTTGGATCTACTATAACAGGTAGATGACTTAACCTTTTAACTACTGGAATAGCACTTAAATCTAATGTATTTCTTGTAGCAGTTTCAAAAGTTCTAATACCTCTTTCACAAAGAATTACATTATCATTTCCACCAGCCATTATATATTCAGCTGCCATAAGCCATTCTTCTATACTTGCTGATAACCCTCTTTTTAAAAGTATAGGTGTTTTTGTTCTACCTACTTGCTTTAAAAGATCAAAGTTTTGCATGTTTCTTGCTCCAATTTGTATAACATCAACATTTTCTACAAACTCATCAATGTAATCTGTTGACATTAATTCTGTAACTATAGGAAGACCTGTAGCTTCCTTTGCCTTTTTTAATAACTTTAATCCATCAAGTTCTAACCCTTGGAAACTATATGGTGATGTTCTTGGCTTAAAAGCTCCACCTCTTAAAAAATTTGCACCTGATGCTTTAACGCTTTTTGCTATTTCAATAATTTGTTCTTCACTTTCAACTGAACAAGGCCCAGCCATTATACCTAGGTTTCCTCCTCCAATTTTATTTCCTAAAACATCAACTATTGTATCCTCCGGTTTAAATAATCTATTTGCTTTTTTAAATGGTTCTTGAACCTTAACTACCTTTTCTACACCATCAAATCTTAAAAGCTTATTTTGATCTAATATTGAAGTATCTCCCATAACTCCAACTATTAAGTGTGAATCTCCTTTTGATATGTTAGTTCTAAGTCCCAATCCTTCTACGCATTTACTTACTTTATTTACTTCTTCTGCCTTTGCATTTGTACTCATAATAATTATCATAAAATATCCTCCAAAATTTCCTATGTTTTTATTAATACTTCTTAGAAATTCCCGCTATACTTCATATCCTAGTCCTTAGACACTTTTTAATTTATCTATCTATAAATGCATTTTTACATCTTTAAAACAACAAATTAAAGATTCATTCAATCTTATAAATGTCTCTTAATTTTGTTGTAGTCCTTCAATCTTACTCTGGAAAAGAGTTATTTATAAACTCCTTATCGCCCCTTCTTTTATATAATAAAGACCCCTAAAAGTATTTACCTTCGTAATTCTAAAACCCTTTTTCATATACCAATATCTTTTTCTTGGCTTTGATCAGTTTATAACCTTAATACTTTTAATCTGCTACTCCTTAATCTTTCCCTTAAGCTTAAATTTTGCTAAATTAATCGTATCTCTTAAAAATCCTTCATTAATAACTTCAACATGTGCAGCCTCTTTGTACTTATAAAATCGCTCTTCATAAAGCTTATATAACTTTTCCTTGCCCTCTTTAAGCAATGGTCTGCTAGAAATATCAATATCTCCTACTATTTTTTCAATAGGTCTATTTATAAATAGGATAATTCCATATTCTCCTAATATATCTATATTGATCCCTCTCTTAATAACTCCACCACCTGTTGAAATTACACATCTTTTTTTTAATATAAGCTCTTTACATGCCTTTGTCTCTAAATCTCTAAAATCATTTTCTGACTTTGCAAATATCTCTTTTATTGATTTCCCGTGTGTTTCTTCGATATATTGGTCCATATCATAAAAGTTGTAATTTAATTCTTTAGCTAAAATCTTTCCTATTGTTGTCTTGCCGCATCCTGGCATTCCAATAATAACAATTTTATCTCTTTTTTCCATAACTACTCCTTATTTAAACTTTATAATAAGTCTCTTATATATATCTAGTATAACCTTTTTATCAATACTTCTTTCTTGCCAAATCTCCTCTGCTTTAATAGCTTGACCTACAAGCATCATAAGTCCTCCACAAGTGACTTTATTATTTTTAATACCCAGTTTAAGAAACTCTGTCTCTAAAGGATTGTATATTAAATCAACTAAAGCATCATATTTTTTAATTATATATTCTGAAACTGGAGAATTAATGATCTTTGGATACATTCCAACTGGAGTTGTATTTATAATAACATCTCCAAAAACTTCATCTAACTCTTCATAAGTTATAACATCTATTCTACTCTCATTTTTATATAATTGCTTTTTAGTTCTACTAACTAATTTAATCTCTAAAGCTCCTTCATCTAAAAGATAGGCCACAACTGCTTTACTTGCACCACCAGTACCTAAAACTGTTACCTTCTTGCCGCGTACAGTAATACCTTTATCTTCTAGCATATACTTAAAACCATAATAATCAGTATTATACCCTAAAAGTTTACCTTTTTTATTGAAAATTGTGTTAACAGCTCCAATTTCCTTAGCTTCCCTAGAAATTTCATCCAAATAATTCATTACTGTTTCTTTATAAGGTATAGTTACATTCACCCCCTTAATACTCAAGGTTCTTAAAGATTTTGAAAGCTCCCCTATATTTTCTTTAGGTATTTCAAATAATCTATAGGCTCCTTCAATATTAAGCTCTTTAAATATATCTTTATGAATTTCCGGAGACAAGGAATGAGAAAGTTTTTCTCCTACAAGTCCATAAAATTCCATCATTTCACATCCATTCTTTTCTTATACCATCCTAATAATTTAAAATATTCACTACTTTCTTCTATTAACTTAAGAGCTTTTATTACTTCACTATTCTGAAGACTTCCCTCAAAATCAATATATAAGAAATATTTCCACTTATCATGCTTAGTTGGTCTTGATTCTATCCTTATCATATTTATATCATTTTCTGCAAAGTGTCTTAAAAGCCTATATAGTGTACCAGCTTTATCTTCTAATGAAAATACTATACTTACTTTATTAGCTTCTTTTTCTTTTAATAATTCTTTTCCTATTATAATAAATCTTGTGCAATTGTTCTTTACATTGTTTATTTTTTCTTTTATTATATCTAAATCATATATATTAGCTGCCCTACTACTTGCAATTGCAGCTTTACTTTTATCATTTAAATCTTTTATTAACTTTGCACTTGTTGCTGTATTATGATATGGAATAAGTTTTAAATCACTATAATCTTTTAAAAATTCGCTAGTTTGACTAAATCCTTGAGGATGTGAATATACTTCTTTAATATCATTAAACTCTGAACCATGTACACCTATTAAATGTTGATCTATCTTGATGCTTTCTTCTCCAACTATATAGAATCCATACTTTACTAAAAGGTCATGTACTTCACTTATTCCACCTGTTGATGAATTTTCAACTGGAAGTATTCCATAATTTATCTCATCATTTTTAAGTGCTATAAATACATCTTCAAATTCTTCATAAGCTACCGCCTTATTCTCTTCTCCAAAATACTTTAAAAGTGCTTCTTCACTAAATGAACCCTCTGCCCCTGGAAATCCTATTATATCCTCTTTTAATATAACTCTTTCTTTTATAGTAAAGGAATCCTTTGCTCTATTTAGCTTTCTTCCTTGTAACTCCCTAGATACTTCCATCATTCCATTAAAGAATTTTTCTATTTCTTTGGCATAATCTTTATTTTGTAATCTATCTATATTTTTCTTAATTACAACATCTTCTCTGCCCTTATGGAAAATTGGAAGGTTCTTTGCTTTCTTATATTCTGCTACCTTTAATACCACATTCATTCTTTTTTCAAATAGTCTTGTAATCTCACTATCTATATCATCTATCTCTTTTCTGTAGCCTTCTAAAGCATCCATTTTTTCTATCTTCCTTTCAAAAGTTCTAAAATTCCAATTGCAGCAACACTTTCTATAACGGGTACTGCCCTTTGTACTATACAAGGATCATGTCTTCCTTGGATATTTAATTCTTCATTTCTCTTCTCATCTATATTAATAGTATTTTGTTTCTTTAATATTGAAGCTGTTGGCTTTATAGCTACTCTAAATATTACTGGCATTCCATTTGTAATACCTCCAAGTATTCCACCATTATTGTTACTTCTTGTTTTTATCTTGTCTCCATCATAGTAAAACTCATCATTAGCCTCTGAACCTTTAAGCTTTGTTATATTAAATCCTTCTCCAAATTCTACTCCCTTAACGGCTGGAACTGAAAATAAGAGATGCGCTAAAGTTGATTCTACTGAATCAAAGAATGGATTACCAATACCTGCACCTATATTTACAATTGCACATTCTATAATACCACCTACAGAATCCCCTTCTAATTTTGCAGATAATATTTCATTCCTTATATCATCATCTAAGCTTTTATTAATTAAAGGAAGTTCCATATTTGGTAACTCTTCTATTAATTTATTATCAACATTTATTGGATTAAAAAATTCATCTTCTACAGTTCCAATACTTTTTATGTGAGATACTATCTTTATTCCATGAGATTCTAATATTTGCTTACATATGGCTCCACCAAATACAAGTGGTGCTGTAATTCTTCCTGAAAAGTGTCCACCACCTCTATAATCATTAAAACCATCATATCTTATATTTCCAGTATAATCTGCATGACCTGGTCTCATTAAACTTTTAAGCTTACCATAATCTTTAGATCTTTTATCACTATTTCTAATCATTCCACAAAGAGGTGTTCCTGTTGTCTTTCCTTCAAATAGACCACTTAGTATTTCAATTTTATCTCCTTCTTTTCTTGAAGTTGATAAGTTATTTCTACCTGGTGCTCTTCTCTCCATTTCATAATTAATTTTTTCTATATCAATTGAAAAACCTGAAGGAAGACCATCTATTGTAAGTCCAATACCGACACCGTGAGATTCTCCAAAAATAGATATTTTTAAATTATTTCCCCACATTCCACTCATCTACTCTTCCTCCTAGCATTTTATAATCTTCAAAGAAACTTGGGTATGATTTAGATACACATTCATAATCTTCTAATATTATTTCACCATTACATCTTGTAGCTGCAATAGCTAACATCATGGCAATTCTATGATCTTTGTGGCTCCATACATTTACTCCACCTTTAAATTCATCTATTCCATGAATTATTAATCCATCTTCTTTTTCTTCAATATTTGCACCTAACTTTGATAGCTCTAGATTAATTGCACTAAGTCTATCACATTCTTTTATTCTAAGCCTTTTTGCATTTATAATCTCTGTCTTTCCCTTTGAAAGACTTGCAACTACTGAAAGTATAGGAATTATATCCGGGCATCCTTTTGCATCTATAATAGTTCCATTTAGACTACTTGAATTTCCAATTATCCCATCTTCACTTCTTTCAAATAAGACCCCCATACGTTCTAAAATTTCTATAACTTCCTTATCACCTTGAAGTGAATCATTATCTAAATCTTTGCATACAACTTTATTTCCTAAAGCATCTGCACATAAGAAAAATGCACCCTGAGAATAATCTCCTTCAACTCTATATTCTCTTCCTATATAGCTTTGATTTCCTTTTATAACAAACTCTTTATAATCATTATTTTCTATCTTTACTCCAAAGTCAGCTAGTGCTTTTAGAGTTAAATCTATATATCCCTTTGATTCAAGTGTCCCTTTTATAATTATCTTAGAATCACCCTCTAAAAGCGGCAGTGTAAACATAAGTCCTGTTATAAATTGTGAGCTTATATTACCTAACACTTCAAATTCTCCTGCAGCTAATTTTCCTTTAGTTTTAAGGTCTAATTCTCCCTCTTTATATGAGTAATTAATACATTGCTCCTTAAAAATATCATAATAAATATCTAAAGGTCTCTTTCCAAGATTTCCTCTTCCTATAAATCTATTATTAGAATTACTTAATGAAGCTATTGGAACAAGAAATCTTAAAGTTGATCCTGATTCATTACAATTTATAATTCTCTCTTTAGAAACATCATCCTTTATATCTAATCCTATTATCTCTAAAGCTCCATCTTTTATTTCTATCTTAGCACCTAATGCTCTCATACCATTTATTGTTGCAATTATATCATCTGATAAATCTATATTTGTTATTATACTTTTATCTTTGCTAAGTGCTGCACATATAACTGCTCTATGCGCCATACTTTTTGAAGGAGGAATCTTAGCTATTCCTTCTAACTTATTATTATATATTTTAAGACTTCCCATTATATATGTCTCCTTTTATCTAAAGAATTCTACTGTAGTATCATAAATTTCCGCATTACCTATTTCTTTCATAATAATGACTTTAAGTCTACTACCCATGTTCTTTTTATCTAAAGATATTGTTTCAATTATAGCATCTTTATCTATTAACTCTACTTCAAATGGAAGACCATATCTAACTAAAATATTCTTAATATCTTCTGAAAACTCTTTGTTTACTAATCCCTTATCTTCAGCAAGCTTTGTTATCAAATACATTCCAATAGCTACACCCTCACCATGAGTAAACTCTGAAAACCCATAGTACTTTTCAATTGCATGCCCTAAAGTATGACCAAAGTTTAAAATCATTCTCTCTCCAAGATCCTTTTCATCTCTCTCTACGATAATTCTTTTACTATTACAACATGTATATATGATATCCTCGATGTGCTCCATTACTTCTTCTCGAGTATTTAAACTATTTAAAAGATTAAATAAATCTTTATCTCTAATACAGCCATATTTTATAACTTCACCCATTCCATCTTTATAGAATTTCTCATCTAACGTATCTAAAACATTTGGATCAATTAACACTCTCTTTGGTTGATAGAAGCTTCCAACTAAGTTCTTTCCTCTAGGAAGATCTACTCCAACCTTTCCACCAACACTACTATCTACTTGTGCTAATAGTGAAGTTGGAATTTGAACAAAGGATACACCTCTTAAAAATGTTGAAGCTACAAACCCACCAAGGTCTCCAACAACTCCTCCACCTAAAGTTATAATTAAATCTTTTCTCGTTAACTTAAAATCCAGTAGCTTTTCATAAACTTCTGGAAGTGTAATAAATGACTTACTCTCTTCACCTGGATTTATTGCATATTTCTCTACAATAAATCCATCTTCTTTAAGAGAATTAAGGACTATATCACCATAATATTTATCTACATTTTTATCTGTAATTATAAATATCTTTTCTCCATTAAATACTTTTCTTATTCTTTTTGGAACATCTTTTATAAGTCCCTTTTCTATTTCTATGTTATAGGAGTTTTCTCCTAAATTAACTAATAATTCTTTCACAGTAAAACCTCACTTTAAATTACAGTTTTTAATTAACTATTTATAGTTATTATAGGTAATATCCTTGGTAGCTATAAATAGTTAATTTCTATTGTAAAATTATAAAACTCTTCCTACTGCCTTGGCAATAGGTCTAAGTTCTTCTAATAGTTTACCATAAACATCTGGTTTTATGGATTGCTGTCCATCACAAAGAGCATTTGCAGGATCATTATGAACTTCAATTATAAGACCATCTGCTCCAATTGCAACAGCAGCCTTAGCTAAAGGCTCTACCATCCACCACTTCCCTGTAGCATGACTTGGATCAACTACCACTGGAAGATGACTTAATTTTTTAATTGCAGGTATAGCACTTAAATCTAATGTATTTCTTGTGTAAGTTTCAAAGGTTCTTATACCTCTCTCGCATAAAATTACATTATTATTTCCACCTGCCATAATATATTCTGCACTCATAAGTAGCTCTTCAATAGTTGCAGATAGACCTCTCTTTAAAAGTATTGGTTTTCTAGTCTGCCCAAGTTCCTTTAAAAGATCAAAGTTTTGCATATTTCTTGCCCCAACTTGTATAACATCAACATCTCTATTGAAAATTTCAACATCATAAGGTGACATTATTTCTGTAACTATTGGAAGACCTGTCTTTTCTCTTGCAAGCTTTAACAGTTCAAGACCATCATATTTAAGCCCTTGGAAGCTATATGGTGATGTTCTTGGTTTAAAAGCTCCTCCTCTTAAAAGATTTGCCCCAAATTCTTTAACATCTTTTGCAATCTCTGTTATTTGAGATTCACTTTCTACTGAACATGGCCCTGCTATCATAGCTAATTTATCGCCACCAATTTCTACTCCATTTACATTAACTATTGTTTTGTCTGGATGAAACATTCTATTAGCTTTCTTAAAAGGCTCTTGAACATGCATTACTCTTTCTACATTTCTATTTGCCTCAATTTGAGTAGGGTCAAGCTTACTAGTATCCCCAACAAGTCCTAGTATGATAAGCTCTTTTCCTATTACAGGATTAACTGATACTCCCTTATTTTCTAATTGATGTGTTAATTTTTCAATTTCCTCTTTTTTTGTTTTTGGTTTTAAAATTACTATCATATTTAAGCCCCCTTTATATTTGAAGTTGTATCATGAAAGTACTTTAAAGAAATTAATATACGTATCTAAAATTAAATATTAATTTTTAATATTTTACTGATTTTCTTTCAAATTTCCCTTTAATACAACTTCCTAACCTTATTTATTGTATAAAAAAAGAGCCCAATCTATGAGCTCTAAATCTAACATATTGATGGAAATATTATAAAAGTAGTATAAACTTAATTACTCATATCAAAGAATTATATTTTTTTGTGCAAAACAAATAGCCAGCGCCATAATAAAAGCCCCAGAAGCTAAAGTAAAAAAAGCTATAAGATTTTGCTCTTAATTCTTTGATTAATCCTTTCATAATATTCCTCCATAATTACATTTATTTCATTTTTAGTATTTAAAAATTATTTTACCATACTTCCATATTACCGTCACTAACTTTTTAATTATTTTATTTAACTTCTACAAAAAATAATTTTAATAAACAATTAGGTCTTTAAAATTCCTTTAA
The DNA here is from genome assembly GCF_016907995.1 of Clostridium sardiniense. Lineage (GTDB taxonomy): Bacteria > Bacillota > Clostridia > Clostridiales > Clostridiaceae > Clostridium > Clostridium sardiniense. The sequence continues at coordinate 16,938 of NZ_JAFBDA010000024.1, read as the reverse complement.
CCCTAATATTATTAATATAGTAATTTAAATATTTCATCTATATAATAAAATCTATTAATTTCTTATCTTATCACTTTAATTCTTATTAAAGGATTGGCGCAAGTAATCTTACTATAGATTCCATTATCTTTTGTCCTCTTGGCCTATTTACAAACTGTTCTAGTTTAACTTCAGTTGATTCCTGTAAATCTTTCATAAATTGCTCTTCACATATTTTAGATTCATTTTCATCGAAAATGAGTGCATTAACCTCAAAGTTCAAATAAAAACTTCTCATATCCATATTAGCTGTTCCAATACTTACAACAGAACTATCCACAACTAAAGTCTTAGCATGAATAAATCCATTTTCATAATAATATACTCTCGCTCCAGCTTTTAAAAGTTCTCCGATGTATGAATCTGCTGCCCATTTCATAAACTTATGATCAGGCTTTCCTGGTATAAGTATTCTAACATCTACACCTGATAATGCTGATATTCTTATAGCTTCAAGAATTGGCTCATCTGGTATAAAGTATGGTGATGTTAAGTATACATTTTTCTTGGCATTATTAATCATTTTAAGATATGCATTTTTAATATATTCTTCATTGTGGTCAGGTCCACTTGTTACTATTTGAACGCCAACATCCCCTTCTTCATATTCTTTTTCAAGCATAAACTTGCTAAAGTCTTCTATATCTTCTTCTGATGCATAACACCAATCCAAAAGGAATCTTTCATTTAAATCATTAACCGCATTTCCTTTTATTCTTATATGAGTATCTCTCCAAAATCCTATCTTCTTATCTCTATTTATGTACTCATCTCCAACATTAAATCCTCCTACATAACCATATTCACCATCAATAACTACTATTTTTCTATGGTTTCTATAATTTACACGAGTATTTACATGTGGAAGCATTCCTGGGAAAAATATTGCAAACTGTCCTCCAAGCTCTAAAAATTTCTTAAGTTTCTTTTTAGTCACAGTATATGATCCCATACTATCAACTAATAACCTAACCTCAACACCATGAGCTAATCTTTCTTCAAGTGCCTCAATCACTTTAGTTCCTATAAAGTCCTTTCTAAAAATATAATATTCAATATGAATATACTTCTTGGCATTTTTTATATCCTCTAATAATGCTTTAAACTTATCTTCACCATTTACATAGATATCAATTTCATTTCCTATAGTATATCTTGCACCACTATTGTTATAGTTCATCTTTCTAAGATCTAGGAATTGTTCTCCACCATCATGGCCACTATTATCATTTAAAATTTCATTCATTTCTTTTTTCTTATGAACATCATTTATAATCTTTCCTCTAAATAACTTTTGTCTACTAAAGTTTTGTCCAAGTATTATATAAATTATAAATCCAATACCAGGTAGTACTAAAAAAATCAAAAGCCATGCCCATGTTGTTGTGGGATCTTTTCTTTCTATAAAGATTAAAGAAAAAGCTAGAATAGTATTTAATAATAAAACTAAAATTGTTATAAATACAAATAGACTCATATAAGCATCCCCTCTTTATAATTACTTTTATTTGTGATTTCTTTCATCATTTTGTATATTCTTTCCCTTTTTACGTATTTTATTTCTTAATTATATTACCTTTTAAATAGCTACGCAATTAAATACTTATCTAACTTTGTAAAAGTAATATTAATTATTAATACAATTTATAAAAAAGATAAGGTATAAGAATTCCATCTTATACCTTACCTAATATTACTATGCTAATTTTACTATTGTTATTTTAGTTAAACAGTATTTTAAACAAGATTTGCTTCCATTTATAAGCTCTATAAATGTATCCTCGCATTTACACCCTGAAACATTTACTATTGCTGTACCTGAAAGATTTACAAGTGTTCCACTCTTCACTATATCTCCTACTGCTATACTGCAAGTTTCTCCATCTACGCATAACTTTAATTCTGCAAGAGTACAGCTTTCTCCTGATACAGATGCACCAAAGTTAATTAAATACGTTCCTTCTTCTACTCTTATATCAGAACATCCTTCTTTATGCTTTATAGAGTCTCCATTTATAGTTATATTATTTGTTAATGGAATTGCAGCCTTACTTAAAATCATTTGACAACAATTTGATACTATATAAGCATTTTCATCGGTTACTGAAGATCCGCATTCACCTTTTGGCCCTCTTCGTCCCTCTGGCCCTCTTGGTCCCATTGGTCCACATGGTCCCATTGGTCCTTCTGGTCCCTCTGGTCCTTCTGGTCCTTCTGGCCCTACTTCTCCTTCAAGTCCTCTTGGTCCCATTGGTCCTTCTGGTCCCATTGGTCCTGTATCACCCTTTGGTCCACATGGTCCACATGGTCCTCTTGGTCCTTCCGGTCCCTCTGGTCCTTCTGGCCCTTCCGGTCCCTCTTCTCCTTCAAGTCCCCTTGGTCCCATTGGTCCTACTGGCCCCATTGGTCCCATTGGTCCCATTTTTCCTGTATCACCTTTTGGCCCTTCTGGTCCTCTTGGTCCTTCTGGTCCTTCTGGCCCTTCTGGTCCTTCTGGTCCTTCTGGCCCTTCTGGTCCTTCTGGTCCCTCTGGTCCCTCTGGCCCTTCCGGTCCCTCTGGTCCCATTGGTCCTCTTGGTCCCATTGGTCCCTTTGGTCCTTCTGGTCCCTCTGGTCCCTCTGGTCCTTCTTCCCCTTCTGGTCCCATTGGTCCCTCTGGTCCCATTGGACCTTGTAATCCCCTAGGTCCTGTTACACCTTGTAACCCTTGTGGTCCTTGTTCTCCTTTTGGTCCTTCTGGCCCTTCTTCTCCTTGCTCTCCTTGTTCTCCTCTTGGTCCTTCTGGACCTCTTGGTCCTGTTGGTCCTGTTGCTCCTGTTTCCCCTCTCTCACCTTTTGGTCCTCTTGGGCCTATTGGTCCCATTGGTCCCTCTGGTCCTTCTGGTCCTTCTTCTCCTATTTCTCCTTGTGGTCCTTGTGGTCCTTGCTCTCCTCTTGGTCCCTCTGGTCCTTCTGGTCCTCTTGGTCCTTCTGGCCCCCTTGGTCCTTCTGGTCCTTCTTCGCCTTGTTCTCCCATTTCACCTTGAACACCTTGTGGGCCTCTTGGACCTGTTGGTCCTGTTGGTCCCATTGGACCTGTTGGTCCTGTTGGTCCTTCTAATCCCATTTCTCCTTTTGGTCCTATTGGTCCTCTTGGTCCTGTTGGTCCTGTTGGTCCTTGTAGTCCTCTATTCCCCATTGGTCCTACTGGTCCCATTGGTCCTTCTGGCCCTTCTGGTCCTTCTTCTCCTCTTGGTCCTTGTGGTCCCCTTGGCCCAACTTCACCTTTGCATCCCATTGGCCCTTGTGATCCTTCCGGTCCTCTTGGCCCTCTAGGTCCTGGTGGACAAATTATACATTCATCTTTACATTTTATACTTAGCATTGGACCACTATGCCCTCTTGAAGATATAAATACAACTTCACCTTCTTCTTTAAAAGATGCTACTATTGTTATACCATTATTTTTAATTTTCCCTCTAATCCATGACTTAACAAGTTCAGATATATCAATACTTATATATCTGCCTTCACACTTATCGTCAATAAATATATTTTTTCTAAATAATTTAGCCTTAGGAGCATTTTTATAATTAACGTCATAAACATCATAATCATCTAAATTGTATAAAATATCAATGAATATTCCTTTATCTTTACATGAATTAACCTTTTTTACATAAAGCTTAAGTTCAGCTTCTGAAACCTTGCATCCACATAAGCATTCCCTTAAATCAAATTTCATAAGAGAATTGTCATATTCACATTTACAATCATCCTCATCACCTTTTGAAACTAAAAGAACCTTTTCTTTTGAAAAATTCTTAGTTGGGTAACTAGAGGAAATAAAAGTATCATCTTTGGTCTTAATATTTTTATCGCTCAAAAAATCACCGCCTTTTAATAGTCATTACATTATATTCTTAAATTCTCACTTTGCTATTATAAAAGGTGAATTTTCGACATTTTTTATATATCCCAACTTAATATTGTCTTTAACTTCTTAGCTTTTAAATTTCTTCTCTCCATTTCTTGAGTTAAATATTTTCTATTATACTCAATCTTATCTTTTGGTGCTAAATATAAGTTTGCTAATTCATTATAATAATATGACTTTTCTATATCTCCGATAGTTGAATAATATACACAAAGTTCTAGTGCCGGAAACCATGTTGAATATATATTATTATTGAATCCCATATTTTTTTCATCTTCATCTAGATTCATTGCAGCCTTTAGATAAATTACTCCTTCATCATACATACCTTTACTTTTAAAGCATTCTGCAAGTAAACAAAGCATCTCACTATTTGGATAATATTTCTTAAAAGAATTAAAAATTAACTCTATTTTTTCATCATCATTTCCACCAGATATATTAAGGGCTCTAACTAAATTTATAGTTCCTCTTTTAAAATCTTCTGACCATAAATCCTCTTTTTCTAAAACTTCCCTGTATTTTTTTATGGCATCATCATATAATCCATTATCATAAAGTTCATTTGCATAATAGAAAAGATCCCTTGTTGTAAATTTTTCTCCTCGTTCTTCCATTCCACCAAATATTAAAAGATTTCTATTAGTATGAGCTTTTTGTTTATCATGATTTATTGTTATATCACTTTGAATTATATTTCCATAAACATTCAAAAACTCATGAACTTTTCCAACCCATTTATAATTATTTGCTCTTTTAACTAATCTATTTCTTTTAAGAGAATAAGTTGTCTTTCCCTCTGAATCTCTAGCTAGAGAATAATTCATCATTACAGAATCAACACTATTATCTAGCTTTTCTTTTAAGTCAATTAACATATTTATATTTTCTTCATCAATAAAGTCATCAGCATCAAGCCACATTATATATTCTTTACTAGCTTTACTAAATGCATAATTTCTCGCTTTTTCAAAATTATCTTCCCACTTAAAGTCATATATTTTACATCCAAATGATTTTGCTATTTCCTTTGTATTATCTGTAGAACCTGTATCTACAATTATAATTTCATCAACAACATCATTGATACTACCTAAGCATCTTCCTAATGTTTTTTCTTCATCTTTTACTATCATACATAAACTTATGGTTATCATCTAAACTTCACCTCTACAAAACTATAATTTTACCTATTATATTGTATAAGCGTATTTTATAATGGTGATTATAACCTCAAGCTAAAGCAATCTTTTTAATTGATAATATTAGAATATAATAAAAAATACCTAGAGAATTTAATTCTCTAGGTATTTTACGTAAGCTATATTTGTGAATATTAAGCGAAGTATCTATCTAATAGTCCTTTAAATGCTCTACCATGTCTAGCTTCATCTTTACACATTTCATGTACTGTATCATGGATTGCATCTAAGTTTAATTGTTTAGCTAAAGTTGCTAAATCTTTCTTTCCTTGGCAAGCTCCGAATTCTGCATCTACTCTCTTTTGTAAATTTACCTTTGTATCAGCATCAACAACTTCTCCTAAAAGTTCTGCAAATTTTGCAGCATGTTCTGCTTCTTCAAAAGCAATTCTCTTATATGCTTCAGCTACTTCTGGGAATCCTTCTCTATCAGCTTGTCTTGACATTGCAAGGTACATTCCAACTTCTGTACATTCTCCCATAAAGTTTGCTTGTAATCCTTCTACAATTCTTGGATCTACGTCTTTTCCAGCTCCGATTCTGTGTTCATCAGCCCAAGCCATTTCTCCAACTTGTTCCTTGAATTTATCAGCACCTACTCCACATACTGGGCATTTTTCTGGTGCAGTTTCTCCTTCATGAATATATCCACATACTAAACATACAAATTTTTTCATATTTAATCTCTCCTCTTTCTTACACACATTTTTTATATTTAACTTTTTAAAATTCTAATTTATTAAACTTTGTTTTGACTTGTTGTGTCCTTCTATAGTCATTATTATATAATAATAATTATCCGTTGTAAATACTTTTTTTATAATTTTTTAATTTTATTATTGCTAAATTATGCCCTTTAAATAATACCCATATTTCAATATTTTTATTTATGTAATCAAAAAACATAAGTTGATATTTAATGACTGTTTTATCTATTATTTTAGTTTCTATAAGCTATATGTATATTTATAGCAAAATTTGATGTATTATATTATTGAATATATTTTATGGAGGTATTACATATATATGGATAACCAAAAAAGATCAAATTCAAAAAAGCAATTATATAGAAAAAAACAAATAAAAAAAAGAAGAATTCTAAGAAATAGAATTTTATTCTTTGGATTATTATTTATAGTAATAGGAGGAACAGGCTACATTATACATAATTATAATTCTTCAAAAACGCTTAAATCTACTGAAGATAACTCTAAAAATACATCTCAAGCTAAAACTCCTAAGGAGGAAGAAACTCCACCTAAAAGAGAAGAAATATTACTTACAGCAGCAGGTGATTTTACTTTAGGTACAGATGACTCCTTTGATAAAGCAACTAGTCTTCCAGCAGCAGTTAGTGCATCTGGAAATAATTACTCTTATCTTCTTAAAAATGTAAAAGACATCTTTGAAGGTGATGATTATACTCTTGTTAATCTAGAAACTACATTTACTAATAGTACTAATAAATTAGATAAAGGACATGCAATCCAATTTCATTTTAAAGGTCCATCTGAATTTGCAAAAATTTTAACATCCTCTTCTATAGAAGGTGTCACTATTGCAAATAACCACATATATGATTATGGCAAGCAAGGATTTAATGATACTGTTAATACTTTAAAAAATAATAAGGTTGATATAACCGGTGAAGGACATATAATAGAAAAAGAAATTAAAGGTATCAAATTTGGTTTTTTAGGTTACCAAGCTTGGGATAATGGACAAAAAATTAAAGATCAAATATCTAAAGATATAAAAATTCTTAAAGATAAAGGAACCCAAGTTATTATTCCATATTTTCACTGGGGAATAGAAAAAGATAGTAAACCATCAGAATACCAAATTGATTTAGCACACTTTGCTATTGACTCTGGTGCCTCAATGGTTCTAGGTTCACATCCTCATGTAATTCAGACAATTGAAAATTATAAAGGAAGGCTTATTGCATACTCTCTATCTAATTTCTGTTTCGGTGGAAATTCTAATCCTGCAGATAAAAGAACATTTATTCTTCAATCAAAGTTTGACTTTGAAGGGGATACTCTTAAGGATATTGAATATAAAGTTATTCCAGCTACTATATCATCAGTATCAAATAAGAACGACTATATTCCAACTGTAGCCACTGGAGAAAAAGGGGAAACAATTTTGAATTATATAAATAGCTTATCACCTACCCTTAAAGGTTCTATAAGTGATTCTTATTTTAAGCTTCCAAAAAGCTCTTAAAAATTTATAAGTTTTAAAGACAAACAAAAAAGACTATAGTTAATCTATAGTCTTTTTAACAAGCAGAAATTATCTGTTGTTTCTTTGTTGTTTTCTAGCTCTTCTGCAGTCTGGGCATCTTACTGGTTCGTTATCGAATCCTTTTTCTTTGTAGAATGCTTGCTCTCCTTCTGAGAAGATGAATTCCTTACCGCAATCTTTACATACTATTGTTTTATCCATTCTAATTCCTCCTGTTTAAAGACTTCATTAAAACTTATAAATTCTCTAAAAGGAGAAAATTATAACTTAACTATCTTTAATCATTTTTTTGTATTTCTACCATTTCATAGTACCAAAAACGTTTTAATAAATCAAGTATTTTAATAAAATTTAACACTTTTTTGTAAACAAAGAAAGGAGCATAGATTTAATCTATGCTCCTCTTATTTCAAGAAACTATCTGTTGTTTCTTTGTTGCTTTCTAGCTCTTCTGCAGTCTGGGCATCTTACTGGTTCGTTATCGAATCCTTTTTCTTTGTAGAATGCTTGTTCTCCTTCTGAGAAGATGAATTCCTTACCGCAATCTTTACATACTAATGTTTTATCCATTCTAATTCCTCCTGTTAAAGACCTCATTAAAACTTATAAATTCTCTAATAGGAGAAAGTTATAATCTAATTATCTTTAATTTTTTTTTTGTATTTCTACTCTTCTTATTTTATCAGACATGCTTATTAAAATCAAGCATTTTTAGAAGTTTTTTAATTTTAATAAAAAAGAGATATAGAAAATCTATATCTCTTCATGTAAGAAACTATCTGTTGTTTCTTTGTTGCTTTCTAGCTCTTCTGCAATCTTGGCATCTTACTGGTTCGTTATCGAATCCTTTTTCTTTGTAGAATGCTTGCTCTCCTTCTGAGAAGATGAACTCTTGACCACAATCTTTACATACTAATGTTTTATCCATTCTAATTCCTCCTGTTAAAGACTTCATTAAAACTTATAAATTCTCTAATAGGAGAAAGTTATAATCTAATTATCTTTAATTTAATTTATTTTATTTTGTATTGCTACTCTCTTATAATAACAGATACTTCAATTAATTGCAAGTATTTTTAAAAAATTCTAAAAATTTTAGAATTCTATATAGTTATAATTAAATCTCTTGCCATTTGTTTGTTTTAGTAAAAACCCTAGCTCTATCATAAGCTCTGTCTACTATTTCTTTATCATATCCTATAAATGAAAGTATCTTTATAGCATTCCTAGTCTTAGACCTTCCACTATACAATTTATAATCAAATATTATGTCATTATCTTTTATTTCTTCTTGGAAATGATAATTATTAAAGTTCTTTTCTAATATATAGGTTAATTCTATATCATGGGTTGCTGCTACACATATACAATTTTTACTTTCTGCTAAATGATTTAATACTTCAGAAGATGCTGCAATTCTCTCTATTGTATTTGTTCCTCTTAATATTTCATCAACAAAGCAAAGAATAGGATATTCTAAAGGTATACTATCTAATATTCTCTTTAGTGACTTTATCTCTACCATGTAATAGCTCTCTTTTGTAAATATACTATCTTTAAGAGCCATTGAACTATAAACCCTAAAATAACTACTTTTATATTCTTCTGCATATACAGTATATATACTTTGAGCTGTAATTGCATTTAATGCTAAAGTTTTTAAGAATGTAGATTTTCCTGATGCGTTTGAACCTGTAATCAATATGGATTTATCTATGTTAATTGAATTTTTAACTGGTTCTTCTATAAATGGATGATATAGATCTTTCGATTCTAAATATTCTTTTTTCTCACTACTTTTTTCTAAGATAGGCTTAGTATAACTATCCAAAGAATCCCTGTAAGATGCAATTGAAATCAATGAATCTATATACCCCATATATTCGTATATATTTTTAAAATCATCTACTTTTTTATATAATATATTTAATATTTTCTCATACTTTATTATGTCACTTAACATAACATTATCTTTATACATCTTCCATATTGAAGCATCACTCATATACATATTTGAATCATCTAATATAACTTTATTCCTTATAGATTTTAAATTATTTAATGAATCTTTTATATGTAGAAATTTATTGTTTATATACTCTATATTTAATGAATACACTTTATTTGCTGTGTTTATCATTCCAAGCATATACATATAATCTTGTATTTCAAATTTATGTTTATTTTTAATTCTCCAATTTAAAATAATATTAATTCCAATAGATATCATTACTAAAAATGCTAGTACAGGCTTTATAATCGTTAAAATTACAAATATAAATGGTATAATTCTCAAACTTCTATATAATAAAAGCTTATCTTTATTAGGTTTCTTTGGCTCTTTAAAATAGTTTGTTATGCAAGCTGAATCTTTTTTACCATACTCCCCTAATGTAAACTGAATCTTAAATCTATCTTTTGAATTTCTCATAAAATAATCTATTATTTCATCTCTCCAGATTAATTCACACTTATCAAATAATGGTATCCTCAAAATGCAATATAGAATTTCTTCTCCTATTGAAGTTTGAGTATTGTTCATAGATTTAAATACTTCATCCATATTTAAATCATTCCATGTTATATCATCAATAAAAAATTTTTCATTATCTTTTTTATTTCTAAAATAACTCCTTACATATTCAAAGTTCACTTTAGCATTTTTTATATTTATTTTTTCCCCATAGCTTTTAAGTATTCTTTCTCTTAATCTTTTTCTTCTTTTATAAATTTCATAAATATATGCCCCTATAATAAGTATCACTGCAATTATTATGTAAATATAAATCATACTGTCTCCCCCTTAAATTTATTAGCAGTATATAAAATAATTTTATTCTCATTATATCATGCAATTATTTTCTATTCATAAAGTATACTTCCTTTAACTATATTTATTTTATAATTCTATTTAAACTAAAAATGACTATCCTATATACAAGATAGTCATTTAGAGATATAAACTGTATCATTTCAAAGCATCGACAAAATCCAACTAAAAAAGAGATGTATATTACATCTCTTTTAATTAACTTTGAACTATAGACATACCTACAGCAAAGACTACTATAACTAATGTTAGTATATACAATAACATCCCTATTTTATTTCCTGCATTTATAGTCCATCCTATTCCTACTCTTTTTTCCACAAATATTGATGGATCTTGTTTATTGTAATATATAAAGCCAAATTTCCATTTACTATCATCATCTCTTTGTATTACATTATTATTTTCTGTTTCGTAATCATTTCTAATCTTAAATGCTTTTATTGAATAATACATAAGTGCTATAAGCATGATAGCTGTAAGTATAACAACTATCCACATTGCATTTCTACTGTTTTTTATTATTTGCAGCACTTGAAGATTTCCTATAGTTAATGTTATCAAAGCAACTAGCATTATACACATCATAAGCTTTGATATTATATCTCTATATTTTAGATTATTTCCCCTAGATTTCTCTGGATTTGTAGGATCAATCTTCATCTTCTTAGTTTGTAGTATATAATCAACTGCTATAAAAGTTATTATCATAAACACTATAGAAAATATTAAACCACCAAAAAGGAAAAAATTCTTTTCAGAGTAAGCAGTTATATTTCCACTAAAATCAAACTGAGTTGGAATTCTATCAGGTAATATACTATATTGTTTTATGGCAAAAACTGTATTTAATACTAATACTGGAATTCCAATTAAAAGATAATACCCGAGTCTTTTAAAGCTGTACTTGTTTCTTTCTGTAGAAACTACAACAACTTGCTTTTTATCCTTTAACCCGCCAAGTTCTTCTTTAAGTTCTCTTATCTTTTTATTATAAACTCCATAACATACCATTCCACCTATTATAGAAAAGAACATTGAAATTATAGCTATTAGCTGACTATTTTGAAAATAACTTATTACGATTCCTAAAATCGCTAATATACTAATAATTACATTTATATTTATATATTCTTTTTCCTTTTGCTTTATTTTATCATTTGCTCTAATTTCATCACTTACAATACATCCTATAAGTACATTTTTCTTTCCTTTTACAGCTAAAATCGCACACGCAAAGAATTCAGTAAGAATTACCAAAATCATTATAATTATAAATCCTATATCAACCATAAAATCTATCTCCCCTCATATCCATCTAAAATAGTATTTAATAAACTTACCATTTCATCTCGCTTTAATCCCTTTGCCATACCTTCTGCTACCACTTCATTTATCTTTTCTTTATAGCTTTCTATAAATTTTTCATCATCCTTAGCTTTCTTTATATTTACAAGTACACCAATTCTTCTGTCTACACTTACATACCCCTCTTCTTTTAACAAGTTATATGCTTTATTCACTGTATGAAGATTTACTTCTATCTCTGATGCAAGTTCTCTTACTGCTGGAAGTCTATCGCCATCTTTTATCAATCCCTTTGCTATACCTTCTATTATATTCTTCTTTATCTGCAGATATATTGGAACTTCACTATCAAACTCTAATGTCATTAACACAACTTCACCTTCTTATATTCTATTTGTTATATATAATATATAACATTATTAGTAAAGTTTCAATAATATAAGTAATTTTATTTTTTCATAAGCAATTATATATTAAGGCTTATAAAATAATTAAAGAAATCACTATACATTAATGTAATTTTTATTATTTTTATATAATAAAAAAATCCCACATTATAATTATACAGTGCTCCTGAAATATTAATAATGCAGAATCTAAACTTTTCTATTTATTTTTTATGTTTTACTTTTTTGGATAAACTAAGTATCGTACCTTAATTTTATATATTTATCATAACTATACAAAATTTATATGGTTATTATATAAATTATATATTTTAAATATATTAAATTCAGTGTTATATTATATCAGTAAGAATTTTTACTCTACTTTTTATTATGTATTTTTCTAATTAAACAACTTAATAAAACTTTTTGCTGCTTTTGAAAGATTTGTACTTTTTCTATAGATAACTCCAAGCCTTGTATATAGATTAGTTTCATCTATTACTTTTGTTTTAAGATTATTACTTTCAATAATCTTTGCTGCTGATTTTGGAATAACTGCTATACCAAGACCTGCTTTTGCCCATAATAATGTAGTTCTTGCATCATCATTTTTACAGAAACTATTTAACTTAACATTATTTTTTTCAAATATTGATGTAATTAATAATTCATATCTTCTATAGAAAATTAAAGGCTTATTATCTAGCTTATCAAGTGATATAATATCTTCTTTTATATCACTAAAGTGTTCTTCTCTTGCAACTGCAACCATAGGCTCTGATTCTAGATAATTCAAAACAACATTTTTTGCTTTAAAAGGTGTTCTAACTATTGCTACTTCAATAGTATTATCTTCAAGCATCTCTAGCATTTCAAAGGTTGTACCTTCATGTACTTCGAAGCTTATGTTAGGATTATTTTTATGAAATTCTATCATTCTACGTGATAAAAGTGCAGTTCCTGATGATGAGATAGTACCAAGTCTTAATGTTCCTTTAACGCCATTATCAAAGTCTTCTATCTCTTTAATTGCAGTATTTGTTAGTGAAACTATCTTACATGCATGTTTATATAAAAGTCTTCCTGCATCAGTTAAAGTTATATTACGAGAACCTCTTTCTACAAGAGTTATACCAAGTTCTTCTTCTAGAAGTTTTAACTGCATACTTAAAGGTGGTTGTGAAATATGTAGTCTCTTTGCAGCTGAAGTTATGTTACCTTCTTCTGCAATTGCAATAAAGTATTTAAGATGTTTAATATCCATAAATAGCACCTCTGTTTATGTTAAAGTTTGTTTAAATCTTATGTTAACTAAATATTTAAATAAACTTTAATATAAAATAAATTACTTGTAAAGACAATAAATATTAATTAAACATAGAAAGGATTTTAGTATGAAAGATTTATTTGATTTATACCTTCTCTTTATAAAACTTGGACTTATGAATTTTGGTGGAGGATATACAATGTTTCCAATACTTCAAAGGGAAATAATTGAAAAAAGACATTGGATTACCGATGAAGAACTTACTGATTATTATGCAATTGGTCAATGTACACCTGGAGTAATTGCAGTTAATACTGCTACATTTATAGGATATAAAAGGAAAGGAAGTCTAGGTGGAATATTTGCAACACTTGGGTTTGTAACTCCATCTGTAATACTTATTTCAATAATTGCAACTTTTATTGGCAACTTTTCTGATCTTCCAATTGTTAAAGATGCCTTTGCTGGAATTCGTGTATGTGTTGCTGTACTTATTTTAAATACTGCAATTAAATTACTTAAAACATCTGTAATTGATATTAAAACACTTATTATATTTGTGCTTGTACTTGGATTTTCTATTTTTACAAATATATCTCCTGTTTTATTCATAATTATTTCAGGAATAAGTGGAATTGTACTTAAAGGACTTGGAGGTAAAAAACATGATACTAATTAGATTATTTTTTGAATTTTTTAAGGTAGGTCTTTTTGCCGTAGGTGGTGGCGCAGCTACTATTCCATTCCTTTATGATATTTCAGATAAAACTGGATGGTTTACTCACACTGACCTTGCCAATATGGTTGCTATATCTCAATCAGTTCCAGGTGCAATGGGTATTAATATGGCATCTTATGTTGGATATGCAACTAAAGGACTTGCAGGATGTATAGATGCTACAATTGGTATTATTGTTCCTTCCATTATTATAATTTTACTTGTAGCTCAAGTTTTAGATAAGTTTAAAGAAAATGATATGGTTCAAAATTGTTTCTATGGACTTCGTCCAGCATCAACTGGTCTTCTTGCCGCTGCTGGATTTGAAATAGTTAAAATATCAATATTAACTTTAGATAAGTACGCCAAAACATCAGATATTATGGATATACTTTCCTTTAAAGCATTAATACTTGCAGCAATTTTATTTTTCTTAATATCTAAATACAAGAAGTCACCAATTGTTTATATAGCTTTGTCTGCTGTTGTTGGAATTGTATTTAAGTTTGCATCTTAAAACTATAAAAAAGCCCGCAAAAATTAATTTTGCTGGCTTTTTTATATTTATATTATTTCTTTTATTATTTTATATAGTATATTTATTCTATAAAAAACTTATAATTATGATGTATTTTTCACTTATCTTTTATAATCGATTCTCTAATTATATTTTTACTTTCCTTCTATAATACATTGTTTGCATTGTCTACAGTAATAAGCTTTAGCCTTTTCGCTACCTTCTACTATTGAGTATTTTGCAAGTTCTACCCCATTTGGACTGCTTAAACATTTGAATATTCCTCGTTCTTCATTTTCAGGTATCCAACAAAGTGCTTCACGTTTGTTTTGTATATATCCCTTTTCCATTTCAGAATTGCAAAGTGTACATTTCATAGAAATTTACTCCTCTCAAAAATATATAATTTATATAAACCAATTAAACTTATCTATTTATAAATTATATTATCTCTATCGAAGTAATATTTTCTAATTTTATTATTTTTAAAGCATTTTCATTATTTTTATTTATATATTCAATTCTTAACCATATCTCATCAGCAGATCTAACTATTCCTTTTATAATATTCCCTGATCCATTATCATCTACATAAACTAAATCTAAAATTATTTTACACTCTTTACCTACGCACTCTTTTATGGTATCAGTTAGAATTTTTTTAGATTTATTTTTTCTATCTAAACTTTCTTTTTCTTCAATTCTATTTATTAATGCATCAGATAATCTATCTATAAATTTATCTGATGCTATAGAAGAACTAGCTTCTTCTACGCCATATTTTACTGCCAATTTTATAATATAATAAAATACTATCCCAAGAATAAACCAAAGCATAATATCTTTCCCCCATACATAATTTAAATAACCATAACTTAACCAATTCTAATTTCAATATTACTTTTTATTAAGACTTTCTTCCTTCTTAAACCATTCATTTGCTAACTCTAATTGGTTTTTCTTTTCATACATAAGTCCTAATCTTCTATATAACCCCGATTCCTCTGGATTTTTTTCTATACCCTCTTTTAATAATTTTTCAGCTTTATCATACTCATTTCCGTTAATATATATGTCTGCTAATAAAGAATATGCTCTTGGATTGTTCTCTATTAAAATATATTTTTCTAATGCCTTTTCCTTATCATGCATATATTTATCTGAATATATTTTCTCTTCCTTAGTCCTATCCTTATCAGCATTTCTAAATTCAAAAAATTGTTTAGTAAAGTTATCCTTTAAATTTTCATTCATAATCCTTTCAAGATCTTCTATAGAAATCCCTACAACTTCTTTAAAAGCAGTATTAAAATCTGATTCCTTACTTTTTAATATAATATCTTTTAATTTATTTTCACCTTTTAATATAACTATCCGTCTCACTGCATACTTACTTTGCATATATATTGTATTTTCTTTTTTTAAATTCTTTTCCCACTGCTCAGTAGTCACAAGCTTATTAAAAGGTACTATTTTATTAATTTCTGTAATATAGTTTGTATCGGCAATATGTTCTGCCACTCCTTCAATAAACCACAAAGGAATAGTTGAAATATCTACCTCATTCGCCTTGAAGAATTCAAACATTACATGATGAGTATATTCATGTATTAATGAATCCTGTAACTTTAAGGTTCCTAATACATCATCATATGCATCCTTTCCATAAAAATAAATATTTTTAGTAAGTGGAATATACATACCATCTAAACCTTCTGAATTATATCTCCCTTCAAATACATCTTTTATATAATCAAATTTAATAGTTACAGGTGATTTATCAAAATCTCCAAAAATTCTATTATTTAATTTAATTGATCTATCTATAATTAAGTTTATATTATTTAATGCTGGTTCTAATTTTTCTGTATAAAGAATTGTATAATCATCTCTTTCTTCCTTTTTAAATACATCATTATACCCTTCTGGTTCCATCTCTGTTTTTTCTAAAACAGCATATAAAGCTATACTCCTATCTTCTTCTCTATAAATCTCCACCACTGTAATTGTCATAACAACAACTATTCCTATAAGTATTAGATTTAATGTACAAAACAATATATCCTTTACTTTACATCCCTTTTCTTTCTTTACTATGTTTTTAACTATCTTAATTGTACTAAAAATTAAGATTAAACTTAGTATTAATGCTAAAATTATATTACCTTTAAAATTCAAAAATATTGGTAAAAATATGTATACTAACATAGTTATAAGATATACTATTATCTTTAATCCTGTCTTTATAATTCCCATACGCTTCCCCCTAATGTTATTTTATAGACATTCCCTAAAACCCATGATGATTATAACATATTTTGTAATTTATGTATCAAAAATCATCTATTTAAAATACATTTCTTTGCAATATCTCTTTTATAATTATTTGAATATTAATCCATAATTTAAAATAAAAATATTTTACCTTCTATAAACAAATGAAATAATTAGTTAAATATATAATTACATTATTTCTATAAAACTCTCTATATTTTGTCTTAA
>NZ_JAFBDA010000023.1 GCF_016907995.1 Clostridium sardiniense | reverse complement strand
ACACCAGATTTACCAGGTGAGGAAGGAACAACGCCAGATTTACCGGGTGATAGTGGAGAAGCAGGGGAACCAGAGACACCGGGAACAGGAGGAACAACACCGGATTTACCAGGCGAGGAAGGAACAACGCCAGATTTACCGGGTGATAGTGGAGAAGCAGGAAAACCGGAGACACCAGGAACAGGAGGAACAACACCGGATTTACAAGGTGAGGAAGAAACAACGCCAGATTTACCGGGTGATAATGGAGAAGCAGGGAAACCAGAGACATCAGTAATGACAAATCAGGAGGAATCAGGTGAGACTACTAATTCAAGTGAAGTAGAAAGGTTACCTAAGACTGGTTATGAAGGTACATTACCATATATGGGAGCGATTATGACTTCATTAGGTGGGGTGTTAGTATTAAAAAAGAAAAAACGTAAGTAATTCTAGAGTATTTTACTTATAAATCAAAAGAGTGTTTGAAATATTTCAAACACTCTTTAAATTTATATATTATATTGAGAATAGGGTGCCAGTAATTGTTCGTGTTGAACAAGTTGATATTATGGAGTGGATACAGTAAAAATCTATCTAAAATAGTTATAAGACAAATTATAATGTTGCAATATTAGTTAGTATGCTCTCTTATCACTATTAATTATAATAAAGAAAATAAGCTATAGATAATAGCGAAAAATTCCATTTGTGAATATGACTCTCATATATAGGAGTATACTATAATCAGATTTTAGTAGTATAGTCTCCTTTTTTATTGTCTTTGACATAGAGTGCAATTTACTTAACTCTTCCTTTTTTTATAACTAAATATTAAGTTACTTCTCTTAATATTATTATTTATTATAATTAATTGACATTATTGTTTTACACATTTAAAGAATACACCATCTTGTAGATACACAAGATAACCATCTTGTATATATAATTCATCAAAATCACTATTAGGATTAGTTGAGCTAGTTATATCTAATGCTGTAATTGTATTCCCTTTTAAACCAGTTCCTTTTAATGAATCCATCTTATATCCATTGCAGAAAGCCTTTGCAGGAACTTTAGCGATTAAATATTTAGGTTCATCTATTGTAAATCCAAATGAGTTATTAGTATATTTCTCTTTACTTAAAACTATTGTCTTATTAAGAGGTTTAGTATCAGCTGTAGTTAATGATGTATAGCCAATAACTTTTTCTATACGCCACGTTCCATAATATTTTGCCATAGCATCTTTAGATGATTCATCTTTATTTTGTGTTACTCTATCTTTAACTACTTCATTTTTGCTAGGTGTACTAGTTTGTTTAGCAATTTCAGCTTCTTTTTTAGTAGGTTTAGTAGCTGGTTTTACAGTAGTTTCTTTATCTTTAGTTATATCTGACTCTTTTTGATTTTCAGAAGTTTTTACGGAATCTTTATTAGTAGAATTATCTTTATCATTAGTTTTAGTAGTATCAGTTTGTTTGTTTATATCTGCGTTATCATTATTACTAGATGAATTATCCTGTACTACCGCTTGCTCAGTTTGGTTATTAGCAGCACTATTTTGTGATGATTTATCTGCGCAACCAGATACGACTAAGGTGCTTCCTAAAATAAGAATTCCTATAAGTAATTTTTTCATAAATTGTATACCTCCATTATAAGCATAAGTATACACATAAGTATAAAGGATAAGTATGAAAAATATTACCATTAAAAATTAACAAAGTGTTAAAAAATAATAATTTGTTAATTTTTTATACAAAAAAAAGAAGGGTTATTCCCTTCAAATTTTATTGTTGTTCTTTAGGTAATTTTGAGACTACGATATCTCGAACCTTATTGTGTAATTCAGATATTTCTTCCTTTGAAAGGGTAGTAACATCTATAGGTTCATGTATATAAACTTCAACATCAGAAGATTTAATTTTACCTCCGTTAGCCTCTAAAAGTTTGTATGATCCGTTTATAGTAACTGGGACTATTTTAACCTTTGACTTTAAGGCCAATTTAAAGCTACCTGCTTTAAATTCTGCTACAGGTTTACCCTTACTTCTAGTTCCTTCAGGGAATATAACCATTGAATATCCTGATTTAAGGATCTGTATACCTTGTACAATTGCTTCTGCTGACTTTCTCATATTACTTCTGTCCATGAAGACACAATTAATATATTTCATCCACATACTAATTGCAGGCCATTTTTCTAATTCTTTTTTTGCAATAAATCCTTTAGGTACATCAATTGTACTCATTATTAATGGTATATCAAAATTACTCTGATGGTCTGATACAAATAATACCGCTTCATCTTTAGGAATGTTTTCTTTTCCATATACTTTAAGCTTAGCACCGCTAATCCACATAATATACTTTGCCCATGTGTGGGTTACTTTGTAGATAGCGGTAGTTCGCTCTGCATCTTTCCCTTTAATTTCTAAATACTTTATCTTAATTAATCCAATAGGTGCAATAATTAAACTAAGAATTATTCCAGGATAGAAAAGTATTGTTCTTAACATAATACCAATCCTCTCTAAGTTTTAAATAAATCATATAAAAAAAGTATATTATAAATTGTAAAAATTTAAAAGAACTAAAAAAAATAGAGTGACATATATTTTAAGTAAGATATTTAAATAGAGAAGGTGATAAGTAATATGAGTAATTTTATAAAAGATAAACTTAATGTAACCTTTATGAAAGGAATTACTAAGGAAGAGCCTATAATTCCAAGGTGTTATACTCTTACTCACTCAGATGAAACTGGTGATTTATATTTAGATGTAGGACTAAAGTTTGCATATAATAAGATTACAGCTACTAGAGATGAAGTTTTAGCAGAATGGTCTAAGATGGGGAACAAATATATTCTAAAAATTGATTTGCATGTTGATGGGCCATTAAATGGACTTGATATAAAAAAACGGGATCAAATATTTAGAAAAGAACTTAAATTAGCTATAGAAAGTATTGTTTACGGCGATAAAATATTTTTTTATAAACATAATATATTAGATGAATCTCCAATTATAGTGTACTTTAATTCAAAACAAGAAGAATTCAATAAAATAGAATGCTGGGGAATAATTAAAGATTATATGAGAAGTGACTATATAGATGAGGCTAAAAAAGAGGTGGATAATAACTTTAAAAGTGAATTAGAATGTGAAAACATAAGTGATGAATATGAGGGACAAGTTATAATAACGCTTTTGCTACCATACATCGATAGAGCAATATATTATGAAACAAAAAATAGAAGAAGGTTTTCAAAAGAAGACGTTGAATTAATTAATATAGAAAAAATAAATGATTATAGAAATTCAAATGATTATAAAGTAAAAGTCAAGGCTTACTATAAGGCTGAAGAAAGCTTTAATATGGAGTTTATAATTAAATCGAGCAGAATAGAAATAAAAAAAGTAGAAAAAATATAAGGGTTTTTGGCAATAATACTTAATAAGATAGGGGTGAAAATAATGAAAAAATTTTTTCCTATGATACTTACAAGTATTATTGTCATTTTGTTTTTAGGAATATTTATTTATTCTAAACAAAATTATTCACAGGCTAGTATGGAAAATATAGCAGGATTTGTGGATAACAGATTAGTAACTGTTAGTAATTTTAAAAACAGTATATTAGTAAAGCCAAAAGAGAGGGAGGCTATGGTAGGTTATATATTTTATCCACAAAATAATATAGATGAGAAATCTTATATTCCTGTTATGGCAGAAGTTGCACAACGAGGTTTTAATATATATATAATAAAAACTCCGCTGCATTTAAATTTAAATACAAATAAGCTTGGTGAACAAATAGTATCTACAAATCAATATATAAAAAAATGGGTTATTGGAGGAGTTGGTGAAGGTGAGAAATCTGCAAGCGATTTTCATGATAAAATAAAGGAGACTGGAAATGCTGAACTAGTATTATATAATGATGTTATTCCGGTCTTAGATGGAAGTAATTATTATTGTGATATAGACTATAAAGAAAATGTATTAGAGAGTAGCAAAAATTTGCTTAAATATTTAAATAAAGTTAGGAATTAAGATGTCTTAAGGATAAATTTATTATATATTTGCAAAAATTTAAGAGTAAATTAAGATTAGTGAATTAAACTAGTATTTATATGAAATACGGTTTAGTAAAGGAGTTATGTGATGGAATGTAGAGAATCTTATGATATAGGGAAAAATGAAAAAATAATAGGGTTAACAGAGGAACAGGTGAAAGAGCGAATTTTAAGGGGAGAAACAAATAAAATTCCTAAGGCTCCATCAAAAACCTTTCCACAAATTTTAAGATCTAACTTTTTTACTATGTTTAATGCACTAAATCTTGTTCTTGCAGCAGCAGTAATAATTGCAGGTTCGCCTAAAAATGCAATATTTGCAGGTGTAATAGTTGTAAATAGTTTAATTGGGGTTATACAGGAAGTTAAAGCAAAGAACATAATAGAAAAGCTTTCAGTAATTAGCGAAGCTAATTGTAATGTAATAAGAAGTGGATTTATTAGAAGAATAGGAATAGAAGAGATAGTAAAGGATGATATAGTATATGTTACATCCGGAGATCAGATTTTGGCTGATGGAGTTTTAAGTGAAGGAAATGAACTTGAAATAGATGAATCAATGCTTACAGGAGAAGCAGATCCTATTCATAAGAAAAAAGATGATAAAATTCTTTCTGGTAGTTTCGTTGTAGCTGGGGAAGGATATATGAGAATTACTAAGGTTGGAGCTAATACATATTCTTCAAAACTTGCAAATGAGGCAAGAAAATTCAAAATAACAAATTCAGAATTACAAAATTCATTAAATAAAATATTAAAAGTACTACTTTTCCTAATAATTCCTATAGGGATAATACTTGCAACTACTCAACTTATATTTATAAAAGCTAGTTGGCAAGATGCGGTAATAGGAACTGTATCAGGAATAATAGGTATGGTACCAGAAGGTTTAGTGTTACTTACAAGTGCAACGTTTATTGTTGCAATAATAAAGTTGTCTCAATATGATACTTTGGTACAAGAGCTTTCAGCAACTGAAGTTTTAGCAAGAGTAGATGTTTTATGCGTAGATAAGACTGGGACAATAACAGAAGGTACTTTAAAATTAATAGATGTAATAAACTTATCAGATTATGAAAACAAAGAAATAGATGATGTATTATCATCTATAGCACATAATTTACCTAGTAAAAATCCAACTCAACAAGCAGTACTAGATAGATATAAAGAAGATTCAGGACTCGAGATAATAGAAAAGGTTCCTTTCTCATCAAAAAGAAAATGGGGAGGAATAGTAACTAAAGATAATGGATCTTGGATATTTGGAGCTCCAGAGATAGTAATGGGAAATAAATATCTAGAAATTAAAGCTAAGGTTGAAGAAGAAGCGATGAAGGGTAGAAGAGTACTTATACTTGCAAAATCAGATCTTAACTCATTAAGAGGAGAAAAGCTTAAAGATGTAGAGAAAGTTGCATTAATCTTAATTGAAGACATAATAAGACAAGATGCTCCAGAAACTTTAAAATTCTTTAAAGATGAAGGAGTAAAAGTTAAAGTAATATCAGGAGATAATCCTGTTACCGTATCTTCAGTTGCAAAGAGAGCTGGAGTAGAAGGTGCTGAAAATTATATAGATGCAAGAGAACTTCCAGAGGATATGGAAGAGCTAAAAAAAGAAGTTGAGAAGTATAGTGTATTTGGAAGAGTTACTCCTCATCAAAAAAAATCACTTGTAATTGCACTTCAAGAAAATGAGCATACTGTTGCCATGACAGGTGATGGAGTTAACGATGTTTTAGCACTTAAAGAAGCTGATTGTGGAATAGCTATGGCAAATGGATCAGATGCCACAAAAGCAGTATCACAACTTGTGCTTATGAAATCAAACTTTAGTGCATTACCTAAGGTTGTTGCTGAAGGAAGACAGCAAATAAATAACTTAGAGAGAGTAGCACAGTTATTTTTAACAAAGACAACTTACTCAATAATACTTGCAGTTGTATTTTCAATACTATTACTTCCATTCCCAATACAACCAATACAGCTTTCATTAATAGGAAGTTGCGCAATAGGAATACCAGCACTGTTCTTAGCACTACTACCTAATAGAGAAAGAGTTAAAAAAGGATTCCTTGGAAGAATACTAACAGCTAGTATACCAAATGGTGTCTTGATAGCAATATTTGTTTCAGCTACCTTTGCTATATCATATAACTATGCAGGTGCATCTATTGAAACAGCAAGAACACTTGCAGTACTTATGCTTGCAGGAGTAAGTATGGTAATACTATTTAAGGTTGCACTACCACTTACACCATTTAAAGTTGCATTGGTATTTATAATGATGGGAATAGTATTACTTGGATTTATTACTCCAATAGGAAGAGTTATATTTACTTTAAATAAACTTACAACAATGCAATGGATATTATCAGGGGCTACAATAGCAGCATCAATACCAATACTTGCTGCGGTAGTAAGCTTAATTAGAGTTAGAAGACATGTTGAACAATAAAAGCATATAAAATACTAATAGAAGCAGTTTAACTGCTTCTATTTTTAATTATTTTAGTAAAAAAGTTTATAATGATATTTTGAGAAAACCATTGAAAATAATTACGAATAAGCTTTAGAGGAAAGTTTATAGAAAGATATTGGTGGTATTTTCCATATAATGTTTGACATATAGATTATATTGTAATAAAATTAATGTGTTACGCCCCTATAGTTTAATGGATAGAATAGTCCCCTCCTAAGGGATAGATACAGGTTCGATTCCTGTTAGGGGTGCCATATACAATAAATAAATGACTTAACCACGTAGGTTAAGTCATTTATTTTGCTTAAAAAGTGCTTAAAAAGTGCTTAAAAAGTGATAAAAAGGTGACTAAAAGTTTTTCCGAGAACGTAGTCACCTTTTTTATTGAATAAAATATATAATAATTAAATAATTCAAGTTAAGCTATATTAGTATTCTAGTCTTAAAGTATAGCAAAAAATTTCAAAAGATTAATTAAAGTGCAGAGAGAGCATTGAGTAAGGTATTAAAATTAAATAGTTTGTTAATAGGATAGAAACCTACAATTCCATATACTAGAGCACTATGTAAGAGTGTAGAAATTAAAACTAAAAAAGTAGCAAAAGAATGGGCTATTGGAAGTAAATCAATAAATGAGATATTATTATATAAGATTTATAAATCAAACAAAACAGAATTATTTAATCATTAATTCTGTTTTGTTTGATTAAATATTGTTTAAAGGAGAGAGCAAAATGAGAGTATTAGAAAATTTAGAACCTAAAAAAGTATTTGAATTTTTTGAAGATTTAACAAGAATACCTCATGATTCTGGAAATGAAAAAGAAATTAGTGATTATCTTGTTAAGTTTGCAAAAGAGAGAAATCTTGAAGTCATTCAAGATAAGGCTTTAAATGTAATAATTAAAAAACCTGCTACAAAAGGGTATGAGAATATACCAGGAGTTATAATCCAAGGTCATATGGATATGGTATGTGAGAAGCTAAAGCATAGCAATCATGACTTTGAAAAAGATCCATTAAAATTAAGAATTGTTGATGATGAATTTGTTTATGCAACAGATACTACTTTAGGAGCTGATGATGGTATAGCAGTAGCATATGGGCTAGCTATATTAGATTCTAATGTAATAGAGCATCCAGCAATAGAGTTTGTAGTAACTACAGAAGAAGAGACCGTTATGGGTGGAGCTAATGAGTTAGACACATCAGGATTGAAAGGAAAAGTTCTTTTAAATATAGATGCTGAAGAAGAGGGAGTATTTATTTTAGGTTGTGCTGGTGGAATTCTGGTTTACCCAGAAATAAAAATAGAATTTGAAGATTTTAATGGAGAGTCTTTGCAATTAGAGGTTGCAGGACTTAAAGGTGGGCATTCTGGAATGGAAATTCACAAGCAAAGAGGAAATGCTAATAAGTTAATGGGAAGACTTTTATATACGTTAGGTAAAGAAGTTAACTTTAATATTGCAACAATTAATGGTGGATCGAAATCTAATGCTATACCTCGTTCTTGTAAAACTATAATTAGTGTAAGAAAAGAAGAAATAGAAAAAGTTAAAGAGATTTGCGCTAATTTAGAAAAAGACTTTAAGAATGAATATAAAGTAGAAGATTCAGATATTCATATTATAGTTAAAAGTGATGAAAAGTTAGAGAAACAATTAACTAAAAAGGTTACGGATAGTTTAATAAAATTATTATTTTTAGTTCCAGATGGAATACAATCTATGAGTAAAGAAATACAAGGGTTAGTAGAAAGTAGCTTAAATGTTGGGATAGTAGAAACCTTAGAAGATAGAATTAAATTTATTATTGATATAAGAAGTTCAGTTAGGAGCAAAACATATGAAATTGTAAATAGAATAGAGGCTCTTTGTTATGCAATAGGGGCTACTATGGACAAAAATGGTGAATATCCAGAGTGGCAATATGAACCAAAATCAAGAATAAAAGATTTAAGCGTAAAAACGTATAATGATTTATTTGGAATTGAGCCGCAAATAACCGCTCTACATGCAGGGCTTGAAAGTGGAATATTTAAAGAAAAATTACCATCTGATGTAGAAATAATAAGTTTTGGACCAGATATATTTGATGTACATACTGCAAATGAGCATTTTAGCATAGAATCTGTTGGACGATTCTATAAATTCTTAACTCAGCTATTAAAGAATATGAAATAACAAAGTTATTTTATCGCGTAGTTTATAGCTATCATAAAAAATAAAATTACTATTAAAGAGTTAAATAGATCTTAAGATAATAAGTATATCTCGATGTTAAATTTAAAAACATTAAATTTGTTATATATAGTAAGATAACTTTATCATATAATTTTATCATATAATTTTATGGTATAATTTACTATACAAATAAAAATGAAAAATTTATATATAAAAATTAGAGGTGAAGAAGGAATTTATGAGTAAAGAGGAAGCACTCAGTAAGTTAAGTAAAGAAGAGGTGGCAATTGTATTTAAGCATTCTGCACTCGTTACAATATTGTGTAGTGCCATCTATATTTTATTATCTTTTATGGAATTTGAGCTATTTAGTTCTATATGGATAGAGATATTATCTGCAATAGTATTTTTTGCTCTTCAGTTTACCTTTTTGTATTTAGCAAAATCGCTAGATAAAAAATTAGAAGAATTAAAACAATTATAAAGAATAGAAAAAAGATAGACATTTAATATATGTCTATCTTTTTGTTTTAATTTAAGTTTAAGATTATCATTAATCCAATCTCTTATATATTATAGGAGACTCGAATCCAAATGTTATTTTATCATCCTTTTTAAACACTTCACTTACTTCTAGAACACCATCTGACATTCTTTCTTTCAATATGAATGTTGTACTAGGTGTAAAATGACTTATACTTTCTCCAATAAAGCTACCATCTTTATAAGAATATATCATTGGAGTAAATTTAGGAGATACTTTTAATTCGTTAAAATCCATAATTAAATTTACATTATCATTTCTAAAGTCTTCTTTTACTATACCTTCAGGTAATTCATAAGATTCTAATACTACATTTCCTTCTTTATTTAATTTAAATAAGAATAAATGAGGAAGAATATTTTTGAAGTTCCCCATATCATAATAACTTTCTTCTATAACAAAGTAACCATTAAAGCCTTCAGGAATATTTTTAATTTTATCATTGCATACTCCATTTATATGATGAGCTTTTGGATGAATTATTTTTCCTAAAGCTTTTTCTTTAGATATTTGTTCATCATTATTGAATTCTCCGCATAGATTTTTAATAAATAGCTCTAATTTTTCCAAAATAAGCACCTCCATAAAAGTATATAAGTTAATTATAATACTTTTATTTTAGGATAAACGTTAAAATTTTATGATTTAATGAAAATAATTTAAGTATGTAGGGGGAATGTATGGGAATACAAGCAAAACTAATAAAGAGGTTAATAAAAATAAAGGTTTATGAATGTTTAAAAGGACAAGTAGTAATAGAGATGAAGTGCTTAAAGATGTTATCAGAGGAATATAGAAGTTATGAAGTATTTTTAGAGAAGGCTCTTAGCAAGCTAAATGGTATTACAAGTATAGATGTTGAGATATCCAAAGGATTTATAACTATAAATTATGATGATAATAAGCAAAGCGAGGAGAATGTAATAAAGTGGGCTTATAAAGTTAAAGATATTGGAATAGATAACTTTGATTTAATAAAAACAGAGGGAGAGAAAAATTTAGATAATGTAGTGAAAATTATAGAAAATAAGCTTGATAAAGAACTAAAAAACTATTGTTAAAAATATAACATGCAAAGTTCGACAAAGTCCAACACCTTGAAAATACAAGCTTTGACACGGATTATCAGTAGTTAAAAAAACGATATGTGTTAAAATATTAACAAATAGATACAAAAAGGTTAAAATTTTAACAAAGTATAAAGTTAGAAGGTATTTTCAGGTCATAGAAGATATTAGATATATTTATAAAAAATATTAAATCTAAAGGAGGAAAAATGAGAAGAAGTAGTGGAATATTGATGCATATATCATCATTGCCAGGAGACTTTGGAATAGGAACTTTAGGGGAAAAGGCATATGACTTTATTGACTTCTTAAAGGCAAGTGGACAAAGTTATTGGCAGATCCTACCTCTAGGGCAAACTAGTTATGGTGATTCTCCTTATCAAAGTTTTTCAGCCTTTGCTGGGAATCCTTATTTTATCGACTTTAACTTATTAAAGGATGAGGGATTATTAAAGGAAGATGACTATATAAATGAAAGCTATGGAGCAAATAGGGAATCCATAGACTATGCTTTACTTTTTACGGTTAAATATAAGATTTTAAACAAAGCCTATAAGAATTTCAATAAGGATGACTTTAAAGACTATGAGGAATTTAAAACCAAAAATAAATTCTGGTTAGATGATTATTCTTTATATATGGCGATTAAGAAAAACTTAGCATTATGCAGCTGGAGAAATTGGGATAAAGGAATAAGGGTGAGAGAAGATAAGATACTTAAAGAGTGTAGAGATAAATTATCTTATGAAATAGATTTTTGGAAGTTTGTTCAATACGAATTCTTTAAACAGTGGATGAGATTAAGAGCATATGCAAATAAAAATGGAATAAAAATAATAGGAGATATACCTATATATGTAGCGGAAGATAGTGCGGATATATGGGCAAATCCTAAGCTATTTAAGACAGATAAAGATTTGAAATTAGAAGTTGTATCAGGTTGCCCTCCAGATGCTTTTACAGAAGATGGACAGTTATGGGGTAATCCTATATATGATTGGAAGGAACATGAGAAGGATGGTTTTAAATGGTGGATATCTAGAATTAAAGAGAGTTTTAAACTATATGATATGGTAAGAATTGATCACTTTAGAGGTTTTGAATCTTATTGGGAAGTTCCTTATGGAGAAAGTACTGCAAAGAATGGAAAATGGGTTAAAGGACCTGGTATTAAGCTGTTTAATTCAGTTAAGAGTGAACTTGGAGACCTTGATATAATAGCAGAAGATTTAGGTTTTTTAACTGATGAAGTAAAAGAATTTAAAGATAAAGCAGGATTTCCAGGTATGAAGGTGCTGGAGTTTGCATTTGGAGAAGAGGATAGTGATTATTTGCCACATAATGTAGATGAAAATTGTGTTTATTATATAGGCACTCATGATAATGAAACTATAGTTGGTTGGTATAATAATATTAAAAATAAAAAAGATAGGGAGATGGCTAAGGACTACTTTTATATAAATAAAGAAGAGGGAATAAACTTTGGGTTTTTAAGAGGAGTACTATCAAGTAGGAGTAAACTTGTTATAATGCAAATGCAAGATATATTAGGGCTTGGCAACGAAGCTAGAATGAATGAGCCATCAACACTAGGATGCAATTGGAGATTTAGAATAAGAGAAGAAGATTTAAGTGAAAACCTTAGTAAAAAGCTTTTAAAGGTGACTAAACTATATAGTAGATTTTAGACTTTGATTAAATAGCTTAAAATCCTTTATTATATTAGAGGATTTTAGGCTATTTTTATTTATATAATGACTGTATATTAAGGCTTTTTTATGGCATATAATAAGGCGTAGGAATATATAAAAATTTTTTAGTATATGATATAATGGAAAATAATATAATAAAATAACTAAAATTGTGAATTGTGGGAGAGTGATAATTATTGGACTCTAGTTATACGGGGCAGATAGTTTTATTATTAATACTTCTTGTTTTATCAGCATTCTTCTCTATGTCAGAGACTGCGCTTATGTCATTAAGTAAGATTAGAATAAGGCATATGGTTGAAGAGGGAGTAAAAGGAGCTAAGTTAGTAGAAAAGTTAATAGAAGATCCAAACAAGCTTCTAGGAGCTATTTTGATAGGTAATAATATAGTAAATATAGGTGCATCAGCTATAGCGACATCACTTGCTGTTAAAGTATCAGGTGGAAGTGAAAGTGCGGTAGCGATTGTAACTGCAGTTATGACTGTTTTAATTTTAATTTTTGGGGAAATTACTCCGAAGTCTATTGCAAAACAAAAGTCAGAGCAAGTATCTTTAGGGGTTAGTAAACCTATAAAGTTATGTGTGTTTATATTTAAACCTTTTGTAGTAATATTTACTGCTATTTCATCAGTATTTATTAGATTATTCGGTGGAGATCCAAAAGCTACTGAACCATTTATTACAGAAGAAGAGCTTAAGACAATGGTTGGTGTAAGTGAAGAAGAAGGGGTCCTTGAGGATGTTGAAAAAGAAATGATTTTTAATGTTTTTGATTTCGCAGATCTTCAAGTTAAAGATGTAATGGTTCAAAGAGTAGACGTTACAGCCATTGAAGTAAATGATTCATATGAAGATTTATTAAAGATAATAAAAGAAGATCAATATTCAAGAATTCCTGTCTATGATGATACTATAGATGACATAGTTGGAATACTTAATGTAAAAGATCTTATAATAGCAGGATACAAGGGTGAAGCATTTAATGTAACGGAATATATGCGTGAACCTTTATATACATTTGAATTTAAGAAGATAACGGAACTTTTCAATGAAATGAAAAAATCAAGAAATCATATGGCAGTTGTACTTGATGAATATGGTGGAACTGTTGGGATAGTAACAATTGAAGACTTAGTTGAAGAAATTGTTGGTGATATTCAAGATGAGTATGACAAAGAAAGAGATATGATTGAAGTAATAAAGGAAGATGAATATGTAGTTGACGGAAGTGCAAGACTAGATGATATAAGTGATCTTATAGGGGTTAATATGGAATCAGAAGAATTTGATTCTGTAGGTGGACTTATTATAGGTGAACTTGGAAGAATTCCTGAAGAACATGAAGAGATAGTAATAGATAGAATTAGATTTGTCGTTGAAGAAATTGAAAAAAATAGAATAATGAAAGTAAGAATATATACTTAAAATTAAAGGACGGCGAAGTGCTGTCCTTTAATTCTATAATTTTATAATTGAAGTGGTGATTTTATGAATTACATAGATTTAGCATTAGAAGAGGCAAGAAAAGCACTAGAGATTGGAGAAATACCAGTTGGAGCAGTAATTGTAAAGGATAATAAAGTTATTGGAAAGGGATATAATTTAAAAGAATATAGGAAAAGTGTTATTGCACATGCAGAGATAATCGCTATAGAAGAGGCGTGTAAGACTATTGGAGATTGGAGATTGAATGGGGCAGAAATGTATGTAACTTTAGAGCCATGTCCAATGTGTGCAAGTGCTATAATACAGAGCAGGATATCAAGGCTTCATATAGGTACATTTAATAAAGATATGGGGGCTTGTGGATCTGTTATTGATATTGTGAACAATAGATATATAAACTCTTATATACATATAAATTGGTTATATAACGAAGAATGTAGCAAACTTATAACTGATTTTTTTAAAAATAAAAGAAATGAGAAAAAACTTTATAAAAAAGTAATGAAGAAATAATCATTATCTGTTATATTATAGAAAAACATAAGGAGGTATGGTATGAACAATCCAGTGGCATTTGAAATTTATGGCTTTAAGGTTATGTGGTATGGTATTCTTATAGGATTAGGTATAGTTCTAGCATTTATATTAGCGTATAAAAATGCTAAGAAAAAAGGATTAGATTTTGATGTGTTAATAGATGTATTCTTAATTTCTTTTCCTTGTGCAATAATAGGAGCTAGAGCATATTATGTAATATTTGAGTGGAGTAATTATAAGGATAACTTATCAGATATATTTAGGATAAGAGAGGGTGGTCTTGCAATCCATGGAGGGCTTATTGGCGCATTCTTAGCTGCGTTCATATATACAAGAATTAAGAAAATAAGCTTCTTGGCATATGCAGATTTAGTTGCACCATCAATTATATTGGCTCAAGCTGTTGGTAGATGGGGAAATTTTATGAACAGTGAAGCGCACGGTGGACCTGTATCACGTGAATTTATATCAAAATTCCCTGAATTTATTCAAGATGGAATGAATATAAATGGACAGTATTATCATCCGACATTTTTATATGAATCGATATGGGATATTTTAGTTTGTATAATACTAGTTATAATATTGTATAAAGTGAAAAAAGGATATGAGGGAGTAGTGATAAGCTCATATATGATATTATACTCAATTGGAAGATTCTTTATTGAGGGGCTTAGGACAGATAGTCTTATGTTTATGGGACTTAGAATGGCACAACTTATATCACTTGCAGGAATAGTGCTAGGGTTAATATTTATATTTATTATAGTTAAAAAGAATAAAAATAGAAATGTTATAAAATAGTTTATATAAAAAATAAAAGGAATGTGTACTGAGATGCACATTCCTTTTGTTATTAAATATTTCCTAATTGAAGGATTTTTGTTGCTGTTAATTCATCAGTAACAAGGGAATCTATTAAATTTCCATTTAATGCGCCTAAAATAGAAACTGATTTAAATTTACCTGTGACAATACATATTTTATTTTCTACTGAAAGGATAGAATCAAGATCTACTCCGAAAACCTTATTATTTAAGTCTATATCTAAGAATTCACCATTCTTATTATATAATCGTCCAAATAATGCACCAACTGCTTCGTGTTTTATAAAATCATTTTGATAAAATGATTCCTTCCAAAGTAAGGTTGAATAAATTGATTCTGGAGTACCGATTCCTGTCAATAAGATATTCATTTTTTGAGATTTTAAAAGAGATTGATTTATAATTAACTCCATAGCTAAGTTTTTCCTTGTAACATCATTCATTATGTAAAGAGGTGCATAAAGAAAACGATAATTTGCATCATACTTAGTAGACAATAAATGTATTAAACTTGGAGTATCCATAGTTATATTTTTCTTTCCAAAAGTACCGAAAGGTTGAACTATTGTAAGAGGAAGCTTTTTCTCGGGTTTTATATTTCTAATTGCTTGATATAATGTTTTTCCCCAAGTTACTCCAACGATGCTATCTTCCTCTAGAATTGATTGAATATAATCAGCCGCAGCTTTTCCGACGGTTTGTGAAATATCTATAGTATCATTATTGTTTACTTTAGTAATGATAACTTCCTTCAAGTTGAAGTGTTCTTTGAATTTTTTTTCTAGTGAGGTCACTCTAGATTCAGGGCGATTTATTTCTATATTCACTATATTTTTTTCGCGTGCTTCTTGCAAATATTTTGCGATTTTAAAGCGAGTGGTATCGAACTCTTTTGCTATCTCGGATTGTGTTTTATTTTCATTGTAGTATAGATTTGATATATCTGCCAGAAAATCATTGTATTGCTTTTCAAAATTATCTTCGAATTTCATGTAATCATACCTCGATTTTAGATTATTCTCATTAAATATGCTTCTAAGATAAAAAATATAAATTTAATAATATTTTTTATCTTAAAATTTATAGTAATAATAAACTACATTTAATTATAAAGGAAAATAATCTTTAATACCATCTAAAAAAACAGTTACCGCCAATAAATCAGCGCTTCCACCGGGGCTTATCTTTCTTTCTGAGAATTCTTTATCTAGTTTTATTACTTCTTTTTCGATAGATTTTAAGTTTTTATATTCCATGAGATTAAGTATTTCTGTAGATCTTGTATTTACTTCTTCTAAAACGTCTATATTGTGTCTGTGTAAAAGAGTAGAATCTTCACAATGTGCCATTATACAAATTAATGTAAGATATAACCTTTGATTTGTTTTTAGGTTTGAATATTTTTCATAAAAAGGTAGGCTGTGATTAAATACAGTTGGTAGACCTTTCTCAACTTCGCCTCTAATCCCTGTTATTCCGTATTTTTTGAATATTTTTTCTCCGTAAGTTATTGTATTCTTGCTGTTCTTAGAACATAATTCATTCTCAACTAAGTTAGATGAAATCTCCTTTATTACACTGTGCACTGAATTAAAGGGTAAATTGTTATAAAATGCTCTTGATACAGAAGCAGCTACAACTCCAAGTAAGAATATTAATCCTTTATGGGTGTTTATTTTTTTTGTAGCAGTAAACATTGCATCTTCTATATTAATGCCTATAGGTCTTATTGTAGATAATAATTTATTAAGTGGGATTTGGGACATGCTCATCTCTATTATTTCTTTAAATAAAGGTCCTATTTCAGAAATGCTATCGATAAATGTGTAATAATCCATATCATTATGAGCTCCTGTTGAAACAGGAGATACTAATCCTGGAGAGGGATAGCAGCTTACCTCGTACAATAAAGATTTTATTATTAAACTAGTCGCTTTTTCTATGAAAAGTTTTCTATCAACTTTCAAAACACTCTCTCCTTTTCTTTAACATATGAAAAAATATATCACAAATGATAAAAAGAGACAACTTTGTGTAGCTTGAGAAACGTTTTCATTTTATAAAAACATGAAAAATAATACAATTTAGTACAAAATATATATAAAAATAAGCAAAAAAGTAACAAATTTTAGGTTAAACAATGTGAAATATCGTAAATAATTAAAAAAATTAAAAAGTATTGTACTTTGAAAAGGGTGTGGTAAAATAAAGTCACAAGCACAAATGTTAAAAAAATAAACAAAAGTAAAATAATTAGGAGAAAATATATATGGGAGTATGGATGTATGAAGGAGAGTTGAAAATTGATTTAACATTTATTTCATTTGATCCTCAAAGAGATATAAGAAATAAAAAGAAGGTTGAAAAATTCTTAGACGAAGAAGGACTTAGCTATTTAGATGATATTGAATTCACGATAGCAGTATTTAATCATAATGAAGTAATAGCTACTGGATCATTAGATGATAATGTACTAAAATGCTTTGCTGTAAGAGAGGATTTTAAGAATAGGGGTTTAACAAATGAGATAGTTAAGTTACTTACTGAAAAAGAATTTGAAAATAATAAAACACACTTATTCATATATACAAAACCAGAAAATTGCGAGCTTTTTGAAAGTCTTGGTTATCATACAATAGTAAAAATTGAAGGATTAGTAGCTTTATTAGAAAATAAAGCTAATGGATTAAAGAAATATCTTCAGAAACTTAGTGAGGCTAGGGTAGAAGGAGATAATATTTCATCCATTGTTATGAATTGTAATCCATTTACAAAGGGGCATCTTTTCCTAATTGAAAAGGCAGCAAAAGAAAATGATATAGTTCATTTATTTATCTTAACAGAAGATAAGTCAGAGTTTAGTACATATGATAGATTGGCTATGGTAAAGGTAGGTGTAGCTCATTTAGATAACGTTATCATACATGAAGCAGGAAAATATATAATTTCAAATGCTACGTTTCCTTCTTATTTTATAAAAGGAAAAGAGAAGATTGTAAAGGCTCATGCTTATTTAGATTTAAATTTATTTTCTAAGTACATTGCTAAAACTCTTAATATTACATGTAGATATGTTGGAGAAGAACCACTGTCTAATGTAACAAATGATTACAATGAATATATGAAAGATATACTTCCTGACTATGGTATAGATGTTATTGAAGTGCCAAGGTTAGAATACAACGGACAAGCTATATCAGCTTCACGTGTTCGTGAATTTTTGCTTGAAAATAAATTAGATATGATAAAGGAGCTTGTTCCTAAGACAACATTTGATTATTTATTGAATTTAAATAAACAAAATAATATTTTTGGAGGTATTTAGTATGAGAATTAAAAAGCCTGCAGTAGCAGGAACACTTGAATCAAGTGATTGCATAGTTTCAGTAGAACCATCAGATACAAATAATATTGAAATAAATTTGACCAGTACTGTTAAAAAACAATTTGGTAATGAAATAATGGAGGTTGCAAGAGAAACTCTTAAGAGATTAAAAGTAGATGAAGTTATCATGGAGATAAATGATAAAGGAGCTTTAAACTGTGTTATAGAAGCCCGTATTGAATCTGCAATTTATAGAGCTGCTGAATTAAAAGAATTTGATTGGAGGAATTATTAATGACAAGATTAAGAAGATCAATGATGTTTGTACCAGGAAGCAAGCCTGCAATGATAAAAGATTGCACTATATATGGAGCTGATTCAGTAATGTTTGATTTGGAGGATTCAGTTTCTATTTTAGAAAAGGATACAGCTAGGAGACTTGTGTATCATGCATTAAAATCAATGGATTTTGGAGACACTGAGACTGTTGTTCGTGTTAATGCTTTAGATTCTGAGTTTGGGTTAGAAGATTTAAAAGCTATGGTCAGGGCACAGCCTGATGTTATACGTTTACCAAAGACAGAAACTGCACAGGATGTAATAGATATGGAGAATGTAATTGCATCTATTGAAAAAGAGGTAGGTTTACCTATTGGAACTACAAAAATGATGGCTGCTATAGAATCAGCATTAGGTGTTTTAAATGCTTATGACATTGCAACTTCATCTAAACGTTTAATGGGTATAGCACTTGGCGCAGAAGATTTTGTAACAGATATGAAAACTAATAGATCACCAGAAGGTATTGAGTTATTAGCAGCACGTAGTCAAATAATACTAGCATCAAGAGCAGCAAAAATTTCAGCTTTTGATACTGTATACTCAGACGTAAATAATGAAGAGGGTTTTATAAGGGAAGCTACATTAATAAAACAATTAGGATTTGATGGTAAATCACTTATAAATCCAAAACAAATAGATTTATTACATAAAATTTATGAACCAACTATAAAGGAAATTGAAAAATCTATACTAATAATTGAAGCGGCAGAGGAAGCTGAAAGAAGAGGTTCAGGAGTTGTTTCTGTTAATGGTAAGATGATTGATAAACCGATTATTGCAAGAGCAGAGCGTGTATTAATGATTGCAAAAGCTTCAGGAATAACATATGAAAAGGAAGTGTAATTTATGGGGTTAAATAGTATAGGTGTAAATATACCAGATGAAATATTAAAAGATAGAAAAACTGTAGGATTTGAAGGTGAATTTAGCTTAAAGCCAGAGGGAAATATTGAAGGAAGAAAAATTACTGCTACATTTAGAGGTCATAATAAGAAGTTAGATTCTTTATCAGAAGCTATTAAGAAAACAGGTCTTAAAGATGGAATGACTATTTCATTTCACCATCATTTCCGTGCTGGAGATTATGTAATGAAAATGGTTATGGATGAGATATCAAAGCTTGGAATAAGAGATTTAACTTTATGTGCAAGTTCTTTAACAAGTGCTCATGTATTTCTTATTGATTATATTGAGGATGGAATTATTACTGGAATTGAAACAAGTGGAGTCCGTGGAAAGCTAGGAGAAGCTATTTCAAAGGGGATTATGAAAAAGCCTATAATTATTCGTTCTCATGGTGGACGTGCACGTGCAATTGAAGCTGGAGATTCTAAAATAGATATAGCATTTTTAGGAGTGCCATGTGCAGATGAATATGGCAATGCTAATGGTATATATGGGAAATCACAATGTGGGTCATTAGGTTATGCTATCATAGATTCCAAATATGCAGATCAAGTTGTTTTAATAACAGATACTATGATGCCATACCCTAATGTTCCAGCAAGTATATCACAACAAGATGTAGATTATGTAGTTTGTGTGGACGAAATTGGAGATCCAAATGGAATAGCTTCTGGAGCTACACGTTTTACAAATGATCCAAAAGAATTACTAATCGCAAAATATGCAGCAGCTGTTATTGAAGCTTCAGGATATTTAAAAGAAGGGTTTTCTATACAAGCTGGTACTGGAGGAGCATCTCTTGCGGTTGCACGTTTTTTAAAGGAAAAAATGCAGGAAGAAAATATTACAGCAAGCTTTGGATTAGGTGGTATTAGCAGACAGTTTGTTGATTTGCATGAAGAAGGCTTTATAAAGACATTATTTGATGTCCAAAGTTTTGATTTAAAAGCTGTTGAGTCAATAGGTAAAAATAACAGACATGTAGAGATAGATGCATCATTGTATGCTAATCCATACAATAAAGGATGTATAGCTAATAAACTAGATATTGTTATTTTAAGCGCATTAGAAGTAGATAAGAACTTTAATGTTAATGTTATTACAGGATCAGATGGATTTATACGTGGAGCGTCTGGTGGACACTCAGATACAGCGGCAGGTGCAAAACTATCAATGATAGTAGCTCCACTTGTACGTGGAAGAATACCAACAGTTGTAGATAAAGTAAATACTGTTATTACTCCAGGAGATTCCATTGATGTAGTAGTTACAGAACGTGGTGTGGCAATTAATTTATCTAATCCTAATAATAAAGAATTAAAAGACAAATTAGAGAAAAATAAGAGAATACCTATATTTGATATAGAAGAATTATATGAAAAGGCAATATTAATAACAGGGAAACCAGAAGCTATTAAGTATGAAGATAGAGTTGTTGGTGTAGTAGAATATCGTGATGGGTCAATTATTGATGTTATTCGTAAAGTAAAAGAGGATTAGTTATGACAATTCAAAATAAATTATTACATGAGATATTAAAAGGGAGAGAGGAGAGAGCAAGTGAGATAAAAAAGTTAAATGAAGAAAACTTAGGGAATATCATATGTTTTACAATTAATATTCCAGGTCCGTATAAGTTGTCTGATAATTATTACTTTGCATTTAATGAAGGTGTTTTAGCATTAGAAGAGATTCTAAATGCTAAGGCACTAAAAAGAATAAAGCGTATGTCGGGGTTTGAGGCATATTTTATTTCAGATAAATCTCCGATTGATTTAAAGAAATTAACTGTAAATTTAGAAGAAAGACATCCTTTAGGGAGGCTGTTTGATATAGATATTTTTTATAAAAATTTATCAAAGATAAGTAGAGAGCAGCTTAGTATTTCTAAAAGGAAGTGTCTTCTATGCGATAGTCCAGCAGTAGAATGTGGCAGAAGTAGAACTCATTCGGTAGAAGAGCTAATTATTTGCATAAATAAGCTAATAAATGAATATAGAGAAAATAATTTTCAAGAAAAATATAAATAATAAATTATAGACTCTTGGTAAACGTTTACCAATAAGAAGTTTTATTTGATTTATATGAATTTAGAAAAGAGGTATTTTATTATGACTAAAGAAGAGATATTAAAGACACGAGAATCAGCACATGGGTTAATTAGTATAAACTCAAATTTTAATATAGAAAATAAGGAGGATTTATCTCAAATATATACACCAGGTGTTTCAACTGTTTGTAAGGAAGTTGAACATTGTCCTGAAAGTATTAAAAAATTAACATCTATTGGAAATTCAATAGCAGTAATTACTGATGGAACAGCAGTCTTAGGCTTTGGTAATATTGGTACATTAGCTGGATATCCAATAGTAGAGGCAAAGGCTTCAGTATACAATCAATTGGCAGGGGTTAACGCAATTCCTTTATGTGTTGACCAGATGGATAAAGATGAGTTAATTAAGACTATAAAAAGTATAGCCAATAGTTTTAGTGGAATACATTTAGAAGATATTAAAGCACCTGAATGTTTTTACATAGAAGAGGTATTAAAGAAAGAGCTTAATATACCTGTGTATCATGATGATCAACATGGAACAGCTATTGCAGTACTAGCGGCTTTATATAATGCTACTAAGGTTGTGAAAAAGGATTTTGAAAGTTTAAAAGTTGTAGTTCTAGGGGCAGGAGCTTCAGGTATTGCAACAGCTAAATTATTAAAAGAAGCTGGAATAGACAATATAATTTTAGTAGATAGAAAAGGATCTTTAGTATATGGAGATACGGATTTAAATGAACCACAGCAAGAAATAGCAAAAATAACGAATCCAGATAAGCTTAAAGGCTCCCTTGAAGATGTCATTAACAATAGTGATGTATTTATTGGTTTGTCAGAGGGGAATGTCTTAACATATGACATGATAAAAACTATGGGTAAAGATCCTATTATATTTGCTCTCGCAAATCCAACACCAGAAGTTAAACCCGAGATAGCTAAGGAGGCTGGAGCAGCTGTAATAGCTACAGGTGGACCAGCGTATCCAAATCAAGTAAATAATATTTTGGTTTTTCCAGGCTTATTTAAGGGGCTATTAGAAGCCAATGCTAATGATGTAACTTATGATTTAATGTTAAGTATTGCAAAGAAATTAGCTTCATTGGTGGATAATCCTACGCCAAATAAAGTGATACCTGGAGTGTTTGAAGGGAATATAGTCGATGCAGTTTCAGAGACTGTAAGATTAAATTTTAAATAATAAATATCTAAGGAGGAAAATTATATGGAATTACAAAGTGGAAATAAGAATGAGAGTCAAGAAATTGGACCTTTGAAAAAGTTTATTAAATTAAATCTTTTTGGGATTCCTATGCCATTATTTATTATTGGAGCGGTCATAATTATATTGGGAATAGAAACTAAGTCTTTACCAAAAGATATGGTTGGAAGTATATTTTTAGTATTTACTTGTGGGATAATCTTAGGTAAAATTGGTGATTCAATTCCAATTTGGAAAGATTATTTAGGCGGTGGAGCTATATTAGCATTTTTAGCTACTTCATGGGCTGTATATATGGGATTTATTCCAACTGTATATGTTCATAATGTGAAAACCCTTTTTGATAGTGGATTTTTAGAATTATACATATCTATAATGATTTGTGGATCATTGTTATCAATTGATAGAAAATTTTTAGCAAAGACTATTGGAGGATTTATTCCTATGGTACTTATAGCGACAATTACTGCGGCAGGGTTTGCTGTAATTGGAGGATTAATTACAGGAGTTTCACCTAAGGAAGTTATATTAAATTATGCTCTTCCTATCATGGGAGGTGGAAATGGAGCAGGTGCTATACCTATGAGCCAAATATGGGGTCAAGTAACCGGAAAGGATCCTAAAGTATGGTATTCTTCTGCTATGGCAATATTAACTATAGCAAATATTATAGCTATTATTGCGGGAGCGATATTAAATGGAATAGGAAACAAGAAGCCAAATTTAACAGGCCATGGTGAATTAATAAAGGGTAGCGTTAATGCGAAAGAAGAAAAGTCTAACTTAAAAGTAACCATGGAAGATGCGGCTGCTGGATTATTTATAATACTTGCATTCTATTGTTTAGCAAACTTATTTGGTAAAGGATTCTTCCCAACTATAGGTGGTATAGTAATTCATCCATTTGCATATATGGTTGTATTTGTATTAATAGCCTGTGCTCTAAATATAGTTCCAGAAGGTATAAGGGTTGGAGCAAAGCAAGTTCAAAAATTTATGGTAGGTAATTTATTCTACGTATTAATAGCTGGTGTTGGTATAGCTATGGTTGATTTTGGAGAATTGCTGAAAGCATTTAATGTGACTACTGTAATAATATCATTATTTGCTGTTTTAGGAGCAATAATTGGACCTTGGATAACTGCTAAAATATTTGGGTTCTATCCAATAGAATCTTCTATAGCAGCTGGATTATGCCATGTTAATAGAGGTGGATCAGGAGATTTAGAAATATTAGGAGCAGCAAAAAGAATGAATTTGATGGCATATGCTCAGATTGCTACAAGGCTTGGAGGAGCTCTAATTTTAGTAGTTGCAGGAGTACTTTTCAGTATATGGCTTTAGTTTATAAAGGAAATAAGATGATATTGCAATTTAGGTAAACGATTTCTGATATTGAGATTAAAAAAATCCTCCTTTGATTAGCTTAATACAAATAGGTAGAGGAGGATTTTTTAATTTATATAAACTAGGTATTTAAGAGCTATTTTATTATAATGTATATTAGAGGTGATTATATGTTTTCAAATAAACTTACTCATATACTAAGTATTATTGAGATAATTGGACTAATATCAATGATATTTATACATAATAATGTAATTAGAATAGCTATATTCGTACTCTTAATGCCTATATTTTTAATAAATGGACAAATAAAAAAGCAATTATATGCTGAAGAGAGAAAAGCTAATAGTAATAAAAAGAGTGATGATAAAAAGATTAAAAAATAAATTCTATAAAAAATAATTATAATATTATTTATAAACATACAAAAGGTAGAAATATTTATCTAATTTTTATATGTTTATTATAATTTAATAAGTAAAATTAAAGTCAATTAAAAAATATTGCAACAATAAAAATATAAGAATTTTAAGGATAAATCTTTCTATTGAACTAAAATAGTATTTATGATAGAATGAAAAAGTATCAAAACTAAATATAGTTTTATAACGGATTTAGTATATTAAGTTTAATTGTAGTTAAAACTATTTAAGCTTAATAATTAAATACTTTATGGAGAGATGTCCGAGTGGTCGAAGGAGCACGCCTGGAACGCGTGTGTAGGGGAAACTCTACCGTGGGTTCAA
This sequence comes from Clostridium sardiniense, assembly GCF_016907995.1. Lineage (GTDB taxonomy): Bacteria > Bacillota > Clostridia > Clostridiales > Clostridiaceae > Clostridium > Clostridium sardiniense. The sequence continues at coordinate 35,950 of NZ_JAFBDA010000023.1, read as the reverse complement.
ATCCCACTCTCTCCGCCAGAACCGTGCTAGATGGGGAGTTAGCGGTGCCCTGTAACCTGCAATCCGCTACAGCAGGGTCGAATTCCTCGGGGAGGCTTTAGTTTGTACGGCCTGCCCTATGTAAGTGGTGTTGATGGCTGGGTCCCACGCAACGGGAGCCCATGAATCTTGTCAGGTCCGGAAGGAAGCAGCAATAAGTGGATCCTTCCGTGTGCCGTGGATAAATCTGGCCTGAGCTAACTGCATAGGTAACGCGTATAAGCTACTGTCGAAGCGAGGTGCACGGTTTTTTAATGTTAATTTTGAATATTAAAGTACATATTCAATAAAATAATTTAATTCGGTTACTCTTCAATAGGATTAACAATATAGGACAAAAACAATAGGATAAGAAAGTGAGGGAACTTTGCAAGCCAAGAAGTAAAGAGCCCTCTTTTTCTTGTTAAAGATAAAATAAATCTATACAAAATATTTATAACTATATATTTTGTATAGATTTATTTATATAATGAATTAATTTTTTATATCCATTCTACTATTTTATCAAGAGACTGCCTTGTTTTAGCAAATTGAGGATCAGCTTTTCTATATCCAAAAGCAACCATACAAGAAACACCAAAATGTTTTTTATCTAATATACCTTTATTTATAAGTAAATTCTCAACTTGATCTTTATCAAAGCCTTCCATAGGACAAGAATCTATTCCTATTTGAGCTGCTGCTGTCATCATATTTGCTAATGTTATATAAGTTTGCTTGCATGCCCAATCAAAAATTGCTCGATCGCTTTCTAAAAGTTTAAATTGATTTTCTTGAAAATCTTTATAGAACTTATTCTTAACAGGTATTACATCACTAGGTAATTTTTGAACATTTTCCATAAAGTTTAATATATATTTAGAGTCATATTTCATGTCATTTATGTTTCTAGATAATATTATTAAAAAGTGACTTGCTGTAGGTAGTTGACCTTGAGCTCCCCAACAAAGTGGTTTAAGTTCTTCTCTTAAACTCATATCTTGAATAACTAAGAATTTCCAAGGTTCAAATCCAAAGGAGCTAGGAGATAGTCTAGCTGTTTCAAGTATAAATTTAAAATCATCATCAGAAATCTTTTTTGATGAATCAAATTCCTTACAAGCATGTCTAAAATTATAAGCCTTTATAATAGAATTTTTTATATTTTCCATAGTTTTACCACCTTTCATTTATACGTTACTTATCTTAATATTAGTTTTCCTTAGTTTGTATAATAGTATTAGATAAATTTTATTACAAGTAGGCACTTTTTAGAAACTATAGAGAAATAACTATATATACATTGAAAAATTTAAAGAAAATACTTTTATAACACTTAATAATTAGATTATTGGTTATATTAGATAAAAAATAAAAAAAGCTACCTCAAGTATGAGGTAGCTTAAAATTACTTTCTAATAAGATCTATAAATTCAAAAATTAATCCACTTTTATCATCAGTTTTATCACCAGAAGTGTGGATAACTTCCCATTTATTCATATCAATCTGTGGAAAGAATGTATCTGCATTAAAATCTTTCTTAACTTTTGTTAAGTATAGCTTATCTGCATAAGGCATAAGTAAATTATATATCTCTCCGCCACCAATTATAAATATTTCTTCATCAGAGTTTTTATAATTACTTATAACTTCATCTAAGTTATGAATTACAGTTACTTTATCAGAGTCTACGCTAAAATTCATATCTCTAGTAAGAACTATATGTGGCCTATTTGGAAGTATTCCAGGTAGAGATTCAAATGTTTTTCTTCCCATAAGTATCTTATGACCTGAAGTTATTTCTTTAAATCTTTTAAGGTCCTCTGAAATATGCCATAAAAGAGAATTATCCTTACCTATTGCATTATTTTGAGCAGTGGCAACTATTATTGATAACATTAAACTGATACCTCCATTTTTATTGATGGGTGGTATTTATAGTCTTCTAATTTAATGTCATCAGGTGTAAAGTCATAGAAATCCTTAATCTCTGGATTAACCCAAAGTTTTGGAGCATCATAAGCTTCATTTCTTCTTGTTAATTGAAGTTTCATTCCTTCAATTTGGTTTTCGTAAATGTGTGCATTGTTTATAACGTGAGTAAATAATCCAGGCTTTAATCCAGTTACTTGAGCTATTAGGTGAACAAGAACTGCATATTGTGTAGTATTAAATGGTACTCCAAGCGGAATATCTCCTGAACGTTGTACAAGCATGCAATTTAATCTACCGTCTGTTACATCCCACATAGTAAGGAAACAACATGGGTGAAGAGCTCCTGTATCTAGATATGGAATTTGCCAAAGGTTAATCATCATTCTTCTATCTTGTGGATTATTTTTAAGTGCATCTATTAATTTATCTAATTGATCAAATTTTTTAACAACCCATCCGTATGATGTTCCTATTGTTCCGTCATCCATCATCCATTCGTTCCAAATCTTAACGTTTTGTTCTTGTAATTTCTTAACGCTGTTTGATTGATCTTTATATATCCATAAAAGTTCCTTAACAGCTGTTTTGAAGGCAACAAATTTAGTTGTTAATATAGGGAATTCTCTTTCTAAGTCAAATTGAAGTATTTGATGAGGAATTTTATATGTAGCAACTCCAGTTCTATTTTGATCGTAATATCCGTGGTCCAGAATTTTTTCTACAATATCAAGGTATTGTTTATCATATAAGCTCATTTAAAATTCTCCTTTCGTTTTTTCAGCATATTATTATCATATTATTTTAACATATAAAAAGGATTATTTGTGAGGGAAAATAAAAGCATTAATTTATAAGTAGCAATCTAAGAAAAGGATAGTTAATTTAAAAAGTATTAAGTGAAAGAGCCATTATCCTTATAAATTGTATAAATAATGTGCTTATTAGTGTATAATTAATATAGACTTTAACTTTAGAAAAAGAGGTGACAAAACCTTGGCATATACAGCGTTATATAGAGAATGGAGACCAAAAACATTTGAAGATGTAGTAGGTCAGGAACATATAACTACAACACTTAAAAATCAAATATTAAACGAAAGAATAGCACATGCATATCTTTTCTGTGGTACAAGAGGAACAGGTAAAACATCAACAGCTAAGGTATTTGCAAAGGCTTTAAATTGTACTGATTTAAGAGATGGAGAGCCATGCAATGAATGTGAAATGTGCAAAAAGATAAATGAAGGGCTTGCGATAGATGTTACTGAATTAGATGCAGCTTCAAACAATGGGGTAGATAAAATAAGAGATATTATAGATGATTCTAAATATCCACCTCAAGAGGCTAAATATAAAGTTTATATAATGGATGAGGTTCACATGCTTTCAACAGGAGCCGTTAATGCATTCCTTAAAACTTTAGAAGAGCCACCTGCAAATGTAATATTTATTCTAGCAACTACAGACCCTCAAAAGCTCCCTATAACAATACTTTCAAGATGTCAAAGATTCGATTTTAAAAGAATTAGTAATAAAGAAATTACAGCAAGACTTAGAGAAATTGCTGAAAATAAAGGCGTTTTTGCAGAGGATAAGAGTTTAGATCTTATTGCGAGGGTATCAGATGGTGCTATGAGAGATTCACTTAGTATATTAGATCAAGCAATTGCTATGGGTGATGGTAATGTAGATTATGATGAATTAGTATCAATGCTTGGATTAGTTACTAATGAATATTTATTTGAGATAACATCAGCTACTATAGAGAGAAACATTGAGGATGCAATGACTATAATTGATAAAATAGTTTATGCAGGTAAAGATGTATTCCTGTTTATTAAGGATTTAATAGCTCACTATAGAAATCTTCTTATGATTAAAGTTACAAATAATCCAGAAGAAGTACTTGATATGTCTCTTGAGAATATTGCTTTAGTAAAAGAGCAAGGAGACAGAATAAGAGTTGAGGAAATAATGAGAAGTATAAGGATACTTCAAGAGGCTGAAGGCAATGCAAAAATGTCAAAGCAAGCAAGACTTTACCTAGAACTTGCTATAATTAAGATATGTAAAATTGAGTATGATACATCAAACGAGGTTATACTTGGTAGATTAAATAGATTAGAATCAGCCTTAAAATCAGGAAAGATAAAAGTTGCAGCCTCTAATCAAGCTGTAAGTACAGATGGAGCAGCTAATATTAATGATTTAAAAAGGCAAGTAACAGCTAAGAATCAAAACAATAGTCAATCTGTAGAAAATAACGTTAAGAGAGATGAAAATCTTTCAACTAATGTAAGTATTCAAAGTGTAAAATCAGCTTGGAAAGATATACTAGAAGAATTAAAGAATAGAAGAGCAATGATAGTATATGCATCAATAACAACAGGAAGACCTGTTGACTGCAAAGATGGAGTTATAACGGTTCAATATACTGATCAGTACTCATTTAATAAAGAGAGATTAGAAAAAGCTGAGAATAATAAATTAGTAAATGAAGTATTCTCAGAAGTTTTAAGAAATAATGTAAGAGTTAGATTTACAGTTTCTGATGAGCAAAAAGAAAATGCTGCTCCAGAGCAAGTTTTAAGTGATGTCATTGGAGCAGATTTTTTAGAGATTATTGATGAATAAAGACTAATACTATTTGGTACACTATAAAAATTTAAGGCATAAATTATATAAGGAACATATAGATAAATACTAATAGGTTATGTATAGTAAAGTTATAAAAAATACTATATAATTAAAATTAGATTTTATTATTAAGGAGGACATATATATGGCAAAAGGTGGATTCCCAGGCGGCATGGGAGGAATGAATAACTTAATGAAACAAGCGCAAAAGATGCAAAAGCAAATGGAGCAAATGCAAAAAGATCTTGAAGAACAAGAATTCGTTGCATCAGTTGGAGGCGGAGCTGTAACTGTAACTGCAAATGGTAAAAAAGATATATTAGCTATTAACATAAAGCCAGAAGTTGTTGATGAAGACGACGTAGAAATGTTAGAAGATTTAGTTCTAAGTGCGGTAAATGAAGCATTAAGAAAAGCAGAAGAAGAAACTGCAAATAAGATGGGTAAAGTAACTGGTGGAATGAACATACCAGGATTATTTTAATCAATAGCAGTCTAAGATAATAAACTATTTATTTGATTTTAGTAGAGTGTCGATAAATTCGGCACTCTTTTATTTTATATGTATAGATAAATAAAAGATAGTTAGAATTCTAACTATTAGAACATTGACAATTAGGTATATAGATGTTAATCTGTATTTAATATTTAGTTAGTAATCTAATTAGTTAATAAAGGAGTTGATATTTATGAACCAACATAATGAAAAGATAGATACAACTTTTTCAGATTTGTTTCGTATAATTAGTATAAAGCTTAAAATAGAAGCTGATGAAAGCATAAGACAACTTGGATTAAATTCTCAACAAGGTAGGATTCTTGATTATATATATAACCATCAAGATGAAGGAATAATTCAAAAAGATTTAGCTGAGGTTTTTAACAGAAGAGGTGCTACTATTACGAGCATGCTAAAGGGACTTGAGAAAAAAGGATACATTGAGCGTCGTATTCCTAAAGATAATGAACGTCAAAAAAATATTTATCTTTTATCTAAAGGAGAAGAATTAATTAATGATTTTAATGAAGCTTTTTCTAAGGTTGAATCAAGTATTACAGCTTCCCTTACAGTTGAAGAGCGTAAGACTTTAGAAAAATTATTATCTAAAATAAATCATTCTTTATAATTAACTTTAAGTAGTAGCTATAAGCTACTATTAACTAATTAGTTAGAACTCTAACTATATTAAATCTAATTGTTAGATATTTAATTATTTATAAGGAGGTATTTTATTATGGAAAATACTATAGATATAACAAATGAATATTATTTAGAAAAGGCACCCATAAAGAAAGCGATCAGACATCTTTCAATTCCAATGATGATAGGGATGTCAATTGGAACTGTGTATAATATTATTAATGCATACTTTATAGGACTATTACATAATACTGAGATGTTATCTGCAATAACATTAGGTCTTCCAATTTTCACTATACTAATGGCCTTTGGAAATGTATTTGGTGTTGGAGGCGGAACTTACATAACTCGTTTAATTGCTAAAAGTGAAATAAATAAAGCAAAAAGAGTGGCTAGTTATACTGTATTTGCAAGTATAGTAGCAGGAATTATTATAGCAACTATTTCTTTATTTGTAATGAACCCACTTATAAAATTACTAGGTACAAATGATATAACCTTTAATTTAACCAAAAATTATTCAATAGCTTTGTTTATTAGCGGATTTACAATTGTTTTAAATTTTGCATTAGAACAAGTAGTTAGATCAGAAGGTGCATCAAAAGAATCAATGTATGGTATGGGGGTTAGTGCATTAGTCAATTTAATATTTGATCCATTATTAATACTATTTTTTAATTTAAATGTAGTTGGAGCAGCACTTTCAATGTCAATAGCGAATCTTGCCTCTGCAATTTATTATATATACTATTTAGAAAAGAGAAGTGAACACCTTAGAGGTTTTATTGGTGGATTTAAACTTTCATTAAAAGAGCAATGGGAAATATATAAAATAGGTATATCAGAACTTTTGCAAATGTCCTTTATGATTGTTACAACACTGCTTTTAAATAATTACTGTATGGAGTATGGTGATAATGTCATAGCTGCGTTTGGAGTTGCTTTACGTATTGTACAAGTCCCTGAATTTTTATCAATGGGAATATTTTTAGGGATTATACCACTATTAGCTTATAATTTTTCTAATAAAAATTTCTTAAGGTTAAAATCAGCAATTAAGGAAGCGGCAAAATATATAGGTATAATTTCATTTTTATTTGTAGCAATAGTATATATATTAAGAGTACCTATAATTAGATTATTTACTACTCAATCATCTGTTGTAAGCGTAGGTACATATATTTTAATAGCTATGCTAATTTCAGCTTTATTTAATGGATTTACTGGACTACTTATGGGGATTTTTCAAGCGTCTGGACAAGCGGCGCCTACTACTATAATGGCAGTAGCACAGGGGATTTTGTATATTCCAGTAGTTATAATTGCTCATCATTTCTTAGGGCTTCATGGTGTAATTTGGTCATCAACTATAACTGAAGTTATTACATGTATAACAGGAATTGTATTATTTGCTCAATTTAATAGGAAAATTAAAAAGTTAGATAGTAATCCTGTTAGTTTATAAGATTTTAGACCAACTATTTTAGTTGGTCTTTTTATATTTAAAAATAAACATTTAATTTACAAATAAAACCTTTTGTTACATAAATGAAGAATAATTAAATAATATGGTAATATATAGATGAACTAATGAGAAATAGGGGGAAAAGTAATGAAAAAGTATCTTGGAATTTTTGGAAAGATTATAGGATTTGGTCTTATTTATCTTATTATGCAAGCTTTAGTAGGCATGATTTATGGGTTTATCATAATGGCTGGTGCAATAATGAGTCAGTCAGACATAAATATGATGGGAACTCAAATAATGAATAATCAATTTATTTTAGCTGTAATTTCTGCATTAATAACATTTTTAATATATGTCTTAATGCTTAGAAAAAGAAAGAAAAATCTTTGGGAAAGATGCAAATTTAATAAAATAAAAAAGTCGTATATTCCAATAATAATTTTAGCTACTTTAGGATTTGCAGTATTATCATCAGCTTTTGTTGCTTTAGTAGGAGATAAATTCACTAGCTATAGTGATACATCAAAGGGATTAATGACTGCATATAATTCTATATATACAATGATAAGTGTAACCATAATAATACCTATATTTGAAGAAATTTTGTTTAGGGGATTAATATTTGATCAATTAAAAAGAGGATTTAATGTAATAGTAGCGATAATATTGCAAGCAATATTATTTGGATTATTCCATTTTAATCCGGTACAAACTATGTATACAATAGTTTTAGGAATAATATTAGGAGTCATAGTTACTTGGTCTAATTCTATAATAGGAAGTATGATAGGTCATATAACTTATAATATAGTGGGAATATTAGTAATGCCGATGATTGTATATTATGTAGGAGACTATACAGCAATATATGCAATAATAGGATCTATATTATTAATAGTAGGATTAATACTTATATATAAAACATATAAAGTAAGTAATAGAAAAGTTTTATAGTTTAATAAATAATAAAAACCCTTTAAATTAATATAATTTGAAGGGTTTTTATTATTAGTTATTATATCAGGATGTTTATAATAGTTATTATAAATTAATTCTTATTTAATCTTTATTAAGTTGTTAAATGGTATAAACTATATTAAACTACTAGTATAGTTTTTAGTGATAATTATTGAAAATAGAGATTTGAAAGGAAGAGGGTTATGGAATTTTATCCAGTTGCGATAGAGAAATTAATAGAGGAATTTGCTAAGTTGCCAAGTATAGGTCAAAAGACAGCACAAAGGTTAACGCTTCATGTATTAAACTTACCAGAGGATGAAGTGAAAGAGTTTGCAGAAGCATTAGTAAAGGCTAGAGGAACAATTAAATATTGTTCAGTTTGTGGTAATTTTACTGATTCAGATCCTTGTGCTATATGTGCAAATCCTAACAGAGATAAGAGTACTATATGTGTAGTAGAACAACCAAAAGATATAATGACTATGGAAAAAGTTAAAGAATATAATGGAGTTTACCATGTTCTTCATGGAAATCTTTCACCAATGCAAGGTAGAGGACCACAAGATATTAGAATAAGAGAATTAGTCTCTAGAATGAGAGAAGAAATTAAAGAGGTTATTATAGCTACAAATCCTAATATAGAAGGTGAAGCTACAGCTATGTATATAGCAAAGATACTTAAACCTTTAGATGTTAAGGTAACAAGAATAGCAGCTGGTATACCAGTGGGTGGAGATCTAGAATATGCTGATGAAGTAACTCTTTCAAAAGCATTAGAGGGAAGAACTCAAATATAAAAAGAAGGACTCAAAAAATTGAGTCCTTAATATAGATGGGAGTTAGAAGTTTTGTTTGAGAATGAGTGAAAAGCTTCTTATGATAATAATGTATGAGGATGTTTGAAAATGTGTTACTAAATTTTTAATAGCTTGCATACTAATTACAATTTTTGGATAAAATTTAATTATAAATGAATTTTAAGGGGTTAGTATATGAATAAAAATTTTATAGTTAAATATCTTAGGGGTGTAATTGGTTATAAAAGTGAAAAAATGGACTTGCTAATGGCAATTGAAGGTGCAAAGGCTGAAATGGAGATTGCAAATAGTATTTTTGAAAATGTAGAAGATCCATTACTTATAGAGGTGGCTATATATACAGAGCAAGCCGCTAAAAAAAGATATTCATATTTGATGGATCAAGCTAAGAAAAAAGGAATTAAAGCTAATAGAAAATATATTATGAATAAAAATCTAAGACTAGCAGAATAAAGAGGTGTTTTTAATGTTAGATGCTAAGTTACTTGTATATGGGCTTATTGGATTAGTAGTTTTATATGTTATTATAAGATTATTAAAATGGCCAATTAAATTGTTGTTAAACGGAATATTTGGAGTTGTATTACTATATATAGTCAACACAATCGGAGCGGGATTTGGATTCCATATAGCTATTAATATTATTACCGCATTAATTGCTGGTATATTTGGAATACCTGGTGTAGCAGCTCTTATATTATTTCAAATATTTTTATAAAAAAGAACCAAGCTAAATTAATTTAGCTTGGTTCTTTTATCTTAATTAAATCTTTAATACCTCTTGCTTATCTAAAGATATCTAATTTTAATTTATCATTGATATCATTAAGTAATTTAATACTAGCAACGCTATTTCCAGGAACATCTAATGCAGGACTAAACAATCCAATACCACATTTACTTGGAACTGCTGATAGTATTCCTCCACCTACACCACTCTTTGATGGAAGACCGATGTGAACTGAGAAAGTACCAGATTCATCATATAATCCGCAAGTAGTCATTAAAGATTTAACTACTGTAGCTGTTTCAATTGGGAATAATCTTTCATTATTCCAAGGACATACACCTTCATTTGCAAGAACAGCACCCATTCTAGATAGACCAACTGCTGTTACTTCCATAGAGCATTGTCTAAAGTATGAGTCAAGTATATCAGGAACATCGCCTTCGATCATATTATTACCTTTCATGTAGTAAGCTAATGATCTATTTATATCTCCAGTTCTCTTTTCTGATAAATAAATTTCAGTGTTTAATTTAACACCATCATCACCCATGATTTTCTTGAAGAATTCTAAAATTCTAGCTGAACGTTCTTCAGTATCTTTTCCTTTTACTAAAGATGTTGTTGCAATTGCACCAGCATTTACAAATGGATTTGTTGGTTTATTTCTATGATTTATTTGCATATTTAATATTGAATTAAATGCAAAACCAGTAGGTTCAGTATCAACTTTCTTAAATACTTCTTCTAATCCATTATCTAAAGTTGCAAGTATAAGAGTTGGAACTTTAGAGATACTTTCTATAGCAAATCTTGTATCATAATCACCGGCAAAATATTCTTTATTACTTTCTAAATCATAAATTGCAACACCTAATTGATTAGGGTCCACTACTGCAAGACCAGGAATGTATGTTGCTACATGACCATCCTTAATATACTTTTTATTCTTTTCTACTAATTCTTCTAAGTCATTATTGTTAATCATAAAATCACCTCGTAGTATTAATTTTCTAGTTATTCACATCATCTTAAATCGCTTAACCAAAGCATAGCACTTTGAATTTTGCTATTCAATAAACGCTTTATGAATATTTGCATATATTTGTAAAAATAATAAGAATGAGGATTTTATATATATTTAAAATAATCTTAAAGGTAAAATAATTTTAGTATTTTCATGGAAAAATTATTTGGAATTGATACTTAAATAAGAACTAGAGTATACTCTAGTTCTTATTGTTATAGTTATTTTATATAGCTAGTTTGCTTTGGATTTATGTCTTTAAAAATTAATATTTTAATAATAAAAAGTATATGCTATTAACAAATAGAGTAGAAATTTTTTTAATTAAATGTTTACAGTAAAAATTTAAAAAGTATTATATATTATTTATTGTGATAAGCCTTTATACAGCTTGTGTAAAGGTTTAGGTATGTGTAACAAAAGATTAGATAGAAATTATATATTATCTTAAGGTAGTAATAGTTTAAATATAAGGAGTAGCAATGAACAAAAGGTTAGAAGAATTAAAGAACGGAACTGATATAAGAGGTATAGCAATTAAAAATAAATACAAAGAAGTAAACTTATCTAAAGATGAAGTGAGAGAAATAGCAATAGGATTTTATAATTGGCTTGTAAAAGAAAAGAATTCAAATTCTTTAAAGGTAGCTATAGGATGCGATTCAAGATTATCAGGAGAAGAGTTGAAGGAAGTATTTATAGAAACACTAAGGGAATTAGGTTGTGACGTTTATGATTGTAGTATGGCTACAACACCAGCTATGTTTATGTCAACTGTAATGGATGGATATAAGTGTGATGGTGCAGCGATGATAACAGCAAGTCATTTACCTTTCTATTATAATGGAATAAAGTTTTTTACAGATAAAGGTGGAGTAGAAAAATCTGATATAGATGAAATAGTAGCTTTATCGGAGGTTAATAAAATCACTACACAGAATATAGGTAAGCTAGAAAAAAGAAATCTTATTGATGATTATTCAAAAATTTTAGTAGATAAAATAAGAGTTGGTGCAGATAGTAAGGGTAATTTTGATAAACCTCTTGATGGATTAAATATAATAGTAGATGCTGGAAATGGTGCTGGTGGATTCTTTGCAGAAAAGGTACTTAAAGAATTAGGGGCAAATACATCAGGAAGTCAATTTTTAGACCCAGACGGCAATTTTCCAAATCATATTCCTAATCCTGAAAATAAGGAAGCTATAGAATCAATATGTGAGGCCGTAAAGAGAACTAAAAGTGATATGGGAATAATCTTCGATACAGATGTTGATAGAGCTGCAATTGTGGATAAAAACGGAAATCCAATAAATAAAGATGCACTTATAGCATTGATATCAACAATAATTCTTAAAGAATATCCAAATAGTACAATAGTTACAGATTCAGTTACAACTGAAGGGCTTGGAAGATTCATTGAAAGTAAAGGTGGAATACATCATAGATTTAAAAGAGGATATAAAAATGTAATAAATGAAGGTATTAGATTAAATAAAGAAGGCACAGAATGTCATCTTGCAATAGAAACCTCAGGACATGCAGCTATAAAAGAAAATTATTTTTTAGATGACGGAGCATTTTTAGTATCAAAAATATTAATTGAAGTTTCAAAGCTGCATGAAGAAGGAAGAGAGATTGGAAGTCTTATAGATAATCTTGAAGAACCTTTAGAAAAAGTAGAATATAGAATAAATATAGAAAAAGATAACTATAGAGAATTTGGAGAGGGGATCCTAAAGGATTTAGAGTCGTTGGTTAAGAGTCATACTTCATGGAAATTACCTGAAAAAAATTATGAAGGAGTAAGAGTTATGTGTCCATCAGAAAAAGAAGATGGATGGTTTCTATTAAGATTATCCCTTCATGAACCTCTATTAGCATTAAATGTTCAATCAGATGTAGAAGGTGGAGCTGATGCGATGATAGAATCAATAAGAAGATTTTTAGAAAAATATAATATGAAATTTTAAATAAAGATATAACAAATAATCCAAAATAATATATAAATAATTAAAGCTTTAAGTAGTTAAATTTAAATATTAATTACTTAGAGCTTTTTTTAATATCTAAGTTTATTCCATTAGAAATTTTGTATTGTCTTTACAATATAATGTTAGAGGGGATTGAGTTATTCTTAATAATTAAGGGTAGACTTTTTACAGTTATATATGGATAATTAAGGAATTGTTAAGAAATTAATAAGAAAATACTCCTCTTTATATTAAGATTTAATGTTTAGAATTATATTATAGTAATCACTGGAGGGGTAGTTAATGAATGTTTTAGAGGTGAAAAACCTTAAAAAGGTTATTGGGAAGAGAGAGATAATAAAAAATTTAAACTTTACAGTTAAAGAAGGGGAAATATATGGATTCTTAGGACCTAATGGTGCTGGTAAGACAACAACAATTAGAATGTTAGTTGGGCTTATATCACAAACATCAGGTGAAGTTAGAATTTGTGGAGCAAATCTTAAAGATAATAAAGAGAAAGCATTAAAGGATGTAGGGGCTGTAGTTGAAAATCCTGAGCTTTATAAGTATCTTTCAGGAAGAGAAAATCTTATGCAAATTGCAAGAATAAGAAAAGTATCAAAGGAAGAGGTAGAAGAATTAATAAAGCTTGTTGGATTAGAAAACAGAATAAATGATAAAGTAAAGAAATATTCTCTTGGAATGAAACAGAGATTAGGTCTTGCTGCAGCACTTATCGGAAATCCAAAACTTTTAATATTAGATGAACCAACAAATGGACTAGATCCATCAGGAATTATAGATTTTAGAAACATAGTAAAGAGCGCTTCAAGAGAAAGAGGAATGGCCGTATTTGTATCTTCACATATATTAAGTGAAGTTCAACAACTTTGTGATAGAGTAGCATTTATTAATGATGGTGTTATAAAAGCAGTAGAAAATATGAATGAAGCTGTACAAGGAACAGAAAAAGAAAGTCTTACATTAGTTGCAAAGAATGATGATGAAATAGTGCTTAAGGTATTGAGAAATCAACCATTTGTATTAACTTCAGAGAAATCAGAAGACGGAATAAATATTGTTATAGACTCAGGAACAACTCCAGAACTTGTAAAAGCCTTAGTAAAAGAAGATATTTTAATTGAAGAAATATTTAAAAACAGAGAAGGCTTAGAACAAAGATATATGGAGCTTGTTGAAGGAGGTATAAGATAATGATATTTACTCTAATAAAAAATGAACTTATTAAGATAACAAGAAGGGGTAAGACTTGGGTTGTATTTGGATTATTTGCATTAGCTATGGTAGGATTTATATTTATGGCGAAAATAAGTGCAAATCAAATGGCTCATTGGCAATCACCTGAGGGTCAAATTGAAAATATAGATAACCAATTAGGATGGAGTAAAGATAACTTAAAGCATAATGAGGATTATTTAAATGAAGTTAAAAATAATAAATCTTCTAGTAAAGAAGAAATAGAAAATGCTAAAAGCAATGTAGAGTATGCTAAAAATGATATAGAAAGATTACAAGCTGATAGAAAGATTCAAGAGAAACTTATAGGTCAAGAAACTCCTGATTGGAGGATTGCAGTTAAATCAAATATTGCTAGTTTAAAAAGTGAATTAGAAAGAGCAAAGACACAAAAAGGTTATACTAGCAAAGAGCATATAGATAGTATGACGAAGGAACTAGAAAGAAATCAATATTTCTTAGGCAATGATATAAAGCCAATACAAGAGTGGGAATTCTATCCTAGTAATTTTGGAATACAAGTTATGATGATGCTTGGTATGGTTATACTAGTTGCAGGTATTGCAGTATTTATGAGTGATATAATCTCAGGGGAATGTACTCCAGCAACACTTAAGTTCTTATTAGTTCAACCTATTTCAAGAGGAAAAGTGGTATTATCTAAATTTATTGCTATAATAATAACTGTAGTAAGTATGATATGTGGACTTGAAGTCGCAACATTTGGTATAATTGGAGCTTTCACAGGATTTGATGCAATGAAAATGCCAGTTGAATTGGCTTTAAAATATCAGATTAATCAAGAGGTTTTAATTCAGCAAGGATTTAAGCAATTAGATTTAGTTGCAAATTCAGGATATAACTCAACAATGGGTGAGTTTGTACTTAAGAGCTTTTTACTGCAAGTATTATTTATTATTGCATGTTGTGCATTTATATTTATGATATCTGCTTTATTTAAAAGTAGTATGATAACAATGGCAGTTTCAGTAATTGTTTCAGTGGCCGCTACAATGTTACCTATGATGAGCCAAAAGATTGGAGAGTATGCACATCTTATATTCTTAAATTACGGTAATACACCGGCAGTGATTCAAGGTAATATAGCACACAATTATTCTAACGTAAACTTTACACCGCAACTTGGTGCTATACTTATGATTGGAACTATAATAGTTTCATATATAGTAGCCCATGTAGTATTTAGTAAGAGAGATATGCTTGTATAGTATATTTGAATATAAAAAAGTTAGAGATTATAAAGTTTCCCCTATGTTAAGTAGATTTTAAAAAAGAGAGTTAAGAAGATAAAAGCTGACTTCTGTATTGAACAGGAGTCAGCTTTTTTAAAAATTTTGTAATTATTTTCTCTTTTTCTATTAAAATAATCTTATTTAAATATTTTTCAATCAACCAAGAGTAATATTATCGTTTGGAATATATAGTATATACATAACAGCAACAGGAATTTAATTTACATATTCTTTTAATTATATTCCAATCATTATTTTTTATTTTCGGATTTTATAACTGGATTATTATTTATTTTTTTGTAGTATCTTCAAAGAAATTTAGCATTCTTCCTGTAAAGAAAACATTTTCTGGATTCCCATAAGTATTTACAGCTTGAAGTTTAACAAACTTAGCATTTGTTGGTGTATTTAAGTTCAAAGTTTTAACATTATCATTGTTTTGAAGATTACGTACTTCACCAGATTTTGTCCAATTAACACCATCTAAACTTGTATAAATATCTACATTTTTTAATCTTCCATTTACATTACTAGGTTTATACTCTATAGAAGTAATATAATGTGGCTTATTAAACTTAACAGAATAATATTTATTTTTTTCTCCATTCCATGTATTGTGCCATCCTGTGTTTGTATTTCCATCTATCATATTTAAAGCAGCAGCTCCGTTATTATTTTCTTGTGAAGAATAGCTATTAAGTGTTATACCTTCTAGCTGAATATATTTTCTTGTATCAGGCTGATTATCTTCTGTAAATTTATATTTAACTGTATTACTCTGCATTTTATTTCCAGACGAAGCGTATCTTACATGAACTGTTTTGTTTCCAGTAAATCTAGTACTAGAAGCATCATATTTATTCCATGTGTTTCCACCATCTTCACTATATTCTAAGTTTCCATTAACATCTCTAAATTGATTTTCAAGGTCATTAACATATAGTTTTGAAGGAGCATCATGTTGTGTAATATCAATAGTATAAATTTGTGGAGTTCCTACAAGTGAAATCTGAATATCTTGTTTTGAATTAACTTTTTCAAGTTCTTCTTTAGATAATGTAACTTCCTTCGCATCAGTTTCATTTTTTGTATCCCATCCATCTACACTATATTCCCATCTAATTGATGAATTTGAGTAAATATCATTTATCTTAATTTTATTAGTATTTTTGCCATCAAAGGAGAAAGTTGCAAGTTCTACTTTGTTTTGTCCTAAAAGGTGTTTTGCCATAGTTTTACATGCATTAGCTTGAACAGAATCAGCTTCAGTAGCTTCTGAAGCTCTTTTAAGTGTTTTTGTCTTAAGCATATCAAAAATTACTTTATCTGAATCATTAGTTATATTTTTATCTAAAAGTTTCATCACATCTACATATGGTAGTGGAAAAAACTCAAGGCCATTCGATACTTTTTTAGCAAGATATAAATAATCATTACTTGTTTTATTACCTGAACCTTTATATGCATTAATAAGTCCTACAAGAGAATCAAGATTATAATTCTGAATTGTAAGAGCTTTTTTATAAATATCTATTTGCTTTTCATGATTACCATTATATACATCTGCAAGATAATTATAATATGAAGCCTTTATTAAATTATCATAATCATCAAGAGCATGCTGTGCTAAAAGTATATAACTAACAGAATAATAAGAATCCCAATCTTTAGAGCCCCATCCTAAAGGCATTCTTTCTCCCTTTTCAGATTTTACCCATCCTGAAATATCATTTTTAATACTCCATATACCTTTACCTTGAGCATTTTTATTGTAAGTTAAAGCTGCTGCATGTCCAGGTTGTCCTACAACAGCTGCTGGAATTCCAAATACTTGTGCAAGGTTTGCGTAAGTTTTTGCAAGTCCACCACATACTGAACCTTCTTCAAATACCATCCATAATTTATGAGCTCCACGTTTCCCATAATCAGATAAAGAGTCTATGTTATATTTTTTATTCCATTCATCAAATTTTGATTTATCATAATACTTGTCCTTATTATAATTAAATCCATTAGTGTAAAGAATATATGTATATGCATCTAAGTAACTTTTATTTTTAGCCTTTTTATCTAATGCATTATTTACTAGCCAGTTTATTTCTTCATCATCAATATTATTATTCATTACCCATCTCATAAGCTCAACAGGTAAATCTTTAAATAATTCAGAATTTCCACCTTTATTCATAAGTCCATTATCATAAAGATCTTTATATATTTTATATCTTTCACATGCATTAGAAGCTTTTGAATTGCCTGTCCATAATCCAATAGACTTAGAATGACTTAATGATGTCGCAATTGCCATTTTTAAATATAGGTCACCATTTTTAGTATCATTAAAATCATTTTTATATTTTTCTCTAATATCTGCTAAAGCTTTAATTGATGTAGAATAATTTCCACCCCATTCAAGCTCTCCACCAGTTACATAAAGGTTAAGCGCTTTTTTATTATCTACAAGCCAATTAATTGTATCTTTATATTTATCTCCTAATTTAGCAATCTCTTGAAGAGTATTAAATCCAGCTCTTTTTACAAAAGTTCTCTGTAATAATAACTTCTCATAATCGCCAGAAATTTCATCATTAGTTGTATACGTTTTTTTTATTAGTTCATCATATTGTGTAACCTTTTTGATACTATCTAAATACTCAGTATTAATATCATAATTAGACTTTAATATTCTTGGGGAACCATAAACGGCATGGTCATTTCCATTATTTCCATTTTTATCTGCATAAAGTTTTAAATATTTAGCACCTTTAATATTTACATCTATAAATGCAGCATTCTTATTTGCCTTAAGAATATCTGTTTTTGCTACTTCAGTCCATTGCTTACCATCATTAGATGTAAAAACAGCGACCTTTATCCCATCACCTTTATCCCATTGAGATCTATCAATACCAGCATATGTAGTGAATCTTGAATATGTTTGAGAATATTTTGAAACATCAAAAACAACATTTGAAGTTGCATGAGCACCTATTCCCTTGTTAAATTGTAAAACTTCACCTTCAACATTTAAAGTAATTTTACCTCCATCAGTATTTTTATCTTTTTTTATGTTCCCCCAGGCTGTATTAGACATATTTTCAATATACCCTAAATCTGATAGAAACATGTAATTAGTATTACTTTGGTCTTGAGTCTGTATTATGTTATTTTTATTAATATTTTCACTTGCGAAGACCATTGAACCTTGAAAAGTTAAAGAAGTTATTAAACACCCTGTTAAAAAACTACAAATTTTTTTATTATTTATCATATTTCCCCCTATAATTTTTGATTTTATATTATTTTTGTTATATTTTACTATAGTTTTTCATTTTATCCAATATATCATTTAAATTGGATATTAAAGTTAACATAAATTTATTAATATATACATTTATCGTAAATTGAGTAAAATAAAGTTTCTGTTGCGAATGTGGTTATAAGTACACATTGATTGCTTAAATTTTAGTACTATATGTATATTTTATTATTTCTGAACTTACTGTACCTTATTATCTAATATAATATCGTTTACCCCAAAGACCACTACCAAAAAAATTATATTTATTAAATTAGGAAATACTTTAAATATTTAGTTTAGTAATAACATTTCTAAGAATTTTAACTATGTTTGTAGGGTGAATAGTTAATGGAACAGATATAAATGGATATAGTCTGACATTATTTCTTCAATTAAACCGCCCTTTTGTAATGCTGATATTCTAATACAATTAAATTATCTAATTTAAAAGTATATTATAAATATCAATATAATTAGGATAACTAGAAGAATATAGTTTTTCTTTGCTATAATAGGAGTATAAATCAAAAGAGGAGTGTTTTTATGTCAGCAGGAATTGCAGTAAATTGCGGAGATTGTCCAGAAAAAAGAAGCGGAAATTGTGATGGAAAGGATCTACAATGTGTTTGTTTTAAGTGTCCGAGAAAATTAAGTGAATGTATAGTAACTAAGTATTGTAGAGAAACTGAATCTGTATTATATTTTGGACCTGAATATTAATTAAAAGGAGATGAATTGGGGCTTATGAGAGAAACAAAGTTAAATGAACTTAAAAGTTATATTGAAAGTATTTCTAAAATGAATTCGGCTTTAGAGCTTATTTATTGGGATATGCAAACTAAAATGCCTAAAAAGGCAATAGAACAACGTTCAGGTATTATAGAGCATATATCTGGAGAGATATTTAGGATGACAACTTCAGATCGAATGGGAGAACTTTTAGATTATTTTGTTCATAATATAGAAGGGTTATCAGAAAAAGATAAGGCAATAATAAAACATGCTAGAAAAGAGTATGATGAAACAAAGAAGATTCCAGAGGAGAGATATAGAGAATTCGTAATAGCACAAGCGCTATCAGAAGGTGCATGGGAAGAAGCTAAAGAAAAAAAGGATTTTGAAATATTTAAGCCTCATCTGAAAAGGATGATAGATTTTCAAAGGGAATTCGTAGAATACTGGGGCTATAAAGATAATAAATATGATACACTTTTAGATAAGTATGAAGAAGGTTTAACCGTAAAGAAACTTGATAAGATATTTGATGAGCTTAAAAATGGGATAATAAAAATATTAAATAAAATAGAAAAGAGCGGAAAGCAGGTGAATAGAGACTTTTTACTTGGAAAGTTTGATAAGAGGTCTCAGGAAAAGTTTGCTTTATTTATTCTAAATAAAATGGGGTATGATCTTAAAGCAGGAAGACTTGATGAAAGTATGCACCCATTTACAATAAGTTTTGGGAATAAGGATGTAAGAATCACAACAAATTATGATAATGAAGATTTTACATCAGCTTTATTTAGTTCTATACATGAAGGTGGTCATGGTATATTTGATCAAGATGTTCCAGATGATCTGCAAAGAACAGGACTAGATACATCACTTTCTATGAGTATTCATGAATCCCAATCAAGGTTTTATGAAAATATATTAGGCAGAAGTAAAGAATTCTGGGAATACTTTTTCCCTTTTGCAAAGTACGAATTTAGTGAGTTTAAAGATATAAGCTTAGAGGAATTTTATGAAGCAATAAATTACGTTGAGCCATCACTTATAAGAACAGAAGCTGATGAATTAACATATAGCATTCATATAATAATTAGATATGAAATAGAAAAAGCTCTTATAAATGGAGATTTAGATATTGATGATGTTAAAGAAGTATGGAATAGAAAATATAAGGACTATTTAGGGGTAGAGCCTAAAAATGATAGTGAAGGAATACTTCAAGATATTCATTGGTCAGATGGTTCTTTTGGGTATTTCCCAAGTTATGCATTAGGAAATATTTATGGAGCTCAAATGCTTCATACAATGAAAAAGGAATACCAAGGAATGTATGATGATATAAGAAATGGAGAGTTAGGTGGAATTCATATGTGGTTATATGAAAATGTCCATAAGTATGGCGCGATGTATTCACCTAGTGAAATTATAAAAAATATTAGCAATGAAGATTTAAGTTGCAAGTACTTCTTAGATTATTTAGAAAAAAAATATCTAAGCATATATAAATAGGTTAATAAATTTGTTAAGACCAATAATTTACTATAACAAGTAAATAGAGTATTGGTCTTTTTTTTATTGCATAAATGGTAATCTTTTAAGTGTGAATGGTAAAAAAACAAAGAGTATAAGAAAAAAATAGCATATATGAGTAAACAACTATGAATACTAGGACATTGACTATTAATAATTAATCCAATATATGATTTAAATGTATAAAATTGTAACCATATATAAAAGAAAGTTAAGTTTTTAAATAAAAAGTAATTATTAGATATAAATTGATTACAATGAAATATCTAGGTAAACGTTTAACGTTAGTGATATAGCCATTTTTTAAAATTAATAATTATATGAAGTTTATTAATTATATGCGTGAAGTGGCTATTTTAAAGGCTTTAAGGGGTATTTGTAAAATTTGCAGAACGAATTTAGTAATAAAACTAAGAATAGCAGAGAATGCGAGATTATTTATAGGGATTTATTCATATAATCAAATTTTACAGTTGATTTGAATATTTTGGGTTTAAAAACAGCGTTTTACATAAAAAATAACAGTTGCTATACTTTAGCCATAGACAGGAACAAGAAAAAAGTTCCTAACTTGCTTAATACTGTCGACAAGATTAAGCCTTTTAATAAAAACAAAATATTGAAGGGTCGTGAAATTATGGATAAAGGTTCAAAGCCAAAGAGCGCTAAGTCATTAAGCTTATTTGGGTTCTTTGCAATAACAGCATCTATGGTAATGGCTTCATATGAATATCCAACATTTGCAACATCCGGATTTACTCTAGTATTCTACTTATTAGCTGGTGGTTTCTTATGGTTTATACCAGTAGCTTTATGTGCAGCAGAAATGGCGACAGTTGAAGGATGGCAAGAAGGTGGTGTTTTTGCTTGGGTTGGAAACACACTAGGAGAAAGATATGGATTCGCAGCAATAGCATTTCAGTTCTTTGAAATATCAATTGGATTTATTACAATGCTATATTTCATATTAGGAGCATTGTCATATGTATTTGATTTTCCAGCACTTAATACAGATCCAACAGTTAAATTTATTGGAGTATTAATTGTATTTTGGGCATTAACATTTACTCAATTAGCAGGAACAAAATATACAGCAAAAATTGCTAAAACAGGATTTATAATAGGTATAGTAATACCATCATTAATTCTATTTGGATTAGCAATAGCTTATATAGCACAAGGTAATCCAATGGATGTAAAAATTAGTGCGGGAACATTCTTCCCAGATTTTACTAAGTTAAATACTTTAGTTGTTTTCGTATCATTTATATTAGGATATATGGGTGTTGAAGCATCAGCTACTCATGCAAATGAAATGAAAAATCCTAAGAGAGATTACCCATTAGCAATGTTAATCTTAGTTGTTGTTGCAATAATTTTAGATACTATGGGTGGTTTATCAGTTGCAGCAGTTATACCACAATCAGAATTAAATTTAAGCTCTGGTGTTATACAAACATTTGCAGCTTTAATAGGTCACTTTACTTCTCATGGAACTTGGATTGTAAAGATTATATCATTAATGATTGCAGTTGGAGTTATGGGAGAAGTTAGTTCATGGGTTGTTGGTCCATCAAGAGGATTATATGTAGCAGCTCAAAAGGGAATTTTACCAAAAGTATTTAGAAAAGTTAATAAACATAATGTTCCAGTTCCATTAATTATGGTACAAGGTATTTTATGTACAATATGGGCCGCAGTTTTAACATTCGGAGGCGGTGGTAACAACGTTTCATTCTTAACTGCGATGTCACTTACAGTTGTTGTTTACTTAGTTGGTTACTTCTTATTCTTTATAGCTTACTTTAATTTAGTGCTAAAGAAGAAGAATTTAAAGAGAGCTTACCAAATACCAGGCGGAACAGTATTTAAAATGATAGTTAGTATAGTAGGTTTTATAATGTCAATATTTGCATTCGTTATATCCTTCGTACCACCAGCATCATTAGATGCATCAAGTGCTAAGGGATACGAAGCAATGCTTATAATATGCTTCATAATAGTGCTTATACTTCCATTTGCAATATACGCACTTCATGATAAGAGTGCACACAAGAGTCTTAAAGAACCAGTTGCATTAAAAGCCGATGAAGTTAATAAATTCGTTCCTCCTATAGCTAGAGGACAACATCAAATTAATCCAGATCCAGAAGATATTATGGATCAAGAAGAAAAGCTTCTTCCACCGGGAGATAGTTCAGGAAATAAGAAATAGTATAAAGCTAGTAGCTTTGTTCACCCAATGGCAAGACTATCAAGAAAATCACAGCCTACCTGAAGATGAACATGTTATAAATATAAAAATATAAAATAATTAATAATCAAGGGAGGTCTTACTATGTTATTTAGTAGAGATGATAAAGAATTAAAAGATACTTATAGAACACCAATATTTGGTACAGAAGAAGAAGATGTAGAAATGCCAAGATATTCAATTGGTAAGAAACCTATACAACCAAGAGTTGCATATAGATTAGTTAAAGATGAATTAATGGATGAAGGTAACGCAAGATTAAACTTAGCTACATTCTGTCAAACATATATGGAAGATGAAGCTACAAAATTAATGGCTGAAACATTAGAAAAAAATGCTATTGATAAGTCAGAATATCCTCAAACAACAGAACTTGAAAATCGTTGTGTAAATATAATTGCTGATTTATGGCATGCTCCAAAGGATATGAAGTTTATAGGTACTTCAACAGTTGGATCATCAGAAGCATGTATGTTAGCTGGTATGGCTATGAAGTTCAGATGGAGAAATAGAGCTAAGAAGCTTGGTATGGATATAAATGCTAAGAAACCAAACTTAGTTGTATCATCAGGATTCCAAGTATGTTGGGAAAAGTTCTGTGTATACTGGGATATAGAAATGAGATTAGTTCCATTAGATGAAGAGCACATGAGTTTAAATATGGATAAAGTAATGGATTATGTTGATGATTATACTATAGGTATAGTTGGTATATTAGGTATTACTTATACTGGTAAATATGATGATATTAAGAAATTAAATGATCTTGTTGAAGAATATAATAAGACTGCTAAATTATCAGTAGTAATTCACGTTGATGGTGCTTCAGGCGGATTATTTGCACCATTTATAGAACCAGATCTTGAATGGGATTTCAGATTAAAGAATGTTGTATCAATAAGTACTTCAGGTCATAAATACGGACTAGTTTATCCAGGTATCGGTTGGGTAATGTGGAAAGATGAACAATTCCTACCTAAAGAATTGATATTTGAAGTAAGCTACTTAGGAGGAAAGATGCCAACAATGGCTATAAACTTCTCAAGAAGTGCAAGCCAAGTAATAGGACAATATTACAACTTCTTAAGATATGGTTTCGAAGGATACAGACAAATACATCAAAGAACAAAAGATGTTGCAATGTATTTAGCTAAAGAAATCAAGGATATGGGATTATTTGAAATCTACAATGATGGATCAAACTTACCAATAGTTTGTTACAAATTAAAAGAAGATGCTAATGTAGAATGGAAATTAGATGATCTAGCAGATAGATTATTAATGAAAGGATGGCAAGTACCTGCTTATCCATTACCAGAAAACTTACAAAATGTAAGAATCCAACGTATCGTATGTCGTGCTGATTTAGGTCATGCAATGGCTGAACAATTAGTAAATGATATTAAATCTGGTATAAAAGCTCTTAATAATGCACATGTTTTAGAAAAAAATGAACAAAATAAAGGTGCACATGGCTTCACACACTAATTAAAAAAAGATTATTAAATAAACAAATAATAGTTCAATTCACTATATATCGCTTAAATTAGAATAAAAAAAGTTCTTTATCTATAAATTTATAGATAAAGAACTTTTTTTATTGTAAGATAATGAAATTTTTTCGTCCTAAATCATATTATTAATAAGTAAAGGGTTAAAATCATTTAAGATAAAAAATGTATTTGAAATGTAGACATTTTTGCTGAAAGGTATTTTACAGTAAAAACTATTAATGGTATTTGGAATTATGGAATATAATAGTAGAATGTATGAATAAGCAATAACGAAAAAAGAGATTTAATAATAGGGGGAATGTATATGCATAAAAAGTTGTTTATTCCAGGTCCTGTAGAAGTTCGTAAAGAGGTATTAGATCAGATGGCAAAGCCTATGATAGGTCATAGAAGTAAAGATGCATCAATGCTTCAAAGAAGAATAAGTGATAACCTAAGAAAGCTATTTTTTACAGAAAGCGAGATATTATTATCAACAAGTTCCGGAAGTGGCCTTATGGAAGGTGCTATAAGGTCATGTACATTAAAAAAGGCTGCCGTTTTTTCTTGTGGGGCTTTTGGGAAAAGATGGCATGGTATGGCCGTTAATAACAATGTACGGGCAGATATTTTTGAAGTAGATATGGGCAAAGGTATAACAAAAGAAATGGTTGATAATGTATTAAAAACTGGTGAATATGATTTAGTTGCAGTAACTCATAATGAAACATCAACAGGAGTTATGAATCCTATATATGAAATTGGTGAAGTTATCAAGAAGTATCCAGATGTCGTATTTATTGTTGATGCAGTAAGTTCAGCAGCAGGAACAAAAGTAGAGGTAGATAAAATCGGTATAGATGTATGTATTACATCTAGTCAGAAAGCTTTAGGACTTCCTCCAGGTCTTGCTATATGTACTTTTTCTAAGAAGGCAAAAGAGAGAGCTGAGAAGGTTCCAAATAGAGGTTTTTATTTAGATTTATTATCACTTTATAAGTATATTCAAAAGAAGGATTATCAGTATCCATCAACACCATCTATTTCTCATATGTATGCACTAGATTATCAGCTGGATTATATACTAAACAATGAAGGACTAGAAAATAGATTTAATAGACATTTAGAGATGGCAAAAGTAGTTAGAGAATGGGGAAAGAAGTATTTTGAGCTATTCCCAGAAAAGGATGAGCTATTATCAAATACATTAACTACTATAAAAAATACTAGAGGAATAAGTGTTGCTGATTTAAATAAGGAGCTAGGAAAAAGAGGATTTACTATATCTAATGGATATGGTGATTTAAAGGAAAAAACATTTAGAATAGCTCATATGGCAGATTGCCAGGTGGAGGATGTTAGAGAATTATTAGATAATATTGAAGATATATTGGGGTTATAGTTTAAGGTAGGGGGGCATTTTATGTATAGAATTTTAACTAATGATGGTTTGCAACAAAGTGCTATAAGTAAGTTAGAAGCTTTAGGTATAGAAGTTGTAAACACTCATTATAATCAAGATATATTAGGAGAAAAACTTAAGGATTTTGATGCAATAGTAATTAGAAGTGCTACAAAGCTAACTAAAGATGTTTTAGATGAAGCATCAAAAGGAAAGCTTAAACTTGCAATAAGGGCAGGGGTTGGAATAGATAATATAGATGTTAAATGTGCTGAGGATCTTGGAATAACTGTTAGGAATACTCCAAATGCAAGCTCAGATTCTGTTGCAGAACTTGCAATAGGCCATATGTTTTCAATTGCTAGATTTTTAGGTGAATCCAACTCAACTATGAGAAATGGTGAGTGGAACAAGAAGAAGTATCAAGGAACTGAAATTTATGGTAAGACCCTTGGAATAATAGGTATGGGAAGGATAGGGAAAAGTTTAGCTAAGAAAGCTGAAGCGCTAGGTATGAAGGTAATATATTATACAATTGAAGGAAAACATGATGAATTACACTATGAATTTTTTAATTTTGAAGATGTATTAAAATCTTCAGATTTTTTATCAATTCATGTTCCTTATAATAAGGATACTGAATCATTAATTGGAGAAAATGAATTTAATATAATGAAGGATGGAATATATATTGTAAATTGTTCAAGGGGAAAGGTTGTAGATGAAGATGCATTATTAAAAGCACTTGAAAGTGGAAAAGTATCAGGAGCTGGAATTGATGTATTTGAAAAAGAACCAACAGCAAATAAAGCATTAGTAAATCATCCAAGAGTTAGTGTAAGTCCTCATATAGGGGCCTCTACTAGAGAAGCACAAGATAGAATTGGTGAAGAGATATTTAGTGTAGTTAAAGAATTTTTTAATTTATAAAATACTATTAAAAGTATGCAGTCTTATATTAAATAAGTTTATTAAGTCTGCATACTTAAATATATTTAAAAATGGAGGGAGTTTTATGGCAATTGTTAAGCCTTTTAAGGCTGTTAGACCAGTGAAGGAATTAGCTTCAAAGATAGCAGCATTACCTTATGATGTTATGAGTAGTGAAGAAGCGAGGAAAATAGTTAGAAATAATAAATATTCATTTTTACATATAGATAGAGCGGAGATAGACTTAGATATTGGAATTGATGCTCATGATAAAAGAGTATATGAGAAAGCTAGGGATAATCTAAATAGAATGATTAAAGAGGGAGAATTTATTCAGGATGAAAGTCCATACTTTTATATATACAGGCAAATAATGAATGAAAGAGTTCAAACAGGATTAGTATTTACAGCATCAATTGATGATTATGTAAGTAATGTTATTAAAAAACATGAATTTACAAGGGCAGATAAAGAAGAAGATAGAATTAATCATGTAGATTATTGCAATGCAAATACAGGCCCAATATTTCTAACTTATAGAAAGGATAATAATATCTCAGGTATTATAGATAAATATACTAAAGAAGACCCTGAATATGATTTTCATTCAGAAGATGGTGTAAGGCAGAGTGTATGGATTATAAATGAATATAAGGATATACAGGGATTAGAAAAGTTATTTAAAAATATAGATAGAATGTATATCGCAGATGGTCATCATAGGTGTGCATCTGCTGCAAAAGTTGGACAAATGAGAAGAAAAGAAACACCAGGTTATACTGGTAATGAAGATTTTAATTATTTTTTAGCGGTAGCATTTCCGGATGAAGATCTTTATGTCATGGATTATAATAGAGTAGTTAAAGATTTGGGGAATCTTAATAAAGAGGAATTTATTGATAAGGTTTCAGAGAGCTTTGGAATAAGTAAGTATAAGGGTGAAGGCGGATATAAGCCAACTAAAAAGCATACTTTTGGAATGTATATAGATAATGAATGGTTTATATTAGAAGCAAAAAAATATAGTTTTAATGAAAATGATCCTATAGATAGATTAGATGTTTCAATTCTTCAGAAAAATTTGTTAGAAAGAGTTCTAAATATTAAGGATGTTAGAACATCAGATAGAATAGATTTTATAGGTGGAATAAGAGGACTTAAAGAACTTGAAAGACGTGTAAATAAAGATATGAAAGTTGCATTTTCTATGTATCCAACAGAAATTCATGATGTTATGGATGTTGCAGATATTAATAAAGTTATGCCACCTAAATCAACATGGTTTGAGCCAAAGCTTAGAAGTGGATTATTTATTCATAAATTGTAAGTTAAAATAAAAAAAGTCCTAATGGACTTTTTTTATTTTAACTTATTAATCATTCCTTTAAGAATTGTTGTTGAGTTTCTAACTCCGATTGGAGTAAACTTTTCATAATCCATGTGTGCTCCATTATTAGCGTTATCTGAAATTGATCTTATAACTACAAATGGAATGTGGTTTAGATAACAAACATGAGCAATACTTGCTCCTTCCATTTCAACGGCTTTAGCATCGAATTCTTTTTCAAGCCATTTAATTTTATCTACACTAGCTACGAATTGATCTCCTGAAACTATTCTTCCTGAGAAAGTATTGAATCCTTCAATTTCATCGCAAGCTTTCTTACAAACTGATACTAAGTTTTCATCACATTTGAAATCAAAAGTATCTAATCTTGGAATTTGACCATGTTTATCTCCGAATACTGTTGTATCCATATCGTATTGAACTAAGTTTTCAGCTATAACAACATCTCCAGGATATATATCCATTCCGATACCACCTGCAACTCCAACATTAATTACTGTTCCAACATTATATTCTGAAATTAATATCTGAGTACATATTGCTGCATTAACCTTACCTATTCCTGAAACAACTGCTACAACATCCTTATTCCAAAGTTTGCCTTTGTGGAAAGTCATGTTTGCTTTAACGTTTTTTTCAGTAACTTCCATATCTTTTAGAAGAATTTCTAATTCTTCACTCATTGCACTTATTATTCCAATTACCATAATCTAATCCTCCGTAAAACAATTAGTTATCTCAAAAATAGATAACTTATACAATATTATAGACTCAATAGAAAGTATAGTAAACATAAGTGAATATTTTACCGGAGAAAAAAACCTTGTATAAGGTAATAATATAAAATAAAATAGAAATAAATATTTTGAGATAACAAAGGAGATAAAATATATGGCGCAACATTCACTGTCAAGAACGGAATTACTTATAGGAAAAGAAGGTTTAGATAAATTAAAAAATGCTAAGGTAGTTGTATTTGGAGTTGGAGGAGTTGGAAGCTTTACAGTTGAAGCATTAACTAGAGCTGGAGTTGGAAATCTAGTTTTAATTGATGATGATACAGTATGCCTTACTAATTTAAACAGACAGATCCATGCAACATATAATACAATAAGCAAAGTTAAAGTAGATGTTATGAAGGAAAGAGTTTTAAGTATTAATCATAAATGTAATGTAATTACTCACCAAGCTTTTGTAACTCCAGATAATATAACTGACTTTATAACAGATGATGTTGATTATGTAGTTGATGCAATTGACACAGTAACTGCAAAGATTGCTCTTGCAAAATATTGTTATGAAAATGATATAAAAATAATTAGTTCAATGGGAACTGGTAATAAATTTGATCCAACTCAATTTAAGGTAACTGATGTGTTTAAAACAAAAGTTTGCCCTCTTGCAAAAGTAATGAGAAGTGAACTTAAAAAAAGAGGTGTTAAAAAGCTTAAGGTTGTTTACTCAGAAGAGCAACCAACTAAACCAAGAACTGAAGATGTAGTTACATGTAAAACAGGTTGTGTTTGTACAGGTGGTACAAAAAAATGTGCTGAAAAGAGGCAGATACCAGGAAGCATTTCTTTTGTTCCTCCAGTTGCAGGTATGATAATTGGTGGAGAGGTTATAAAAGATATAATAGGAATGAATGATAAATAATTTATGTGGATAACTTTTAATAAACAAAAACTATTTTACAAAAATTGGATAAAATATGACTTTTGTCGATTAAGTTAGGCAAAAAAATATAATATACAACAAGATTATAAGCACAATATATTGTGCTAAGAAAAAAGTTATCAACAACATGTTGATAAAATTGGGGATAACTTTATTTTAAAGATTCAATTGCAATAAAGTTTAGATGTATTAATTTAAAGACTTCTTTAAATAAATTTAAAGAGGTCTTTATTTATTAATCTAATAAGAGCAATTATATTTTTAAAATATAATTTTCAATTAGTGATTAAGTATAAATTATTTAAATACATTCTAAACATAATATTATTTATAAATATAATCAGTTAAACCTTGTAAACGTAGAAGTATAATATATAATATTCTTATAAGACTTTAATTTTAGGAGAATTTAATATGTCACCAAATTACAATATAAATATAGCTTTAAATAAGGGAAGTAATAATGAATATCTTATTAGGGATAAAAACAGCATAAACATAGGAAGATTTTCCATAGAAGAATTAGATCAGAGTAATAAAAGATGTAATATTGATTTAAAATTTTATAGAGAATATGATTATAGCCTATTAAGAGAAACTTTAGAGTTATTATTAATGGCGACTTTTAAGGATAAGAATATTTTTAAGGTTAACATAAAAGTAATTGAAGGAATTAGTCTTTCGCCATTTCTTGATTTAGGATTCATTTTAGAGGGTATATTATCGGATAATATATATTCTAATGGAATTTATAAGAATGAACTTATGTTAGGAATTAATAGAGAAGACTATATATATAAAAATTGTGCATCGATGATTCAATTGGAGGGTAAAAATGTTACATTAAGAAATTTAACTCCAAATGATGATGAAGCATTATTAGAATACTATACTAAAAATAAAAAACATCTTGAAAAATTTGAGCCTACAAGAGATAAAGAATTCTATACATTAGAAGCACAAAGAAATTCATTAAATGAAAGTTACAAGCAATTCTTAAACGGAACCTCAATAGATTTAGCAATTATAGATAATGACAAAATAATAGGAAAGCTTAGATTATCTAATATAGTATATGGAGTATTTAAAAGTGGAATACTTGGTTATTCTATAGACGAGGATTATCAGGGAAAAGGTTATATGAAAGAAGCTGTAAATTTGGTTGTAAATTATGCTTTTAAAGAATTAGATCTTCATAGAATAGAAGCATCAGCACTTTTAGATAATGAGAGATCAAGAGGGGTACTAATTGGTACTGGGTTTAAGGAATTGGGGATAAATGAAAAATATCTTTTTATAGATGGAGTGTGGAAAGATCATATAACATATTACAAAATAAAGGGTTAAAATGTAAGTGAGGGGAAAAAGATGGGCAAATTATTAAAGGATGATGTGGTGGTAACTAAAGTTTTTAACAATAGTATAGTTTTAGTAAAGTCTGAAGGGAAAGAAAAAATATTATTTTCAAAAGGTATAGGGTTTGGAAAAAAATTTGGAAATATAATTTTAAAAGATACTGAAGTAGATAAAATTTTTAAAATTGAAAATGAAGACAATATAAAGAATTTTAATAGAATAATTTCAAAGATAGATGATGAATTCTTTGCTTTATGTGAGGAAATTATTTATGATATATCAGAGAGTCTTGGGGAAGACCTTAGTGAAAATATTCACATAGGGCTTATAGATCATCTATTTTTTGCTACGAAAAGATTACAAAATAATGAAGAGATTCAAAATCCTTTCATTGTAGAGATAGAGACATTATATCCTAAGGAATTTTTACTTGCAGCAGAAGCAGCGAGAAAGATAGGAAAATCAATTAATATAAATATACCAGATGGAGAGATTGGATTTATAGCACTTCACATACATTCATCTAGGAATAATGGGAAACTCTCAAACACTATAAAGTATAGTTACTTAAGTAGTTCTATAATCGAATATGTTGAAGAGACTTTAAGTATAAAGATAAATAGAAAATCATTAGATTACGCAAGATTCTTAACACATATAAGATTTGCAATAGAGAGAATAATGACTAAAAGTCCAATAAAAAATGATTTGATATCAGTGATAAAAGAAAAATATAAAAAATCATATAATATAGCAATAGGAATAGGTAAATTCTTAGAAGAAGAACTAGATACGGAAATAGTTGAAGATGAAATTGCTTATTTGGCAATGCATATAGAAAGATTTAGATATTCTATAAAAGTAGAATAATAATTAAAATTTAGAGTTTGAAAAAATGATAAATATAACTGATAAAGGGTAAAAATACTAAATATGTAATTGCAAGAATATTATTACACACAAATAATTAAATATTTAGGTTATAATTAAAATGTTGCTATTAGGAGAGTGTTAGAAAATGAGAAAAAAAAGGGAAGAGGAAGAGGGTAAAAAAATCCCTAAAAAAAGAAGTAAGCTTCTTACTATATTTGGAGTTATATTCATTTTAGGTGGGTTACTACTTATAGCATATCCTTTTATAGAAATTGGGTTAGATAAAAGAGATATATCAAAGAATATAAATGAGTGGGACAAGCAAAGAACAGAGGCACTTAAAAATGATAAGGATAATTCAAATAAAGAAGATACAAAGAAAGGGAATAAAATAAAATATCCTATTGTAAAAGTGAACGGAAAAGATATAATAGGAAAGCTTGTTGTTACTAAGACAGGTGAGCAAATTCCAATACTCATGGGAGCAACAGAAGAAAATCTAAGAGGTGGTGCAACTCTTTATGATAACGGGATATATCCAGGGGATAAAGGCACTGCAATTATATTAGGTCATAGAGAAACTACTTTTGGATTCTTAGAAAATATAAAGGATTCAGATATAGTTGAAGTACAAAGTTTAAATCACACATATAAATTTAAAGTTAAGAAGACATATATAACAAATCCAGAAGATGAATCAATACTCGCTCAGGAAGAAGGCCCAAGTATGACTTTAGTTACTTGTTATCCTTTTAGATATGTAGGACCTGCACCTGATAGATTTATTGTTAAGCTTGATTTGATTGAATAAATAATTAATAAAAAAATACACGAGAAAAAACAAGGTGATAATAGTATGAAAAGTGATAAAAATATTGGAAGGTGGCTAAGTTTGGTCTTAGTCACTGTAGTAATATTACAGCTCTTGCAAGCAGTTGGAGCAAATAATGTATATGCTAATGAGAATAATGGTGATAGCGTAGCCATAAAAAACAATAATATTAAAGGTGTTCAAGGTACAGAAGACCTATATTATTCATATCCATATTTAAGAGAAATTAAATATCATATAGCACCTGATGCCTATAAAAAAGAAAGATTGAATTCATCAGATGATAATTCAATGACAATAGGAGATTATAAAAGTGTATTGGCACAACGTATTTTAGAAAATTCCGGAACTGATAATGAAAATGCAGTACATCATTCAGCAATAGGAGGAAAGGTATGGCATGATATCAATGGTGATGGAATACAAGAAGATAATGAGACATTAATAGAAGGAATAGATGTATATCTTTTAGATAGAAATAAAAATATAATAAATAGTACTAAAACAGATGCGTTTGGTAGATATGAGTTTGATGATTTATATGCAGGAACTTATTATGTAAAGGTTAATAAGTCTGATGAGTTTAAGCTATTTACAAAAAGACAAGGAACAGGTGATACTAACCTAGATAATGATTTCGATAAAGAGGGATTTACATCAAAAATAGAAATAGCAGATAAAGAAGAAAACTTTAGTATTGATGCTGGAATGACAAAGCCTATAACTATAGGTAATTTTGTTTGGAATGATATTAACTGGAATGGCAAGCAAGATGAAGGTGAACATGGAATCCCAGGAATCCTTGTTAAGTTATACAAGGATGGTAAGTTAAGTCTTGAAACAAGAACAGATGAAAGTGGACATTATTCATTTAATAATCTTGAGCCAGGTGAATATAGTCTAAAATTTGTTGATTTAAAGGATATATATGCGCCAACTATAATATTGAATAGTGACAGTAGTTCATCTAATGTAATAGATGAAAACGGGTTTACAAAAATATACAATTTATTATCTGGAGATAAAAAAAAGGATATTGATGTAGCTTTTCATAAAGCTAAGATAAAGAGTAATATTTTTGAAGATAAGAATTTTAATGGTAGACAAGATGAAGGTGAATCCGGAATAAATGATGTTATCGTAAAGCTATATTTAGAGAATGGAACATTTGTAAAAGAGACTAGAACAAATAACTTAGGTATATATGAATTTAATAATTTATTACCCGGAAAATACTATATTAAGGTACAAAAAGCAAAAGGATATAATTATTTTTCACCTAAAAAGATAGGAGTATATGCTAAAGGTAGTGTAGTAAATGGAGATGGAGTATCAGATGTTTTTAATATAAATAAAGGCCAACGTTATCTTTATCTGAATGCAGGTATGACTTTTTTTGGAGAAGTGAATGCTAGAGTTTTTGAAGATAAAAATTATAATGGTAAAAGAGATAAAGATGATAAACTCATAGAAGATACTAGGGTAAAATTATTAAGCGCTAATGGTGATGAAGTTAAAGATATCTATGGAAATAGTGTTGAAGATCAAATTACCGATAAGTATGGCAGAGTTTATTTTAAAAATTTACCGAAGGGTGAATATAAAATTAGTGTATCAATGCCTAAAGGGTATAGTAGTTTTACAAAGCAAAGTACTGATATAAGTTCAAATTTTAGTAATGTAAATACTGGTGGATTTAGTGAAAATATAAATGTTAAAAATCTAGACAAGGATAATGTAATTAATGCAGGGGTTATAAAGTCAGGCAGTATTGGAAGTAAAGTTTGGAATGACAACAATAAAGATGGAAAACAGAATGATAATGAAAAGGGTGTTGAAGGAATAGATGTATTCCTTTGTGATTCAAATGGTAAATTACTATCAGTAACAGATACTGATAAGGATGGTAAGTATAAATTCGACAATTTAGATCCTGGTAAGTACTATGTTTTATTTGAGACACCAAAAAACTTAGGGGTAACTAATTTAAAAGATAATGGTTCACAATCACATAAAAGCAGAGATATAAATCTATCATCAGGAGAAGCTGATAATAGTATTAATTTAGGTGTTTATGTAAAACCAGATTTATCAAAAGAAGTTAAGAAACTGCCTGTTACAAGCAAACAAGGATTTAATGATGTACTAGGTGGAAGTGCTTTAATTATACTTGGGATATCAGTTTTAGCATATAAAAAAAATAGGAGTTACAGGAACTGTAAAGATGAATAGATGGTAAAATAGAAAAACTCATTGCATGATAGCAATGAGTTTTCTTATTATTTATTAAATAGTATATTCTAAAACTACAGTTTCACCAGCTACTACATCCATGCCAGTTTTAACATCTAGTGATTTAACTGTATCTGGGTTAGTTATAAGAACTGGAGTAACTAATGATAGTCCTTTATTTTTAATGAATTCTCTATCTATTTTAATGATAGGAGTTCCAGCTTTAACTCTTGTTCCTTGTTCTGCTAATTGTTCAAAACCTTCTCCATTTAGAGATACAGTTTCTATTCCTATGTGAACAAGTACTTCGATTCCGTTATCTAAAGTCATAGCAAATGCATGTTTAGTTTTAAATACTAAAGTTAATTCTCCATCACAAGGTGCTACGATTATATCTCCTGTTGAGTCAATTCCTAATCCATCTCCAGCCATCTTTTGAGCAAATACTGGATCTGGAACTTCTGATAAATCTACAGCTTTTCCACTAACTGGAGCTACAAAATTTAATGATTCTTCTTTTTTATTTTTCTTAAATAATCCAAACATAACTTTCAAGTCCTTTCTATTTTACAAATGTTTTTAAATATCAATTATTAGGTTGTTTAAATTTTAAACATAGTATACCACATGCTCTTTAAAATAAAAAAAGGCATAAGTTTAATAAATAAACTTATGCCTCAGAGTGTCGACAAAGTCGACACTCTTTTGTTTTTCAAGTAAAATAAGTTTGGGTGATATAAATGTTAACTAAAAGAGAAATGAATTCAAGAGA
>NZ_JAFBDA010000022.1 GCF_016907995.1 Clostridium sardiniense | reverse complement strand
AAAAAAAAAAAAAAAAAAAATATAAAAAAAAAAAAAAAAAAAAAAAAAAAAAATTATAAAAAAAAAAAAAAAAAATAAAAAAAATATTAGAGGAGGGATCTAATATTAAAGTGGAATAAAAAATATGGGTAGCTATAGTAATATTTTAATAGATTAGAAAGATTCGATAATTTAAAAGTACTATTTTATGAGGTATAATTATAGAAATTAATGTTGTATAAATTCAGGAGGAAATTAATA
Source organism: Clostridium sardiniense (assembly GCF_016907995.1). Classification (GTDB taxonomy): domain Bacteria; phylum Bacillota; class Clostridia; order Clostridiales; family Clostridiaceae; genus Clostridium; species Clostridium sardiniense. The sequence goes on along the minus strand of NZ_JAFBDA010000022.1, from coordinate 61,833 downwards.
TGATCATTGAAATACTTAAGCTAAGTATAGTATTTACTATAGGAATAACTATAATTTTAATAGCTTTTGGACTTATAATAGGACAAGTAGAAAAGAAAAGTAATGAATTAATATATGGTACTTTTGGTAGGTATGGAATAATTTTTACAGGAATAATTGGAACTACTGTACATGAATTTAGCCATTATATAATGTGTAAGTTATTTTTTCACAAAGTAACAGAAGTTAAATGGTTTTCTATAAAATTAGATGGAAGTGGAGAATTAGGACATGTAAGGCATACTTTTAACCCAAAGAATATATATCAAAGAATAGGTAATTTCTTTATAGGGGTGGCTCCAATATTTGTAGGAACTTTGATGATAATAATAATTTTAAGACTACTACTTCCGAGTACATACTTACAAATAGTAAAAAGTATCAATATAAATGAAATTTCATTATATATAAGTAGCTTAAATTTCATAGAGTTTTTTAAAGAGTTATCACATGAGTTATTTACGATACTTAATTATTTATTCTCTATAGAAAATTTAGTATCTTTTAAATTTTGGATTTTTATAATTATATCTTTATCAATTAGCAATCATATGTCACTTAGCAGGGCTGATGTTAAGAATTCTTTAGATGGGATAGGATTCATATTTTTATTAAGTATATTAATTAGTGCTATTTGTATTTTGTTTGGAATAAGTTTCAATAATGTGTTGGTAGAGGTAATTACTTTTAATAGTTTACTTATAGCATTTTTATCAGTAGGATTACTATTTTCAATAGTAGCTTTGATACTTTCAAAACTTATATGTTTTAAAAGTTATTTATCATAAAAATAAAGAGCAGCTTTAATACTGCTCTTTAATATTGAATTTTAATACTTTGTTAGAAGAGAAGAATAAATTTTTATTCTTTTCTGATTATCATTACAGAGTACATCTTTACAGAATTTGGGAAATGTAAAGTGCTTAAAGAAAATCCTGCTAAATCAGATTAAATAAAAATAATTAAAAGTTATTAAAAACAAATTTATTTCTATGATAAGGTTGACTATTAGAAGACTGATAGATTAATTTGTTTATAAATAAAAATGATGATTATAAAGTTATCATATTGTAATTAGCTTATATGATAAACTTTATAAAAATAATTATTTTATATTAGTGTGTGAGTTTTTTGAGTTTATACTACATAATATAAAAAAAAGTAGAGATTTGTTACTACTTTTCATAATATAATTTATTTACTTTTATTGATTATAAGCTCTCTTATGGAATTCTCTTTAGAAGTCATATAATGGTCTCTTTTAGTTGCAAGAGATATATAAAAATCTATTGGATTAAAAAGGGGAATAGCTTTAATTTCAAGTCTTTTACTAACTGCCATATTTATAAGCACTCCAATTCCAAGTCCTGATGCTATAAGAGATTTTGCTGTTTGTATCTCATTAGTATAATATATTTTTTTAGGTGCTATATCATTTTTTATGCATAAATCCTCAAATACCTTATTATGTATATAAGAATTTCCAAGAACTATAAACTGTTCATTCTCAAGATCTTTAAAATTAATTTTTTTGCTTTTAGAGAGAGTGTGTTTTTCACTTACACATAGCATAAATTCATCCTTTTTTAATATAACTGAATCTAGAGATTCATCTGTAATTGGAGAAAGAGAACCAATCAATGATATATCAACTTTTCCAGTAAGCAAAAGTTCCTTCATAGCTAGGGAGCCAGTTTCTACAAACTCGATACATTCTGCAAAACCTTCTTTTAATAGATCCTTTATATAAATAGGAAAGAAATAAGCACCTATTATAGGTGGAATTCCAAGCTTTAATTTATTACTATTTATTTTTGATATTTCAAGTTTTGCTTCATTCATTTGATAAAGTATATTTTTAGCACGTTTTTCAAATACAATTCCAGCTTCAGTTAAAGAAAGTGCTTTTTTTGAGTGATCTCTTATTATAAGCTTTGTATTTAATTCTTTTTCAAGTCTATGAAGAGACATTGTAATTGATGGTTGGGAAACATATAGCGCTTCCGCAGTTTTAGTGAAACTTTTTGTATTACATAAAGAATGAAAGTATTCTAGATCTCTAAGATTCATATGTACAACTCCTTTTGTATTAGAATACACTAAGAATTTTATGAATGAATGAACAAAAAGTAAAAATATACTTATAGAAAAAGGCAAAAGGTCATAATAAAAGAGTAAAATCTTTTATTATGACCTTAGAGCGTCTGCAAAGTCGATACTCTTTTGGTTTAAAGTAAAATAAGTTGGGATGATCTCGTCAATGTACTTTGTAATTAATAATTTGCATCCCAAATTTCTTTCTTAACAGCTTCTGTAGCATCTAGTATTTCTTTTCTATTTAAACCTTCTTTAACAGTTTCTGAAACAACAGATATAGCAACTAATTTAGAAGCTTCTTTAAGTTTTGAAACTGGTGGTAATATTGGAGCGCCAGGTTCACTAAGATCTTGAAGAGATACTATTCCGTGTGCTGCTGCAGATAGCATATCATCTGTAACAGTTTTAGCTTTTGCAACAATTATTCCAAGACCAAGTCCAGGGTATAATAAAGCATTATTTGCTTGACCTATAGTGTATGTTACTCCCTTATATTCAACAGGGTCTGAAGGGCTACCTGTAACCACTAATGCTCTACCATCTGTCCATTTTATTATATCTGATGCCTTAGCTTCACAAAGTCTTGTTGGATTTGAAATTGGCATAATAGCTGGTCTTTCATTTATTTCCGCCATAGCACGAACAACTTCTTCTGTAAATGATCCAGGAACTCCTGATGTTCCAATTAAAACTGTTGGCTTTACAGTTCTAATTATTTCTGCAAGGTCAGTTAAAGGTTCTTTTATTTCACCAATTTTTCTTGCATACTTTTCTTGACCATCTGTAAGTCCATCCATATCTTTTGTAAGAAGACCTTGTCTATCAACTAGGTAGAAATCATTTTCAGCTTCTTTCTCTGTTAAACCACTTCTTATTTTTTCAAATAGTATTTGGTCAGACACTCCAACACCAGCAGTACCACCACCAAAGACTAATATTTTGTGATCTTTTACAGGTATATTAGTTACTTTTGCCACTGCATTTAAAGCAGAGACCATCATAACACCTGTTCCTTGGATATCATCATTAAAGGTACAAATCTTTTCTCTATACTTTTCAAGTATTCTTCTAGCATTATCGCGGCCAAAATCTTCCCAGTGAATAAGAGTATCAGGGAATAATTTTAATGAAGTAGAGACAAACTTATCTATAAAATCATCGTATTTATCCCCTCTGATTCTACGATGTTTATTTCCTAAATAGAAAGGATCATTTAAAAGTTTTTCATTATTAGTACCAGCATCAATAACAACTGGAAGTACATTCTTTGGATTAACTCCAGCAGCTACTGTATATACAGCAAGTTTACCAATTGAAATGTCAACTCCTTGAACACCCCAATCTCCAATACCAAGGACACCTTCACCATCTGTAACAACTATTAATTTTATCTCTTCAAGATCCTTTAAAGCTGATTTTAGTGAAGATTCAATATTATCAGGATCATTAACAGATAAAAATACAGCATCTTTTGGAGTATCAAAAGTTCTAGAGTAATTTATTACTGCATCACCTATAGTTGGTGTATAAATTATAGGAAGAAATTCTGTAACATGCTTTCCTATAGTGTAGTAAAATAATGTACGATTTGTATTGTATAGATTCATAAGAAATAAATGTTTATCTAGATTATCTTTTATAGACTTAGTCATTTCATAAACTAATACTTCTTGTTCTTCTATTGTTCTAACAGCACTAGGAAGTAATCCTTTTATATTGTATTTTTCTCTTTCTTCCTCTGTAAAAGCTGTTCCTTTATTTAAGAAAGGATTTCTTAAAATATCTTGTTCTTTTAAAATATTCATAATTAACACTCCTTTAAATTTAATATAATCCAATTACTTTCCACCATAATGAGCCAATTCCAAGCCATATGATGAAATATATTATTCCAAGAATAAAGTTTAGGCTCCACCATTTGTTTTGTGGAACATAACCAGTACTGTAAAGTAGAGGGGCAGGGCCATTGCTATAATGAGTTGTTGAAGCAAATAGATTTCCAAAGAAAGCTAATGCTAAAGCTGCAAGCATTGGAGGTACACCTTCAGCAAGTGCAATACCAAGAAAAGCTGAATACATAGCACTTACATGGGCAGTAGCACTTGCAAAAATATAATGACTATAGAAATATACTAAAAGTAAAACAATTAATATTATAGGCCAAGAAAAACCTGTTAAATCTGTTTTTACTATATCTCTAAGGTAAGAAATCAATCCAAGCTTATTTAATTGATCTGCCATCATTACAAGTACAGAAAACCAAATTAGTACGTCCCAAGCGCCTTTTTCAGATTTTACATCATCCCAATTTAATATTTTAAATATTAGAAGTAATGATAATCCTATAAATGCTGTGAGGGTTGGATTAATATTAATTAAACTTCCTACTATCCATAAAATAAGAACTGTAATAAATATTAATGCCATTAGTATCTCATCTTTTTTCATTTTACCCATATTTTTAAGAGCATCTTCTGCAACCTTTGGAGCATCTGGAGTTGCCTTAATTTCTGGTGGGTAAAGTTTATATATAACAAGGGGTATAACTATCAATGATATAATACCTGGAACAAGTGCAGCCAAAAACCAAGAAGACCAAGTTATATCAATTCCAAAACTTTCTGCAAGTGATTTAGCAAGTGGATTTGCAGCCATAGCTGTCATAAACATGGCAGAAGTAATTATATTCCCATGAAATTCAGAAAACATAAGAAAGGATCCAATCTTTCTTGCAGTTCCATCCTTAGGATTAGAATTAAATGTTTTTGCAAGGGATTCAATGATAGGGGTTATAATTCCTCCAGCTCTTGCTGTATTACTAGGTGTTGCTGGTGCCAATATTAAATCACAAAATATTATAGAATAGCAAAGGCCTATTGTTTTTTTGCCAAAATGTTTTACAAATTTATAAGCTATTCTAGATCCAAGACCAGTTTTTATAAAACCTCTTGATATAAAAAATGCCATAACTATAAGCCATATACTACTTTGACTAAAACCACTAAGAGCAGTATTTAACTTAACTGTATTAGTAAGAACTGTTACTGTTAGACCTATTATTGCAACTGATCCTATAGGGAATGGCTTTAGTATGCAACCAGCTATAGTAGCAATAAAAATAGCTAGCATATGCCAAGCTGTTATAGAAATTTCTGTAGGTGGTGGTATGAGCCATATTATTAAACCGATTACAATTGTTATTAAAAATTTTATATAAGTATTAGATAGCAACTGTGATGAATTTTTAGTATTATCCATATTTTAATCTCCTTTCAGATATTTTCTATTTTTATTATAAAACTATAGTTTAAATAACAGAAATATTGTTTATTTATTTACTTATAAATAATATTTATAAGTAAGAGTTGCATTAATTAAAACAGGATTTAAGTCAATATAGAAGTACGTTTACTATAAAAGAAATTAAAAATAATAATTTAGGAAAATATTAATCTAGAAATATGAGGAAATATATTTTATTTATGAGCTTACAGTTAATAGATATTATATAAAAGGTGATAATTAAGAATAAAGAAAGATAGCAATATTTTAGTTGCTATCTTTCTTTTCTTAGTACTAAACATATTAAGCTTGGTGCACATCAAATCTAAGAAGCTGGGACGTAGGAAATTCCCTAATTCGTATTTCTTCTAGAAGATCCTCAAGCTCTTCTAAGCTAATATTTAAATATAAAGCCTTTTTAAAGCCTAATTCATGGATTTCTATAAAATGTTCTTTTTTTATTATAAGAATTTTTCTATCTTTCTTAAATGATTGCACTTTAATAAAATCATTTATATTTAATACAGGTAATTTTCTAAATGTCCTAAATATAAGATCTTCTGAATTAATCATTTTTTATATCCTTTACAAATATTTATACTCTTTGAAATACTATACAACTTTATGGTTCTTATTTGAAATACATAAATTTTATAGTAATTATTACATTTAGTTATATAAGACATTTTAATATCTAAGTATATTTCTAAAATAATTGCTATCTTTATCAATTTGTTAAATTATTGTACACAAAATGGTAAAAAGAAATAGATGTATTTAATATATAATAGATAATGTTTTATAAAAATAAAAAATATACATTAAGGAGAAATTATGGACTTTATAAAAATTTATAGTGATATTTTAAAAAAGAATATTGATAATCCAGATAAGGTAAGAAGGATGCTTAAAGCAGGATATAATTTAGAATACATAAATTTAAACTTGTTCGGTGATAAAAATCTTCCAAAATCACTTAGGTATTTAGCTAAGCTTTGTATGAAGTTTACTTTAGAACCATTACGTGATCCGGAAAATACAGCTTTTGTAAATGTATTTACTCCAACAGAGTTTTTGCATGCCTTTGATATGCATCCACAGCTTATAGAGGCGTATTCATCTTATATATCAGGAACAAGATGTGAAGATATGTTTATTGATAAAGCTGAGAGCGTTGGGGTATCTGATAGTCTATGCTCTTATCATAAAACATTTTTAGGGGCAGCTATGAGTAATGTAATCCAAAAACCTAAATTTGCAATTACAACTTCAACTGCTTGTGATGGAAATGTTAATACATTTAGATGCCTTGCGGATATTTATAAGATAGATAAGTTTGTAATAGATGTTCCTTATGAATACTCAAGAGATGCAGAAAATTATGTAGAGGAACAATTAAAAGAAATGGTGACTTTCATTGAAGATAATACTCATAAAAAATTAGATGAAAACAAATTAAAGGAGATTATCTTAAATGAAAATCAATCTATTGATTATTACAAAAGATATTTAGAAAGCTTAAAAAATAAGTATTTCCCAAATACATTAACATCAGAAATGTTTAAGGTATTTACAACTCATCCAGGAATGGGAAGGGCAGATACACTTAAGTTTTATAAACTTTTAGCAGAAGATATAGAAAAATATCCAGATGCAAAGGCAAAAAAGAGATTGTTATGGGTTCATTTATTACCATTTTATAGTGAGTCAATAAAGAGTTTCTTAGATACAAATGAAGATTATCAATTGCTTATATCAGATATGAATGCTGACTATCTACATAAATTAGATGTTGATAATCCATATGGATCGATTGCTAAAAAGATAATCTTAAATTCATTTAATGGGTCATATAGCAGAAGAGCTAATAATATATTAGAGCTCTCTAAAGAACTTAATGCAGATGGAGTTATTAACTTTTGTCATTTTGGATGTAAACAGTCAAGTGGTGGTTCATTAATATTAAAGGATTTACTTGAAAAAAATAATATTCCAATGCTTAGTATAGATGGTGATGCAGTAGATAGAAGAAATAGTCAGGAAGGACAAAATAAAACAAGATTAGAAGCCTTCTTTGAAATGATTGAGAGAAATGAGGAGGAAACAAAAAATGATAGCTTGTATGTGCAAATATAGTCCTTTTGCAGTTTTTGATGGATTTTCAGAAGAAGGAATAATTATAGATAGTGAAATAGATCAATTTAATGAATCAGATACTCTTCTTCATCCTAATATGTGCTCTTATAGTAAGGCACTTTTAGATACAATAGCAGAAAAGAAAATTGATAAAGTATTTTTAGTTAATTGTTGTGATTCAATAAGAAGACTTAAAGATACATTAGAAAATATACCATCAATAAAATTTGTTTATATGATGGACCTTCCAAGAAAAAATAATTGCTGTGCTAAAAATATGTTAAAAAATGAAATACTAAAATTTATAGATGCATATGAAAAATTTAGTGGTGAAAAGTTTGATGTTAGTAAATTCAATAAGGGGCTTTATAAATATTTAGATTCAAATAAAAGCCCAAACCAGCCATATATTGCGGTTATTGGTGCTAAAGCATCTAAAGATTTTCTACATAAAGTAAAAGATTCTTTAGATTATCCTTTAGTAAATCATACTTGCTCTAGAGAGCATTATTTAACAGAAGTAAAAAACTTTAATGAAAAAGAGGAAGCTATAGCATGGTATGCTGATGAAATACTAGGATATACTCCTTGTATGAGAATGGAGGATACTACAAATAGGAGAGCATTGACAGAAGATCCAAATCTTAAAGGGATAATATATCATACAGTTAAGTTTTGTGATCACTATTCATTTGAATATATAAATCTTCAAAGAGGAGAAATTCCAGTATTAAAGATTGAAACTGATCTTACAAATCAAAGTAATGGACAAATTAAAACACGTATAGAAGCATTTAATGAGCAGTTAAGTGGAGGAAATATTAAAATGAAAAAAATAATAGATAAAGATAAAATATATGTTATGGGCATAGATAGTGGATCAACTTCTACTAATGTAATTATTTTAGATAAGAATAAGAAAATTTTAAGTAGTATAATAGTAAAAACTGGAGCAAAGAGTATGGACTCTGCAAATAGAGCATTAGAGTGTGCTCTTAAAGAGTCAGGACTTAGCAAAGATGATATGACACTTATAGTTGGAACAGGTTATGGAAGATATAATATACCTTTTGTAGATGAGAATGTAACAGAAATAACATGTCATGGAAGAGGAGCACATTTTTTTAATCCTGAAGTTAGAACTATAATTGATATTGGAGGACAAGATAGTAAGGCTATAGGACTTGATGAAAATGGAAATGTAAAGAGCTTTGTTATGAATGATAAATGTGCAGCTGGAACAGGAAGATTTTTAGAGATGATAGCAAAGACATTAGAAATAGATTTACAAAAGATGTCAGAAGAAGGATTATCATATAAAGAGGATTTAACAATAACTAGTGTCTGTTCAGTATTTGCAGAATCAGAAGTTGTATCTTTAATTGCAGATAATAAAGAAAGAAAAGATATTATTCATGGAGTTAATAAGTCAATTGCTACAAAAACAGTTGGTTTAGTTGAAAGAGTTGGAAGACATGAAAAATATATGATGACAGGGGGAGTTGCTAAAAACAAAGGAGTAATTAAAGCTATAGAAGAAAAATTAAATAGCAAATTATTTATAGCAGATGAACCTCAAATATGTGGAGCTCTTGGTGCAGCACTTATAGGGCTTGATAAAATTTTAGAACAAATATAATTAAAATAGAAAAATAGCTTCAGAGAGTTATAAAATCTCTGAAGCTATTTTTTATTATAAGAAAAGCTAACCTTAATTTATAATTATAGAAGTTTGTTTAAATTTACTATCTATAAGTATTAATTACTACAATATCCAACAAAAATAATAAAAAAATTAAAAAATTTTATTTTTTTATTAAATTAAAGTATTATAATAGAGAAATATGATTTATAATAGTAAGCTGGACTTAAATATGAATAATTATGTTAATAATATAGATAGAAGGTGATAATATGACAGATAATAGATTTTTACCAATAAGTAAAAAAGATATGGAAGACAGAGGTTGGGAACAATGTGACTTTATAATAGTTACAGGGGATGCCTATATAGACCATCATAGTTTTGGTACTGCAATTATTTCTAGAGTATTAGAAAATGCAGGATATAAAGTAGGAATAATAGCTCAACCAGATTGGCATAGTACAGATGATTTTAAAAAGCTTGGTAGACCAAGACTTGGATTCTTAGTAAATGGCGGTAACATGGATCCTATGGTTAACCATTATTCTGTTAGCAAGAGAAGAAGAGATAAGGATTTATATACTCCAGGTGGAAAGATGGGAGCTAGACCAGATAGAGCCACTATTGTTTACTGTAATAAAATTAGAGAAGCGTACAAGCATGTAAATCTTATGATTGGTGGTCTTGAAGCAAGTCTTAGAAGACTAGCTCACTATGATTATTGGAGTGATACTGTAAAAAACTCAATACTTATAGATAGTGGAGCAGATTTACTTATGTATGGTATGAGTGAAAAGCAAGTAGTCGAAATTGCAAATTGTTTAAATGATGGATTTGAGGCTAAATATGTAAGACACGTAAATGGTACTTGTTATGCAGTTGAATCATTAGATGAAGTTTATACTGATTATGTTGAGCTTCCATCTTGTGAGGAAGTGTCATCAAATAAAAGAAAATATGCAGAAGCATTCAAAAAGCAATATGAAGAGCAAGATCCTATAAGAGGAAAACAACTTATTCAAAAGCATGGTAATAGATATGTTGTTGTAAATAAACCAGAAATGCCACTTTCAAGAGAAGAACTTGATGAGGTTTATGCACTTCCATATGCTAAGAGCTATCATCCTATATACGAAAAGGATGGCGGAATTGCAGCTATTGAAGAAGTTAAGTTCTCAATAGTAAGTTCAAGAGGATGTTTTGGTAACTGTAATTTCTGTGCTATAACATTCCACCAAGGTAGAGCAGTTCAAAGTAGAAGTGAAGAATCAATACTTGAAGAAGCAGTTGAAATAACAAATATGAAGGACTTTAAAGGATATATTCATGATGTTGGTGGTCCTACTGCAAACTTTAGAAAACCAGCATGTAACCATCAACTTACTATAGGTGCATGTAAAAATAAACAATGTTTAACTCCAGGTGTATGTAAGAACATGGATGTAGATCATACTGAATATTTACATTTACTTAGAAAGATAAGAAAACTTCCTAAGGTTAAAAAGGCATTCGTTCGTTCAGGGCTTAGATATGATTATATAATGGCTGACAAGAATGATACATTCTTTAGAGAGTTAGTAGAACATCATGTAAGTGGTCAGCTTAAAGTGGCTCCAGAACATGTAGCACCACAAGCTTTAAAATATATGGGTAAGCCATCAGGAAAGACTTATGATAAATTTAGAGAAAAATTCTTTAAGATAAATAGACAACTTGGAAAAGAACAATATTTAATTCCATACTTAATGTCAAGTCATCCAGGATGTGGATTAAAAGAAGCGATAGAGCTTGCTGAATATTTAAGAGATACTAAGTATCAACCAGAACAAGTTCAAGATTTCTATCCAACTCCAGGAACAATGTCAACTACAATGTTCTATACAGGACTTGATCCATTAACAATGGAAGAGGTTTATATTCCAAAGACAAGAGAAGAAAAGGCTATGCAAAGAGCACTTCTTCAATTTAAAAATCCTAAAAATTATAATTTAGTTTATGATGCATTAGTAAAAGCAGGAAGAGAAGATTTAATTGGTAATGGACCTAAGTGTTTAATTCAATCAAAGGAAACTAGATATCTTGCAAGCACTAGAGGATTTGGTCATGGAAAATCTTCAGGCTATAAAGGAAAGAAGAAAAATAATTCTAATAGCAAAGATAATGATACTAGAAGAAGTGGCAAGTCAAACAGTAATTCTCAAAATAAAGGAAGAGGAAAAGCTGGAAATAGAGAAAAATTTGCAGATAATGATCCAAGAGGAAAGAGAGATCAAAGACCAAAGGATGACTCACCAAGATATAAAGGCAAAAAGAGTAGAGGACCTGCAAGACTTAGAGTGAAAAAAAAGAGATAAAAATAAGGAAAAGCATACTTAGATTGACTTCTAAGTATGCTTTTTATAATTATATTGTATAATCATACTAACTTGAAAATGCATCAACAGTTTTATGTTCATATGGGCATGTTTTTTTAGAGTGTTTAATTATTCTTTTCTTTGAAAGATAAGAACAAATTGAATCGATGTATTTAGATGGATCAGATGAGTCTATACTATCATTTATCAGTAAAGTAGCTTTTAAGTGGCTATAAGACACTGAATTTAGCATTGCATCAATTTCATGAGATGTAAAATACTTACCAGGATTTGATGATAAGAATAAGTTAACATCATTAGCTAGTGAATATAGTACTTTATTTTGATTATCATTTACTTTTGGATTCATTTAAATCACTCCTTAATATAAAAATTTCTTTAATCTATCTTATTTAATTAGTAATCTTTACAAAAAAGTTGCCTATGTAAATGTTTACTATAATATAAGTATAGCAAATACTCAAGAAAAATCAATGAGAAATATAGAAAGATTTACTTAAAATTTATATAATAATATATGAAAAAAGATGCATTAACTATGCATCTTTTTTTTAATATGTTATATTTCTACTTTTTCTAAATTACTTCTTCTGTTATCTAGAGGATTAAGGTTTATATGGTGAATAGTTTCACTATCACTTGGTTTCATAATGATTCTATCTAAATGAATTCTTCCATCTGGTGTGTTAGCTATAACACATATATCATTATTATTTCTATAGTAAACCCAGCTATAATTATCGTTTACTACAGTATGTAAGTCTGATGATGATATTAATGCTTTTGCTTGTTCTTTTCCATATTTATCCTTTAGGCTTATAGCAAATGTATCAGCATCTATTTTTTCATATTCATTTTTTGTATTTCTTTGAACTATCTCTAAGTTACATCTTCTGTTATCTAGAGTATCTCCATTTATGTGTCTAATTGGAGTAGTGCTAGAAACATCTAGTATTATACTTTGTAAGCTTTGCTTTAAAGGTTTGTTCTTCTTATTTTTCTTAGTATTACTTATGTTTAATACTAGATAATTATTAAAGTCTTTATTCCATTCAGCAAACCAAGTTCCAATAGATTTAACACTATCAAGGTCTGAGCTATCTATTTTAGCAATAAGTTCATCACCATTTTTCTTTAATATTGTTATAAAAGTAACGCCTTCTTCTGTCTTAAAATTGTTCTCTATATTTTTGTAATTATTATTAATTTTAAACACCTCTTCTTATATTGACTAGTATCATTAAGTATATCAGAATCAGGATTAAAAAGATATACAATAAAATTATATACTTATAGATAATATTTTTACAATTACTATATTAAATTGATATAATATATATAAAAAGAGATTGTAATGTAGACTTAGATAGGGGGGACAATAATGGATATCATAGATTTTAATAAGGTATATAGAGATAAGATAGAGAAGAAGGCATATGAGAGCTTAAGTGTTGTAAAACTTGATGATGATAGTTACTTAATAAATGATAATAGTTCATTTTCAGATGATATAGAGTATGATTTTATAAAGGATAGTAGATTTAACGAAGAACTTGCAGATCAAATAAAAGAAATGAAATGCAAAGAAGGAGATTGTCTAAGCGTTACTATAAAGTACTACAATGAAGATGATAAAAATGTATTAGAAATTGTAAATTTATCAAGTGAAGAAGTTATAGAACTTAATGTGGATATGACTTTAGATTATGATACAAGAGGAAAAATAGTGAATTTTATAGCTTATAATTTAGATAAGGACGATTTAGCAGTTTCATTTTATCTTCATTATAACTTTGAGCTTTTGCGTGACTTAGTTGAATTAATATAAAAGGTTATATTATAAAAACTATTTTAATAGTTGGAAATTATACATATATAATGATTTTAATAATGAAATATTAAAAAGATAATTAATTCAAATTAATTATCTTTTTTAAGTTTAAATATTATTAAAATCAATAGTATTACAGTCTATATTAGGATATAAGTTTTTATCCACAGGTAATATTTTAAATATACTATCATCTTTTTTAAATATACTATTTGAAGTAATATTATTTACATACATCCTTGGAAGATTTATAAATTCTACAAGTTTGTTATCTTTTATAAATCCAAGCATAACAATATTTTCATCATGACTTATATTAAAATTTTTATTATAAGTAGTAACCTTTTCATCTTTTAAAATATCTTTTGGATTTGAATAAGGATTAAAAACAAATAAATTATCCCAATCAAATTTCGTAATTTCAGATAAGTCTAAATAAGTAGATGAGTCTATAGATTTAATAATTTGATTTTTTAAATCTATGTTTTCTTTTGTTATATTAGATTTCACAAAGAAGATATAGAATAGTGAAATTACGGTTATAGTTAGTAATGATATAAATAGCTTCTTTTTTAACATATAATCCTCCACAAATAAATATAAATTACTTAGTTTATATCAAGATTATACCATAATTAAAATTAAATGTAATAATAAGAAGTAAGTATTAATAGGAGATAGATAGGAAATAGATAGGAAATAGATAGGAAATAGTACAATTACATTGTCACCTAATTAAGAAAAATATGGTTGACAATATAAAAAACAAAAGGTATCATTTAAATATACTTTGATGATCAAAATATATTTGGAGGGATTTTTATGAATTTAAAGACAAGAGATTTAACGCTTATTGCGATGTTTGCAGCACTTACAGCTATAGGAGCATTTATTAGAATACCACTTCCTATAGTTCCATTTACACTTCAATATTTCTTTTGTGCATTAGGTGCGATATTTCTTGGAAGTAAAAAAGGAGCACTTGCACAAATCTTATATGTAGGAATTGGACTTATAGGTATTCCGGTATTTACAAAGGGTGGAGGACCACAATACATACTTCAACCAACTTTTGGATATTTAGTTGGATTTATATTAGGAGCATTTATAATTGGAAAGATAACTGAAAATATGAAAGAGTTAAATATAAAGAGGATTTTTATAGCATGCATATTAGGATTATCTGTAGTTTATTTATGTGGAGTACTTCATATGTTTATAATTTATAATTTTTATTTAGGACAATCTATGGGTGTATGGACAGCTATTAGTGTTGGAGCAATATCATGCTTACCTAGTGATTTATTATTAAGTTTCATAATTTCATTAGTTGGATCAAAAGTTGTGCCTACTATTAGAAGACTAGGCTATGCAGATGCAAGATAAGGAGAAATAGATAATATGAACTTTGCAAATGAAATAAAATTAAAAGTTTTAAATGGATATAAGATAAGTAAAGATGATGCTTTAAAGTTATACTCAGAGGCACCAGAAGAACTTTATAAAGCTGCTAACTGTATAAGAGAAAAACTATGTGGTAATAAAGTTGATCTTTGTTCTATTATCAATGGTAAAAGTGGAAAGTGCACAGAAAACTGTAAATACTGCGCTCAATCAATTCACTTTAATACTGGAATAGAAGAGTATAAACTATTACCCTATGAAGAAATAAAAAAGAGTGCTAAGGAGAATGAAGAAGGTCATATAGACAGATTCTCTATAGTAACCTCTGGAAAAGGATTAAAGGGAAAAGAGTTTGATGATATTTTAGGTTACTATAAAAAATTAAATGAAGAATGTAATATAAAGTTGTGTGCTTCTCATGGAATACTAGATAGAGATTCATTATTAAAGTTAAAAGAAGCTGGAGTTTTAAGATATCATCACAATATAGAAACATCAAGAAATTACTATAAACAGATATGTACTACACATACTTTTGATGACAGAATTAATACAATAAATTTTGCTAAGGAGATAGGCTTAGAAGTTTGTTCAGGTGGAATTATAGGACTTGGAGAGAGAATAGAAGATAGAATAGATATGGCAATAGAACTTAGAGAGTTAAATATAGTATCTATTCCAATTAATGCTTTAATGCAAATAAAAGGAACTCCTCTAGAAGATAATGTTCCATTAAAGGAAGAGGAGATATTAAAGACTATAGCATTATTTAGATTTATAAATCCTACAGCTAATATAAGACTTGCAGCAGGAAGAAATCTTTTAGAAAATTATGGAGAGAAAGCATTTAAAGCTGGAGCTAATGCAACTATATCAGGAAATTTACTTACTACATGTGGCAGTAATATTAAAAAAGATAGAGATATGATAAGGGATTTAGGATTAGAAGTAAAAGAAATGTAAGATCAGAGGTAAAAACAATGAATTTAGTTGAAAAAGATTTAAAATATATATGGCATCCATGTTCTCAAATGAAAGACTACGAAACACTAAAACCTATAGTAATAGAAAAAGGTGAAGGTGTATACCTTTATGATATAGATGGTAATAAATATCTAGATGCAATAAGCTCATGGTGGTGTAATTTATTTGGTCATTCTAATAAAAGAATAAATAAAGCAATAAATGATCAAGTAAATAAAATAGAGCATGTTATATTTGCGAATTTTTCAAACATACCAGCAATAGAACTATCAGAGAGATTAGTGAAAATAGCTCCAGATAGACTAGAAAAATTATTTTTCGTAGATAATGGATCAGCAGCAGTTGAAACAGCCTTAAAAATGAGCTTTCATTATCATCAACAGCTAGGAAAAGTTAAAAAGAAAAGATTTGTAGCGATAACTGATGCATATCATGGAGAAACTTTAGGAGCATTATCAATGAGTGATTTAGACATATACAGTAAGGTATACAAGCCTCTTATGCTTGACACTATAAGAGTTAATGGTCCAGATTGCTATAGATGCTCATTTAATAAAGATAGAGACACTTGCAATGGTGAATGTTTTATTAATATGCAGAAAGAAATAGAATATAAACATGAAGAAATATCAGCAATTATAGTAGAGCCAATGCTTCAAGGTGCAGCTGGTATGAAAATATATTCTCCTATTTATTTAAAGAAGTTAAGAGAATTATGTGATAAATACGATATAAATTTAATAGCCGATGAAATAGCTGTAGGATTTGGTAGAACAGGAAAAATGTTTGCCTGTGAACACGCAGGTATAAGTCCAGATATAATGTGTATATCTAAAGGTTTAACTGCTGGATATTTGCCTATGGCAATTGTTATGACATCAAATAAAATATATGATGTTTTTTATGGTGACTACAATGAAAATAAGGCATTTTTACATTCACATACTTATTCAGGAAATGCGCTAGGTTGTGCAGTAGCATTAGAGGTATTAAAGATTTTTGAAGAAGAACCTATCTTAGAAACCGTAAATAAAAAAGGAAAATTTTTAAATGAACTATTAAGAAAAGAGCTAGGGGTTCATCATTTAGTTGGAGAAATTAGAAATATTGGAATGATAAATGCAATTGAATTAGTAAAAGATAAAGAAACAAAAGAACTTTTTAGTAGCGATCTGAGAATTGGTTATGAGATTTTTAAGATTGCACTTGAAAAAGGTGTAATATTAAGGCCTTTAGGGAATGTAATATATTTCAATCCACCTTATGTCATAAGTGAAAAAGAAATGATTGAAATGGTAAAGGCTTGTAAAGAAAGTGTGAACATATGGGAAAAGTCTCAAAATGATGATTCCTTATCATATAAGAGAAAATAGTAGATTAGCTTTAATGAAGTAATATAGGATTAAAGAATAAAAAGAAGGTAAAAATATTTAATTCCTCAAAAAATTATTATTTCTGAGGAATTAAATTTACATAATTTATTAAAATATATTCTATAATAGAACTGAAATCTTAATTTATACTTACATTTAAAAGTAGATTATTTAAATTCGGCAACAGAAGAAGGTGGAAGTGAGAAATTATTGTAACCTATCTTTATATCTACTAAATCATTAAATAAAATATCTCCAGTACAATTATAAATAGTTAAATTCTTTTTAATAGGTGTATCTTTATTCATTATGTGCAAGCAATTTGAGGAAGTACCATTTACAAACACCATGTTTTTATAAATTGTATCAATATCTATAATTTCACTGCTATGATAAGAACATACAAATGTATCTTTAAATATTCCTTTAATTACGTTAAATCTGCAATTGGGATTTAAAGGAATAAAATCACCATTAATAAATGCATCACGATATTCATTCCATAAATTTAGATAGAATTTTAACATCTTATAATGTTTTTTAGGAATCTTATCAATAAGCATTGAAATTTGAGGAACACTAAAAAGTACATTTATTAATTGAAGTGAAGCACTTTCAACTGTATCTTTATAATTCCACATTATCATGTCTGAATGAACAGCTGAATTTCCTGATATTAATCGTATATCAGTAATTCTAATACGGTTTTCTAAATCATCTAGTGGACAATCAACAGCTCTAAATATATTTCCATAAGTCCTCATCATTGGTCCATTATATGTTTGCCTAAATTCTAGCATTATATTTGGTTTTATGTTTTTTAGCCTACTTATACAGTCTTTTAGAAGTCTATCAGAGGCTTCAGTTATTGATGAATAATCTCGTCTGTTATCGTATTCTTTTCCGCTAAATGGAGTGACAACAAACTCATCAACAAAATCAAGCTTAAATCCATCTAAGTCCCAATCTATAAGTGCAGTTTCATAAATATTTATAATATAATCACGGACTTCTTTATAACGAGGATCTAAAACATACCAATCACGATTATTTTTAGGATCTATAATCATATCATTAAATCTTTCGAAGGCTTTCGAGTATTTTCCAATGAATGGAACACTATACCATACAAGTATATTCATACCTTCTTTGTGTACATTATCAGTAAAAGTTCTCATTTCCTTAATTTTAGAAGAAGATTGCCAATCTCCACAATAAGCATATCCACGATTATTATTATTTGTTTGCCAGCCATCATCAATAATAATTGATTTTAATCCAAGGTCTTTTGATAATTTACATTGATTTATTAATTCTTGTTCATCAAGAATTTGATGAAAACTATACCATGATGAATACATTGCTTCCTTTGCAAGAGGAGGAACATATGCAGGAGTATTATTTTCTAAGCTTTCCCACCAAAGTGATACATCAGACAATGAGCTAAAGTAAGGAATTTTTCTTCTATCAATTCGTATATCTAATGAATAATTCTTTATCTTTGTATCACAATTTTCAAATAGCTTAATAGAATATTCAAATTCAGCTGTTTCTTCAGAAATAACAGATTGAAATTTAATTGTATTTAGAGTATCTGACAAAGCGACCGTAAATCTATTTTCGTTACTATTAGACATTAAACATTCAACAGGGGCACCTGTAAATGCATTACAGGTATTTAAGTTATTAAACCAATCTAGATTTAATGACTTATTTAAATGTATTTTTGGATTCCATTTATAATGTATATCTATTGCTGGTATAAATAGTTTAATAGTAAGTTCTGGAAAAATGATTTCTTTATCATTATTAATATTTATAGTGATATATTCGATACCACTATCATCAATTCTATAGGTTTTATTTATATTTACTTTTGATTCATCGTAAGAAATATCAAACTTAAGTCCATTTATATTCATAGTAGCCTCCTTAAAATTTTTATATTAAAAGTATCTTAATAAAGATAATAAAGGAAACTATACAATTTTAAAATGTGTTTTTATGACATAAATATATGTAAATTTCTACTTTTTAGAAAATTTAAGCTTATATTCACTTGGTGGAATACCTACAATTGACTTAAATGTTTTACTAAAATAAAATTGATCAGAATAGCCACAGAGTTCAGAAACTTCTTTAACAGTAAAATCATTATTCTCTAATATAGTACAAGCATTTTTAATCCTAATATTTGTGATATAAACTATTGGTGAGATCCCAACCTGTTTTTTAAAAATACGACTAAAGTAAGTAGGTGAGACGGAAAATTTATTGGCTATGTCATTAACATTAATATCTTCAGAAACATGTTTTTCTATATAATCTTGAGAGGCTTTTACAATATCATCTATATAATTATTTTTATTATGAATTTTAGAATATTCATCAATTAACTCTTTAAATATTATAATTAAATTAGAAGATAATTCATTATAATTCCTAGAAATAGATATACATTCATCTATTTTAAGTTCTATATCTGATAGATTATTTCTAATTAAGTAATCTAAGGTACATTTATTAATCATATTTTTAAAACATTTTTCTATTTCCATCTGAGTAGCATTTTCTTTACTAAGCTGCATAATTAGCTTATTACATTCGTAAATAAATCCATCTTCTTGATTATTTTGCAGGAAAATTTTAAGCCTTTTTTCTATATTATCGGTAAGAAAAAATCTATGATTATGAATATGAATATCTATTTTAGAGCAATCTAAAAGATTGGATTTAGAAAAAATAATATTTTTTCTAAGGATGGTTCTAACTATTTGACTTCTAATTCCTATATTTTCAATATGCTTAATTGCTCTACTTATACCAATTGTCATATTTATACCTTTACTTTCAGAACAATCTATAACAAAGGAAGCAAATTTTTTAAGGGAATTCATATCAGTATTGTTTGTTGCAAAAATACATATAGCTTCATTGCTAGATTTTCCTTTAACCAGAAAAACTTTTTCATCGGCATATATATAGTTTTTTGAAAGCTTAATTAAATCAATATCATCAAAAGCTTGACAAAAAGGTGTAGCATAATCGATTGTAAAACTTGCATAAGGACCAGCATTAAAAATAACAACATAGTAATTTTTATAATTAAAATTTATATTAATGGTAGGATGATTTGTTACAGTAGAGTTAATTAAGTCTTCTATTATATGTTTCTCGTAGTCATTTTGGTTCATGGAAATCTTCTTTTTAAGATTTTGAAAAATAGTATTTATATCATCTACTAAAATAGGTTTTAGTAAATATTCATCAACACCAGTAGTAATAGCTTCTCTAGCATAATCAAAATCTTTATAACCACTTATTATTACGAATTTAGTATCTAAATTTTCTTGTTTTACCTTTTTAATCATATCAATGCCACTAAGTATAGGCATACTTATATCAGTAAAGACGATATCAGGTTTAAATTTAATAATTTTTTCATAACCATCTTGTCCATTAATTGCAGTAGCTATAATATTTATGTTATCACCGCACTTTGATATTTTATTACATATATCTTTTAATATTAATTGTTGATCTTCTGCTACAACTATATTAATCATTTTCATTCATCCCCTTAATGATAATTTCAGATCCAATATCTGTATTAAATATTTTAAGTTCAACATTATTTTTATAAAAAATAGAAAGACGAGAATGTATATTCTTAAGTCCTAATCCACCTATCTTTAAATCTTTATATATATTGTTAGATTCATTTAAGTTATATTCCTTTATAAATTTATTAAAATCATCTAAAGAAGATTTTTTAAAGCCACCTCCGTTATCCTTTATAGATATAAGAAAACCATCTTTTGTGACATTGCAATTTAATTCTATATGCCAGGGAGGTAGAGAATCTTTAAAAGCATGTTTAAAGCAATTTTCAACAAGAGGTTGTATAGTTAATTTTGGAATGATTAAATCATATGCCTCAATAGGAATATTTATTTTATAATTAAAGTTATCTCCATTAGATATTTTCATAAGTTCTAAATAATTAGTTACATGATTTATTTCATCTATTAATTTAACATTGTAATTATTAGAGGTCACATAACGCATCATGAAGGATAATTCCTGACACATCTTAGTTGTAACTTCGCTACCATATATTTCGCTAGCGGCACTTATAGCATTTAATGTGTTATATATAAAATGTGGATTAATTTGTGCTTGAAGTGCTGTGAAGTTTGCATTTACTTCACTAATTTTAGATTCATAAGCTAATGCCATAGAAGATTTAAGTTTTATTACCATCTGATTAAAAGATTCATTTATTACTTGAAATTCATCAAAATTATTGTTTTTAATACATAGCTTAGTATCTTTATCTAAACTAATCTTATTTATATAATCTATTAATTCTTGCAAAGGGCTTGAGAGCTTTTTAGTAATAAAAAATATAATGCTAAGGGTTGTAAAAAGTATTACTGATACAAAAATAATAGTTGAAATAATGAATTGAAATTTTTGATTCTTAATATAAGCGTTATTTGACAGTAAAACAATGTTAAATTTTGTATAATCAGAATATGTAGAAGCATAACTATACTCACTAGTTGAATAATTTGCATTACCGTTTTTTAAGTTATATTCTAAATCTTCTATTAGGTTTTTTTTAATAACTGAAATATCTTTATTAAATGGATATATAACATTAAAATTATTATCAAAAATTATAATCTCTTTATTATTTTTAAATGTTTCTTGATTACATATATTTTCAAGTGATTTATATGAGGCTTGTACCTCAATTATGGTATTTTTAGTAATTGTATTACCACTAAAATTTTTATAAATAGAGATTACAGAAGAAGAACTTGGATTCCATTGATTTTTGTGTGGTGGTAACATAATGGAGGAGTTATTATTTTTAAAACTATATAAATAATCATTTTTTTTAAGTTCTTTTTTAATATAATCATTATCTTTTAAATAATTTCCTGAATAATAAAAATAATCCTTTTTAGCATTAAATAAAAGTACATTTGAAATATTAGGAAAGAATAAAATACTTCTAAGATTATTTTCAATAATTTGTTTCATATGTATTTGTTCAATTTCAGGTATCTTATTGTCAGTACTATTTAATGTTTGCAAGGTTGTCTTAAGCTGGGGATTATGAATTAATGAATTAAGAGCTGTGTCCAATTCGTTGTATAACTGATCAATTTGACTAGATACACTTTCTAATACCATTTTAGAACCTTGATGTTCTGATTTATTTAGATTTGTAATGGTAGAAAAGTAGTAAAACATTGATGCTAAAATTATTATTATGCTTACAACTACAGTAATATTTATAAATAATTTATATCTAAAATTTTGTTTGTGCAAAATACGCCTCCTTTCTGATAACGTTTTCTAAAGGGTTTTAAAGTATTAGTACATATCTAATTAAATTTTATATAATGTGATTTTATGGAATTTTTATACTTCTACATTATTTTAATATGCTTTGTAATATAAATCAATAAGAATGTAAAAAAAATACATACAAGATAAGTAGAAAAATACATTTAATAATCTTAATTAGATTAATATAATGAGAATGTAAACAATTAAATGCGAAAATACAAATGGGGGTATTAAAATGAGAAAAATATTTAAACACGGTATTACAGCACTTACAGCAGGGCTAGTATCATTATCAATGGTATCTTGTAGTGGTGGAAGTGAGACTGCATCAAACGATGTTTCAAAGGGAGGAAAGACCATAACAATTGGGATGAAAGCAACTCAAGTTGAAGTTTCAAACATAGAATATCATAAAGAAAAGTGGGAAGAGAAAACAGGAAATAAATTAGAAATACAAGCTATTGATGATAATCAATTTGAACAATTAATGCTTACAAAAATGGCATCTGGAGGTATGTGGGACTTGTTTATAGGGGATATTGGAACCCAAGCAGATAAGTACAAACATGCTGAAAATTTAGTTGATTTATCAGGAGATGAGTGGGTTAATAATTTAAGTGATATAGGTAAAGAGTTTGTTACAGTAGATAATAAAATTTACTGTTTTCCAAATGGAGGAGTTAATTCTTTTGGAATAGTTTATAACAAAGAGGTATTTAAGAACAATAACATAGAGATTCCAAAAACATTTGATGAATTTGAAGCTGTATGCGAAACGTTAAAAGCTAAAGGAATTGCGCCTTTAATGATATCAATGAAAGATGGATGGACTGTAAATCAAATAATAAATGCAGAATGGCCAAATATATTAGCTAAGAATCCAGATATACTTGATAAATTAAATAAAAATGAAATAAGATGGGATGAGGTTCCAGAGTTTGTAAACTTATTTGAAAGAATGAAAGGATGGGTTGATAAAGGATATTTAAATAAAGATTTATCAACAACTAGCTACGAAATGGCACAAAAGGCAATTGGATCAGGTCAAGCAGCTATGATGTATATGGGTGACTGGGCAGATCCAGAGTATGCAAAAACTGAACCTAAGGCAAAGGATAATATTGGTATGTTTGCTGCTCCAACAAAGGATGGAAAGAGCTATTTAGCTGCAGCTGGTCCTGGTGGAGTGTATATTTCAAATAAGAGTAAAGAAATAGATACTGCTAAGGATTTTGTTAAATATATGGCATCAGAAGACGCTATTAAATATGATTTAGAGAAAAAAGGTTGTACATCAGTTTGGAAGAACATAAGCAATGATAAGTTAAGTGGTACATTATCAGATTCACAAGTTTATTTTGATAAGGGTATGAGTCAAAAACATTATAATCAAACTTACGTAATTATGCCTTCACCTGAAGCTGAAAGTGCATTACTTTCTGTATTATTAGGACAAAAATCACCTGACGAAAGTGCAAAAATTTGGAGCGATGAAATGGTGAAAGTAGGTAAACAATTAGGACTTGAAGGATTCAGTAAATAATAAATTCTTTCGCCAGCTAAGGGTTTTTAGCTGGCGAAATTATAAAGGAGAGTAATAAATGGGCAAATTAGAAAAAAAATATTATCCTTTGTATTTAATGATACCAGCATTAATTATTTTCACTATATTTTATATAGGATCAATAGTAGGTGGATTTATATTTTCTTTTACAAATTGGAATATATATAATTTTAGCAATCCACAGTTTGTAGGGTTAGAAAATTTTAAGGACTTATTTACATCAACAAGCTTTATGCCAGCACTTTGGAATGTGGTTATTTTTGCAATTATAACTACAATAGTTAAAGTTTCACTTGGACTTTTAATAGCGATACTTCTAAATAATAAGTTTAAAGGAAGAAATTTTTTCAGAGCAGTTTCATTTTTACCTTGTACAATAGGTACATTAGTAATCGGATATGTATTTAGCTTTATATTACAACCCGATACAGGGGTATTAAACATAATTCTGCGAGGAATAGGACTAGAGTCTCTTGCTATGAATTGGCTTGGAGATCCAAATATAGCTTTATTTTCTGTTGCAGGAGTAGAATCATGGATATGGGTAGGATTTAATGTTGCTATTATTTTAGCTGGATTGCAATCAATACCTTCTGAACTTTATGAAGCAGCTCGTATTGATGGAGCTACAAGATTTCAGAGGTTTAAGGAAATTACATTCCCACTTTTAAGACCAACAATAAATACTACAATAACACTATGTGTTATAGGAGGATTTAATGTATTTGATATTATAATGTCTATGACAAATGGGGGGCCAAATGGAGCAACACAAGTTATTAGTAAATTATCTTATGATGCAATGAGAACAGGAACTATGGGATATGCATCAGCAATAAATGTTGTGCAATTACTTCTTATATTACTTGTTATTACACCTTTACTTAAAACTCTTAGACGAAGGGAGTATCAATAATGGCAATTTCAAAAAAGAATAGAAAAATTGGAAATAAAGTAGTGATATATGCACTATGTTGTGCTATGGCAGTTGTAGTAATAATGCCATTATACTTAGTTTTACTAAATTCATTTAAAACAGTTCCAGAGTCAGCAGTTGTAGGGCTAAGTTTACCTGAGAAGTTCATGTTTGAAAATTACCCATATGTAATTAAAGAAGGAAAACTTATAAGAGCATTTATAAATAGTATATTTATAACAGGAAGCACTGTATTAATAACAGTTTTAATAGGATCTGCAGCAGCATTTGTTATATCGAGAAGAACCGATAAAATAGCAAAATTAACATCAAATTATTTTTTAATAGGATTAATAGCACCAATAGCATTAATTCCAGAAGTAGCAATTGTTAAAGCGCTTGGATTAAGTGGAAGTTATGCAGCTGTAATACTTATTCATGTAGCTGTCAAATTACCTTTAAGTATTATGCTTTACTCAGGATTCATGAAAAGTATACCTAAAACTTTAGATGAAGCTGCTATGCTTGACGGATGTTCACCTATCAAAATGTTCTTTAAAGTAATATTCCCCCTTTTAAAACCAGCTACATTTACAAATATAATAATAATATTCATGGGAGTTTGGAATGATTTTCAAATTTCATTATACTTCATTACAGATGCAGCGAAGAATACTCTTCCTATGAGCATATATAATTTCGTTGGATATATGACATATAAGTGGAATTATGTTTGTGCATTCATTATATTAACTATATTACCTATATTAGTTATATATGTATTTGCTCAAAAGTATATAGTAGATGGAATGATAGCTGGATCAGTTAAAGACTAAAATTTAATAGAATAATTTAGGAGGTAGAAATGAAAATTTTAAAAGGAAATTTTAAAAGAATTATATCTTCTGCAATAGCTGTTGGAATGTTATCTAGTATGGTAGTTGAGGCTAAAGTTTTAACATCAAGTAAAGACAAAGCTCAAATTATTGTAGATTATAACACCAGTATTGGAACTGGAAGTAAGTATTTATTTGGAGGGTCTGGAATACCGAATCCTAATGAACAATTAGCATGGTCCTTAATGAATAACGAAATGGGTGTTAAGTTAATAAAAGTGCCTGTAGATTTAGCAAGACTATATCCAAATGATAATGGTGAAATTGATACAAATGTAAAAGAAGAATATTTACATGTAGCATCTGGACAGTTAACAAGAGCTAAGGGGGCAGGAATGGATGTTATGCTGGAATTCATTAATTTACCATCATGGTTAGATTTAAATAATGATAAAAAAATTGATGATGAAGGCAAATATACATCTATGATTAAAGAATTTTTAAATGAAGCAAATGACTATAAGGACATAATAAAATTTGTAGAAATAGTTCCAGATTCAGCATTAAGTAGCAATGATTTTGTTGATGTTTATTTTAAAACAGCAAAAGCAGTTAGGTCTGTAAGTGCTAACTATAAAATTGGTGGACCTGGATATGTACTTACTAGCAAAAATGATTCTAGACTTGGAAAAATAGAAAATCTTTTAAATGAATATAAGAATGAAAAGGATAAAAGTTTGATCCAATATGTATCTGTTAGAGCATATGATGTAAACGTTAATTCAAGTGAAAAAGATTATTTTGGTGAATTTAAAGAAGGAAGGAAAAGTATTAGAAGATGGTCTGAAAATGCAGATTTACCTATTTATATGACAGGTTGGACAACTGTTTCCAAAAACTCAAATACCCCAGATGAGAACATAACTGAAAATGTAGGAATAAAGCAACAGGCATCAGCTTTATTTAAAGGGATGAGAGATGGCTGGAGTGGAATTTTATTTAATAGTACTACATCAAATAAGCAATCTCCTTCAAGTTACACATATAAAGTAAATGAAAATGGCGATGTTATATTGAATCCTTTTGCAAAAGCTTGGAATTTACTTTCAAATAAGCTTAAGTTAGGGAGTGGGGATTTTAAAGTTGTTTCCACAGATATGGGAAGTAACTGGATTGTAGATGATTCAATAGCTATGATAAATAGTTCAGGAGAACCAGTTATATTAGCAACAAACTTTAGTGATGAGAAGAGAAATATTACTTTAGAGCTTAAAAATATTCCATATGAAGATGGAGATGTAGAGCTTGAATGTTATGTTGCAAGTGCAGGGAAAGATGTAAATTCTCCATATGTAAAGGTAGCTGGAAAGGTTGTAAATGGTATATTAAATGCAACTATTCCATCTATTCCATCAAACGGTGCAACAGGTATCATTGTTAAGAATGGAAGACATAAAGAATTGCCTGCACAAACAATATATGAATTTGAAAGTCAAGATAATCATTTTGGAGGAAATACTGAAATTACATGGAAGACAGAAGCTTCATTTAATAGAATTGTAAAAAATTTTAATGGAGTAGATAACTTTGTTACTTTAAGAAAAGTTCAGGCAGATGGAGATGGAACTTATAGAGCATTACTTTATATATTAGGAAAGAATTCAAGGATTAATGTTTCTGTAAATGGTAACGAATCTAAGATTATAGATGGAAGTAATGGAAGTTTAAGTAAACCTGTAGAATTTGATATTAATTTAAATGCAGGAAATAATAATACTATTAAATTTTGGACCGATTCTGGTGAATTAAATGCTGATAAATTAGTACTAGTTCCTAAAGATATAAAGCTATCAATTGGTTTTCAAAATCTTGATAAACTAGGAACAGAGGGAAGTGGGGGTAATATGAGGTATATTCTTCCATTAGAGCGTAAAGACTTTACTGTAGATGGCAGAATATTCCCAGAAAACTCAGGCACATCAAATAAATTAGAATATACATCAAGTAATCCGGATGTTGTAGCTGTAAGTAATTCAGGATTACTAACACCAATTAAGACTGGAGAATCAGTAATTACTGCCAATATTCAAGGAAACAATGATATTTCTAATTCATTTAAATTAGTTGTAAAAAATGCAGTTGCAAGTATAGCAGTTAATCCAAAGAATATAACAATGAAAAAGGATGAAGAGGCAGTTATTGAAGCAACTATAAGTCCAGAAAATGCAGAAACTAAAGATGTAGTCTGGACAACCTCTAATTCAAATGTAGTAAAAATTGAAAAAGAAAATGGAAATAAAATAACTATAAAAGCAATTTCAGAAAGCGGAAATGCAATAATAACTGCGAAATCTGTAGATGGTGGTTATGAGGCTACTTCTTCAATTACTGTTGTTAAACCAATTGATGGTGGAAGTATAAATATTGATTATGGAAACACAATAGCAGAAGGTTCTAAAGATATATTTGGAGTAACTCATTATCCAAGTATTAATAAAAAGGATGATGATATTGGAGATCATTCAAAGGTCTGGGAAATGTTAAGAGATGATATGGGCGTTAAATTTATGAGAGCAGATGCTCGTCTTCAGGAAATATTACCAATTTGGACTAAAACTCCAAATACAGATTGGGCTAGTAACTCAGATATTAAACCAGGCCAACCAAGCTATGTTGAAGCCGATTACTATTATGTTGAAGGACCAGATGGTGTTAAACGTCAATTCTCAGTTGAAGGTTATAAAAAAGATATGGAGTATTATAGAAATAATGGAAACTATTTAAATGGAATGTCAAATCCTGAGAATTGGAATACTGATAGGCTTATGAGTTGGGTTAAAAAAGCTAAGGAAATGGGATTTGATGTTATGGTAATGACATTCCAAATTCCTGAATGGTTAGCATCAGGATATCCACTTCCAGGTGCACCGCATACAGAGAAAGCTTGTAATAGTGCTCCAAAGGATTGGGAAATATTTAGAGATATAGTTAAAAAGGTATATAAAATGCTAAAGCCATATGCTGATTATTATGAATTGTTAAACGAGCCACATTGGTATATTCCACAAGGAGGAAATCAACTTAGACCAGATGGAACCCCATATCCATCAAGTAATAAAGTTAACTTAATTGCAGCAGATACAATGTATCAAGCAATTGATGCTATGTATGAAGCAGAAATAGAGCTTACAGGAGATCCTAATGCAAAACCAACAATGAAATTAGGTGGAGGATCAGATGATAGCTGGGGCGGAGAATATGGAGTTCTTGGAACCTTATTTTCAAAAGAATATGAAAATTGGCATGATAGAGTAGAATTTGTATCTATTCATAAATATGGATCAAGACCTGCAAATCAAGATACATCAAATGAAGGAGCTAATAGTAGAAATCTTAAATATTGGCTTAGAGATAAAACAGGGAAAGAAATGCCTATATTTTTAAATGAATATAATGCAAGTACAGGACAACCTCATGAGTATCACACTGGAGCTAAAAGTATGTCATATCACGGAAGAAATTTAATTGATATGATGATTGATGGTTATTCAGGTGGAGGATATTATACATGCTATCCAAGTGATGTTCCTATGGACGACTATGAAGCAAGTAAAGGATGGGTTGAAAGAGGAAAGGGAGTTTATGCATGGAATAATGGTTCACCTACTCTTGCAACATTTACTAAAACATGGAATCTACTATCAAAAAAATTAGGACTTGGAGATGGGGATTTTAAAGTCAAATCTACAAAAGTTAAGAATAGTAAAATAAGTGATGGAATAGGAGCTATAAATATAGCAGGGAATCCTATTGCCTTCTTAACAAATTATTCAAATGAAGAGTATGGAAATATAACAGTTAAAATGAATAATTTACCTTTTAAAAGTGGAGCAAATATAAAGGCAAAGGTTTATTCAATGACAACTAGCTCATCAATAAATATTAAACCAGTAGAAGACACCTTAAAAGTAAATAAGGATGGCTCTGTTGAAGTCACAATTGATTCAATTGGAGCAAATGGAATAGCTGGAATAATTTTAGAAGGAGATACAATTAGTACAAAAAATAAAACTTTAGAGTTCGAATCATATATGAATACTTTTACAGGTACTTCTAAAATTTTAGTAGAGGAAGCGGCATCAAATGGTAGATGGTTGTCAGGAATTTCTGATGGAGAAAACAACTCAGTTACACTTTCAATAGATGCTAATAAAAGTGGTAGATATAAAGCAAATATCTATTATGAAGGAAAAGAAAACTTCAAAATGGATTATAAGGTTAATGATGGGGATAAAAATTCTGTAAATTTCGATAAGACATTGGGAATTTCCAAAAAAGAAATTGAGATTGCAGTTAAAGAAGGAATTAATAAGATTAAATTTTATTCAGATGAAAAAAAATCAGGAAGTCTAGATAAATTGGATATTAGTAGTTTTTATGAAGAAGAAAAACCAGTAGTAAATAAGGATGCTCTTAAAGAACTAATAGAAAAAAATAAAGATAAAAATGAAGAAAAGTATACAGAAGAAAGCTTTAAGAAGTTCAAAGATGCCTTATCTAAGGGAGAAAATGTATTAAACAAAGAAAATGCAACCCAAGAAGAGGTAGATAATGCAATAGAAGAATTAGAATTAACAATTAAAGGTTTAATAGAAAAGCCAACTGACGAAAAGCCAGTAGTAAATAAAGATGCTCTTAAAGAATTAATAGAAAAAAATAAAGATAAAGATGAAAAAAAGTATACAGAAGAAAGCTTTAAGAAGTTTAAAGATGCTTTATCTAAGGGAGAAGATGTATTAAATAATGAAAATGCAACTCAAGAAGAGGTGGATAATGCAATAGAAAAATTAGAACTAGCAATTAAAGGTTTAGTTCTTAATAAAGAAGATAGTAGTAACAATAATGATGTAAATAGTGATAATAATTCAAATGAAAGTAATAGTGATTTAGAAGATGATAGTGATAAAAATAATTTACCTTCAACAGGAAGAAATCCAATTTTACTTATAACTATTGGAATTATTGCTTTAGTAGGTGGAGTTATTGTATACAAGAAAAGAGTTATAAGATAAAAGAATTTATATTGGAGGATATTTATGGACAAATTTATATTAAATATAGTACACAGGCCGGAAATGGTTCCTGAGTATTCACAAAAAATAACTGATCAAGGAAAAGAAGAGGATATTACTAGAGAGAGTTTAATTACCGAATCCCTTGATATATTTAAGCTTCAGCAGGAAATTGCTCACGAAAATGGATTTAAGACAACAATTCAAATGACTTATGCAAGTTTATTTAATGAAGAGGCTATAAATCTTGCAAAGGAGCATCATGAAAAGTATGGAGATGAAATATCACTTACATTGCTAGGGCTTCCATGCAAAGAGTTCCGTGATAAATATAAAACTAAAGATTTTTGTATTTGGATGTTTTCAATGGAGGATAAAATCTCAATAGTAAATGATGTATTTAGTAAATTTTATGAAGTATTTGGTTTTTATCCGGAATCAACAGGATCATATTACATGGATGCTGAATTAACTAATTACATTAAAAGTAAATATCCTACTGTAAAGTGTGCTGTTGCAACATGTTGGGAAGAAGGTCCAAAGGCGTATAGAACATGTAATAATTCTTGGTATACACTATTTGATGGAGGTCCATGGAATCCATGGATTCCATCAAAAGCTAATACTCATGCACCAGCAGCTAATGAGTATGAGGATAGCGGAATAGTTGCAATTCCTCACCTTTCAAGAGATTTACTTGCTTGTTTTGATGGAAATGGATCAAATTTTGGGACTCACCCACAAAATGTTTTAAGAGGTATGATTTATAAAGATGGTGAATATCCATATCTGTACAATTTAATAGATCAATATAGATCTCTTAAAAAATATAACAATGGATATTCTTATAATATGATGTTTGTAGGTCCTGGATGGATGAATAAGATGGGACGATGGGAAGCTCCATATGAATTATTAGAAAAAAGTTATCGCGATGGTATGGCATATTATGCAAAACTTAGAGATGAAGGAGAACTTACAGAAATGACAATGACTGAGTTTGCAAAGTGGTATAGGGAGAATAAAACTTATACTGAGCCAGAATGTGCATTATGGAAGGATATTCTTTATGGTTCAGAAAAACAATTATTCTGGTACAGTGATCCATATATGCGTACATGTATAGATATGAATCAAGGTGGAGCATTAATTGATTTAAGACCATATGTTGCAAAATTAGAGCGTCCAGTTGGAATTGGAACAAAACATGTACAAGATGCATCATATCCTTACTTAATACAAGCAATGTACCGTGCAGGTTATTTTACACATTATGCCGGAGAAGGAACAATAAGAAGTTGTAAGTTAACTTATGATGGAGAAGAAGTTGATTTATGTTTATGTCGTACAAAGGCTAAATTTTCACAAAAGGGAAAGAATAGAATTTTAACTCTTAATCCAGTAGAAATTAAATTTAATAAATTAACAATAGAACTTATTTCAGAATTTACATTTGCAGAGGATACTGGAGAAATAGTAGTATCACGTAAGATTACAAAATCAAGTATTGAGGATGCTAAAGTTCAAATAAATGAATATATGACTGCATGCTACGGAACGACGGAATATCCAGAAGATATGCTTGGAATTACATTAAGATGTAGAAATGATGAAGAGGAAAAGGAAATTACTTATGGATATAAATGTCGAGAAGAGGAGATAAATAATTTAAAATTAGTAGAAGCTATTGTTCCACAGGTAGATACTAAGATATCATTAAAGGCTTTAAATTGCGATGTTAAAGGATATATAAAAGAAGGATATGCTTTCTCACCAATGTTTACAATTGGACTAAGTAAAGAAATAAAAAACAATGAGGAGTTGATTACATGTCTCAAGCTGGAAAAGGTAAATTAAATTATAGGTGTCCATCATGTTTTATGAGAGATTTAGATATTGATATGTTTTACGAGAAAGAAAAGGATGAATATTATTGCTTAAGATGTCAATTTGTAGGTAATGAGGAAGAGGTTAAGAAATTAAATGAGATGGCAAGATTTCGTTATAGAAAAATGATGGAAAGAATAGAAGAATTTGAATAGTAAATATTGTTTAATATAAATAAATTATTAATAGCTAAGCATTTTAATGCTTAGCTATTAATTTTAAATAGACAGTAATAATAGAAGAAACATAGTACGAAGAAATAAAAACAATAAAAAGTAAGTTAAATTTTATTTTGATATTTTATGAGAATTATATTATATGAGTATAAAACAAATATTTCATAATGGAGTTAATTTTATGAAAAAGAATTGAATTATAGAAAATTACTCAAAATGATGATAGACTATTATAAAAGGTAAAATAGGTATAGAATTTAGAGTAAGTAAATTTAGAATTTATAAAGTAATTTAGTAGTATAGAAGATTAGATTAATAATTTACTTATAGCAAATATATGGCTTTAACAAATAGTAGAATTGAAGGTGAAGATAATGAAAAGTGGAATATTTGTAACAGGAACAGATACAGAAGTAGGAAAGACGTTTATTTCCTCACTGTTAGTAAAAGCATTAAGAGATTATGGAATTAATGCAGGATATTTTAAAGGGGCATTAAGTGGAGCTATAGAAAAAGATGGTGAGTTAATACCTGGAGATGCACAGGAAGTTTGTGAAATGTCTGGTCTTAAAGAGGAGTATAGCAATATGATTTCATATACATTAAAAAATCCATATTCACCACATTTAGCAGCACATGTTGAAGAGGTTGATATAAACTTACAGAAAATTATATCCGATTATGAAAATATGATGGAGAAATATGAGTTTTTAGTAGTAGAAGGTAGTGGAGGGATTATTTGTCCAATAAAAATGGAAGGAGACGAAATAATACTTCTAGAGGATATTATAAAAGACTTAGGATTATCTACTATATTAGTTGCAAGAGCTGGTCTTGGAACTATAAATCATACAATACTTACTGTAAATCATTTAAAGAGCATTGGAATAGAAGTTAAAGGGATAATACTAAATGGATATGATGAAGATGATATAATACATAAGGATAATAAAAAAGTAATTGAGAGACTTACAGGTATAACAAATATATGTACAGTTTCAGAGATGAATAGAAATAGTATTGATGAAGAAGCTATATTAAATATTCTTAGATTGATGAAGAGTGCCAATATATAAAAGTTTTTATGGAGAGATTCAATAGTAAGAATAAACAGATATTATTATATGACATGAATTATAAAAGAAATAAAAAGAAAAATATATAAGTTTAAAGAGTATCTAAATGATACTCTTTTTTTTATAATAAATGATTTGCTTTATCAATTGATAATTATTAATTATAGATTAAATTATGGCAAAATATAGTATTTTAGCATACAATATATTATCAGTTGATAATAAAGGAGTAAGTCTTATGGAAAAAAGGTATAATGAATCTAATAAGGTAACAGTAATTTCTATAGTGCTAAATATATTTCTAACAATAATAAAAATTTTTGCAGGTGTAATAGGAAAATCTAATGCAATAATAGCAGATGGTTTACATTCTGCGTCCGACATAGTAACCTCAGTAGGAGTATTAATTGGAAATAAAATATCTAGAAAGCCTAAAGATGTTGAACATCAATATGGACATGAGAAAGCTGAGACTATAGTAGCATTTATACTATCTGCAGTTTTAATAATTATAGCTTTAGATATAGGAATACAAGGGATAAAAGCTTTGTTTAATCCTAGTGGTCTAAGTACTCCAACTATTTTGCCACTTATAGTATCAGTAATATCGATACTAGTAAAAGAATACCAGTATCGAATAACAATAAAAGTAGCTAAGAAAATAAATTCACCGTCTTTAAAGGCAGATGCTTGGCATCATAGGTCTGATGCATTATCATCAGTAGCAGCCTTTATAGGAATTGGAGGTGCAATTTTAGGTTTTAAGATACTTGATCCTATTGCTTCAATTACAGTAGCTTTAGTAGTAGTAAAAGTAGGTGTTGATATATTCAAAACATCTTGTAATGAATTAATGGATACATCTATTAATCCTAAAGATCTAAAACTTATAAATTCAATTGCAAATAACTATAGTGATATAAAAGGTATTAGTAGTATAAAATCAAGAAAGCATGGATCCTATGCATATATTGATATGAGTATATTAATTGATCACAATAAAACATTATGTAGTGCTCATGAAATTTCTCATAAATTAGAAAAGCTCATAATATCAGAATTACCTTATATTAAAGAGATAAATATTCATATAGAACCATATTCAAAAGGTTAAATTTAGTAATATAAATAACAGCTTTATATATTTAGGGTTTAGAGCATCATTTTATGATGCTCTTTTATTTACTATTTAATTAACACACAGAATAATAAATGGATATTATATAATGTTGATGAATAAAAAGGATGCTTTAAATGATTATACGGAGAATATCTATACGGGGAGATACTTTTGAAGTATCATCACTTAACGATTATAAGAGAATTGATGGATTAGATTATATTTTAGTAGGACTTATACAAGAGACGAATATAATTCATAAATATAGTGGAATATTTACATTTGATATATATCCAGAGGATTTTATGGATTTATTTATACGGAAGATCAGTTTTAATTTCTATATAAAAAAAATAAATAAATATAATATGAAGTCAGATAAAAACACAGATGAAAATACAGATGAAAATACAGATGAAGACGAACATGTAGAACTTAGTATTAAAATTATAGGTAAAAGAGAAAATTCACAGGATGAGCTTAATTCCAATGTTATGTATGTTCTCTCTGAAAAAATAATATCTTTTAATATATGCCATGACTATGAGTTAATAGAATTAGATATATCAAAAATGATTAAAGAATGGCAGTTATATGGAAAAACAAAATTAACAATAGAATTTTCAATAAATACGTTAAATGTTGCTATTTTAATAAATAAGAAATATAAAAATAAAGCTTTTATTAAAATTTGTTGTAATAATAAGAAGAAATATACATTTATAAGAGAATCTAAAGGTGAGATAGATTCAAAAGAGCCAATAGAGGAAACAGAAGTAACAGATAAACAAGAAGTAATATGGGAAACAGAAGAACAGGGGCTAATAGAATCGGAAGAAGTAAAGAGGGGACAAGGACTAATAGGGAGAACAACAGAAAGAGTGGTAGAACAAGAGCAAATAGGGCCTACGGGAGAACAGGGACGGATATGGTCAGCAGTACAATATGTAAATTTGGGTGGAATGGTTGCTCAAGCACAATTTCAAAAAGGACAGGAAATTTCAGTAAATGGAATAATTCCATTTGATACAACCGTTATTCCATTTTCAGGGATAGTGAGGAATGGAGGCTCTTTTACGTTAAATATGCCAGGAGTATATTTAGTAGATTGGTCAGTAGTAGTTGGAGGAGAAACAACACTTGGAGAAATCTCAGTATCATTAAAGGCAACGAAAAATAAAATTGTAACTTCAACAGTTCCGTCTTCTTTATCAGCACAATTATGTGGAAGTTCAATAGTAATGGTAGAAAATATAACTATATTGACACTTACAAATACTAGTACAGGAGTCATTAAATTATCAGATACAGTTTCTGTACAATGTCATATTAGAATAGCAAGATTAACGAATTAGAATAATATTAAAGGAAGTGCTAATATTAGCACTTCCTTTTCTAGCTGTTTAATATTGAATTTAAATCATCAATTAAAACTTTAAGGTCATAAGCATCTCTTGGTATTAAGATTCTATATCTACCTTTATCGTCTTCTTCATATTTATTTTTTAAACCACTAAAATATTTTCTAATTTCACTAGATTTTTTTTCACCTAGTTGTTTTTCTTTATCTGAATCTAAGGTAATTTTGTGGAAGTTTGTTGACTCTTTCTTTCCAGATACGCCATCTTGATTTTCAATTTTTATATAATCATTTATATTTTTCATCTATATCACCTCTAGGTATATTTTAACACTAAAAATAATAGAATATCTGAAATAATATATTGTTTTACTGTAAATTAATAATATTCAGTTAAAAGAAACTATTATAAATTATATGTGATATAATGATTATTACGTTATAAGAAACTTAAGGAGACAAATAGATGAGAAATTTAAAACTTACATTACAGTATGATGGAACAAGATATAAGGGTTTTCAGAAGCAAAATCAAAAGGGAAGCAATGTAGTAACTATACAAGGTAAACTGGAGAATGTTTTAAGTAAAATGACAGGTGAAGAAATTAAAATTATAGGATGTGGTAGAACTGATAGTGGAGTTCATGCAGAAAATTATATAGCTAATTTCACAACAAATAGTGTAATGACTTGTGATGAAATGTTTAAGTATTTATTAGAATATTTACCAGAGGACATAGCAATAAAGTCAATTAAAAATGTTAGTGAAAGATTTCATTCAAGATATAATGTTAAATCAAAAACATACGTATACACTATAGATAATAATACATATAGAAATGTTTTTTTGAAAAAATATGCATACTATATAGATAATGAATTAGATATAGAAAAAATGAAAGAAGCTGCTAAGCTATTAGTAGGAACTCATGATTTTGAAAGTTTTACTAGTCTTAAGGGTAAGAAAAAGTCAACTATAAGAACTATAAATTATATAGATATAAGTAAAAAAGATGGAATAATTAAAGTTGAAGTTAATGGGAATAGCTTTATGTTAAATATGGTTAGAATATTAGCTGGAACACTAATAGAAGTTGGATTAGATAAGATACAGGTTAAAGATATAAATGAAATTATAGAAGCTAAGGATAGAGCAAGGGCAGGACATAGAGCACCTGCACATGGGTTATGTTTAAAAGAATTACAATATTAATTAAAAGGAGATAGTATAAATATTTATACTATCTCCTTTCTTATGTAATAAGGGTGTAATTAAAATGAGCTACTTATTGTGAGAAAGCTTTGAACGTTTAGTAAATTTCTTTCCATTAGCATGACTACCAATCTTTTTACCATGTTCTATTCCGATTTCTGCACCTTGCTCAGAATACATTTTTCTAAGCTCAGCATTACTTTTTGGGTGATCTTTTAATCTGTTTTTGTTATTATCCATTTCAAAAATCCTCCTTAGAGCTATAATAATGTACAAGATTAGTTTGCCTAAATATTAAGATTTTATTTGCTTGAAAATGAATATTTGTGTTATTAAATTTATGATAAAATAGAAGAAGTTTGTATAAGGGGGAAAGTTTATGATTATAAAAGATAAAATTTATGGAAGTATAGAAATTGAACCAGTATTAGAGGAACTTTTAAATACAAAAGCTGTAAAAAGGCTTAAAAATGTACATCAAGGTGGAGCAAGCTATTTAGTTAATCCTAAATGGAATGTTACACGATATGACCATTCTGTAGGTGTTATGATTCTTATAAAAATTATGGGTGGTTCAATAGAAGAACAAATAGCAGGACTAGTACATGATATTTCTCATACTGCATTTTCTCATGATATGGATATTGCATTAAAATATAGCAATGAAGATTATCATGAAAAAATATTTTTAGAAGTTATAGAAAAATCTGATATACCAACTGTTCTTGAAAAATATGGAGTTGACTATAAAGATATTTTATTAAATGAAGAAAAATGGACCATATTAGAAAAGAAAGCTCCAGACCTTTGCGCAGATAGAATTGACTATACATTAAGAGACATGTTTTCAGATGAAAAGATATCTAAAGAGGATATTCATAAGTTTATAAATTCTTTAATTATATTTAATGGAGAAATAGTTATAGATTCATTAGATATGGCAATATGGTTTACGGAACTTTATTATAAAGAAGTTATAGATTATTTCATGGATCCACTAAAAATTTATGCTTCTGATAGATTATCTAAAGCAATAAAATTAGCAATTGATAATGGAGAAATTAACTTAAAAGATATTATGAAGACTGATGATGAGATGATAGAAATATTAGAAAAATCTAATATAGAAGAAGTAAGAAAGCTACTTTTATCAATACATGATAGAGTTAAAGTAGTAGAAGATACAAAGGAATGGGATATAATAAGAAATAATAAAATAAGATTAATAGATCCTAAAATATATTATAAAGAAAGGGCATTTAAAGCTAGCGAAAAGTCTGATTATATAAAAAAATTAAATAATAAAGCATATAATAGAGCAAAAGAAGGTACATATGTAAAAATTATAGAGAATTAAAATAAAAAAAGTTGATGACTAATTGTCATCAACTTTTATATTAATCTTGGTATAGATAATCTCTAGTTAAAGGTAAATCGTTATTTACTCCCTTTGAATATAGTGTTTGATGTATATCTATAGTCCAGTAGTGGAATGCAGCTGCACATGAGCATAAGTATATATGCCACATTCTTAAGAATCTTTCATCAAACATTTCTCTTTCTTCTTCCATATGTTCTTCAAAGTTCTTAACCCATTCTTGTAATGTCTTCATGTAGTGAAGTCTTAAGCTTTCTACATCAAGAACATGGAAATTAAGTTCTCCAGCAATATGGATTTCTTCTCTTAAAGTTGGTAAGTATCCACCTGGGAATATATAAGTAGTTATCCACTTGTTACCTTCAGTTTCAACTAAGTTTGTTATATTGTGAAGTAGGAATAATCCACCTTCTTTTAAAACAGCATCAACATTTTTATAGAATAATGGGATGTTTGCATGACCAACGTGTTCTACCATACCTACACTTACTACTCTATCAAAAACTAATCCAGATTTAGCTAAATCTCTATAGTCCATTAATTTAACTGTAACTAAATCTTCAAGACCTTCTTCTTTAATCCTTTGATTTGCTTTTGCAAATTGTTCTTCGCTTAAAGTTATACCCATAGCTTTAACTTTATAAAGTTTAGCAGCTTCTATTATAAGGTATCCCCATCCACAGCCAATATCAAGAAGTGATTGACCTTCTTGTAAGTTTAGTTTCTTTAGTATGTGATGTATTTTATTCATCTGAGCATCATAAAGAGTATCATTTTCACTTTTAAAATATCCACATGAATAACTCATTGTTTTATCTAGCCATAAACTATAGAAGTCATTTCCTATATCATAGTGATGTGCTATATCTTTCTTTGATTTTAAAAGTGAAGGAGCTTTAATTTTTCCAGCAAGCTTTAATAAGATGCTTTCATTTAAGAAGCTATCTTTGTTTCTCATCATGCTTTCAAATATTTCTTGTGGATCTCCTTCAAAATCTATATCTCCATCCATATAGGCTTCACCTAAAGCTACACTAGCATCAGATAATAAATCCTTTTTACTTGGGAATTTATTTATAACTATAGTGAATTTTGGTTCACCTTCACCGATTTTTGTTATTTCTCCATCCCATAATTTTAAATTGAAAGTTTCGTCAGCTAAATGTTTAGCGAATGACTTTACTATACTTTTATTCATTTCCATGTTTTACACCTCATTTGTTTAACTGTACCTTAAAGATTATAGACCTTATAAGTTTTTACTTTAATTCCTAAAAATATTCGCATATAACTATTTTTACTAATTAAAATAATATTTTAAGTGAAATACTACTAAAATCTTAACTTTACTCTGGTTTACTAAATTTGAATATTATTTGAATGATGAGAAAATGCTTGAATAGGAGCTTATAGAGGTAATACCAATTTTGAAGTTTCAAAAAATACATATAATAAGTTTTTGTAAATATTGTGGTAAAATTTTTAGGTAATTCTTAAATTATAGATATATATTGTAGTTTATATGAACATTATTACGATAAATATGAAATAAAATTAAGAATCGTTAACAAATATGTATTTAGATGAATAATGAGTATAAATTGTAAATAAATTAACATGATATTACAAAACACTAGAAAATATATTAAGATATATATATGTTAACAAAAATATAGGGGGAATTAAATATGAAAAAAATAATAGCTTTATTACTTACAAGCATGCTTGCTTTTACTTTAGTTGCTTGCGGAGGAGAGAAGCCAAGTGCTGTTGTAGATAAATTTTATACAGCCTTAAAAGAATGTAACAAAGAGGAATTGAAAACATTAACTAATAAGGATTTAGTTAAAGAGGTTACTAAAACAGAGATAACAAAAGAGCAAGAGGATACAATAAAAATGGTTCTTTCAAGTATTGACTTTAAGATAATGGGTACTGATGAAAAAGATAACGAGGCTACAGTAGATGTTGAAGTAACAGCAATTGATGGTAATGATATAGCAACTAAGTATATTAAGTCAAGTTTGCAAACTTCATTAGAAGCTTCTTTAAAAGGGGAAAGCGAAGAAGAGATAACTAAGAAGTGTAGCGATATTTTAATAAAATTACTTAATGAAAAAGATTTAAAAAAGTCTACCCAAACTATTAAAGTTAATTTAGAGAAAGTAGATGGAGAATGGAAAATAAAAGATCCTGAAAATGTACTTTTAGAAACATTTAATTTAAAAAATATGTCAGACTTCTTTAAGGAGTTTTCAGAAAATAAGAAAAAGTAATTAAATTACGCTTGCATAATATATTGTACAATTTATTATGTGGGCGTTTTTATATATAATAAATAATATATGTTTAAAGGAGATTAATGTTATGTATGATATGCCATTATATAGACCACCAAGTGAAGCTTATAGTCTTATTATTCAAGTTACTCTTGGATGCTCTCATAATAAATGTAATTTTTGTAGTATGTATAAGACAAAAATATTTTCAATAAAAGAATTAGATATAATAAAGAAAGAAATTAATGAATTTAGAAGAATGTACAATAATGTAGAAAGAATTTTCTTAGCAGATGGTGATGCTTTAATTATTCCTATGGAGAAGCTTAGAAAAATATTAAAATATATAAATAAGGTTTTTCCAGAATGTAATAGGATAACTATGTATGCTTCTCCAAAATCAATTAAGAACAAAACATTAAATGAATTAATGGAACTAAATGATTTAGGATTAAAAATGGTATATATGGGAATAGAGAGTGGAAGTGAAGTTGTATTAGAAAAAATAAATAAATGTGCAACTAGAGATGAGTTAATAGATTCATGTAAAAAGATAAAAGAAAGTGGGATATTTTTATCAGCTACAGTAATTGCTGGTATTGGGGGAAAGAAGTATTCTCATATTCACGCAAAGGATACTGGAAGTTTGATAAGTAAGATCTCACCAAATTATTTAGGGGTTCTAAGTCTTATGGGTGAAGAAAACACTAAGATTTATGATGATATTAAAGAGGGTAGATTCAAATTATTAAACAGTATAGAAATATTAAAAGAAATAAAAGAATTAATTATTAATATAAATACAGAAGATAAAATAATATTTAGAAGTAACCATGCCTCTAATTATGTAAGTTTAAAGGGAACATTAATGGAAGATAAAGATAGACTTATTTATGATATAGACTGGTGTATTAAAAATCATAAATTAGCCAAAGAGGAAGATAGAAGATTATAAAATTACTGCTCTTAAAAATAAGAGCAGATTTTTTTAAAAGCTAATTGTAAAATATTTCCTATTAAAATATAATATAAATATAATATAAATTTTGGTAAAGGATAAATGAGCAAGAAAAGAATATTAAAGGATTAAGAAGAATATAAGAGGGATAGGAGTGAAAAATAAATTAGGTAAAATTTTATGTGATAACAGAAATATTATGTTTAATAGGAGTGAAAATATGAAGTATAAGTATAAAAAAAGTATGTATATGATAGTACTTGTTATGATTATGGTTTTTATTGTGGGTTGCACTCCTAAGAGTGAAGAGTTTAGTATTAATGATTTTGCATACAGTATGGAAGAGAGAAATTATGAATTTGAAATTATGAATGCGGAAGATGATTTCCTATCAGGTGATAGAAAAATACTAAAGGTAGATAAAGAGCAGATAGATATATATGTATATAAAGATAGTAAAGCTATGGAAAAGGATGCAAGTTGTATAGGAAATATCAGTGAATACAATAATGGAAAAGAAAGCGTTAAAGTAGATTGGGTAGCAATACCTCATTTTTTTAAAAATGGTAATATAATAGTTATTTATGTTGGTGAAAATATAGAAATTATAAATTCATTAACTGAGATATTTGGAAGAGAATTTGTAAATGATAATTATGAGGATATAAAGGCTAAGGAGAATATTTAAATTGTATATTTTAAATTAGAGAACCACTAGGAGGAAAAAAATGCTTCTTAGTGGTTCTTCATTTCTAGGTGGACATTAATATAATAGTATTATAGGATTATATATTAAGAGGTGATTTTTAATGGATAAGATTATAAGACCTGTATGGGCTGAAATAGATTTAGATAAAATAGCATTTAACATGAGAAACATTAAGAACGTTGCAGGAGATAGAGAAGTAATAGCAGTAATAAAAGCAGATGCTTATGGTCATGGTGCTGTAGAGCTTGCTGAAGTTTTATTAGAAAATGGAGCTTCAAGATTTGCTGTTGCAATTATAACAGAAGCAATAGAGCTTAGAGAAAGTAGTATTAAAGCTCCAATTATGATACTAGGATATACACCTATAGAGTTTGGAGAAGATTTAATAAAATATGATATAGAACAAACAGTATATGATTTAGAATATGCAAAGCAATTATCAGAGATAGCTTTAAAGATGGGCAAAAAGGCTAAGATTCATATTGCATTAGATACAGGAATGGGAAGAATAGGATTTATGCCAAATGAAGAGAGTTTAAATGAAGTTTTAGAAATTGCTTCTTTAGATGGTATAGAGACAGTAGGAATATTTACGCATTTTTCAACAGCAGACGAAGAAGATAAAGAATATACTAATTATCAATTCGCAAAAATACAAAACTTTATAAAAATGCTTTCAAATAATGGGGTAAATATACCAATAAAGCATGTATCAAATAGTGGAGCTATAATAGATTTGCCAGAGACTTATTTAGATGCAGTTAGAGCTGGAATTATATTATATGGATATTATCCTTCTAATGAAGTTAATAAAGAAAGACTTTCTATAGAACCTGCATTAACATTAAAAGCGAAGATAGGACATGTTAAAAAATTAGAAAAAGGTATGTATGTAAGTTATGGTAGA
Organism: Clostridium sardiniense; assembly: GCF_016907995.1. Classification (GTDB taxonomy): domain Bacteria; phylum Bacillota; class Clostridia; order Clostridiales; family Clostridiaceae; genus Clostridium; species Clostridium sardiniense. The sequence goes on along the minus strand of NZ_JAFBDA010000022.1, from coordinate 17,852 downwards.
ACATTTAAAACTGAAAGAGATAGTATAATTGCAACTCTTCCAATTGGATATGCAGATGGATATTCAAGACTTTTAAGTGGAAAGGCTAAAGTTATTGTAAATGGAAAATTTGCAAATGTAATAGGGAGAATATGTATGGACCAATGTATGATAGATGTAACAGATGTTGGTGAAGTTAAAGTTGGGGATGAAGTTATTATCCTTGGTGAAGATAGAGATTTAAAATTTAATGCTGATGATATGGCAGAACTTATTGGCACAATAAATTACGATATACTTTGCATGATAAAGCATAGAGTACCTAGAATATATAAAAAGAATAATGAAATAATTAAAGTTAAAAATTATTTTTAGATAAAATATAAGTTATAATATAAGGAGATAAAATTAGAGAGGTAGGTGATTCTTTGATTTTTTCATCCTTTAAAATAAATGAAGAAGAGAAGATACATGTGCAAATAGAACAGCACATAAAAGATAGCATAGAAAAGGGACTACTTCAAAAAGGAAGTAAGCTTCCTTCAACAAGAGAAGTTAGTAAAGTGCTTTCAATAAGTAGAAACTCTGTTATTTCTGCCTATGAGGGATTAGAGAGTGAAGGCATTATAGAAAGTGTAAAAGGAAAAGGGACCTTTATAGCTATAGAAAATAAAAGTAGTAAAGGCGACTTATATATAGATTGGGAAAATATGATAAGCGATTATGGCAATATTTGCGAAAAATTAGATGTAGTAAAAAATGAACTTCCATGGAAAAAAGGTATGATTTCTTTTAAAAGTATTGCCCCTGATGAAAGTCTTTTTGACCTAGAAGAATTTAAAAGAGCATTTTTGAATGTTTTTTCTCTAGAAGGAGATAAGCTTTTAAATTATGGATATGCAAAGGGATATAAACCACTTATAGATTATTTAAAAGAATATATGAGAAAAAAGGGAGTTAATGTAGAGGGGAAAGATATACTAATAACAAACGGATTTACAGAAGGATTTGATATATTATTAAGTGCTCTTACAAATCAGAATGATATTATAATTTGTGAGGAACCTACTCATAATACAGCAATAAAAATCATGAAATCTCATGGACTTAATATAAAGTCTGTAAAAATGGACTCTGATGGAATAAATATTAAATTATTAGATAAAACATTAAAGGAAGAACCTGCAAAACTTGTTTACCTAATTCCTTCATATCATAATCCAACTGGGATAGTGATGAAGGGGGAGAAGAGGAAAGAAGTTTATGAGATTTGCGAAAAGTATAAAGTACCAATATTAGAAGACGGATTTAATGAAGAGTTATTATATTCAAGCTCTCATGTAGCACCCCTTGCATCTCTTTGTGCAAAGGGAAATGGAATTGTATATATTGGTAGTTTTTCTAAAATACTTTTCCCAGGCCTTAGAATTGGATGGGTTTTTGGTGATGAAAAATTAATTAGAAAACTAGAAAGTGTAAAGAGAGCGAGAAATATTCACTCATCATTTTTAGATCAAGCAGTATTTCATAAATATATGGAAAGTGGCGCCTTTAAAAGATATATGAAAAAAATAAGAAAGCATTATAAGGATAAGTATAACTTTACTCTTATCCAAGTGAAAAAATATATTCCCCATGAATATATACTAGGAGAAGGGGGATTACACATCTTTATAAAGCTAAATGGTGTTAAAGGCCGAGATGTTTTAGAGGAATGCTATAAAAGAGGCGTAGTATTTATGCCTGGAGATATATTTTATAGCAATGATGATGGTTCTGAGAGAATAAGGCTTGGATTTTCCAGAGTTAGCGAAGAAGATATTGAAAAAGGAATAAAAATAATTGGCGACGTTGTATCTGAAATAACGGCTAAAAATAAAGAATAAAAAATTAATATTATATAACTATATAGTAAATAAAAGGTGAGGAATAATTCCTCACCTGGCTTCTTCTTTATGTTTATTAACTAAAAAGTTTGGAAGCGTATTAGATGGTTTAGTATAACCACATTGAAGGGAAGATTCATCTTGATTACATAGCGTATCTAATGTATTATTTTTAGGATCTATATTTATATTAAATATATCTTCCATCCATTTAGGTGGAGGTTCTAATTTACTAGAATCTTTTATAAATTCTCGTTTATTTTTTAATTTAAAGAATTGATTGAGTTTTTTTAGCTGATGAAGAGAATAAGGAGGAGAGTCAGTGTAATTGTGAGCTGGACACACAATAAGATGATTAGGCAATTTTGATATTTTATATATGCTATCGTAATGGTCATCATAGTTTCCAGTAGACATATCGCTTCTTCCAGCACCATCTAAGAGAATCGTATCACCGGTCAAAAGTTTATCTTCAAATATTATACACATACTATCTAGAGTATGTCCTGGTGTATGAAAAAATTTTAGAATAATGCCATCTATATTCATAATTTCATGATTTTTAATCTTTTTATTTATTGATACACAATTTGTATGCTCATTCATTATGAATTTACAGTCTGTAATTTCTTTAAGATATAGAGATGCACTTATGTGATCACAGTGAGTATGAGTATCTATTACGGCCTTTAAAACTCCATTTTTCTCTTTTAAAATATCTAAATATCTATCTATATAGTCAAGCTTTGGATCGATTAAGACACAACTATTATTATTAGGGTTTAATATAAGATAGCAGCAGCAATAATCAAAGTTTAAATTATAGAATTTCATATGCTTCTCCTTAAAATTGATATACTTTAGTATATGTAAAAATTAAAGACTGGGTGAAAGATACATAATAAAAAAACCACCTAAATAAATATCTAGGTGACTTTAGATATGCTTAACTATTTGTTTCTATACTTTTCAAGTTCGGCATCAAGACTATCTTTTTCAAGAGCTGCAAATTCATCATCTAATGATGGTGTTTTTAAATCAGCTAATCCTTCTGCATAGCTTTCTTCTTTAGTAATTTTTCTTTCTATATCATCTAAGTTTATAGAATTACTTTTAGTTTGTACGTTTGCCATTATTTCATTAACTTGCTTTGTAGCATTTGCAGTGTTAATTCTTGCGGCAGCTTCATCTCTATAACTTCTTGTCTTAGCTATTTCATCTTGAAGTTTAATTAAGTTTTCTTTTAAAGTTTGAGCCTTTACAGCTAATTCATCATAAGATTTCTTTAGTGTTTCATATTTTTTATCTGAATCAAGCTTTAATTGAAGAGCCTTCTTTGCAAGGTCCTCATTTCCTTTGCTCATAGCTAGTCTTACTTTTTCATCATATTCTGCTGAAGCACTTTTAGCTTTTTCCATTTCTTTCTGTGTATCTTTTAAATTACCAAAAATTTGAGCTGAAGATATTTTTGCTTTGTTTAAGCTTTCCTCCATATCTCTAAGCTTTTGATCTAATAATTCTATTGGATTTTCCATACTGTCAAGTGCTGCATTTGTTTTTGCTTTCATCATGTTAGATATTCTATCAAATATACCCATAAATAAGCCTCCTTTTTCTTTTGATTATTATAATTATAATGCTTAATCTATTTAAAGCAATCGATAAGAAATATAATTCATAAATTATTAATTAAAGAAGAAATAATATATAACAAATATTATAATTGCAATAACGCAAAGAATCACTATTGCCTTAAATATAAATGACATTCCCATTGAATGACCAAAGAGTGAAAAGCCTGGTATAAAACTATTATTTCTTCTTCCGTAATTGTAATCATTCATGCTTGGGTTTTGATTTGTATTTGTATTATTATTAGAGCTATTGTTATTTGTGTTATTATTGCTATTTTTAGGACCGTCATTATTATATTTATCAGATGTATTAAATTTAGAGTTTACCTTATCATTTGAGTTAGTAGAACTCTTTGGATTGTTATATTTATTAGATGTGTTAAATCTTGAATTTGATTTACTGCTTGATGGAGTGCTAAAAGAACTTTTGCTGCTAGGAGATGAACTGTTGTAGCTTGATGAACTTTTAAATCCAATTGCATATGCAGGGATAACAGATGCTAGAATATTAGTTAAAAGTATAGTAAGCACCACAAGAAATTTAACAATGGATTTTTTCTTATTTTTCATTAATATCTAAACCCCTTCCGAAAATAGTCTTAAATTTAATTTACTATAAAAAATATACAATTATAAAAACAATCTATTAACATTTTGTTTTATTTTGTTAAATTCATATTTAAACAAGGAAAAAAGTATTAAAATTGACAAGAGGTGAAGCATAATGAATATAGATAAGGCTAAAGATATTATAAAAAGTGAAAAAGATCACTTAGGAGAGGATTATACTAATATAACCTTTTCTATAAATGATATTATGGAATTTGAAGAAGGTACGGATATAAAAACAAGATATTTTGTTAAGAATATAAAAATACTTGATAAATATATGGAGATGTTAGATCAAGGAGAAAGTAAATTAAACAAAAAGAAAAAAGTATTATTTTTTACTGTAAATGAATCTGATTCAAATGAGATAAATAATGTAGTTAATGAAGTATTAGATTATAAGAAAAAATATGAAAATGTCATAGAAAAGCTTAGATGTTGTTCTAAGTGTGAGTGTTTAAAATGTTTAAGAAATTGTCCATTTCATGCTTGTTTATCATGTGGTAAGAAGGGTAGAGTAACTGAATGTGATAAAGAAAAGTATAATATAACTATGTTTGAGAATACTTATGCAAACTTATATAATTCTGAAACAAATGCATATGATTCAGTTGAAGTACTTGCACAAGTAGACATACTTACAGAGAAAACATCCTTTAGAGTAATTAATTCAAATGGAGATTTTTTAATTCTTACATATGTTCATGATATATCAGGAAAAGATAATTATGGAGCAGTTAATGATAAAGAAGTTTTTAATTTTATAGCAGATCTTTATGAGCGAAATGTTGAAGATTTAGTATAAATAAAAATAGAGATTATAAAAATAGGGACCCTAAGTAATTTTTAAAATTATTTAGGGTCTCTATTCTTGTGTGAAAAATTTGTGTGGAAAATTTAAAAATGTTCAATTTGTTGAGGAATAGTATTCTTGTTTTAAAGTTTATTTCTCATTTTCTTTAAATGGAAATAGTAATCCTAAAAGTGATAAAACTAATCCAGTAAGCATATCCCGAGGTTTTTGTAATTTCAAAAACCTCGGGATATGCTCCTCTTGAATAAAAAATAGTAAAAATAGTATTAGAAAATATGATTAATAATATCCCAATTACTATAAATGTTATTCTCTTTTTCATATATTCCTCCCAGTATTAATTGAAAATACTTATATATAATATATATGAGTTTTTACAAAATTATATATCCAAGTGTTAGCTAAGTAAAAGTTTCATTAAACTGTAGTATACTATAGTAATGCAACAAATGTTAAATATAGGAAGAAAAAATAATGTAATTAAATAATATTATTGTAGAAAAGGTGATTATTTAAAATTCATTATTAAAAACTTCAAAATCTTCAGTCTCCATATTGTCATTACTATTAATATTTACTTCTATTTTAGAATTGCTACGTGCTTTAAATCTCTTATAAAGCAGTGTAGCTACTAATCCAAATAAAATAGGTCCAACAGCAACCCAAATACTATTTTGTATATTACCTTCAAGTGCGGGCTCTATAATTGAGAAGATGTTAGTAAATGTAACGACAACAAAACATATGGATCCCATTATTATTCCAGATTTTTTAGAGAAGAACTGATATTCTTTTATTATATTATCATTTTTCTTAAATTTTATATAAGAGAAAATAATAAATGATAGTGGAACAGTACCAGATACAAAAGTCATAAGTGTCATTTTATTAAATATTGCAGATACACTTCCTCCACCAAAGCCTAATAGTAATACAAAGAATACTATAATAATAGTTTGAAGTATTATTGCATTTTGAGGCATGCCGTATTTATTATCTTTTAAAAGTTTATCTGGAAGCATTCCTTTAGGAAGACCTTCAAACATATGTTTTATAGGAGTATATATTCTAAGTGGAACAGAAGTTAGTCCTATTATAGTTAAAATAGTCATAATTCTATTTATCCATTCACCTAAAAGAATTGAATTTGAATGATTTAATCCTAGTAATACACCCAATCTATAAAATTCTTGTTGATATATATATACAGAGAAATTAGCCAAATTTACTTTGCCAGATCCAAAGGTATCATTCCAATTACAAACCATACCAAGTACTAATACGCTAGATATATAAAGCACAGTTATTACTATAGTTGAAAGTATTATAGCTTTTGGTACATTCTTTTTTGCATTATGCACCTTATCAACAAGTCCACCACTATTTTCCATACCAGCAAAAGTAAATATAGAAAACACTAAAAATGCAAGTGCAGGCAAGAAGCTTGAATAACTTGAATTAGGGCTATAGAAATATGATTGTATATTAGTAAAATCAAAGCCTTGTTGGAATTTAAAACCTTGAAGTGCAAATACAATTAATCCTCCACCTAAAATAAAAATATGTGAAAGAATTACAGTTACTATTGATATATTAGAAAGAAAAGTTAATTTTTTTAAACCTCTAGTAGCAATAAATGCAACAACTATCATATATATAGCACCTACAATTGCAAGAGTTTGTGGAGAATTTAATCCAAGCAGATGCCAAGTTGAAGTAGTATCAGAGCCATAAATTGCAACAGAGAAGTATATACATATTCTTGAAGCAGAAAACCATAGTATAACGAATCCACCATACCATATAAATGTTCCTATAAGTGCGAATTTTTCACCCACACTTTCACACATCCATGAAAATATACCGCCAGATTTATTTTTAAATGCCGAACTCATTTCTGCAACTACAAAAGAATAGGGTATGAAGAAAAAGATCGCAGCTATTATAAAATAAGTTATTGCTGCATAGCCCATTTGATAATAAACTTGTAGACTATTTGCTAGTCCATATACAGTTAAAAATATAATTGATACGAAGCTCCAAAAGGAAATGGAATACTTACTTTTATCATCATTTAATCCTAGATTTTTTTCTTTAGTTTTACTCATAATTTTGCTTTAATAAATTAGTGTGTTTTAATTTATTAAAAGCTTCCCTCCTTATTTATGCATGATTATACAAAATTTTGCATAGCAATATTTTGTTGGTGTATTTACAACAAATACAATTGTTCTTGTGTGAAATAAATTATTATAATTCTACACTTAATTATTTAACTTAAAATATATAAAGTGTATACAAAGTATAAATTATTAAGTTTTAGAATGCATAAAAATTCAAGAGATAAAGGTTATTATGAAAGATATAATAATGATATAATTAAGTAATATTATTAAGAAAAGGTGATTAATTTGATAAATGAAAAATCAATTAGAAAGGTAAAAAAGAGTTCCTATAAAGATTTTATAGTTCCTCTTTATGATACTTACTGTTTCTCTAATATACCAGATACAATAAAAAATTTATTGGGGATACAAAATAAAAATGGACTTCCAATTGATACACTAGGAGGAAAAAGAGTTCAATCCAATAAAGTAATATTTTTACTTATAGATGCTTTTGGTTGGAGCTTTTATGAAAAATATAAAAATGATTCTAGATTTATGAAAAAGATAGAGAAAAAAGGAGTAGTATCAAAGATAACATCACAATTTCCATCAACAACAACTGCTCATGTTACAACAGCACTTACAGGATTACCTGTTTATAAGCATGGTCTTTATGAGTGGTTTTATTATGAAAAGGAAGTTGATGATATAATAACTGCCTTTCTATTTAAAGAAGCTAGAGTTAATGAATATGAAAGCTTAAAAAATAAAAATATAGATCCTAAATCATTCCTTCCATCAGATAATATATTTAAAGAATTAAATGGTAATGGAGTTAAAAGTAGAGTATATCAGCCATTTTATATAAATAATAGTATTTATACTAATACAATGTGTAATTGTGCAGAGATAATTGGATATGAAAAATATGATGATTTATTTAATAGAGTTTATAATGATCTTAAAGAAAATTATGATAAAGAATATTATTATATTTATCTACCAGAAATAGATTCTGTGGCCCATGAGTTTGGTTGTAATTCAGAAGAATTTGATTTAAAGGTAAAGGAATTTTTAAAAAACTTAGATAGGTTTTTTAAAAATATAGAAAAGGATATAGAAGATATTTCTATATTAATTTCAGCAGATCATGGACAAATAGAAACAGATTTAAATAAAAAGAATTATTTAAATGAGATAATACCAGAAATAGAAATGTATTTAAAGAGGAATGAAAAGGGTGAGTTACTATCTCCAACTGGATATTGTAGAGATTTATTTCTTATGGTAGAGGATGAATATATATTAAAGGTTAAAGAGATGATTGAGGAAAAACTTAAGGATGTTGTAGAGATATTTACTTATGAGGACTTATTCGATATAGGGTTATTTAAAGAAGATAGTAAGAGATTAAATGATAGATGCCCAAATCTTTTATTAATTCCAAAAGGAAATAATAATATATGGTGGTATGAAGAAGGAGTCTTTGATATTTCTTTAAAAGGAGTTCATGGTGGAATAAGTAAAGAGGAGATGGAGATACCATTCCTTTATTATAGAAAAGGTGAAAAAAGTGAATAAAAAAAGATTTCTATATATTATCTTAACAATAGTAACTATGATTCTTGGATTAGCTTCAAGAAAATACGGGAGTTTATTACCAAACTTTTTAAGGGAATACTCAGGGGATGCTCTTTGGGCTTTGATGGTATACTTTGGATTTAGCTTTGTATTTATAAAATTATCAATTAGTAAAAGAGGAATTATTGCATTAGTTTTTTCTTTTATTATAGAATTTTCTCAAATTTATCAAGGCGTATTGATTAATAAAATAAGATCGACTACATTAGGTGGACTGATATTGGGGCATGGATTTTTGTTTAGCGATCTTTTATGTTACACAGTTGGAATAACTATTGGTTTAATAATTAGTATAGTGCTAGAGAATAAAATAGGAAAATCAAAAGACTCCTTGGATTAGTATAATCCAAGGAGTCTTTTTTAGAGTGTATCTTTTAAAAGGCATATATTTTTTTATATTTTTTCAAGAAAAATATAGATACTAGTATTGTAGTTAACTCAGCAAAGGGTACTACTAACCAAAGGCCATTAATATCAAATAATGGTGGTAATACTATACAACCAAGTATGACAAATATAAATGCTCTTGCAGCAGAAATTAATGAAGAAATTTTCCCATTTGAAAAAGCAGTAAATAATCCTGAAGCAAATATATTTACGCCTACAAATAAGAAGGCTACTGAAAAGATTTTTAAACCTCCTAAAGCTAAGTCAAATACTGGATCGCCAGGTTTTACAAATACACCTACTATATTTTTAGAAAATACTATTGACACTAGAAAAATTATTATTGAAGAAACTAATATAAAAATTTCAGAGTATTTATAGGTTTCTTTTAATTTATCTGAATTATTAGCACCATAATTGTAACTAATTAGTGGTGATATTCCTGAAGCAAATCCTAAGTAAGTTGAAACTAATAAAAAGTGTGCATAAAGGATTATTGTAAGAGCTGCAACACCATTTTCGCCAGCATATTTAAGTGCAAGCATGTTAAATAAAAGTGTAGTAATACCAGTAGATAATTCAGTAACCATCTCTGAAGATCCATTAATCAATGTATTAAGTAACAACTTAAAATCAACTACTATTTTTGTGAATTTAAGAGTAGACTTTGATGATAGAAAGTACCAAACACCAAAAATTAAAGATATTAGTACACCTAAAACTGTGGCAAGTGCTGCTCCAGCTATACCAAGTCCTAGTATTTTTATAAATACATAATCAAATACTATATTTATAACTCCTCCAATAATAGATATATATAAGCTGAATTTAAAATCTCCATCAGTTCTTATATAATATTCTGCTAAAGATTTTAATATAAACACTGGTGTAAATAAAGCAATTATACGTCCATAAGAAATACAATAATCAATAAGCTTATCTGTTGCTCCAAGGGAAATAGATATATCTTCTATAAATAAAAACATTACTATTCCTGTTATAAGTCCTAGTATAAGTGCAGAAAAGCTTAAAAATGAAAAAGATTTATTTGCATCTTCTAATTTACCTTGTCCAAGTTTTTGCGCAATTATGGCACTTCCACCAGTACCAAACATTACTGCTATTGCAAATACTATACTTATAATAGGAAGAACAATGTTTATACTTGCTAGTGCATCAGATCCAACAAAGATTGATACAAATATTCCGTCTATAATTGTATATAAAGATATAAATACCATTGAAACAATAGCTGGTGATACGAATTTTAAAAATTCAATAAATGTAAGTTTTTTGCTAAATAAGTTTTCCATAAAAATTCTCCTTTGATAGTATATAAAATCTCTAATTATATAAGTTTTAGCTATTAAAATTAGAGTATATGTTATAATACGATTGTATTATAAAGTGTATAGTAACTATACAGTCAAGAAATTTTTTAAAATGTAAGGGTGGAAGTTTATGAGTGAGAAAAAAGAAAAATATTTAACTATAAGTGAATTCGGTAGATTATGTGGAGTTACAAGAAAGACTTTAATATTTTATGATAAGGAAGGTGTATTTTCTCCAAGTTATAGAGATAAAAATGGATATAGATATTATAGTTTAAAACAGTATGATACATTTAATCTAATTCTAGATCTTAGGAAAATAGGTGTAACTTTAGAAGATATAAAATTGTATTTAGATGAAAGAGCTCCCAAGAAATGTATAGATTTATTACAGGAAGAAAATAAAAAAATACAGAAAAAAATTGAAGAGCTTAATATTATATCTAAAGTTATAAATAATAAGATTAAATTAACAAAAGAAGGTATAGAAGAAATAAATAATCTAGATGTATCTATAGAAGAGAGAGAAGAAGAATATATGCTTTATTCAAGAATTGAATCAAATAATCAAAAAGATTTAATGATGGACTTAATTAACTTTGTTAATTATTGCAGTGAAAAAGGGATTAATCATGGATATTCAATTGGTGCAACTGTAAGACGGGAAAGTATACTAAATAAAAAATTTACTGCTTGCGATAAGTTTTTTGTAAATGTTAGTGATGAATATAAGAAATATAAAGAAGATAGACTATTAATAAAACCTAAAGGACTATATGCAATAATAAACCATAGGGGAGATTACTACTGTACAGATAAGTCTTACGAAAAACTTCTAGAGTATATAGATTCTAATGGATATAGAATTTGTGGAGAATCCTATGAAAATTCTTTACTAGATTATTTTTCAATAAAAGATGAGAAGGATTATTTAACAGAAATATCTATTGGAGTGGAGAAGAAATAATGAATATTTGATAGTGTGGTGTTTTAGTATGGGAAAGAGAGTACATGAGTTTGAATTTTTTAAAGATAATAATGTAGGAATTATATATGATTTAAGTATAGGAGTTTTATCAGGTTTTGCAGTTTTGGTCGTTATACTTCAATTTAATTCAAATCTAAGCCAAACTCAAAATGAATTTCTTAATATATGTGATAATCTTGTGTATATACTGTTTGTATTAGATGGAATAGCTAAATGTATATTAGCTACTGATTGGAAGCAGTTTATAATTAAAAATAAAATTGATTATATAGCATTATTTCCTTTTCAATTTTTATTACAAACTAATTTGGGGAGTGTCTTTAAACTTCTTAAAGTAGTTACATATTTTTTTAGATTAATTGATAACATGAAAGATTTTCTTAGAACAACAAGAACAGTTGGAATAATAGGAAGTGCTGTATCTATAACACTTGTTGGGTCTATTATAATATATTTTTTTGAAAGAGAAGGAGGAGATATAAAGACTTATGGGGATTCTTTATGGCTATCTTTAGTTACATTAACTACTATAGGGTATGGTGATATAACACCTAAGACATCAGCAGGGCGAATAGTGGCTATGGTTTTAATGATTACAGGTATTGGATTTCTATCTATGCTAACATCTACCTTTTCTACATATTTAATTTCATTAAAGTATCATAGAGATAGAACATTTATAGAGGATGAAGATAAAGTATATATTGATGTAAGTGATTTATCCGAAGGTAAGCGAGATAAGCTTAGAAGTTACTATAATTATCTAAAGCAAGAAAAAGATTAACATATGCTAGTAAATTAAGAAATAATTAAATTTAATTAAATTTAAGTTTCGTAACTTTTGTTACAGAATTAAATATGAGTATTTTAGTATACTTTCTTTTGTCAGAGGAAAAAAGTAGATAAATAAATTTACATAATTATTTAATAAGGTAACTAAGGAGGAAATATAAAATATGGGAATGTTTTGTTTTCAATGTCAAGAAGCAGCAGGATGCACAGGGTGTACAGTAAGAGGAGTGTGTGGAAAGAGAGAAGATGTAGCTAAGGCACAAGATTTACTAGTATATGTAACAAAAGGTCTTGCTATAGTAAGTGATGAGGGAAGAAAAGTTGGAATAATAGATACTAATGTTGATAGATACATAACAGAGAGCTTATTTACAACAATTACAAATGCAAACTTTGATAAAGAAGCAATTTTAAATAGAGTAAGAGAAACTTTAAAACTTAGAGAGTCTTTAAAAAAGAGAGTAATAAAAGCTGGTGGAAAAGTTGGCGAAGTTGTAATTAAAGGTGGATTCTTTAAAAAGTTATTTGGTATGCAAACAAACGAGTTTATAATGCCAGATGCAGCTACATGGAGTGGACAAGATGAAATAGCCTTTGTTGCAAAATCAGAAACAGTTGGAGTATTAGCAACTGAAAATGAAGATATAAGAAGTTTAAGAGAACTTATAATGTATGGGTTAAAGGGATTATCTGCATATATGAAGCATGCTATGAATTTAGGATATGATGATTCAGAAATTCATGGATTTATGGCAAAAGCATTAGCAGCTACTTTAAATGATGACTTAACTGTAGATGATTATGTTGCATTAGCTTTAGAAGCAGGTAAATACGGAGTAAATGGTATGGCATTATTAGATAAAGCTAATACTGAAAGTTATGGACATCCAGAAATAACAAAGGTTAATATTGGAGTTAGAAAAAATCCAGGAATAATAATCTCAGGTCATGATTTAAGAGATTTAGAAATGCTTTTAGAACAAACACAAGGAACAGGGGTAGATGTATATACTCATAGTGAGATGTTAGCAGGACAATATTATCCAGCATTTAAGAAGTACGATAACTTTGCAGGAAACTATGGAAACGCATGGTGGTTACAAGATAAAGAATTTGAATCATTTAATGGACCAATACTTATGACTACTAACTGTGTAGTGCCTACTAATAAACCATACATGAAGAGATTATTCACAACAGGTGCTAGTGGTGTACCAGGATGTAAGCATATAAAAGCAGATAAAGATGGAAAGAAAGATTTTAGTGAAATAATAGAACTGGCTAAAAAGTGTAAGGCACCAGTAGAAATTGAAACTGGAGAAATAATTGGTGGATTTGCACACAACCAAGTATTTGCATTAGCTGATAAAGTTGTAGATGCAGTTAAAAGTGGAGCTATAAGAAGGTTTTTTGTAATGGCTGGATGTGATGGTAGAATGAAATCAAGAAACTATTACACAGATTTTGCTAAAAATCTTCCAAAAGATACAGTAATTCTTACTGCAGGTTGTGCTAAATATAAGTATAACAAGTTAAACTTAGGAGATATTGGTGGAATACCTAGAGTATTAGATGCTGGACAATGTAATGATTCATACTCATTAGTATTAATTGCATTGAAATTAGTTGAGGCATTTGGATTAAATGATGTTAATGAATTACCAATTAGTTATAATATAGCTTGGTATGAGCAAAAAGCTGTAATAGTATTACTTTCATTATTACATTTAGGAGTGAAGAACATCCATTTAGGACCAACATTACCTGCATTCCTTTCACCAAATGTAGCTAAAGTACTAATTGATAACTTTGGAATTTCAGGAATATCAAATGTTAGCGATGATATAAAAATGTTTATGGAAAGCTAATAAATTATAGAGAATAAATAATGAAAATTAAATTTATTGAAGGAGTTATATTATTTAATATGGCTCCTTTTGTTATTTTTTTGTACAATTTTTATGTTTACAATTGATTAATAAAGTTTACCGATTGACAATAAATGTAGTATATGGGAAAATGACAGTATATTTGGGTAAAATTTGTCGAAAGATAAGGAGTTGGAGATTATAAGTAAGAAAAGAGTTATAAGCTTATTTCTATTAAGTATATTTTTAATAAGTAATTTTTTTTGCGTAAAAGTTAGTGCTGAGGAAAAAGATAAATATTTAAAATTTACAAATTTGACAATAAAAGATGGTCTATCTCAAGGATCAGTTTATGCAATTCATAGAGATGAAGATGGATACATGTGGTTTGGAACAAATGATGGTTTAAATAGATTTAATGGGTATGAGTACGAAGTAATAAAATCTGACGATAAAGATCCAAATACATTATTTCCAGGAATCATAGGGTCAATAGTAGAGGATAAAGAAGGTTATCTATGGGTTGGTACAAGCTCTGGTCTTTCTAAATTGAATAAAAAAACCTTATCTGTAGAGAGAATAGAGGCTGACGTTAATGATCCTAAAAAAACATCCAGTAAGCATATTTGGGACTTATATATTGATAGTGGAGAAGACTTATGGGTAGGAACAGAAAATGGATTAAATAGATATGATTTTAAGACAAAAGAGTTTAAAAAATATTTTAGTTTTAGCAATGATGAAAATACATTAAGTGATAATTTTACTAGCTCTATTGCAGAAGGATTAAATGGCGATATTTGGGTTGGAACAAGAAATGGATTGAATATATTAAAGAAAGAGACAGGAAAGGTAGTTAGAATCCCAAGTGATGAATTACCAAGTAGTAATATAGTAAAACTTTATAAAGATTCTAATGATAATATGTGGGTAACTACACAAAATAAAGGAATAGTTAAGTTTGATTTAAAGACAAATAAGGTAGATAAATTAGAAAATTTAAATAAATTATATGGCTCTGAAAAATTTGCAGTGAATAGTATGTATGAAGATTTTCGTAATAATATGTGGCTTGGAAGTAAAGGTGGGCTTATAAAATACTCTATGAATGATGGAAGTATAGAGAGTTATACAAATAAACCTTACGATACAGAGAGTTTAGTAGATAATAGCATACAAAGTGTTTATAGAGACAATGATGGACTTATATGGATTGGTACCTATAGTGGAATAAGTATATTAGATCCAGATCAAGAGTTTACGCATTATAAAAGTCAACCAGGTGAAAAGAATACTTTAAGTGGAAATAGTATTGGCGGTATTTATGAAGATGATGATGGAAACCTATGGATTGGTACTACAAATGATGGTATAAATAAATTTGATAGAGAAAAAGATGAAATAACCCATTATAAATTTGATCCTAATAATGATAACAGTATACCAAGTAACACTGTCTTCCAGATAACTGGAGATAAGAAGGGTAATATATGGGTAGGAACAAAGGAAGGGTTATGTAAGTTAGATCCTAAAACGGGTAAGATAAAAAGATACCAGCATAATGTAGGTGAGAATTCAATAGTAGATAATGATGTTAAGGAAGTCTTCATTGATAATAAAGGATATATTTGGCTTGGAACTAGAGACGGACTGGATGTGTTTGATAGTGATAAAGAAGAATTCACTAATTTAAATAGTATTATTATAGATAATAATGTAGGAGAGACATTTATAAGGAGAATATTCCAAGATTCAAAAGGAAACTATTGGATAGGTATGGGATGGAATGGAGGAGTTATAAAACTTGATCCTAACAGAAAGTTCCTAAAAAATTATAAGGTTGAAGAAGAGAATGTTAATTCTTTAAGCAATAATGCTATTAAAGGTATTAATGAAGACAAAGAAGGAAACATATGGATTAGTACTTCAGTGGGGATTAATAAACTAAATCCTAAAACAGAAGAATTTACAGTTTATACTGAGAAGGATGGACTTGCAAATAACTATGTATATGGAGTTCTTATAGATGATGAAGATAATGTATGGGTTAGTACAAATGGTGGATTATCTAAGTACAATCAGAAAAAGAATTTATTTAGAAATTTTACTTTCGTAGATGGAATACAAAGCAATGAATTTAATGGTACTGCTGAATTTAAAAGTAAAAATGGAGAAATGTTCTTTGGAGGAGTTAATGGAGTTACAGCATTTTTCCCAAAAGATGTATACAGAGATAAACCTACTGATTCAAAGGTTACGATATCTAATTTCAAAGTTTATAACAATAAGGATATAAGATTAAATAATGACGGTGCAGTTTTAGAAAACGATGAAAATACATTTTCTTTTGAATTTTTCCTTCCAGATTATAGAGGTATAAGAGAAGGAAAATATGAATATATGCTTGAAGGCTTTGATAAAGATTGGGTATATTCTGGTAAAAGAAATTATGCAAGTTATACTAATATAGAGCCAGGAAAGTATACATTTAAAGTTAGGGCAAGGGATAGAAATGGTGAAATTAGTAAAGTTGAACATGTTAATATAAGGATTAAGAAGGCGTGGTATAAATCTACATTGGCCTACTGTATCTATTTTATAATATTTATTAGCTTAATTTATTTTATTATAAATTATGTGAAGATACTAAATGGATTAGTTAAGCAAAGAACTGAAGAGCTTAATAAAGAACTTTTAGAGAACGAAAAAATATATAACCAATTATTAAAGTATGAGAAATTTAGAAACACATACTTAGTGAACTTATCACATGAACTTAGAACTCCTCTAAATGTTATCTTATCAAGTGAGCAGCTTATAACTTCATTAAATAAAAAAGAAGATAATATAAATAAGCTTGATTTAAATAAGTATATGAATATAATAAAGAAAAATTCAAATACTCTTTTAAAGGTTATAAATGATTTAATTGACAGTTCTAAGATTAGTTCCGGAGCTTATAAGTTAGATATAGGAGAAGTGGATATTGTTTATTTAGTTGAAGAAGTGGCACTATCTATGAAAACATATATAGAAAGCAATGCTCTTGAGCTTATAATAGATCCAGAAATTGAAGAAAAGATTATAGAATGTGATAAAACAAATATAGAGAGATGTGTTATAAATCTTATCTCTAATGCTGTGAAATTTACAGAAGCGAAGGGGACTATATTTGTAAGTATTAAAGAGAATAAAGATAGTATTGATATAATAGTTAAAGATACTGGTGTTGGAATACCTGAAGAGCAAAAGGATATAATCTTTAATAGATTTGCTCAAGTTGAGACACAAGTTTCTAGTAAACATTGTAGCAGTGGAATAGGACTTACACTAGTTAAGAGCTTGGTAGAACTTCATAATGGTAAAATAACATTGATAAGTGAAGTTGGTAAGGGAAGTGAGTTTATAATAACTCTTCCAATAAAGCAGAAAAAACAAAATAAAGGTGATTAATTTAAGAAAAGTTATGCGAAGAGAAGCATAACTTCTTTCTTTTTAATAAAAAATTCATATGGAGAACATATGAAGAAAATATTAGAGTATTAAAATAAATATATAAATAGGTTTAGGAGGGATTATATATGAGTTTAAGAGCAAGAACTAAACAATTAGAGGAAAAACTTAGAAAAGAATATAAGAAATTAGGAAAAGAAGATGGAGAAGCTTCAATAGAAGAAATGGAAAATGCAGTTACTGATTATTATAGAGGTGAAGGTAATGCTATTGAAGATCTATATGATTTTCTAGAAAGAAACTGCTAAATTACATAGTTACTAATCAATATCAATGCTTTATATTAATATTGATTAGTAACT
>NZ_JAFBDA010000021.1 GCF_016907995.1 Clostridium sardiniense | reverse complement strand
TATATACTATAGTTGTATAATCTAAATAAAATGTCCAACAAAAGAAAAAAGTGATTATTGAAAATAGTATAAGTTCTAAAACAAGTATATTTTTTATTTTACTGTATGATTCATTTATATAGCTTGTATCAGTTAAAAATTTCAAATTGACTTCATTTAAAAGAAAATATAAAAAATTACTATTATAATCATTTCTTATAAATTTATAAAAAGCAATAAAACATAACGAAAGTAAAAAAAATACAAAGAAAATTAAATATATCAAAATAAATCCTCCTAATTATTAAGCTGGTGTTATAGTTGCGGTAACATATAAAACACAATTAAGACATACGCCATTCCCCTTATCGACTTTACTCATTGCCCAACCTACTGCTCCTCCAAATAGTGATATTGGTCCAAGGAATTTAGCAGCTAAACCAACACCTTTTTTAGCTAAAAACTTTCCTAATGCTTCACCTGCACCAAAACCACTTGCTATTCCTGCAACAGAGAAGTAATCATTTAAATCATTAATAGCTCTTGAAGAAAAATAGACTTGTGCCCCTCACCATTTGTAATCAACATCAATGTAGCTACTTGTAGAATATAGCATTAAAAATCCATGTGTATTTTCGGTATTTTGATTTTCATAAACTGATACTTTAACAGAATCAGTTTTTTGTAATGTAAATAAATTTGGATTTTGGTTAGTATTTTTTGCTTGTTTAACTTTTTTTAATTCTGAATTCATTATGTTCAATTGATCTAAAACTATCTCTTTCTCTACTTTACTAAGTTTTTCTTTACCTTCAGAAGATAAAGAAAATTTGTAATCATTTAGTTTAATATAAGGTGACGCTTTCTTAATAAGCTCTTGATACATCTTATTTTTTTGATTACTTACTTTTGTACAGTCTCTTGATTAGAAGGCTGTATATTTGAAGCATTAGCTGTAAGAGTAGGAACAAAAATAGATGAACTAATCAAACAACATAAAGATATAGAACAAATTTGTAATGTGTTTTTTGATATCATTTTAAATCCCCCTTTAATTGTAAAATAGTTACATATAAATAATATCATTTATTGGTAGATCAATGTAGAAAAAATCATATATTTATATAACATTAACAAAATGTAGGCACTATTACTAGATATAATTATTTAAAGCAAGCTAAAAGTTTCTTTTTCTACTAATTTATTTAAAAATCCCATTACATTTCCTCCTTAGTTTATAACTATATTTTACCATCTCATATTTTTCTATTATGTAAACAGTTTATTAATAGAAAATACTATCTACAGTTAAACTAACTTCTATTAGATAATTAATTTTATTTATATGCAGTATCCGCATCTTTTACAAGTTGCTAAAACTCATTACATTAATATAATTGTATAATACTAAGTCTAAATGAAAAGAACTGTGAAGATTGAGGTTTTCGCAGTTCTTTTATTTTGTAAACAAAATATAAATGTAAGTTGTTATCAATTTATGTATAATTAGTTGGGTTGGGGGTGACTAATTTGAGCAAGTTTGAAACATTTAAAGATAGAATAAATGAATTATCTGATTTTAAATTTATTTTATTATCTGTGTTATTATGTGAGATATCAGATTCAATATTTATATTTATTTTTAATCTTTTTAATGTTACAGATTCTATGATAAGTGGACCAAATACTAATGAGTATTCTTTTTTATTTATTTTTTCTGACATTATAATCTTAGGTCCATTATTTGAAACAGGGCTTTTAATTTTAATGATAAGAATACTTAGGAAATTTATAAAGGATGATCTTTTAAATTGGTTAATGGTATCTTTAATTTTTGCAGGGCTACATAATTATAGTATTTATTATATTTTAATTATAGTTCCAACAGCATTTATTTTTAATTATGCTTATATATTTTATAAAAGCAAGAAATTATCTATTTATTGGGTAATGGCAATTATACATATATTGTGCAATTTAATAGCCTTTATATATTAATAAAATTTAACTACTAGAATATAGAAGGGAGGTGTTTTATGAAGTTTTTTATGAAGTTTTTTACTAAGAGAAAGTTTTTTGTTTTATTAGGTATTTTTATTATAATATTAGTTGCTTTATCAATTTATTATTATTCTAATTATCGATTCATTAAAAGTGACTTTGATGGGATAAGTACTTTATCTACTAAACCAATAATAGAAAATAGCAAAACCATTGGAAAATATAAAGTAGGATATTTTTATCCTAATAAAATTACTAAAGAAAGTTTATTAAAATTTTTCCAAAATGAATGTTATGTTAAAGGTAGTGCTTATGTTTTGTTAATTAATAAAGATGATAAAGAAAGGGGGATCTTTTTCCCAGGAATTTATGCAGGTTTTTCCTATGGGAAAATAACTTATTATGAGTATATTGAAAGTGTAGAGGGAATATGCTCAATTGATGCAGATAAAAACACTCTTACATATAGAGAAGAAAGTATTTAAAAAAAGAAAGTATTTGTACATATAATAAATGAAAAAGAGCTGTAAGGAAATTAATCTCTACAGCTCTTTTTAAAACTTATTTACTATATAAAGCTTTCCATGTATTCTTGCCAACTATTCCATCTATACTTAAACCTTTATTCCTCTGTAGATTTTTTATAGCTATAGTTGTTCTTTGTCCAAAACAACTATCGTTCCCTCCATTAGAACTTAAACTTGTATATCCTCTATTTAATAATATTTGTTGTATAAGTCTAGTAATATTACCTTTTGTACCTTCTCTTACAGTAATACAAGCATTTAATGTGCTTTGACCGAAATAGCCATTTACTTTTAATTCCGAATCAAATTGTCTATTTAATTCAGTTTGAAGATTTTTTACCTCTTGTCAACTTATACTTAATTCCCATAAATGTTTTTTATTTGATGCAGAAGGTTTTTAAACTGATTTTATCACAGAACTAATACATATTTCTTCTGTAAAGTTATTTAAATCTACTCTAGTTTTAACTCCTGGAGTTCTTCCATCTTCTGTGTATTGATGTCCCACAAACCTAAATCCATTTTCCATAGGCTTATTTACCCATAATGAGCTATCCAACCAGGATATTTTTTACTCTACTATATAAATTATCTCTTCCAAAATATCCACCTGTATAGATCATACAATCTAAACCACTTAATTCTTTAAATTTTTCTAAGAACTCTATACATCTATCTGAAATTTGTGTTTTACTTCTTCCTAATTTATTAGTTTCAATATCTAAGCAAGGTAATACATTGAATTTCTTATCTTTTATAGCATTCCAAAAATCAATAGCCTGTTGAGTTGGAGAAGTTTTTTCACTCATGAAATGATAAAAACCTATATTTAAACTTGCCGTATTTGCTCCTTTATAATGCTGTTCAAATAGTGTATCTATATATTGCACTCCTTCAGTAGCCTTTATAATGACTACATCTATTCCATCTTGTTTAACCTTACTAAAGTCCACTGTTCCATTATGCATTGATATATCTATTCCTTTTAACATTTAACCTTGTAAGATTGTAATCATTTCTATATTATTTTGTATTGTACAAGAAAATATAGTCCCTGCTAACTTAAGATATATGGAATACTCCAATCTTTAACCTTAGGTGTCATTTTTAAGTAGCTACCTATAACGTAAAGTATTGTTACTACTATAACAAATGTTTCTAATAACCTTCTCTCTTAAATTCTTCCTACAATACTCTTGACTATATTTAAGTACAAATGCTATCTGATTCCAACTCAATGTTCTTTTATTTATATACCTTAGTTCTACTAGCTTTCTTTCCTCATCTTTTAAACCTGTACCGTATTATCTATCCTGCGCTTTAAAGTTACTTTATTATTTAAATCTATCTTATTAGCTTTTAATAATATTTAATTCTCTACACTACTATTAAACTTATTAGTTGCCTGTGTTCTTTCTTCATATGCTATAAATCTACACCCTTTATAAGTTTCTTCTATATCTTTAATTTCTAACTTTAATAATTCTATTCTTGAAGCTAAATGCATGGTAATCATATAATATCGTTTCTGTTTTCCTAAATAAATTTTTATCTATCATAACTCCTCCTATATAAAATAAAATGGCTAGGTGTACTATACTATATATTGAATGTGATTGGGGTACATCACATCTTTTCATATTTAAAATTCTTACCTAGACAGAATATAACTTAATTTAAACTTCACTTTATCTGCCTATTGCGAACTAAAAAATACCGTATATTCATAATTGAATAATACGGTATCTCACTACTATAATATATTAAAGTTTGCTCTTTTAATCTCCCTTACAAATTGGAAGTTATCAGGCTTTGTAGTATGCTCATTTTGTTGATTGCCACTTTCGCTCTGCAATAGAAAAACAATCCCTTAGTATTGGATAAGTTAATTGATCTGGCAAACAATCGAAAAATCCTATTTTCCCCATCTCACTGTAATTTGGCAAATCACATATATTCTGTACAATTGCAAAATACACTTGTCCATTTCCTTTGAAATGCCAACCATTCTGTATACCGTTTATATAATAATCACATAATGGTTCAATAATAAATTCAACAGCTCCGGTTTCTTCATAGAGTTCTCTTTTTGCAGCCTCGAACGTTGTTTCACCAAGTTCAATATGACCACTAGGATGTTCCCATGTATCTCTTTCTTTATGCATACAAAATATTATATATTACCATTATATCAGCTGAAAAGTAATCCCCAAGTGTATTAAACGGATAAATTTTAATTTCTATTATACTCACCTCCAAACCTAATACAACTAATCTTCTCAAAAAATTCTTATTTATCGAGCTGTTTATCAATCAACTGGCTCGTATAATAATGGAATTATGAGGTTAATTATAACATATTTTGTAAATACCGTACTATTCATTTTTCAAAGAACAATTTTTCTTAACTAATTCGCTTAATCCTCATATTACGAACTATCTTATTATTTTGACCAATTATAGCTATGACATTCCGTAGCATTAACCATCGCTTTCGCCATAGTTGCTAAAGCTCTTTTTCCATATTATCTAAATATTCTTTTTTATAATTTAATCTTATATTTATCATTTACGAGTATATTATATAAGAATATGAATTACCATTGTCTTAGTTTTCTTCCATCATTGCACCTTCTGTACATTCCTTTTAAATGATCTTCTTCATATTGATTAATATCTCTAATTTTTTTTCATTCTCTTTTCTTGAAGTTTTCTATATGTTAATCTTCCTAATTCCTTAGCTCCATATACTTTTAACAAATCCACCTCTTCACCTTCTTTCCTAACCATAAATATTTACTTTTAGATTTATCAATTTGTAAACTTCTGCATCTTTATATATAAATAAGTACCTGCAGTAATATCATTTATGTAAGCTTTATAATCTCTGAAACTATAATTTTTATATAAACTTTCAAAAGCTTGTCTATCACCCTGACATTTTGAAAGTTCATCTACTTTTCTTTTGCTATACTTAAAGTCATTAACTTTTACTATTGGTTGCTTTAAATTTCTTGATTGAGTCCATCTCTTCTGACCCTTAGTATCTTTAGAAATATATCTAGCTAAACCTTCATATCCAAATTCATCTACTTTTAATCTATCTGCATTTGCTCTCCCCTTCTTCCATAACTCTTCTACTTTATCTCTATCAATATTCCCTGACATAACAATATGATGATGTAATCTTATTGCCTTCTTTCCTTCTTTCTGTTCTCTATATTCAATTACTGCAATATATTTAAAATCAGGTAACTTATTTCTTTCTACATAACGCTTAACTCTTCTTAAGAAGTTAACTACATCTTTTCTTGCTTCTCCTTCACTTTGTGGTAAATTCTTATTATCATAAGTTAATGTTACTGATAGATCCCTATCTGTGAAATTAGTATTAAGTAATCTAATTAAATGCTTCTTAGAATTCTTATCATTCAAATTCTTTTGTTTATGTAAACTTTCTTTTTCTTTTCTCTCTATATGGCATATATAACCCCTCCAACTTTTATAATTAGTATTAATATAGTTGTTAAGATAATACCTACTTCGTTTTAAAATAGTTTATAGACGCATAACTAATTATTTATTATGTATCCATAAACTATTTAAATTTCTATTTATATATCTCTAATGTCTAAATCAGTTCCTAATGGTATAATATCTAAAAAAGTAATTTCATCATGATCATTTTGCATACTTTGGTCGGTTGCAAAATGATCTTTTTCTTTATACTCGTTATACATACTTTTTACTTTATCTAAAGCATATTGAAAATCATTTGTTTCAAAATATATAATGACTATTTCATCTATATATTGTTCTATTTCCCTAAGCATTCTCACCTTTTCTTTTAGTTTTTCACTTTTCCCTATAAAGCTAACTCCTAATGCTCTCATAATACTTCTCCTAACCTACAGCTCCTTTTAATTTAAAATATTACTTCTGACATTTTCTATATATCTCTTCATCTTCTAAACAAGCTATATGTAATGTATAAAGATCATAATTTAAATCTAAGTTTTCTAATATAGCTATAAAGAATTCTGAAGCTTCTTCTTTAACCTGAAATTCTGCAAAATTTTCACTATGTTCTAATAGCTCTAATGCCTTTTTTCTAATCTCTTTTAAATCCATCTTTCGCTCCTCCTAAATTAAATTTGATACTAGGATTATACTTATCAAACTAAAAACACTTAACACTCCATAAATAACTCTTCTCTTACTACTTTTAGCATAATTAAATTCATACATTCCTAATGCTGTACTAAATGTCAATCCAGCCATAAATAAAATACTTAAAACAATTCTTCCGTTATAAATCAACATTATTATCTCTCCTTAAATTAAATATTGTTTATACAAATTAATGATCTATTTATCCTTCACTTAAATATAATTATGTTAATATAAATCCCCTTGTGGATTGCTCCACATTTATACTTAATTTTCTAATCTTTTCTCGAGTTCATCAGCTATTCTCATACTCATTTCTGGACCATACTTTTTACGAATTATTTCTCCTAATACTTGTCCCATTTTTTCTTCAAGTAATTTCATATCTTTTGGAAAATTTAATTCAACTTCAAGTTCTCTTGCCATAACCTCACTCTCCCTTAAAATTAATTTATGAATAAGAATTGATTTTGCTACAGTTATTTTGATAGATACTTTTCAGCTAAAATTTTTAGTTCTGAAGCTCTCTTTTCTAACTTAGTAAAGAAATTTATTATTGTTTTAAGTTCTTCTTGCTCTAACTCATAAATAATTCCATCTTCCACTATCTTTAATAAAGTTCTTTGTATCTCCTTACTATTCTCTAAATCATTTGTTGTTGATATAGCAAATCTATAAAGGTTGTCTATATTCTCTGAATCTATTGGTTGAGTAATTCTTTTTCCTATAAGACATTCATTACAACAATAGTTATTTAATAGTTCAGGTGCATTATAGGTATCGGCCATAATAACAACTTTATCTACTAGAACAACTTTGCATAAATCTAATTCGTAATCAGTTAATGAACCTTTAGATACTCCTAAGCATTCTGCTGCTCCTTCTCTACTTGTGAATTGTGGATTATAATTAGCAGCTTTTTTCCTTGCAATACAATACACATTTTGTGCTGCTTTTGTTGGTTATTTTGCCATTAAATTTTCCTCCAATCGTAATTAATTTATTTTATTATTCCATTAGTCTTATAATTTAAATATCAGTTCTGACAAGCTGAAATTTAAATAGAAAGGATTGACTTTCATGAGATTAAATCATGATTGTATAAGAAATATTCTTCTATATATAGAGGCTAATACTGATGATGATATATCATGTATTTAATCTGATACATTGCTAGAAGCCCTATCAAAATATGATAAAAATACTCTTTTTTATCATATTAGAAGAATGAATACAGCAAACTTATTTGATTCAGTTTATTATGCTGATGATGAACCACAATTAATTTCAAATTTATCATGGACTGGTCATAATTATATTGATAATATCCGTGATGATAAGATATGGTCTAAAACTAAAGCTGCTACAAGTAAGATTCATCAGCTGAATTTACAACTACTATGTTAGCTGAACAATATAGAGACTCTTTAGAACTTGAACAATCTAACTAATTCAACTATCCTTTTTAAAAATTAAATTTTCACTTAGATATAAAAAATAGATTATAAAAAATATATAATCTATTTTTTATAATCTCCAAAGAACGTATGTTCGTATTTTATATTGTAATTATCCTATAAATATAATTTATGGAGTGATTAACTAATGAAAAGCATAACTAATATATATAATTTAATAGAAGAAGAAAATATAATACTTGAAGAAGTTGCCTTCAAACAAAGTAATATTGAAGGTATTTATTTTAAAGTGCCAGGGCTCTCCCCTACTATAGGCATTCATAAGAGTATAGTATCTGACACTAAAAAATACATATCTATTTTAGCTGAAGAATTAGGTCATCATTTTACTTCTATTGGAGATCTATCCGCTGAATGTGTTACATATACTCAAAAAGTTAATAGGAGTAAACAAGAAAAAAGAGCTCGAATATGGGCAGCCAACTTTTTAATATCTGATGCTGAAATAGTTGGAGCCTTAACCCATAATATAAACTCTTTATATGTATTATCAGACCATTTTAATGTTACTGAAGAAATAATAAAATATAAGTTACTATCAATATATCTTAAAGAAGATAAATATAATAGTACAAGACTTACTATTATGAATAAGGAGGTAGCTTATGATTGTTGCAATTTATAGTAGAAAATCAAAATTTACTGGTAAAGGTGATTCTATAGAAAATCAAATAGAGATGTGTAAGGACCATATTAAAACTTACATATCAAAAGATGCTGAATTCATTATATATGAAGATGAAGGATTTAGCGGCGGAAATATGAATAGGCCTCAATTCAAAAATTTAATGAATGATATAAAACATAAAAAAATAAATTTACTAATTTGTTATAGATTAGATAGAATTAGTAGAAATGTTTCTGACTTCTCTTCTGTCCTAGATACTCTACAAGAATATAAAGTTGATTTTATATCAATAAAAGAACAATTCGATACATCCTCTCCAATGGGAAGAGCTATGATATATATAGCTTCAGTATTCTCTCAGCTAGAAAGAGAAACTATTGCAGAACGTGTTAAAGATAATATGCTTGAAATGGCTAAAAATGGCAAATGGACAGGTGGTAGGGTTCCTCTAGGATTTAGATCTAATAAAACTACTACACTAGATTCAGAAGGAAAGAAAAGACAACAAGTAACTTTAGTACATGATGAAAAAGAAATTGAGTTTGTAAAATTTCTTTATGAGAAATATCTAGAATTAGGCAGTCTTCATAAGCTTGAAGTATATACCCATGAAAATAATATACGCTCACATAGTGGAAAGTTATTTGAAAAAAGCACATTAAAAATAATATTACAGAACCCTATATATGTTAAAGCAAATGCTTCTGTTATTGAATACTTAAATAGTACAAACTGGACAGTATATGGAGCAGCTGATAATGTACATTCACTATTAACTTACAATAAAACTGAAACCATTAGTAGAAATGGTAAAATAACAAAAGCTACTAAAGAATTATCTGAAAGACTTGCTGCATTAAGCTCAATAAAAGGATATATTGAACCGGACTTATGGCTAAAAGTTCAAATGCAGCTTGATAATAATAGAGATACATTTCCTAGGCTTGGTAAAACTCATAATGCTTTACTTATTGGTAAATTGTATTGTGGTAAATGTGGAAGTCGTATGTTAATACAACATGGTAGAGTATCAAAGAAAACAGGTGAAAGGTTATTTTATTATGTATGCTCTTTAAAGAGAACATCTAGAAAAACATTATGTGATAATCATAATGTAAATTTATCTAAAATAGAATCTGCAGTTTTAAAAGCACTTAAAGATTTAACTTTTGATAAGAAATCGTTTTTAGATAATGTACGTATAGAGTATAAAAAATCATCTGATAAATCAATAGAGTTATTAACTTTAAATAGATCCTTAGAAGATAAGAAACAACAAATCGATATTCTAGTCGATAAGTTATCACATGATGATGAAAATTTATTAACTGATATATTATTTGATAAAATTACTTTATTAAAGAATGAATGTATTGATATTGAAACAAAAATAGAAAATCTAAGAAAAGAAAAGGTTAAACTTGAAAATCAAGCATTGGAATTTTCTCTAATAGAAACTTTGCTTAATAAATGTGCTTTTATAGATAAACTTTCACATGAAGAACAAAAGCAAATAATAAACGCTTTAATAGATAGTATATACTACTACCCTAATGATGATGGTGGAGAAAAAATAAAGATTAACTTCATAGGATCTATTGAAGAAGTTAATCCAATGATTTTAAGTGACGATAAAAGGCAACTTGATAAGTTGTCTTTTTATTCACACTGCATGCCCAGTGTCTAAAAGTATAATATTCTCTGCAAATTCTTTTAAAGCATATTGCTGGCAAACCTTACTATTTAATTTATCATAATTTATATCTTCTTGAGGTACTTTTAATATAACTACACCTATCTTATCTAATTGATTTCTTATATCTTCCGATAAACTTTCTTTAGCTAACTTGCAAGATCCTGAAAAAGCTCCTAATTCATCTCCATTTCTTTCTCCTTGAATATCACAAACATTACATCTTTCACTCACACTAATCCTTGGGCCAAAGGCTGGACATCTTAATACGCACATAGAACATCCATTACCATATCTTAGACAATTTCCCATAGGCCCTGTCGAACCTGTTGTCTCTACAAATACATCACCTTTAATATAAGTATCATCTGCTAATATTATTCCTTTAATTTTTCCATCATCAAAATCTACATCTTTAACGCGTGTTTCAGTAAATATTTCTATTCCCATGTCTTCTACATATTCTCTTACAGCGCCTTCAATTACATTAACATCATAAAGGCTTGCATGTTTATGGCCTGGAAAATCTATATTTCTATGTCTTGAATATTTATCAGTTAAATTTATTAAATCACCGGCACCTAAAGCTATTAGTTCTTCTGAAGCTGTATATCGTCCGTTATTTCTCATAATTCCACCAACATTTCCAAGTCCAAGTAGGAGATCAGTTTTTTCAAATACAATAACCTCTGCACCTGCTTTTTTTGCAGTTATAGCTGCTGCAACTGCATGACAATTAAAATTACATATATTAATTATATTCTTAATAAATTAATATTAATATACTTGAATAATATAATTTACTTTGGCAATAATTAAAATACAAATGCATTAAAAATACCATTTAATCTCACTAAATAAAAAAGGTTAGAATTTATTCTAGTCTTTTTTATTAGTATATCAACTTTTACAAATTGTAAATTTCTATTTTAAAGGACTTTTTCAGTTTTCTGACATCTAATCTATTCTCTTTTATTATGTTAATCTTTTAATTCATGTCCAAGACCCATTATAGCTAAAACAGCTTGATTTAATACTCGCTCGCCGTCTTCATAACTGATGTTAGGATGATACGTGCATTTTATTATTATATTGCAAATATAAATTTAAAATAGATTATTAGATATATCTTCTTCAGAAATATTATATTGTAGAAATTTTATAAATGTTTTTATATTATTTATTGCATCTCCTTTTATATCTTTTCCTTCAAGTTCTAATATTTTTCCATCTTTAATTTTTATATTGATATTTACATCTAATAAAGATATATGCTTTCCATTTGTGGCACTTAAAGCTCCTACTACGCTTCCTAATCCACCAGCTACCATTCCCCCTACTATTGCTCTTCCAACCACACTTTTCCCTTTAGAAGTTTCTTTATCAATTACTGATACTTCTATATCTTCTATATCTTCATATTTTAAAGTGATAAAAGGTTTAAACTTCATAGGTTTCAAAATGCCTATACCTTCTTTATTTAACTCAAATCTATATAACCCTTGAGTCGCACCTTTTACAACAAAAAGAGAGATTATATTAGTTTGATTAGTTGTAAGTATCTTTTTAACTTTTTTATTTTCTTTTTTAATTAATTTATCTAAAATACCCATTATAAAACCTCCATAATAAATGTCATATATATTTTATCATGTATTATATTTCTATTATGTAAACAGTTTATTAATAGAAATATAAGGCAACACCTCCTAGATTAAGTATTGCCAAGCTAAAACTGTTTATTCAGTTCTTCTAACTATTTAATTTATATTATATTTTCCACTTATGACCACAATTCAAGCACTTAACATATCCTTTTTTGCTTGTCATTCCTCCAACGGCTGCCCCCACTGGGCCCATTATAAAACCTCCTGCTACAGCTCTACCAACACTTAATTTCTTATTTTGATATGTTAATGAAGTACTCTTACACTTAGGGCAATATGGTACATGCTCTCTTTTTAATTGTTTCAATCTATCTTTTTGATACTGTTTTTCCTCTTGTCTTTTAGATAATTTTGGCTCTACTTTTATCTCTATATCTCTTTTTGAAGTTACTTCCGGATTAGAATCCATTATCTTTTTAAATTCTTTTTGTTTTTCTTTTTCTAGTTCATTCTTTTTATTTATTTCATCTTCTTTTTTTGAAATATATTCTTTTTTGATATACTTTAAAAATGTATTTAAAAAGATATTACTTATATTTTCAATTAATATATTTTCGTTATCTAACTCCATGTCTACTTTACTCATAACCATACCTTTTTTTACAATTACTTTATCTAAATCATCTAGAAAAAATATTTTTTTCTCTATTTCTTTATTAATTTTTTTTCTTATAAAAATCATTCTAAAATTTGTTATTGATATTATCCATCTTCTGTTAAAAGAAAATCCAGATATAATTAAATTACAAGTTTCTTCTTCATTTAAAAGATTTCTTAATTCTTTTATCTCCTCTTTATCACTATCTATAGAATATTCTCCTAACTTAGAGTTATCTTTATTAATTTGTTTTTCTTTTTGTTCTGCCATTTTATCAAATAAAAATCCCATTGTATCTCCTCCTTAGTTATATAAGAATATTTTACCATGGTATATATTTCTATTATGTAAACAGTTTATTAATAGACTAATATTTAACAAATTGGTAATTGTATCTTTGTTTATTATAAAATACCATTATAATTACACTAGGCGAAAGAAAAGAGGAATTTTATGAAAATAACTTCAAAGAAAAAATTTTTTTTAATATCATGTATCACTATCTTAACAATAGGTGCTATTTCAATTTATTATTATTCTAATTATAAATTCATTAAAAGTGACTTTAATGGGATAAGTACTTTATCTACTAAACCAATAATAGAAAATAATAAAACCATTGGCGAATATAAAGTAGGATATTTTTATCCTAATAAAATTACTAAAGAAAGTTTATTAAAGTTTTATAATAACGAATGTTGTTCTAAAGGTATTGCTTATGTTTTGTTAATTAATGAAGATGATAAAGAAAAGGGAATCTTTTTCCCAGGAATTTATGCAGGTTTTTTCTATGGGAAAATAACGCCTGATGAATATATTGAAAGTGTAGATGGAATAGCTTCAATTGATCCAGATAAAAATGATCTAACATATAAGGAAGAACATATCGGTCCATATAATAAAACAAATTCTAACAAATAATTTTTTTCAATTAGTTACATAAATAATTTTAAAAAAGCTGTAAGGACATTAATCTTTACTGCTCTTTATATTTATATAAATTTTATTTGAATATAAAAAATAAGTTAAGACAATAATTAAAATGAATCTATTAATGTGGGTCATCCACAAACTTTTTTGATATTAATAATAAAAAAGGACCAGTAAGTGAAAATTCTTACTGGTCCTTTTTGTTCTCGTTTGAAACTATATCAAATTATTTGCTATACAATGCTTTCCATGTATTTCTTCCAACTATTCCATCTACACCTAATCCCTTATTTCTTTGTAGATTTTTTATAGCTATAGTTGTACCGCTACCAAAGCAACCATCTGCCCCACCATGTTGTAATAATGAAGTATATCCTCTGTTTAATAATCTTTGCTGTATAAGTCTAGTTATGTTTCCTCTTGCTCCCTCTCCTACAGTAATACAAGCATTTAATGTACTTTCACCAAAATACCCATCTACTTTTAACCCTGAATCAAATTGTCTATTTAATTCAGTTTGAAGCTCTCTAACTTCTTCTCCACTTATGCTTAATTCCCATAATTCTTTTTTATTTGATGTAGAAGGTTTTTGAACTGGTTTTGTCACAGAGTTAATAAATATTTCTTCTGTAAAGTTATTTAAATCAACTTTGCCTTTAACTCCTTCAGTTACTCCATCTTCTGTATATTGATGTCCTATCACTTTAAAGCCATTTTCCATTGGTTTAGTTACTCCATAATGAGCTATCCAACCAGGATATTTTTTAACCCTACTATCTAAATTATCTCTTCCAAAATATCCACCTGTATAGATCATACAATCAACGTTACTTAATTCTTTAAATTTTTTCAAAAACTCTATACATCTATCTGAAATTTGTGTTCTACTTCTTCCTAGCTTATTTGTTTCAATATCTAAGCAAGGTAATACATTGAATTTTTTATCTTTTATAGCTTTCCAAAAGTCAATAGCCTGTTGAGTTGGTGAAGTTTTCTCACTCATAAAGTGATAAAATCCAATTCCTAATCCTGTATTTTTAACTCCATTATAGTGTTCTTGAAATAGTGGGTCTATATATTCTACTCCTTCAGTAGCTTTTATAATGACTACGTCTATTCCACCTTGTTTAACCTTATTAAAGTTCACTGTTCCATTATGCATTGATATATCTATTCCTTTTAACATTTTACATCTCTCCTTTATTATTAAAAACTATTTAAAATATATTTTTGTAAACTAAAAGAGCAAAGATTATTGTCCTTGCTCTTGTGGTACATAGCTAGATATTGCATTTAATTTATTTTTTAATTCTGTATTTTTATTTTCAAGTTCTATGTTTTTATTTACTAATTCTTTTGCTTGCTCCTTTAGATTTTCCTCATTTAACAATGCTTTTCCTTTGTTTATTTCTCCTGCTAAAGCTTGTCTTAATTGCTTAACTTCATCTTCTGTTAAATATGGTATTTTTTCTAATAGTAATTTATCAAACATATCAGATTTAGATTTAACTAACTCTTTAATATTATCTGTAATTCTATATTTTTCTTCTACTATGTTCCATACTTGCTTAGCAGTTTCTATTTCTTCTACGTGTTTATCAAGTTGTAACCTTTGCTCTACAACATCTTTTTTCTTTGCTATATACTCTATTGATACATCTCCAACACTTTTTATAATAGCTACTAGAATCCCTACAACTCCTATAGATACAGCACTTAATATTGGGTCTAATATTTTATCCATGTTAATTCCTTCTTTCTTTTATTTAAATAAATGATTTTGTATTGCATAAAAAAAGAAAGCTACAAAGCTTCCTCCAAACAATCCTAATGCCCATTTTAATGTTCCTGTAAGGCTTTCTATACTCTTACATAAGTTTTGTATTTGCACTTTAAATTCGGCTTGATTTTGTTCTAATTGATCTAATCTTTTTGCATGATCATTTAATCTTGTATCATGTACATCTAAAATATGATTATTTAACTCTTCATTCATCCATTGGTCCTCACCTTCCTAATTTAAATTTATATAATAAAAAAGACTAGAATTAACTAGCCTTTTCCATTACTTCTAACCTATCTCTTTCATATCCTTTTTGTTTTGCTGTTATGGTCCAGTCAAATAATGTACTTGGTGTTCCCCTAACTTTAAAGTATTTCTCTGTTTTTTCTACTACTCTTACATATGTTAACTTACCATTACTAGCAAATTCACCTATAGGAGTTACATCAATTTTATATTTATATCTTGTATTTACAGTTGATAAAAATTTATTATCAAACCAAATAATGCAATCTCCATTATTATCTGTTCTATTCTGCTCTATACCTATATCTGTAAACCAACATTCTGTAGATTCTACCGCATTTAGTTTTAAATCTCCATATATAGTACCTACTATTCTATTTTTCGAACCTGTAACAGACAAATCTCCCTGCACTCTCATGTTTACTCCACTTTTTGTGTATATATTCCGAGAACCATCGTCTAGCCAAAAAAGCGAATGTCCATCATTGCCTACAAAATTAAACCCCCCTGGGAAAAATTCAGCATAATAAAAGTTTTGATTCCATTTACCAAACGCTGTCCTATCCGATCCTAAAAGTGCTGTAGGTTTTCTGGTATCCGTATCTATGATTTGAACCCCATGTTTTGCATTTATATAAAACTCGTTATTAACATTTTCAAAAAAGCTATTTGCTTTATTACCATTAAGAAATACTCGATTACCATTTAAAGAAATCTCTTCATAAAAAGTTATTGGGCATACATGACCAATAACTTTATACTTATCAAATTCTATATACGAACGATATGTGTCTTCTTCTGCTGACTTATAAACTACAGTAAATACAGCATTTTTTTCATGCCCTATAGCTAAACCTGTTTTTTTGGCATCTGAATTAATCCTTACAGAATAAATTGTCCCAACATTATCTTTTCTTTCACTACCTTCCCAATCGTAAAAATCTATTGAATTCTTTTGGATCTCTATTGCTTTTAATCCTGTAACATTAGAAAAAGTTGTTACTCCATTAAGTTCTATTTTACTAGCATTAATTTTTACACTTTCTGATGATTGATTGATTTCAGATATTATAGAACCTTTATCAGTCTTTTTATTTACTTCTAGCTTAATACCATTTAATCCTATATTTAAGCTACTTAACTGACTTTGCATAGAGCTTACTGTACTTCCATCTGCTTTAGTATTTAATATACTTTGTACAGAGCTTACTGTTGCATTTATATTATTTGTTTTTTGTGTAAAAGTACTTTCTACTGTTTTTATTTTTTCTGTTACTGTTGTTATATTATCTTTAATTTCTTTATTAACATCTTCAGGCGCTGGTGTCCAATCAGTAGGTTTTGTTCCTTTTTCTAATTTAGCCCATTCTAAAGTAACTTTTCCTACCCTACTTCCCCCACTTGGGAACATATATGCTGCAAATTTATAGATTCCAGTTTTCTTAGGTATAAAAGTTATATAGCTTTCAGAATTTACCGCAACAGAATTTACAGCTGTACTTGTAGACCCATAACTCCATGTATCTTCATATATATAACATCTTAATTCTTTTCCATCATTTTTTGCTTGTTGATTTATATGACCTCTTATTGATAAACAATATGTTTCACCTTCTTGCAAATTAACTGTTAACACTCTTCCAAATGCACCATAATCAGACGTATCTGCATTTATATAAGAGTTAGGTATTAAATTTCTTCCACCAAATTTTATATTATTTACTGTTCTATCTATATCACTTTGAGAAACTTTAGTAGA
Source organism: Clostridium sardiniense (assembly GCF_016907995.1). Taxonomy (GTDB): domain Bacteria; phylum Bacillota; class Clostridia; order Clostridiales; family Clostridiaceae; genus Clostridium; species Clostridium sardiniense. The sequence goes on along the minus strand of NZ_JAFBDA010000021.1, from coordinate 45,393 downwards.
TATTTGACCCTTTAAAATATTTATACTGCTTTCTGCATTGCTAACTCTTGTATTTACTGTTGTTATTTGAGTATTAGTATAAGTCTTTGCATTATTTAAAGCTTCATTTGATTTACTTATGGCTACATTATCAGCATGTGAATTAGCACTTGAAATAGCTTCATTCTTTTTAATATCAGCATAACTCTTAGAACTATTAATAGCATCTGTTTTAGCGGTATTTATTTTATTAGTTAAGTTATTAGTAGCATTAGTTAAATTAGTTGTTATTGTTTGAGTTGTACTATTTACACTAGCTTGTAAACTATCTTTTGCTTGTGTAAATTTAGTAGATACATCATTGATTTTGTCTGTAACTACTTTAGCACTATCTATAATAGCTTGATTTAAATCTTCAGGAGCTTCGGTATAATCTGTAGGTTTAGTTCCTTTTTCAATTTTAATATGAGCCAAATACATTATTTTTATTCCATTACTATAAAAATAAAGCCTTTGTCCATTATTTCCATCAAATAGTGCTTTTTGAGTAAAGCTAAAATACTGCCATTTAGATGTTAATTTAAAGGTCTTGCAATTAGTTATAGGGGTTTTTACACTTCCATCAGTTAAATAAGCACCTTCAAAAGAACTGTCAATATCTGATTTAGCCCAGAATGATATTGTTATATCATCATTCTTTTTTATATCTTTTGTATTTACTGTTCCTGTAAACCTAAGTCTATTTGATTTTAATACATTTCCAAAAACATCGTCTTTAATAATTATAAAAGTATTACCATCGGCTTCTGGAGTCCAATATTCAAATCCTTTCTTAAAACCAGTATCTATCCCTAAATTTCTTCCACCAAACTTAATATTTGAAATACTTTTATCAATATCAGTTTGTCCTACCTTACTACTTATATGATCTTTAAGTATGTTAATCTCTGATGTAGCTTTACTTAAATTACTATTAGTTGTTGTTATTTGAGCTGTAGTAAATTCTTTAGCACTATTTAAAGCATTATTGATATTACTGTTTATAGTAGATGTAGCCTGTGTAAATGTCTGATTATCTACTTTTAATTTAATAGAATTATCCAATGCTTGTATTGAAGCCTTTTGAGTTGATAATTCCTTACCATGCTCTGTAATAGTATTTTTCTGTGTAGATAATTCTACATCTAAAGTTCTATCCCCTACAGTAACCTTAGTACCTTTAATAGTTTCTGTACCATTATTAACTTCTCTTATAACACTATTTATATCTAACTTATTTCCAGCTATATTAGCATTATCAGATACTTTATTATTATCTATAGCACCATTTGTAATACCAGCATTATGAACACCTTCACTGTCAAACATTACTGTTTTCCCATCTGTACTTCTTATAAGTAGACCATAATCTGTTGTATTATCTTGCTTTCTATATTCTCCTAAAACAACTCTAGTAATATTATCTCTATTAACTAATAATTGATTACCTACAATTTGAATAGATCCATTAGCACTAATTATTCTAAATTTACTTGTACTTATATCTCCAGCTTCTAATTTATTTACACTTAAAGAACTAATCTGAGATGATCCAATAGCGTTTTCAGCTATTATTGCACTACCTGCAACTATAGAATTAGCTTTAAAATTCTTTGCTGTAAGATTGCCAGCGAGCTGATTTTCTACACTAAGCGTTTTACCTTCTAAAATTCCAACCCTTTCTACTGCTACATTAAGCTCATTTACATCTGCCTTTCCAATAAGAGCATGAGTTAATTTAGATTCTAAAGCTGTTAAATCTTTAGTCTTTATGGTTTTTATATCTGCTCTAATACCTGTTAAATCTTCAGTATATAAAATTTGTATCTTACCATTTAAAGCATTTAACTCATTTATATCTGCTTTATCAATTAATGCTTTCTTTATAGTAGCCTGTTCTATAGCATAGTTTTCCATAGCCTGTGTTATAGAACCTTTTCTATCAAACTTACTTTCAGCCTTTGTTTTTCCTGTTGCTTTTATTTCGCTTGATATTGATCCCTTATAAGTCAGTTTATGCTCCATTATTAATGTATTATAAACTTTACCGTCTAAATCGACTATAGTGACTCTGTCACCTGCTTGTACTGCTAGATTGCCTTGCCACTTTAAACTATAAGGCATATAAGAAAAACCTTTATACTTAGTATAAAGATCATTTAAAATATCCTCAGTAATTACTGGATTATCAATTTGTATTTTTCTTCCTATATCTATGCCTTTACTAAATGTTTTTTCTCCTCTTTTAGCTGTTATCTTTTCTATGGTATACTCTTTGTCATTATTCTCAAAAGTAAAGAATATATCTGGAGTTATTTTTAAGCCTTCATCTTTATAAGTACTTATTTCTAACTCACCAATTCTATTAAATTTAGCAAAACAACCACAAAGGGTTGCTATAATTCCTATAGCTTGTCTTAAACTATATCCTTTTATTTCTTCTATAGAATAATTAGGTAAAGTAGAATTACAAGTTATTTTAGCTTTGGAACATATCTCTTTTAATACAGCATTAATATTAGCTGGATAACTTAAATCAGAAAAATAAACTTCTTCTAGCTTAACCATATTATCCACACATTCTAATTTAACTTTTTTATTTTTCTTTGTTACATTAGAAACTGTAAAAATTCCTAGTGGAATGTATTCTATAGTTTGCTCTAACTTCAATCCTATATATGGTTTAACAATAGCATTATCAAATAATTCATACTCATCTAAATTTATTAAATTGATACTAAAGGTATTAGAAACAACAGAGCCTAGTGAAAAGTTATCTCCTGGATTAACACTTTCCTCTAAGCTCATATCTATTATTAAATCATCGTTATATGTTTTATCTCTTATTAATACTTTACTTACAAAACTTCTTCCACCAAGTTTATTTATTTCTTTTTTATATTCATCTGATACCTTAAACAAATATTAACCTCCTTCCTTTAAAGATTAATATTTTTCTAAACTTCTATCATAAAATCAATACACATCATTTCATTTGGTGCCATATCGTAGCCATTTAATAAATCAAGATTAAACTTATGTACATCAATTTCAACCTCAATATCTTGTAAATCTTTCATATCCTTATTCCAATTTTCTTTTCCATCTTCTTTAATAACATAGTTACCATCTTCTATTTTTAAATTACCTTCTTCATCTTTTTCACAATATTTGTCTACTATCTTTTCTCTTTCTTTATTATAGTGCTTTAATTCACTTTCTATCTTTCCAATATTCTTACCTATTGCATAAGATACCTTTACAGGTAAACTCTTTCTACTAATTTCTCCTAGCATACCTACTTTTTCTAATATCTCTTTATTTTTTAACTTTGCCATTATTAAATCCTTCTTTCTTTAATTCATTTAATATAAAAAAGAGCCTACATGATGTAAACTCTTACTTAGAATACAAAACAATTTAATCCTTTTGCTACTTCATTTGCTTTTGCTCTAAATTTTTGTACTTCTGCTGCAACTAAACTAGAATTAGCTTTAAATAAATTCATATCAATTACATAAGTTTGTATATTTGCAACTCCATTTTCTACTAAGCTACAATTCATATTCATAATTTGTTGTTTCATTCCATTTGTTTCTATCTCTACAGCTCCATTTAAATTTGTAGTTTCGCTTACTGTACTTGTTACTTTTATTTCATCTGCCATTCTAAATTCCTTCTTTCTATTTTTCTATTAAATTAAAAGATAGACCTAACCACATATTATTTTTAAAATTAAATGATGGCGCAGATCTATCACCTGTATAAAATATTTTTGAAGTTTGTCCTTCCATTGGATCTGGATAAGAAACTGAAAAATATACGTTAGATACAGCATTAAGTATAGTTTCTATTTCTTTAGAAGTTAGTGGACCCCACTCAATCTCTAATTTTCTAGTAATTCTTATTCTATCTCTAAGCATCACGCCTTTTGCATTTCTATTAGTATTTTCCCCATCCAAATCCATTATGTTTACTTTAAAACTTTTAGGAGCAGTAACTTCTACTCCATTAACTATTAGGTTCAAACTTTTACTACTCCTTTCTATATTTCTAGTAATAATTCTCCTGATTGTCTATGAACCTTATTTATAGCACTTATAGCAATCTTTCCAAAATCAGTATCATTTACTCTTAGAATTATATCTCCAAATTCTTTAGAGTCCGTACTATTGCTGATTCCAGTTCCTTTATTATCTTTACTTTCTTTTATAGCTTCAATGATAGCTTCCTTTAATTTATCTAAATAATTAGAATCATTAATATTTTTATTATCCATATTAGAATTTTGTCCAAGCATTGTTAAATCAGGTTGCTGTAACAAACTGCTAGAAGTTAATAATATATTATTTATCCTTTCAGTAAGCTTACTAGCAAGTAAATCTAATCCTTGAGTATTATTTTCAAGTGGTACAACTGCTTCTGTACCAGCTTCACCAACTACGGCTTGTGTAGGCTTATCAACTACACCACCTTTAGCCAGATAAGACATTTTAGGAATATTTACACCAAAGTGTTGTCCTCCAATACCTGGAATCCATGAAGGAGCATCAAAACTAATGGTATTCAATCCATCAATACACATATTGATAAGTCCTATAACTGCATTTAAAGGTGCTTTTGCTATTCCGCCAAGAGTATCGAATATACCTCCAAATATATTTTTAACTCCATTCCATGCCCTAGACCAATTACCAGTAAAGACTCCTGCAATAAAATCTATAATTCCTCCAAATATTCGTTTTACTCCACCGAAGATATTACTTACATTTCTTAAAAATGCATTAAGTAAATTTCCTAAAGCCCCAAATGATTTACTCCAGTCTCTTTGAAATACTGACTGCAACCAAACTTTAAAAGCATAAAAAATAGCTTTTATTTTAGCCCATATAATCTGTGCTTTTGCTTTAATAACATCCCAGTTTTTATATAATGCAACTCCAATAGCTATTATTGCACCTATAGCCACAATAGTAATTCCTATAGGTGATGTTAGAAATGCTATTGCAACCCCTAAAGCAGTTGTAACTCCTGTTGCTATTACACAAACTGCATTCCATGCTACTGTTGCAGCAGTCATTGCTATTTGAGCTGTAGTATCTGCTATTTTAAGTCCTGTATTTATTGCAAATTGTCCAGCTTGTTTAATTAATTCAAGTGTTCCATTAGCTAATGAAACTAAAAAGTCTCCCGCATACATAGCAGTAAGTTGAATAGTTTCTAGCTTATCTGCCAATTTTGCTAGAGTACATTCTTTTAAAACTTTAGATATATTTCCAACAGCTCCTATCACACCTCCAGCTTGTTGGATGAATGACATTAATTTCATTGTTTCCCAAGCTGCAAAAAATAAAGTAACTGTAATTATCATTGCATCTAAAGCAGGCTTTCCCTCACCCATTAACCAATCTATAAGACTGCTAAATGCATCTAAAACAGTTCCAACTACATCTGCTACTTTCGCTATAACCGGTGCTATATTGTTCATGAACCAATCAACTAATGGAACTACAAATTGAGTATAAATATATCCAGCTAATTCAAACACTTTAGCTCCTAACCTTACAAATCCTTTGAACAAATGACTTCCACCATTATCCCAAACATATAACAAATTCTTAGTTAGATTTTTAAGTACTCCAGATGTTGCATCTAATACTTTCATAAATGTATTTGCGACTCCTGGTCCAACTTCTCCCCACACTTCTCTAAATGAATCTCCAATATGCTTTATAAGAGTTAGTACATTTACAAAAGCATCTGCTAAAGTTTGAACTATGTGTGTTCCTATGTTTCCTGCATTCCATGCATTAGCAAAAGTTGTAGCAATATCTCCTATAATATTAAATATGTTCTGTAATATTTGAAGAATGACAACTAGAATTCGTTCCCCAGTTCCATTAGTCCATACTTCAAGAAAACTCTTACCTATACTTTTTATAAGATACCATATCCCATGTAGTGCATATTTTATACTTTCAATGGTTGCAGATCCTTCTCTGGCCCATGCTGCTTTAAAAGGTTGAAATATTTTTGATATTATATCCTTTAATTTTGCTACCATATCATCTATTTTTTTCATAGCAGCACTTGCAGGACTTAAATCCACATTAGGAGCAACCATAGGAATAGGATCTATTCCTCCACCATCTTTCGGAGTTTTAGGTTTCTTATTCTTATCAGTATCTTTTGGTAAGCTTAATTTATTAATTTCATCAAATCCAGCCAAAGCACCTTTTATTTTTTTCTTAGTCTTTTCTGCTGAATCTCCTATCTTGCCTACTGCTCCAGAAGTCTTTTTACCTTGCTTCTCCATATTTTGCATTGATGCTATAGAAGCATTCATACTTTTTGCAGCACCGAAACTGGCTTGATATGTTTTACCAAATAAAGCACTTACAAAAGCTGCTATATATGCTGTAACATTTGCTAAAGCACTCATTAAAGCATTAAGAGCAGGTAGAACAGCTTGATAAATCGGCATAAAAGCAACTATTAAATTACTTCTTATTTGATTTAAACTATTTGCAAATTGTGCATTTGTCATTAATGCATTTCCTATATATCCTGCGACTGCTGATATACCTTTCATAACAATAGGAAAAACTATCCCCCATTTAAACATGCTATCAATAAACATTCCTGTAGCACTTCTAGCACCATTCATATTCTCTCTATATCTTCTTGTATTATTATTAGCATTTTTCAGACTTCTACTTGCACTCTTTGCTACACTAGCAGTTCTTTTAATACTGTTATTAGCTGAATTTACACCATTACTAGACCTTTGAGCTGCACTACTTAATCTCTCAAATTCTGCATCTAAATCGGCAAGCTTAAAACCAGCTTTATCACTTTGAGCTACTAATTTATTTATTGTAGCCTCTGTCTTTAATATTTGCTCTTGTATTCTATTTTTTCTAGCTTGATTAAATGTACTATTGTAAGTTTGTCTTAATCCTGATAACTTCTCTTGCTGTTGCTCTATTCTTCTATTAGTTATTTCTAAACTATTTGTTAAGTTCTCTATTTGCGATCTTACACTTTCCAAGTTTGCACTTGAGTTTACTTTTGGCTGCGGTGGCCCTCTAGTTGTAGCTGGAGAGCTTGTTCTATTAGAAGTAGGGTTTATATTCTGTGCTGGATTAAAGTTTATTGGCATCTTAATCTTTTTAGCATTAGCTATTATACTTTTTATTGCTTCTAAAGCACTTGCCTTCATTTCTTGTATAGATTTTAATACTAATTCCTTATTCTTCTCAATGCTACTTTTTATAGTATTATCTATAGAATTTAATGATGTTTTAATAGCTTCTGTCATTGAATTAGTTAAACTACTAAAATCAATTTTGCTTGTTATACCTTCTAAACTTTTACTTATCTGATTACCTATCTTTTGAGATATTTCTTCAATTTGCTTTTCTGTATCTCCACCGAGTTCTAAGTCTAAAGTAATCTTTCCGACTGAATCATCACCTGCCAATAATTTCACCTACCTTTCATAATAAAAACAAGCATCTAGTTTAACTAAATGCTTGTTTAAATAATTCTTGTATTTCTTTTATCTGCTGTTCTTTTTCTTCATCTGTCATTTCTTCTATCTGCCTATTTCTCCAATCAGCTCTGATTTTATGTTGTTCCTTAGTAAAACTCTTCAATATATTTTCATCTTCTTCACTTCTTATAGAAACAATTTGACCTAGTGGAGTTTTAGGCATTATTCCACTAAGTAAGGTACAAAACTCATCCCAACACATATCTGATTCATTTCTAAGCCTTATACCGTATTGAGCTGTAAATGAAGCATCTATAAGCTCCCAATCTTCATATAAATCGTACCATTGGCTATTTTTCTTCTTGTTGAAATCGCTCTACTTCCTTTTTACTGATTTCCTCCATTTCTTCTAACTCTAGATTAGATATTGCAGCCATTATTGCATTAATTATAGTATTATAACCTTCAAAACTTAATTCTAGGCTTTCTATATATTGAAATGCTTCCATTCCTAAAGATGCTTTTATTATCTTTTCTAACATCTCTATTTCATTAATTTCTTCATCTTTATTCTTTGATTTCTTATTTTTATTTTGTTTAACCAAAGATTGAATATATATAGCATTATTTTTGCTATTATTTATTTTATACTTATGATCTTCATCTATTTCTAATATTGGTTTATCATTAACCAACTTATCCATTATGTTATATATTTTTGCCATAACTTACTCCTCCTTAACCTCCTACACTTGGTGACACTGTTGCTGGAATGAACTCCGGTTTACCATCACCTTTTAAATCAAATTCAAGTGGTGCAACCTTTGTACTATCATCTCCACCTACATTGGTTACATTTATTACACAATTAAATGCTAGTTTTGAACCATCTGGAAAACCTATAGAACCTTTTGTACTACATTCAAGTCCATCTTTCCATGCAGTTGCAGCAACATAATCATTACCTGGGTCTCCTACACTTCTTTTTCCTTTTAAACTTATTGAAAATGACTTACCAGTCATTAAAGATCTTGCCCATCCATTTGTTGTCATAGGTGTCCAGTCTTCAACTTTACCATCTATTTTTATACCAAAGTTCTCCATATCAGAAATTGTAACCATGTCTTTATCTGTACTCGCTAGACCTTTTGTACCAATTTTAAACTCTAAATTATATACTGGAAATACTCCTGTAAATCCTGCCATATTATTACCTACCTTTCATGTATTATATTTACCTCTATCACATATTCATATATACCGTTTTTATCTGTTCCAACACTTATAGGTTCTGTAGTTCTCATATTAAAATCTATAACTCTCTTTCCACCTATAATAGCGTCTTGTCCAAATAAAGCGTTATATACTTCTTGTGCTTTTTGTTCTGCTGTATTAGCATTTTTACCCCAATGTATTAATATAGAAATAGCCTTAGTGGAATAGCTTGTATTTTTTAATCCACCTAAGGCTATATGACTTCTTGGCCCTCTTATACTATAAATACCTATACATTGTTCTTTAGTACCATCTATCTTTCCTATATACCATTGAGGACATTCTATTTTTGTTTTTAAATATTCTCTTACTTCACTTAGTAACATTACTTTATCAATCCTTTACTGAACATTTTTAAAAAGTGCTTATAAGTATCTGTTACAAATTCTTTGTTATCTCCATCAACATAAGACTGCATCCACTTACCTTGAGCATTTGCATTTTTATCTTGCCTAAAGTTGTACTCTGGATGCCAATATAATCTTCTTGCATATGGTGTATCAAAGTTTATAGATGTTCTTCCATCATCTAACCTTAATAAATCAACAAAACCACTTCTTTCAAGTTCTCCAGTATCTTTTGGAATTACTGCACTTGTTTTAATATCACTTAAAATAGCTTCTGTAGTTTCTTCTAAAGCTTTGTTTTTAGCATTTAGAATTGTATTTATCTTTGCTCTATCTAATTTTATTGTTATTTTTGATTTCATTAGATAAGCTCCAATTCAGTACTAAATACAGACCCATCTGGATTCCTTGGTCTTGAAGATTTATAAATATCCTTTTTAAGTTCTCCAATTTTAATATATCCTTCTATCAACTTATCTGGATTAATATCACCTTCAACTATTACAGTACCACTTAAGGTTACAAGTCTACGCTCCGCATCAAGTGTTTGCCTACTTTTTTCATTATAATTACATAGTCCATCATAAATTAAATCTTCTACTGGCTCTCCATCTTCATTAATATATGTTTGATATATATTTACTGGAGTATTTAAAATCCATTTAGGGAATGGTAATTTAACGCCCATAACTATAATCTCCTACTATTTAAACCTGTTTGAGATATATAATTAATAACTTCTTTAGTAGTAGTTATTCCATTTACAATACTTCCGTTAAAACTAACAGATGTACTACCAACTGAATAACCACTTAAAGGCATATTAATAAATTCACCATATTGCTCTATAAACTCTGCTTGTAAGCATATTGCTTTTTTAATTTTATCTTGCTGAAATGGAGATAAATTTTTAAATTCTATTCCTATTATTCTGTTATAGGTTAAAGTATCAATCTGATCTGATGCTCTTTCTAATCTATTTTCTAAAGTATCATCATTAATGATTTTACCTTTAAATTCATCCTTGTAATATGAACTATCTACATAAGACATATTTTTCACATCCTTATAAAGAAAAAGAAGTCCTAAATTCTAAGACTTCTTTAACTCTTTAATTTCAGCTTTAAGCTTTTTATTTTCTTCTTTTATTTTTTCATTTTCTTGCTTTAAATCATAACTTTCTTCTTTTAATAGATCTAACTCATCTTTTAATTTTAGATACTCGTCATAAGAAACAGATGTCCCTGCTCCACGTTCTATAACTTCTCCTTCATCACTTAAAATATTATACCCTTGTGCTGTATAATAACTTTTTTCTGTTTCAGTTATTGTATAAACCTTGTTTTGTTTAATAGCTTTCATTTACATACTCCTCCTTAAGATTCTGCTTCTGCATTAATAGCAATACCACAAGCTTTGTTTTTAATTAAGAATGTATCGCCATAATTTCTATTTTGGAATAGATACTTATCTGCTGTTCTTGAATCCGTGCCTGGAGTAAATACTTTAATATAAGAATACTTACTTCTTGTTACTTGGCATGATGGGTGTATAAGTATCATATTGATTTGTTTAGCATCACTTGCAGGAACACATCCATTTGTAAAGTCATACTTGGTTTTCATTCTTGAACTTGGAACCTTAGTAATACTAACATCATCTAATGAATATACTCTTCTATCTATATTCCCATTATTTTTATTAACATCAATATTTCTTGTTAATCCTTCTGCATTTTTTAGTAATTTGTTAATAGCTGGTGTAACATAAAGTATTCTACCTTCACTTGGAACACCTTCATCATCCATCTTTTCCATTTGAGTATCAAACCAATCTAATACATTCGCTGTAGTTAAAACAGTGTTATCTATAACCGCACCATTTACTTTATATGTCTTAGCTTCTGCATAAAGTTTAGAATATCTATAGCTATCCTTCTCTGGTATTGCCTGTTCTGTTTCAAAAACATTTTGAATATTAGCCATCTCTAATGTCAAATTTGTTTCATCAACATCCATTGGATCTATTGCAAGTTCAATATCTCTATCATGAGATAGTTTCTTTGGTTCCCAATCATTTGACATTGAACCTGCATTAAATCCCATTGTGCTCCTATTATGATCCTTATAGCCACTTACTGTAATATTAGGTAATTTAATAGTTTGAGCATCCGTAAACTTAACTTGTGGGTTAGATTGCTCTAATGCATATGAAGTTAATTCCCTTGCATATTTTTGTTGTAATTGTCTTTCAAATTGTTCAGCATAACTGTATACTGCCATTTAATCATCTCCTAAATTTAAAATTATTTATTTCCAAAGGCCCTTGCTAATACATCATCAACATTTCCTTTTTGCTTTTCAGCACTAGCACCAATTTTAAAACCTTTGCTTTCCTCTTCATTATTCTTTTGTTGTTCACCTTTAAAGTTTGGATATTTCTCTAAAACTTTATCAATAGCCTGTTCTATTGTAAGTTCATCAGTAACCATAGCTTTAGCTAATATAACAACATCATCAACTGAACTTGCTATAACACCTTTAGATAAGCAAGTTACTTTAGTTTCTGCATTTAAAGCTCTCTCTTCTGCATCTTGTTTAGCCTTTTCTGCATTAGTTAAAGCTTCATTTTTCTTTTCTTCTTCTGTCTTTTGGCTTTCTTTCCAAGTATTAAAGGCTTCTAAATCTTCTTTACTTGGTTGTCCCTTCTTAGCTCTTGCAACCCTTTCTTTAATTAATTTGTCTACATCAGCTTGAGTAAAAGTCTTTTCTTCTGGTGTAGTTTCTTCTGTTCCTTCACCTTCTCCATTTGAATTATCAGTTGGATTAGCTTCTGAACCTTCTCCACCATTTCCTGCTCCATCATCAGCAGCTAAATACATTCCTAGTCTTTTTCTTAAATTACAATTTACTATAAACATAACTACCTCCATTTATAGCCTGTCGGCTGTTAATTCCATGCACCTTTTAACGCCTTAAGCAAGTTTTGGGCAAAATAAAAAAGCCTTAACTTAATAAGACTTTTTTATTTAATTATTTACTTGACGGAATTGTAAGTTATTTGTAATTTCTTTTAATTTTCTTTTTTCTTCATCTGATAATATAAACCCTCTTCCTCTAATATCAGAAAATTTCACTGTTTTATTTATAGAATATCTTCTTAGAATATCATTTAATATATCAACAAACCACTCATCACAATCAGGCGATATAATAATTTCATCTATTAAACTATTTAAATCTACTTTAATAAATTTAACTAATTCAGCACTATTCCTATCTTCAAAATATACTCTTAATTCATGTTCATATTCATAATATTTTGCTTTTCTTAGCAATCCAGTATTAATATTCCAATTAAAGTTATCTCCTGACTTAATATGAAGAGTCCTATCATCTAGTCTTATTTTACGTACAGGCGAATCTATTATTTGGTTATCTGTAGTTAAATCATTATATAATACTTTTTCTAGATAAATATTCTTATCAATATCTATTATACTTTTGATTAATTTATCCTTGGTAGTACTTATGGCAATACTATTTTTATTATTTGAAAAGACTCTCCACATTGCCAAAGATTCATATTTATTTATATGCCAACAATCAATATAAAAAATTTCATCATTATATATCTTATAATTCTCTATATTATTAAGATCAATTTTGATATTTTCATTTGGAGTTTCAATATTGATATAATCAAACCTATCTTGATCCTTACAACTTTCTAATAGTGTCATAGCCATATATTCCTGTACTAATTCACTTTTTATTATTGCTCCTTCATATGGGTCAATTTTCTTTAAGACTTTTTGATTACAAAAACATATCTCATTTCTAACAATTAGACTTAAGAACTTTTCTAAATCCATATATTTAAATAGTATTTGCTCACTATCTAACTTACTTTTATCATATATACCCACTTTAAATCCCCTCTTACATAATTTATTATTTTAAGTAATTGACTAATTTTAAAAAAAGTTATTACAATTAGTTATACTATAAAAAATATCACTTCCAACATACCAAATCTATAATAACAAATAATTTATTTATAAAAAGCACATACTATTAAAATTAGCTAGTACTTTTTAATTTATTTCTTTACCATTTTTATACGCTTCTCTTGCTTCTCTTAATGTCATTTTATTAGGTCCTATTGGTCCATCTAACTTTTCATCTAGTCCACTATTTTGATAATTACAATTATCGCAAATATCAAACATATCTACTTCTTTATTACAAACTGGACATTTCAATTTTCATCACTCCTTATATGCTTTCATTTGTTCTAACCAATATTCATAACCTTCTTTAGGCTTAAATACAGTTGATATTTTCCCATCTGCTCTTCCTACAGCAAAATCATTTGTACTTTTCCTATATTTAAATATAAACCCATCTTTACTAGCAAATCCTTCTATATCCTTACTTAATTGAGCTGCTAATAAATCTCTAGATATATTTAAGTATTCTTCTGGAGTTATATCACCATATTCTGATAAATGTTTTTCTATATGCTTATCAAATTTCTTTTGAGTTGCAAAGCTAGATTTTAACCACTTTCTACTACTAAGTTTATCATTTTCACCAACTTTTTCAACAGTATTACTATTTATTTCTCTTTGAGATGATCTTCTTAACTGTTTATTATCTTCTAAAAGTTGATTTAATTGACTCTTTATATCTTTAATTCTCTTTGATGCATCATTTACATGTTTAGCATCAACTGATCCTGCCTCTATTCTTTTCCATTTTCTTAATCCTCTTTCATAATATCTTTGTTTCTGTTCCTTTTCATAAAGTTTAATAGCTTCCTTACCATCTGGAACTACTGGAAGTCTTGTTATTCCAGGAAAGTATGTTATTAATGTATGCCTACAGTTAGGATGTAATAAACCTTCTGTTATAGCCTTACTAAGTAATGTATATTCTCCATCTTCTTTAGTTCCATGACTAAATACATCATCAATTAATATTTTTCCTTGCCAAGGCTCACACATCTTACAAGTATTTGCATGAGCTGATACAACTATTAAATGTATTCCATACTCATCACGTTTCTTACCTTCTCCTAAGAATGTTGCCCTTTGACTTGCTGTTCTTAAGCACATTTCTGCATAACTAGCAATATTAACTTGTTTACCATCTTTATAAACTATACTATTGATACCTTTATCTAAAAAATCTTTAGTAGCCATATCTATAGCTTGATTTAATGTTTTAGTTCCACTTTGTAAGTACATATGAGTCTTAAATATAGTTTGTCTATATACATCATCCATCTTTCTAAGAACGGAATATTGAGCCTTATTTAAATCCTTTGTTACAACTTCTTGTAGTGCATTAAGTTTCTTTTCATTTACTCCGAAGAAGTTAGTTTCTTTAGGAGGCTTGCTTTCTTTTCCTAACTCATTTGATATATATTCTTTAACTGTTTGAGATTCCTTTATATCTTCTGGAAACTGTACCTTAACCTTCTCAACTAAATCTTCTACATACTGTTGACCACTAATAAACTTATCCTCTAATTCTCTATCTATAGCTTCTTGGATAGGCTTATTATAACTTTCAACTATCTTTTTATTTCTTTTTCTGTACTTCTCCAAACCTCTAAGTTTAGTACGTTGCCATTGCTCCCAATTAAATCCTTCATCTTGCTGCTGTTTTTTATGAAAATAAAAAGCCCTATGCATAGAAGATATTAAAGCGAGTTCTATTTCTTCAAATATCTTTCTTATGTCATAAGACTTATCTCTTTCATTTTTATGATCTTCTAATATTTTTTTCTTTGTTATGCCTTCAAGTACTTCACTTAACTTTGATGGATTATTCTTCTTGTCCATCTTCATCAACCTCTGAATTTAAATCTTCATCATCTACTGCCTTTGGTTCATCAGCTTCAAGATAGCCATTCTGTTCTTTTATTCTTTTAATTTCCTCTTCCTTTTCTTCATCTGTCCATGTATCTCCATACATTTCATCTATACATTGTTCTATAGACATTACACCATAACTCTTAGCTTTACCTACAGTTTCTACTACTGCATCAAAGCTAGGACTTGCATATTCTCCAAAGATAATACTTACTTCATATTCTTCAGTACTCTTTTTATTTAATACATCATTAGTTTTTAAAACTATATTAACTAACTGCGGGATAATCTCTGTTAATATATCAACTATCTTTCCTCTAGTATATAAAGTAGTCTTTTCCTTTTCACGTTGAGCTTCTGCATTATCTGTTTTCTTAAGGTCTATTCCTAATGTACTAGGACTTATAATACCTTGTAAGCACATATCAATAGCATTAGAATAACTTTCAACATAAGCTTCATAGTTTATATTAGCTTGCTTCATATCTATCTCATGCTTTGCATCTTCTGCAAGACTCGAACCTACTTTTAAGAATCTGTTATCAAATGGATTAGGTTTCATTAAGTTTCCTGTCATTGGATCTTTAGGTACTAAATCCTCTGGAATATATTTTTGTACTCTTCCATCACGAATAGCATCTATCCATTGTGATATAACTTCGTCTAATGCATCAAAGGAATCTGATTTATTATCGAATATACTTTTACCTCTTCCATCAAATTTAGGAGACTTAAAGAACATTAATGGAACTGCCATTATAAAATCATCTTTATATGTTACATCAACAAGCTCTCTAGTTTCCTCTAAGATATTCAAAGGCACTTCATCACCATTACTATCGTACAAATTATAGTTAATATATCCTTTGCCATAAGTTTCAGCCAATTTATATTGCTTATTATTTTTAACATAGAATGTATAGAATTTTATTTCTTGTAGCCTTCCTCTTTTAGTTACATACTCTACTTTATCACCATCAAAAAACTCTATTATAGGATAAGGAGATACATCAGTATCTATAGATAATTTAAAAGCTCCATCACCACTAACTAAAGCTGTAGCAATTATATCACCTAGCATATCATCAAACTTATTATCTTTTCTTATCTCTTCCCAAATATCATTGTCACTTTCTTTAGCAACTTCTATACTATCTAAATCAGCCACAACTATATCACTTAACTTATCAGCTATCATTGCAGGTAATCCACTATGTATTTTTCTTATACTTAAATCTTCACTTGGAACAGCACTCCAAAACCTAGCTTTATTTACTGGATCACTCGATACATTTTTAAAGAACTGGTCCAGCTCATAAGGTTCGCCCCTATACCAAAGCTTATTCCTAATTAAGTTAGTTTCATAAGTATAAGCTTCTTGTATAGTAATAGGATTCGTTAATGCTGGTTGAACATTTAAATATTTAATTGCTGCTTGTGTTAACATATTCTTAAACCACCCCACTTCTATTCCTCCTTATAATCTCCTATCATCTTTCTAAATGGTATCCATGCATATTGTACAGAGTTAATTGTATGATCATTAGCATCTTCTGGCTCATACTTATCTTCTTTCCATGAATAGCACTCCAACTCTCTTATATGCTCTTTGCAAGTATCTACAACATAATAAAATACTTTGCCATTAACGTTTATCCAACCTAACATTAAATGTATTCTATCTAATATAGTTACCTTCTTATAAGAGTTAATAAAGTTATACATACATGCATTAGTTCTTTTAAACTTCTTAAGTTCTGTTATTGTTGCTTGGTCAGCACAATCTATAAATACATCTCTAGCAAATCCCCACTCCTTTCTATTCTTCTCTAAGAATCTAAAGAACTTAGGAGCTATATCACTAGGTGCTAATGGTATTTCTAAATCTTTATTGTTATATACCTCTTCATTTAACATTACTAACTCTTTCTTATCTGTAATACCTAGGAAAGTAAATGCAAATGTATCTGGACTATTCTGAGAATATGCTGTATCAAGTCCTGCTGTAAATTGAACAAACTTTAATTTATTATCTTTTATTTGTTTAACAACATAATCTTTAGATATAACATTATTCTTTCTTTCAAAGTTAGAGAATATAAGTCCTGTTGCTCTACCTCTTAAACCTAATATCTTATTTTTATACAACTTTGTACCTTTAGGAGCACTTGTCTTTTTCTTCTCTATATCTTCATCACTTAAAGATGCATTATCATAAAAAGAAAAGAACCAATAAGTCCAGTTAGGCTTTGGTTCTGAATTTAATTGCTCCATTATTTCTTTTGGAACATCACTTTTATATTTTTCTAATGGTCTACTACAATTAATAAACTCTGAATAAATAGGTAAGTTAGGATCATCTGGATTAAGTGTTGCCATAAGATAATCATTTCTTGTACATATCTCTCTTACAAACTCTATACTTGCTGTATTAACCTCATCTATAAGCACACATCCAAATTGAGAACCTAGGGACATCTTCCACTTATCAGCATTATCATAACCTAGAATATAAATTACTTTATCTCCTGAAGGTGTATGATACAGAATATGAGGTATTTTATTATCCTTATCACCATTACCATTGTATTTAACTAAATCACCAAATACATCAGTAATTCCATATTCCTTTTGTATTATATTCTTTTCAGCTACACCAGTAGTTTTACTTGCTATAACGTGCATTTTCTTAGGTGAATTAGCAACCTTTAACATAAACTTAAGTATTCCTACTGTTGTTTTCCCTGCTGCTGTTGTACCCTCTAAGAATTCTACTGGAGCATTATGTTTTAAAAACGCTTTATACTTTGGAGATAACTTATACTCTTCACTCATTATCTTCATCCTCTAATTGATTTAATATAGAATCTAGTTTAGCTGTAGAATTAACATTTAAGTTTGTATCCTTCTCAATCTTATCAACAAATAGCCTGTATCTCTTACCTAATAGCTCTGCTGCTTTAGTCCTATCTTGAAGTGATGCATCTAATCCAAATTGGTCTTTTTCTTCTCCTCTCATAACCTTTGTTAAGTATTGAAGGACTTCTTCACCTTTTGCTATTCTCTTATCTTCTATTTCTTTTAGACGTTCATCTATATATTGTTTTATATTAGGTTTTATTAGGTTCTCTGTTCCTATTACTGCTGCTGTTTTCTTACTATATCCTGCTCTTCTTGCTGCTTCTGTTGCATTCCCTAACTCAATATAACAATCTGCAAATGCCTTCTGTTTTGGTGTAAGCTTTTTATTATCCATCCGCTCCACCTACTTCTTTATATATCTCAACTAATTTTAAAAGTATTTCTTGTTGTTTAAAAGTACTTAATACCTCTACCTTAACTTTAGAATACTTATTAGAATCTTTTTTATTATCCGGATACATTTCGTTATACTCTTCAACATCTATTAAGTGAAATAACTTATATACAGTACATACATTTCCTGTTTTATTACTTACAAATTGTTCTCTATTTACTAAGTATATATATCCATAAATATTTAATCCTTTTATTAACTTATTTATTTTTCCTTGTATATTCATTATTTCACCTTCTTTCCAAAATAAAAAGAACCCTCATTACGAGAGTTCAATTTGACTATGTAAATAATATTGTTCTTTCACCTAATATAATAGTTGTTTTTATAATTTTTTTACCTCTATATTCAACCAGTTCATCTTTTATATCTATTATATCTCTCTTATCTTTTATTGCTAATTTTAAAAGTGTATGTACATTTTTAAAATGTTGAAACGCCTCCTCATATGACTTTACTTCTTTTACTTCTTGAATAACATTTTTAAATTTAATCATCCCTTGCCCACCTTTATACTTTTATTTTTTTATATTCTATAAAAAGTATAAAATCCCCTTTAAAGGAGCTTTATCAATTTCCACCTAGATTAATTACATTTAAAATAAAAACACCCATATTTCTATGAGTGCTTTTAGTGATTTTTTATTCATTTAGGGTCCTGAATTAATTAATAGATTTATAGACATTTTAATTATATCCCAAACTAAAAATTTTATTCATAATATATACTTACATTTTAATTAAGTATTATTGCTAGATAGCAACTATTATTTATTTATTAAGTGCTTTAGATCTTCTAAATCTATTATTTCTTTAATTAGTAATTTCATTGATATTTTCAACACATTTTTTCTTATACTATCTCTTAATTTTTTCTTTATTATTAATGGTGTTTTATCATTTTTTAATAGCTTTAATTTTTTCCTACTCAAAAATATCTTAAATCTTATTAAATACATATATTTTCATCTCATTTCTATGTAAAATAAAAAGAACTCTATTTAGAGTCCTTTATTTTATATACTATTAATTTTCTTCCTCTATTTCTTGCATATCTCTATCAATTTTATCTGTTGATTCATCAATCTTTCCTATAGTTTTTTTAATATTTGAATAATTTTTAGATATAGCTTCTAAATCACTAATACTCTTTTCTAATTTTTCTACGCTTTCAGTCGAAAGATTAATTAGCTCTTCAAGTGAATCAATCTTTTTTAATTCTATTTTTCTCACTACTTCTATTTTGGGTCTGTAAGAATATAAAAAATATTTCCACAGAGGTATACTAGATGGGCAAACCATCTTATATTCATCATTAATTATTTTTCTTGTACTATTATCAAGTGTTCCCCAAGTTTGTTTAAAATAATATTCTCCCATATCCTCTGGTATATAAACTCCATCCTTATTTAATATGTACTTTTCATGATCAAATACTCTCAATTTCAATGAAGCTATTATATTTAAGAGTTCTTTAATTTCTTTTTTAGAACTAATATCTTTTGAATGTATTTTAATTCCTATAAAAATACCTACAAAGGCTACAAAAACCAGTATGCTTGTTCCCCATGCTATTAATGTTAAATTATTCATCTTCTCACTCCTTTATAAATATATTCTACAAAAGAGTTTGTTTTCCCTTCAATAAAAAAGAACCTAGCCTAAACTAGATTCTTTAGTAAACTTACGCTAATAGCACGTTGTAACCCCTACTATTAGTCTTTATTAATGGTGCCGATGGTTGGAATTGAACCAACTCCCTCTAGTCTTTTTTACGACGCGTCCCTAGTGCTCTACCATTACGCTACATCGACATATTGGTAGGAATTTAATCCTACCTATTTTGGGTATTGAGAATTTATGAGAGGTCATGCAGGAAAGCAAAGGATTCGAACCTTCTTTAAGCACTCCTATCTAGTGACTTTCCATATTGCAGGGCATTAAACCCTGCTTATCTATTAATCAGGAGGACGCACAAGAAATTTTATCCTGTCCATATACTTAGTATACTGCTTTTTGTAAACAATGTTGTGCAACTTCTGTGCGATTTTCGTGCGCTATTTTCTATTAAACCAATAAAACCAATGCTCTACATTTCTTAATATAGCTATCTTTCTTCTATTTACATTGCTTCTATCTATTTTTAATTTCTGTGCAACAAATTCCTCTGTCCTTCCCTTGCCATATATAAGCTTAATTATTTCCATTAACTCATCATTTAATTCTTTAATATTATCTTCTATTACTTCATTATCTGTTTCTATATTAAATCTTCTTTCCTCAAGATCAATTAATTCTAATTTGCTCTTTTCTAATATCTTTTGCATTCTTGATGTTATATTCATAACAGAACTTTCAGCATAACTTATTCCTGTACCTGATGTTTGTACTCTTTCCTCATAAGTAATAGTTCTGCTTTCTTCTGGAATACTAATATTTACTTCTCTTAAATCATTGTTTATCTTATTTATTCTTTCTTTTAATTTTTCAATTCTTATATCTAATGTTTTTAATATCTTTTCTCTTTTAAAATAAGTCTTAAGCTTTTCTTCTGTATCTTTAAGTAGCTCTTCTTCACTTAATAAATTAGTTTCCATAAATACCTCCTTATTTTAATAACTCTGGATTCTCATATATATTCCCTATAACTTCATATTTATATGTCAAAATATTTGCAAAAGGAATGTGTTTTCTTGTAACTACCGTTCCCTCTATCCCTATTATTCCTCCCTCTACGCCATACATTCCATACTTATAATTCACTACTCTAATTAATTCACCTACTGATTCATGGTTGTACTTTAATATATCCCCTTCATATATTTCTTTTCCGTTCTTATCTTTTAATCCTGTATATTGTCCTACGGTTTCTTTCTTTACTGGCACAGCATGAAAACCATCAAGTATATAAATATTGTCTTCACCTTCATCATTCCATTCTGTAGTATATCCTCCATAAAACCACACATCGGTATCAATACCTTTGCCCCTAAAAATAATCCTTCTATCCATTTTCTTCACCTCATTTATATAAACTGGCTAGGTGTACTGTACTATATATTTAATGTGATGGGGGTACATCACATCCTTTCATATTTAAAATTATTTCCTAGCCAGAATATAACTTAATTAGAACTTCACTTTATCTGCCCATTGAGAACTTAAATTTCATTTACCTCATTTAATCTTTAAATTACAAACAAAAAAATACCGTAAATTCATTTTGAATAATACGGTATTTTCTATATAATAAAAATGATAAAATTTATTTTTTTTCTATAAGCGATGATATAATAATAGCAATTTCCTCTTCTTTTTTATCATCATTTAATCGCTCACTTAATTCTACAGCCAACATAATATGTTGTAAGTAAGAAAGCTTTTCAAAAAACAATTGTATTTGTTTAGTACTCTCTTTATATAATAATAATGATGTAGCTCCTATGAATTCTGATATCAATCCAGATAAAGTAGCTATTATAGTAATATTTAATCCCACTTTTCCAAATATCCAAAGAATAATTGCACCAATTAGCAAAATAAATCCTATTGTTATCATAGCTATACTAGAAGAATAACTTCTCTTAGCTTGTGCCTTATTAATTGTATAGTACTCATTTAATTGATTAAGATTTATTTTAATAACATCCATAACATTATTTTTAGTTTCAATTTTTTCATTTAATTTAATTCTTTCATTGGCTAGTGCTTCTAAATATTTATTTGTAGGGTCTTCAGTTATATCAAGATATGACATAATACAGATCAAAAATATTAAACTACATACAAATAGTAACATCATCAATATAACAAATATATTTTCATTCGAATTTAAAAATATATAATTAATTAATAATCCTAATCCCAATAAAATTATAAATATTGAAGATATAATTAAAATAATTTTCCTTTCCTTAGGATTTTTTTTTAACTTTTTTGCTGACCCTTTCAAAATAGTATTAATACTATTAATACTATTAATACTGCTTTCAAGCATTAAACTCATTTTATTTCCCCCTAAGTTAATATATAATTATATTATACACTTAACTTACTCAATTTTGTAAATACCGTATATTCAATTTTAAAAGAACACTTTGTAAATTTTACATTTTCCTCATATTGCGAAACATCTTATTATTTTGAACTCGGCTTATACCAACTACATCCATGACATTCCGTAGCATTAACCATCGCTTCTTCCATAGCCACTAAAGCTCTTTTTTCTTCTTTTAATTCTTTTTCCATCTTATCTAAATATTCTTTTGAGAACTCCACCACTCCTGGACCTTCTAAAAATATTTGTGTTGTTTCCACTTGATCTCTTAATGCATGTTTTAATATACATGCATTTTTATAACTTAATCTTATATTTAATTTACTCATTACTTTTTGCCTCTTTATATTTTCCTTTAAATTCTTCAATCTTAGAATTGACTAACTTCATATAATCTTCAAGATCCTTTCTATCTTTTATAGATTCATAATTAACCTTTGTCCCTTTTCTAGTTGTCTTGTTTATTCTTTTGACTTTAAATCCCTTACTTAATTCGCTAGTATATAAATCTAATATCACAAAATCATACATCATTTGGTTTTCATTCTTTAACTTTAAATTAATTAGTGTAAACTCCATTCCATATCCCATAACTTGTACATCTTCCATAATTAAATATCCTCCATAAAAAACTTTTCTAAATCATACTTGAACCTAACTTTCTTTTTAATTCCATCAATCTCTATTCCATTTTCTATACACCATTTAACAGGTATGCTCTTTCTCTCTGCCTTTTCTATAAACTCTTGTACATTTTCTACCTTAACAGCATAAACCTTCTGTAAAGGTCTGAAATTAAACATAAAATAAGGTTCTATACTTTTATACTTACTAGCCTTTAACATTTCTTCTAATTGAGTTTTTCTTATTCCACTTAAGGGAATACTTACACCGTTATAGCTCTTAAGTTCTAATAGAAAAACTTTATTTTCTGTAACTACTTGAAAATCACAAATATTATGTGCTTGAAATCTTACATTTTCATTTTTAGTTCCTTTAAAGTTTGCTGTACCATCTTTAAATCTATATATAAAATACTTTTCTGGAACTGACTTTTTAAAATCTTCCTCGAATCTCTTTCCCTCATTCTTCAAATATACGCACCTTCTATCATTTGATTATCATATGAGAATACAATAGTAAAATTGTACCCTCATATGTCCTTAATCCTTGTTATTATGCTATTATCTTAATATTACTTATACCTTCTAATTCTTCTAATAGGTACTCTTTTATTTTATTAATAGCTTCATTTCTCCATGCTCCTCCATCAGCTTCATATATTGCTGCTCTTGGACCATCTTGCATTCTAAATATAAACTTACTCATTGGTTGCTCTACTTCTGGGAATGTTCTATAAGGTGCTAAACTTACTGGATTAGGTACTATTGCTTGTCCTACACTTGCTACGCCTGTCTTAACTGTAACCTGTTGACTTACTCCATCATCACCTATACTCTTTACATTTTCATCTTGTACAAGGCCTGTATATTGTAGCAATGCCTTTTTATCTCCTACTTCTACAAAACTACTTTGAACCATAATATTAAATCTTTCTGTATCTATAAATTGGTCATAACGAACATTATTAGGTAATATAGCTTGTGCTTTAATATACACTTCTCTTTCTCTATCTTCATTTAAAGGACTATATAATCTTACTTCTTCCTCTGATTTTACTTGTATAAGTAATTCACCTTTTAATTTATCTACATTGCCTTTTATATAATCAACTAATCCTGTAAGTGTTGATACTGTAAGTGAACTCGCTACTGGCTCTGTAACTCTACTTAACCCTACTCTTGAATATGTTCCTTGTGCTAATTGAATTATTGGATCATCCTTTTCTCCTAAGTTTACTAAATACTCTATTGCTTCTTTGTTTATCATTTTATTTTCCACCTTTCAATTTATATAAATTTTATTATTTAACTAATTTAATTCCTTCTAAGTTAACTGTTTTTTCTTCTCCTGTTGTAAGAACTTCTCCTGTATTTTCATCTACTCTCATTACGCTTTGTCCTGGAACTTGTTTCTTATATTCACTTGCTAATATTCCACCTTTTCCATCTGTTCCAATAACAATTTTTGTTGATAATGCTTTACTTGGTGCCAACTTAGGTTTAGCCACAATAGCAACTTCTGCTAAATCTCTAGACTCATCTGCAACTAATGTCATATCTATAGTTAATTTTCTTTTTACACCATAATCAGTATTTGGATCTGATATATTTTCTAATACCTGTTTTAAAGCTATATTTACCTTTTCTGCTAATGCTCCACCTGCAAATGTTTCTAAATTAATCATGTTTTCCATTTTAATAATCCTCCTTATTTTTAAAGCCTTCTTTGGCATATTTCCAAACCATTCTAGAATCTGTATGAACTTCTTTTAAAAATCTATACATATCCTCTAGCCTGTCCTTTTCCTCTGACTTTTCTCCACGCTTTAAGAGCTTTCTATATTCTTCTCTTATAACACTCCATCTTTCAGAAAGAATGTGACTATCTTTCATTAACTGATAAGCTCCTAAAATATCATTCTCTTTTAAATTTCTATATCTATTTGCTACACTGTTATATAAAATAACATCTTGCTTATATTGTTCTTTATAATTCATCTAAACCTCTAACACTTGATTTAGCTTTGAAATTTCTTTGTGTAAGCTGTCTAACTTATCTTTTATAGTATTTATATCATCATTATCTAAAACCACCTTATTAGCTATAAAATTTAGACACTTTGGTAAAGTTGGTAGATATGCAACTATTTTAAAAATCTCTTTCCCTACATTCTCCTCTTTTGTAAGTCTACTTTCTCTAATAATACTTTTAGCTTGAACTATAAACTGTTTTTCATCACTTTCTATTTTGTAATCTCCTAAATCTAACTTCATTAATCTATTCCTCCTAAAACTAATTTTCCGCCCATACATGACCTTATAATATCTTCCCCCTTATATTTATCTATATTGGGTAATATAAACTTTACAAGCCCATTTGCATCTTTTAAACTTATGTCTAACTTATCTGCTATTTGATCTACTGTATAATAGATATCTGATCCAAATAACAGTTTTAAGTCATTCTGAAATTGTTCCTTAAGTTCATGATCTAATTTACTTCCACACTTACCATGTACACCTTTAGTTCCGCGATGATGTTCATAGCATAAATCTATAAGATTTAATTTACATTTTTCTAAATATTTAGCTTGTCCACGCTTAACGATATGGTGCGTTTCTACTAAATGGTTTTTACTGCATATATCACAATATTCTTTATTCATTTATTTATCCTTTCTCTAAAATTTCTAAGCTACTTTACTTCTTCAACATCTATTAATTCATAATTTCCTGTATCATAATGCTCTGATATAACATTTTCTTCTTCTAAGGAAAACTCATCTGTTTTTATTTTATTAAGTGCTTCATCTAATGTTTCAGCATTTATATACAATTCAACTGTTTGTATTTTTTCTAATTCTATTGTGAACAACTTTTCCTTAGTACTTACTCTCTTAACTTCATTCATACTCTTCATATCCTTTCTGATATCATAAATTAACTTACCTCTATTTTTTTATTAAACTCTAGTTCTAATCTAGGAATATATTTTGATATTATTATTCCTTTTTCAAAATCACTATTGGCTTTAATACTTATAGCAGTATCATCTTCTGATATTTCACTTTTTATAAACCATGTTCTATATCCAACATCACCAACTAAGTTATATATACTTTCATATATTGGAGAAGGAAAGGTTAGAATGTTAGTTTTAAATATATCTTCTTTCCTTTCTTCCCCTTCTTTTCCCTTATTATCTTTCTTAATACCTTCTTTATCTTTCTTGTTTGTTTTCTTTTGGTTTTCTTTTGAATTTCCTTTGTTTTTCTTTTGAATTTCCTCACTGTTTCCTTCCTGTTTCTCTTCTGTTTCCTCTGTGTTTCCACTATCTTGGTAAAGGCTATAGTTTTCAATGGTTATGAGTGTTTTCTTATTATCACTTTTTACTGTTATCATATTATCTTTTTCAAGAAGTTCTAAAAATTTTTTGGTCTTTTTAGTGCTCCAACCCCATTCCTCACTAAGCTTCCTTAATGAAGTTATTTTTGAACCTCTTCTTACCTCTATTAAATCCCCATTGAATAATATTTTCTTATCTTGATGATTAACCATAAGCAGGAGATCAATAAAAGCTTGTCCTCTGCTGAATGGTTTATCTTCCCATAGCCAATGACTTGTTATATCCCTATAAACTTTCTGCCATCCTGCCATTTAATCACCTCACTTAGAAAGGTCCATCTTCACGATACTTTTCCCTTTTATAATCTTCATACTCTTCATCTAATTCTTTTTGATACTTATACTCATCATTCTCTTCACTTAATCTATCATTTTCCTCTTGTAATTCTGAATAACTCTTTTCTCCGCATTGCTCTAAAAGGCTATCCATAGTTTTATCTAATTGTTCATAAGAAAGTGTTAGTTTAATTTTAGTATCTCCATCCTCGATATAAAGTTCATAATGTCCGCCTGCTTCTACGCCATAAATAACACTATTATCTTTTTCTCTTATATCAATTTTAAAGTTATACATTTCTACTTCCCTTCTTTCTTTTGACAATCCATACATAATGATTTACCGAATTTTTGATATGAAAATTTAGCTACGTTGTATTGTATTTCTTTAGCACATGAATTACATCTATATGTTTCACTATTATTTTTACCAACTTTCCCTCTTGTATCCCTACTATCTGGATCATCATTATCTGTTGGAGCTTGTAAGCTTTTAAGTATAAAATATCTTTCTGAATAAGTTAAACCACTTCCAAATGCTTTTGATATATCATCTTGTTGCCCAAATATATCAAAACTACATTCTTCTCGTTCTTCTGGATTATCTGCATTTATCCATGTATATTTAACCTTTCCACTTACTACAAAGTCTGTTTTTCCTTCCCCTTTAGAACTTGTATAATCATAGGTTGTCCAAACCATATCATCAGTTTCAACCTTAAGAATTACCCCTAATTCATCTAATTTAGGTTTTATCTTTCCTAGAACTTGACTACCACTAACATATTGATAACCATATCCTTTAGTATCTTTAACAAAATTATCTATCTTTTTTCTAACTTCAATAAGCTTTTGCCATAAATTCATATTAAAATCCTCCTATAATTCTCTTATCGTTTCTCCAGTTAATTTGTCATAAATTTCTCCATTGTCTAAATCTACACTTGATGGTAAAATATCTTTAAAAGTAATTTCATTAGAATTTGTACCTTGTATACTTTGGTCGGTGTCAAGGTACTTTTCTTTTACCTTTTTTATTGCTTCATCAGCTGTAATATTTTCTTCAAAGTAAATAATTGCCGCTTCCTTTGCAATTTCTAAGTTAATATAATCCACATCTACTCCTCCAATGTTAAAGTTTTTATAAATATGTCCCTATCTTTCTTACTCATTTTATTAAGTCCAATCTTTTTCTTAATATATTTAATAAACTTCATTTTTACTAATTCCTTTCTATAGATCTTTGTGATTTTTCTGTTGCTGCCCTAACCGGATCCCAACCTAATCTTTGTACTCTAGCTGCAAAAGTTCTATACTTAATTCCATTCTTTTTAGCTAACTCTACATATTCTTTTTCATATTTCCTACTACACTCATGTATTCTATTCATTATCTTTTCTTTACTCATTACTGGAAGTGTTGCTGCCGCTTCTAAAGACCATCCTATCTTTTTCCTCATATAAAATAATTCTTTAGATATACCATTTTCCTCGGCTAACTTTGCCCACGCCTTAAACTTATCAACCTTTTCTGTCACAGCTCTTTCTTTGTTCCATCCAAGCTTTCTTATTCTACTTTCTAATGTGCTTCTACAGATTCCATTCCTTTCTGCTATAACATAATCCTCATCAGTTATAAAACAATATACTTTACTCATTCTAATCCTCCTAAATCAAATTAAATTTGATACTAAAATCATACTTATTAAACTAAATACACTTAATAATCCATATGTTAATCTTCTCTTACTGCTATTAGCATGATTAAACTCATAGATTCCTAATGCTGTACTAAAAGTTAATCCTGCCATAATTAAAACACTCATTATTACTCTTCCGTGATAAGTCAACATTTCTACTTGCACCCCCTTGTTACATTTGTACTAACATAATTTTACTTATGTAACTAAATACTCTAGTGGATTACTCCACATCTTCAGTTGTTTATACCTAATATATATTTTTCTCTCTTTCTAGTTTTTCAAGCTTACTATCAACAAGATCCTTATTTCTCTCATAAGCTTCATATAATACTTTAGTTAAATGTTTTTCTATGCCCTCTGGTAGAACAGCCGTAGCTGTTAAACCATTTAATGTAGCAGTTATGGTATTTCCTTCTCTTTTAATAACGCAAGTATCTTTCGCTCCTTTTTTCATACCATCACCTCTTAATTTTGCTATTAGATATACTATGCTTGTCTCTTTTTTTTGTTACGGTTGTATAGTGAATTTTTTATTATGCCATTTCACTTTCTTTAATAAGCCTATCTATTATATAAACTTGACCTTTTCCAGTAACTCTCGTAGTAAACTTAGTTTCCACCCCATGACTTCTTTGAATTACAAACTCTGATTTTTCAAATAATCCTTGTTCTAACGCTCTTTGCATTGGCTTAGTTGAACCTTTCTGAATTAATCCCCAATCTCTAAGTTTTCTCCAAAGTCTTTTCTCACCAATTTTTATATTTTGCTTAGTAGCTAAATGAGCTACATCTCTAACTAAAATAGAATTTGAACTTGCTGATATTTGATTTAAAAAATTATTCTTTTCTTCAAGTTCCTTATCTTTCTGTTTTAATAATTCTTCTTTTTTCTTCAATGTTCTATGGGCTATCTCTAAAGCTCTTGCCATAAATACTTCATCATCCATGTTTTCATCTAATGGAATATATCCACCTGTCTTTCTTATCTGCGGTAATACTTCATCAGTAACCCAATCTTGAAATCTCTCAGCTTCTTTCTTATGAGATTTAAACATTAATTTATATACTCCACTTTCTGTTAAAAAATTCTCTCCTGTATTGTGTAACTTTCTAAAGTGCATATTATGCATTTTAGAATTTGTAAGTTTTATAACTTGTTTTTCATTGAAATTTCTAATACTACTATTTACATCTGTAATATCAAGACATTCTGCTACATGTTTGGGATTAAAGAAAACTTGTCCATTTAGTTCAAACACTTCAACTGGTTTGTTATCAAAAATCATTAAATTATCCATTTTTGCATTCCTCCTAACCAACTCTTCGTTGCATTTTTGGGATATTATTTTTAAAAAAAATTTCTACTATATCATTTGAATTTTCTATATTTAATATAGAAATAATCTCAAATGCTTCTTTTACAGTAAATTGGCTACGCCCATTAAGTTTCGCATTTAAACTTTGAGTTGTTATATTAAGACTTTTAGCTAATTTACTTTGAGAGTAATTTCTTTCTTTCATAATCCCTTTTAATTTATTATAAATCATCAACCCACCTCCGTTGCGTATTTGGGATAATTAAATCATAGCACCTTCTTTTTTATAAGTCAACCCATTTATGCAACTTTTTTTTATGTTTTTTAAAATAATCGTTGCATTTATGAAAAAATATTTTATAATTAAGTTATGAGGTGATTAAATGGAAAATTTATTTAATGATTCAAAAATGAAAAATATAATGAATCGAATACAAAGTAGAAGGTTAGAACTACAACTTTCTTATCAAGATTTAGCTTCAAAAACTAATATGAGTAAATCTACATTACAAAGGTATGAAACTGGTTCAATAAAAAATATGCCTGTTGATAAATTAGGAATTATAGCTGCTGCTTTAGATGTAAGTCCATTATGGCTTTTAGGCTTAAATGAAGACAATAATGAATTATCTAAAGAAGAAGAAAATCATATAAATGATTTAAGAAAATTAAATAATGAGGGTAAAAATAAAGTTATTACATATACAAAAGATCTAATAGAAATGCCTAAGTATCAAAAAGAAAACAATATAACTGAACTTCCTAAAAAAGAAAAACAAATATGGGAAGAACCTGGTAAAGAACATCTTATGCCTATTGCTTGCCATAATGATGGATTATCAGATGAAGAAAAAGAAAATATGGATAATATAATTGATGATTTCTTAAAGAATAAAAAATAATTTTTTAGATGGGGGTTGGTATTTATGACAAGATATGAAAGACTATTAAATAGTGCCCATCTTCAAGGAATTAATGTTTACGAACTAGATTTAGGCGTAGACACTCCATGTGGAAAGTGTATTAATAATAATATTATTATTAATAGTAGAAGTACGGAGAAAGAAAAATTCTGTGTACTTTTAGAAGAATTAGGACACTTTAAGTATACTATAGGAAATATAACAAACTTAGATGATATTAGAAATTTAAAACAAGAAAATACTGCTCGTAATTTTAGTTATAAATCTTTAGTTGGATTAACTAAATTAATTAAGGCGTATAAATTAAGAATACCTAATCACGAGTTAGCTGATTATTTAGGCGTAACTAATCAATTTCTAATTAAAGCTTTATCATATTATGAACAAAAGTATAGTAACTGGTATGAATTAGATAACTATATTATTAGATTTAATCCGCTAGGGGTTCTCGAAAAGTTTCAGGACTTCTAGTATTTAATTTCAAATCTTTGCGAACATACATTCTTTAGATGAGTTTTTTAATGTTTATAGTAAAGAAGTATAAAAATAGATGTTATACATAACATCTATTAATAAAAGCAATATTATTTATTTCGTCGTTATAATTTTATTTGTCTCATTTATCTTTTTAAGATTAACATATCCTACAAAACTTAGGACTATACTTAGAATGACAAATATAATATATGGCAAGAATACTATTCCCGCTACTAAATATAATATTCCAGCTGTTAAGGCAAATCCTCTTTTATTAGTAATGTATGATACCCAATTAAATATTGTTGCTAAAACTAATGATATTATATGTGCAATAAATATTGACATTGCAATCATTATTAAAGATTGCAGTCCTCCACTAGTATTTAGTATAGCATCTGCCCAGTGACTAATTAAATATATAGAATATAGTGTTCCTAGTATAGCAGATACTAATAGAGCTTTAGAATGTTTTTGTTTCATAGAACAATCTCCTCTCGCTTTACAGTCTGTTCCATATAATAATAGCACTATATTTTACTATAGAATTTGAAATATTTATTAAAATTCCAAGAAGATATAATCCAAAAACATAATAAAAATATTCTTGTGCTTTTCATTTAATGTTTATAATCAAACATAATAACTTTTTATATATAAATTTTAAAAGGAGGCTAAATATGAAAATAGCTATATATAGTAGAAAATCAAAAGAAACAGATACTGGAGAAAGTATCAAAAATCAAATAAACCTATGTAAGAATTACTTTTCAAATCAATATGATAATTGTAATTTTGAAACATTCATAGATGAAGGCTTTAGTGGTGGTAATACTAATAGACCTGCATTTAAACGTATGATGCAATTTGCTAAACTTAAACAATTTGATATTATAGGAGTTTATAAAGTAGATAGAATAGCTAGAAATATAACTGACTTTTTTAATATCTATAATGAGCTTGAACAAAATGATATTAAGTTAGTTAGTATAACAGAAGGATTCGATGCTACAACACCTATTGGAAGAATGATGATGACTATGTTAGCAGGATTTGCTGATATGGAAAGGGAAAATATAAGACAAAGAGTTAGAGATAATATGAATGAACTTGCCAAACTTGGTCGTTGGAGTGGCGGAACTACCCCTACTGGATATACTACTAGGCAAGAAGTTGTAGGCGGCAAAAAAGTAACTTATCTTGAGTTAATAAATGATAATAAACATATAGTAGAGAAAATATTTTCACTTGCTTGTGATGGCTTTACAACTTACCAAATAGGTAAAGAACTTAATATGAGTAATAAAACAATCGCTAATATAATAGCTAATCCTATTTATATTAAATCAGATTTAGAGTCTAAATTATACCTAGAGAGTATAGGATACAACGTATTTGGAGAAATCAATGGTAAAGGTTATTTAGCATATGGAAGACGTCCTAAAAAGAATGGAAAGAAACTTTTTAACGCTAATGGTATGTTTGTAGCAGTTAGTAGCCATGAAGGTATTATTGACTCTACCACATGGATAAAAGCTAATGAAAATTTAAAACAACGTGGTTCAGATGCCAAACCTAGAATATCAAATAATTCTTTTTTAGCTCACTTAGTAACCTGTAAATGTGGTAGTGGTATGTTTATCTCACAAGGGCATATGAAAAAAGATGGTACTAAAACTTTTTACTTTAGATGCTCATCTAAAAAAAATAAAACAAATGAATGTGATTCTAAAGCCATTAGAGTTACAAATTTAGAAGATATTATATTAAATGTTTTAAATGATGTATCTATAGATAAAACACTACTAAAAAAGTTTTTGAGTAATCCATCAAAAGAAATTGAATATAAAAGCTCTATATCTAAATTAAAAACTAAATTAAAAAATAATCAATCAAAAATAGATACATTAACTGAAAAACTTCTTATACTAAATGGTAGTGCTCTTAAAATAATAAATGATAAAATAAATAAATTATCTGAGGAAAATACTATTTTAAATCAAAATTTATTAACCCTAGAAAGATCTGCTCTATTGATACAAAAAAGTAATTCTTCATTATCAGAATTTCAAAATAGAATAAAAGGTGTACTAGCTATATTCTATGATCTTCCTATAAATGAAAAACAAATATTAATAAAGCAGATAATAAAAGAAATTAAATATGATGATGCGAACTCAGTTCAGATTATATTTAATGATGTACTTTGAACTGGGTTGCGACACCAGACCATCCTCCACCTATAATAACTACTCTCATATTAATCTCCTTTCTTCAAATATACTTCTAGGATCTGTTTGAACTTTACAGAATCTTTTAACCTTATGTCCTTTATATCTAGCTGTGCAAGCTCCGCAAATCCCTTCTCCACAACACATTTTAAAGTTATTACAACATGATAATAAAATATCACTTCTCCCTAAAGAATCTAAAAACTCTATTACTTTTAAAGTTAAAATATCAGCTCCTGCTATATGAATATAAGTTGTTCCATTATCTATACTATCTCTAATTATCTTTTTACACTCATTAGATAATTCTCCTTTATCTAATAAATTCAACTCATAATTTTTTGTATTATATTTCAAAATAAAATTACTTATAAAACTCTTATCAAAATTACTATAATCTAAACAAAGTTCAACTTCACAATTTTGTAATCTTAATTTTCTTACAACTGGAACCATAGGTGCAATACCCATTCCTTTACTTAGAACTAGACATTTACTTTCTTTTTGTTTTTCTATATCTTTAATTCCAAAGATTCCATTCCAATAAGGACCTCTTATATCAATTGTATCTCCTTCTTTAAAGTTTAATAATTTTTTTGTTTTTATTCCTCTAATCTCTATTGCTAATGAAATAATATTCTTATCAACATCAGATTCTAAAATTGAAATTGGTATATCAAAATATATATCTTTATCAGGACATAAGAAAATATAACTTCCTGGATTTATTAAATCTAAAGCTAGTTTATGAATTACTTCTAACTTAATTACTAGTAATTCATCATCGTAATTATTAATATTTATTATTTTACAATTATATCTTTCTCTTCCTTCTTTTGCTTTCATTCCATTATTAAAGAATTCTTGATATATACAAACACCTTTCCAATTAGAACAATCACAAAAACATTTCCCATGCATTTGTGAACAAATTATACACTCTCCCATCTCTGCTAACTTACAAGGGCAGAATTCACTTCCCGCATCAATACAATCTGTTGCTTCTCTAATCATTATTGCTCCTTAAAAATTACTCCTTATATTAGAATATTGTTATTACTTTAATTTGTTAACACTTTTCTTTATCATTATAAAGTTAATAAAAAAAGAGACTATATCTTTTTTTATTTAGATATAATCTCTTTTTATTATTGTATTCCTAGTATATTTATAAAATCTACACTAGTTATTTCTTTATAAGAAGTTAATGGATGCTCCATCTTTTTTATATTATTTTCTTGGACTTTGAATGCGCCAATAATCTCTCCCTCTTTAATATCTAAATATGGCTTAAAAACATCTATTTCATATTGAGTACCATCCTGTGTAAAGGCATTTATTACTCTTTCATCTTTTACTATAGAGCCTAATACTGGATTACCTTCTCCAAGGACTAATTGTTTAGTAGTATCAGAATTAAATGCATATCTATCTTTTATATAGTTAAATATTTTTTCTGTTTGATTCCATCTATCTGGACAATTTAGTACAACTATTATTATATCCTTACTATCACAATTAACAGATGATACTAAGCATTTTCCAGCACCTCCTGTGTATCCTGTTTTTACACCATTTGCTCCTGGAATTTTCCAAAGTATTTTGTTTATATTATTATAATCTCTCGTAAAATTATATTTTTCTTTTTTAATCTCTTTAGTTCCAACTATTTCTCTAAATACATCATATTCCATTGCCTTTGATGTAAGTATGGCTAAATCATATGCTGATGAATAATGTTCTTCTTTATCTAGACCGTGAGGAGTTTGAAAGTGAGAATCTATTATTCCTATACTTTTTGCAAAATGATTCATTATATCTGAAAATCCTTCAACTGACCCCCCTATTCCTTCCGCAATTGTAATAGCTGCATCATTTCCAGACCTATACATTAAGCCATAAAGGAGTTCTCTCAATGTAATCTTTTCCTCAACCTTATAACCAACTTTAGATCCTCTAACTGCTGCTGCATTTTTTGATACTTCAAATACTTTATCTAAATCACTATTCTTTATAGCAACTAATGCTGTCAATATCTTAGTAGTACTTGCCATTGGAACTACCTCATATGCATTTTGTTCAAAAAGGATTTGACCACTTTCTTTTTCTATTGCAATAGCATTACGTGCTGAAACCTTTAACTTATCATTATTAGAAGCAAATGCTTGAATTGATATCATATTAAATATTAAACAAAGTATAAATATAAAGCTCATATATTTTTTAAGCTTTTCCATAAAATCACCTCGCTATTATTTTGCAATAAACTCTTATGAATATGCAGTTTACTGTATAGTATATTTTTCCTAATTCTTGAACATAATATTAGTATTGTATGGAGGGTAAAAATGAAAATATTAATTTTATTATTATCTATTATATTTATAATCTTTTTGATTCCACTTCCTATTAAGGTTAGTATTTTCTATTCTAATAAAGATTATTATATAAAGTTATATAAATATGAAATAATCTCTAAGGGAAATAGAGATAAAACACATAAATTTATGAAAAATATGTATTCATTTGCTAACACTTGTAGAACTTCTAAGTTTAAAGAGAAATTTAGTAATATAATTTTTTCTAAAAACTTTTTTAAAATAATAGTTTTTAAATTAAAAAAAAATAAATATAAACCTAAGATTAAATTTAATGGTTATTTAAATTATTCTCTAGGGGATTCAAGTGACACTGCCTTATTTTATGGTGTTATTTCTTCCTTCGCTCCATTTCTTTATAGGTTCTTATGTTTATTTTTCAAAGTAAAAAAATCAAACTTATCAATAGAGCCCATATTTAAAGATTCCAAATTTATTAATTTAAACTATAAAAGTATAATATTTATTTCTTTAGGGCAAATTATTTATATATGCATTATATTTATAAAATCAATCTTAAAATCTAAGGAGGTGTCCCTTTTAAGGGGAAATTATGACTAGAGAACATCCAATTGAAAATTTAATGAAAAGTACTATGGAAAATATAAGAGACATGGTTGATGTTAATACTATTATTGGAGATGCTGTAGAAACTAGAGATGGAACATATATAATTCCAATATCAAAAGTTTCCTTTGGATTTGCATCTGGTGGAAGTGAATTTGATTCACATAACAAAGTTTCATCAGATCTTAAGGCAGAATATCCTTTTGGCGGTGGATCTGGAGCTGGAGTTTCAGTAAAACCTGTTGCTTTTCTTGTAGTTAGAGAAAATTGTGTTAGACTTTTACCTGTTGAACAAGATAATACATATGACAGAATTGTTGATACAGTTCCTCAAGTAATAGAAATGTTAAAAGATGCTTTTAACAGTACTATAGGAAATAAGAAATGTGGAAATAATAGCCATCATTCCGAGCTTAATTCTACACCTAGCGTAGATGATATTGATTTTACATCAAACTATGATGGTCATGATGTAAAATAAAATAAAAACCATTGCTACTTATTTTGTAGCAATGGTTTTTATTTATCTGTCGTATCAATTACAACTTCTTCCATTAATTCATCTTCTATATCTTCAAATAGATCTAATGATGGTAATTCATCTAATCCAGCTAGTCCAAATTGTCTTAAAAACTCATCTGTTGTTCCATAAAGAATTGGCCTTCCGGGAACTTCAAGTCTTCCTACTTCTGCAATAAGTTCTCTTTCAATTAACTTCTGTATTGCACTATCCGATTTAACACCTCTAATTTCATCAATATCAACTCTAGTTATAGGTTGCTTATATGCTATTATAGCTAAGCTCTCTAATGATGCTTGACTTAAAGATTGTCTTCTATTTTTTTTAAGTAACTTTTGAATATAATCACTATATTCATTTTTGGTTACTAATTGATAAGCCCCATTTAGAACAATAAGTTTTATTCCTCTGTTAGATACCTCATAGTCTAGCATCATTTCACCTAAAATTTCTTCAGTATATTTAGGAGTAATCTCTAAATTAACAGCTATCTCTCTTAAAGATAATGGCTCTCCACTTACAAATAATAATGCCTCAATTATTGCTTTTATTGGCTCTTTTCTAGAGGCTTCTTTAAATTCAAACTGATTTATATTAACTGTTTCCATCTTCATCACATCCTTTAATAATTATGTCTCCAAAACTTGATGTCTGATAAACTTTTACTTTTCTTTGTTTTATAAGCTCTAATAAAGCTAAAAATGTTACAACACATTCTAACTTACATTCGCATTCATTCATAATAGTATTGAATTCTTGTACACTTCTATTTTCTAATATTTTAAGTAAATAATCATACTTATCTTCAATTTTATATAAATCTGATCTTATATTTCTTTGTATGACATTATTTTTGTTCTGTTTATTAATATAATTTTCAAGTATTTTATTATAAAGATTATATAGATCTATCAAAGATATATTTCTAAATATATCTTCATTACTTATTGTAGATTCTTTTATCTCTTCAATTATCTCAGGTTTTTTTGAATAAGAAATCCCACTATTTAATGATATTGACTTAAAATATTCTGTAGAAGCTTTAATTTTTCTATATAGAATTAATTTTTCAACAAGTCTCTTTTCTATATCTTCTTCATTTTCTTCCTCTACTTTAGCTTTAGGTAAAAGACTCTTTGATTTAATTTCTATTAATGTAGCTGCAATAACTATAAATTCTGATGTTATTTCTAGATCCATTTCTTTCATAGTATCTAAGTGTTCTAGATATTGATTTGTTATCTTAAATATTTCAATATTATATATATTCATCTTATTTTTCTTTATAAGATGTAAAAGCAAATCAAATGGACCTTCAAAATCGGCTACCTTTATCTTAGGTAATTCCATGTTTTCTCCACCCTTCAAGCAAAATAACATTATAATTATACACTAAATAGAGTGTTTTTTAAATGAAATTTTAAAGGAACCATACAATCTGTATGGTTCCTTATAACAATTTTATTCATCTTTTTTAGGTAAAATATTTTTAACTTTAAATTTAATTTTTTCTATTATATTTGGCTTTTTGATATCTCTATCTGTGTATATATCTACTTCACCAATTTTATCTTCTCCGATATATACTTCACACTTACCTACTATATCTCCTGCACTATATTTATCTTTTATTTCATCAATTTTAATTTTCTTTTCAATGTTACCTTGTTTACCCTTTTCTAGTACGGCAACTAAATCTTCCTTAGCTTTTGCTATGAAATATTTATCTGTTTTTTCACCCATAGTAACATTCCCTAATTCTTCATCTTTAGATACTACCTTTTTACCTGCGAACTTAGAGAATCCATAATTTAATAGTATACTTGCATCCCTATTTCTTATCTTGTAAGTAGGTGCTCCCATTATTACAGAAAGCATTCTAACTCCGTCTCTTGTTGCTGTAGCTGATATACAATATTTTGCTTCTGATGTATATCCTGTTTTTAAACCATCGCATCCTTTAAAGAATCTTACAAGCTTATTATGGTTAACAAGCTCTATTGGACTTTTTCTTCCTTCAGATATTGTTTCCATATATGTACCTGTATATTTAAATATTTTTTCATGTTTCAATAATTCCATTGACATTAATGCAATATCTTTCGCTGTTGATAAATGTCCTTCCGCTGGAAGACCATTACAATTTTTAAAAGTTGTATTTTTCATACCTAACTCTTGTGCTCTTTTATTCATTAATTCAACAAAACTTTCTTCTGATCCAGCTAAATACTCTGCCATAGCTACAGAAGCATCATTTCCTGATGCAATAGCAATTCCTTTAAATATATCCTCTACAGACCTTATTTCACCTGTATCAAGTAGCATTGTGCTACCACCCATTTTTTTAGCATTTTCGCTACATGTTATCTTGTCATCAAGTTTTATTTTCCCACTATCTACTGCTTCTATTGCAAGTAACATAGTCATTATTTTAGTTACAGAAGCTGGAGCGAATTTTTCTTCAGCATTTTTTTCGTATATTATTTTTCCAGTCTTTGGCTCCATCAATAATGCTGATTTTGCCTCTATTTTCATTCCACCTTCTTCTTCACTTTTTGCAAATGCACTGACAGATGATAATGGTAACATGAATACTAATAATACTATACTTACTACTCTCATTAGTTCTTTATATATTTTTTTCATATTCTTATCCTCCTCTCAAAGTTATTGTTACCATTTAAAGAAACTTTAACACTAGTTATTTCTTATATAATTTGTATTTAAAATCCAATGCTTTTGTTTTTTTTACAATAAAAAAAGAAGCTAAACAAATAGTTGTTTAACTTCTTTAAAATTATTTATTTTACTATATCATATATTAGAGGTAAATCCTCACATTTTGATTCTTCAATAACTATATTTTCAATCAAATCTTTTCTTGCTGTTTCTCCTTTATCCAAATCATTTGAATATACATAAGCAATTATATCTCCCTTAGTTACCTTATCTCCACGTTTTTTATTAAGCTTAATTCCAACAGCTAAATCTATCTTACTTTCTTTAGTTGCCCTTCCAGCACCTAAATTCATAGCAATAATACCTAATTTTTCAGCATGTATTTTATTTACATACCCATCCTTTTCAGATTTTACTTCAATTACATATTTCGCTTTAGGGAATTTACTTATATCATCAACATATGATTCATCTCCGCCTTGAGCTTTAACAAATTCTTTTAACTTCTTAAGTGCTCTACCATTTTCTATATTTTCCATAAGTAATGCTCTTCCCTCTTCTATAGTATTAACCTTTCCTGAAAGAATAAGCATATTACTTCCTAATGTTAGTGTTAAGTCTAAAAGATCACTAGGTCCATTTCCTTTTAAAAGATCTATAGCCTCAATTACTTCCAAAGCATTTCCTATTGCAAAACCAAGTGGTTGATCCATATCTGATATAATTGCAATTGTCTTTCTTCCAACATTATTACCTATATCAACCATTTCTCTAGCAAGCTCTTTAGCATCATCTGGAGTTTTCATAAATGCTCCATCTCCAACTTTTACATCAAGAACTATAGCATCTGATCCGGATGCTATTTTTTTACTCATTATGCTGGATGCAATAAGTGACATATTATCAACTGTTGCTGTAACATCTCGTAAGGCATAAATTTTCTTATCTGCTGGAGCTAAATGACCTGTTTGTGCTGCTAATGCAATATTAAAATTATTCACATTATCTATAAATTGTTGTTGATCAAGCTCTACTGAAAATCCTTTGAATGCTTCTAATTTATCAATAGTTCCTCCAGTGTGTCCAAGTCCTCTTCCAGACATTTTAGCAACTGGAACATCACAGCTAGCAACAAGTGGTGCTAAACATATTGAAGTTTTGTCACCTACTCCGCCAGTTGAGTGCTTATCAACTTTTATTCCTTTAATATTAGATAAATCTAACTTATCCCCTGAATTTACCATTGCCATTGTTAAATCAGCAGTTTCTCTTTTATTCATTTTATTAAAGAAAATTGCCATCAAAAGAGCTGATGCCTGATAATCAGGAATTTCTTTATTTGTATACCCTTGAACAAAAAATTCAATCTCATCTTTTGTTAATTCTAATCCTTTTCTTTTTTTAAGAATTATATCATACATTCTCATTATTAATTCCTCCTTGGTTATACCTTATATATAATATAACCTAATTTAAATTTTCAGATATAAATATAATTCGTTTATATCTGAAAATTTTATAGATTATACATTAACTCTTTTATTACCATTTATAAATTTTATTTATAATTTAGACTATTAAATTATGTATTCTAGCAATTTCTTATTAAAATTAATCTAAATTATAGCTTTTAATAAAATTTTATATACTATCAAGTATCAAATTTTTTTCTTTACTAATAAAGCCTGCAAGTGGATTTTATACTAATTCAAACCCACTATACAGCCTTATAAGTATTATTAAATTTATTATTTTCTAAATCTAAATAAATATTTATCTCTTTAAGTTTTTCTACCACTATACTATCTAATACTACTAGATCTGACCTTCTCATAATGACCCTCCTATCAAAAACTATTTTCTAATCTTTTGTTATATAAAATAGTTATGCCCTAGGATGTGCATTCTTATATACTAAATTAATTTTATCACTATTAATTATCTCATAATAAGTATCCATATAAGTTAATACTTGATTACCCAATAATTTTTGCACTGCTCTAACATTCGCACCATTTTGTAGCATATGCACAGCAAATGAATGTCTGAATGTATTTAGATTAACATCTTTTTTTATTCCAGCTTTATGAGAGTACTCTTTAACAATTCTCCATATTCCTTGTCTAGTTAATCCTTTACCATTTAAATTAACAAATAATTTATTAACACCACTTTCAGCAACTTCATCTCTAACTAAAATATATTCTTCAAGAGCTCTAGTTGCACTTCTTCCTATTGGAATTAATCTTTCATAATGTTTATTGTCAGTACATTTTACAAAAGAAAGATCCAAATTTATATCCTCAACATCTAATGAAATAAGTTCAGATACTTTCATTCCAGTTGCATACATAAGTTCAAGTAACGCATTATCTCTAATACCTTTAACTCCATTTTTTTCTACAGATTTTATAATCCTGTCAACCTCTTCAACAGTAAGAATTTGAGGTAACTTTTTGCTAGTTCTACTACTCTTATAAGTTATTTTAGGAATATCACTTATCTTTCCTTTTGTTTTTAAAAATCCATAAAAGCTTCTTAAACTTATTACTATTCTATTTATTGATCGTTCTGACTTACCTCCATCTAAAAGATTTTGAATATATCCTGTAATAGCTACATTATCTGTTGTGTAAAGCTCCATATCCTTAACCTTAAGGAATTTTATAAAAAGATTTACATCAGTAACATATGCATATACGGTATTTTCACTTTTTTCATTGTTTAGTAAGTACTCCTTATAACTCTCTATAATTTCTAACATTCTTCTCTCCTACACCATTGCTAATTATATATATTCGACAATTTTTTCTATTTTCCTTCTATTTTTCTTTAGATCACTTATTTTTTATAGATAAAATTTAGTTACTACAAATTTAATAATATTAGGACATATATAAGTTTCTACAACTATACCTATGACAACAACACATAATAATATTATTAAAATGTTGATGCCTCCTTTATTTAAAATTAAATTTCTTATTGGTGTTTTTCTAATAAATTTCTCCTTAAATTTTGTTGTTGAAATACTAAGTGCCATTATGCTAAGTGCAATAATACTAGGAATGTAAATAATATTTTGTGGTATGATAGAACTTAACGCAATTCCTAAACCTTGTCCATCAAAAGTAGTTAATAAAAATGTAAAAGTATATCCTATTGTAAAACCTTTAATTAAATCTAGCGCTAATATTATAGGACTCCCAAAAAATGTAAAGCTAAATATAATTATTGGTACTATTAAAAGTATATTCTTCTTAACAACTTCTAATAACAAAATTCCATAATCTATTGGTTTTTTTCCCATACTATTTATAAAACTTGTATAATAACTAGTTAAATCTTGTCTATCTGTAGGATTCATGCTTTTTACTGCATAAACACCAAGTACAATTCCAACACAGAAAAATAATAGTACTAACAAATAATATAACTTCTGTTCTTCAAATGCATTACCTATTTTTTTAACCAAAGCTTTCATCTTTCTATCCTCCTAAAGTTGTTATAAATAATATTATGATATTAATTATAAATTTATTCTTACAACTTAAGGATAAATATGTAAATATATTAAAAAGAAGCAATTTAAAATAAAAAATTGCTTCTTTTTAATAATTTTATAGATACATGAAAGCAGATATAGTTTTTGTATCTATAATTCTTCCATCTTTAATCATTTCTTTTATTTCTTTTATTTTATATGGTTTAGCTTCAATAAATTCGTCATCATCTCCACCTTTTACCCCTTTATAAAGGTTTGTAGCCTTATATATGTGTATTTGCTCATCAGTAAAACCAGCACCCGTTGCAATAGTTCCTAAATACTCTATATCCTCTGATTTATATCCTGTTTCCTCTTCAAGTTCTCTATATGCACAAATCTTAGGGTCTTCACCTTTTTCTAATTTTCCTGCAGGAATTTCTAATAAAATTTTATTTAATGCTACTCTAAACTGCTCTACTAGCAACACTGTTTCATCATCTAAAAATGCAAGTACTGCTGATGCTCCTGGATGTCTTATAACATCCCTATTGCCTTTATTTCCATCTGGCAACTCAACATCTATACTAACAAATTTAAGAAAATTACCTTCATACTTTAGTTCTTCTTTTATTATCTTTTCATTTAAATCCATCTTACTACTCCTTCCAATCTGTTACATACAATTATTATATACATTTTTGTTTTTATTTACAATTCATACTAATTGTATTGTAATAAATAAAGAATTAATTTGTCGTGCTTTGTGAAGGGTTATTTGAACTAGTTGATTCTTGTGATGAGTCAGAATTAAATAATCCTTTAACCCAATTTACAAATTTAGTGAATATACCCTCATCTTCTGTAGACTGTTTATTATTATTTTCACCGCTTTGTTGGATTTCATTATTTGTTCCAGTAACTACTGTACTATCACCTAATGCTTCATTATTAGTTTGATTCAATATTCCGGTATCCTCAGCTTTATTTTCTACTTTTTCTTTAGCACCACTAAAGAATTCTTTAATATTATTCCATATATTTTGGAAAAATCCTGAATCTTTAATAGCTTGTCCTGAGCTTTCCAATACATCTTGGATATTCTTACCTATCTCATTTAATGTATTTTTCATTTCATCATAATTATATCCTTGCTTACCTATATCAATCATAAGATTACTTAGCTCTTTTTCTTGTTCTGGAGTAAGTTTTATATTGTAATTATTAGTTACATTATTTATTATATTATTTACTGTATTTGGAGTCTCTGCTTTATCCTTTATAACTTGTGTTTTTACATCATTAACTACAGCTGCTGCCTTTTCTTGTCCAATATTTGAATCATTTGCAAGATTACCTGTAGTAACTAATTCCTTATTAGCTAATTCTTTTTTTTCTGAGTCTAATTTATTTCCTGTTGAATCTTCAAATCCTTTTAATATTCCTGTTAATGCACCAGTACCTGAAACTTGGAACGGTGCTGCTGCTATTACATTAGCATCATTTATTCCTGCTGTTACTAAAGTATTTGATATCATAGAAGCTGTTACCCAAGTAAGATTTACAGTTTTTACATTTATTCCTGAACCTGCCTTTGTAGGTTGTACATATGAGCATGATATAGTTTTATTTCCTATTTCAGCTGCACTTGCAATCCCTTTTAAAGCTTCTCTTTCTTCTTTATTATTTATATTTATTAACTGATATGTTCCTTCTTTAGCATTAAAATACTTAAGCATATCTTTTTTTTGCTCTTGAGTTAAATTTGCACCAAGTGTTATTACATTGAATTGATCTGCAAAAGCAAATGTACTACTGCTTATTGCTATTATTGTTGTTAATGCTATTATAGAAAATATTTTTTTAGCCTTCATTTATTTTCTCTCCATTCTATTTTTGTAGTTAAAGTATATAATACAAAACTTATTAACCTTTTATACTCTAACTATACTATTAATTTCATATTATAGTTATATATTCTTTTCTAATATATAATTATAATGTTAAATCCTTAATAAAACATTAAG
Organism: Clostridium sardiniense; assembly: GCF_016907995.1. GTDB lineage: Bacteria > Bacillota > Clostridia > Clostridiales > Clostridiaceae > Clostridium > Clostridium sardiniense. The sequence goes on along the minus strand of NZ_JAFBDA010000021.1, from coordinate 396 downwards.
TAATTATTAAGGATTTCTGATTGTTACCATTAATTTTATTAGTTAATCATAAAGAAAGAACTCACTTTCTAAAAAGTAAGTCCTTTTAAATATTATAATAAATCCTCATATTCTTTGTTTATTTTAAAAGCTTTGAATAATAATATTCCATTAATTCTATCTTCAGTGGTTATAAACCCCTCTTTTTCTAAACTATTCAAAGATATTATTATATCTTTTTCATTTTCTCCTATATCAAGTTTTAACTTATCTAAATTAAAACTTGTCCATTCTTTTCTTTCTCTTAAATATCTTCTGACTTTATTATATACCTTACTTTCTTTATGCTCCTTAACTAATTTTTTAATTTCTTTATTAGACTTTACTTCATCTATAAATTTATTTTTCATAAATAAT
>NZ_JAFBDA010000020.1 GCF_016907995.1 Clostridium sardiniense | reverse complement strand
ACAAACCAACACACAAAACCAAACCAACAACACCAAAAGAAAATATTGAAAAAGTTTTAAATAAAAAAATAAATAAACTAGAAACTGAGAATATAAGCAGTAAGAAAGAAATTGATAGTAGTTTATTTAAGAATAAAGTTTTATTAAAAGAAGTTGAAGATGTAAAACGAGAAAGAGAAGGCATTCTTAAAGATCTTGAAAGAATAAAGACTAATAGAGATTCTCTTCAAGTTGAGATGGATATTCTTAGAAGTAAAATAAAAGAGTTTAAAGATGAAATTAAGAATAATGAGTACACGATAAATGAATATGAGATTAGGTACGAGGATGCTAAAAATAATTTAGATGAAAAAAGTGCTAATTTAAATAAACTTCAATCAGAATATGAAGAACTTAAAGGTAGAATGAAAGAAGAAAAAACTAAGAATGAAAAGAATATACAGAATATAGAGAATTTAAAGGAAGAAAAAGATTTAGAAATAAATTCTCTTCAAGAAGAAATAGATTTATTAAAAGAAGAAGTTAAAGATAAAAAAGAAATATTAGATGAATTAAAGGAAAAGACAGTTAAGTTTGAAAATGATAGAAAGACATTAATCGAAGCTGGTAAAGCTACAAGAACAGAGCTTCAAAGTAGTAAGTATAAAGTTCTTGATTTAGAAAAGAAGTTATTAGATGCTCAAATTGAACTTACTAAGGCTAAAGCAGAGAATCAACCAGTGTTACTAAAGAGAAGGTAAAGTTTTTGTACTGAGTAATTTTACATTTACTCAGTACTTTATTTTTACTAAGTAATAGGTTAAACTAAAGTGATATGGAAAAGAACAAATGGTTAAGTTTATAGGAGAGATGTAAATGGAAAAAATAGAGGTTCTAGCACCTGCTGGAAGTATGGAAAGTCTTTATGCTGCAATTAATAATGGTGCAGATGCTATATATTTAGGTGGAGATAAGTTTTCGGCAAGAGCTTATGCTTCAAATTTTGATAATGAAAATATGAAAAAAGCAATAGATTATGCACATAGCTATGGTGTGAAAGTTTATGTGACAATGAATACTTTATTAAAGGAAGAAGAACTCCCTAAAGCATTAAAGTATGCAGGATATCTTTATGAAATAGGAGTAGATGCTCTTATAATTCAAGATTTAGGATTATTTAAAGTAATTAAAGAAAAATATAATGACTTTGAACTTCATGCTTCAACGCAAATGACTATTCATAATGGTGAAGGAGCCATGTATTTTAAAGAAAAAGGCTTTCATAGAATAGTTTTATCAAGAGAATTAACTTTTGAAGAAATAAAGCATATATCAACTGATTTGAAAATTGAAACAGAAATGTTTGTACATGGAGCACTTTGTGTATGTTATTCAGGACAATGTTTAATGAGTTCAATGATCGGAGGCAGAAGTGGTAACAGAGGAAGATGTGCACAGCCTTGCAGAATGGAATACACATTAAAATCACAAAAAGGCGGAGAGAAGAGAGGATATCTTTTATCACCAAAGGATATTTGTACTATAGAAGATGTAAAAAGTATAATAGATAGTGGTACATACTCATTAAAAATAGAAGGAAGAATGAAGAGACCTGAGTATGTAGCAGGTGTAGTTAGAAATTATAGAAAAGCTGTAGACAAAGAAATATATAATTACGAATTCGATGTTAAAAAAGGTAAGGGAGAACTACTTCAATTATTTAATAGAGAAGGTTTCTCAAAGGCATATTTAAATAAAAATGCTGGAAGAGATATGATGAGCTATAATTTCCCTAAAAATACAGGCGTATTACTTGGAAAAGTATTAGAAAATGGGGAAGTGTTATTAGAAGAGAAGATTGGTTTAGGTGATGGAGTCAGAGTTAATGATGGTGGATTCACAGCTAGTAAGATCATAAAAAATAAAAATGAAGTAAAAGAAGCAGTAAAGGGAGATAGGGTGAAATTATTCCCAATCGGATATAAAAAGGGAGATTATCTTTATAAGATGTCTGATAAAAAACTAACTGCAGAGCTTAGTGAAGGAATAAAACCTTATGGAAGAAAAATTGAATTAACAGGATATATTCATTTTAAAATAAATGAAGAAGTTAAGCTTGGAACTTTATTTGGAGATGATTATTACGAGGTTTCTGGAAGTGTTGTAGAAGCAGCGTCAAATAAACCTTTAGATAAAGCGAGAATAGAAAAGGCTTTATTTAAGTCAGGTGAATATCCATATAGATTTAATAAAATAGAGTTTTCATCATTTGAAGATGGATTCATGAGAATTGGTGAGTTAAATGAACTTAGAAGAGAGCTATTTGAGCAAATAATAAAAAAAGAATGTTCAAAGTATAGAAGAAAAAGATATGGAAATGAAAAGAAATTTATATTAAATGATAGAAATAGCCAAAATATAGATGTATTACCGAAAGTAATATTAAAAGATCAATTTGAAGAATTAAAAAATGATTTTGAGTATATTGCGGTGGACATATTTAATAGACATAAAAATGGAATAAGGGTAAATGATCTTAAGGCATATAGCAAAGGATGTAATTTAATACTTAGATTGCCTAATGTAATAAAGGGTGAATTTAAAACAATAGTGAAGATTATAGAAGAGTGCAAACCATATATAAAGGGACTACTTACATCTAATATTGGAATAATAAATAAATATAAAAATGAGTTATTTATTGTTGGTGATTATAAATTAAATATATTTAATAAAGATACATTAGAATTCTATAAAGAAGATATGGATATATTAACTATTAGTGAAGAACTTAATAGAAAAGAGATGAAAGCTTCATTAAAAGGATTTAAAGGAAATGTTGCTAAGGTGATATATGGTAAAACAGAATTGATGATTAGTGAATATTGTCCAATAGGAAGTACATTTGGAGCTAAAGACAATAATAAAGATTGCAATAAAGCTTGTGAAAGAGATACATTTACATTAATTGATAGAGTAAATGAAAAATTTAATGTAATGACTGATATATTCTGTAGAAGCCATATATTAAATTCTCTTCCAATAAACCTAATAGAAGAAATAGATGATTTAAAGGATATGGGAATTAAATGTTTAAGGCTTGATTTTACTGATGAAAGTAGAGAAGAAGTAAGAAGAGTTATAAATGAACTTAATGGAAAAAGTATTATAGATAATAAAAATTATACAAAAGGCCATTATAGAAGAGGTGTAGAATAAAAAATGAATGAAAGAACATTTAGAGTCTTAGAATTTCAAAAAGTAAAAGAAAATTTAAAGAGATATTCAAAAACACAGGGTGGAAAGAAGCTTATAGATAAACTAGCACCCTATGAAACAAAATATGAGGTAGAAATTGGGCTAAAAGAAACAAAAGAAGCTTTAGATATGTTAGTTACAAAAGGTGCACCACCATTTGAGGGATTATATGATGTAAGTGAAGGTATTGAAAGAGCTAGTAAAGGTGGAGTTTTATCTTGTGAGCAACTTTTAAATATAGGAAATATGCTAAGATGTTCAAGAAGATTTAAAAAGTATACGGAAAGAGATGAAGCTGAAATAGCTTTTGAAAGAATAGAAGATTTAGCATATATATTGGAACCTTTAAAAGGGCTCGAAGAGGAAATAGAAAGAGCTATTGTATCAGAAGAAGAAGTAAGTGATAGAGCATCATCTTCTCTTAGAAGTATAAGAAGGAATTTAAAAGAAAAAAATTCCTCAGTAAGAGAGAAAATAAATAGTATAGTTAGAAGCTATTCAAAATATCTTCAAGAGAATCTATATACAATGAGAGGGGATAGATACGTACTTCCTGTTAAAGTAGAATATAAGGGTCAAGTTCCTGGTATAGTTCATGATCAAAGTTCAACAGGAGCAACATTATTTATAGAGCCTATGGGCTTAGTTAATTTAAATAATGAAATTAAAGAGCTTATGCTAAAAGAAAAGGCAGAGATTGAGAGGATATTAGCAGATCTTTCAAATAAAGTTTCAAATAATGTTGATGTATGTAAAAGTAACAATAGAATATTAGGTGAGCTTGACTTTATATTTGCAAAGGGATCTTATGCATCAAGTATAGATGGAACGCATCCAACTGTAAGTGAAGATGGAAGCTTTGATATGATATCAGCAAGACACCCTTTAATAGACCCTAAAAACGTAATATCTTCAGATATATATTTAGGAGAAGAGTATAATGTAATAATGATTACAGGACCTAATACTGGTGGTAAAACAGTTACATTAAAAACAATTGGGCTTATACATTTAATGGGTATGTGTGGACTTTTAATACCAGCAAAAGAAGGCTCAAAAATAGCATTTTATAATGAAATATTTGCAGATATTGGAGATGAACAAAGTATTGAACAATCTCTTTCAACATTCTCATCACATATGACAAATATAGTTGATATAATGAGTAAAGCAACTAAAGAGTCATTGGTGCTATTTGATGAACTTGGAGCAGGTACTGACCCTACAGAGGGTGCAGCACTAGCAGCAGCGATAATTGAAAACTTAAAAGCAAGAGGAAGTAAGGTAGTAGCTACAACTCACTATAGCGAGCTTAAAGGATATGCACTTAGAACTCCAGATGTTGAAAATGCTTCTGTTGAATTTGACGTAACAACTTTAAGACCTACATATAGACTTTTAATTGGAGTTCCAGGTAAATCAAATGCCTTTGAAATATCTAGGAGATTAGGTCTTAGCGAAAGTGTAATAAAAGAGGCTAAAGATTTTATAGCTGAAGATAATCTTCAGTTTGAAGATCTTATAAGAGAACTTCAAGAAAAGAGTATTATAGCAAAAAGAGATGCGAGAGAAGCTATTTTAGCTAAAGAAGATGCATTAAAGCTTAAAAGAAAATATGAAGAAAAACTTGAGAAGTTAGATAAAACAAGAGATAAGGCATATATGGATGCTAGAAAAGAAGCTAAGGATATAATATCCAATGCTAAGGATGAAGCAGATGAAATTTTAAAGGCTATGAGAGAACTAGAAAAAATGGGTATTTCAAGTGGAGGGCGAAATAGACTTGAGGAAGAGAGAAGGAAGCTTAAAGAAAGTCTGGAAAATAAAGAGAAGTCACTTTATTCTCAAAAAGAACAAAAAGGTGAAAGTATAGAAGAGATTAAATTAGGAATGGAGGCATATCTTCCATCACTAAATCAAAATGTTATAATAATATCACTTCCTGATAGCAAGGGAGAAGTTCTAGTTGAAGCTGGAATAATGAAAATAAGTGTTAAGGCTAAAGATTTAAGAGCTTTAGATAAGCCGGTTAAAAAGGCAAAGGAAAAGAAAAAGAGAGAAGTTAAATTGAATTTAAGTAATATAGAAAGCAGGGTTGATTTAAGAGGGATGGATTCTGAAGAAGCTTGCTTTAGGGCAGATAAGTACTTAGATGACGCTTATATGGCTAATCTAGGCGAGGTAACTATAGTTCATGGAAAAGGAACTGGAGTTCTTAGAAAAGCTATAAATGATATGCTAAAAAGACATCCTCATGTAAAGAGCTATAGGCTAGGAGTCTATGGTGAAGGTGGAGATGGTGTAACAATTGCTATCTTAAAGTAAAATAAATTTTCATGCAAAATTAATATATAATTAACAAAATTAAAAAGAGACAGCTTATTTTGGAAATAAATAAACTGTCTCTTTAAGTTAATTAACCGAATTTAAAGGGAAATATTAAATAAAGGATATAATACGACAATTTATAAACCTTTACATTAACTATTTTAAAAAATTAAAGAAATATTCTTTATTTTTTTCTTTTTGTAACTTATAATAATTGTATGTTTTTTTATAATAATGGGAAATAGAAACAGGAGAGATAATATGACACAAAAAGATTCATACATACTAGTTATAGGAGCATCAATTGTTGATATACTAGGCTTTACTAGAAACATATATAAAGGCAAAGATTCAAATCCGGGAAATATCAAAATTTCACTTGGAGGAGTTTGTAGAAATATTTCTGAAAACCTTGCAAGGGTTGGAGTAAATACTAAATTTATATCAATCATAGGAGATGATGAAAATGGTAGGAATATCTTATCACATTCAAAGATGGTTGGGTATGACATGGAGGAATCATTAATTCTTGAAGGTGGATGTACTCCAACTTATATGGCAATTTTAGATCATACAGGAGATATGGTATCAGCAGTTGTAGATATGGAAAGCTTAGATGAGATGGATACTGATTTTATTGATTCAAAGAAAGAAGCAATTTCTAATGCTGAATATACAATTCTTGATGCTGACGATGCGGAGATGCTTGAATATATACTTACTACATATAAGGGAAAAACAAGGTTCGTTTTAGATCCAGTATCAGCAGCCAAAGCAGAAAAAATTAAACATTTAATTAAATACTTCCATACTATAAAACCAAATAGATATGAAGCAGAAATTCTTTGTGGTTTTCCGATAAAGACTAAAGAGGATTTAGATAAGGCTGGAGATTATTTTTTATCTCAAGGAGTAGAGAATGTATTTATTAGTTTAGATGCTGATGGTATATATTATATGAATAATGAAGAAACAGGAAAAATTAAAGCTAAAAATGTAACTGTTAAAAATACTACAGGAGCAGGAGATTCATTTGTTGCAGGTGTAGGATATGGATATATGAATAATCTATCATTAAAAGATACAGTGAAATATGCAATTGCAATGTCAACTATAACTATTTCTCATGAGGATACTATAAATCCTAAGATGAGTGATGAATATGTAGAATTATATTTAAATAAGATTGAATGGGAAGAAGATACATATTAATTAATATATTACGGCTAAGGGCTATAAAGTCTTTGGCCTTTTTCTATAAATAAAGGATAAGGAGGAGTTATTTATGATGGTAATTAGTGCGTGCCTTTGTGGATGTAATTGTAAATATAGTGGGGGTAATAATGAAAATGAACAATGTGTTAAATTGTTCAAAGAAGGAAAAGCAGTTCTGATTTGTCCAGAACAATTGGGGGGGATGACTACACCGAGATTACCAGCAGAAATTTCAAAAATAGATAAAAAAATATTGGTAATTAATAAAATTGGCGAAAACGTTACTGAATTTTTTGAAAAAGGTGCAGAAGAATCATTAAAGATTGCAAAACTAGTGAATGCAAATATTGCGATTTTAAAAGAAGGGAGCCCCTCTTGCGGAAGTAGTTATATTTATGATGGTAAATTTTCTAAAAACAAGATAAAAGGAGAAGGACTTACTGCAAAATTATTTAGAAAAAATGGAATAAAAGTATTCTCAGAAGATAATATTCAAGATATTTTATTATAATATTATCATTTGATACATTTGTTTAATTAGGTTAAAGTTATTAACGAAATAAATATAAATTATTACTAGCATATAAAGTTTATTATATTTATATACTAGCGATAATAATTGCTATAGAAAAGATTTATAATAAAGGATTAATGATAAGAGGTATAAGTATATCTCTTATTTTTTGTTTGATAAGATCGAATTTTAAAAACGATGAATAAAATTCCATACTTTTAGGAATAATTAAAAAGAATTTGCAATGAAAGTAGGAGGAATTGTTATGGGCGAATTAACAATAAAAGAAAGAAATAAAGTTAGTAATAGTGGAAGAAAATCTAGAGCTAAGGGGTTAGTACCTGGAGTTATATATGGAAAAGGAATGAGTAATTTAATGTTTGAGGTTGGGTGTTTAGAACTTGGGAAAGAAATTTCAAACTCAGGAGAACACGGGATTTTAAATGTTAATTTCAATGGAGAAACTAAAAGTGCATTAATTAAAGAAGTACAAAGAGAACCAATTAATCATGATGTTATACATTTAGATTTAGAACTTTTAGATGGAAATTCACAAATAGAAACGGATATTCCTATACAATATGTAGGTGAAGGTTTCTTAACCCAAAAAGGTGCGGTACTACAAAAAGAAAAGGATTTAGTTAAAATTTCTTGTGAATCAAATAAGCTACCTAAATCTATAAAACTAGATGTGTCTAAAGGGGTAGATGGTTCAGTATATAAATTAGGCGATTTAGAATTTGGAGAAGAGATTACTTTATTAGAAAATTTAGATACTGTTATTGCAGCTATAGCAAACGAAAGAAAGTTAACTTCAGATTTAATGGCAGAAGAAAAATCAGAAGTAATAAATGATAAAGTCCATAAATAATATAATTAAAAAATAAGGGAGGTTCCTTGAGTTTGTCGAAACCTCTCTTGTTATTTTAATATAATTTGTAATAAAAAGGAAGTTATAATTGTTTGAATTTTTTTCCTTATGATGTATAATATATCTGTAAGAATAAAGGAGGTTCACAGATGAATTATAGAGAAAAATATGATAGATGGTTGACATCTGAGATAATAAATGAGGAAACAAAAGAAGAATTAAGAAATATTAAAGATGATAAGGAAATTGAAGATAGATTCTATAAAGATTTGGAATTTGGAACAGGTGGTTTAAGAGGAGTTATAGGTGCTGGAAGCAATAGAATGAATATATATACTGTTTCTAAAGCAACTCAAGGGTTTGCTAACTATTTAAATGATTCATTTGAGAATCCATCAGTTGCAATAGCATATGATTCAAGAAATATGTCAAAGGAATTTGCAAAGGCAACAGCTTTAACTCTTGCTGCTAATAATATAAAAGTTTATTTATTTGAAGATTTAAGACCAACTCCAATGTTATCATTTACAGTTAGACATTTAAATTGTACAGGCGGTGTTGTTATTACAGCTTCACATAATCCAAAAGAATATAATGGTTATAAAGTTTATGATGAATTTGGAGGTCAAGTAACAGACCTTAAAGCTGAAAAGATTATAAATTGTGCAAACGATATTAAAGATTTCTCAGAAATAAAAATGATAAGTGAAGAAAAAGCTTTAGAAGAAGGCTTATTAAATTATATTGGTGAAGAAGTAGACAAGGCTTATATTGAAAAAGTAAAAGGTCTTACAATTAGAAAAGAATTAGTAAAAGATAAAGCTAAAGATTTAAAAATAATATATACACCAATTCATGGATCAGGAAATATGCCAGTTAGAAGAGTTTTAGAAGAGCTTGGATATGAAAATTTATCAGTAGTAAAGGAGCAAGAACTTCCAGATGGAAATTTCCCAACAGCACCATATCCAAATCCAGAAGATCCTAAAGTATTTGAAATTGCTTTAGAAAGAGCTAAGAATGAAAATCCGGATATTATTTTTGGTACAGATCCAGATTGTGATAGAATTGGAGTAGTTGTTAAAGATTCAGATGGGGAATATAAAGTACTAACTGGAAATCAAACAGGACTATTATTAACAGATTATATATTAAGTTCATTAAAAGAAACTGGAAAGCTACCTAAAAATGGAACTGTAATCAAAACAATTGTTACTACAGAAGGTGCAAGAGAAATAGCAAATCACTATAATGTAGAGATACTAGATGTTTTAACTGGGTTTAAATATATAGGAGAAAAAATTAGAGAATTTAAGGAAAGTGGAAGCAATACTTATCTTTTCGGATTTGAAGAAAGTTATGGTTACCTAGCAGGAGATTTTGTACGTGATAAAGATGCTGTTATAGCAGGTATGTTAATATCAGAAATGACTCTTTACTACAAAGAAAAGGGATTAAGTTTAGCAGAAGGGCTAAATGAATTATATAAGAAATTTGGATTTTTTAAAGAAGAACTAGTTTCTATAGAACTAAAAGGAAAAGAAGGACAAGAAAAAATAGCTTCATGCATTGAATCATTAAGAAATACTGAAGTAACTGAAATTTCAGGAGTTAAAGTTAGGGTTAAATTAGATTATAAATTAAGTATTGAAGAAAATTTAGTTGAAAATACTAAAACTAACATTGAATTACCTAAGTCAAATGTGTTAAAATTTATACTTGAAAATGGTTCATCTTTTGTTGTAAGACCATCAGGTACTGAACCTAAGATGAAAGTATATCTTGCTGTTAAAGGTAGTAGTTTAGATGGAGCACAAGAAGATATGGTAAGATTTAAGGAAAATGTAATGAGCTTAATCGAAAGTAAGTTAAGTTAATTTATTATGCTACCATCTTTAAAAGATGGTAGCAATATTTTTTATAGGCGGTGAAATTGTATGGATTATAAAGCATTATTTAAAGAAAAGCTTAGTAAGCTTTTATTTTTAGAAATTGATCAAGAGGGATTTAAAAAATCAATAAACATACCTGAGTATATTTCTTTTAAAAATAAAGAATTATTTATACCAATAAGTTCAGAATACATAACAAGCAATATACAAGATAAAATAAAAATAGAAAACCTTCCAATATATTATTTTATAGAAGGTATGCTTTTGACGTTAGGAGCAGATAAGGATATAAGTTATAGTGAAGATTATAAGCTGTTATTAATGCAAATTCCTGAAAGTGAAGAGTGTGGAAAGAGTTTAGTTGCTAAAAGAGTTCGAGAGGATCGTTTAGAAGATGCGTATCTTATATTAAAAGGACTTATTCAAGTTGATGAGAATGAAGAGTATATGAAAAAGTTACTTTTAATTGGAATAAGCATTAGAGAAAAAGATAGTGGGTTTGAAGAAGTCTTATTAGAAGATATTGATGAAGCAAAAAAATTATTTAATAAAATGAAAGAGCCATATCTTTATAAAGGAATAATTTTAAAAGATAAAACAGACTATCAAGGAGCAAAAGTTGAAATTAATGAGTATTTAAGAAGAGGTGGAGAACAAACACCAGAGATTGAAATGCTTATGAATGATATAGAAAATGTAACGACTTATGAAAAGGCTGTTAAACTTATGGAAGAAGAACCTGAAAAGGCAATTGGATTGTTCTTATCATTATTAGATAAATTCCAAGAAAATCCTTTAATATACTATTACCTAGGTGTAAGCTATAGAAAGGTAGGGCAGTTTGAGAAGGCTATTTATTACCTACTTGAAAGTTTAAGAATAGAGAGTGGAATACTTGAAGTTGTTAATGAATTAGGACTAAATTATGCATGTATAGGAAATTATGAGGAAGCTATAAAATATTTTAAAAAGGCATTTGAAGCTTCTAGAGAAGTTGAAATTTGCACAAATATAATAATGTGCTATTTAAATTCTGGAAATTTAGAAGATGCAAAATTACACTTAAGAATTGCAAAAGAATTAAATAAAGATGATGAAATTGTACAAAAGATCGAAAAGCTAATAAATAAAAAAGAAAATAAATAATTATTTTCTATGATGGAATACTAATCATATAATTTATGATTAGGAGTGAATTAAATGGAATTCTTTGATGTAATAAAAAAAAGACAAAGTATTACTAAATACAAAGGTGATGAAATTTGCAAAGGTAGCTTGGATAATATGATTAATTCAGCAATGAGATCTCCATCTTGGAAGAATAGAACATCTTTTAAAATTATAATTATAGACGATTCTAAGATAAAAGAAAAATTAAGTGAGTATGTTCTTAATAAAGATAATAAAGCTGAAGAGGCTTTAATTGAAGCACCTATGGCTGTTGTTGTAATATCTCAACCGGAGAAGTCAGGAGAGATAGAAGGGAAAGAATTTTACATAGCAGATGGAGCTATAGCTATGGAACATTTTATTCTTGCCGCTACTGCTGAAGGGTATGGAACTATGTGGATTGGTGCTTTGGAGGAAGACAAGGTTAAGAGTTTATTGGGTATACCTAATGATTATAGAATAATTGGTATTTCTCCAGTTGGCGTCGCAGCTGAAGTTAAAGAACATAATGTAGAAAAAAACATAAGAGATTATGTATTTAAAAATAAATTTAATGATCCATATACAATGAATTAATAGGATAAAAGGCTCATATTTGAGTCTTTTCTTTTTAGAATATAAAATTAAATAGAAGTTAGAATGATAAGATGGTATAATTTAATATTATTATTAGGAGTGATTAATAAATGTTATTTAAAGATTATAAAATAGAAGAGTTTCTTAATGACTTATCTTCAAATTCACCATCACCAGGTGGTGGGAGTACGGCAGCTCTTGTAGCAGGACTTGCAGGATGTCTAAATAATATGGTATATTCATTAACTATAAATAAAAAGGCATTTAATAATTTAAGTGAAGAAAATAAGTGTAAAATGATATCTCTTGAAAAAGAATGTAAAAATTTTATCACAAATTGCATTGAATTTATGGAAGAAGATAGAACTTGTTTTAATGAACTTATGAATTGCTATAAGCTACCTAAAGATACTGAAGTAGAGAAGATACATAGAAAAGAAGAATTGAAAAGTAAAACATATGATGCTATGCTTTCTCCATTAAAAGTTTGTAGAGAGTGTATTAAGTTTTATGATAATATAGAATTTGCAACAGAATATGGAAACAAGATGCTTATATCTGATGCTGGAGTAGCTGCAAGTTTATTACATGCTGCAGTTGAAAGTTCAATTATAAATGTAAAAGTAAATTTAAATTCTTTAAGAGATGAGGAATTCTTTAATGAAGTAGAAACTGAAATGAATTCTTTGCTTAATGAATCTAAGACTAAAAAAGAAGATATACTTAATATAGTAAATGAATATATATATAAATAAAAAGGTGCAAGTTAACTTGCACCTTTTATTATCATTTCATCTGGAAGTTCATCTAAAGTCTTAAATTCATATCCTTCTTCTTTTAAAGAAAGAAGAACTTCTTTTAATATTTTTGTATTAGTATCAGATACAGCATGAAGTAACATGATACATCCAGGATGAACTCCTTTTTTAATTTTATCTATTGCATAACTAGGGGATGGCTGATTATCAACTAACCAGTCTTTGTATGCAAAACTCCAAAAAATAGTTTTATACCCTAAGTCCTTAGTTTTTTGCAAAGAAGCTTTTGAGTATTTACCCATTGGGGGTCTAAAATATTTTGGCATATCTTTACCAGTTAAGCTTTTGTATGCATCTTCAACTTCTTTAAATTCATTATTAAATTTTTGGGTATCCTGAATAGATGCCATGGATGGATGGTGTGAAGTATGATTGCATACAAGGTGGCCTTCTGCATCCATTCTTTTAACAGTTTCAGCTTGAGAAGTTATGTAAGGTTTAACAACAAAGAAAGCAGCTTTTACATTTACTTCTTTTAAGATATCTAAAATTGCTTCTGTGTTTCCTTTTTCGTATCCTTCGTCAAAAGTTAAATATAACTCTTTTTTTGAAGTATCTCCTAAGTAAAAGGAATAGCTATCTTTTAAAAAAGAAGCTGATTCTTTAGGTGCTTCTGGGGTTACATCCTTACCTCTGCCTACAAAATACCAATTAAGTTCTGTATTATCACCGATATTATCAGCAAATACTTTAACTCCTAAAATGCTTAAAACTATAAAAGAGGAAAACATTATTATTCTAAATAAATTTTTTTTCATAATAAAACCTCCTATCAGAACCTTCAGTATTATTATTAGAAGAATATTTTAAAATAAACATGGTAATATTTAAAGAAAATTTTCTTATCTTTGAATAAGTTGAAAATTAACAATATGTAGAGTATAATTTATTGGTATAGTTTAAATGAGAAAGGAATGTACATAATGAAGTTAGGAATCGTAGGTTTACCAAACGTAGGTAAGAGTACTTTATTTAATGCAATAACAAAGGCAGGAGCGGAATCAGCAAACTACCCATTCTGTACTATAGAACCAAATGTTGGAGTAGTTAGTGTGCCAGATAAAAGATTAGATGTATTAGAAAAAATGTATAATACTAAGAAAAAAGTATATACTTCAATAGAATTTTATGATATAGCTGGATTAGTTAAAGGAGCTTCAAAAGGAGAAGGTTTAGGAAATAAATTCTTATCACATATAAGAGAAGTTTCATCAATAGTTCATGTTGTAAGATGCTTTGATGATGGAAATGTAGTTCACGTTGAAGGTTCTGTTGATCCTATAAGAGATATAGAAACAATAAATTTAGAACTTATATTCTCAGATTTAGAAGTTTTAGAGAGAAGAATGGAAAAGTCAGTTAAACTTGCAAGATCAGGAGATAAAAATGCAAAAGCTGAATATGAGTTAATGGAAAGAGTTAAAGCACATTTAGAAAATAATTTACCTGTAAGAACTTTAGAAGTAACTGAAGATGAAGAAGCTTTTGTAAAGAGTCTATTCCTTATTACTTCAAAGCCAGTATTATATGCATGTAATGTTTCAGAGGATGATGTTGTAAGTGGAAATCCTCATAACGAATATGTTAAAAAAGTAGAAGAGTATGCTAAGAGCGAAAATTCAGGAATTGTTATAGTAAGTGCTAAGATAGAAGAGGAACTTTCAGGACTTGAAGATGAAGAAAAAGAAGAAATGCTTGGAGAATACGGTTTAACAGAATCAGGGTTAGATCAACTTATAAGAGAAGGATACAAATTATTAGGTCTTATTAGTTACTTAACAGCTGGGGTTCAAGAAGTAAGAGCATGGACTATAAAGCAAGGAACAAAGGCTCCTCAAGCTGCTGGAAAGATTCACTCAGATATAGAAAGAGGATTCATAAGAGCAGAGGTTGTTGGATATAATGATTTAGTAGAATGTGGTTCAGAAGCAGCCGCTAAAGAAAAAGGGCTTTACAGATTAGAAGGTAAAGAATATGTTATGAAAGACGGAGATGTAGTAAACTTTAGATTCAACGTTTAATATATTTAAAAAAGTGGAGAGAAATCTCCACTTTTTTTATTTCAAATTATAATGATTTAACTAAATAAAATTTAAATAACGCTTTAATTTTAAAATTTCTTAATTAAATTATTATAAATATAATAGAAAATTTATGTATAATTAGATTAATATTGGACTTCCGTTAATAATAGCTTTGTAAAGTTTTGGGTGGAATATTAAGTATATGCGAGATGAAATTAAAAAAACGATGCGAAAATTATTATACACATCGTTTGGGTTTGGCGGGAATATGTAGGAATCGAACCTACCAATGGCAGTATTAGCACCATAACACGGTTTTGAAGACCGGTAAGAACACCAGAACTTATCTATTCCCATAACTTAATATATTTTACATAACTATGAAGGAAAAGTCAAATAAAAGTAAAAAAGTCAACAAAAAAAGAAGGGAATTTATAATTATTATAGAATAGTATAAAATAAGTGGTTAAAAGTGGTGAATAGTGGTTGAAAGTAGAGTAAAATAACTGTAAAGTATAATAGGGGAGATTAATTATGTTTATAGGCGAATATCATCATAGTATTGACGGCAAAAACAGAATGATTGTTCCATCAAAACTTAGAGAAGGGTTAAATGGAAAATTCGTAATAACAAAGGGCCTTGATGGTTGTTTATATGCATACCCTATGGAAGAATGGGAAGTTTTAGAGAAAAAAATGAAATCACTACCACTTACGAATAAAGATGCAAGGGCATTTGTTAGATTTTTCTTTTCTGGGGCTTGTGAAGTAGAACTAGACAAGCAAGGAAGAGGACTGATTCCACAGAATTTAAAAGAATATGCTGGAATAGAAAAGGAAATAGTAAGTATAGGAGTATTAAGTAGAGTAGAAATTTGGAGTAGGGAAAAATGGCAAGAATACAATAATTCTGATGTTGACTTTGAATCTATTGCAGAAAAGATGAGCGACTTAGGGATTTGATGAGGAGAAAATGATATGGAATTTAAACACGTTTCAGTACTTTTAAATGAATGTTTAGAAGGTTTAAACATAAAAGCTGATGGTAAATATGTAGATTGTACATTAGGTGGTGCAGGACATTCATCACAAATATTAAAAAGATTATCAACTGATGGTTTATTAATTGGAATAGATCAAGATAAGGATGCTTTAAAGGCAGCAGGAAAAAGATTAGAAGGCTATGAGAATAAAATATTAGTTCATAATAATTTTTATAACATAGGAGAAATTATTGATACATTAGATATTGGAAATGTGGATGGGATATTAATGGATCTTGGAGTTTCATCTTATCAATTAGATGAGGGTGAAAGAGGATTTAGTTATATGCAAGATGCTCCACTTGATATGAGAATGAATAGAGAAAATGATTTCTCAGCTTATGAAGTTATAAATAATTATAGTGAGCAAGAATTATTTAAAGTAATAAAAGATTATGGAGAAGAGAGATTTGCAAAAAGAATTGCAGCTTTTATAGTTGAAAGAAGAGAAGAGAAGCCTATAGAAACTACTTTTGAACTAGTTGACATAATAAAAAGTGCAATACCTGCAAAGCTTAGAAGGGAAGGGCCACACCCTGCTAAGAGAACTTTTCAAGCTATAAGAATTGAAGTTAATGGAGAACTTAGAATATTAAATAAAGCTATTGAAGATGGTGTTAATAGATTGAATAAAGGTGGGAGAATGGCCATTATAACTTTCCACTCTTTAGAGGATAGAATAGTTAAGTTGAAATTTAGAGATTTAGCAAATCCATGTACTTGTCCAAAAGAGTTTCCAATATGTATATGCGGTAAAGAACCATTGGTTAAATTAGTAAGTAGAAAAGCTATAGATCCATCAAAAGAGGAAGTTCTAGAGAATCCAAGAAGTAGAAGTGCTAAACTTAGAGTTATTGAGAGAATATAAATTTTTTATTATTATGTTATAAATATAAGGGGATGTGAATAAAGTGATAGTGAAGGAATATGATTATGTACGAGGAAATACAGCTGTAACTCCACAGAGAAAATATGATGACATAAAGAAGGATAAAAGATACAAAAATCTTGAAGATGATAAAAAGAGAAAAAATAAATTAATTAGGCAAGAAAAAATTAAAAAAAGAAATGCAGCATTACAAATAGCATTAGTTATTTTTGTTCTTGGGGTTATAACTATATGGAGAGATACCAAAGTTTATAACTTACAAACGCAAGTTGGAAGTGTAAATGATGAAATTAAGGTAATTAATTCAAATAATGAAGCTCTAAGAGTAGAATTGTTAAAGCATGCTTCACTAATAAATATTGAATCTAATGCTAAGAATAAACTAAAAATGATTTCCCCAGTAGATGCTAAAAAGGTTGATATTGATTTATCAAAGGATTATCTTTCTGGATTAGGAAACAGAAATGAAGATAAGTAATTTTGAGTTATTAAAGTAATGGATGCACTTAATTAAATAAAGTGCATCCTAAGTGTTTTTAAGCAATTATACGGAGGAGTTAGTGTGAGAAAAAGAAGCTTCATAGATAGGGCATTATCTAGAAAGAGAATGAGATTAATTATTGGATTATTAACAGTAATTTTAGCAGTTTTAGCAGTTAGATTATCTTACATAATGATTGTTAAGAGGCAAGAATATGCAGCTAGGGCTGAAGAACAATGGACAAGTGAAGTTAAAATAGATGCTAGAAGAGGAAGGATATTAGACAGAAATGGTGAAGAACTTGCAGTTTCTGCCAATGTTTATAGAGTCGATTTTGACCTAAACTCTATAAGAGCATATCTTAATGATGGAGCTAAGAAAAATAAAGATGATAAGAGCAATGAAGATATAGCACCTAAAATAGCAGAAGCTGTTGGAATGAAACAGGAAGATGTTCTTAAGAAACTTAATACAAAACTTCCAAGTGGAGCTGATGCAGGCTCAGCTACATTAATTAGAAGAATAGAAAAAGATCAAGCTGATAAAGTTAAATCTTTAGGTATCCGTGGAGTTATAGTATCACCAGATACAAAAAGATATTATCCAAATAAAAATTTTGCAGCCCATCTTTTAGGTAGTACTAATATAGATGGTCAGGGGTTAACAGGTGTAGAACTTCAATATAACGATCAATTATCAGGTATACCAGGAATGAGAATAGCAGAATTAGATAGTAAAAGTAATGATTTACCTTATACTATCTCTAAGTTTGTTCCACCAGTTGAAGGTAAGGATGTAGTTTTAACAATAGATGAACATATTCAATTATTTGCTGAAAAAGCAGCGGAACAAGCACTTAAAGATAATAAGGCTAAGGCTGCATCAGTACTTGTAATGGATCCTAAAACAGGTGAAGTTTTAGCTATGGCAAATAAGCCTGATTTTGATCCAAATGAACCATTTAAAGGTGCAGATGAATTTACAGGAAAAACTGAATATGATAAAGTTCAAAAGATGTGGAGAAATAGATTAGTAAATGATACCTTTGAGCCAGGATCAATATTTAAGGTAATAACATCTATAGCGGCTATGGAAGAGAAAACTGTAAAGGCAACAGATAAGTTCGTATGTAATGGTTCATTAACTTTTGGAAATAGAAAAATAAAATGTTGGAAGACTAGTGGTCATGGAACATTAACTTTCCCAGAGATAATACAAAATTCTTGTAATGTAGGATTTATGGAACTTGGACAAAAGCTTGGAAAAGATAAGTTGTATGAATATATAAATAAATTTGGATTTGGTAAAAAGAGTGGAATAGACTTACCAGGAGAAGCTCCAGGTATAATAAAAAATCCTAAAAACATCTCAGCTACTGACCTTGCAACAATTTCATTTGGACAAACTAATACAGTAAACTCAGTGCAATTTATGGCAGCTTTTAATGCAGTAGCAAACGGAGGAGAATTAATACAGCCTCATGTTATGAAAGAAGTTACTCATAAAGATGATACAGGCGTTAGTGTAATAGATAATAAATTTGAGCCAACAAAGAAGACTGTTGCAGATAAAGAAACAACAGCAGAACTTAGAACTTATTTAGAAAGAGTTGTTACATCAGGTTCAGCGAAGGGAACATTTATTGAAGGATATCATATTGGTGGTAAAACAGGTACTGCACAAAAGGTAAATCCAGAGAATGGTACTTATGAATCAAATAAATATATATCATCCTTTGTAGGAATGGCACCTGTTAGTGATCCAAAGGTAACTGTAATGATTACTATTGATGAACCAAGTAATGGTGCATATTATGCAGGGGTCGTAACAAGTCCTGTTGCAAAAGTTTTATTCACAGATATATTTAATTATTTAGAAAGTGACTTCTCAAAAGAGAATGATTCTGCAATAATTAGAGATACAGTAATTCCTGAGGTTAGAGGAAAAAATATTGAAGAGGCTAAAAAGATTTTAAAAGAAGCAAAATTAGACTATAATATAGAAGGTAGTGGTCATACTGTAACAAGTATAAAACCATATCCAGGCTATTCAGTAAAAGAAGGAACTAAAGTTACATTATATACTGAAGGTAATGATAATAATAAAGAAGCTATTATGATGCCTGATATTAGAGGATATTCTAAAGATGCAGCTGATAAACTTTTAAAGAGCCTTGGAATATCTGCTAAATTTGAAGGTGAAGGCAAAGTAACCGACCAAAGCGTACCAAGTGGAGAATTGATTAATAAAGGAACAAATGTTAAATTAACTTTGAACTCAGATTATAAAGATTAAATTCTTGATTGTTATAGCATGTAGGGAGGTCCTTACATGCTATTTTAAATAGTAAATGTAATTATAAATAAGTAAATTGCATATTATTTTAAAGGAGATGGTTAGATGAGATTATCTAAGCTGTTAGAAGGACTAGATTATAAAGTAATAAATGGAGACTGTAATATTGATATTAATAATATTAATTATGACAGTAGAAAAATAGAAAATGGAGATGCTTTTGTTTGCATAAAGGGATTTGCAAGTGATGGACATAAATTTGTAAATAGTGCTATAGAAAAAGGAGCTAAAGTTATCGTTTGTGAAGATGATATTAATGTATCTAAGGATATAACAGTTATTAAATTTGCAGATACAAGAAAGGCTTTAGCTAAATTAGGTGCAAAATATTATGATAATCCTTGCGAAAAACTTAATATTATAGGAGTAACAGGAACAAATGGTAAGACAACAACTGCCTTTATGATAAAAGATATATTTGAAAGTATTGGTGAAAAGGTTGGACTTATAGGAACTATAGCAAACTACATAGGAAGTGAAAAGTTAGAAACTGAGAGAACAACTCCAGAATCATTAGAGATTCAGGGGCTTTTTAGGAAAATGGTTGATAAGGGTGTTAAATATTGTATTATGGAAGTTTCCTCTCATTCATTAGAATTAGATAGAGTTTACGGAGTAGATTTTAAAGTAGGTATATTTACAAATTTAACAAGAGATCATTTAGATTTTCATAAAACATTTGAAAATTATTACAAGGCAAAATATAAGCTATTCCAAAGAAGTGAAACTAGCATAATAAACATAGATGATAGTTATGGAGTTAGAATAACTGAAGATTTAAAGAAAGAAAATATAACTAATTTTAAAACATATAGTATGAAAGCTTCTAGTAATATAGTTGCTAAGAATGAAATTCTAGAAAGTATGGATATAATTTTTGATGCAGAATTAAATGGCGAAAAAGAAAAAATTGTTCTTCCAATACCAGGTGAATATAATATGTATAATGCATTAGGAGCTATTGGGGCTTGTTATACTTTAGGAATAAGCTTAAAAGACATAAAAGAAGGGTTAAAGGATGTAGTTGTTCCAGGTAGATGTGAAAGAGCAGCTAGAAAATACAACCTTCCATATGAAATAATAATTGATTATGCACATTCACCAGATGGACTTGAGAAGATATTAGAAACAGCTAGAGAGTTTACTAAAGGAAGATTAATATCTGTTTTTGGATGTGGAGGAGATAGAGATAAGGTTAAGAGACCTCAAATGGGTAAGATTGGAACAGATTTATCAGATATTGCAATAATTACTTCTGATAATCCAAGAAGTGAAGATCCAGAAAGTATAATAGAAGATATCTTAAATGGAATTGATAAAGATAATTATATAAAAATTACAAATAGATACGATGGAATTTCAAAAGCCATGGAAATAGCAAAAGATGGAGATGTGATTGTTATAGCTGGAAAGGGACATGAAACATATCAAATACTTAACACTGGAACAATACATTTTGATGAGAGAGAAGTTATAGAAGAAATATTAAAGAAAAACTAGAGGTGTGATTTATGGAACTTACATTTGAAGAATTACTTAAATATTGTAATGGAAAAGTTATAGTTGATAATAATAATAAAAGTTTTAATATATTATCAACAGATACAAGAAATATAAAAGAGGGAAATGTGTTTTTGTCCTTAAAAGGTGAAAACTTTAATGGAAATAAATATATTAAAGAAGCATTTAATAAAGGTGCCACAATTGCAATAGTGGATGAAGTATTATTTGATGAAAATGATATAGAAGGTGTTGTAATTAAAGTCGAAGATGGAAAAAAAGCACTTTTAAATATCGCAAAAGGATATAGAGAGAAACTTGGGTTGAAAGTTGTTGGAATAACAGGTTCTACAGGGAAAACTTCTACTAAAGATTTAGTTAGTGCATTTTTAAGTGGTAAGTATAAGGTGTTTAAAACAAAAGGTAATTTTAATAATGAAATAGGGTTGCCACTTATGGTGTTACAATTAGATAGTAGCATTGATGTTGCTGTTCTTGAAATGGGAATGAGTGATTTTAATGAAATTCATAATCTTGTAGATTGTGCAAGACCAGATATTGCAATAATTACAAATATAGGAGTATCTCATATAGAAAATTTAAAAACAAGAGATAATATCTTAAAAGCTAAAATGGAGATAACAGATTTCTTTAATGAAAATAATATTCTTATTTTAAATGAAGAGGATGATATGCTTCAAAAGGTTCGTGATAAAGAGTATGAAATAGTAAAAATTGGATATAATGAAAATTATAATTATTATGCAAGTAATATTGAATTAACAAAAGAAACAACCTCCTTTGATTTGAATTTTAAAGGAGAAACACATAGAATCATATTACCTATGGTAGGAGCTCATAATGTATTAAATGCTCTACTTGGTATAGCAGCATCATTTAAGCTTGGATTAACAGTGGATGAGATTATAAATGGACTTAAGAATATAGAAGCTACATCAATGAGATTAGAATTTATAGATGGTGATGGAATTGAAATAATAAACGATTGTTATAATGCAAGTCCAGATTCTATGAAAGCAGCTCTTGATGTATTAAGTAGTAGAGAAGGAAGAAAAATAGCTATTTTAGGAACTATGAGAGAGTTAGGTGATAAAGCAGCTAGTTGTCATAGAGAAGTTGCAGAATATGCAAATGATAAGGTTGATATGCTTATATCTTGTGGAGAATTTATAGATGATTTCAAAGAAGGTTTTGAAAAAGAGGAAATAAAATTATATAATACAAAGGTAAGTTTAATAAACGACTTAAATTCAATCATTAAACCTCAGGATGTTATTTTAGTTAAAGCATCAAGAG
This sequence comes from Clostridium sardiniense, assembly GCF_016907995.1. Lineage (GTDB taxonomy): Bacteria > Bacillota > Clostridia > Clostridiales > Clostridiaceae > Clostridium > Clostridium sardiniense. The sequence continues at coordinate 41,104 of NZ_JAFBDA010000020.1, read as the reverse complement.
GAGAAAAATTCGAAGAAATAGTCGAAGCATTAAAAAATATAAAACAATAACGAAGGAGGTGAACTACCAAAGTGTTAAAAACTTTGGTGGTAACGATGGGGGATTTTTTTAGTAGTTTTATTAATCCAGTCACGCTTTTAGCATTAGGATTAGGTTTTCTTATATCAATAATACTTGGACCTATATTTATTCCTATGCTACACAAATTAAAATTTGGGCAAAATATTAGGGAGGAAGGACCAAAGAGTCACTTCAAAAAAGCAGGTACTCCAACAATGGGAGGAGTTATATTTATAATATCAGTTACTATTGTAATGCTTGTAATGAGATACAAAATATCTGATGAAGGAATGATAGTATTATATTCAATGATAGCTTTTGGTTTCATAGGATTCTTAGATGATATGCTTAAGATCATACATAAGAATAATTTAGGATTAAGAGCATGGCAAAAGATGTTATTATTACTTTTATTCTCAGTAGCTATGGCTTACTATGCTTACACAGTACTTGGAACTGAAATTATGATTCCATTCTTAGGAATGCAAATAAATTTAGGTATATTATACATTCCTTTTGTAATAATTTATTATGCAGCAGCAACAAATGCAGTAAATCTTACAGATGGATTAGATGGTTTAGCTTCAACAGTAACTGTTATAGTATTAATATTCTTTAGTGTTGCCGCATTTAATCAAGGTAATTATCAAATATCAGTATTTGCATTAGCGTTAATTGGTGCACTTTTAGGATTCTTAAGATATAATGCCTACCCTGCAAAAATATTTATGGGAGATACAGGTTCACTAGCTTTAGGTGGAGCGGTAGCAAGTATTGCTTTATTATTAAAGAATCCAGTTATTTTGGTAATTGTTGGTGGTATATATGTATTTGAAACTTTATCAGTAATAATACAGGTCATTTCATTTAAAACAACTGGTAAGAGAGTGTTTAAGATGGCACCAGTTCACCATCATTTTGAACAATTAGGATGGTCAGAAGTAAAGGTTGTTACAGTATTTTCAATTATTACTATTATCCTTTGTATTATAGGAGCTATTTCACTTTAGTATTATATAGTGGAGGAATTTTATATGAAGAAAAGAAAACCCAAAGGGAAGAGAATGGGTGAGATTGATTATGGTATATTTTGTACTATAATGTTATTACTTGCTGTAGGGGTTGTAATGGTATATTCAGCAAGTTCATATTATGCTATGTTCCATTATAATGACAGTATGCATTATTTAAAAAGACAAGTAATATGGAGCATTTTAGGAGTAGGAGCTATGATGTTTATGATGGCATTAGATTATCATAAACTTAAGAGATATACTCTTATTGCTCTTATAGTAACAGTACCTTTATTACTTTTAGTTTTTGCTTTCGAAGGAGTAAATGGTGCACAAAGATGGATTCAACTTGGACCATTTTCATTCCAACCATCTGAACTTGCAAAATATGTTGTAGTCTTATATCTCGCAATGTTTCTTGAGAAAAGAGGAGACGGTGTAAGGGACTTTAAAAAAGGAGTAATCCCATGTTTCTTTGTTGCAGGTATATTTGCAGCTTTAGTTTTAGCAGAAAAAAATCTTAGTATAGCCTCAGTAATAATGATAGTTACATTTATAATGGTATTTGCGGCTGGTGCAAGAAATGTTCATATGTTTGGTGTTGTTGCACCAACTTTAGTAGTTGCAGCACTAGGATTTGCTTTAGGGGAGCCTTATAGAAGAGCAAGAATGCTTAACTTCACAAATCCTTGGAAAGATCCAGCTGGTAATGGATATCAATTAATACAATCTTTCTATGCACTTGGTGCTGGAGGAATAACAGGACTTGGACTTGGGCAATCAAGGCAAAAGATGCTTTATATGCCAGAACCACATAATGATTTTATATTTTCTATTATTGGTGAAGAGCTTGGATTGATTGGATGTCTTATAATAATGGGGTTATTTGTTATTTTTGTTTGGAGAGGAATACGAGTTGCCATGAAAGCTAAAGATACTTATGGAAGTCTTTTAGCTATAGGTATAACTTCTGTTATAGCTGTTCAATCAATTATAAATATAGCAGTTGTAACAGGCTCAATGCCAGTTACAGGGGTTCCATTGCCTTTTATAAGTTATGGAGGTACATCTCTTGTAATTAATTTGATAGCTATGGGTATACTTATTAATATTTCTAGACAGACAGAAGGTAAAGAACCAATAAAAAAAGCAAAACAACAATAAAAATGAACTTAGTAGGAGTGTATACCTGCTAAGTTCTTATTTTTATGTGAATATAAACAACAATTAATTCCTTATTAAGAATTTTTTAATGAAAAATCATTGTAACAGTGTTATTATATTAATGGATATAAATAAAATAGTAAGGATAGGTTTAGAAAAACGCATGGGAGCAAATGGAAATAAATATATAAAGAAAGCCAAAAGAAAAAGACTTATAAAAAAAAGTATATTTATAATTATATTACTTTCAATAGCAGGTGGTTTAATAGTAACTAAATCAAATCTCTTTTTAATTAAAAATGTAAAAATTAGTGGAGAAAATCTAGTTACAAAAGATTTAATAGATGAAAAATTACAATCTATTAAAGGAGAAAACATATTTTTTATTAAGAGTAGTGAAGTCGAGAAGGTCTTAAAGTCAGATCCATATGTAAATGGTGTTACCTTAAAAAGACATTTTCCATCAACATTAGAAGTGGATATTAAAGAAAAAAATATAGGTTACTATGTTAAATATGGCGATGAATATGATGTTATAAGTTCAGATTTAGTGCTATTAGAAAAAGTAAATAAACTTAAGGGTGATGGATTGATTGAAATTAAAGGCCTTAAATCAGAGGGACGTAAAATTGGAGAAAAATATGTAGATACTAAAGATGATAAAAGGTTAGAGAACTTTTTAGAAACTCTTTATGAAATAAAAAATTCGAATACAACAAAAAATAAAATAACTATGGTTAATGTAACTAATATTAATGATATAATTGTATATTTTAATAATGATGTTAAAGTTAAAGTTGGAAATGGTAATGATTTGATAAAAAAGATAAATACTGCATTAAATATATTAGAAGATAAAAAACTTAATCTTAAAAAGGGATATATAGATTTAAGTTTTGAGGGTACTCCAGTAATTAAAGAGGAAAAATAGAGGAGGTCATATAAATGAAGAAATCCACTTCACAGATTTCTATTGCAATTGTGTGTGCACTGTTAGGTTTTCTCCTGGCATATCAATTTAAATTATTAAACAAAAATAATGAAAGTAATATAGAAAGTTACAATAAAAGTGATGTTATTGCAGAACTTGATAGTTTAAAGAAAGAAAAAGAAGGGTTACAAAACAAAAATAATTCTTTAAACGAGGAACTTAAGAAATTAGAAGAGGCAGCTTCAAAAGAAGGTAATGTTGGTAAAGAAATAAAAAATCAATTAGATTCAGCTAGAATGCATTTAGGGCTAGTTGATGTAAAGGGGCCTGGAGTAACTATTAAAATAACTCCAAAGACTTCAATATTTGGATCAAGTAACGATGATATTGGAAGAGGTATTACTGAAGAAGAGTTAATACATATAATTAATCTGCTTTGGTATTCAAAGGCAGAAGCTATTTCAATTAATGGATATAGAGTAACTCCTCAGACAGGTATAAAGAATTCAAGCAACTATATATGGATTGGAACAGCTGGAAAAGTTAGTCCGAAAGAACCAATTATTATAAAAGCAATTGGAGATAAAGCAAGATTGAATGTTGGATTGAACTTTCCAGGTTCACTAGATTTCGGGGCACTTCAAAATTATAATTGTGAAGTTGAACAAAGTGATAATCTAGTTATAGATAAAACTACTCAAACAATTAAAAGTGATTACTTAAAGCCGGTTGAGAAAAAGGAGGAAAAGTAATGGTACCTTTTATAGGATTATTGATAGGGGTGATATTTGGATTTGTATTTGATGTTAATATTCCTGATAAACTTTCCCCATATATGTCTGTTGCAATACTTGCTTGTTTAGATTCAGTTTTTGGTGCTATTAGAGCAAATTTATCAAAAAACTTTCAACCAGATATATTTATATCAGGATTTTTTGGAAATGCACTATTAGCAGCAGGATTAGCTTACCTTGGTGATAAACTTGGTATACCAATATATATAGCTGCTGTAATAGTATTTGGAGGACGTATATTCGACAACTTTGCAATAATAAGAAGACTAATTTTAGAAAAGATTAAGTCACGCAAGTAAGAGGTGAATATATGAAAAAAACTAGTGGTGGATTAATAGTATTTTTTGCATCTATTTTTGTAGGTTTATTGATAGCTTTTAATATGAATTTTGGGCAAATTATAGAAAGGTCCACTCAGCTTAGTGCAAAAGAATATCAAGATGCTATTAATGAAAAGAGTGATTTATATAAAGAAATAACGAATCTAAAAAAAAGAAATGATGATATGCAAGAAACAATAAATAAGTATAAATACGATGATAAAAAGCAGGATAAGATTTTAGATAGTATGAAGGCGCAATTAAAAGATTATGGCATGATAACTGGACTTACAGAAGTTCAAGGACCAGGAATTTTACTTAAAATAAATGATGGTAATATAAATTTAAATGAAGATAATGAGTTTGAAACTAAATCTAAGATATTCCATGACAATGATGTGGCATTAGTATTAAATGATTTAAGAAAGGCTGGTGCTGAAGCAATAAGCATTAATAATCATAGGGTAATTCCAAGCTCAGGTGTAATATGTAATTGGGCATTTATTGGTTTCGAAGATGATTCAACAGAATATGCACCATTTTATATTTATGCAATTGGAGATCCAGATGCACTTGAAACAGCATTATTAGAAGAAGGAACTCATATAAGAGAGCTTATGGTTAGACAATTATCAGTTGAAATAGAAAAAAAGGATAATATATTAATGCCAGCGGCTCCAAAATTAGGTTCTACAGAGTATATGAAGGAATATATAGAAAAATAATAAAAAATACGAAAAATTTAGAGGAAAATGCAAACTAATGAAGAATAATAATATTAAGAGTGAAAACTCTTTATTTTTAGGAGGCTTTTATGAGTATAAGTGAAAATATAAAAAATATAGAAAACATTTTACCTAATGGTGTTAAGCTTTTAGCTGTATCGAAAACTAGAAGTTTAGAAGAGATGGAAGAAGCTTATAATTATGGGTTAAGAGATTTTGCAGAAAATAAAGTACAAGAACTTATTCATAAGGAAGAGAGTTTTCATAAAGATGTTAAATGGCACCTAATAGGAAAATTACAGACAAATAAAGTTAAGTATATAGTAGGTAAAGTTCACTTAATTCATTCTCTTTCAAGTATAAAGCTTTTAGATAAAATTGAAGAACTTTATGGAAGAGAAGATCTTACAGCTAATACATTAATTCAAATTAATATAGGTAGAGAAGAAAGTAAAAGTGGAGTTTTACTAGAAGATTTAGATGAAATGATTGAAAAAATAGAAACATGCAAACATGTAAAGGTTAAGGGAATAATGGTTATTATTCCAAAAGGAGATGAAGAAAGTAATAGAAATTACTTTAAAGAAACACATAATATTTTCTTGAATTTAAAAGAAAGAAAGTTTAAGAATATTGATATGGAAATATTATCTATGGGAATGACAAATGACTATAAGATAGCCATAGAAGAAGGATCAAATATGATTCGTGTAGGAACAGGAATCTTTGGTGAAAGAAATTATAATATTTAGGAGGAAGAAGATATGGCAAATATGATATCAAAAATGAAAAATATTTTAGGATTTGGAGATTTTGATGAGGACTTTGAGGATGATGAATTTGAAGAAGGATTTGAAGAAGCAGCAGATGAAAATATGGCAATAGATGAAAGTATAGAGCCTGTTATATCTGGAAAAAGATCAAATAAGGTTGTAAATATTCATACTTCAGCTTCAGCTAAAGTTTTAATAACTAAGCCAACTGCTTATGAAGAAGCAATGGAAATATGTGATGCAGTTAGAAATAGAAGAATTGTTGTTGTAAATACAACTAATCTTGATATAAGAACAGCTCAAAGATTATTAGACTTTATTGGAGGTTCATGTTATGCATTACATGGAGATATTCAAGAAGTGGAAAAGAGAGTATATCTTTTATCACCATCAAATGTAGAAGTAACTAGTGAATTAAAGAGTGAATTAACTTCAAAAGCATTATTTAACTGGTCAAAATAACAGGAGGATATTAGATGGAAGGTATTATAGCTAATTTTATTAGCTCACTTTTTCGTATAATTGAACTTGCTATTATATTAGAATGTATTTTATCATGGGTTATTGTAGATAGAAATAATGGGATTATGGGAATATTGACAAGCTTTACTGAACCTATTTTAAGACCTTTTAGGTTTATTCAAAGTAAATTGCTTGGAAATGTTCCTATAGATGTTTCCCCTATATTTGCAATTATAGTATTGGGTTTGTTGAAACCAATCATAATTAGTTTTGTACTTGGAATACTTTAATATGAATAAAGAAATTATACTTAAAAGATTTTTAGATGAAGAAAAAAATAGTGCAATTAATTTATATGAAAAAATGATGTTATCCTATGAAAGAAATATTCCTATGTTTGGAAAAAGTTTTTATCCTCCAAACATATGGAAGTTTTTTGATGAGGAAATAAAAATAAAAGGTTTAAAAGTAGAAAGTTTTGGTGCTTTTAAAGAATCAGAACGAAGAATGATATCTTTCAATAATATTTATGATACCAAGTTTCCAATTAGGGTTTTAAAAATAAAAAACTCATCTAAATTTACTAAAGTAACTCATAGAAATTATTTGGGAAGTATTTTATCTCTAGGAATAGAGAGAGATAAAATAGGAGATTTAATAGTAAAAGAAGATATATGTTATGTAGCTGTTTATGATGAAATTGCAGATTATATATTAATGAACCTTAAAAGTATTGGGAAAACCCCATGTAAGATCACTGAATTATTTGAAGATATTGAAGAAATAACTCATGAATTTAAAGAGGAGACAATTCTTATTTCCTCCATTAGAATAGATTCAATTGTTGCTAAGCTTACTAATAAATCTAGAGGATTAGCACAAAAAATGATAGATGAAGGATTAGTACTGATAAACTATAATATAAATAGAGAAAAAAGTTTTGAAGTTGAAAAAGACGATAGAATAACTATAAGAAAATATGGTAAGTATATCATAGGGGATTGTACAGGCCGCAGTAAGAGTGGTAAATATAAAATTAATATAAAAAAATATACATAGTAGAGGTGTGAAAATAATGAAATTGACTCCAATGGATATAAACAATAAGGAATTTAAAAGAGGTCTTAGGGGATATAATCCAGATGAAGTAGATGAATTCTTAGATGAAGTCGTAGATAATTATGAGGAATTATATAAGGAAAATGCAAAGTTAAAAGAAAAGTTAGATGTCTTAGGAGAGCAAGTTGGTCACTATGCAAAAATAGAAACAACAATACAGAATACTTTAGTTCTTGCACAAAATGCAGCAGATCAAGCTAAAGAAACTTCTCAAAAAGAAGCAGAACTTATAGTTAAAAATGCTAATGAAACTGCTCAAAGAATTGTAGATAAAGCTCATAGTGATGTAATACAAATAAATGATGAATTTGATAGAGTAAAACAAGAATTTATAAAATTTAGAGCTAAGTTTAGAAACTTCATAAATACACAATTAGAAACATTTGATGATTTAGAAAAAGATATAAATAAAAACTATTCAATTGGAACTCCAGTGGATGAAGAGATAGAAATTAAAGAGATTGCATATACACAAGAGGATATGCAACCTGTAAATGAAGAAGTTTCAACTAACGAATTAGATGAAATTAAAAGTTTCTTTGCAAATAAAGAAGAGTAGTAGTATCAGCATTACAAATGTAATGCTGATTTTTTAATATATACTTTCAGTTGAGTTAATTAAAGCAATATATTATAATTGTTAAGTAATAAATGTTTAGGAGACTTAAAAATGGATGAAATTATATATGTCATAGATAGTGAAAATAAAGGTATAAGAATTGATAAATTTCTTTCAAGTGAATTTGAAGGAAAATCAAGAAGCTTTATTCAAGGATTAATCGAAAATGAAAGCGTATTAGTTAACAATAAAAAGACTAAAAGTAATTATAAACTAAGAGAAAACGATGAAATTAAAATAAACATGCCAGAGCCAACAGAGTTAGAAGTAGAAGCAGAAGATATTCCTATAGAGGTAATATATGAAGATAAGGATATCATAGTTGTAAATAAGCCTAAAGGAATGGTAGTACATCCAGCACCAGGAAATTATACAGGAACTCTTGTTAATGCACTTCTTTATCATTGCACTGATTTATCTAGTATAAATGGTGTTATAAGACCTGGAATAGTACATAGAATTGATAAAGATACTACAGGTATTTTAGTTGTTGCTAAAAATGATGAGTCACATAATAAATTATCTGAGCAACTAAAAGAACATACTATGAAGAGAGAGTATTATGCATTAGTTGAAGGTAGAATAAAACAAGATAATGGAACTGTAGATAAGCCTCTTGCAAGATCAAAGAGAGATAGATTAAAGATAGCTATAACTTCAGATGGTAAGCGTGCTGTAACACATTATGAAGTATTAGAGAGATTTAAAAATTCTAGTTTAATAAAGTGTGTATTAGAAACTGGAAGAACTCATCAAATTAGAGTTCATATGGCTTCTATTGGTTATCCGTTAGTTGGAGATCCAACTTATGGTTTTAAAAAAGGAAAATTTAAAAATGAAGGACAGATGCTGCATGCTAAAACTCTAGGATTTATACATCCTAGCACTGGAGAATATGTTGAATTTACATCAGAACTTCCTGATAATTATAAAAAGTTACTAGAGAATTTAAGAAAAGATAATATATAAATTAAAAAGGAGGATAATAATGAAATTAAAAGCCAATCTTTTAGATGATAAAGCAATAAAAAGAAGTTTAATAAGAATTTCTCATGAAATTATTGAGAAAAATAAGGGTGTTGAAGATATAGTACTTATAGGAATAAAGAGAAGAGGATATCCACTTGCAGAGAGAATATCAAAACAAATTACTGCAATTGAAGGAGTTAATATACCAGTTGGATCAGTAGATATTACTTTATATAGAGATGATTTAACTGAAGACAACGATATGCCAGAGATTAAAAGTTTAGATTTAGGGATAGACATAACAAATAAAAAGATAATATTAGTTGATGATGTTTTATATACATGCAGAACTGTTAGAGCTGCTATAGATGCAATAATAGATGTTGGAAGACCAACAGTTATACAGCTTGCAGTATTAATTGATAGAGGACATAAAGAACTTCCTATAAGAGCGGATTATGTAGGAAAGAATATACCGACATCAAAAGAAGAGGTTGTTGGAGTTAAGATAGAAGAGATCGATGGAGAAGATTCAGTAAAGATATACGAAAATGAAGTTTAGTTTAAACTTAAAGGAGAGAAATAAATGGAATACAAATTAATTGCTACTACTACCTTTGGAATAGAGGGAGTAACTGCAAAAGAATTAAAAGCTTTAGGATATGAAGGTTTAAGTACAGAAAACGGAAAGGTTCACTTTAGTGGAGATGAAATGGATATAGCAATTGCAAATATTCATTTAAGGACAGCAGATAGAGTTTTTATAAATATGGCAGAATTTGAAGCAAGAAGTTTTGAAGAATTATTTCAAGGAACTAAGAATGTTAAATGGAGTGATATAATACCTAAAGATGGTGTTATGCATGTAGTTGGAAAATCAATAAAATCAACTCTTTATAGTGTGCCAGATTGTCAATCAATAGTAAAAAAGGCTATAGTTACTCAAATGAGTGAGGCTTATGGAATAGATCAATTTAGTGAAGATGGACCAGTATACAAAATAGAAGTTGGAATACTAAAAGATAAAGTTACACTTACAATTGATACATCTGGTGCTGGACTTCATAAAAGAGGATATAGAGAAAATTCAGGGGCAGCACCACTTAAAGAGACTTTAGCAGCATCCATGGTTCTTTTATCAAGGTGGAAAGAAGATTACTTATTAATTGATCCATTCTGTGGTTCAGGAACAATACTTATAGAGGCTTGTATGATAATGCAAAATATAGCACCTGGGCTTAATAGAGAATTTGTATCAGAAAAATGGCCAACAATGCCAAATGATATATATGATCAAGTTAGAGAAGGTGCAAGAAGAGCTGTAAAAGATAAAGATTTAAAGCTATTAGGATATGATATAGATCAGAGAGTTTTAAGAACTGCAAAATCTAATGCTAGAAAAGCTGGAGTTGATAAGTATATAGAATTCCAAGAAAGAGATTTTAGAGATTTTTCAAATAAGCATAAATATGGATTTATAATATCAAACCCACCTTATGGAGAAAGATTAAGTGATGCTAGAGAAGTTAGGGAATTATATGGGATATTTGGAGGATACAAAAAGAAGTATTCAGAATGGGAATTTAATATACTTACTTCTTACGAAGATTTTGAAAAAGCATTTAAAATAAAGTCATCAAAGAACAGAAAATTATATAATGGTAAATTAAAATGTTATTATTATCAATATTTTGATAATAAACTTATAAAAAATGCAGGAGATACTGTAGTACAGTGTCTTATGGATTAATAAAAAGCTCGCATATTTTAATGCGAGCTTTTTTTATATTTCTTTTAAATTTAAATTTGTAAACTCCTTTGGTTCTGTATACATGGTATAGTTAGTATGATATATAACCATACCTGGTTTAGCACCATTTGGTTTCTTTAAATTTTTAACTAATGTATAATCAACAGGAACCTTTGAAGATGTTTTTGCTTTACTATAGAAGGCAGCAAGGACAGAGGCTTCTTCTAAAGTTTTATCTGGTACATCATTTGAACATATTATTACGTGAGAGCCAGGAATATCCTTAGTGTGCATCCACATAAAATTCTTATTTGCAAATTTTAAACTTAAATAATCATTTTGTAAATTATTTTTACCAACATATATATCTACTCCATCAGATGATACAAAATGAAGAGGCTTAGATTTACTTTTCTTTTTCTTAGAGGATTTTTTAAATTTTAAATAACCAGTTTCCATTAATTCATTTTTTATTTCTTCAATTTCATCATAAGAATCGGCATTAATAATGTTTGTAAGTACTGAATTTAAATATTTAAGTTCATCATCATTTTTTTTAAGTTGAATATGAGCTTCTTCTTCAGCTTTTTTAAATTTATTATATTTTTTATAATATATTTGAACATTTTCTGAAGGAGTTTTATTTGGATTTAATTTAATTTCTATATTAGGTGAATTCTCATCATAGAAGTTTTGTAAAATAACAGATTTATCTCCTTTTTTGAAACTATATATAAATGAAGTTAATAAATCACCTTTCATTTTAAAATCTTCTTTAGACTTACAATCCTCCAATGTATTATCTAAAATTCTTTTTTTCTTATTACATCTTTCTATATTAGTATGAATAAGTTTTTGAAGATCTTGAGATCTATTATGGAGCCTTTCTTGCTTATCTTTTTTATAGTAGAATTCATCTAACATAACAGATGGATCTGAATAATTAATAGCATTAAAATCATCTTTAAGTGATAAAAAGTTTAATGCATGGAAATCTTTGAAAAATCCGTTATTATCGACATATATATTAAATGATGGATAATTTTTTATATTGTTAAATAAATTTGTAACAAATTTGTATAACCTTTCTGTATCCTTTACGCTATAATTATAGTTAGAAAGATTGAAATATAATTCTTTAGATAAGACTTTACTAACACCAGTAAAACTTTTAAAGAAGAAATCCTCATTTATATCATAAGAACAATTTTCTAATGTATTAATGAACTCTTCTTTAGAAAAATTAAAAGGATTTAATTTGTTGGATTTAGGAGGATAAACATAAGTCACTCCAGGATATAATACTCTGTAAGTATTAATATCAGGAGTTATGTGTTTAATAGATTCCATTACCTTTAAATCTCTTTCACGAACAAGAGTTATATTTGAATGTCTTCCCATTATTTCGATAATTAATAAATATTTACTATCAAATCCAAGCTCATCTCTAGAAGATACATGGATTGTTGTAACTCTATCACCATCTTTTTGAGTGATATTAGTTATTAAACCTCCAAGCAGATATTTTCTAAGAACCATTAAATATAGTGGAGCTTGAAGAGGATTTTCTTTTTGTGTATTAGTTATGTGTAATCTTGAAAATTGTGAAGAGGCTGAAATTAGAAGTTTAATATTAGTTCTATATTTTCTTAATTGAAGTATTATTTCATCCTTTTCAGGTTGGTTTATTTTATCTATTTTAGAATCTATAATTGATTCTTTTAAATTAGTTAATAAACTATTTAAAAATATGCCATCTAGTGCCAAAGGTATCATCCTTTCTTTTGTATAATTTAAAGATAGTATAACACTAAATTAAGGTAATAATCAATTTAATATATAAGTACTTTAGGAGGAGCAATTATGAAATTTACAAAGATGCAGGGAATAGGAAATGATTTTATTTTTATAGAGGATTTAGATAATAAGTTTTTAGATAATGAAACTGAAATTGCGAAAAAACTTTGTAATAGACATTTTGGAATTGGAGCTGACGGATTAATTATTGTAAGAAATTCTATTATAGCTGATATGAAAATGACTATTATAAATAGCGATGGATCAAGAGCAAATATGTGCGGTAATGCAATAAGATGTTTTGGAAGATACATTTATGATAAAGGATATGTTAAAGATATAAAATTTACAGTAGAGACTGGAGACGGAATTAAAGGTATAACTTTAATTTTAGAAAAAGATAAAATAACTGGAGCTAAAGTTTATATGGGGATACCTTCATTTTCTGGAAAAGATATTCCTTTAAGTAATAAAAAAGAGCTGATAAATGAAGTGACAAATATAAATAATAAAGATTATAAGTTAACATCTGTATTAGTTGGGGTGCCTCATACTATTGTAATAAAAGAAGATAAGGAATATGATGTTAGTGAAGGAAAATTTATAGAGAAATTTGAGTGTTTTAATGAAGGGACTAATGTAAATTTTGTTGAAGTTATAAATAGAGATCATATAAAGGTGGAAACATGGGAAAGAGGTGCTGGTGCAACTCTTGCATGTGGTACCGGGACTTGTGCATCAGCAGTTGTCGCCCATAAATTCAATTTAATTAATAAAAAAGTATTAGCAAGTCTTCCAGGTGGAGAATTAATTATAGAAGTTGAAGAAGATGGAGTATATATGACGGGTAATGCTGAATATATTTGCGTAGGGGAAACTTTATAAAATATAATTAAAAGAGGGAATAGAATGAATGTTATTAAAAAAAGACCAATATATATAGTAATTCTTTTAGGTTTTTCATTTATTCTAACTGCATGTGGTCAAAAAAAAGTGCAAAATAATGAGCTTATAAGTAATAACGTAGAAGCAATAAAAGTACAAAACGGGGCAGTGTTATTAGAAGAAAACGGAAAATACAATATTTTAAATTTAATTGATGGTAAATACAGTAATTTAAAAAATAAAGATATTGTAATTGAATACAATAAAGAGAGTGGAACTTATATTTTTATGAGAGACGGCAAGCATTATATCTATTATAAAGGTAAAGAAAAAGAAATTGCTGATTCAAATTATAATTTTATAAAAATATCTCCAGATGGAAACTATGTTTCGTATATGGTTTATAATAATGGATATAATTTAAAAGTGGTATCTTTAAAAGATGATAAGGAAATTAAGATAACTTCAAAAGTAGCTATATCAGGGGAATTTTATGATTTTATAGATAAAGATAATATTGTTTATTATGGAGTGTCTAGTGACAATATAAACGGAGTATTCACATTTAATTTAAAAACAGGTAAGGAAGAACTTTTATATAAACTAGATAGTGGATATGCTGAATTTTTAAAAGGTGGAAATGATGAAGTGATAATACTTCAGCAAACAGCAGATAATAAAAGAGTTTTAAAGAAAATTAGCAAAGAAAACAAAAGAGTGGAAGATATTTCGAATAACTTTGAGGATGTTAAAGATATTATAGATGTATCAGGTACTTATTATGTTTTAGGAAGTGCAATTAATGATGCACCATCAGTGTATAAAATTAATAAAGGAAAAGTTGAAAGATTGGTATATTCTTTTCCAAGTAGTATTGATTTAAAGAAAGGGTTATCTGTTGATCCAAAGGGAAATATATTATTTATAGGCTCTAATAGCAATGAAAATAATCAAGAAGTATTTTCATATAAAGATGGAAGTGTCTCAATTATAAGCAGTAAAGAAGGAAGATATGATTTTATAAAGATTAATTAAAGTTTTGATAATATTATCAAAACTTTTTTTGTTGCAAAAGATTAAATATACATAAATTGGAAATAATATAATTGAGGTGAAAAATGAAAGAATTAATTAGAAAAGCCAATCTAGACTGTGTATATAAAATTAAAAAAGACAAAATGAAAGAATTCAAGATAATACCATTATACGAGAATGGTAATAAGGTTTTTGTAGCAACTTATGAAGAAAATGATGAAGGAAAAAATTTTATTGAATTTTTGTTTGGAAAAGAAGCTAAATTTATAAATCTAGATAAAAATAAATTTAATAAGCTTATTTCTTCAATAAGACCAGATGTAGGAGAAGATATAGAGGAAAAAATAATTTATAAAGTAATAACCCAAAATGGAAGTGATGTCCATTTTGAACCATCAAAAGATTTTGTAATTATAAGAGCAAGAATAGATGGGGGATTAGTACTTATAGGAAAATTAAGGATTAGTGATTATAATCAAATACTTTCAAGAGTCAAGCTAAATGGGAATATGGATATAGCTGAAAAAAGGAAACCTCAAGATGGAAAAATATTAATAAATAATAATTTAGGAACTTTTGATTGCAGAATATCAACTGTACCAGTAATTTATGGAGAAAAGATGGTAATAAGAATATTGTATCAAGAAAAATTAGATTATAGCATAAAGGGATTAAAATTACTTGATTATCAATTAGAAACTTTAAAGAAAATAGTAAATATAAAAAATGGGATGGTAATAATAAGTGGACCGACAGGAAGTGGAAAAAGTAGTACATTGTACTCTATTATATCAACTATTAAAGAAAAAGATATAAATATAACAACAATAGAAGATCCGGTAGAGTGTAATATTGAGGGGATAAATCAGATCAATATCAATAGAAAAATTAATTTAGGTTTTGCAGAGGGATTAAGAAGTACACTTAGGCAAGATCCAGATGTGATAATGGTTGGAGAAATAAGAGATGAAGAAACAGCCAATATGGCTATAAGAGCTTCTATTACAGGGCATAAAGTATATTCCACAATTCACACTAAATCTAGTAGAGAGGTATTTTTAAGACTTGAAGATATGAATGTTAAAAGCTACTTAATAAAGGACTCACTTGTAGGATTGATATCTCAAAGATTAATAGGATGTCTTTGCAGTAATTGCAAAAAAGTTTGCAAAGAAATATTTAATGGCAAAGAATATTTCTTTTATGAAGAAAGTGGATGTGAGGAGTGTAATTTTACTGGAATCAAAGGAAGAAGATTAGTTTGTGCTGTTCACTTTATAGATGAAGATATTAAAGAACGTTTAAAAAATATATATTTAGATATAGAATTACTTTCTAATAAGCAAATGTATGAAGTATGTAAAACTATGCTTTTTGATGGCATTATAAGCTATGGGCAATATAAAAAATTTATTGAAGGAGAAGACCTAATAAAATATGAAGGATGTAAAGAAATACTCTTATAGGGATATAAGTATTATATGTGAAAATTTATGTACTCTATATAATAATGGTCTTCAAATAACTAGATCTATAGAATTATTAGAAGATTTTCCCCTTAGAAAAGATTATAAATTATCTATAAAAAAGATAGCATATGAAATAAAGAAAGGCTCTAGCTTAGAACAAGGATTTTCTATCTTTAAACCCTTATATCCATCATTTTTTCTTGGTATGATTTCTATTGGAGAAAAAACTGGAAGGCTAAGTGATGTTTTTAGAGAAATGAGTATCTACTATAAAAGAAAGGATACAATGAAAAAAGAAATAATAAATGCATCTATATATCCGATGTTTTTAATAGGCGCAATGATTTTTATGAGTATATTCTTTATACTTTTTATAATTCCACAATTAGAGGATGTATATCTATCAGTAGGTTCAGAATTGCCTTATTTGACTAAGGTTTTATTAAACACTTCTAAATGGGTAAATGATTCACCTATAATTGCTTTTTCCTTTATAGCTATATGGGGAGTGTTGGTTCCGATTATAGTTATTAAGCCATATTTTAAAAGAATAATTGAATTTATAAGAAATAGAATAAATATATTAAAAGAAATAAGAGAATATGAAATGATATTGCTTATAAAAGTTATTATTTCAAGTGGGATTAATATATCATTAGCCTTAAAATATTGTGAGGAAGAAAATAGTGGAAATAAATTATATAAAAAACTAAATGATAGAATTCTTAAAGGTGATGAATTATCTAAAGCTATTGATGAGGTGATTAATCTTTCAAAGTATACTATTGCAATGATTAAGTTAGGTGAAGAAAGTGGATCATTAGATGAAAGATTAGAAGATTTAACGGAGACATTAAGTAAAAGATGTAACGAGAGATTTAAAAAAATTGCAGCGCTACTTCAGCCTACTGTAATAATATTAATGGCATTTTTAGTGGTATTTTTTCTAGGAGTATTTGTATTACCGATGTTTGATGGAATGTATGGAGGCATAGCTTAAAGATGAGGAGAGGAGTTACAATAATTGAAGTAATTGCTGTTATAGCTATATTATCTATTATATTTGTCTTTGGCGGATCATCTATAAGTTATTACAAGAGGTTGAATAGAGATGTTGAGGTAGAAAATTTTCTATCCTCATTTAAACATATAGTTACTGAAGGTAAAATAAGTGCCATAGATACAGAATCAAATTTAAAGATAAAGATAGAGAACTCAAATAAAAAGATAAAATTAATGAATGGACATGAGGAGATAAACTCTATTGAGATGCCAGAATATATACAGTTAAATAGAAATGGAATTATAGATATAACATCAGAAGGTCAAGTTAAAGCAGGTACTACTATACTAGATAATACTAAAGATAAAGAAAAATATTTTATAAGTATTAGAGTAGGAGTTGATTATATAAATATTGAAAAAAAGAAGATTTAAAATAAAGCATAATGGTTCTATGCTTTTAGAATGTATTGCAGCAATATTTATAATTACAATGGTTTTTATATTGTTTATAGATATGAATAGATCAGATCATAAATCTTTTAAAATTAGAAATGATATGAGAGTAAATAGCATATTACTTAACAATGTAATAAATGAAATAAAGTTTAATACAAGTATAGATGAATTGAAAGATTTATTTTTAGATAACAAGATTACAATAGGAATTAATGAGAATATTTTTGAAGAACTTAAAACAAAAGATATATTAGGTATAAATGATATATTCTCAGATAAGATAATTCAAGTAGAAAAAATTAAAGAAGAGGAAGATGGTATTTTACTAGATTTTGCACTTATTGAAAATGGAGAGGATATAGTTTTAAAGGAAGAGGTAAAGAAAGAGATTTGGATGGGAGAAAGAGATTTAAAAAAGGATATACAATAATTGAATGTATTGCATATATTTTTATTTCCTCAGTATTAGTTACATTAATTATGAATACGACATTAGAGATATATAAATATACATCTAGACGAACTGAAATGATCAATAGAGAAGATGAGATAGATAATGCAATATTAAATATTAGAAAAATATTTAATGAAGTAGGTAATACAAAATATATTGTAAATAATAACAAGATAGAAATAATAAAAGAAGAACAAGGTAAGGAACAAGTAGATAATAATTCTAGTTATATTAATGTAAATTCTAAAGAATTTGAAGTTATAAGTAGGAATTTAAGAGTTAAATATTATTCATTTAATAATGGAAATAAAGAGTATAAAACATCAAACCTAATTTTAGAGAATGTGAAATCATTCAATGTATATAAGAAGGAGAACCTAATATATATGGAAATTGTAGTTGATGATAGGAGTTACTTAGTATGTTTATAAAGAAAAGAGGGTATGTATTGATAAGCTCTTTTGCATTAATTACTTTTATAACTATAGTAATTTTAGGTGGAGTAACTATATTTAAGATGAACCTAAAATATAGTAGTAAATATAAAATACATGAAAGTATGATGGACTTAAGGTCAACACAACGAACTATACTTGATATAGTTAATAAGTGGGCTTTGGATAATAGTGAACAGTTAATAAAAGGTATGGAAAATGATATATATTACAATATAAGGGATAGAGATTATAATATTAAATTAACTTATTTAAAAAATGAGGATACATTTAAGATAAATTATGGAATAAAAAATTTAGATAATTATATGTATTGCACTTATATAAAGTCTTTAATTTCTGATGATGAAATTAAAGATACAACTGAAAAATTTAATATAATTCTTATTTTAAAAAGAGAGGTTATAATTGAATGATAAAAAGTAAAAAAGAAATACTTATATTTAAAAACAAATATAAATATGGTAAAGAAATTTTAGGTATAGAAGACATCAAATCAGAAGTTATAAAAAGTAGAAATAGTAAATTTTTAATATTAGATGAAGAAATTTATATAAAAGAATACAATAAAACAAAAATAACAGATATAAAGATCCTTATAGAGAATGAGATAAAACAAGAATTTAGTTCTGATGATTATTTAATAAATTTTAGTGTTGATTATAAAAATAAAAAGACACTTATTTATGCTATAAAAGGTGGAGTGAAGATATTACCTTTTTTAGATTACATTAAAAGAATAGAAGTAAATCCAATTCAGTTTTTAATATTAAAGTATGTAAGAAAAAAGATAAGAAAACAAAATTTTGAATCTATTATAGAAATAGAAGGTAAGTATTATTATATAAAGGTAAGAAATAATAGAATAATAAGAAATTTAGTAGCTATATCTAAAGATGAGATTGGAAAAATAGATAATGTAGTTTTTGGAAAGTTTGAGTTTCCATTTAAAAGTAAGAATTTAATTATTGGAGAGAAATAATGAATAAAAATTTTATACCTGAAAAATTTATTGAAAAACAGGATAAGAAATATAAAAGAAGTATAAATAGAGGATTATTAATGATATTAATTTGCAATTTACTTATATTACCTATAAACATAAGTAACATTATAGAAAATAAAAAGAATATTAATAATGTAGAAATAGAGAATAGTATTGATAATAAAATTTCGTATTCCAAGAAAGAAATACTGAAGTGGATAGAAGTATTAGATTTATATACAAGCTTTGGAGAAATAAAAAATAATTCTGGAGAGATACTTATGATAAATGATAAGTACTTAAAGGATATTAAGGAAAATTTAGATATTATTAAGATTAATAATTATGATGAGGGGTATTCTTTAAATGTGGTTGGTGATAATAAATGAAAAAAACGTATATTAAATACATAATATTAATTATTTTATTAGTAATACAAGGTTCTATATTAATATCCTCAGAAAAGAAAAAAGAAAAAAAGAACTTTATTGATGCTGTAAAAGTATCTTCTACTGAAAGTACAAAGGATATAAATGAAATATTTAATGATTTTAAAAAGATAAATGGTGTAAAGATTAATAGTATAGATAATGAAGATGGTATAAAAATAGATATAACTTTTGAAGGAAACAAAAGCGATGTATCGACATTTATGGATAATATATTAGGATATTGTATATCAGAATATGAAATAAGTTATCAAAATGAAAAATTTTTACTAAAATTATTGCTCCAAGAGTATAAAAATAAAGAAAATATATAATAATATTTAGAGAAAGATTTTAAATATATAAAAATACTGTTAAATTAACAGGTTAAATAATTGCATTTAACAGTGACTTTTGATAAAATAGCATTGTATGTCAGAAGAAACCAAATTATGATTATATATGATTAAAAGTTAATAGTATAACTTATTTGGAATTGAATTTATACTTTTGGAGGGATATTTAATGATATCAGCAGGAGATTTAAGAAAAGGTACAACTTTCGAACACGAAGGACAAGTATTTACAGTTGTAGACTTTTTACACGTTAAACCAGGAAAAGGTGCAGCTTTCGTTAGAACGAAGTTAAGAAACGTTATATCAGGAGGAGTTACTGATACAACTTTCAACCCAACAACTAAGTTCCAAGAAGCTGTAATTGAAAGAAAAGAAATGCAATATTTATACACTGATGGAGAGTTATACTACTTCATGGATCAAGAAACATATGATCAAATTCCTTTAAACTATGAAAAGGTTGAAGATGCTATAAAGTACTTAAAGGAAAATATGTTTGCTATTATTAAATTCTACAAAGGTGATGCTTTCTCAGTTGAAGCTCCAAACTTTGTTGAATTATTAATAACACACAGTGAACCAGGTGTTAAAGGAAATACTGCAACAAATACATTAAAACCAGCTACTGTAGAAACAGGTGCAATCATAAACGTTCCAATGTTCGTTAATGAAGGAGACACTATAAGAATTGACACAAGAACTGGCGAGTACATGGAAAGAGTTTAATAGTATAACAAATTGCTAAGTTCTTAGAACTTAGCAATTTTAATATAAAAGGAAGTGTTGATGTGAATCATATAAGAGAAGAAATCCAAGAGCTAAATGATTATATAGATAAAATAGATATTAACGAAAATAAAGAAGTGTTAAATAAAGTTTCTAATATATTAAGTAAGATGACTGATAAGATTGAGGAACTTACAATAAATCAAGAAACAATGCAAGAGAATCTAGAATATATGGATGATGATCTTTCAGGAATTCAAGAAGAATTATTTGAGGAAGTTTCATTAGAAGAATTAACTGAGATAGAAGATGAATATAAAGAAGTAAAGTGTATTCATTGCAATAAACCAGTATTTATTGAAGCTTCTGCAATTGAAGAAAATAGTAATATACCATGTCCATATTGTAATAAAAATATAATGAATTAGTTGTTTTAAGAGTTTTGATTTCAAAGCTCTTTTTTTTATGCTCATTTTACATATTTTTTTTGAAAAGAGTAATATTTGTTAAGTGAAATAAATATTAATTATAGAGAATAAAAGAAGTTTTACTATATTAGGAGGTAGAGTGAGTGTTGAAGGAAGAAAGTAGATTGAATATTTTTCCTGAAAAGATTGCTGACACAATTGATAAATATAAAAATGAAAAAATTCAAGAAATACGTATAAAGATAAATAAACCTATTATCATATATACAAATGAGGGGGAGGTAATATTATCTAATGAGGTTACAAAGGAAGAATTTAAATTTATTCTTCAAAGGATATCAAATTATTCAATATATGCCTATGAAGAGGAAATAAAGCAAGGCTTTATAACATTAAAGGGAGGACATAGAGTTGGAATAGCTGGTGAATGTGTTATGGAAAATAATAAAATTAAAACTATTAAAAATATTTCATCTCTAAATATAAGAATATCTAAAGAAGTAATCGGATGTGGAAAAAAGGTCCTTAAGTATATAACAAATAATAATGTTGTTAGAAATACATTAATTATATCTCCACCTAAATGTGGGAAGACAACTATATTAAGGGATATAACAAGAATATTATCATCAGGAGATATGAAAGAAAATTTAATGGGTAAAAAAGTTGTGGTAATAGATGAAAGAAGTGAAATTGGAGCAAGTTATGTTGGTATTCCACAAATGAATTTAGGAATTAGAACTGACATATTAGATAATTGTCTTAAAAAAGAAGGTATGCTCATGGCTATTAGATCATTATCACCAGATGTTTTAATATGTGATGAGATTGGAACTGAAGAAGATATAAGTGCATTAAATACAGCATTTAATTCAGGGGTTAATATTGTAGTTACTGTACATGGATCTAATCTTGAAGATATCAAAAAGAGGAAAGCTTTTGATAATCTTTTATTAAGTGGAATTATAGAAAGAGTAATAGTTCTAAGCAATAGATTAGGAGTTGGAACAATTGAGAATGTGTATTCCATAAAGAGAGATGTTGAAATAGTATGTTTAGGCTAATGCTTCTATTATTAATATTTTGCTGCTTTTGTTATGGGGGATATATTTTAGGAGAGAAATTTAACAAAAGGCACAAAACTCTTCAAGAAATTTTAAAGAGTATATTACTTCTTCAAAATGAAGTTGTGTATAATACAACTCCTCTACCAGAAGCATTATTTTCAATTGGAGCAAAATGCAGGATGCCACTAAGTGAATTATTTACAAAGGTTGCAGACTTATTATTACAAGGAAAAAGAGAGAGTGTGTATCATGCTTTTAACAGTGTTTATAAAAATGAAAAAGATAAGTTATATCTAAATAAAGAGGATGAACGAGCAATTTCAGATTTTTTAAAATCGTTAGGTGAACTTGGAGTATATGGGCAAGAGAAGATGTTTAATTTAGTTATATCTAATTTAAATATAAATATAAAAGAGGCAGAATTAATAGCAAATAAAAATACAAAATTATATAGATATTTGGGTATATGTATAGGGGCAATGGTAATTATATTTTTACTATAAGTTAGGAGGGGTGAAATGTTAGATATAAGTATATTATTTAAAATTGGTGGTGCTGGAGTATTAATAATAATATTAGATAAAGTTTTAAAAAGTAGTGGAAAGGATGACATAGCAGTAATAACTAATATAGCTGGAGTAGTTATTCTATTACTTATGATTGTTTCACTTATTGGAGATTTATTTCAATCAGTTAAAACTATGTTTATGTTATAGGTGATTTAATATGGTTATTTTAAAAGTAGTTTCCTTTGCACTAATTGCATTGTTTATTTATCTGTTATTTAAAGATAGAAGAAGCGATTTAGCTGTTTTAGTTTGTCTTGCAGCAGGAGTAATGATTTTTGTTTTTATGTTAGGTGAGCTTCAGAATATAATTTCATTCTTAAGAGATATTGCAAATAGAGCTGGAATTGATATGGTTTATATTGGAATAATAATGAAAATACTTGCTATTGCATATTTGGCATCTTTTGCGGCAGAGGTATGCAAAGATGCAGGTGCATCAACAATAGGTTCTAAAGTAGAGTTTGCAGGAAAGATTATGATCTTAGCACTTGCGATACCAATACTTATGGCGGTATTAGACTCTATTTTAAAGATCTTGTAGGTGAGTATTTATGAAGATAAAATTTAAAAAGACAGTAATTATAACTATTCTTACAATAATATTTTCAATTATTCCAATAATAACATCATTTTCTGGAGGAAGTGTTGCAAAGGCTGAAAATAAAACAGTAGAAATTAATAAGGAAGAGGTCTTAGATGGCGAAACTAAGGAAGGGCTTAATAATTTATATGAATATATAAATAAGATGAAAACAGATGTTGAGTTAGTAAATGAGCTTGATCCTATTGAATATGTAAAGTCATATATTGAAGAAGGACATGGTAATTTAAGTTTTTCAGTAGTTTTTAAAGCTATAATAAGTTTATTATTTAGAGAAGTTAGAAGTGTTCTGAAACTTGTTATATCAGTTATAGTCATAGCTATATTATGTTCGTTACTTAAAAACTTACAGGATGCTTTTAAAAATGAAAATATATCGCAAATTGCTTTTTTTGCATGTTACTCAATATTAGTTATGATACTTTCAAAAAGTTTCATGATATCAATAGCAGTTGCAACAGATGCTATTAATGAAATTGCAAACTTTATGGCAGCATTATTGCCTATCTTAGTTACAATGATTGCTTTAGCTGGAGGATTTGTACAAGCGGCTACATTAGATCCAATAATTTTAGTCGCTGTTACAATGATACCTAGAATATATATTTCTATAATAATACCTTTAATATTAATAGGCTTTGTAATGGAATTTGCAAATAATATATCAACTGAGCATAAGATAGATAATTTGTGTAAGCTAGTAAAACAAATAATAATGTGGTCTCAAGGAATAATCATAACTGTATTTATTGCAACTTTAACTATAAGAGGGATTACAGCAGATACAATGGATGCAGTTGCACTTAAAACTACTAAGTTTGCAGTTGATAATTTCATTCCTATAGTTGGAAAAACATTCTCAGATGCTATAACCTCAGTTGCAGGCTATTCTTTAATAATTAAAAATGCAATAACAGGTGTAGGGCTTATTGTAATTGTATTAGTACTTTTATATCCAATAATAAAACTAGTTCTTATGTCATTTATATATAAGTTATCTGCAGCATTAGTTGAACCTATAAGTGATAAAAGAATAACTTCATCTATAGCAGCAGTTGGAGATGCCCTTATACTATTACTCTCATGTGTAATAAGTATAAGTTTTATGTTCTTTATTTTATTAGGAATTATGGCATCAGCGGGTAAATTTGTAGTAGGAGGATAAGGAATTTGGAATTGTTAAATAATTTTGTAATAACACTAGTTACAACATTAATATTTATTGCTGCTGTTGAATTAATTGCACCAGATAACAATATGAAGAAATATTTGAAGTTTGTTTTAGGGTTAATACTTATAGCAGTTATTTTAAATCCTATCTTAACAATAATTTTAAATGGTGAAGAAGAGTTAAAAGATGCAATTAGTTCCTATGATGGTGAATATAATACTAATAAAAAAATAGAAAAGAATGATGACGAACTATCAAAGGTCAAAAATGAAAGCTTTAAAAAAAATTTTAATAAAAATTGTGAAAATATATTAAAAAAAGAATTTAAAGATTTAGAGTTTAAATGTGAAGTGGATTGTGAAGTTGATTTTAATAAGACTGATTTTACAATAAATAGGCTAGATATAAGAGTTAAAGATAAAAATATTCAAAAAATAGATAAGATAGATAAAGTAGATATAAAGCCTAAGGAAGAGAATAAAGAAAAGATAGAAAATGTTAAATATAAAGAAGTAGTTAAGTTTATTTCAAAAGAATTAGATATTGATGAAGGGAAAATTAACATATATAAAATGAAGTAAAGGAGATGGTAGAGTGGATGGAAAAAAGATTAAAAAAATCATAGATGATTTTTTGAAAAATAAGAATATAAACAGGTTAATTATTATTATTGTTATTATTGCATTTTTACTTTTAGCATTAAATGTGCTAAAACCTTCTAAAGAAAAATATAGTAACCAAGAGACTGCAACATCAAGTGGATTAGAAAGTGAAGGTTTAAATAATAACGCGACTGAAAGTAGTGTAAAAGATGAATATGAAAGAGAGCAAAAGGAACAATTAACAACAATATTAAAAAAAATGGATGGCGTTGGAAGTGTGGATGTAATGATTTCTTTTGAAAGTGGAGAGAAGAAAGTTCCGGCATATGATGAAGATACGCAAACCTCAGTTACAGAAGAAACAGATAGTGAAGGAGGAAAGCGTGTAAATGAACAAAAAAATGACGGTTCAAAAGTTGTTATGACAACCAAAGACCAGGGTAATGAGCCTTTTATACTTCAAACATATAAGCCAAAAGTAATAAGTGTTTTTGTTGTGGCAGAAGGAGCGGAAAATAGTAAAACAAAATATGAAATCCAAAAAGTTGTATCAAATTTATATGACCTTTCTATAGATAAAGTTAATGTATATTCCATGAATAGTTAGCATATAATTCAATAGGTAAAGGATGGGAGGAGAATAAAATGAATAAAAAACAATTTGGTATTATTTTCACTTTGCTAGGACTAATAATATGTGTTGGTCTTCTAGCGACGAAGCTTAATGAAGGTGGACTAAATGATCCAACTGATTTAAGTCAGGTACTTTCAGCAAATGAAGAAGAAAAGGATAAAGATAAAGAAACAGTGGCTCAAAAGGATTTCTTCTATGATTCTAGAACAGAAAAAGAAACAAGCGATGCTGAAACAATTACAAACTTAAAAGCAATAATTGAGGATAAGAATACCTCAAAAGATCAAAAAGCTAGTGCTCAAAAACAACTTTTAGAAAAGACTAAGCAAAAGGATAATGAAAATAGAGTTGAAATTAACATAAAGAATAAAGGGGTAAAGGATGTATTATGTACTATTGATGGTAGTAAAGCGAAGGTGTTTGTAAAGACTGATGGTATTGATGAAAAAATGAGTTTACAAATACAAGAAATAGTGCAAGATGTTGCAAATATAAACGATATCTCAATAGAAGTAAAAAAATAAATGCATTGTAATGTAAAATCATATTTGATATAATAAGCATAAGATAATAGTTTCGCAAAGTGCGAAGCCTAGGAGGTCGAAGTGAATGGAAAACTTCAATAATGAAAACATTGGAATCGTAAAGATTTCAGATGAAGTTGTATCAGTTATTGCTGGTATTGCAGCAGAAGAAATTGATGGAGTTATGGAATTCCAACATGGAGTTACAAACAACATATCACAGCTACTTAAAGGTAAGAAGTCATCAGGTAAGGCTGTAAAGGTTACTTTAGAAGAAGATAGAGCAAGAATTGAGATGGCAGTTACTGTAGAGTATGGTGTGAAAATACTAGATGTTATAGGTGCAGTTCAAGAAAATGTTAAGAAGACTGTAGAAGCTATGACAGGATTAGTTGTAAGTAGTGTAGATGTGTATGTTCAGAACATATATCTACCAAAGAGTTCAGAAAAAGAATCAAAGGAAATGTAGTTTCACCCTCTGATATTCAGAGGGTGTTTCCTTGCTTGAATATATAATGTTTAACACTATTAGAATAAGTCTATAATAAGATTAGAAGAGGAATCATTAGGAGGAAAAGATGAGTAGAAAAGTATCAAGAGAGAAAGCAATGGAATTAATATTTAGCACAATGTTAACAAAGGAATCATATAACGAGGCGATGGAAACATTTGTTGAAAATTATGAAGGCAATATAAAAGAAGTAGATTTAGAGTACATAAAAGAAGTTTTAAAAGGTGTAGAAGAAAATAAAGATTCAATAGATAATTTAATAAAAGAAAATTTACAAAAGTGGAAAATAGAAAGAATATCAAAAGTAAATCTTGCAATACTAAGACTTGCAGTTTATGAAATGAATTATGTAAATGATGTACCTGAAAAGGTTGCTATAAATGAAGCATTAGAAATAACAAAGAGATATTCAGATGAAAAGTCAGTTTCATTTGTTAATGGAGTTTTAGATAAGATATATAAGAATAAATAGGGGGATTTATCTTGGATAAGATTATTGATGGTAGAGAGGTTTCAAAAAACATTAAAGAAAACATAAAGAATTTTATAGAATATAGAAAAGAAAATGGGCAGATAGTTCCTAAAATTGCATCTATATTAGTTGGTGATGATGGTGGATCAATATACTATTTAAATTCACAAGAGAAGGTAGCAACTTCTCTTGGAGTTTTATTTGATAAGATTATGTTAGATAGCACTATAATGGAAGAGGAGCTTGTTTCATTAATTGATAGCCTAAACAATGATGAGAATGTTCATGGGATAATGCTTCAATTACCATTACCAAAACATATTAATGAAAAAAGAGTGCTTAATGTTATATCTCCAAAGAAAGACATTGATTGCTTAACATATGAAAGTGTTGGTAAATTATATCTTGCAGAAGATACATTTATGCCTTGTACACCTAATTCAGTAGTAACATTATTAAAAAAATATAACGTTGCTTTAGAAGGTAAAGAGGTGGTTATTCTAGGAAGAAGTAATATAGTTGGAAAAACTGTTTTTCAAATGCTTTTAAATGAAAATGCAACAGTTACAATATGCCATTCAAGAACTAAGGATTTAGAAAAAGTTTGTAAAAGAGCTGATATATTAGTTGTTGCTATTGGAAGTCCAAAATTTATTACATCTGAATATATAAAAGAAGGTGCAGTGGTAATTGACGTTGGTACTTCATCATTTGAAGGGAAAATAACTGGTGATGTTGATTTTGATGATGTTTTAGAAAAAGCATCTTTAATAACTCCAGTCCCAGGTGGAGTAGGAGCACTTACAACTACACTTTTAATTAATAATGTTTGTGAGGCAATTAAGAAAAATGAGAATTAAAATATTAAATGTTTCAGAGGTTAATAATTATATAAAAAAAATTATAGATAATGACTTCATATTAAATAATCTCTCTGTAAAAGGAGAGATTTCTAATTTAAAGTATCATTCAAGTGGCCATATATATTTTTCTTTAAAAGATGATAATGGGAAAATAAATTGTATTATGTTTAAAGGAGATACTTTAAACTTAGAGTTCAGATTAAAAGAGGGGATGGAGGTAATTGTTAAAGCAAGAGCTTCTTTATATCCAGCTAGTGGAAGTCTTCAATTATATTGTAGAGAAATTGAACAAAGTGGAATTGGAGAACTCCATATTAAATTTGAGAGACTAAAAGAGAAACTTCTAAAAGAAGGAATCTTTGATGAGAAATACAAAAAAAATATACCAGACAACCCAAAGAGAATAGGTGTTATAACTGCGAAAACAGGTGCAGCTATACATGATATATTAAATGTTTCCAGAAGAAGAAACTCATCAGTTGATATTGTATTATACCCAGCTAAGGTACAAGGTGAAGGTGGATATAAGACAGTAATTGAAGGCATTAAATACTTTAATATAAAAAAATCAGTTGATGTTATAATAATTGGAAGAGGTGGAGGTTCTATTGAAGAGCTTTGGAATTTTAATGAGGAAGAATTGGCTTATTCAATATTTAAATCTAAAATTCCTATAATATCTGCTGTAGGTCATGAAGTTGATTATACTATTTCAGACTTTGTTGCAGATTTAAGAGCAGCTACTCCATCACAAGCAGCAGAAATGGCTGTAAATAATAAAAGTGAAATGACAAATGAACTATTAAGTATTAGAACTTTACTAAATAAAAATATTGATAGTATAATAGGATTAGAAAAAAGTAACATAAGTTCTTTAGAAAGAATATTATTATTAAATTCACCTATTTCAAAAATAAGTAATAGTTACTTAGAATTAGATTCAATAAAAAAGAACTTAGAAAAAGTTATTAAGAATAGATTAGATAAAGAAAATAATAAATTACAAGAGTTAAATTCACTGTTAATAGCAAATAATCCTTTAACAATCTTAAATAAAGGATATACAGTTGTTAAGAGTGGTGATTTAATCTTAAAAAGTAAAGATGAATTGATTAAAGATAGAGATATAGAGATATTATTTAGAGATGGTAGTATAAAAGGACAATTTAAGCCTAATTAAAAAAGGAGAGAAATATGGCAAAAAAAGTTAGTTATGAAGATATGCTTCAAAATTTAAAAGATATTTTAGATAGTCTTGAAAAAAATGAGTTAAGCTTAGATGAAGCTATGAAAGAATATGAAAAAGGAACTAAGCTAGTAAATAAACTTTACAAAACTTTAAATGAATATGAGGGCAAAATATCTATAGTAGAAGATAATGAAGAAGTGGAGCTTGAGAATAGCAATGAATATTAATGATTTAAAATATAAAATAGACTTATATCTACAAAATTACTTTTGTGGAAAAGATGGTTATAATAAATTAATATATGATGCGGAAAGTTATAGTTTAAATGTAGGTGGTAAGAGAGTAAGACCTATATTAGCAATACTTACATACAATGCTTATAAAAAAGATTGGGAAAAAGCATTGAAAATGGCAAGTGCTATAGAGATGATACACACATACTCCTTAATACATGATGATCTTCCTTGTATGGATGATGATGATTTAAGAAGAGGGAAACCTACGAATCATAAAGTATATGGTGAAAATATAGCGGTACTTGCAGGAGATGCTCTTTTAAATGAAGCTATGATTTTACTTATGGAAAGTGCAAAAGAAAATGGAATTTATGCACTAGATGCATCAATTGAACTTGCAAGGGCATCAGGATCAGAAGGTATGATTGGAGGTCAAGTTGTTGATATTATAAGTGAAGGAAGAACTATACCAGTTGATGAACTAAAATATATGCATCTTAAAAAGACTGGAGAACTTATAAGAGCTTCAATAGTATCTGGCGCTTTGCTTGGAGAAGCACCTAAGGATGATCTAGATAAACTAAATAGTTTTGGAGAAAAATTAGGTCTTGTATTTCAAATAAAAGATGATTTATTAGATGTTATTGGAAATGAAGAAAAACTAGGTAAAAAGACTCATGCAGATGAAGTAAAAGACAAAACAAATTTTGTTTCTGTATATGGAATAGATAAGTGTGAGAATTTGTGCAGAGAACTTACAGAGGATTGTATTGAATTATTAAGAAGTTTAACGGTGAATAGCGATAATTTAATAGAATTAACAAAAAACCTTTTAATAAGGGAATTTTAAAAAGAGGGTTGGGATAGTATGAAGGATATTTTAAGTGAAATAAAATCTCCTGCGGACGTAAGAGTTTTGACTACACCTGAAATGTATGAATTATCAAATGAAATAAGAGATTTTTTAATAGATTCAGTGTCTAAAACAGGAGGACATCTTGCATCTAATCTTGGAGTTGTTGAATTAACACTTAGTCTATTTAGTGAGTTTAATTTAGATAAAGATAAAATAATATGGGATGTTGGACATCAAACTTACATTCATAAGATATTAACTGGTAGAAAAGATAGATTTAAAGAGCTTAGAAAGCATAATGGAATGAGTGGATTTCCAAAGAGAAATGAAAGTGTTTATGACTTTTTTGACACTGGACATAGCAGTACATCTATATCAGCGGCATTAGGATTTGCTAGAGCTAGAGATTTAAAAAATGAAGATAATAATGTAGTAGCTGTTATTGGAGATGGAGCTTTAACTGGAGGAATGGCTCTTGAGGCATTAAATGATTTAGGCTTTAAAAAGACAAAAATGATTGTAATTTTAAATGATAATCAAATGTCAATATCAACTAATGTTGGAGGGTTATCATCTTATCTAAATAAAGTAAGAATGGAACCTGAATATAATAAGTTTAAAAAAGGAATAAACAATAAATTAAATAACAGTTCAGCTGGTAAACGTATTGCAAAAAAATTAAGTAAAATAAAGGATAGTATAAAGCAATTAGTAGTGCCATCTATGCTATTTGAAGATATGGGACTTAAATATTTAGGGCCTATAGATGGACACAATATAGAAGCTATGAAGAATGTATTATCTAAAGCAAAGAATATAGATGAACCTGTAATAATTCATGTTGTAACTCAAAAAGGTAAGGGATATGAACTTGCTGAGAAAAGTCCTGATAAATATCATGGAGTTTCCCCTTTTAATTTAGAAAATGGAGAACCTATAAATACTGCAAGATGTAATTATTCTAAAGTTTTTGGTAATGCACTAATGAAATTAGCAGAAAAAGATGAAAATATTGTGGCTATAACAGCTGCTATGCCAGATGGAACCGGATTAAAAGGTTTTATGGAAAAGTATCCTAAAAGATTCTTTGATGTAGGAATAGCAGAGCAACATGCTGTGACTTTATCAGCGGGAATGGCATGTTCTGGATTAAGACCAGTATTTGCAGTGTATTCAACATTTCTCCAAAGAGCTTTTGATCAGGTTTTACATGATGTATGTATTCAAAACCTTCCGGTAGTATTTGCTATAGATAGAGCGGGACTAGTAGGTGAAGATGGAGAAACACATCAAGGTATATTTGATATATCATATCTTTCCATTATACCTAATATAACAATAGTTACACCTAAGTGTTTGGATGAAATAGAACCACTTTTA
Source organism: Clostridium sardiniense (assembly GCF_016907995.1). Taxonomy (GTDB): domain Bacteria; phylum Bacillota; class Clostridia; order Clostridiales; family Clostridiaceae; genus Clostridium; species Clostridium sardiniense. Next base: position 9,250 of record NZ_JAFBDA010000020.1, on the reverse strand, counting down.
GCTTGGGCTTTAAAACAAGAAAGACCAATAGCTATACGATACCCAAGAGGTGGAGATATAATACCAGAACTTAAAGCATTAGAAAAAATTGAGTTTGCAAAATGGGAAGTTCTAGATGAGGGAAAAGGTTCTAAATGTGCAATAATTTCAACTGGAAGAATGACTCAACATTCTATGTTAGCAAAAGAACTTTTAAATAAAGAAGGAATATATCCTAAGTTAATTAATGCAACATTTATAAAACCACTTGATGAAGGAATAATTAAGAAATTATCTAATGAAGGATATGATATAATAACAGTAGAAGATAATGTAATTAAAGGTGGATTAGGATCTAATATATTACTATCACTTAATAATTATGGATTTGAAGGGACTTTTAAGGCATTAGGTTATAATGATGAGTTCGTTGAACAAGGTGATACTACAATTCTTTACAGTGAGTGGAATTTAGATCCAAAGGGAATAAGAGATGAAGTATTAAAATTGTTAAAAACAAGGAGATAAAAATGGCAGATAAGAAAGAGAGACTTGATGTATTATTAGTAGATAGAGGGATAATTTCATCAAGAGAAAGAGCTAAAACAAATATAATGGCTGGAAAAGTATTTGTAGATGGACAAAGAGTTGATAAAGCAGGAGCAAAAGTTAGTGTAACTTCGAATATTGAATTTAAAGGTGACACTATACCCTATGTAAGTAGAGGCGGACTTAAGCTTGAAAAAGCCATGAAGGAATTTCCTTTAGTTCTAGATGGCAAAGTTTGTATGGACATAGGAGCATCTACAGGTGGATTTACAGATTGTATGCTTCAAAACGGTGCTAGAAAAGTATTTTCAGTTGATGTTGGATATGGGCAATTTGCATGGAAACTTAGAACTGATGAAAGAGTCGTTTGTATGGAGCGTACTAATATTAGATACGTAACTCCAGAAGATATAGGAGAAAAGCTTGACTTTGCATCAATAGATGTTTCATTTATATCATTAAAAACAATTATGCCAGCTACTATAAATCTTTTAAAAGATGATGGTGAAGTTGTAGCTTTAATTAAACCTCAATTTGAAGCTGGAAGAGAAAAGGTAGGTAAAAAGGGAGTAGTTCGTGAAGAAAGCACTCATAAAGAAGTAGTAAACTCCATAGTAAACTATCTATTAGAGCATGATTTAAATATATTGGGGGTTAGTTACTCACCTATAAAAGGACCAGAAGGAAATATAGAGTATTTAGTATACTTTACTAAGAATAAAGAAAAAGTTAGCAACTTTAAGATGGAAGATATAGGAAATGTAGTATCTGCTTCACATTCAGAAATATAAAAGGCGGGATATTTATGAGACATATAGGTATTGCAATAAATCCATCTAAGGATTGCGAAGGAATTATTGTAAATTTAGTTATTGAAAAATTAAATAAAGCATTTGATAAAGTAAAAATAGATATATTCAATACATATGAAATTAAATGCAGTGATCTTTCAAAAAATATAGAATTACTTATTGTGCTAGGTGGAGATGGAACATTACTTGGTGTTGCAAGAAAGATATCTAATAAAATGGATATACCACTACTCGGAATAAATATTGGTAATCTTGGATTTTTAAGTAGTATTGATATATCAGAGATAGATAAAGCTATATTTAAACTTAAAAATGATCTTTTTAAGGTAGAAGAAAGAATGCTTTTAAAATGTAAGATAAATGATGTTAAAAATGATGAACAAATAGCATTAAATGACATTGTAATTGCAAGGGGTACGTTATCAAGAATGACTAAGTTTAATATATATGTTGATGGAAAATATTACAGTTCCTTCAAAGGTGATGGTCTTATTATTGCAACACCTACTGGTTCTACAGCATATTCATTTTCAGCAGGTGGACCATTTATATATCCAGACTTAGATGTTATATTAATAACACCTATTTGTCCCCATACAAAAAGTATGCAAACTATGGTTCTTAGAGGAGATAGTAAAATAACAATTAAAACATTCCATGAAGAGGAAGAGCTTTATCTAACTGTTGATGGTCAAAAAGTATATGAAGTAGACAAGAAGGCTATAATTAAAATAAGTAGAGCTGAGAGGGAAGCAAAGCTAATACAATTTGATGATTATGACTATTTTGAAGTATTAAGAACAAAAATTTTAAATAAATAATAGAATGAGATGGTGAGGTACATTGAAATCAAAAAGACATGAAAAAATATTAGAAATTATTAAAGAGAAAGATATAGAAACTCAAGAAGAGCTTGCAGAAGAGTTAAAAAAATCTGGATTTGATGTTACTCAAGCAACTGTTTCAAGAGACATTAAAAATTTAAAACTATTAAAGATGCAGTCAGTTGCAGGAAAATATAAGTATGTTGTTCCGACAAAAGAGTCATCAAATATTATTGACAAACTTGCAAATATATTAACAAATGCTGTTGTGCATGTTGAGAATGTAGATAAGATGGTAGTTGTAAAAACTTTTACAGGTGGAGCATCTGCGGCAGCTGAAGCAATTGATAGCTTAGGATTCGAAGATATAGCAGGTACTGTTGCAGGTGATAATACAATATTTATTTTAGTTAGAAGTCTTGAAGGGGCAGAAGACCTTGTAACTAGTATACAAAGTAGAATTAATGAGTAATTATAGGTGGTATAGATGTTAATACAATTAAATATTAAAAATTTTGCGCTTATTGAAGAAATATCAATAGATTTATGTGAAGGATTTAATATACTATCTGGAGAAACTGGGGCAGGTAAGTCAATTTTAATAGATGCAATAGATTACGTGCTTGGCGGGAAGTTTTCAAAAGATTTAATTAGAACAGGGGAAAGTAGAACTCGGGTTGAAGCTATATTTGATATTAAAGATAGTAAACTTTTTGATGTATTAAATGAATTAGAAATAGAATTTGATGATACATTAATAATATCAAGGGAAACATTATTAAGTGGGAAAAGTATCATAAAAGTAAATGGTAAAAGTATAATTGTAAGTCAATTAAAAAGAATAAGAGAAAAACTTTTGGATATTCATGGACAACATCAAAATCAGAGTTTACTTCAAAAAAGTAGTCATGTTAATTATTTAGATAGTTATATTGGTGAAAAAATAGAAAATGAATTAGATAAATTTTTAATTTTAAGAGAAGAGCTATTAAAAACCAGAGAAAAGATAAAAAATATCAATGGAAATAAAGATAGAGATAAATTAGTAGATTATATTAAATTTCAGATTGAAGATATTGAAAAAGGTAAATTGAAAATAGGTGAAGAAGAAGACTTAAAAGACGAATATAATATTCTATCTAATGCAGAAAAAATAACTCTTGCAATTAGTAATAGCTATAATTTTTTAAATGGTATGGAATCTTCAAGTGTACTTGATTCTCTTTCAAAAGTAATATCAGAGTTAACTTCTGTTGAGGAGCATTTTTTAAAAATAAAAGGAAAAAGAGAAGTTATAGAAGAAGCTTTTTATAATATAGAAGAAGCATCAAGAGAACTTAGAGATATGTCTGATGATATACATTATGATGAAGAGGAACTGGCAAGAATAAATGAAAGATTATTTACTATAAATAGCTATAAGAAGAAATATGGTGGATCAGTTGAACTAGTTATATCTAATTATAATGATTTGAAAAAACAATATGAAGAATTAGTGCATGCTGAAGAAATAATTAAAGAACTTGAAGAAAAAGAAAAAGAAATTTTTGCTAAAATGAAAAAAGTTGGTGAAAAAATTTCTTCTATTAGAAAATCTTATAGTAAGGAACTTGAAGATAGGATTTTATTAGAATTATCTTATGTTGGATTAGATAAATCAAGAATGAACATACTGATAGAACAACAAGATGACTTTAATGAAAAAGGTTTTGATGACGTTACATTCATGATTTCAACAAATCCAGGAGAACCACTAAAATCGCTTGAAAAAGTTTTATCAGGTGGAGAATTATCTAGAATAATGCTTGCACTAAAATGTGTTTTTGCGGATAAAGATGATATTCCAACATTAATTTTTGATGAAATAGATACTGGTATTAGTGGGCAAGTCGGACAAAGAGTTGGAGAAAAGATGTATCAAGTATCTAAGAATCATCAAGTTTTATGTATAACACATTTACCTCAAATAGCTATATTATCTGATCATCATTATTTTGTGTCTAAAGAAGTTAAAAATGAGAAGACATTTACAAAGATAAGATTATTATCAATTGATGAAAAAATATATCAAGTAGCTACAATGTTAGGTGGAGATAGTGTAACTAATGCAACATTGGAAAATGTAAGAGAGATGTTTGAAAACTCAAATACAAAAAAAACAGAATTAAAAGCAATATAATACATATCTGAGAGGATAAAAGGAAAAAATAAAATCACGGTAACTCTGTGGTTTTATTTTTTTGTTTTAAAAAAATTTGTCTATTATAGTAAAGTTAATACAGAATATATGGCATGTCTTCAGGGTAACTTAAGAACAGAGGCAAAGGAGGAGAAGAGATGAAAAGGAAAATAATAAAATCTATAAGTTTCTTAATGACCTTGATAACTATATTGGTATTAACAACAATTTTTACTATTAAAGATATGCCAGATAAGGTATACACAAGTAATGAAATAGAAACAACTTCTATATTTGATGACATTAGCCCCTTAAATCGTTTAACTTATAATGGTGATACTGTAGATATAAGCTTCATGGGATTAATTCCTCTTAAGTCTGTTTCTGTACAAAATATAAAAGATTTAAAATTATATCCTGGCGGAACTAGTGTTGGTGTAAGATTATCATCTAATGGAGTATTAGTTGTAGGATTTTCAGATATAATGATAGGTGATCAAAAAAGTGAAAGCCCATGTAAAACATCTGGAATAGAACTTGGTGATTTAATTACTGAAATTAATGGTAAAAAAGTGTATACTACTAAGGAAGTAATGAATATAGTAAGAAATTCAAAAAAAGATAAAATAGACTTAGTTATAAATAGAGATGGAAAAGATATAAAGAAATCAATTAACATGAAAAAAGAAAAAGATGAATATAAGCTAGGACTCTGGATAAGAGACTCTACAGCGGGAGTTGGTACTTTAACATTTTATCATGAAGAAACAGGGAAATTTGGAGCATTAGGACATCCAATTACAGATGGAGACACAAATACTAAATTTACTGTAAAATCTGGGGAATTATTAGAGGCATCTGTAATTAGCTTAAGAAAAGGAGAAAAAGGAGCGCCAGGAGAACTAAAAGGTATTTTTACAAATGAAGATACTCCAATAGGAAGTATTCAAAAAAATACTCAATGTGGAATATTTGGATCAAAGAAAAATGATTATTTGCAAGAAAAAACTGTGACTCCACTTTCAGTTGGTTTTAGGGATGAAATTGAAGTTGGTAAAGCTAAGATTATAACTACAATAGATGAAACTGGTCCAAAAGAATATGATGTAGAAATTGTAAAAAAGTTAAATCAGGAAACTCCAAGTCCAAAAAGTATGATTATAAAGGTTACTGATGAGGAACTTTTACAAAAGACAGGTGGTATTATTCAAGGCATGAGTGGTAGTCCTATTATACAAAATGGAAAAATAATAGGAGCAGTAACACATGTTCTTATAAATAAACCAGATGTTGGATATGGAATATATATAGATTGGATGTTAGAAGATGCAGGGATTATTAAATAATATAGTTTAAAAGGTAAGGCACAATTTGTCTTACCTTTTTTAATTATAGATATAAAGGTATGAAATAATATAAAAAGCAAAGAAAATGGAAAAAATTACTAAAAACTATAGACGAATTACTATAAATAGTGTATAATTTACAAATAGTGGAAGGTGAAACTTGCCGTTAAAATAAAAATATATAAATTATTTCTATTATAAAATTAAGTGTTATCTTATAAAAGGATTTTCCAAATAAATGTCGAATACTTATAAAGTAAGGGAAAATTAACCTTCTTTGAGATAACATACAAAGTTTTGTGGGTAGATATAGTTGTACAATATAAAATGGATAAAGGGGAGAAAAACATGGAAGATTCAAAAATATCTGTACTTATAGCTGATGATAATAAAGAGTTTTGTAGTATTTTGAATGATTATCTATTAAATCAGAAAGATATTATAGTAACTGGTATAGCAAAAGATGGAAGGGAGGCTCTAAGTCTAATAGAAGCTAAAAAACCAGATTTAGTAGTACTAGATATCATTATGCCTCATCTAGATGGATTAGGAGTATTAGAAAAATTAAATAATATGAATTTGGATAAGATGCCAAGAGTTATTGTCCTATCTGCTGTTGGTCAAGATAAAATAACTCAACAAGCAATTACATTAGGAGCAGATTATTATGTTGTAAAACCATTTGATATGGACATATTTACAAAAAGAATAAGAGAAATGTTTAATACTGGTGCACCTAGAGTAAATACAGTAAATAGACAAACTATAAATTCTCAAAATAATGATATGATTTCTCATAATACATCAATATCACACAATGAACCAGTTGATTTAGAAACTGAAATTACAAGTATAATACATGAAATAGGAGTTCCAGCTCACATAAAAGGATATATGTATTTAAGAGAAGCAATAACAATGGTAGTGAATGATATGGAATTATTATCAGCAGTTACTAAGGAATTATATCCATCTATAGCTAAAAAATATAATACTACTGCATCAAGAGTAGAAAGAGCAATAAGACATGCTATAGAAGTTGCTTGGGGTAGAGGACAAATAGACGCTATTAATAAGTTGTTTGGATATACTGTTCATAATGATAAGGGTAAACCAACTAACTCAGAGTTTATAGCAATTATTGCAGATAAATTAAGATTAAAAAATAAGGTATCATAAATGTTGTAGTTGAGCCAAAGTTTAAAATACTATGGCAATAAGCATTGTAAAAATAATTATAAAAAAACGTTATTTATAATAATAAAGTGAATATTAAAAAGTTTTAAAATATCTTTTATTTATGAAGTTACAAAGCTCTATAGATAGAAGATATTTTTTTATGACAAGAATAAAGAAAGTAAGTAATTTAGAAATGTGAGATTTTGTTAGGAATGTATCTCTTGAGGAATCAATTAAGTTTAATATAGGTGTAGAGCTAGTAGATTTTTTAGTGGAATAATTTGCTTATATTTATAATTAGATGTATAATATAAAACTATAATTTTTAAACAAAGGAGGAATAGTTATTAGTATATATTTATCAGTACTTATTTTTTTAATTATATTTATAGGTATATTCGGGAATCGGAATTATAGAAAAATGAAAAGAGAGTATAAAAATCAAGGGTTAAACTTTATTAACTATTATAATAATGTTGACCATTATGGAGGTGTTAAAGACTTAGGATTTATTGCTGGGGGAAGTGTATATTTATTTGAAGATAGGGTTAGAGTGTATGGAGAAGATATATTTATAAAGGATATCGAATATTGTAGAGTAAAAACAGAAACGGAATTATTTGAACTTATATCACTTAGTAAAGTAATAGCATTTATAAAATTAGCATCATCACTAAAGAAAAAAGAAAAGAGAACTAGACATTATATTTTAATCAAATGCAAATTAAAAGGTGAGATAACAAGACTTGATCTTAGTTTTAAAGATGAAAATGAAGATTTTGTTAGAAGAATTAATGAGTTAATTAATCAGAAAAAAATTGATGAAGAGTTAGCAAATAGTATTAGATTATATAATTATGGTGAATAATATATGCTGAGAAGTAGTAATTTACTACTCTTTTTTTGTGAAAGAATTTATTTTTATTTATCATGGATTAAATAATGAGAACGGATTCTTTATGATATTCTAGATAGAAATATCTAGTCTTTTTGGGTAGGAGGAAATTGTATGGAAAGCATAATCAATAAATTAAAGTTAATCTTAAATAATATACTCGTAAATGATTATATGTTTGAACAAAAAGTTAGTGCATAAGCTTTTAATTTTAACAGAAACAAAATAAAAGATACTTAAGCAATTATAATACTTAGGGCTCAGATTTTATATATAAGTATTAAATAAACCTATTAGAGTATATTTTTAAATAACAAGAATCATAGATTTATTTAACTATGTAATAAATTACATTTTAGCTTGATATTATATTAAGTAAATACACTCTCATAATATATATCAAATGTAGGAAAGTTTAAAGAAATTTAAAAGGATTTTCCATATTAATACTTAATATGATGATATCATTTTAAGTATTAAAGTTATATTATGATTAAAAGGAGATTATATGTTTAATTTAAAAAATGAAATAAATTTCTATAAATTAATCTGGCTTTTTATGGTAGGATCTGTCTTAGGATATGCAGTAGAAATGCTTTGGTGCTATATTAGAAATGGTTATTTTGAAAGTAGGCAAGGGTTATTATATGGACCGTTTAGTCCCGTATATGGTATAGGATGTGTTCTTCTTACTATAGCATTATATAGATTTGCTAAATTTAGTGGATTAATAATATTTCTTATAAGTGCTATTTTGGGTGGAATATTTGAATATGCATGCTCATGGGGACAACAGAAATTAGTAGGTACAATATCTTGGGATTATACGAGTAATGCTCTTAGTATTAATGGAAGAACAAGTGTTGAGTATTGTGTATTTTGGGGAATATTGGGTGTGTATTTTATAAAAGAGATATATCCTTTATTTAACAAGCTTATGGCGCATTTTTCTAATAAATCTATAAAAGTTTGGACATACATATTTTTAATAATTATGATACCTAATATTACTTTGTCTGCATTAGCTGTAAGAAGAGAAGTTGCGAGAATAAATCATGTTAAAGCTGATAGTGTTATTGATAGATTTCTAGATGAACATTATCCTAATTCATATATGAAAAAAGTATATCCTAATATGATTTTCCCAAAACCTAAAAGTTAGGTCATTAAAAAAATGTATACAATGGAGGATAAATAGAATATAAAAATTCATGAAAAGCATTAGGTTAATTCCTGATGCTTTTTTATTGTATATTAAATTAAAAAATAAACTAAAAGTAAATATTTAAATCTTAAATAAAATACTCGTAAATGATAATTAAAAAAGAAAAAATAAATACCATATATTTACAAATAGTAAAATATGTCATATAATATTGATATAGAATGAAATTTATTTAATAAAAGGAGACGGTAATGAGATTTGATAAAGAAATATCTACATTTATAAGAAATGAAATAAATGATTTAGGAAATGATATTTTTAT
>NZ_JAFBDA010000019.1 GCF_016907995.1 Clostridium sardiniense | reverse complement strand
CTGCCGGTATGCCAACTGCTCATGTAGGCGGAACAAATATGCTTAAAATTGAAAAAGCTTAAAAATATAAGGATACTAGTTAAATCTAGTATCCTTAATCTTTTAATTAGAATAAATCTTTAAATAAATCTCCAAGACTTACTCCTTCATCTTCACTGTCAACATATTCTAGATATTCTGCACTCTTTTCTGCTGCATCCTTAATGCTTAGTGATAATCTCTTAGCATTTTTATCAATATTTAATACTTTAACCTTAACTTTTTGATTAAGCTTTAAAACCTCTTCAGGTTTTGCGATATGTTCATCAGTTATTTCACTAATATGAACTAAACCTTCTATTCCTTTAAATACTTCAACAAAAGCACCAAAGCTTGTAAGTCTTACAACTATACCTTCTAAAGTATCTCCTATCTTCATTGAATCACCATGCACATTCCATGGTTCTTTATTTACATCTTTTAAGATTAGTGATAATTTTCTGTTTTCTAAATCTACATTTCCAACATAAACTTCTACTTCATCTCCAACAGAAACCACATCTTCAACTCTCTTAACTCTTTCCCAAGCTAAGTCATTTATATGAACTAATCCTTGTACTCCTCCGATATCAACAAAAGCACCAAATTTAACTATGTTCTTAACTACACCTTTTCTCTTTTCTCCGCTTTTGATTTCCGCCCATAGAACCTTTTGATTCTTTTCATAAGCTTCTTCTTCAATAACTCTTCTTGATCCAACAACTTTATTATTATTAAAGTCTAACTCTATAATTTTTACTTCTAACTCTTTTCCTACTACTGTTTTTATATCAATTCTTTCTCTTGAAACAAGTGAAGCTGGTATGAATACCCTAACTGATCCATACTCTGCAACTAATCCGCCCTTAACTTCTTCTTTAACTCTAACCTTTATAATAGTTCCATTATTGAAAGCATTTCTTATTTCTTCTTTTTCTTCTTTTAATAAAGCTCTCTTTCTTGATAACTTAACAAATCCTTCTCCATCGTTTGGTGAAAGCACAACAACTTTGAATTCATCACCTGATTTTACAATATCTAATGGATTCTTATCATCAGCTGTAAGCTCTTCTCTTGATATAACACCATCAAAAGCATATTTAATATCAACTGTTACTTCTTTATCATTTACATCGATTACTCTTCCATCTAATATGTCACCTTTATTAATTCTCTTGACATCATAAGAATCTAGTAATTGACCCATAGTATTTTCATTTGTCATTTAAATTCACTCCTTCTTTTTCCCCACATATACTTCAATTTTAATTTTAATCTATCAATAAATTTAATACAAGAAAAAGCCTTATTTTTTAATAATTAAACATTATTTAGATTAACTCATATATTAATTATATAAAGGGATTAATTAATCTTGGAGGTATTATGGAAATATTAAAAAAATTAAATTTAAAAAGAAATGCATCTATAAAAAAATATGAGGAAATAGTTGATTTAAAAAAGATTTTAGATGATTTATCATTAGATTTTTCTAATTTACTTGATAAATTATCAACTCTTAAAACCGATATAGAATGGATAAATGATATTTGCTCAGATTATGACTCTAAAGTAAAACTAGCAGTACAAAAAGGAAATATTCATCTTGCAAAAAAAGCTTTAGAGAAAAAGATCACTTCAGATATTGAATTAAATCATCTTTATGCTAAATCTAATTATTTATCTGAATGCAAATCAACTATTCATATATTATTAAAAGAATTAGAAGATGAATATGATAATTTAGTAGCAAGTTATGAAAGTAAACTTAATTCTAAGGTATCATCTTCTATGAAAATTTTCTCAAACATAGAATCAAAACTTAAAACAGAATTCTCAAATATTGAAAAAGGCCTTGATAATCTACCTCCTCCAACTTTTGATATTAATATTGATGAAGAAATAAAAAAATACCTATAAAAAAGGAGCAGTATACTGCTCCTTTTTTTAGTATTACATTTTTTCTATTTCTTCTACTGTTTCTAAATCATATCCAGCATCATCAATTAAATCTTTTAGTTCTTCTTTAGTTAAATCACATTCAACTATAGCTTCTCCAACCTTTACTTCATATTGCTTTACTCTACCGTCACCTGCAAAAGCTCTTTCTACGTTATCTACACATTTTTGGCATCCCATTCCATCAATTTTGATTTTGTATTTTGTCATAATAATCACTCCTTAATTTAACTACATTTTAAAGCAGCTTTTTCTTTAGATGTTTTATTTTTGTTTTATTTTATATAAATTTAATTTAAATTTATCTTCTTAAAATTTTGGTTTAAACCCTTTTAATCTTAAAGCATTTAATAATACTGATACTGAACTTAAACTCATTGCAAATGATGCAATCATAGGGTCTAAAAGTGGTCCTCCAAATAGTTTTAATATGCCCATAGCAACTGGAATACCTAATACGTTATATCCAAATGCCCAGAATAAGTTTTGTTTTATATTTCTAATTGTTGCTCTACTTAATTGAATAGCAGTAACAACATCTAAAAGATCACTTCTCATAAGAACAATATCTGCTGATTCTATAGCGACATCTGTTCCTGATCCTATTGCTATACCTATTTCCGCTGTAACAAGTGCTGGTGCATCATTTATGCCATCACCAACCATTGCAACTTTCTTGCCTTCACCTTGTAATTCTTTAACAACATTTGCTTTACCTTCTGGTAAAACATCTGATATTACTCTATCTATTCCAACTTGTTTTGCAATTGCCTTTGCTGTCTTTTCATTATCACCAGTTAACATTACAACTTCAATTCCCATAGTATGAAGAGCTTTTACAGTCTTTTGGCTATTTTCTTTAACTGTATCTGCAACTGCTATAATTCCAGCTAAGCTTCCATCTATAGCCATAAACATTGGTGTCTTACCACTGTCTGCTAGTTCATGTGCTTTACTTTCAATATCTTTAATATCTATATTGTTTCTATCCATTATTTTTCTATTACCAATTACAGTATTTTTCCCTTCAATATTTGTATTGATACCTTCACCTGGGATAGACTTAAAATCTTTAATTTGTGGTAATTCTATATTCTTATCTTCAGCTTCCTTTACAATTGCTTCTCCAAGTGGATGTTCTGATCCCTTTTCAGCAGCTGCTGCAAATTTTAGTAATTCATCTTCTTTAATAGAAACTGATACTATATCAGTAACCTTTGGTTTACCTTCTGTAATTGTACCTGTTTTATCAAATACTATTGTATTTATCTTATGAGCTTCTTCAAGTGCTACACCACTTTTAATAAGAACTCCATTTTCAGCTCCTTTACCTGTACTTACCATAATTGCTGTAGGTGTTGCTAGGCCTAAAGCACATGGACAAGCTATAACAAGAACTGATATTAATATATTTAATGCAAACTCTAAGTCTTCATTACCTATAAAGAACCAAGCTAATGCTGATAAAATTGCAATTACAATTACAACTGGTACAAAATATCCTGAAATAACATCTGCAAGTTTTGCAATTGGTGCCTTTGTTCCTTGAGCATCTTCAACTAAGTTTATGATTTTTGAAAGAACTGTATCTTTACCAACTTTAGTTGCTCTATATTTAAACATTCCATTTTTATTTATACTTGCTCCAAATACTTGATCACCAGGTTTCTTATCTACAGGAATACTTTCTCCTGTAAGCATAGCTTCATCTATACTTGTTGTTCCTTCAACAACTTCACCATCTACCGGTAACTTTTCACCTGGTTTTACAAAAATTATGTCGTTAACTCTAACATCATCAATTCCTACAACTTTTTCTTTTCCATCAACTATTATCGTTGCAGTTTTTGGTGCAAGACCCATAAGCTTATTTATAGCATCTGAAGTCTTACCTTTTGTAATAGCCTCCAAGAACTTACCTAAGCTAATAAATGCAATAATCATACCTGCTGATTCAAAGTATAAGTGATGTGCAAAGTGTACTTGACCACCATAAATTTTCACTAATGCATATACTCCATAAAGTATAGCTGCACTACTACCTAGAGCAATAAGTGTATCCATATTCGGACTTAAGTGGAATAGATTTTTAAACCCATGTATAAAGAAATCTCTACCTATTACTATGATTATAAGTGCTAGAATTAGTTGTATAAATGCATAATTAAAAGGACTAGCATCGGGACTTATAACACTTGGTAATTTAAGTCCAATCATAGGTCCCATAGCAATTATTACAAGTGGTATTGCAAATACTATTGACCATATAAATCTATTCTTAGCCTTTTTAACTTTTTCTTCTGAATCTTTCTTATGATCATTTTTATCTGTATCTTTTATCTCTATAGCTTCATATCCAGCATTTTTTACTGCTTTTTCAATATCTTTTGCCGAAACTTTTCTTCTATCATACTTTACCTTCATATCCTCAACAGCAAGATTTACTGTAGCTTTATCCACACCATCTAATTTATCTACTGCCTTTTCAACATGAAGTACACATGATGCACAAGTCATTCCCTTAATTTTAAAATGACCTTGTGAACTGTCTTCATCATTTATTTCTTCTGCACCATATCCAGCTTTTTCAACCTTCTTCATTATATCTTCTGATGATATAACATCCTTATCGAACTTTACAGTAGCTTTTTCTGTTGCAAGATTAACAACTGCACTCTCTACCCCATCAGTTTTGTTTAGTACTTTCTCTATTCTGCTAGCACATGATGCACAAGTCATACCTGTAATATTATAATTCTTATCTACTACATCATCTGATTTTATTTCATTTGCCTCATATCCTGCTTTTTTTACTTTACTTTCAATATCTGAACTAGTTACTTTATCCTTATCAAAGTTAACTGTCATCTTTTCTGTTGCAAGATTTACTACAGCCTCGTCAACGCCATCCATCTTATTTACTACTTTTTCAATCCTATTTGCACATGATGCACAAGTCATACCTTTGATATCAAACTGTTTTTTCATTTATTTCCCTCCCTTATATAGGCTATTTATTTTTTATACGTTATTTATTTAAACTCTTCTTATGTAGTCTATAACTAAGCAATTTCTATTTATCTATAAGTTTTGTTAATATACTTATGATTTCTTCAACTTTAGCATCTTTCTCTTTTTCATTTTCATTTGCTAAACCTTCTCTTACGCAATGATGCATATGTTGTGTTAATACATGCTTATTAGCTTTTTTAAGAAGTCCTTGTGCTGCTATTATTTGATTAGATACATCAATACAGTATCTTTCCTCCTCAAGCATTTTTATTATTCCATCAATTTGGCCCCTACAAGTCTTTAAAACTTGCATAGCTTTCTTTTTATCGTCATTCATAATACCACTCCTTTGTACCCCCTCCCTATGGGGGTGTATTTATGTTTTATACTATACTCTTATTAATAATTAGTGTCAATGGAATTTTTATTTTTTTATTCAAAACTTCAAATTATTCATGTAATAAAATTCTTATTCACCTTCCGTCTAAATATGCTTTTACAACTGCTTTCACATACTTTTACATTCTTATTTTTCTCTATAAAATTTTATAAATACAATAAAAAAAGAACTTAGTAATTTTTTACTAAGTTCTTGCTTCTAAATATATTTATTTGCTTTTTATTTCATTATAACAATAGTTTATTATATCACTTCTCTTTATAATACCTATAAAGATTCCTTCATCATCAACAACAGGAACAAAATTTTGATTAACTGCAAGTGATATTAAACTTTCAATATCTGCATTTATAGATACACTTTTATGTGTTCTTCTTGTTTTAATATCTTTCACTTTTACGCATTCAGTATTTTTAAAATTAAGGTCTGGAGTATTCTTAAGCTTCCATAATAAATCTCCTTCTGTTAGAGTAGAGACGTATCTTCCATGCTTATCTATTAGCGGAATCGCTGTATATCCATGGTGCTCCATTCGTTCCATAACTTGTCTCATAGTCGATTCTAAACTCTCACAAACCACTTCATTTTTAGGTGTAAGAAAAAATGCTATATTCATAGTTAACCCTTTCCTCTTTAAATATTTTATTTATATACCTTATACTATTTTAACATAATTCTATAAATATTGTTATAATGCTTTATCTTTCTTAAGAAAATATTTATCTAATTTATAGCTATAATCTGAGTATTCTAGTTCATCTATCATGCTTCCAATTTCAGAATAAATTATATCTCCATGAAGAGTTTTCTTTACTATAACTTCATTAAGCACAGATCCGTCACACTTAGAACATCTCCCTACTGATATGAATCTCCACCTATATGGCATATAATCAAATTCTAATTCTAATTTTCTATTACACCTTGGACATAATGAATTAACTTTAGATTTCTCTAAATTTATTTCACTTACTTCTTTTACAGTTATAGCCGGCATATCATAAATATTCTCTACTATATAATTCTTTACTATTTTGTGATTATACAGTTGCTTAAATACAAGAACTGTAAATTCAGCATCATTTAAAGCATCATGCAAAAGCCTATTATCTACTCTTATATTAAGCCTCTTTAACGCATTTTTTAGACTTAGAGATTTCTTAACACCCAAAATTTTACTTGTATATTCCTGAATGTCTAAATACCTGTCTATCCACTTTAAATCTCTAAAGCCATGGTGATGCGCATTTATTATAATTTGTGCAACATCATCCTTAGCCCAAGAACAAAATACATCTTCCCCTATAAACTCTTTAAGTTTCTTTACTCCAGTTTCAAAACTTATACCTTCTTTTAAATCATTCTCTGTTATATTTGTTATATCAGTTATCTCAGGATTTAAAACTGGTATTATGGATGGCTTAACATATTCTTTAAGTCTTCCCTGCACTTTCATATACTTATCAACTTTAATAGCACCAATTTCTATTATTTCATTTTGTATAGAAAGTGATTTTAAATCTGGATATTTATCATAAAATTCAGGATAATATTTTGTTATATTATTTAAATTATTAAATTCTAAGTCTATTATTACATACCCCATATTCAAAAGTCCCTCTCTCTTCTCTATCCCTCTTATTTAAATTCAATACCTGCAAGTTTCATAAGATGTATTGCATTTTGTGTCTCACTTTTCCCAACTCTTAACTTATAATCAAATTTTATTTTATTATCTTCATAATACTCTCTAAAATTATAATTCTCTATTCTATTATCAGATTCCTCTAAATTACAAAGGTCTAAATCATGAGTAGATACAAGCCCAATTGCTCCACCATTTATTAATTGCTTTATAAGCTCAGTAGCTCCGATATGTCTATCTAAAGAATTAGTTCCCTTAAATATCTCATCTAATAAGAAGAATACATCTTCTCCCTTTTTAGTTGCTTCTATTAGGATTTTAATCCTAAGTATTTCTGCATAGAATGATGATATATTTTCTTCTAAATTATCCTTAGTCCTCATACATGTATATATATTAAATATTCCACATGTAAAATTATCACTATAAACTGGAGCTCCAATATATGATAATAATAAATTTAAGCCAATTGTTCTTAAAAATGTACTTTTACCAGACATATTAGATCCTGTGATTAGAGTTACCCTTTTATTATTTGAAAGTGAATAGTCATTTCTCACAGCCTTTTCCCCTATAAGAGGATGACCAATAGCTTTTCCTTTCACTTCTTTCTTATCTGAAATTTTAGGGAAAGTAAACTTATCAAAATCAAAGTATATATTAGATATACTACTTAATGCATCAATCTCGCTTATAACATCTATCCATACTTCTAATTCCTTTGAATTTTGTGATCTCCAGTCCTCTAAATTCTCTACTATAAATATATCCGAGAATATAAATATATTTATTATTAAATAGTATGCATTGCCAGAACTATCTCCTATCCAATCTAAAAGATTAGATAATTTCTTCATTTCTTCTCCACATGAATTTGAAGTATCACTTTTAAGCTTATCTTTTATACCTTTTAAATACTCTGATTTAAATTCTTCTTTTTCTATAAGTTCTAATATCTCAGCATAAGATTTAATAGTATGCTTTATACTATTAAACATTTCCAAATCCTCTTTATAATCTTTTGTAATTAACTTAATAACTGCAAAGTTAATTAAAAGCACTAACAAAATATAACTTGGTGGTATTATCTTAATTATTGATAGAACTATACTTAAAAATGTGATAGCTATAAATACATACGCAACTAACTTCTTGCTTATACCTTTTTCTTTCTTTTCCTTGCTCCAAGTTAAAAATGCTTCTAATTCCTGTGTTTCTTTTTTCTTATTCTTTATTGTAGTTTTACCTTTTACTAAAAGTTCTTGTCTCCACTTTATCTTTTCGCCAAGCTCTTTAATAGCCTCTTGTTTCTTTTCTATAATTTCTTTTGTTGGTAATTTCTTTAAAGAAAGATTGCTTACTAGTTTTTCTCTTCCACCTTTAGTTAAGGTATCGTTTATTAACTGGAATAATGAGCTTTTACCAAATATATCTATATCTGAAGAGAATGGATGTGAATCGTTAATGTATTCTGAGCCATCATCCTCTATAGTTCTAAATTCTCCACTTATTCTTTTTACACCTTTTTCATTTATTTCTAGAAATCTCTCCACTTTAATTCTTTTATTTATTAATTTATTATGATAGATAACAGTACATACTAAAACAGCAAGTAATAGAACCTCCCCACCTATAAGGAATGGTATATTACCTTGATTATATAGTATATAACCTACGGCTATCATTAAAACTACTATTAACAATCTGCTCCAACCTATAGTAGCTATTTTCTTTTCCATTTGATCTATTTCACTTTTACTCTTTTTTATATTACTCTCATAATACTCTAAGGCCTTAATAAAAACCGCCTCCCCTTACTATTTTTTACATATATTATAGCATATTAATAGCATATTAATAGCAAAAAAAGGTTTGATTAACTACTATTTTAGTTAAATCAAACCTTTTTTATTACTTATTTTCTTCTACTAAACTATTATATATTACTTGTAAATCGTACTTCATACCTTCTAAATATGTTTTATCATCTTCGCTTGATTCTAAACTATATATTTTTTCAACTTTAGCTCCGGCTTCCCTTGCTAGAGTTTCTGAAGTTTTAGGCTCTGCCAAACTTTCAGAGAATATTGTTTTTATATTATTCTTTTTACAATAAGCAGCTAGTTCTTCTAGTTTCTTTGGAGTAGCTTCTCCTTCTGAATATAAATCACTAATTGATTTTTGAGTTAATCCAAAATCTCTGCAAAGATATCCAAAAGCAGCATGACCTGTAACGAAATCTTTATTCTTAAGCTTTTCGAATTTTGGCTTATATTCATTATATAATCCATCAAACTCTTCCTTTAGCTTATTATAATTTTTCTCGTAATATTCTTTATTACTAGGATCTTTTTCAATTAAAGCATTCTTTATATTATTAGCTTGAATTGTTGCATCTTTTAAACTAAGCCAAATATGTGGATCTACTTTATCCCCCACTTTAATTACATTAACATCTTTACTTGAATCAACCATTATAGTTTTACTATCTTTTAATTGCCCTTTTACTTCATCAAGCCAAGTTTCCATTCCAAGACCGTTATAAACAAATATATCACTATTTGTAAGTTCTTTGAAATCTGCAGGCTTTATTTCAAAATCATGTGGCTCTTGTCCTGGCCCAACTAAAGTTAGTATGTTTACTTTATCTCCACCAATCATTTTAGTGAATTGTTCTAATGGATAAATTGAAACTGCAACATTTAATTTATCTCCATCAGTTTTTTGCTCCGTCTTATCCTTAGCTCCTGAACATCCAATAAGACCAAAAGATATAAGTACTACGCTTAATATTCCTATTATTTTTTTCAAAAATTACACCTCATTTGCATATGATTTGCATTCGCATATATACAATTTTAATATCTCTTCCCATTATTGTCAATTCTAAATATAAATATAACTTGCTTTTATACTATTTTTTCTTAATAATTCTTCTTCAATTGATTGGCATGAGAATATTATAGTTTGAGCAAAATTTCTACTTTCTATAATTTTAAGACCCTTTTCTCTTCTAATATCATCATATTGTATAAATGAATCATCAAATATTATAGGTACTTCTCTTCCTTTAAATATAAGTTCTATAAAAGCTAATCTAAGAGCTAAATATATCTGATCATTTGCACCATTACTTAAATATTCCCCTGAGAACATACTTGAATTATCTCTAACTACCATATCATAATTTTCACCAAGTTTTACTTCTGAATATTTATCTCCAGTTAATTCTTTAAATATATTTAAAATATTATTATTTAATGCTGGTCCAAAACTCCCCCTTATATCTCTACCTGCTTTTTCTAAATTCTCTATAGCAATATTTAATGCAATCAGCCTTTTATCTAAAATATTTATACTCTCAACTAGATTCTCTAAATCTTCTTCAATTGCAGTTATAGTTCTCTTTCCTAAGAAGCTTGTTTTTATTACATTTTCTAGATCTTTTATCTTTTTCTCTAACTCTATTAATAAATTAGATTTTTTTCTAATCTCATTTTCAATTTCCTCTTCCGACTCATAACTATAATCCATATCTTGATTTATAATATCTTGTAATTCCTCTTTTATACTCTCTATATCTCTATCTTTAAGAAGAACCTTATATGTTTCTTCTACATTTTGAAGCGCCTTTTCTAAATCTTTCTTTTCTAATATTTTTTCTCTAAAACCTTTTAGATACATCTCTAAATCTATTAATTGAACATTTTCTAAATTCATAAGCTCTAATTTACTTTTTATATCTTTTTCTTTTTCTTCTAACTCAAAAGTAATTCTATTTAAGCTTTCTTTTTTTGAATTATACTCCAGCTCAAAAAGAGTTAAATTATTTTTAACCTTTTTGAATTCATCTAATTGAATATATATCTCATCTAATGTATCACATCCACAAAGCTTCATTATTGAAGATAATATTTTATTATTTTGATTATATCTTTCCTCATCATTATCAAAAGATATTCCTTCTAGTTGAAGACTTCTCTCCTCAATTCTTAACTTAACTCTTGCTTCTAATACATAAAAGTTCTCTAGAGTATTTACAGCTCTTAATAAATTCTCATAGTTATTACATTTTATTAAATGCATATATCTTGTAAGTTGTTCTTCAATATTTTTTATCTCTTTATTTAACCTATCAATATTTTCTTTATTACTAAATTTATTTTGAGTATCTTTTAATGCACCATTTAAAGATACTGCAAAAGCCACTCCACCTACTATCAAAATAGAGCCTATAGTATATAGCACTATGGAACTAACACTAGCTAAGTTTATACCAAGTATTAATCCACCTATTATAGCTGAAAATATAGAAATATTTCTTTTAAGCTCTAAACCTTTTCTTGAATCTCCAACATTATCATCATAATCATAAACTTCTATATTCTCTTTTAATTCACGAAGTTTATCCTCATAGTTTTTAAACAGTAATTTTATTTCTTCCTTATGTGAAGTTAACTTAAATACATCACCTAAAAACTTTCTCTTTTGTTCTAATTTTTTCTCTTCTTCTTCTATTGATAATTTAATTTTTTTATTTAATAGAACTCTTTCCCTTAGTCCCTCTTGTTCAGTATTTAATCTAATTAACTTCTCTTTTAAGTCATCTTCCATAGACATAAATACTTCATAGCTATCTAATTTTCCGTTTTCATAGACTATTCTTTTCTCAATTTCTTTTAAATCGTACTCATTTTCCTTTTTTATATCTAAAAGTGTTAGATATCTTTTATTTTCTTCACTTAAGTCATTTATATATTCCTCACTAATTATCCCATTCTCTCTCTTTAGCTCAGTATCTATTTCTTTCTCTTGTTTTTTTAATGACTCACTCTTCTTTAAATATGTTGTTATTTCTCCATATTCTTTTTGAAGTTTACTCTTCTTTAAATATTTTTTAAATAACTCTAATTTTGTTATTTCTTCTCTTATTTTATTTCTTTCTTCTTTTTTATTAATAAGCTCATTCTCATTAATTAAATTATCCTCAGCTACCTTATAAGCTTCATATCTTTCTTCTATAACTTTTGAATATCTACTTTTTAATATATCAAGTTCTCCATTTTTCCTTGATGTAGTAAGCTCTTTTCTACTATCTTTTAATTTATTAACAGCTTTATCAACTGATACTTCTCCTTCTCCACATCCAAATACGTCTATAATTCTTTGCATTATTTGTTCTTCTTTATCTTTAGAAACTAAAACTCCAAGCTGAGGTATAAATAAAGTTTTTATAAAAGTGTTTCCATTAACCCCTAAAAAGTATGTTCCTGGTTCATCTTTATTAATTTCTTTTATTTCATCACCAGTTAACCCATCATAAATATTTGAAGTATCATCCTTCTTTGTTGCACCAAAAGTTCTTTGAATTATATATTCTCTTTTATTGTATTCTAATACAAGTTCACCTTGCATTTTCTCTCCGGAAAATGGCAGATATCTTTTTCTTAAATTATTCTTAGCACCTCTTGAATTACCAAATCCATAAAGCCAGGCTCTTATAAAGTTCTGTATTGTACTTTTTCCCTTTTCATTTTCTCCATATACTAAATTAAATCCTCTCTCAAAACTAAATTCTTTATCCTTAATACCACCGAATGATTTAATTCTAACCTTTTTAATAATCATCTAAGTTCACCTCCTCTTCACTTAAACTTTGAAGACCAAGCTTTAATGCAAGCTCTAAAATTTCCTTTTCTTCTTCCGATGAATTATCTATAGATTCTTTTAAATTTCTTATAAATAATCCCTTTATTGAATGTTCATTTTCTATATTATCTATATCTACAGCTATATCAGTCTTATCTCTTACCTTTACAAAATAAAATTTATCTGAAAGTTTCTCTGATAAAATATTTTCGTCTATTTTAAAATTAGCATCTACTTCACCTATTAAATTCAATTTGAATATATCAGTTTTTAAGTTAAACTCTTTAAGCTCACTTAAAATTTTCTTTTTTACTTCTCTATATCCAAATAATCCATCTATGCTTATATCTTTTTCTATATACTGTCTTTTACATGTTTTTTTAAATGCTAAGTTTACATAACCTTTACTAATTTCACCAATCAGCACACCCTTTTCTCCAATTTCATCGAATCCTCTTCCTTGAGGACATCCACTATAAGCATAACTAGTTAATCCAGCTTTTTCTACTCCATTAAATTTATGTCTATGTCCTAAAGCTACATAGTCAACTCTACTGTCTTCAATATCCTTAACTGTTATTGGATTATATTCATTTATAGATCCATTTGAAAGTTCTCCATGAATTACAACTAAATTTATTAAGTTATTATCCACATCAATACCTTTTAGCATTGATTTATTAACATAATTATCATTAAAAGCTGCACCATATACGCATGTTCCAAGCTCTGGTATTAAAACCTTTTCTAAATCACCTTTAAAAACATGTACATTTTTAGGCCAATCTACTAATTTATAAAATGATTTAAAGTTATATGGATCATGATTTCCTGGACTTATAAAGACTCTAGTTTTATCTAATCTATCTAAGGATTCTCTTATAAAGACTAATGTATTTCTGCTCAATGTATAATTATCAAAAATATCTCCTGCTAAAAGCATTATTTCTACTTTTTCATCGTTACATATATCTATTATTTTATTAAAAACTTCTTTTAGTTCTTCTTTACTCTTATTAGCTAATGTATTTTTAAACTCTTTAAAGGGAGTATCAAAATGTATATCTGCACAATGTAATATTTTTATTTTTCTCATACAACAACCTTTCTTTTAAACGAACTTTTGTTCTCATTTTATCACATATTTTACGCAAAAAGAAAGAGGATGATTTATAAAAATCATCCTCTCGGTACAAGAATACACCTTTTGTTTGTTGGTGTAACTTCCGAAGATCTAGTAGATCCCTTTAGTAGGTGCTTACTTTAAAGTACTTTCGTATTCTTCTACCATTCTTTTAACCATTTCGCCACCTACAGATCCACATTGTCTTGAGCTTAAGTTTCCATTGTAATCAGTAAATGGAACTCCTAACTCTTTTGCTACTTCATTTTTGAAGTTGCTTAGACCTTGCTTTGCTTCTGGAACTATTACTCTATTTGACATAATCAATCCCTCCTAAGGCTTACGGTATATTTGTAAGATTAAATCTTTTTGATTTATCTTACACTCATAGTTTATCCTCAGAGTGAATTTTAATTCAATGTAATTATAGGTTTCACAGGAATTATATTCTATATGAAAGCCTTAAATCTGTATCCATTTTCTTTTAATTTATCTATTCCATTTGTAATATTAGAGTTTATTTCTTTTATATCTTTAACATTATCATTTAATTCAATATAAAATACAGTATCTTGTTTATTATCTATATGTTCTTTATTATATATCTCTTGTTTATTCTCTACTACTTTAATATTATTGCTATTAAAAATTTGTTTTAAATCTAAATGTTTAGGTAGGATTGTATGTCCACTTTCTTCAATTTTCTCATAGTAGGGATTGTCCTTATTTGAAATTTCATTATTTTCTATAAATGTAAGTTTAACCTTATTCTTTTCAGCTAAATTTAATAAATTATCAATATTACTCTTTATATAACCATCTTCTGCATCTATTATAATGTAACCATGTGAATCATCATTTTTTTCTAATGATGTAATTGACTGATAATTAACATCTATTATAGTATTTACTACATCACTAACTCCACTTTGGTTACTTTTCATCCTCATTTGTGAATCTATCACTTTTCTTTTTTCTTTTGAATTTAAAGTTATTGCAAATGCAATTGAACTAATACCTATAAGAATCGAAATAAAAATTATAATGACTTTACTTTTTTTCTTCATTTTATCCTCCTATCGAATCCCTTTTGTTAAATTATATCATATTTTTGAAATAAATATTAACAAATTTATGTTTTTATTAAAATTTTTATTTTTTTCTTTGTTTTTAAGGGATTATTATCAATTTTTTGTATTATATTGTCTTTATTTCTAAAAATTCTTCATTTTATTTTGTCTTTTTAAATAAATTCTATATGTTTATTTATTAAAATATAGTTTTATACAAAAAATTTCTATAGAAATTATTAGATAAAATGTATAATTTTATATATTATTTTCTTCTATTTTCATAATTGTATATATTTTATTAATTAATATGATACATAAAGGAAGATTCTCCTAGTCAGATAATAAAATTTTACTAGACATATTTTTTATATTTAAAATAAAAAAAAACACTCAGCTATAATAACTGAGTGTTTCTGGCAGGGGCACTAGGACTTGAACCCAGAACCAATGGTTTTGGAGACCACTACTCTACCAATTGAGCCATACCCCTAAGACGTATATCATTTTATCATAATATATAATATTATGTCAACTATATTTTTTTATCATATATATATTGTTAATTAATAACTTTTAGATTATAATAGACTAAAATATATTTTGATTATCAAAATATTTAAAAATCAAATTAAATGAGGTGTATTGAATGGATATAAAACCTTTAAGAATAGGAAACTTAGTTTCAAGATTACCTATAATTCAAGGAGGAATGGGCGTTGGTGTATCCCTTTCAAATCTTGCTTCAGCTGTTACAAATGCTGGGGGCATAGGTATAATTTCTAGTGCTCAAGTTGGATTTAAAGAAGATGACTTTGAAACTAATTCATTAGAAGCAAATCTTAGAGCTCTAAAAAAACATATAAAAATCGCAAAAGAAAAATGTAATAATGGCATAATTGGAGTTAATGTAATGGTAGCTACAAATGGATATGCTGAATATATAAAAACTGCTATAGAATCAGGTATTGATCTTATAATTTCTGGTGCTGGTATGCCTACTATGCTTCCAAAAATAGCTAAGGGATATGATGTAAAATTAGCTCCTATAGTATCATCTTTAAAAGCTGCTAAGGTTATACTTAAATTATGGGATAAACATGATAATATAGCCCCTGATATGATAGTAGTTGAAGGACCTAAAGCTGGAGGCCATCTTGGATTTAAAAAAGATGCAATTGAGGAAGCTAATGAAAGTTTTGATGATACTGTTAAAGATATCGTAGATCACGTAAAAGAATATGAAGAAAAATATAGTAAGCAAATCCCAATTATCGCAGCTGGTGGTGTATTTACAGGTGAGAATATAGCTAAATATTTAAAACTTGGTGCATCAGGAGTACAAATGGCAACAAGATTTGTTGCTACAGAGGAATGTGATGCTTCACAGGCTTTTAAAGAAGCTTATGTTAAAGCTACTCCTAATACCGTAGGAATAGTAAAAAGTCCTGTTGGCATGCCTGGAAGAGCAATTCTTAACCCTTTCGTAGAAAAGACATTAGAAGGTAATGTTAAGGTTGAGAAATGTTATAATTGTTTAATTCCTTGCAATCCGGCTAATACTCCATATTGTATTACTCAAGCCCTTATTAATTCTGTAAAAGGTGATTTAGATAATGGACTTATATTCTGTGGCGAAAATGTAAGT
This sequence comes from Clostridium sardiniense, assembly GCF_016907995.1. Classification (GTDB taxonomy): domain Bacteria; phylum Bacillota; class Clostridia; order Clostridiales; family Clostridiaceae; genus Clostridium; species Clostridium sardiniense. The sequence goes on along the minus strand of NZ_JAFBDA010000019.1, from coordinate 50,117 downwards.
AGAATTAAAGAAATAACTACAGTTAAAGATTTAATGAATAAACTTCAATCTGAAATAGAAGCAAATTAAAATGAGGGAGACATACGTCTCCCTCATTTTATTTATTGTAGAGTTAATTTATAATTTGCTATCTAAATCTCTAGAAGCTCTATCTTCCATAGTATATTCTAACACCTTTAACGCGCTTTCAAAGTCAAACCCTTCAAGCTCATCAACCTTACTTAAATCTTTAGATTCTAAAACTTTAAGCTCAAGCTTTAATAAATCTTTACTTTCTTTTGCATTTCCACTAGATATATATCTATGAATATTATTATCATATGTTGCTTCTAAATTTGGAATGTTGTAATTTTCACTATATTTATAATGAATAAGCGCACCCACTATTATCATTATTGGTAATATTATTGATACTACTATTTTTTTATAGTTAGTCATTACATCACCTCGTATAATATTTGTAATTTATTCTTTGTCTATATTTTAAACTCCTAATAAAAATATTCAAGTTAAAATTTTGTAATAATTAAATAAATTTAGCTTTATTTTCTACTTTGTTAAATATAAACATAATAATTTTATTGTATTTTCTAAGGCATTATAGTGAGTTCTTTCCATCCCGTGAGATGCATGAACTCCAGGTCCTATAAGTGCCCCCCTTATGTTATTCCCGCCCTTCAAAGCAGCTCCAACATCTGAACCGTATCTTGGATATATATCTATTGCATAGCTTATGTTATTATCTTCTGAAAGGTTAACTAAATCTGTTACCATATTGTAATCATATGGTCCACCTGAATCCTTAGCACATATTGAAACATCATATTCAGTACACTCTAAATCTAATCCTATGCACCCCATATCTACCGCTATCATTTCTGTTATATCAGAAGGTATATAAGATGAACCATGTCCTACTTCCTCATAAGTTGATATAAAGATCTTTGTCTTATAACTTGGCACTATACTTTCTCTTTTAAATAATTCTAAAAGAGATAAAAGACATGCTACACTTCCTTTATCATCAATAAATCTTGATTTAACAAATCCGCTTTCAGTTATAGTAGTTTTAGGATCTATAAATATAAAGTCTCCTACTGAAATTCCAAGATTCTTCACATCATCCTTGTTCTTTACAACTTCGTCTATTCTAATCTCCATATTTTCGGGATCTCTTTTTTTAGAAGTTGCATCTTCATATACATGCACTGCTGCACTTTCACTTAAGAATGTTCCAGTATATTCTCTTCCCTCTCTAGTTCTTATTGTGCAATATTCACTATCAAGAGTTGGTACTATAGGTCCTCCGATTAATGTAAACTTAAGGGTACCTTTGCTTGTTATTGATCTAACCATAGCCCCTAATGTATCTACATGAGCTGATAAACCTATAACTTTTTCATCACTTCTACCATCGATTGTAATTACTCCACAACCTTTATTAGTTTTCTCAAACTTATACCCAATATTTTTAACTTTATCCTCAATCATATCCATGATTTCAAAACAAAATCCACTTGGACTATTAAATTCTAATAATTCTTTTGCAGTGTTTAATACATATTCTTTATTTATAGAAAATTCCATAACCTCATCTCTCCTTCTCTTTTAATTTATTATATATTATAAACCTAAATTTATATTAATACTTGAAATTGAAACTCTTCCTTTGGCATTGTATATAAAATAACATTTAAGCATATTCCCTTTGTAATTATATTATTTTCCGTTATATATTCCCTTAACCTTTTTATTGCTTCCTCTCTTCTGCCTTCTTTATAAGATAAGCAGATATATGTGCCTTTAGGAATTATAAGATTACTCTTTTCTTTGCAATTTTTAGTTATAATAAAAATATTTGTACTTTTACTATATAAATTTTTGTAATCCTCAATATATATTCCTTTTTCTATTACTCTTTTATTTATTAATGATGGTTCCTCACTTCTAAATATTCCAAATATATCTTCCCTATGTTCTAATATAGACTCAGTATCTTTATTTATATTTCTAGAAACTGCATATCTCTCTTCTATATCTTTAATATATATGTGCTCTACATTACTACGCTTCATACTATATTCCATATTTGATTTTAATTCACTTATATCTTCTTTTATTAGATTTAAGTTTTCTATTTCATTTTCTATTTCATGTATCTTTTCATGAAGAAATAATATAAATTTTTCAGAGCTCGTTTCTTTATTTAATATCATTTTTATATCAGCTAAAGGAACATTTATTTTTCTTAGATATTTTATAAATCGTAATTGCCTAAATTGCTCACCAATGTAATATCTATATCCTGTTTTAGAATCAACATATTTGGGCTTCAATAAATCTATTTTATCATAGTTTCTTAACCGATCTATTGATACATCTGTTATTTTTGATACTTCTCCAATTGAATAATATTTTTTCAAATTAAACCACCTAACTTTAAAATATCTATTTACTCTAGTATTATACTATAGTTTATAATTTATTTTCAAAGCTTGAAAGTTAGAATAACTATAATAGGAGGAAAATATATGACTACTAACCAATTGAAAACAAGTGCATTTAAAGCTATTTTTACAGTTATAATATTAATTGCCTATAAAACTCTCTTCGGAAATTACAATGCTTCTATTGGACTTATGATAGCTCTAAGCTGTATATCATTTTTAAAATTTGATTTTACTTTATATCCATTATATAAAGTTATAGAGCTTACAGGATTAAGTTCCTTCTTATTGGTAATGTCTTTTTTATCCGGTTTTAATCCACTAGTAGGATTAATTATAAATATGTTTACAATCTTCATAGTGTCATATATATATACAAATACTTCTAAAAACATGGTCTCTTATCTGTTTGTATTTATATATATTTATATGATAGGTATTCCTGTACCTTTAAATCTTTTACCTGAAAGATTTTTATCACTTTTATTTGGAATTTTTATAATAATAATTAGTCAATTTTTATTTAATAAAAACAAATTTAAGAATTCTTGTACAACTATGATATTAGATGCCTTACATTGTATGAATGAAGAAATTAAAAATATTTTAGAGAATAACTATGATAAAAAGGACAATTTATTAATTCATAATAGCTTAAGAAATCTACTGCTTCTTATAAATGATAAAAACTTAAATGGTATATTCTCTAATGCATTGAATAAGCCATACTTTAATATTGCAATAATCTTAGAGAGGTTAAATACTCTTATTAATAAGATTAATATGTTAGAAGATGTATCATTTAGAAAAGAGTACTTAAAATATTTAAATTATATAATTTGTAATATTATAGGATCTATAGAGAATAAAAACTTTAATTATAAATATGTTGATTTTTCATATAAGTGTAGTGATTCACATAAAGAATCTAAAGTTATTGAAGAGTGTACTAATTTAATTGAACTGCTTTGTTTAAATGTAAATACATTAAATCATCCTATCAATACAATTAAATTAGATTTAAAAGAATTATTTTGTAATAATCATCATATTCATATTAACTCTTTAAAATTTAATTTTTCTTTTAAAATTTCAGTAGCTATTTCATTATCTATGTTTTTTATAGATAAGTTTAATTTAATTAACGGTAAATGGATGTTAATTACTATATATGTTTTAATGCAACCTTTCATTTCAGAAACAATAGTTAAAACTAAGAAAAGAATTAAAGGAACAATCATTGGAATATGTTTATTTGTTTTAATTTTTGGAGTTTTACATACTAACATACCAAGTTCCTTGTTTTTATTTTTTATATTTTTTGTTTATTTTTATGCAACAGACTATTATGTAAAAGTAATATTTACTTGTATGCTCGCTTTAAGTATGAACTTAACTGGTGATAGCTTAGAAACCCTTTCTACTTTAAGGTTTTCTTTTATAATTTTAGGATCATTAATATCACTCTTATTTAGTAAATACTTTTTGCCATTTACACATTCAATTCATGTTAATCATTTAAAAGATAAATATTTAGAACTTTCATCAAATATGTTATCAGAGTTTTGTGATTTATTAGATGGAAAAGGCAATGAAGAAAATTTAATAAAACTTGCTTTAGATTGTAATACAATAGAATCTAGCCTCTTATCTATTTCTAAAACTTTAAATGATCCTTCAATAGAAGAATTTATAAATAACGAATATATAGTAATAAGTCATATACGCTTATCTACTTTAAATTTTTATCATAATAAATTTAAAAGGAGTTTAATCTAAATATTTAGATTAAACTCCTTTTATAAAATGTAGTCTTATAACAGACATATACTATTTAAAATCCGCTGGATATTCTAAGCCTATTTGGTTTCTTATTTTATCCATTAGTTCAATTGCCATTAATGAATTTTTATAAGAATTCTTCATAGATTCTCTTTCATTACTATTTATTACATTTATGAATTCATCAAGTTCATAATACATATCATTATCTCTTTGCGTTATAGAAATAACTTCTTCTCTTCCATCTCTATAAACAATCTTTACACTATTAAATAGTATATTATCAATAATAATAGTTCCTTCTTCACCTTGTATCTCTAGTGGTAGTTTTGAATCACTTATTTTAGAATACATTATCATTCCACTTGCGCCTTCATAACTAAACATTGCAGAACCCTGCCCATCTACACCACTTTCTAAAAATACAGCCTGACTTACAACTCCATTTGGTTTTCCAAATAATGATATCATAGGATGAATACAATATACTCCTATATCCATAAGAGCTCCATTTGATAATTCTCTTTTAAATGCATTAAGAACGATTCCTTCTTTGTACTTATCATATCTTGATGAGTATTGACAATATGATGCAAAGTATCTTCTTACCTTACCTATTTTATGTAAATTTTCCTTTACCTTTAAGAAATTAGGTAATACAGTTATTCTCATAGCTTCCATTAAGAGAACTCCATTATCCTGTGCCTTTTCTATCATTTGTTTAGCTTCTATTTTATTTGAAGCCATTGGTTTTTCGCACAATACATGTTTCTTATTCTCTAAGCATAGAATTGCTTGGGATGCATGAAAAGAATTAGGAGATGCTATATATACTGCATCAATATCTTCACATCTTGCAAATACATCTAAATTATCAAAAAATTTTGTTGCACCATACTTACTTCCAAACTCTTCTGCCTTTTTAATATCTCTTGAGTAAACTGCTACAAGTTCAAATTTATCATGAGTAAGAGCTGCCTCTAAGAAATTATCAACTATCTTTCCTGTTCCTATAATCCCAAATTTTATTTTATTCATTCTATAATACCACCTTTTAAGATTTACTGTTAGTATAACTCAGGAATTATTATCATTATACATTTTGCTCTCTTAACTACATGTGCAGTTACTGAGCCAACTAATGTTGTAAATTTTTTCTTAGTGTTCTTTGCCATAAGAATAATATCTATATCATTTTCTTCTGCATATCTTAATATTTCATCTCCAGCATAACCAAATGAGAATTCTCTCTTGCAATCAAATTCTTCTATTTCTTCACTAGCTTCTCTTAATATTCTCTTTCCTATAACTTCTGCATCTTTTACTTCTTCTGTAACAGCCATTCCATTAATAAAAACTATCTCTCTTACATTCATAAGTGTTACTTCAACATCTTCAGACTTAAAGTTATTTTTTAAATAATTTAGAGATATTAAACTTCTATCGCTTCCATCAATTGGTATTAGTATCTTCTTCTTTGTCATTTAAAACACCCTCTCTTCTCACTGTATAATATTATTTTCTATATTATACATCTTATATCCTTCTTTGATTTGAATTTATATGTTTATTTAATATAATGTTAAAAACTTCAAAATAAATATAATATATAGATATAATATTTTGTATAAATCTACTCCCTAATTTAATTGCTAAAACAAAAAAGCTAGAAACAATAATGTTTCTAGCTTTTAATATATTTGGCAGGGGCACTAGGACTTGAACCCAGAACCAATGGTTTTGGAGACCACTACTCTACCAATTGAGCCATACCCCTTTAGGACACTATCAATTATAATATATATACTGTAAAAAATCAATAATTTTATTTATTTTTTATCAATTAATCCTTCTAATTGTTTTATGTTATACTCTATAATTTCTTGAAAGTCCTTATTATCATTATAAGTATCTAATTTAATCACTTTAATATCTTTAACATCTTCTTTTGATTCAGTATCTTGCACAAATACTATATCTTTAAGATTTAAGTTATTCTTCTTAGCATACTCTTCTATATTTTCTTTTTCAGGTAAAACTTTAAAGTCAATTCCAAGTCCTTTAAAGAAATACGCTAGCTTATCATCTTGTAATATAAACATATTTTTCTTTAACTCCTTGGTTTCTTTATCAAATGTGCTTTTTAAATCATCTATACTCTTAACTAATTTATTATAATTTGCTTCATAGTATTCTCTATTTGCAGGATCTTTCTCTTGAAGAGCTGACTTTGTATTATAAAGCATTATTTTATATTCAGGTATTCCTAAATAATAATAAGGATTTTGCATATCTTTTCCATCAACCTTATACCTTAATTCCCTTATACCTCTTGATAAGTTTACTACACCTAAACTACTCTTATCCAACTCACTTATCATATTATTAAGTGATGTACTTTCATTTCCTGCTCCTGAATAAAAGAATAAATCCATATTTGATATATTATTTAAAGTATTCTCATCATATTTATAATTTTTCATATCATTAAAATTATTAAACATATATTCTACATTGTGTTTATCTCCAGCTAACTTCTTAACTGTTTCATATTGTGGTTTATTTACTGTCATTATATTTAAATAAACATCTCTATTGTCCTTATCACTCTCTGATGTATCCGCCATAAGCGTCTTTGAAACTCCTCCAAGCCCTAAAAAAAACGCTGCTGTTATAATTAGCATTGCAGCTGTTAATTTCTTCATGGTTTCACCTCTTTATATACCTTCTCTTTTTAATATATATCTGATATTTAACTTATATTCTGTAAATATTTGTGTTATTCCATTTTACACTTTTTATTTTTATATTGCAATTACTTTTATATTACAATTACTTTACTTTTACTTTTCTTTTTTTTAATTTTTGGATAGAATATATAGATAAGCTAGATATAGCGAAAGGAGGAATTAATATAATGGAATTTGAAGTTAATAGTATTGAAGAAACTACAAACCTTGGAGTAGCCTTAGGCAAGCTTTTAAATTCTGGTGATATTATTTGTTTAACTGGTGATTTAGGTACTGGAAAAACTCATATCACAAAAGGTATATCAAGAGGTCTTGGTATAACTGACAATATTACAAGTCCAACATTTACCATTGTTAATGAATATGATTCAGGAAGACTTAAATTATATCATTTTGATGTTTATAGAGTTAGTGACCCTGATGAAATTTATGCAATAGGTTTTGATGATTATATATTTGGAGATGGCGTTTCAATAATTGAATGGGCAAATTATATAGAAGAAATTCTACCTAGTGATTATCTACATATATACATACAAAAAGATTTAACTAAAGGAGAAAACTATAGAAAGATAATAGTAACTCCTTATGGTGAAAAATATAGTTATGTAAAGGAGCTGACTTTATGCTAATTTTAAGTGTTGATTCATCTTCAAAATGTGCTACAGCTGCACTTCTTCAAGATGATTTACTTTTAGCAGAATATACATTAAATAATAAAAGAGAACACTCTGTTCTTCTTATGGGAATCATAGAAAAATTATTAGATGATTCAGGAATCTCAATAGATGACGTGGACGGTTTTGTTGTTTCAAAGGGACCTGGATCATTCACTGGTCTTCGTATTGGAATGGCTACTATAAAAGGATTAAGTTTTGGTAGTGGCAAGCCATATGTTAGTGTATCTACACTAGAAGGACTAGCTGCTTCTATATCATCCTTTGATGGAATTATATGTCCTATAATGGATGCACTTAGAGAAAATGTTTATACAGCAATTTATAAGAGCAATAATGGAAAACTTGAGACAATAGTTGATTGTACTTCAATGGATCTTTCCGAGCTTAAAGAAAAACTTAATGAACTTGGTGAAAAAGTTATGTTTACTGGTGATGGTGTATCTAAACATAAGAATTACTTAGTAGAAAACATTAATAATTCATATTTTGCTCCAATTCATCTTAATACAGTTAGAGCTTCACAAATTGGAGAAATAGGATTGAATCTTCTAAAAAAGGGAATAAAAGATGATGATAACTCCTCTCCTTTATATCTAAAGCAGCCTCAAGCAGTTAGAGAATTAGAGAAAAGATTACAAATGAATAATGGCGAATCTAATTCTTAAAAATTTAGACTCAGAAGACTTAAATGGCGTTTATGAAGTAAGTTCTTTAAGTCTTAAAGAAAGCTGGAGCTTAGATTCCATAACAAAAGAAATCTCTAATAAATTTGCAAGATATATTGTATGCAAAGAGGAAAATAAGGTTGTTGGATTTGCAGGGGCATGGCTTATAGCTTCTGAAGGACAAATTACAAACGTGGCTGTTCATCCTGAATATAGAGGAAAAGGGATTGGCAAAAAACTAATGAAATCATTAATTTCTTCTTTAAAACAAGAAGATTGTAATTCAATAACATTAGAAGTTAGAGAGTCTAATACCGTTGCTAAAAATCTTTATAAAAGTTTTGGCTTTATAAGTGAAGGTATACGAAAGAATTTTTATGAAGACAATAAAGAAGATGCAAATATAATGTGGCTACGTAATATTTAGATATAAAAAATTAGAGGTATAGTTTAAAACTATACCTCTAATTTTTTTATATTAACTATTTTTAATAACTAAATTATTCTTTATTATGCTATTTTACCTTTACTATTACTTCCGATACTATTACTTCCGAAATTTGGCTCAACTTTAAATATACTAACTGAAACCTTTTTGTATATAGCATATGTTAACACAGATATTACAATCCCCTTTATTCCATTAAAAGGTAATAATCCTACTGTTACATATTGCATAAGTTCTGCTGGAGCCATATTCATACCATATACTGGTAATAAGAAGTATACATTTGCTATAATCGCTACAACTTCCATTATTATTATCCCAAATATCATTCCTAATAAAGCACTTTTCTTTGATTTATTTTTCCAATAGATAAATGCTGCTGGCGCTACGAATGATGCTCCAATTATAAAGTTTGCAACCTCTCCAACTCCACCTGTTGAACTACCACTTAATAAGAAATTCATAGTAACCTTTAAGAATTCTATTAAAACTCCTGCAAGTGGTCCAAATGCAAATGCACCCATAAGTGCTGGTACATCACTTATATCCATTTTAAGCCATGGAAATATTGGTATTATAGGAAACTCGATAAACATAAGTATGAATGCAATACCCGTTAATAATGAAATTTTAACCATTTTGTTTAAATTTGATGTCATTTTATAATTCCTCCCCCAAATTATCTCCTTTTGGTGGGTAAGTATTAGTAATTATAATTTAGAAATAAAAAATCCCCAATATACTATAAGTATATCAGGGCGTATAACTTCTACAATTAAAATACTAATATTTTACCTTCTTTCATCCAGACTATACTGTCGGCTTCGGAATCTAACCGAATCATGCTAAAATTTAGCTCGCGGGCTTTACCGCCGGTGGGGAATCTCGCCCCGCCCTGAAGATATATTAATTTATAAGTAAATAATATCACTGTAGTTATAAAATTGTCAATAAAATTTATACTATAATTTTACTTTTCATCTTGATATTATATTCTTTAAGTAGTAAAATTTAATTAAGTAATTACTTAACTAAAAATATAGAGGTACCTATGAATAATATAGTTAAACTTTTTAAAGCGCTAGGAGATGAAACTAGATTAAAAATTTTATTTTTACTAGCTAGAAAAAATGTATGTGCTAAAGGTATATCTAGGCATCTTGGTATATCAGAAGCCGCTGTTTCTCAACATATTAAAGTTTTAAAGGATTCTGGTATCATATTAGGTCATAAAAAAGGTTATTTTATTCACTACTCAGTTAATAGTGATATCTTAGATGATTTAATTCATTTTACAGATAGCCTTAAAAATCCTGAGGTTGTTATATTAAATAATCTTAATTTTTTAGACTTTAAATGTGAAAGAAAAGAAAATTGCCATAAAAGATGCAATAAATCAAACTGTGAAAGGGGAAATTAAAATGAAAATTTGTATTCCTGTAAAAGAAAATAATGGCTTAGAAAGTGTTCCTTATAACCACTTTGGATCTGCTCCATTTTTCTTAGTAGTAGATACTAAAACAAATGATGTTACTGCCATAAATAACGGAGATTTAAACCATGAGCATGGTAAATGTCAACCAATAAAAGCTATAGGTGGCGCTGATATAGATGTAGTGCTTGTACTTGGTATTGGTGCTGGTGCTATTAACAAATTAAATTCTATGGGGGTTAAGGTATTTAAAGCAAATCCTACTTCATTAAAAGAAAATGTAAGTCTTTTTAATGATAATAAGTTACTTGAATTTAGCCCTTCAAACTCATGTACTGGCCATAACTGCGGTCATCATTAATTAAAAATAAAAGAACGAAAATGAATCCTTTTAGTTTCATTTCCGTTCTTTTATTTATACTATGATTTATTTTGTAGCGAATATATAGTCATCTATATATTCACCTATTCTATCTTTTAATAATTCCTTAGCTGAAAGCTCTAAAACTCCATCTCTTACCTTTTTGTATTGAGTATGCATAAATTGGCTTACTAACGTTATTGGAATATCTACTTTACTTAAATTATCAAGCATTTTGTCTAATGCAAAATTAACATCTTCTCTTGGCATATAGTATCTACATCTATCTGATAAACTATATCTCCTATCAAACTTAATCTTCTCACTACTTCCTGAATAGTGCTTTTCCCAATCCTTTGGATCCTTTATCATATTAAAGTCTAATACATCCATAAATCTTGATAATTCTAGGTCTGAATTATACTTTAACAGTTCATTTTCCATAGCATTTAATGCAAATGCTCCCTCTCTAAATCCAAAAGTTAAAGCTGGTCCTACTTTTAAAATTATATATCCATCTTCCACCATTTCCTTTAAAGCCTTTGGAGTTTGATAATCAGTAGAATGAGCTTCAAATGCTAAATTTTCATAATCATTTAAAGCCTCTGTAAGCTCTTTTGCATTATCCCTATTATAACCCCATACATGATCGCTACTAAATTCAACGCCAGGTTGTACAACAACTCCAACTACATAATTCCACGCTTCCTCTAGACCTTCATTCTTGAATGATTCTTTAAAAGTTTCTACTGTAGTCTTAAAGTTTGAAACCTTAGTTACTGCTATTCCCTCTTCTTCCTCTTCCTCAGCTTGTGCCCCTCCTGGTATTGGAACTTCACTTCCAATTACATACACGGGGTGTATAGCATCTTTATTTATTTCAAGTAATTCTTTATAAGCATCTTCACAAACTTTACAAAGTATTGCAGCCCTTTTTGATATTATCTCATCTCCAAAGTTTCCAGATTCTAAGTCACCCTTTATAGGCATACTTGTATCTAAATGAATCTTAGTAAACCCTGCAAGTACATACTCTCTAACTAATTTCTTTGAATTTTCCATAGCTTCTTTAGGATCTAAATTAGTCCACGTAAGGGGTCCTAAATGATCTCCCCCTAAAATAATTCTATCTTTTGGAAAATTATTAACTTCTGCCAGCTTATAAATATAATCAACATAATCTTTAGGCTTCATACCAGTATATCCACCAAACTGGTCTACTTGATTTGCAGTTGATTCAATTAAAAGATGCATATTAGTATCCTTTAATCTACTCATTGCTGCTTCAATAACGTACTGATTTGAGCAACATACTGAAAATATTCCCACCTTTTCTCCACTTTTATATCTTTTTACTATTTCATAAATAGGATGTCCCATTCTTTCACCTCTTTTAATTAATCTGTATTATTACTTTGACATATTCATCTAGTGCTTTAGTCCTTGATTAATTTAATAATCTAATTAAGCTCTATTATTACTTCCACATACCATTATTTTGTGTGCAACTATAGCTTTCATAGCCTCTTTACCAGGTGTCATATATTTTCTTGGGTCATTAGCTTCTGGATTATCTATAAAGTATTTCTTTACAGCATTTGAGAAAGGTATCTTTAAGTCAGTTGCTACATTAACCTTGCATATACCAAGTGATATAGCTTTCTTTACTAATTCATCTGGAACATCTGATGCACCGTGTAGGACTAAAGGTACATCTACCTTTTCTCTGATTTCCTTTAATCTATCGAAATCAAGCTTAGCTGTACCTTTGTATAATCCATGAGCTGTTCCAATAGCAACTGCTAATGAATCTATACCTGTTTTCTCTACAAAATCCTTTGCTTGATCTGGATTTGTATACATAGCATCCTTTTCATCTACAACAAGATCATCTTCTTGTCCACCTAATCTACCAAGCTCTGCTTCAACTGTAGCATCAAACTTATGTGCATAATCCACTACTTCTTTTACTATCTTTATATTATCTTCATATGTCTCATGAGATGCATCAATCATTGTTGAATTAAATCCAATATCAACATAATGTTTTATTGCATCCACATCTTCAAAATGATCTAAATGTATAGCAATTGGTATATCATATTTCTTTGCAGCAACTTCAGCCATGCTTACAATATATTCTCCACCAGCATATGAAATAGTTGATGGTGTACCAGCTAATATAACTGGTGATCTAAGTTCTACTGCTGTTTCAATAACAACTTGTAGCGTTTCTAAATTATGAATATTAAATGCAGGTACTGCATATCCTTCTCTTTGTGCTTTCTTTAACATCTCTCTAGTTGATAAAATCTTTCCCATTTTAGTTACCCTCTTCCTGTATTTTTTAAATTCCATCTAATTCTTCTACATCTTCGTCTTCTTCTATAGCCTTAAGCTCAAAAGCTTTTATTGAACTTATGCCTGAGTTTATTGCAAAATCTAATAAATCATCTACGCCAATTCCATCTCTACAAAGGGACGTTTCAAGTGTCATCCCTAAATTAGTTCCTGAAATAACTCTTATATTCTTATTAAATAACTTTTGACTAAGCATAACTGATACTTTAAACGGTGACCCTCCAGCTAAATCTGAAAGTACAAGAACTTCATCACACTCAAGACCTTGTATAGCTTCTTGAAGCTTAATCTCTAAACTTTCAGTACTATCATCAGCTGTAAAGTCTACCCCTACTAATTTTTCTTGTTCTCCTGCTATAAGCTTAAGTGAACTTAATATTCCTGATGCGAAATTGCCATGTCCTGTTACTATTATTCCAACCATAAGCAGTCTCCTCTCATAACTAACTATTTATTATATGGGTGTATTATTACCCCTTTAACTACTCTATTAACAGTTCCATCTGGTCTTGGATTATCTGGTGAAATTCCAAGATGTAATGAGCTAAATAACCCAAACATTTGTCCAAACAACATATAATTAAATACTGTATAAACTTCTGGAACTTCTTGTCCATCTATTTCTAAATATTTATCACAAAGTGAACTTAATTCATCATTCTTCTTATAGCTAATAACAGCTAATTTATGGTTACCTATGTCACCATGTATCTCTCTAATTAAATCCATATCATATAGGCTTGTATACTCATTATTTGAATTCATAAATATAACTAATGTATTATCATTTATTATTGATTTTGGACCATGTCTAAAACCAAGAACTGACTCACAAACAGTTACTGTTTTTCCACTAGTTAATTCTAGATTCTTAAGAGCCATCTCTTGGCATAACCCTTTTAACGCACCTGAGCCTAAATAAACAACTCTCTCACAATTTAAATCTACTAAATCTTTCACTTCATTCCATTTATTATCTAAGATTAAATCTGCTTGATCTGATACTCTATCTACATACTTTTTATTCTCTTCTAAATTCTTGATATCAAATGCTAAAAGTGTTGCAAGTAACATACAACTAAAGGAACTTGTCATAGCAAAACTCTTATCATTAGATTCCTTTGGCATAAGCAGACAAAGAGCATTGTCATCCTTCATTGATTTCTTTGCAAGTTCTCCATTTTCATTACACGTAATTACCAGTTGTGCTATATCTTTTACGTTTTCTTGGAATATATCATAAGCTCCAACACTTTCTGGACTATTACCTGATCTTGCATATGATACTAATATTGTTTTAGTATCCTCTTCTAAAAACTCTTGTGGATTTGATACTAAATCTGTTGTGGCTATAGCTTCAACCCTTAACTTTAATGTCTTTGCAAGATGAAGATAAACTGAATCTCCAACATAATCTGAAGTACCAGCACCAGTTAATATTATTCTAGTATTACTAGTTATATTCTTATTTAGAAATTCTTCTATTTTATTTTTATTATCAGTTATTATTTTATATGTCTCTCTCCATAACTTTGGTTGTTGTCTAATTTCAGTTCCAGTAAATTCTGCTCCTAATTCCTTTAATCTTTCTTCTGTAAATCCAAAAATCATTTTTTTACCCTCCTATAACTGTTAATGTTGTCATTACCAGTTGTTTTAAAAATTTTTTATTTTAAATTTTATTATCTTTACTTAATTATTTTTAAGCTGAACTCTATATTTAAATTTGTCACCTCTAGCTATTCCAACAGTATACTCTATAAGCTTACTATTTTCATACGTATATCGTTCTATCTTTAAGCTTGGCGCTCCTTCATGGATTTCTAAATATATACTTTCAAGTTTATTTGTAAGAATTGGTTCAAAGTATTCCTCAGCGAAAGTTAGCTTTGTATTATATTCTTTAGTTAAGACATCATACATAGCTCTTCCTTCTAATTGATCCTTTGATAGTCCTTCAAATCTTTCAAATGGTAAATATGTTATTTCATACATCATTGGCACATTATCTGCTTTTCTAATTCTTATAATCTTGTAGACTAAATCCGCTTCCTTCATCTTAAATTTGCTTGCTAGTTTATCACCTGATTGTATAATCTCAAAACCAACTATTTGTGATGAAGGTTCCTTGCCGATCTTCTTCATTTCTTCTGTAAAAGAATAAAATGAAACTAAATCTTGATTTACCCTCTTTGGTGCAACAAATGTTCCTTTACCATGTACCTTATATATATATCCATCTCTCTCAAGTTCATCTAAGGCTTGTCTTACTGTTGTTCTACTTACATCATAAATTTCACAAATTTCTCTTTCTGAAAGTAATTGTTCATTTTCTCCTAAGCTTTTATTGATCTTTTCTATCAATATATCCATAAGTTGTAAGTACAACGGGATTCTAGAATTTTTATCTATAACCTTCACTTGTCATTACCATCCTATTATTTTATTAAATTAAGTATAAAATATATTGAAAAAATACTATTTAAATACTTCTTCTATTTCATTATAATCATTTCATGCCATATTATGCAACAAAAATTTTATATACACTAAAAACTTGTTATTACCAGTTGCATTTTTTAACATATTTATTTAAAAAAGCTTAAGCAAATTATTGCTTAAGCTTTTATCTTAACTAAACATTTAAATATTTTATTTTATAATATTCCAATCCATCTTCCAGCTATACCAATTATAACTGTTATAACTATTAATATTATTGGAGAATGTCCTTTCTTAAGCAATTTATACATCAAGAAAGTATATAATAAAGGTAAAAGATTTGGCATTAATGCATCTAAAACACCTTCTTGAACTTTTACCTCAGCTTGACCTGCTGTTATAACCCAAGTAGTCTTTAAATTAACCATTGAAGCTATAAGTCCCCCGACAACTGTTAATCCAACTATTGAAGCAGCATGTGATATCTTCTTAGTTTGTTCTCTTAAATTAACTATAGCTTTAACACCTGTATTATAACCATAATTCATTAAGAAGAATAGTAAGAAGAAATGTATTACATTAAATGATAATAAGAACACTATTGGTCCAGCAATATTACCTTCACTTGCAAGAGATGCACCTATACCTGCACATATAGGAAGGGCTGTTAACCAGAATAACGCATCACCTATTCCACCTAAAGGTCCCATTGTGGCAATCTTTATAGCTCTTATTGTATTTCTATCTTCTTTATTTTCTTCCATTGCTATTACTAATCCCATAATAAATGTAATTACGAATGGATGACTATTAAAGAATTCCAAGTGATCTTTCATAGAATCTGAAAGGTCTTTTTTGTTTGTGTGTATCTTTTTAAGTCCTGGTAATAAAGAATATAACCATCCACAAGCTTGCATTCTTTCATAGTTAAATGATGCTTGAAGGAATAATGACTTCCAAGCCATTTTATTTAAGTCTTTTTTAGTTATTACCTTATCAGTACTAGAATTTTTATACCCTAAATCTGATTCAATAGCTGCATTTGCTTTTTTATACTCTACATTAGATGCCATCTTCATATTCCTCCTTTGCTTCAGTTACTACTTGTTGATTATTCTTTGCATAATAATCATAGAGTGCTATACATAGTCCAATTAAAGCAAGTCCTAATATTGGGATATTGAAATAAGTTACTGCTAAAAATCCAACTATTAAGAAAGCAACATATTCCTTCTTAAGCATTATCTTAAGTAGCATTGCAAATCCAATAGCAGGCATAATTCCACCAGCTACAGATAATCCACCTATAATAGTTTCTGGTATCAAAGCAACTATATCAGCTGCTTTGTCTGCACCAAAGTATATTGGTAAGAATGCACATATGAAATATGATACAAATAATATTGCCATACCTAAGTAATTGATCCTATCAATTCCTTTCGTATTGGTATCTTCGGCGTATTTATCTGCCTTATGCATGACGGGCGAAAATGCCGTGAATAATAAAGTTATTCCTGCTTGTGCTGCCACTGCAAATGGTACTGCCATACCAATTGCAGCTTGTGGATCAAGTTTAGCTAAAATAGCTACACTTGTACCAATTATACCTCCAATAACAACATTTGGTGGTTGTGCACCAGCAAGTGGTACCATCCCCATAAATACTAGCTCTAAAGCAGCTCCTACAATAAGTCCAGTTGTCATATCACCAAGTATAAGTCCTACAATGGGTCCTGTTACTATCGGTCTGTGTATATGTGTTAATCCATTGTACATATCAACACCAGCTATACCAGCCCAGATAGCGATTAATAACGCTTCTACTACCATTTAGTTCGTCCTCCCCTTTAATAATTTTTATTAAATATATAAATTAATATAAAATGAAAACAAATTAAACAAATTTTTCTATGTTAATATCTATTCTCTCGTCAGGAACTCTTCTGACTTCAACCTTTATTCCTTTGTCTATTATTTTTCTTATAGTCTTCTTATCATCTTCATCTAGTGATACTGTTGATGATATTTGTTCTTTTCCTTCACTAAAATGCATATTACCAATATTTAATTTATCTATTGGAACTCCACCTTCAATTAGTCTTAAAGCATCTTGTGGTGTTCTACAAACTAAAAATATTTTTTGTCTATTGGCTGCTTTATGAATTATCTTTATTGTTTTATCAATACTAAAGAATCTTGTCTCAATAACATCTGGTAATACCATCTGCATTAAATTTTGTTGTACTGGATCCTTTGATACCTCATCATTTGCAACTAATATTAAATTAGCACCTAAATGATTTACCCAAGTTACTCCAACTTGTCCATGAATTAAACGATTATCTACTCTTGTCAATAATATATTTGGCATAATACCCCTCCTTGTATTTTAAATTTATTGAATTTTTAGATAATAGTGGTAATTACCACTTTATTCTCACTGTAAATGTTTTCTATTTCATTACCAATCTTCATTTGTAACTTTATTCAAGTGTTCACTAGAATTCATATTACTTTTCCTATTACATTACTATACTTATTTTTAATACAGATTAATTATTACTAAAAGTAAAAAAAGATGTGCTAAAAATAGCACATCTTTTTTATAATCTTTTTATTGATTTTCCACACTGCCATTGCTTCTAAAAAAAATCTTATAACTTACTAAAGTTAATAATGATATTATAATCAAAAATAATACAGTAAACTCAACTGATATAAGCACCATAAGTCCAATATATAAAATTAAACTAGAGAAAAACATAATTCCGAGCGTAAGTAAGTTGACTTTTTTTTGTAATCCGTTTATTATGTCCATCATTTCTTTTTCTTTAAGGTCTTCCCCCTCATATTTTTTTGCAAGAATAATTGGTATTATTCCACCTATTACTTTTTTACTTATTAAATCACAAATGAATATAATAAATACACCGATAATTGAAATAGTGAATATATCAAATGTTGAAATCTCTACTGGTAATAATGCCTCAACTAACTTAAATGCTAAAAATAGAGTTCCTCCAACTAAAGAAACTATAGGTAAAGTAACCATCATCATCATTCCAGTAAACTTTAAATTGGATTTTAACCCATTTTCTTTATTACATCCAAAGCTAAAGACCAATATAGATACAAATATAATAATTAATAATAGAATAATAATTGCTAAATACTTCATTTAAATCATCTCCTTCTATAGTAGTATAATTAATAAATATTATATCACCAATTTTTACCACTTTACAATATATGGTTTTTATAAGAAAAATAGAAGGTATCTATATAGTTTTATAGATACCTTCTAAAAATATCAGTTTATTAATTTATTAATATGTTTAATTAATCTACCTCTTTCATAGAAAGAGAGATTCTTTTTCTCTTTTCATCTACTTCTAATATTCTAACCTTTATAACATCACCAACTTTAACTATATCAAGAGGGTGCTTTACAAATCTATTTGCCATTTGACTCTTATGAACTAATCCATCTTGGTGTACCCCAATATCAACAAATGCACCAAAATCTGAAACATTTCTAACAGTTCCCATAAGTGTCATACCTGATTTTAAATCCTTTAAGTCTATAACACCTGTTTTAAGTATAGGTTTTGGCATATCTTCTCTTGGGTCTCTACCTGGCTTTTGTAATTCTTTTATTATATCCTTTAAAGTAAGCTCTCCAACTTCTAATTCTTTAGAAAGATTGCTTACTCCCTTTAACTTGACTCTATCTTCTATATCTATCAAGTTTTTATTTTTCAAGTCATCCATAGTATATCCTAGAATTTCTATAAGCTTCTTAGCTGCATCATATGATTCTGGATGGACTGAAGTATTATCTAATGGATTCTTACTTTCCATAACTCTTAAGAAACCTGCACATTGTTCAAAAGCTTTTTGACCTAATCTTTTAACTTTTAAAAGCTCTTTTCTTGTTTTAAACTCACCATTTTCTTCTCTATAGGCTACTATGTTATCTGCAATACCTGCATTTATGCCAGATATATGTGTTAAAAGGCTAGGTGTAGCTGTATTTAAATCAACTCCAACTTTATTAACAGAGTCTTCTACAACTCCATTTAATGATTCCTCTAATCTCTTTTGAGTTACATCATGCTGATATTGACCAACACCAATAGCTTTTGGATCTATCTTAACAAGTTCCGCTAATGGATCTTGTAATCTTCTACCTATTGATATAGCACCTCTTACAGTAACATCTAAATCTGGATATTCCTTTGTAGCAAGTTTTGATGCTGAATATACTGAAGCTCCAGCTTCTGATACAATTACATATGCGATTTCTTTTCCTGTCTCTTCTTTTATTTCTTTAATCATTTCACCAATAACTTCTTCTGACTCTCTTGAAGCTGTTCCATTTCCTAAAGATATAACATCAACATCATATTTATTTATAAGGCCTTTTAATGTCTTTTTAGTTCCTTCTATATCATTTTTAGGTGCTGTTGGGTATACAGCAGTATTTTCTAAAAACTTTCCTGTACTATCTAATATAGCAATCTTACATCCTGTTCTAAATCCAGGGTCAAATCCCATAACAACTTTACCCTTAATAGGTGCTTGAAGTAATAGTGCTTTAAGATTTTCCTTAAATATATTTATAGCCCCTTCTTCCCCCTTATCAGTAAGTTCACTTCTAATTTCTCTCTCAATTGAAGGATATATAAGTCTTTTTAAAGAATCTTTTATAGCTTCTCTTAATAATTTATCAGTTTCTTTATTTCCCTTTAATAAATTATTTTCTAAATAACTTATTATTTTATCTTCATTGGAGACCACTTTAACTGATAGAATCTTTTCTTTTTCTCCTCTATTTATAGCAAGTATTCTATGTGGAGGTATCTTTTTAACTTCTTCACTGTAAGCATAGTACATTTCAAAAGGAGTTGGTTCTTTGCTATCACCTTTAGTTTCAATTAATCCTTCATTAAACACAAAGTTTCTTATCCACTTTCTATATTTAGCTTCATCTGAAACAGTTTCTGCAATTATATCTAATGCACCCTTAATTGCATCAGCTTCGCTTTCTACTCCCTTTTCATTATCTATAAACTTCTTAGCTTCTTCATTTATATTACCTTTAAAAGTTCCACTTAATATAAGTTCTCCAAGTGGCTTTAATCCTTTTCCTAATGCAATAGTAGCCCTTGTTCTCTTTTTAGGTTTGAAAGGTCTATATATATCTTCCACTTCTGTTAATGTCTCAGCTTTTTGAAGAGCAATACTTATCTCTTCTGTAAGATTTCCTTGCTCATCTATAATCTTAGTTACTGCTTCTTTTCTATCTTCTAAATTTCTTAAATATGTTAACCTTTCTTCTAAGTTTCTTAAAACTTCATCAGAAAGTCCACCTGTCATTTCTTTTCTATATCTTGCAATGAAAGGAACTGTATTTCCTCCATCCAATAACTCAACAACATTATTAATTACACTTAATTTAAGTCCAAGTTCTTTAGCTAATCTCTCATTGATATTCATCCTAAAACCTCCAAAATTAGTTATATCTTTATTATACCCTTCTTCACTACCGTGATAAACTTTTTTGGGTTATTTTGCTTATTAATTCTTTATTACATATTGTAATTATGTTAAGTTCTAGTATAATTTAAATTGTAAGTATTTTCCAGTAAAGGTGGTCTTGTTATGAATAAATATATAGAAAAATTAATTTCTCTATTGCTAGTAGTACTTATCTTATTACTAACATTTAACCATTTTAAAATAATACAATTTTCTAAAGTACTAAAAGATTCATTTTCATTCTTAACATTAATTTTAATTATAATTTCATCAGTTACAGTAATAAATGGGAAAAAATCAGGTATCTATAAGTTTATAAATTATATAATACTAATTAGTGCTATATTGGGTGGAATTTATGTAATAATTAATTCAAAGCTTAATTTAAGCGTGTATATATGTCTTTTATTTACTCTATCATATGCTATTGTAGATATGCTTTATAAAAAAGCTTAGCTTAAACACAACTTCTTTTAATCATAATAATTATAAACATATAATAAACTTAAGTATAACAATTATTGATGGGAGAAGTTAATGAAATCTAAAATATATAAAGTTTGCACTGTTATTTCTGCAATAATATTTATTTTTTTCTTAGTTCTTAGATGTACTGTTCATCACTTTAGTTCCACTGATATTAAAAATGATATAGCCTTTTTATCCTCTGAACAATTTAACGGTAGATTATGTGGAACTAATGAAAATGAACAAGTTGCAAATTATATAGCTGAAGAATTTAAGGAATTGGACCTTAAAACTATAGATAAAGACTATACTCAAGGCTTTCAAGTTGTAGCTCCATTTAAAAATGATGAAGTTCCAATACTTGAAATAAAGAAAGATGATAATACTGTAAAAAAATTTAATTATGGTACTGATTTTAAAGAGGACATGCTTAATTTTAAAGTTTCAGATGTGACCTTATCCTCTGAAGATAATTTAAACATATTTCCATCTTCTATATCTTTTAAAAAGGGTGGGGACTTATTCTTGCTTTATGTCAGTAAAGAAGATAATTTTAATTTTAGAAGCTCTTTTGTACATGAATCACCAGTATCTTTTGCCATAGCTATTACAAAGGATACATATAATGAAATAGTAACTGCTGTAAAAAACAATTCTGAAATATCTATATCCCTACCTTATACTTTAAAGACAACAGAAGTTTATAATGTAGCTGGTAAAATTGAAGGAAAAGATAGTACGAGTCCTCCACTTATACTTACAGCTCATTTTGATCATATGGGTGCTGATTGCTTAGATAATATATATGCAGGTGCTCTAGATAATGCATCTGGTGCATCATTTTTATTAGAACTTGCTCGTTATATATCCACTCTACCAAAACCTAATAGAGATATTATTTTTGTTGGATTAAATGGAGAAGAATTTGGACTTATAGGCTCTAATAAATTTGCATCAAAATATAAGGATACTTTAAAAGGTGCTAAGGTTATAAATTTTGATATGATTGGTGCCCCAGACTATCCTATAACATTTATGAGAGGCGAAAAATCTCTTGATGTTAAATCTGATCTTCTTGATAACCTTGAAAGTATATGCAAAGAATTAGGTCTAGAATCTAATATTAAATATGAAGATGCCAGTGATCATGCTAGCTTTATCAATAATGGATTCGATTCTCTTACTATCTCTCATAGTGATGTAAGTAGAATTCATACTCCAGATGATAAGATAGAGTTTATCTCTGAAGATGCAATAAAATCAGCTTATGATTTATGCAATAAATATATTATTGATAATAATTATAATCCAATTTTAAAAATATTATTTAATGATATAGTTCATGCTGCTTCATTTATTATCTTTTTAATGTTTATTGGATATCCAATTCTAAAAAGGATAGATAAACATAAAAGAGCTAAATAGATAATGATATAATTTTAAAAGGCTGTGTTATAAACTAGCTTACTAAGCTAGTTATAATACAGCCTTTTTATATAAATTATTATTTAATATTTTATAATTTGCTAAAATTAAATATAATACGCTATATCCTCTATACTATATTTATAATTATTAGCTAATTCTTCTAATGTAATTGAGTCAAAGTACTCATTAATTTTTTTATTTATAACATCCCAAAGATTTTCATAAAGGTATTCTGAAAGTTGATTATTATCTTTTTCATTATCAATTAAAACTAACTTTCCTTCAAGACTTCTTAAAATTTCACCAACAGTAATAGTTTTAGCATCTCTTGTTAAAAAATATCCTCCTTGTGGACCTTTCTTTCCTTCTATTATTCCGTCTTTTCTTAAAGAAGAAAATATTTGTTCTAGATATTTTTCTGATATATCCTGTCTTTTTGATACAGACTTTAAAGTTACTGTTTCACAAGAAGAGTACATATATATATCTATCAATGCTTTTAATCCATATCTTCCTTTTGTTGAAATTTTCATATAATCACCATTCCTTAAAAGCCATTTGCTTTAATTATTTCCATGGTTACTATTCTCTCCATAAAAAATATTTTTGTCAATAGCTTTGAAACTATTTCCTACAGTTATTGCTGTAACCATAGTACCATTTACATTAAGCATTGTACGTCCCATATCAAGGATTGGATCTATAGCAAGTATTCCACCTGCTAAAGAGAAATAGCTTCCCATTCCCATACCTGAAATAACAACTGATACTGAAACTGTTGCTGTTCCTGGTATTCCTGCTATCCCAACAGAACTTATAACAATTATTATAAGAAGCATTATATAAAATGAAAAATTCATTGGTGTTCCTGACATATTTGCTATAGTAACTGCCATTAAAGCTGGATATATAGCAGCACATCCATTCATACCTGCATTTGATCCAATACTACCAACAAAACTTGATATTCCATTTTCAAGACCAACTTTTTCTGTTAATGTCTCTATTGTAACTGGTAATGTTCCAAGACTTGAACGTGAAGTGAATGCAAGTATTAATGGCTCCATAACATTTTTTACATATCTAATTGGATTAAGTCCATTTAATGCAACTATTATAAGATGTACTATAAACATTAATATTATACTTACATAAAGTGCTCCAATAAAATTAATAACTCCAAGTATTGCTGCAAGACCTTTACTTGCAATTGTATTAGCTAATAGTGGAATAACTGCATATGGCATAAATTTTATTACTGTCATAGCAATACTAACAATTATCTTATATGATCCTTCAACTAAATCCTCAATTGGCTTTATCTTATCATGATGCTTCTTCGATAATCTCTTCATGGCAATACCAATAAATGCTGCGAAAATTACTACTGCAACTACATTTCCTTCTGCCATAGCCTTAATTGGATTTGATGGTAATAAACCTCTTATTGTATCAATTATTGAAGTTACCTCCTTCATCTCTGAAGTTGAATTTGTAACTTCAAGCCCCACCCCTAGTTTAAATAAGTTTCCTACAATAATTCCAATTATTGCTGCAATTGCTGTTGTTAAAAGTAATACAAGTATTGTTCTAACAGTAAGCTTACTTAAATTTTCTCCATTTTTCATATCAGTAATAACTTTTATTATTGATATGAAAACCAATGGAATAACTAACATTTTTAATAAGTCCATAAATCCATAACCAATTAATCCATACCACTTAACGGTTTCATTTACCCAAGATATCTTATCTGGAGTATCCGAGAAACCAGAAGCAGCTTGTATAATACCCCCAAGAACGAGACCTAGTATTGTTGCTAGTATCATACGTTTTGAAAAACTAGACTTATTCTTTTCAAACTTTTTAATAATAAAAAATACCCCTACTAAAAATAAAATAAATAAAATTGTTTTAAAATCTGTAATCATAAGAAAATCTGAAAAAAATGTACTATTCATAATTAATCCCCCTTTTTATATTATTCATATATGTTTACTAGGTTTTGTTATTATAATAATAACTTCATAGTGAAAATGTGTCAATAATTAATATGTTTTTTTAATTTATTTAAATAAGATATAGTTATAGTTATAGTTATTAATTAACCTTATAGTTTTTATAGTAAAATATAAATATATAAAATAGAGACATAGTTATTAATCAACTAATTTAAATTGATTAATAACTATGTCTCTTCTATTTCTACACAAATAAAATTTAACTTTTAATAGTATCATAAGTTACACAAACAGGCTTTCCACTCTTTGGTTCCTCTATTATTTGTGCATCTATATTAAATATTTCTCTAAGATTTTCCTTTGTCATAACTTCTTTAGGTGATCCTTCACATACAACTCTTCCCTTTTTCACACCTATCATATGATCTGCAAACCTTGCAGCATTATTAAGTTCATGTATTACCATAACAATTGTGCTACCTTGTTCTTTGTTTAATTTTTCTAATAATTTTAGTACTTCTAATTGATGAGCTAAATCTAAATAGGTTGTTGGTTCATCTAGCAATAATATATCTGTTTCTTGGGCTAAAGCCATAGCTATCCAAGCTCTCTGTCTTTGACCTCCTGATAGTGCATCCATAGTTCTATCTTTAAATTCTGCTATACCAGTAGCCTCTAATGCCCATTTTACTATATCATTATCTTCTTTATTCAAATTTCCAAATCCTTTTTGATGTGGAAATCTTCCATAAGCTATAAGTTCTTCTACAGTTAATCCATCTGGCGCTTTAGGACTTTGAGGTAATACTGCCATCTTTTTAGCAAGTTCTTTTGAACTTTGCTTATTTATTTCAGTACCATCTATATATATTTCACCACTTTTAGGTTTTAGTATTCTTGCTAATGTTTTTAATATAGTGGATTTTCCACATCCATTTGCTCCTATAATTGTAGTTATCTTTTCTTTTGGTATAACTAAGTTTAAATCTTTTACTATATCTATATTTCCATATGAAATATTTAAATCTTTTGTAGTTATTAAACTCATATGTGTGAATTCTCCTTTCAGTATCCTAACTCTAATCAACTAGCATTAAATAAATGAAATATGGTACTCCTATTATGGAAATTACTATTCCCACTGGTATTTCTATAGGTGCTAGTAAATTTCTAGATATTGTATCTGCTATAAGTATAATTAAAGCACCAAACAATGCTGATATAGGAATTAAATTTTTATGTCTAGGTCCAACTAATTTCCTTGCTATATGAGGCGCAATTAATCCTAAAAAAGAAATACTTCCAGCTACCGAAGTTGCAACTCCAGCTAGTATTACTGAATATATAAGAAGTTTTCTTCTTTCTTTTTCAACTGTTATACCAAGACCTGTAGATATTTCATCACCTAAGTTTAATATATCTAAATATCTTGATTTATATATTACTATTGCTGTAAACACCACTATAAACGGTAATACAGCTATTACATACTTCCAGCTAGTTCCCCATATACTTCCTGACGTCCATGCCATTACTCTATTAAACTCTTGTGTTGTAAACTTTAATTGGAATATAGTAAGCATAGATGTAAATGCAATATTTATTCCTATACCTATTAAAAGTAATCTTGATGATTCTATTCCTTTTTTCCATGAAAGAATATAAATTAAAGCTGCTCCAAATATAGCTCCGAGTAGTGCAACAATGGGCATAGTAAAAATAGTTAGATTGCTGATTCCATCATATACATTACCATTCATGAAATATATGTATATTACAACAAATAATGCTGCGCCCGAGTTTATACCAAGTATACCTGAATCTGCTAAATCATTTTTTGTTACACATTGAAGAATTGTACCTGCTACTGCTAGTGCTGTTCCAACTAATATTGCTATAACTATTCTTGGAAGTCTCAAGTTCATTATTACAATCTCATTACTTTTAGTTCCTTGTCCTATTAATGTTTTAATTACATCTAATGGACCTACTTTAAATGATCCAATATTTAGACTAACTAAAATAGTTGTAATTATTAATGCTAATAATATCATTGCTATAAAGAAGGTTTTATTTTTTTTGTAAGACTTCATAAATTATTTACTCCCCTTTCTAACAAGATATATAAATATAGGAACTCCTATAAGTGCTGTAAGAGATCCAATTGGAGTTTCATATGGTGGATTTATCATTCTTGCTAATATATCGCTGTAAACTAATAAAATACCACCTAAAAATAAAGAACCAGGTATTATATATTTATAATCAGCCCCTACTATTCCTTTTACTATTTGAGGAACTATTAGACCTACAAATACAATATTTCCTGCAACTGATACTGAAGCTCCAGCTAAAACTATAACTATAACTATAGCTATTCCTCTAACAACATTAGTCTTTTGACCAAGACCTATAGCAACTTCTTCTCCTAAACTTAAAATTGTAATCTTAGGTGCCATTATAATAGCTGCAATCACTCCAATCATTCCAACTATAAATAGCAATTGAACGCCTTCCCATTTAGCACTAACTAAACCTCCTGATATCCAAAAGCTTAATTCTTTAGATAGATTAAAGTACATAGCTATTCCTGTTGCTAAAGATATTAGTAATGTTCCAAGAGCTGTTCCTGCAAGTGCAAGCTTTACTGGATCTATCTTCCTATTTACTCTAGAACTTATAAAATATACTAAAACTCCACTTATACTAGCTCCTAAAAATGCAAATATTATAAGTCCCAAACTACCTATGACTATATTAGGCATAACCTTCTGTAATACCAGTGAAATTGCTATAGCAAATGTAGCTCCTTGAGTAATCCCCATTATTGATGGATCTGCTATTGGATTCCTAGTTACCCCTTGCATTATAGCTCCAGAAACGCCTAAAAAACCTCCAACTAATGCAGCTGCAATAGCTCTAGGTATCCTTACATCTTTAACTATAGTTATATTTACATCATTTGAACTTGTAAATAAGCTTTTTATTATAGTCTGTATACTTATTTCTTTTGCTCCCATTGATATAGACAATCCTATCCCAAGTATTAATATTATTATTGCTAAAATCATAAATAAGTAAATTCTAGTTTTTCTCTTTGAATTGCCCAAAACTTTTTCGCCTCCTAATACAAATAAAATAATAGGTGTGAAAATATGTTTATATCACACCTACTAATTACAAACTATTTTGTTAGTTCACTTTTAATTGATTCTAATAACATTTCTCTTCCTATTGGATTGTATGCTTGACTAAAGAAAGGACTAGAGTTAAGCATAGTTACATTTCCTTCTTTTACTGCTCTTGTACTATTCCATACCTTACTTTTAGCTAAATCCTTCTTATCAGCTTCTGTTGCAATAACTACAATGTGATCAGCGTCTATCTTAGTTAGACCTTCCATCGTTAAAGTAGGTAATGTTATGCTATCTTGCTTTGGCATATTAGCTGGTTTTGCAAGTCCCATATCATCAAACATTATTGATCCTATTCCTGCATTACTAAATACCATAAATTGTCCTGAAGTTGATAGTAATGGTAGGTAAGTTTGGTTCTTATTTTTAGCCTTAATTTCTTCTCCAACCTTTTTAGCTTTTTCATCATAGCTTGCAAGCCACTTGTTAGCTACATCTTCTTCATCAAATATCTTTGACACATCTATTAATTTATCTCTCCAGTCATTTGCATAATCCTTCATCATAACAACTGGTGCAATATCTTTTAATTGATCATATATCTTTTCTTGTCTTTTACTCATTATTATTAAATCTGGATTAGTACTTAATATTGCTTCCATATCCATAGTATCCATCATTGAATGACCTACTACCTTTGCATTTCCAAGCTTATCTTTTATGTATGATGGTACGTTTTTAGTATCATATGAATCTACGTTAGCTGTACCTACAGGAGTATGTCCTAATATGATTAATTCCTCACTACTTCCTGATATATCTACTATACGTTTAGGATTTTTCGGAATTTCAACATCACCTTTTACTGAGCTTACAGTTCTAGTTTCATTCTTATCTTTAGACTCTGAATCATTACTAGAACATCCAGCAAAGATTCCAAAAGTTAACATCATCGTTGTAATTAATAATAAAGACTTTAATTTTCTCATATTGATCTCCTTTGATTTATTATTTCATATCTTTAACTGATAATAATTTTCAATTTCTTTTGCAATCTGATTTTATTATATCTATTAATAACAGTCAATATATTTTTGCTAAAATTTTAATAGTATATTTTTACAACTAAAAATTTATATCATAATTAAATTTTAAAAGAGTTAACAAAATAAGATTTAATTAATGCAAATATTAATATATAATGTATTTAATATTTAATAATATAATCTAAAAAAAGGTGCAAAATAAATGACAAAACAAACACACTCATCTGGAGGATTTTTAATTGCTCTAATTATATTAAATGTATTTATAACAAAATATTTGATTCACTATAGTATTAGTTATAGATTACTATCAATAGTAATTTTTTTCTATGCTTCTCATATTGGATCATTATTTCCTGATATAGATATGAAAAGTTCTTTTATTAGTAAAAGGCATCCTTTTATCTCTAAGATTTTTGGAAAACGTTGTAGACATAGAGGTTTTACACATAGTTTATTAGCTATGCTTATTTTATATGTAATTTTTAAACTTTTTATAATTATAAGTAATGATAATATTATAATTATAAGTATGTGTTATGGATTTTTTATAGGTTATGCTTCACATTTAATTTTAGATTTGCTCACAAAAGAAGGAATTGAATTACTATACCCTTTTAAGGCTAATCTTAATGTATTTTTTATTAAAACCAACTCTAATGGAGAAAAGTACTTCAATAGATTTTTAAAATTTATAATTTCGCTTTATATACTATATAATATATATTTGATAGCTAATAACGTATTTCATCTAGATATATTGAACTATTTAAATTTAAATAATTTGGGAAAGTAAAAGGGGCATTTAAGCTCCTTTTTTTATTATAATTTTTATATTTTATTACACATTGCAATACTTTAACTTAATATTCATTTTATTATCACAATTATGTCCATATTAGTACAATATAATATAATAATATTATACCAATAAAATGGAGAGAGTTTATATGCAACAATTTTTATCAGCCTTTATTTTATCAATATCATCTAATTTAGATACCTTTACTGTATCTGTATCTTATGGTATGCATAAAATAAAACTACCTTTATCAAGCAATTTACTAATTGCTATAATAACATCAATTGGAACTTTCCTATCTATGTTATTTGGTAGTTTCCTAGAAAATATTTTACCTAATAGTATTTCTAACTTTATTGGTGGAATATCATTAGTCTTAATAGGGACTTGGTTTTTAATAAGTAGCATTAGAAATAAGGAGACACCTAATTTTATAAATGCTGATTCTAATAATTCTAGGGTTATTGAATTAAAAGAGACTATTCCTCTTGCTTTTGCACTTACAATAAATAATTTAGGTGTAGGAATTTCTGCAAGTATTACAGGAATAAACATATTTTATTCAACACTTTTTACGTTTATTGTAACTTCACTAAGTATCATTTTAGGATCATTGCTTGGCAATAGTTTCCTCGGAAAACTTCTTGGAAAGTATGCTTCACTTGCATCTAGTCTACTTCTTATTATATTAGGCATATATGAAAGTTTTATCTAAAAACCTAATTAACAAAAGCCCTAAAATTATAAATTTATAATTTTAGGGCTTTTGTTAATTATTCTTTATTCATCGTTTCTAAATTCTAAAATATCTTCAGGTTGACATTCTAATACTTTGCATATCGCCTCTAAAGTAGAGAATCTTATAGCTTTTGCCTTTCCATTCTTAAGAATAGATAGGTTTGCTTTGGTAACACCAACATGCTCTGCAAGTTCTGTTAAGCTTATTTTCCGCTTTGCCATCATTACATCTAAATTTGTTATTATCATCCATTCACCTATACTGTATATTTGCTCTCTTCTTCTAGTTCCTCAGATTTATATTTTATCTTTATAGATTCATTAAATACATCTCCAATTATTCTAGCAATTAATCCAATTGATGCTAATAATAAAGTTTCAAACTTAATAGCAAATCCACCAAACTCTAATATTTGAAGTGATGTATTATCATTTTTTATAAAATATGTTGCTATAGCCATTATAAATAAAATATTAGATATAGTAATTAAAATTTTTATATTCTTATCTGCAAATATAATCTTATTATTAATATTTTTAACTAACATTTTTATTTTAATTAATATTATAAACACTCCTGTTAAAATTACAAATCTAGTAAAAATAGATAAAATGCCCTCATTATTCATATTATTAAAATTACCAAACAAATTAATGGCTCCTCCAATTATCATAATCCCTAAAGCCAATAGTGCTAAATTAAGTACAATAGTGGTCACCTTTAAATATCTCATATTCCCCTCCTCAAATTGCCTTTATATTATATATATTACATCTTTTCCCAATAATATTCAATATATTTTTATTGCTATTCGATATATTTTTATTAACTAAGGTTAGAATTAAAAAACTTTAATATTTTTAGAATATTCAAATAAAAATAGAGTGCCTTTAATTGACACCCTATTTCATAAATTTATCTTAATCTCTTTATAGCTATTCCTAATATAAAAAATATTCCTCCAGCATTTACAAATAATAATCCATTAGATTTTCCTGTACTTGGTAGTATCTCTTTAGAAATACCTTTATTCTCTTTATTTATTTTTTGGTCTGAACCTTTGTTATTTGATTCATACTTTTTAGTATTCTTTTCTTTATTTTTATCAATATTTTTATTAGAAACACCATTATCTATAACTGCACCATTGCTAGGACTAGAACCTGTATTATTATTCTTATCATCGTTGTTATCTCTTGCGTCTTTAAATGTTACCTCTAGTTTGTTATTTGAATTTATATCTTTTAGTACGTATGAATTGTCCAAAACATTAACTTTTTTCCCATTTAAAAGAACTTCATCAACTTTATAACCCTTATCAGGGGTAAAGATAAATTTCTGATTTTCTCCCTTTTTAACTTCAAAGGATCCATTTGGTGAAACTTTTCCATTTTGCCCTTGAACTACTTCTATTTTATATGTTGAAACATTTGGCCTGTTTCCTTCTGTATTTGACAATCTTTTAACTGCATCATCAAGCATTAAAGCTGCATTATTAACATCATCTTGAGTTGAGTCTTTAGATTTTAATACCTTTTCCGCTAATAAAAGAGCATTATTTAGAAGATCTTTGCTACCTTCAGTGTATTTTGATAAATCCATATTTTTAATATCGTTTATCTTTTTATTTAAATCCGATTTTTCAATAGGTATATTCTTAGCAAAGAGTAATTCATACACATTAGTTTTTAATCCATCTTCTCCCTTTACAATAACCTTTCCTTTACCTGGAATAGTAACTGGCTCTACAACTGTAACAGCAGCATTATCTTCAGCTATTGCAGAAATTTCAGGAATTATATTATTATCAACATTTATTGTATATTTCATATTTTCAGGATTAAATTCTTTTAATTTATTTGTACCTATCTTAATTTCCTTTGCAAAAGATTTTGAGTTCTTAATAACATCGTCTTTAAATATTTGAACTTCTGTAATTCCTAAAGACTTATTAGCTTTTGCATTCATAAATATTCTTACCTTAGATGCTTTTATTTTATCAAACTTATAAATTTTTGTATTTTCATTTTTACCATTTTCAACTTTTTGATTTTTAACATCTATCCACTTATCATCTTTTTCATATTGAACTATAGCTGATTCTGGGAGTGCTATACCTGAATCTTTAAAGTAATGTACTATCATTTCATTTACATAATATTCTTGAGGACCTGTTCTTCCAAATTCTATAGACACCCACCCTGTTTTATCTGGATTCAGTTTCCAATTAGTCCAACGATCATGTGGATCATCATTAAATGAGATTATATCGTTGTGTATATGCTCAACTTTATCCTTTGAAGTAGGGCTTACTGGCGGCTCATTCGAATATGATGATTGAACTCTTGGATAATCATATCCATTTTGGAACCTTGAAATATTAAGTCCTTTTTCAAATTTATCCGATACCCTTACTTTTGCAACAGCTTTTAAATTTGAATCTTTAACTTCACCTTCTACAATAAACTCTCCAACATTTCCGTATTTATCCTGTGATATTTTATTCCATTTAACTGAATGTTGTCTTTCCGTATTATCACTATAATATACCATTAATGTTTTTGGTAGTATTGGCTCTTCATTAATTAAAGTAACTGCCGACACTGATTCTACCGCAACTTCTCCTTTAACTTCAACTTCCGCAACAGCTTTCAATGATGTTCCATAAACTTTACCATAAACCTTAAATGTTCCAAGCTTTCCGTATTGCTCCGCTTTAATTTTTTCCCAAGTGACCTGTTTATTTCTTGATAATCCAATATTATATTTTGCTTCTACTTCCTTTGGAAGTTTTGGTTCTTCACCTTTATCCACCACTACTTTAATTGGTTCAAAACCTACAATAAATTTTTCTTTATTTGATTTCTTCGCATTTATTACAAGCTTATTTGATTCTTTTGTAACATTTTTATAAGTAACTTTAACACTTACCTCGGCTGTTCCTTCTCCAACAATATTAATCTTTCCATTTTTTATAACTGCTACATCTTTATTAGATGTGATGTACTCAACTTTAGCATTATTTAAATCTATTTTTTCTCCATTTTGTAATGTAGCATTTACATTTAAATCCCCAATATCATCTTCAGTATAATTTGTTTTATCTGAAGATAATTCAACTTTATTTAGTAATGGATTTTTAACATTAAAGTTGATTTTATATACATTTATTACTTTTCCATCTTCTGAGGTAACAAGAATTTTTGCTTCTCCATGAATATTTGTTGGTAAAATAATTGCTTCAGTTGCATTATCAATAGCTGTAGCTTTTATTTTAGGAATCTCTGATCCATATGGAAGTTCTACATCATACTTAGTCTTATCACTTGAAAAACCTTCTATTTCTTTTCCATTAATTGATATAGATGAAAGTTTAGCTGTGTTATTTGGCACTATAACATCATCCATTATTTCTATTTCAGTTATAGCAAGAGACTTTCTATCCTTAGGAATCATATTAACTCTTATTTTATTAGTATTTACCTTATCAAATTTAATTTCATGCTTCATATTGTTTGTTATAGTTTCAGGCTTTATTGTCATATTAGAGACTTTTTTCCACTCATGTCCATCAAGGTACTCAACTATTAAACTCTTCGGTGCTTGGCAACCATTATCAGCATAAACATATAAATTAATATTATCTACATTCTGATTTTCTTTCCATTCTACACCTATATACTCATTATTAGTACGTGGAGTACGTTGCCAATTTGTCCATCTGTTAGGTGGATTATTATCATATGATATAACTCCATCATTTATATTATTAACGTCATCCGCTGGATTTGTAAAAGATGCAAAAGCCTTTCCTTGAGCTTTTGAATTATAAAGGGCTATATTCACTTTTTCAGTCTTATTAGTAACTCTAACCCTTGCCTCTGCTTTAAATTTATCTGTAATGTCTACCTTGCCATATACAATGAAGCTCCCTTCTTTGCTATACTTTTCTGAATCAATACTTTCCCATGTAACTTTTGATTGAACTTCTTTTCCATCACTATAAATAACTGTAGCTTCATCAGGTAGTTTAGGTAATACTCCTACTTTTGTAACTGTAGAGTGTGGCTTTACTAAAACAATATCACGAATATTAATTACAGCCTTTGCCTTTATATCAGATCCTTTAACTGTTCCATTTACATTAAATGATCCAACTTTGTTATACTGCTCTGGATTTATTTTATCCCAAATAACATTAACATCTTTTTCAGTATTATTTGCATAAATTGCTTTAATTGTCTTAGGTAATTGTGGTAAATTTCCTTTATCAATATTTATTACGACTTTTTCAAATCCAACAATTTTATCTTTATTCATGTCTTCTGAATTTATTGTATAGATAGAAGATTCACTACTATCTAATCCTTGAGCTGTTGCTTTAACTGTAACACTTCCTTCATTTTTATGTGGTTCAATTATTGCAAGCACCTTACCATTAAATGCCTTTCTGTTATTAGCTTTATATCTTTCAACACTTGCACCATTACCATTATCTACACCAACTAACTTGCCTCCTGTTACTTCAAAATTGACAAGATTATCGGCCGTTGGTACAACTACTCCATTTTTATCAACTATATCAACAGTAATAAATGATAACTTCTTACCATTTGATGATATAACACGTTTATCTGGTGTAAGTTTTACTCCGGCTGCTTGTCCCGCTGTTTTTATCTCTTCTTCTGCAACTACTACACCATTCTTCTTAGCTACTGCCTTAAGGGTACCTGCTTTAAATGGTACATCCCATCTTAAATGAAGCTTTCCATCTTTTGTTTCAAGGTATGATTCTCCATAATTTGTAGTTTTCTTTTCAAATTTACGTTCTCCTAATGATTTTCCATTTAAGAATAATTCAACTGTATCTGCATTTGAGTAAGCCCATACTTGGACATTCTCCCCATCTTTCCAATTCCAGTGTGGCAATAAATGAACCATTGGTTTATCAGACCATTGACTTTGATAGAAATAGAAAATATCTTTCTTAAATCCAGCTGTATCAATTGCTCCAAAATATGAACTCTTAGCTGGATATTTGCCATAAAACGGAGTTGGTTCTCCTAAGTAATCGAATCCTGTCCAAATAAATTGTCCTGCAATAAATTGTCTATCACGATCACGTATCCATGAATCTTCAGCGCTACGTCCCCATCCAACAACAGTGTTATCATAAGATGAACATTGAAGATTTGAATTATCAACTATATTAGGATTATTAGGATCTAAATATACCCCTCTTGATCTTACTGCTGAAGAGGTTTCTGAACCATACATTTTCCATTCAGGCTTTGATTTATGATGTACATCATAAACATTTTCACTATAGTTATATCCTACTACATCAACTGTATTAAATATTTCATCTCTTGATGATTGAAAGTTTGCAACACCATCAGCTTTACTACCTCTATACTTATCCTCTCCTATAGTTGTAGGTCTAGTTGTATCTATTTCTTTAATCCACTTTACAAGATTTTTTGCTATTTTCACTCCATTTGATGTATTTGTATCATAGATTTCATTTCCTATAGACCACATTATTATAGATGGGCTATTCTTAGCACTATCTACCATTGTTTTTATATCACGTTCTGCATATTGTTTAAAGAACCTATGATAATCGTATGTTTTCTTTCCTTGTTCCCAGCAATCAAAAGCTTCATCTATAAGCAATATCCCATTTTTTTCGCATATGTCTCTAAACTCTGGTGATGCTGGATTATGCGTAGATCTTATAGCATTTACTCCCATTTCTTTTAACATTAAAATTTGTCTTTCAACTGCACTATAATTTACAGCTGCTCCTAATGCACCTAAATCATGATGCATACATACACCTTTAAGTTTTACATTTTTTCCGTTTATTGAAAATCCTTTATTAGCATCAAATTTAAAATATCTGAAACCAAAAGAAGTTTCATATGTATCAATTACTTTCCCATCTTTAATAACTTCTGTAACTGCCTTATATATATTTCCACTATAAATACCCCATAGCTTAGGATTTTTAACCTTTAAATTTTGATTAAATTCCTTTAATTTTGAATCTAATACCTCATTCGACTCAACTTTTGAAACTTCGTGTCCATTTGGAGAAATTATCTTATTTCTTACTGTAACCTCTGAATTTTCTCCTGACTCATTACTTATCTTTGTCTTAATATTTACTCCTACATTTCCTCCATTAGCTAAATCTTCTTTAATGTTTGGAGTTGTAACAAATGTACCATACTTAGCTACATGAACTTTATTTGTAGCTGTAATATATACATTTCTGTAAATTCCACTACCAGAGTACCATCTACTACTTGGCTGAGTATTCTTTACTTTGACAGCTATTACATTATCACTACCATCAAATTTTAGATTATCTGTAATATCAAAACCAAAAGGCGTATATCCATTTTGATATTCCCCAACCTTTTGGTCATTTACGTAAACAGTAGATTCCATATAAACTCCATCAAAATCAATATTTATTTTTTTACCTTTCATTGATTCCGGTAATTTAAACGTTTTCCTATACCATCCTACTCCACCATCAAGAAATGCTGCTTCATGAGTTGCTGGAGAGTTTTTATTAAAATCAAGCTCTATACTCCAATCATGAGGAAGATTTAGACTTCTCCATTTTGAATCATTAAAATCTTTAGCTTCCGCTCCACTTTCATCTCCAAGTTTAAATTTCCAATTATCCGTGAAATTGATTTTTCGATCTTTTTCAATATTATGTTCTATTTTCACTTCCCCATCTTTATCCATTTTACTTTCATTGTTAGCTGCGAATACAGGTACATTTATGCTACAAATAATAACTAGAAGAGACATTATAAAAGCAACTATTTTTTTCATTATATTATTCACCATCCTAATTATTTTATATATAAAATTAACCTCATTAAGTCTATCTAATATTTTTATAAAAATTTACTTAATGAGGTCAATTATTTCTTTTGCTATTATCTTTATTATTATATCTAAACTACTTATTACTATTATCTAATTAACATATACGTAATTTAGCTAAAGCTTTAATACTTCAACTTCTTTCATAATTTGATTTACAGTTTCTATGTTTACTATACCTGTTTCCTCCTCTAGTGCATTTGATGTTCCACAGGCAGTAGCAAATGACAATATTTTTTCTATATCATATCCTCTTTCAATTCCAACTGATATACCACCTACAAAGGCATCTCCTGATCCAACTGGATTCACAGCTTTAACCTCCGGAACTTTTATTCTATATTTTTCTCCTCTATAGCCTGCTATTGATCCATCTTTCCCTAAAGATACAACAACAAACTCAATTCCCTTTTTATGAAATTCATCTATTTCCTTTAATACATCTTCAGTAGTTTCAATTTTTCTACCAATTATATATTCTATTTCATCTTTATTAGGCTTTATAAAGAAAGGTTTAGCTTCAATTCCATTTATTAAAAGATCTCCGCTAGTATCTAATAGAAATTTCTTGTTACTTTCCCTTGCAATTTCTATAAGATTCTTATATATATCTGTAGATAAATTTTTAGGGATACTTCCTGAAGCAACAACTATGGAGCTATCTTTTACTAATCTTCTATACTTATCTAAGAATTGCTCTAATTCACCTTCTATAAGTTCTGGACCAGGCTCTAGAATTTCTGTTTGTTCTAAATCCTCAGTTATAAAAGCCAAACATTCTCTTGTTGTGTTTTTAATGCTCACAAAATCATTTTTTATGTTCATTTCACATAGCTTGTCTCTTATAAAACTACCTGTGTACCCTCCCAGAAATCCAGTTACTAAAGCATCTTCACCTAATATAGTTGCTACATTAGCAACATGTAATCCTTTTCCTCCAGCTGTATTATCTACATTAGAAGCTCTCATTACAGTTCCTTTTTCTATATTGTTAATCTTATACTTCTTATCTACAGATGCATTAAGATTTAAAACTAATATCATCCTTATCCTCCTAATTAGATTTAATATCTATTTTCACTTCCACAAACTTTTATTTTATGCTGAACTATCTTTTTCATAGCTTCTTTTCCAGGTGTCATATATTTTCTTGGATCATTTGCTTCTGGATTTTCTTTAAAATATTTCTTAACAGCATCTGAAAATGGAATTTTTAAATCTGTAGCTACATTTACCTTACATATCCCAAGTGATATAGCTTTCTTAACAAGATCATCTGGGACATCTGATGCTCCATGTAATACTAGAGGTACATCTACTTTAGCGCTTATCTCTTTTAATCTTTCAAAATCAAGTTTAGGTTCTCCTTTGTATAATCCATGAGCTGTCCCAATAGCAACTGCTAATGAATCAACACCTGTTATTTCTACAAACTCTTTTGCTGAATCAGGATTAGTATACATAGCATCTTTCTCATCAACTACTAAGTCATCTTCTTTCCCACCTAATCTTCCAAGTTCCGCTTCAACTGTTGCATCATATCTATGCGCATAGTCTACTACCTCTTTAACCTTTTTTATATTATCTTCAAAATTTTCATGTGATGCATCTATCATAGCTGATTTAAATCCAATATCTATATAGTGTTTAATATCTTTAATACTTTCAAAGTGGTCTAAATGTACTGCAATTGGAATATTGTATTTACTTGCTGCAACTTTAGCCATTGAAACTATATTTTCTCCCTCTGCATACTCAATTGTTGATGGAGTACCAGCTAAAATTACAGGAGATCTCATTTCATTTGCAGTCTCTACAACAACTTGTAATGTTTCTAAGTTATGTATATTGAATGCTGGGACTGCATATCCACATTTTTGAGCTCTTTTGAGCATATCTCTTGTTGATAATACTTCATTCATATTCTCACCTCTATACTTTTATTCTGCTGGATATCCTCCATCATTCCATTTTTCTATAAACTCAACAAAGAAATCTTCATTCCCTTGTTGTCCTTCTTTAACTTCTGCAATTCTATCTATTTTTTCTATTAATCTTCTATTTTCCTCAGTATCTTCAAATTTAGTCTCTAAGAATGTATCTATTATGTTTTCTATTAATCCTAGTCCTGATATTCTTCCACCCATTCCTATAACATTTGCATTTAAGCACTTTCTTGCATAAGTTGCAGTACTTACATCTCTT
Organism: Clostridium sardiniense; assembly: GCF_016907995.1. Taxonomy (GTDB): domain Bacteria; phylum Bacillota; class Clostridia; order Clostridiales; family Clostridiaceae; genus Clostridium; species Clostridium sardiniense. The sequence continues at coordinate 10,516 of NZ_JAFBDA010000019.1, read as the reverse complement.
ACAAGAGCTGCTCTAACTCCAAATACTTTATCTGCTGATGTCGTTATACCAACCCCGCTTCCACAAATAACTATAGCTAAATCTGCTTCTCCACTAATTACCTTCTCCGCAGTCTTCTTTCCATATATAGGATAGTGAGTTCTTACATGATCATATGTTCCATTATCTATTACTTCATGGCCTTTTGATTTTAAATAATCTGATACTTTCATTTTAATATCTGTTACTATATGGTCACATCCAATTGATATCTTCATTTTTTCTCCTCCAATTAAAGCATTTTATTTAACATATCTATTCTTATTTGATGTCTTCCCCCCGCATATTCAGACTCTAAATATGCATTAACAATGTTTTTTGCTAATGTTTTTCCTACAATTCCAGATCCAATTGCAATTATAGATGTATTGTTATGATTTCTTGTCATTTTGGCAGAATGCTCATCTGAAACTTCAGCACAAATTATATTTTTAAATTTATTAGCCGACATAAATGATCCAGCTCCATACTCATCTATAAGTATTCCTCTATCTCCTTCACCACCTAATATACCTCTACATACTCTCTCTGCTGAATCTACAAAATCCAAATTATCCTCTGGCGTTTTGTCAATAACCTCATAATCTTTTTCTTTCAAATACTCCTTTAGACATTCTTTTAATTCAAATCCATTTTTGTCTGATCCAATTAAAATTTTCATTTTATCCTCCTTATATCAATAGATAATTTTAGTATATTTTTTATATTGTTCTTCCTCAAATTCACTAATGTCTTTATCGGTGATTATAGCTGTTAAGTTTTCTAGTTTATAAAATTTATAAAAATCTTTTTTATCTAGTTTACTGGAATCACATAATGCATACTTTTCATATGCATTATCTAATATAATTTTTTGAGAAAATCCTTCTTCTTCGTTATATGTCATAAGTCCATCTTCATATATTCCATTTGCTCCTACAATGGCCACATTTACTCGCATTTTACTTAGAGTTTCATTTGCAAAGTTACCAACAAAAGTATCAGTTGTTTCTCTAAACTTTCCACCTACTAATAATAAGTCAAATCTTTTATCATTTTTAAATTTTTGAAACACCGATAGACAATTTGTTATTACTTTTATATATGATACATTTATATATTCATATAAAAGTTCATTTGTAGTACCAGGTCCTATATATACTGTATCGTTCTCTTTTATAAAACTTGCTGCTAATTTTGCTATATATCTTTTATTTTCTATATTTATTTCTCTTTTCTCATGAAGCAAAAGTTCACCATTTAGATACATATTTTTATTTCTTGCTCCACCATGAATTCTAATAAGATATCCTTTATTTTCTAAATCCTTAAGATCTCTCCTTAAAGTCATCTCAGTTACATTAAATTCTTTTATTAATTCAGAATTTTTTATTATATTTTCTTCTTCTAATTTTTCTATTATCTTTTTGTGTCTTTCAGCTTTCAACATTTTCTATACCTCCATGTTGTATATAATTTATCTACACAATACTATAACACTAAACAATTCCCATATCTAATATTCATTTTTATAACAACTTTATAGTATCTTCATATATAGAGGTATCTTTTGAATTTTACAGTCTATTTTTCATTTGCTTCAATCGCATATGCTTTGTTTCTCTTCTTCATTTGTTTCGCATACCAAACGAAAAGTAAAACATATACAAGTAACGCAGCTACTACTGCAATTGTATTTCCAGCTGTCATATTACCACCAAATTGTCCAACAAGTATTGCTATAAATTTTTCAATCGGTCCTTCAAGTGTGGCATGAGTAATTAATGTTCCTGCTGGTAATCCTGCTGGAAATGCTCCAACTGCCTTAGCTGTAGTTGTTACAAACCCTGAAATTGCAGTGCCTGACCACAAGAATATTGGTAACATAAAGCATCCTGTAATAATCATTCTTATCATCTTTCCTCTAGTAACTACTAGTAATGCTGGTGTTAAACCAATTGCAATTATTCCACCTAGAGGCAAAATCTTATTTCCTGGTAAAAATAGAGCCATAACTAACATTATTGGTGCTAAAACATTAGCTGCAGCCCACATTTCCGCTCTTGATGCTAAGAAAGGCCAGTCAATACCTATATTAAATTTTCTTCCTGCAAACTTCTTACTTAAAAAGTTTGTGATACCTTGTGATAATGGTTCAACTGCTTCAATGAACCAGCTTCCAATAAATGAAAATAATTCAAGACACATACCACCTATAAATGCTAATGTGAATATAATTTGTGGAGTTTGGCGTCCAAGTATTCCAATAAATACTCCTAAATAAACTCCAATTGCAAATTTACTTCCCCAGAAACCTATCCTTCTGTTCAATTGTGCTGCATCAAAATCATATTTATCTAAGAAAGGAAAAACTTTATCAAATATTTTATCAAATATCATAATTACTGGATTTAACATAAAATTTAAATGAGTTGTAGTTGTTGGATTTGTATCAGGCATATTTAACAAATCATTAAATGTTGGTTTCATTAAATCTGCATTCTTAATCTTTAACACACCTATTAAAATTACCAGTAATGTTGCTAATAATAAGTTGTTATCTGAATAATACATTACTATCAAACCAATTATTGACAAATGCCATACGTTAAATATATCAACATCCAATGTATCTGTTTGATTAATTACTAGCATTATTATGTTAACGATTACTATAATCATTAAAAAATAAAGTGTATAAACTGATCCCCATGTAATTGTAGCAAGTGGTGCCCATCCAACATCAGTTATTGATAACTCAATGCCTGTTGACTTAACAAAAGCCTGAAGTGCTGGTGCAAAGTTACCTGTTAATATTCCGATTATTGATCCCATTGCAGTAAGTGCTATTGCAAGTTTTATACCACCCTCTAATGCCTTTGAGAACTTAACCCTCATACATATAGCAAGTAATGTTAAAACAATAAGCATAAGTGGCGGTGCCCCTAAATCTATTAATGGTTTAAAGATACTGTTAGCAAAGTCTATTATTCCTGACATTATTTTTCCTCCCCATTTTTCTTCTTGTAAAGTTTTATTAATTATTTAAATCCTTATTATTTATTTAAAGTTTTAATTATTCTCTCAACTTCATCAAATACTGGTTGGCTCATTACTGGCATTCTATATAGTATTGGTCCAGCTTCAACTATAGGTATACTTATTTCAAATCCACAATTTGGTGCAGAAATCGGTGCAAAGATATCATACTTAGCTACCATATCTTCAGTAATATCCTTTATCATTACTGCATCTGCATGAACTTCATATCCTCTATTTCTCATTTCCTCCTCAATTGCATTTTTTATTTGGTGGCTTGAATTTACTCCCGCTCCACAAGCTGCTAAAATTTTTATCATAATAATTCCTCCCTAAATATATTTTTATATTATTTAAATTTTATTGATTTAATATGCTATATATTTCTTCTATTGAATTAGCTTCTTCAAGCTTGTCTATATTCTCCTTATTGGTAATAAATTTCATTATATTTGCTAGAATATTAGCCTGTTCTCCGCCAGCTTCATTTAAAATCATAAAGAGATACTTAACATTAAGATTTTCTGATGAATTCATCATATTTTTAAAATTTAATTCATTTTTTAATTTTACTACTATAACTTTAGTCTCATTACAATATTCACTTTCCGTATGTGGAATTGCTACATTAGGTAGATTTGGTGCTACAACACTTAAATCAATACCAGTCGGAAATTCTTTTTCTCTTTTTTTTAATGCTTTAATATAATCTGATTTAACTAAACCTTTTCTAAATAGCTTGTCTGAAATTTTTTCAAAAGCTTCATTAACATCATTAAAACATTCAATGAATATTAAATCTGGTTCAAATAACTTAAAAAACTCATTACTCATATTTAACTCCCTCCCATTGTTTGTTTTTGTTTGTTTTTGTTAATTAAATTATATATAAATACGTTTACATAATCAATTTGAATATTCAGAAAAATCCTTTAATTTATGCCTATATTATGTATTATACTTAATTTTTCCATATAAACCATACTTTTTAATACTATTTACTCCCTTTTTCTTCATTTTTCATATTTATTTTTCTATTTTATTAAATTTAACCAAATTTATCCCAATAAAATTAGTCACTATAAATTACTAACTATAAATTTACTTTTAAAATTATACAATTACTAATCAGATTTCAAACATTTATTATAAATTTATAACACTCACTATAACACATTAATAAATTCAAAAAAAAGAGCATAAATATATTTATGCTCTTCTCTACAATATTAAAAATTAATAATTTAATTTACTAGAAAGATATGCATTTATAAACGCATCAACATCTCCATCCATAACTGCTTGAACATTTGAAGTTTCTTCACCTGTTCTATGATCTTTTACCATATTATATGGATGGAATACATAAGATCTTATTTGACTTCCCCACCCCATATCTTTTAGTTCGCCAGTTAAATCTTCTATCTTTTCTTTATGAGCTCTATCCTTAAGTTCTATAAGCTTAGATTTTAACATATTCATTGCAGTTTCTCTATTTGATATTTGACTTCTCTCATTTTGACACTGTACAACTATTCCAGTTGGAATATGTGTTATTCTAACTGCTGATTCTGTCTTATTAACGTGCTGACCACCAGCCCCACTTGCTCTATAAGTATCAACCTTTAAATCATCAGATTTAATATCTATATCTTGATCTTTTGTAAGTTCTGGCAGAACTTCAACAGATGCAAATGATGTTTGTCTTTTTCCATTTGCATTATATGGTGATATTCTAACTAATCGGTGAATACCTTTTTCTGCTTTTAGATATCCATATGCAAATTCACCCTTTATACTCAAAGTTACACTCTTAACTCCAGCTTCTTCACCTTGAATTAGGTCCAAAGTTTCCACAGAAAACCCTTTTCTTTCGCACCATCTTGTGTACATCCTTAAAAGCATTTCTGTCCAATCATTTGCGTCAGTTCCACCAACACCAACATGTAATGTGAATATTACATTATTTTTATCATACTCACCTGATAAAAGCATCTCTATCTTATAATCTTCAACTTCTTTTTCTAGGAACTTAACTCCTGAAATTATCTCATCTATTGATTCATCATCATTTTCTTCCATAATTTCATTTAAAACTTCTATGTCCTCAATCTTTGTCTCTAAAGTTTCAAATCTTTCTAATTTAGATTTTAAGAACTTACTTTCTTTAGTTACTTCTTCAGCTTTCTTTATATCATCCCAAAATCCTTGTTCTTGCATTCTTAAGTCAAGTTCTATTATTTGTTTCTCTAAAGCTTCTTTGTCAAAGTGAAGCCCTCATTTCCTCTAAATTTAATTTTAAACTTGGCATTTTAGCTAATGCTTTTTCAAGTTCTATTCTCATATAATCACCTCTATTTTAATTTTAAATAAAGCATCGTTATCTTAAAGATAACGATGCCCATTTTAATTTCTATACTTCTCTTCCACAGCAGTTTTTATACTTCTTTCCGCTACCGCATGGACAAGGTTCATTTCTACCAGTAGTTACTTCTTTCTTAGCTGGTTGCTTCTTTGAAGAAGATTCATCTCCTCCATGATTTACATGAGTTGCCGTTGTCTCTTTAACTACTCTTTCTCTCTCTTCTGGTGCTTTTTCCATTTGAACGTGGAATAAATATTTTACAGTATCTATCTTAATTGACTCTATCATTTCATCGAACATAGCACTACCTTCCATTTGGTATGCTTGAACTGGATCTTGTTGCTTAAATGCTCTAAGTCCAATACCTTGTTTTAAGTGATCCATATTATCTATATGATCCATCCACTTAATATCAACATTCTTAAGAAGAACTACTCTTTCTATTTCTCTAAGCTTTTCTTCTCCAAATTCTGCTTCTTTACCTTTATATATTTCTAAAGCTATTGCTGTAAGCTTTTCTTTAATTTGATCATTTGAAAGATCCATTAGATCTTCAATAGTTATTCTATTTGCTGGTAGACAAATATCATCTAAATAAAGAATTAAGTTCTTAAATTCATTTTGATAATCATCTTCCATTCCAGTAATATGAGCATCTACGGCCTCACTTATTACTTCTTTAATCATGACCTCTATTTGTTCTTCTAAATTTTCACCTTCAAGAACTTGACTTCTTTGCTTATAGATAATTTCTCTTTGCATATTCATAACATCATCATATCCTAAAAGATTCTTTCTGATGTCAAAGTTATGACCTTCAACTTTCTTTTGAGCACTTTCTATTGATTTTGTAATTATCTTACTTTCAATAGCATCGTCTTCTTCAAGTCCAAGTTTATCAACCATAGCATGAGTTTTTTCTGACATAAAGATTCTCATTAGATCATCTTCTAATGAAATGAAGAACGTTGATTCTCCAATATCACCTTGTCTACCTGAACGTCCTCTAAGCTGATTATCTATTCTTCTTGATTCATGTCTTTCTGTACCAATTATCTTAAGACCACCAGTTTCTAGTGCTCCTTCTCCAAGTTTTATATCAGTACCTCTACCAGCCATATTTGTTGCAATTGTTACTGATCCAACTTCACCAGCATCTGCTATAATTTCTGCTTCTTGCTCATGATATTTAGCATTTAAGACTTTGTGCTTAATACCTTTTTTCTTTAATAGTGCAGAAATTATTTCTGACTTTTCAATACTTGCAGTACCAACAAGAACTGGTTGACCTTTTTCATGAGATGCTTTTATTTCATCAACTATAGCATTATACTTACCCATAGCAGTTTTATATACTATATCGTGATTATCTATTCTTTGGATTGGTCTATGTGTTGGAACAACTATAACATCTAATCCATAGATTTCTCTAAATTCATTTTCTTCTGTTAATGCTGTACCTGTCATACCTGATAATTTGTTGTACATTCTAAAATAGTTTTGGAATGTTATTGTTGCTAAAGTTTTTGATTCTCTTGCAATCTTAACTCCTTCTTTAGCTTCAATAGCTTGGTGAAGACCATCTGAGTATCTTCTACCTTCCATAAGTCTTCCTGTAAATTCATCAACTATTATAACTTCTCCATCTTTAACCATATAATCTTTATCAAGTTTCATTACATAGTTAGCCTTTAATGCTTGAGTTACATAATGTTGTAATTGCATATTTTCAGCATCTGCATAGTTTTCTACTTTAAATGCCTTTTCTGCCTTTTCAACACCTTCTTCTGTAAGCATTGCAGCATTTGCTTTTTCATCAATTGTATAATCTTTTTCGGCAACTAATGTCTTTACAAAATAGTCTGCAACTTTATAGAATTCTGTTGATTTTTCTCCTGCACCTGAAATTATAAGTGGTGTTCTAGCTTCATCAATAAGAATTGAGTCAACCTCATCCACTATAACAAAGTTTAGTCCTCTTTGAACTCTTTCTTCTTTATATACAACCATGTTGTCTCTTAAGTAGTCAAATCCAAATTCATTATTTGTTCCATATGTTATATCAGCGTTATATGCTGCTCTTCTTTGATCATTATTTAAATCATGAACGATAACATCTGTTTTAAGTCCTAAGAACTCATAAATATTATTCATCCAATCTCTATCTCTTGAAGCTAGGTAATCATTAACTGTTATTACGTGAACCCCTTCTCCTGATAAAGCATTTAAATATGCTGGTAATGTAGCAACTAATGTTTTACCTTCACCAGTTTTCATTTCCGCTATTCTTCCTTGATGAAGAACAATACCACCTATTAATTGCTCTCTATAATGCTTCATTTTCAATACTCTTCCTGAAGCCTCTCTTACAACAGCAAACGCCTCAACTAATAAGTCATCTAATGTTTCACCATTTTTATATCTTTCTTTAAATTCTTCTGTTTTACCCCTTAATTCTTCATCACTTAGTTTTTCCATAGTTGATTCTAAGCTTTCGATTTTGTCAACTAATGGCTTTATTCTCTTAACTTCTCTTTCGCTATACGTTCCAAATAAAGCTTTAAACATTCCCATATTTTCATCCTTCCAAACGCTAAAAAATTTGATAAGCATTTTCTCTTTCTTTACTTAGTATACATTTATAAATTATACCATTTTTAATTAATATATTTCAACTTTATCACAATTTTATTAATTTTATATGTACTATAACTTAAAAACTCCATAAAGTTTATGATTAATCATTAACTTTATGGAGTATAAAATTCTATTTATTAAGTTTTAAATTTTATACGTAATCTGGTTCTAATAACCCATAATCTCCGTCTTTCCTCTTATACAATACGCTGACATTATTTGTATCTGCATCTTTATAGACGAAGAAATTATGTCCTATAAGTTCCATTTGAAGAATTGCTTCATCAACATTCATAGGCTTAACAGCAAATCTTTTTGTTTTTACTACTTCACCTTCATGCTCATTTTCATATTTATCAGTTGCGATTTCTCCAAATCTTAATGAATCATTCATTCTTCTAGAAAGTTTTGTTCTTTGCTTTCTAATTTGTCTTTCTAATTTGTCTTCTACTTTATCTATAGATTTATACATATCATCTGTTATCTCTTCAGCTCTAAGTAGAATTCCATTAAATGGTATTGACACTTCTACTCTATGCCTATTCTTTTGTACAGATAATGTTGCTTTCGCATTCACATTACTCTCAAAATACTTGTCAAGTTTTGAAACCTTTTTCTCTACCATGTCTTTTAACGCAGGAGTTAATTCAATGTTTTTTGTTACAACTGTTACCTTCATAAGTCCAGCTCCTCTCACTACATTCTAAGTTTAACTTAGACGATTTCAAATGATTAGTTTATCTATTTGTTAAATATATTGTACTCCTCTTCATAATAAAAGGCAAGTCTATTTTCTGAATTTACTGAAAATTTAGTTTTTGTATATAATTTTAACTAAATGCAAAAAAAGACACTAAATTTTTAGTGTCTTTTTTTGAAAAGTTAGCTGACCTGGTTTTTGCCCCCACACTCGCCTACTGGAGATTTCGCTACCCAGAATTAACCTCTCACTACTAACCCTCTCAAGTTTTATTACCTGGTAGGACTTACCTCTATACCGCACCATGCTCACTAGAATCTTTGCCTAGCTTATGTGGATCGTTTCGCCTGCGACTGGCATCGACTTTCAACCACAGACCTAACTTTACATTAATATTATATACGACTTTTAGCAATAGTCAATATTTTTATTTTTTTTGCACCATTTTCTTTTAAAATTTTAATTCCTTCCTCTATCGTTGCCCCTGTTGTAACAACATCATCAATTAATATGAATTTTTTTCCTTTTATATCACATTTCTCTTTTATAGAAAATGAATCTTTTATGTTATCTCTTCTTTCATTTTTGCTTAATTCCTTTTGAGTTTTTGTTTCTTTTGATTTAATTAATGTCTCCATATAATTTAGATCTAGTCGCTTAGAAAGAAGCTTTGCAATGTATTCGCATTGATTAAAACCTCTTGTCTTTTTTGATTTTTTGCCTATAGGTATATATGTTAAAATATACTCTTTACTGATATTAGATATCTTTGTCTCAAGCATATCTACTAGTATTTCACCAGCTAAGAAATCCTTCTTAAATTTAAATAGATGAATCAATTCTTTAAGCGCACCTTTATAGTAACCATAATATTCATCCTCTGTGCAAAGCTTTATACTTCTTAGACAACTTTTACATATTCCCTCTTCCTCTTCTTCCTGGCATATTATGCAAGTGGATGGATATGAAAAAAGTATTTGTAGTACACTTTCTTTTAAATAATCTAATAACTTAAATATCCTTCTTCCCATAGCCTTTTATTAAAACTCCTAGTTACTTCCCTTGCCTTTTCTATATTTTCCGTTTCTTCATGACAAACTAAAATAACTTCTGAGAATTCATTATCTCTTTTGCAAACCTTACTACACATAAACAATATTTTCTTATAATCTATACTTTCGTCGTCTGCTGATAATACTATAATTCCATCTACATTTGGAGTCTCTAATACCTCTCCTATTTTATTTGTTATTAGAAATATTGACTTATCTTTAAACTTAAATACATTATTATTTAACTTTTCATCAGTTGACTTTAATAATTTAACGCCTTTTAAATCAATTCTTTCTCTATAATAGTCATATATTGTATCTATATCCTTAAGGTAAGGTACATAGGTTATTACATTTTTATTGTTATTTTTAAACCATAATATATACTCATATAAGAAATATGGAATATCGTATCTTAAGTCTATCCTAGTTGTCATAACTCTAGGCTCTGTAAGCATATTTATATCTTCTAAATTCAACATATTTATTGTATTTGCATGTTCATTATAATTTATTGAAGAATATAATATTATCTTTTTAGAATATCTTTTTAATTTATCATATACACTTTGAAAAGTCTCTTTTGATAATTTTGAATATGATGATATATCATCTATTATAATAAGATCATAACTTTTATTTATGTTATATAAATACCTACAATTCATAAATACAAGTTTCTTATCTACTATATCTTCTCTAGTA
>NZ_JAFBDA010000018.1 GCF_016907995.1 Clostridium sardiniense | reverse complement strand
TTATTGTACTGTATTGTACATATTTTATTTTTAACTGTAGTATATAGGTATTATATTGTACTTAATTTGTATCTTATTGTACTATATTATTCATTAATTTAAGTAAAGCTACGTTAAAGATTAAGTAATTTAACCTTAAGCTCAACTTAAACATTTTATATTCTAAACCTAACCTTTATTAAACCTAACAATACTTAAAGTTAAGTTTATGTTTAACCTAATATTTGACAACATTAAAGTTATATGATACTTTAACTTTAATAATATTAAATCATTATGTAGCTTTACATTAAAGAAGGAGTGATTTAACTTGAATAATAAGGAAAAATTTATAGACGTTGATTATACAGATGAGAATATAAAGATAATTACAGATGAACTTGATAAAAGTAAAGTATATTATACAACTGGTCAAGTAGCTAAAATGCTTAATTTAAGTGATTCTAAGCTTAGATATTGGACTAATTTCTTTGCTTTAGATAGCAATGGTAATGATATGATAAAGGTAGAATATACAAACAAAAACAGATCATATACATCTGATAACATTGAAAAACTTAAGTATATGAAAAAATTAATTGAAAAAGATGGTATGACATTACAACAAGCTAAAGACTATACAACTGTCAATGGGTTTAATGCTAATACTAAAGAATTACAAACAGATAATCCATTAGCTCTACAAGCTTTTATATCAGGCTTAACTCAAGAAATGGAAAATAAATTAGCTAACTTTGAAAATAGAGTAGTAGAAAAAGTTTTACTAGCTATGGAAGAAAAGAATAATGAATTAATTTTACAGCAAAAAGAAGTAAATCAAATACTTAAACAAGAAATAGCTATAACTGTAGATCAAGCACTCACTGATAATATAAAAGGAAAACTTGAAGATTTATCTCAATCTGTAGAAAATAGAATACAAGAGTCTTCAAAAGAACAATCACAAAAATTAGATGAGATTTTATCTATACAGCGTGAAGATTCAAAACGTGAAATAGAGTTATGTGATAATTTAAAAAGATTAATGGAAGAACGTAAAGAAGAAAGTACTAATAAAAAATCTTGGTTTAAAAAAATATTTAAGTAACTTTATCATAATTAGTTAATAAATTTCATATTAATAAATAGAGTGGAAAAGTGTTCATTTTTTTTCGTAAGATACTATAACTCGACTCTAATAACAATATAATGATACTATATAACAATATATACTAAACTGTATACTACTTTTGTCAAAACCAGTTATATCAATGGGTACAGAGGACAAATTATCATTCATATACATTAGTTTATCATTAAAATACATTATCTTAAGAAAAATTATCATTCATATACATTAAATTTTGATTGAAATTATCATTGAAATACATTAAGATTATCATTAAAATACATTATCTTTGGATAGAAAGTAAAAGGGAGTGAGAGAACACTGTGGAAAATGTTAATAACTCGCTAGAAGTTAGTAATACCAATGAAGAAGTTGTGGATAACTCACAAGAACAATTAACTTTTTTTAAAATAAAGCAAAGTCATGGAATAAATGAAACAAATCTTATGACTTTGCCTTTTATATCTTTAAAAAGAAAGGTTGAACCTACCATAGAAAGGGTTTGGAAGAAATCTAATGACGAGGTAGTTTCTATGAAGGTAGTTGGAGGGGAGCATGGTGTACCTCAAATTGCAGAATTAGATGTATTATTAGCCTTATTTAGAATTCATTTAAAGAATAATAAAAATGGATTTTTCAAAAATAAAGATACTAATCAATTAAAAATACCCCAAAAAATTCATTTTACATATTCAATGTTAGCTGATGAGCTAGGATATAAAACAAAAAGTGGATTTTTAAAAAAGAAACTTGAGAAAAGTGTAAAAAAATTAAATGAAACTACAATTTATAATAAATTTGCTATATTGGATGCAGAAAAGGGTGAATTTGTATCTAAGTTCAAAGGAGAAGAAAGTTGTAGAATTTTAAAAAGGTATAAGAGCTATTCTAAAGAAGATTATAAAAGAGAAAACGGAAAATTGATGAATCCTTATGAAGTAAAAGACTTTCAGTGTGTTGAAATTGACGATTTCTTTTTAAGCAATATGTGTAATAATTACTATAAGATATATGATTACGAAAAATATAAAGGGTTAAATATGGCTATTGCAAAAAAGATATTTTTAATTCTTAATACATGGTCTAAAGGGAATTCTAAATTTATAACATATCAGGTACTAGCTGATTACATCGGATTAGATTTTAAAGAAAAGAAAGAGCAATATTATGCAATTAAACAGATTAATAAAGCATTTCAGGAGTTAGTTGACGTAGGATATATAGATAGCTTTGATATATTACGTAATCAAGGGATAAATATAATATTCAACCAATTTAAACTAGATGAGGCTAATTATAAGCATTTATTTAAAAATACGAATGATATTATACCTGAGCTTAGATCTTATGGATTGGAATACGAAGAAATAGGGAAGTTAATGGAGAAAGAATCAACGGACTATGTAATAGCTGTGCTTAGAAGTTTAAGATATAGAAAAGAAGTGAAAGGCGAGAATAAAACAAATCCTAAAGAATATCTACTATCAGCTTTCGGAAGATCAAAGTGGGATGTTGGGCAATTCATGGATTAAAGATCATGTATTTAAATGATAAATATAAATTTTATAGCTAAATACTTTGAAATAACTAAAGTGGTTCATAATTATATGAATCACTTTTTTGTATATATTATCATTCAAATACACAAACTAAATAAAATTATAAAAAAGATCATGTATTTAAGTGATAATATTTAAAATATCACATCTTTTTAGAGTTCAAATACATAATCATAATTAAAAGTGTGTATATTTAATATGTTTTTTCATAAAGATCATGTATTTGAAAGATAATAATCTATAAAAATATCATTTAAATACATAAACATAAACTCTTATTAGTTAAATAGTAAGAAAATATATCAAAGTTAATGTATTTAAATTCTAAAATAACAAATAATGTATTTTTAATATACTAAATAGGGTATAGACTGCTTATTTTATAAAAACATAATGTATTTTAATGATAATTAGATATTAATAATGTATATGGCTTCTAAACTGGAAAATAATATATAATAATGAAATCAATTCTAAGATACCTCATGTCCTCTGTAAGCGTTTTTAATCAATTATGATAGTAAATAGACATTAGAGGGATAAAATGTCTTAAAATGGATTTTGATGAGATTTAAAGGCATAGTATATTTTAAACAATAATATAAAAATAAATAAAAAACTTATTTGACAAAAGAGGGATATAGTTTTAAAATTTACTTATAGCCATATATGTATAGAAAGCTTTAAAACCTATTCTAAGAGACTATAAATCTTAGAAATAAATTTACACTACTAAACAAGTAATAGTTGCTTAGAATTGATTGTAGAGCTTTACAATAGCGTGTTAATAATTTGGAAGGAGATAATTATGTCAAATAGTATCATTACAAATAGGATTTTTTATAAATTATATGATAAGGAAGATGAGAGTATACTAAACAACATAAATAAAAAGGATGGGAAAGTGATATTAATTTTAAACAGTTTATATTATTTAACTAATAGACTTGATGTTGCAAATACTACTCTAAAAAAGCTGATAGAAAGTTGTAAATATAGTGATGTGCCCAAAAATATAAATTCTTTTAAAGATATACTATATAAATTAAAAGAAATACATATAATTGATTTTCAACAGGAGATAAAAGATAAAAATACTTTTTTAGAAATAAACTGCAGCAATTTAATTGATAAAGATGATGGATATTTTAATTTCTTCAAACTTGAACAAGAAGAAATAGAATTAATAAGATCCAATACAACTAACAATCAAAATTTTATGACTCAACTGAAAGTATATTGCTATCTTAAAGCAAGAGTGAAAAAGATAGATGGTAGTAGGAATATATATGAACGATGTATGGGAGAAGCAGAGGTAACATGGAAAAGTTATGATAATATAACTAAATATACTGGAGTAAGTGCGGTAGAAAAAGCAATAACCAATTTAAAAGAGATAGGATTAATTGATTATATTAATGCTGGAAACAAAAATAATAAAATTAAACATAATAACATTTATGCTTTAACAAAAATAAGTAAAGATGTAAAAGGTGAACTTAAAGAGGGATTAAAACAATATAGGTATTGGGAAAAAAGAATAAATAATAAAATATAATAACAAGAGAACAAAAACTACTCAAACGAATAACGTAGTGTCCATTCGTGCGAGTAAGAACTTTATTTTATTTTTATTAATATATTTTATTATTATTATACCCCAAACAGGGTTAAGCTACGTATACCTGTTTTTTAAAATTTCAAGAAAACAGGGTTAAGCTGTATATACCTGTTTTATTTTAGATGGTTTTTTAAAACAATTATAAAATAAATAAAGAATAATATTGACATTATAATTTAGAAGTAATATACTAGATATTGTCAAGGGGATTTAAAATCAAATATAAAGTGACTAAGGCTAATTCTAAGAGGCTTTAATATTTGACTAGACAAATTCTATTACTTGATAATGGAATGTCTTAGAATTGGATTTGATAGCTTATAAAGGTACAGTAAAATAAATAAAGAAGAAAGAGGTATACATATGAATAATGAAATACAAATTAAAGGAAATACAAATTTTATGGGGATAGAAGTCCCAAATCTTGAAGGCGGTTTTGGAGAAAATCAGAAAGTCATATTAGCTAAGACAGTAGCAGAAGTCCATAATGAAGAATTAAGAAGAGTTAATGAAATTATTAATAGAAATAGAGATGAATTTGAAGATGGAATTGATATAATTGATTTAAAAAACTCAATCGCAAATTGCGATTCGCTTTTAGAAAATTTAGGGTATACAAAACAAAAAATATCTAATAGTAAAAATATTTATTTATTATCCGAGCAAGGCTATATGTTGTTAGTTGGTTTTATGAAAACTAAAGAAGCCAAAGAAATACGTAAGAAATTAAGAAGAGAGTACTTTTCCATGAGGAAGGTTATTAAGGATAATGAGGACTTGAAGAAAAATCTATTATTAGATGTCTATGGTGGAGGAACGAAGGCTATAGAAAGTGCAAAAAGGATAGCAAAAATAGAAATAGAAGAAAAAACTAAAGAAATAAAAGATGGGAATGATAAAGTCTTAACTTGTGGACAGGTTGTAAATCAGTTAGAAATTTCAGAACTTACAACCACTATACTTAATGAATGGTTTTGTTTGAATGGTTTTGGAACAATGATGAAGAAACAAGGTGAAAAAAAAAGATGTTTCCAACCATCAGAAAAATTTCTTCAACTTATAGCAAAAGAAGGTTATTCTATGACTGGTAAAACTCAAAAGGGAGATAAAATCAAAGTTGTATATACTGTTGGGCTAGTTAAAGAATTAATAGATAATTATTTAGATTCGATCAAGTCTTACACAGAAATACAAATAGGAAAGAAGATAGCATAAAATAATAAAATAAATAAAAAATATAAATAAAATAGTAATTTTAAATAAATATATTTACGTAAAAAAAGATATATAAATTAGAATACTGACTTTATTTTAGGTCATATGATAAATTATACCTCCGAGGTTATTACAAACAAGTATTTTAAAAATATTAACCAAGGAATGCGACCTCGGAGGATATTCAAAAATTATAAAAACTAAAAATGAGAGAGGTGAATCAAAATACAAATGGTTAAATTACATGATGGTAGAGAAGTATTTGGAATCATTTATAGAATAAAAAATAAAATAAATAATAAAGTATACATAGGACAAACTACTCAGGCAAGAGGTTTTAAAGATAGATATTGTTGTAGAGGTGAAGGAATAGAAAGAGTTAAAGAATATTATGAAACTCATCAATGGAAAAATAAGCATTTATGTAATTCATTTAATAAATATGGAATGAATAATTTTGAAGTAATAGAAGAATTAGATACAGCGAACAGTATGTCAGAATTAAATGAAAAAGAAGAAAAATATATAAATTTCTATAACAGTGTAGATCCTTCATATGGATATAATAATGCACAAGGTGGATGCAATAAAGAAAGAAACAAGGAAAGTAAAATAAGGTTTTACAAGAAGGTGGCTCATCCTATTTATTGTATAACTACAAAAGAATGTTTTTATTCTAGCGTAGAAGCTTCTGAAAGATATAATTTAGATAATAAAAAGCTCCAAGGAGGTATGAAGAGATATAAGAAATATAGTATAGAAACAAAACAAGGTAGCGTACTTTGTTTTAGATATTTATTTGGACAGACAGAATGTAAGAGTAGAAAACCGATTATAGAAATAAACAGTATGAAAATTTTTTATAGTCTAAAAGAAGCAACTCTTTATTATGGATTACATAAAAGTACGATAACTAGACAATTACAAGGCAATTTAAAGAAAAGATTAATACATAACAATAAACAATTAATTTTTATCTATGCTAAAGATTTTTTTAATAAGCAAAATCCAACATATGATAAAAATGTTAAAACTGAAAATAATGTAGCATAAGAGAGGTAAGAAATGAAAGCAGAAAATACATATATATTAAATTTAGAAGCAGCATACATATATAAAGCACAATTAGAAAATGAAGTAATTGGATATAATACGAATCAGAAAAAAATAGATAAGGATGGTAAGGAAACAAAAGAACCTTTATTTACAAAAGATATTTTATATTCAGCAACAATACCATACAGTTTAGAAACTATAAGAGCTTATGAAAAATATCCTGATGAATGGAGAAGAGAAGATGAGAAATATTATACCGATTTATTTGTAAATGTTAATTTTACCAAACACTATAAAATAAAGAATGAAAAATATAAAGAGGAATCAGATATACCAGAAGAAAAACATAAATACATAAAAGTATTAGATGTGAAGAAAATTAGACATAGATTATATACAGAGGGATTTAAAATAAATGGTATAAAATATTGTATGTTTAAAAGAGGGGGCAGTAAGGCGAGAACAGCTAGTGCTATCTTTGTAAAAGAAGAAATGTTTAAAACATTATATAATAAATGTTTATTAGGGTTAGAATTTCCAGTGGATGATTACTGTGATTTAACTTCAAAGAATGCTTATATATCATTAATAATGTCTGGAATTATAGGAACTATTGATATAAAAAGAGAAGAAATACTTATCATTGATGATGTAATGGGAAAAAAAATGAAAGTTAAAGCATCCGTTACGGAAAGAAATGAAGATAATGAGATTGTGGTTAATGAATACGAAGATTATCCAGTACAAAACAATATGACAGATGGACAAGGGTTATTGGACGAATCAGTTTTTGAGAATAATAAAATAATTAAAGGACATTCAGTAGCTTTACTTAGAAATGATTTCACAAAGTGTGCAGCTTTCAATACAAAATTACAAGAATATTATAAAGAGAATAACATAACGCAGGTTTATGATATATATAGAGGATGGGTTGATAGTAAAGATATTAAATTGGTTATCACACCTTCAAGTTGTAAATTCTTAAAATTTACTAATAAGTTTGAATCTAAAAAAGAATGTTACTTACATTGGTGGTCACATATTGATTTAATGTTTGGAGTAGTTAAAACGGATCACATTGGTAACTATGGATATGCCAATAGGTTATCTTATCAAATGATTAATTCATTAGAATTAAATTACGATGAAGTTAAACAAATAGCACAAGAAGAAATAAATTACATAAAAATGTTAAAAAATAATTGTCTAATAGATAATAAAACAATAGGACAAAAATTAAGTAAAAAACAAAGAGAGGAAGCAACTAAGTTAAAAAACGATATGACCTATTTCATGCACTATATAGGGAATAATGGTTCTGAATTATCATCTGGAGAAATAATAAGTGATTTAATATCTGTTAATAGTGACTATAGATTTACTAAAGCTTTTAAAGAATATAAAAAGAATCAAATAGATAATTATATAAGAGATGTTAGGACTGGAAAGGTAAGAATAAGTAATTCATTATATTCAATCTTATTCTCTTGCCCTTATACAATGTTAAAGCAAACTACACAGAAAGAAATGATGACAGATAGTATAAGTCATGGTTGGGAAGTTTATTGTCCTAGATTCGATAATAATAAGGAGCTATGCATGATTAGAAATCCACAAATTAATAGTGGAAATATAGCACATGTAACCAACATATATCACAATGAATATAAATGGTTTAATCTTTCGGATTTTGTAGTTGTGCTTAATACATATGATGTAGATGTAATGAATAGATTACAAGGTTGTGATTTCGATATAGATTCTGCTTTACTATCAGAACAACCTATAATAGTAGCTAAAGCTAAGGAATGTATGGACAAGTATCACACACCCATTAATGCTATCAAAGGTAAAATAGATCTCAAAAGAGATACGTTAGAAGAGTTAGCTGAATTAGATAATTATTTAGGACAATCTACTAGAACAATAGGACAAATAGTTAATAAAAGCGCTATATGTAATGCTTATATGTGGCATTACATTGCCAATAGTGGGGACAAAGAATTAATTCAAAAATTATATGATGCTAGTTCAATGTTATCTTCATTTTCTCAAATAGCAATAGATATGGCTAAAAAATCCTTCATGGATAACAATGGAAAAAGAATGTCTTTATTAATGGAAATGCAGAAAATAAATAAATGGGAAGTTAAAGGTAACAATATATTATATTTTAATGAAGAGATTTTAAAAGATGAAAATGGTAAGAAAACTTCTATTAAAAAAATGATAGTTCCTAAATTTTTTGGAGAAATAGCTAATAATCAATTTAGGATATTAAAACATTTAGATTGCGGAATGGATTATTTACAAGATGTAATGGATAATGAGTTAGGGAAAACGCTACCAACAAAATTAATTGAAATGAAATCTTTATTAGAACCATATTCATCACTAAATGGAATAAAAAACACAAGACATATAGAAGAAGTATTACAGATTATAATTAAATGTAATAGGACTGTAAATTGGTGTAAAACAATTAATTGCAAAGAAAGGTATGGAGATAAAGCAAGACATACTATAAGTAAGAATGCAAAAAAGAAAGCTATAGAAAATATTAAAAAGTTAAAGTTGACAAATAAGACTATAATGATGATATTAAGGAAGGCTTTTGGGGTAGTTAAGGAAGATACAGAAAAAAAATTCTCAGATATGACTTCATTAACATTAACATTGTTGTATAATGTTAATTCTGAATATGTATTAAATTGTTTCAAAAGTAATAATATTTTAAATGATAAAACACTCGTATTAGACACAGATGGATCTGAGATTATATGGTGTGATGCTTATAAAATAATAAAAAAATCAGAGAAAATCTAGTAATTTCGTTTACGTTTTTAAAAAATAAATTTAAGTAATACCTCTTAAAGCTAGTTATATCAACGCTTGTAGCGTTTTATATAAGAACCCTCTAAACGATACCTTATGGTAGAGTAAATAAAAGCAATATTTTATAAAATAAATAAACAATTACTCTATCATTTCATTTTTATACCTCTCAAATTTTATTTCTCTCTTTGTGTGGGATAGTCAGAGCGTAAGGACTATCCTATCACAAAAGAGAAAGTTATTTTTTAAAGGTATAAAGTTAAACAAGTAAACCAAAAGCCTTATGGCTTAATAAAATAAATAAAAAAAGAGAGAAAAAGGAGTAGATAATTATGAATAAGAAAGAATTAATAGGAAGAATGGCAGAAAAATCAGGATCAACAAAGAAGGAAACAGAAGTAGCTTTAAAAGCATTTGTAGAAAGTGTTGAAGAAGCTTTAGAAAATGGTGAAAGAGTTCAATTAGTTGGATTTGGAACTTTCGAGACTAGAGAAAGAGCAGCTAGAGAAGGTCACAATCCATTAACAGGAGAAAAGATGCACATAGAAGCTAAAAAAGCTCCAGCATTTAAGGCTAGTAAAACATTAAAAGAAAAAGTGAATAAGTAGAATATATAAATAATAGGATTGTCTTCGGACTTTCCTATTAAAATAAGACTTTTAATCAAAATAAATGAAGAGTAGGTGGAATTAATGGCAAAAGCAAAAAATATTAGAACAACTTCTGATGAGTATAAATTAGTAGGTACTCTTAATGTAGAAGATTTAGAAAATATGGTAGTTGAATCAGAAGAAGGAGAAGTTTCTTTAACTGATATAATTAAGAATTTTGATGGAACAGAAGTTGAGTTTACATTAAAGAAAAAGATTGAACAACCATTAGCATAATGATTCAAGGTTATATCCAACCTTTTAAAAATGGAGGTTAATTCAATACGGAGATGATATTCACAAGGATGGTAGGGTTATTAGGGGTATGAGATGAGTCTTGTATCCTTTTAATATGGAAATGTAGTTCAATGGTAGAACGGATGGCTGTTAACCATTTAATCAGAGTTCAATTCTCTGCATTTTTGCCAAATTTTAATATAAAATTATATAACAAGGAGTTTTTGATGACCTTTTCCAAAGATTATGTTAATATACATAAGACGGGAGGGAAAAATTTGGAAAAATTAGAAAAAATCAAGAAGAAAACTTTGGAGAAATTAGAAAAAATCAAGAAGAAAAAATTTTATAGAATTACTAAAAAAAATTATGAGGACTATAAAGAAGAAATTGAAGATTATGATATCGATAATTTAAATTTTATGAGAATTGAGCTACAATCAAAGATCTACCCTGTAGATAGCACTATGGTATATATTTCTCTTTCTTTAGCATTTGCTTCATTTTTATTTAATAGTACAGTTATAAATACTATGTTTAATTTACTATCTAATGGAGATTATACACTTGTAAATGGTGTAAAAATTTTAATAGGTTTAATAATTATTTCACTTTCTTATAATTTTTATAAAAGTATAAGAAATAGAGTATATAAGGCAAAAATAGAAATTATAAAATTAAGATTAGAAGTATTAAAACAAAAAGAAGCTAAAGAAGCTAAAGAAGAAAAAACCAAAACAAAAACAAAAACCAAAACGAAAAGTAAAAAAAAGAAATAGAACATTAAATTAAAAAAAATAAAACAAATATATGAATTATAAAGCACTCATAATTAAGTGAGTGCTTTTTATTTATATAAACTATATAGCGACCTTTTCGTATTCGTCTATTTTCACAAATAACATTATAACATAAAAAAGACAAGAGAGGAAGATAAAAGTGGGAGAAAAAAGAAATGAAAAACATAAATTTTGGGACTATATGTGTCCAAGTTGTGGGAAGAAATTTTTGACAAGCGAATTAGAAGATATGGGTTATATAGACCATATTAAGTTAGGTGTGGTTTATAATTGTCCTAATTGTGAATATTCACATTACGAATCAAAATAAAAATATTGGAGTGTATATTATGCAAGTAGTAAGAAATTATAATGATGCAAACATACTTTTAAGTAGAGGACACAAGTTATTAAAAATAGATAGAGATAAAAATAATAGAAAATATTTAATATTTCTTTTTAAAAGAACGAATGGATTGATGGAAGATTTAAAAGAAATAACAAAATAAATAAATTATAAATGTGATGAAAGGATTGATGAAATAAAATGAGAAAAGTATTTTTAGAAGATTTGCCTAAAAGAGGGAATCGTATTGATTGGAAGAAATCAGTAGGATGTAACGTGCCTTTTATATATGATGATATAGAGGGGGAAGCTTATATAGCGTCTAAAGAAAATAATTATTTAACAATTAAATATAACGGCAAACAATATGAAATATCTACAGATGGATTTAAAAAATGTGAATTTGGAAAAATTGTAGGGAAAATTAATGGCGAATATAGAATTGAAATAGATACTCTTTTAAAAAATGAAAAACAAGATTTTTTAATTATAGATAGATCAAGAAGAAAAGATAATCAAAATATAAAAAGAAGGTATTATAAATATCATTGTAATAAATGTGGAAATGAAGATTGGATAATAGAAGATGGCTTATTAAAAAAGCATGGATGCAATGTTTGTAATAGTTTTAAAAAGAAGATTAAGTTAGGTATTAATACCATATGGGATACTGATAGATGGATGTGCGATTTAGGAATTAGTGAAGAGGATGCTAAGAAATATAGTAGTAGAAGTGGACAAAAAACAACTGTTATCTGTCCTATTTGTAATAACAAAAGAAAAGTTGTTATAAAGAAGATTTATGAAAGAAAATCAATAGGGTGTAGTTGTAGGAATAGTAAGAGTTATCCAGAAAAATTTATATTTAATATGTTAAGACAATTAAATATAAGTTTCAAAACAGAATATTCACCTAAATGGGCAGAAAATAAGAGGTATGATTTCTATATTAAAGATTTAAATTGTATCATAGAAACTCATGGTAGACAGCATTATGAAGATCATACTTTTGAACATCTTGGAGGTAGAACTTTAAAACAAGAACAGCAAAATGATAAATATAAAAGAGAAAGTGCATTAAAAAATGGGATTAAACACTATATAGAATTAGATTGTAGAGAAAGTAACTTAGAATATATAAAAAATAGTATTTTAAAATTAAAACTGTCTAAGTTATTCGATTTATTAAAAGTGGACTGGCTCAAATGTGCAGAGTTTGCTATTGAGAATACAACAAAACAAATATGTGACTATTGGAATAGCAAAAAAGAAAATGAGACCGTAGAGAATATCAGTAATAAAACTATGATAGCAAGGAGTACAATAGTTAGACATTTAAAAATTGGAGCAAGTATGGGGTTATGCATATATGATCCAGCACTTGAAAGTAGAAAGACAATAGTAAAAAATCATAAAAAGCATGAAAAGAAAGTTTATGTTTTTAAGGATGATGATTTATTAGGATGTTTTAAATCTAATAAAGAATTAGCAAACAAAAGTGAGGAGATTTTTGGAGAAAAGTTTGATACAGCAGGCATATCTGGAGTTTGTACAGGTAGGCTGAAGAGTTATAAAGGTTTTATATTTAGTCATGAAAATAATTAGTATAAAAATAAATAAAGAATAAAAAGGGAGAGTAATTAAATTGGAAGATTTATTAAAAAGGAGAGTTAATGAATCAGATTTTGAATATAAAGTAAGATTATGTACTTTAAAATTAGATAAAGAAATTAGAGTTTCATGGGAGGAACTTGTTAATATATTGGGTGTTAATTGTTCACCAGATCATTTAAGAAAACTTAGTTATGCTTATAAAGAGTTTTCAAATCATGTAGGCAAGAATGTAAGGTTTGCCAAAGATGAAATAGTAAATGAAGTTAAAAATAGTGAAAAATTAATTAGAGATGAGAAAAAAGAACTAGAAAACATTATAAAAGAAAAAGAGAAATATGAAAAAGAACTTCAAAAATTAGAAGCTAAAGAAGAAAAGACTATGAAAGTAGTTGAAACTGGTGAATACTATACCATTTATTCTTCTGATAGACAATTAAAGGTTAAAAAAGATACTGTTAAAAGAATAAAAGAAATTTATTGTGGTCAAGGAATAGGGGTATCTCAGGTTTGTAGGACTTTAAATATTCCTAGAAGAGATTTTATGCTAATCAAATATGCTTTTAATATAGTTCATGATGATGTGCCTTTTCTTGATTCAGAATTAGAAGAAGGAAATATCGATAATTTAGTAAATAAAACTTTAGAACAAAAGAAAAATGAATATTTCATCAAACTTCAAGAGAAAGAAATTTCTGAAATGAAGAAAGAATTAAATATATATAGAGATAAAGATTATCTATACAACAAAGCAATGGAGAAAATTAATAAAATTGAAATTTACCCTAGCAATTATAATATAGAAATTAAACCTTATAAAAATAAAAGGGTTGCCTTATTAGATTTGGCTGATTTACATATAGGAATTAAATGTGATAACTATTTTAATACATATGATGTTGCAGAAGCATATAGTAGAGCAGAAGAATTAACTAAAGAAGTTATCGAAACTGCTGCCGAATTAGGTATCACAGAAATACATGTCTCAAACTTAGGGGATATTATATCTGGTATTATACATGACTCGATAATCAAAGAAAGTGAAATACTTATTGATGACCAAGTTGCAGTAGCAGTTGAAATTATAGGTAAAATGCTTATTGAATTTTCTCAAGTATTTGATAAAGTAATCTATTCAGATTTAGTGGGGAATCATGGAAGAGTATATAAAAATAAAGATGCATCTACAGAGAAAGAAAATTTTGAAAGATTTGTTTCATTAGGTTTAGGATGGATGTTCAAAGATAGATCTGAATACAGCAATGTATTTTTTGAAAAGAATTTATTAGACAATGGCGTAATAATGAAAGAAATAGAAGGTGTTAAGATTTATGAGACTCATGGACATTTAGATAAATTTAATAAAATGGCTAGTGATTTAGGTATGATGTTTGGTAGGTCTGATGAAATACATACAGCACATTATCATCATAATAAAATGGAGGAGTTCCATTGTTGTGAAGTATTTATGTCAAGATCCTTTGCAGGAACAGATACTTATTCAAAAGACATTAGAAAAACTTCTACACCTGGACAAAGATTATATATTTACTCAAATGGACAAAGAGAATATATAAAAGATATTGAATTTTAGGAGAGATAGAATATGAATATAGATTTAAAAAATGAGATACTAGAAAATGAAGATATAAGTGTAATTGGAAACGAACCGTTTATCAAACAATTATTTTTTGATGTATGCAATGAGAGAGAATTTATAGTTTCAACAAATGTTGAATTTACTGATGAATTCTTATGCTTAACTAGACTAGGTGATTGCATTAATGTTGAGAAAATAAAAGATGAAAATGAAGATTATATTTGGCACGATACAGAAATGTTATGGATAGATGATGAAGTGTTACAAGATGCTATGTCAAAAGTGCAAGAAGATAGATTTTTAGTAGATAAAGATTTAATTTGGTTATATTAAAATAGCAGCCTTAATAAAATAAATAAAAAAGGAGTCTAGCAATAAATCTAGACTTCTTATATATTGCAATGGTGTTTTATCCTTAACACCTTTCTTATTTTGAAGTGTAAATGATGAAATGAGTGGGAGTAGCTACTCACTCTATTTGTCGTTGAAATAAGAAAGTTAAAATACGATTGGAGTGTATAGAGATACTTCAAAATAAGAAATTAAAACAAAGAAGGGATGAGATTTATGAAGAAATTTCAAAAGACAATTAATGGAGAAAAATACAAAGGAGAGAAGTTTGAAAGGTTAGACATAATTAATAAATTTAACCGTTCAGAAAAGGAATGGAATTTAATAGACCAATACCAAAATACATTTCCACAATTACTACTACAAGATGTAGAAGGATTTATTATTGATGCTAGAATATTATGGAGTGAACTAGGAGAACCCCAGGGGAAATTTGCAGATTGGGTTAAGAGAAAAATAGTAGGAATTTATAGAGAAAATAAGGATTTTGAGGTTATTCGCAAACTTGAGAAAAACTCTAAAGGTGGTAGACCAGAAGAAAATTACATATTAACATTAGAAACTGCAAAAGCATTAGCATTAAGTATAGGTACTACTAAAAATTCAAGTGAAGAAGTCAGAAATAAAGGTAGATTAGTTAGAGATTACTTTATATTAATAGAAAAGATACTTAAAGAGTATGAAGATTGGATTAAAGAGAGAAATCCTGAAAGGGCTGGATATAAAGAAATGAAGCAAGCAATATATGAGTGGTGCATTAGAAAAGGTTATGATTGCTTGAATGAAACATTTTATAGTAGAGAAGGAAATATGTTAAATGTTGTACTAACAGGTCAAAGAGCAATAGATCTTAGATTTATTAAAGGTATTATAGACAACCAAACTAGGGACAATCTTGATATTGAAGTTAATAAAGCGTTATCAGATTTACAGAATAATAATAGTATGCTTTTAGCTAATAATATGGAATTTGAAATTAGAAAACAATTCTTAGAAAATTATTGTAATATGAAATATAAAAATATTAGAGAAAATTTTAATAAAATAAATAATAAATAGCTTAAAGATAAGATACCTAATTTAGGTGTCTTTTATTGAGATTATTTGAAAATTTAAGAAAGGGGGGAGTGGTTATGGCATCACCTTTACAAAAATGTACTATGTGTGGGGAAGAGAAAAAATCCACTTCGGCAAATTTTTATAAGTCATTTAGTCCTTTATTTAAAGGAAATCATGAAAATAGAATGTGTATTTGTAAGAAATGCCTATTAGAGTATGCAGATAAACTCAAAAATACTCACAATAGTGAAAATAAAGCACTATATGAAATATGTAGATTAGTTGATATTTATTATTCTAAAACTTTATACAACCAACTTAATGAAGAAAATAATAGAAGTAGGGTAAATAATATATTTGCAACATATCTTCAAAAGGTAAATTCATTGCATCAATACAAAGAAAAAACGTTTATTGATAGTGAACCCTATGAATTAGAAATTACTTATAACGGAAATTTAGAGGATGAAGAAGTTAGTGAAGTTGATTTAATTGATTTTTGGGGTGAAGGCTATTCAGAAGATGAATATAGATTTTTAATGAAGGAATACGAGAATTTAACAACAAGGTTTGAATGTGATTCATACTCACAAGAAATGCTGTTCCAAGATATAGCTTTTCAAAGATTGGATATAAGAAAGAAAAGGCAACTTGGAAAAAGTGTAGATAAAGAACTTAAAACACTACAGGATTTACTAGGATCTGCAAATATTAAACCAGCCCAAGAAAATGCTAGTATGGCTTCGGAGCAAGTTACGTTTGGTACTTTAATTAAAAAATTTGAAAATGAAAAGCCAGTACCTCCTCCTTTACCAGAATGGATGGCTGCAAATTGGATTAAAAAATATGTATGTGTATGGTTCTTCGGTAATTTATGCGAAATGATGGGGAAGCATAATCCATTTAAAGACGAATATGACGAGGAAGTTGCTAAATATACAGTGAAACGTCCTGGGGAGGATGAAGAAGGTGAAGGGGAATAATGACTTCACATAATAATTATTCAAAAAATAAACAACAAAAAAAACATGATTTATTCAAACAAAGAAGGGTATTAAATAAAGATACTGAGAACATGACAAAATCCGAAAGATTGATGAATGGGGTAGGGCTATGGACTAGCTTTTATAGGTTGTTTCCACATATATTTGTTAAAGATTTTCTTGGTGTAGAATTAAAGGTGTTTCAACAAATATTGATATATTTTATGATGCATTTTAATTATTTTATGTATATAGCTTCAAGAGGGCAAGGTAAATCCTTCTTGACGGCAATATTCTGTTGTACTAGGGCTATATTGTTTCCAGAATCTAAGATAATATTAGCAGCTGGTACTAAATCTCAAAGTATTGAAATAATAGAAAAAATATCTGAGCTAAGAAATAATTCGCCAAATTTAGCTAGAGAAATTGATGACTTGAGAGTTGGTTCAAATGATGCAAGAGTAATATTTAAAAATGGTAGTTGGATTAGAGCGGTTGCTTCTAATCAAGGATCAAGGTCTAAAAGGGCTAACGTAATTGTATGTGATGAGTTTCGTATGATACCAAAAGATATTATTGATTCTGTTTTAAGAAAGTTTATGACAGCACCTAGACAACCTGGATACTTAAGTAAACCTGAATACAAACATATGCAAGAAAGAAACAAAGAATTATATCTTTCTTCTGCATGGTTTAAACATCACTGGTCTTGGGAAAAAGTCAATGCTTTTTTTAAATCAATGTTAGATGGGAAGTCTTATTTTTTATGCAGTTTACCTTATCAATTACCTATAAAAGAAGGATTATTAATGAGAGAACAGGTTGAAGATGAAATGTCAGAAGCAGATTTCTCTGAAATATCTTGGCTAATGGAAATGGAAGCTAAATTCTTTGGTGAATCTGAAAAAGCATTTTTTAAATTTGCTGACTTGGATAAAAATAGAGCTTTACCAAATGCATTATATCCTAAATCTTTTTATAATTTATTAAAGGATAAAAATTTTAAATATGAAGCAAAAGATAAGGAAGAAATAAGATTAGTAACTTGCGACATATCAGGTATGAGTTCGGAAAAAAACAACAATGATGCTTCTGTTTATACAATAATTAGATTAATACCTTCCAAGAATAAGAAAAGCTATAATATGTATGTTGCATATATAGAAAGCTCGGAAGGTGGACACTCATTAACACAAGCAATAGAAATAAGAAGATTATATGAAGAATTTGATTGTGATTATATAGTAATAGATACACAATCGTTTGGATTAGGCGTATATGATAACTTAGTTACTGATTTATATGATAAAGAATTAAATAAACCTTATCCAGCTTTAAGTTGTATTAATGATGAAACTATGGCTAAAAGATGCTTCGCTCAAGATGCTCCAAAAGTTATATGGAGTATAAAAGCTACTCCAAATTTAAATAGTGATATGCATATGTTTGTTAGAGATAGCTTAAAACAAGGAAAATTAAATTTCCTTATAAATGAAAATGAATGTAAAGATATTTTAATGAAATATAAAAATTATGAAGCATTACCAGTAGAAGATCAAACCAAAATGGTATCACCATATCTACAAACAAGCTTATTAATACAAGAGATGGTTAACCTTGAAAGAGTTGATACTGGTAATATGCTAATTAAACTTAAAGAACCATCAACAAAAAGAAAAGATAGATATAGTTCTTTAGGTTACGGGGTATATGTTACAAAACAATTAGAAAATAATTTAAGAAAAGAAGAAATAGATTTTGAAGATGATGATGATTATGTAATGTGGATATAGAATGGAGGTGATTATATGACCATAACAAAAGAAGGCAATCCAGGATTAGGATGTGATTATATAAATGAAGGAGTACCATTAACATTTACTTCTAATATATTTGCCGAAGGGGTTACTAATGAAGTTAGTATGGACACTATAAAACAATGGTTAGCTAGTCCTCAAAAATATAAAAAAGAATTAGAAAAATATGCTATATACCAATATATAAGTAATGGAGATATATTTCAATTATTTGATTTAATGAGGATATTACCTAAACTTAACTATAGCATTAAAACTTTAAAATTAAATAATAAGAATGATGTTTATACATTAAGTTGTAGAAGGGTAATGAAAGAAGTAAATCATAAAGAGCTTACCAGAGATATATTATCTCAAACTATATCTGCTGGAACATTATGCGGTGTATGGATAGGGAAACCTAAAAAATTTGATAAAGAATATCCATATCCAATATTATTTAATGATTTAGAATATTTCTTCCCAGCAAGAAGAAAAAGAGGGAAATGGACTATATGGTGTGATTTAGAATATTTTAAGGATATAGATTTTAACTCATATAAACAGGGTTTACTAGAAGAATTAAATCCATATATAACGGAAGAATTATTAAATGAATACAATAAAGATCCAGAACATAGATATGTTGAATTCCCTATAGAGAGAAGTATTTGTATTAGGACTCATGTTTTAAGAAGAAATCAAAGATTTGGGATACCTTGGAATACTCCCGCTATAAAGGATATTAAGCACCAAGAGAAGTTAAAAAATCTTGAAAAAGTAGCAGCTAATAAAGTCATGAACGCTGTAACTGTATTAACTATTGGGAATGATAAAAACCCTAGTGAATATGGTTGGAAAGCTATAGGTAAAACTGCTAGAAAAAATATAGCTGATGGAGTACAACAGGGGTTAAATAACAATAAAGAGGGAGACATGAGTGCTGTTGTATTACCTGAATTTTGTGATTTAGAGCAAAAAGCACCTCAAACTAATGTATTGAATCC
Organism: Clostridium sardiniense; assembly: GCF_016907995.1. GTDB lineage: Bacteria > Bacillota > Clostridia > Clostridiales > Clostridiaceae > Clostridium > Clostridium sardiniense. Next base: position 49,330 of record NZ_JAFBDA010000018.1, on the reverse strand, counting down.
AGATAAGTTTGAATCTATTAATTCTGATATTGGAAATGATATTGGAATAGCAAGAACTTTAACTAATGGACAAGGTGGTAATTATGCTAGTGCTAATTTAAATCTTGAAATAATATACAATAGAATCTCCGAATTATTAGAAACAGTAGAAACAGAAGTATATAATAAGCTATTTAAAATAATTTTACCTAATACTATTGGACAAGATTATTATTTAGAATATGAAAAGGGTTATCCTTTATCTACTTCTGAAAAAGCTAAAATGTTTAAAGAATTACATATGCTTGGATATTCATTAAAGCCTCTTATTGAGTTATTAGGCGAAGATTTTGATGATTATATTGAAAATTCAGTATATGAAATTGATAATATGGGTCTTAGAGATAAAATTAGACCTCCTATGTCTACATATACAATGACAGGAGAAGATGGTAATCCAGGTTTGGATGAACAATCAAATAACGATTCAACTATTACGGTTGAAGAAAATGGTGGAAATGAACAACCTAAACCTAGTGTTTAAGGTTGATTTTTTATATTAAAAAATATTAGAAAGGAGTTGACGATAGTTGGCTAAAAATAAATTTTATAAGTTTACAAATATAATTGATAACAATAAAGATTTATATGTGTACGGTGTAATTATTGGTGGCGCAGATAAATGGGATGAGTCTGATGTGACTTTTACTGATTTTAAGAATACTTTAGAACAGATGTCAAAAGGTTCAATTTTAAATATGTATATAAATTCTCCAGGCGGGGATGTATTTACTACTCAATCATCTATTGCAATGATAAGAAGGGCAAAGGATAGAGGAGTGAAAATTAATGCTTATATAGATGGTTTAGCTGCTTCATGTGGTTCTTGGCTTCCAATGATAGCTGACGAGATATTTATTTATCCTCAATCAATTATGATGATACATAAACCTCTATGTATGGTGTATGGAAATTCAGATGAGATGCAAAAAGAAATAGAGGTATTAGATAAGATTGAGAATGATGTGATTATACCTTTATATATGGAAAAGGCAAAAGACGGGATAACAGAAGACATTTTAAGAGAAAAAATGTCAAATGAATCTTGGCTTAATGCTAATGAGATTCAAGAAATATTTAATGTAACTTTATTAGAGGATGAAAGAAAGATAGCTTGCTGCGTAGATAAAGAAGTATTTAATAAGTACTCTAATGTACCAGATGAGTTGTTAAAAATAGCGAATGAGGTATCTAGTGAAGAACCAGAAGACGAAGAAAATAATAATAGTAAAGGTAATAAAACAGAAACTGATGGATTAGAAAATAAAATTTCGAGTTTAAAAGAAGAGGTCAAAATTTTATCAAATGAAAGAGATATATTAGTTGAAGAGAAAAATGAAGTTGCTATTAAGCTAAATGAAGCAAATGAAAAAATAATAGCATTGAATAAAGAAATAACTCTAATGAAGCCTTTAGTTGATGATTATAATAAACTTCAAGATGAAAAGAAAGCTAAAGAAGAAGAGAAGGCATTAGAGGATTTAATGAAAGATTATGAAAGTAAGTTTAATATGATTAATGCTTCTAAAAAGTTTAAATCAGAGGAAGTTCAAAGTTTGATTAAGGATGCTGTCAAAGATGAAAGTAAGAAAAATGATCTTAATTCAATGATAGTAGATTTAATACAAATAAATAATAATAAACTAAATAAAAAAATATCTATAGATAATAGTACTGATATGAATAATTTAATACAAATAGAAAAAAATGGTGCTACTAAATATGGGTTTAAATAATTAATAAATATTAAGGAGGAAATTATATATGGCAAGTGAAATTTTAAAAGTCTTAACAGGACAAGGGAATAAACATACAGTTGGTTCTTTAAATAATATGAGAATAAGAATGATAAATCAAGGTGCTATCGCAGAAGCGGATCTTGATAACTATATGATAGTTGAAACAGGTTTTAATGAGGAAGGGGAAAGAACTTTTAAATTACTAACTGATATTACTAAGAAAGGATATTTATTAGCTTCTCCAGAAAATGTTATGGCTGATTTAGGTGAAACAATGATTTCATTTTATAATGGAGTTGGAGAAAGAGGAAGATTAGTAATTCAAGATTTTGGTCAAAGATTTGAATGTTCTAATGTAGTCCCTTCTGATAATTCAGCTCCTATTAAAGCTGGACAATCTGTTTATTTTGATCCAAGTAAAAAAGCATTTGTAGCTGTGACTAAGGGTGAAGATGAAAAACTAGCTACTGCTGGAAATAAATATGTTGTTGTAGATGCAAAAGCAAATACTTTAGCTGGACAACAAACTATAAGATTAGAAATTTTAGAATAAATAAAAAATAAAGGAGGAATACAACAATTATGAGTAGAATACAAAAGATGTCAATAGATGATAAATTAAAAAATCTAGGTGTTAGAGTTTTTAAAAATAAAATGATAATTGAAAAAGTAGATGGAGAGGATGTTAATGTTGATGAAAAAGATTTCATGGACATTTGCGAAAAAACATGGGGGCATGGGATGCCTTCAAGAGAAAATTTAGAAAGATTTAACAAGTTAATAGTTGAAACTGCTGAAACTATAGCAGAGCCCAAAATAACTGGTATATTAAATCTACTAGCACAATATAAGAATGCAGATATAGATGCTGTGGTTATGTATGACATCCCTAAGACTACTAAGCCAAAAATATTATATGCTGCTAATGGTTCAGGTGTAGACTTAGTAAGATTAAGTGGGAATGAAACTAAAAAATTAGCACAAAGAAAGACTTTTGGTTATGGTGGATATTATGAAATAACTAGTTTTATGGGAAATCCAGAACAAGCTTTCAAGGATGCGGTAGCACAACTTGCAAATGCCAAGATTGAAAAGTTCTTTGAACTAATGTTTGAGTGCATGAAGGAATCTATTAAAAATGCTCAAATACCTAGTAATAATGTTAAAGAAGGTTCAAATTTAACTTTATCAGACTTCCAAAAAGTAGAGAATGTAATGATAAGATTAGGTGGAGGTAGACCGCTATTCATAGCTGATACATCATTAATAAATCATTTTGCTAATCAAATACCAACAGCACAAGTTAACTTATTAACTGATGATGTAAGGGATATGTTAAGAGAGGATCTTGTACCAAGTAAAATATCTAAATCATTAGCTATGTCATTCCCTAACCCTTGGATAGATGAAAAAAATTCAGAAGTTAAGTTTAATGTAAAGCAAGGTTTTATGTTCCCTTCAAATGCTAAAGGCAAACCATTCGGTATTACTGAGTATGGTAATAGAAGAGAGTATTCAGAAATAGATAAAGAATCTGAAAGAGTAGAAATATTAGTTAAGTTTGATGCTGATGTTACATTATTAAATGGTAGATTTTTAGGTGTTGTAGAAGAGGATACAATAACTGTTTAATAAACTTACAAGAGATGGTTAATTCCATCTCTTATTTTATTAAAATAAAGTGCTAATAACAAAGGAGAGAAGAAAATGGAAGAACAAATAATTTTAGAAAGACATAGACAGAATCCGTATACGGTAAATTATGAAAATAAAAAGTATGAATGGTTGGGGGCTAGGAATGGAGTACCAAGCGTAAAAAAAGTACCAAGAGAAGTTTATGATTTTATAGCTATGGGTACTTCTGCATTAGAAAGCGGCAAACTAGTTTTAGGTAAAAAAATATCTGATGAATTAAAGAAAGACTTATTAGAGGAAATACCAGATGTTGAAAAGTATGAAAAAAATGCATTAACTAAAGAAGAAGTTGAAAAAATGTTAAAGGGAAATTTAAAGTCTTTAGAAAAAGCTTTTAGCGAAATAGAAGAAGCTGCTACCAAACAATTTATTTACAAGGTGGCCAAAGAAATAAAAATAGAAAATGCTAATAAGCAAAAAATGATAAAAGATTTATTAGGGTCAGGATTATCAATAGAAGAGCTATTCGGTGAAGAATAATAGAAAAGGGTGGTGAGCAAAATGAATACTACCTATGATGAAATATGGGAAACGTTTATTAGAGTATGTGGTTACAATTATGAAGAAATACCAACTAATGAAAATGTTATGAAAAATATGATTAATAATGCTTCTGTTAGATATAATAAGTTGGCCAATAAATATTCTACTTTTACTGGTAACTTAAAGTTAGATGATATAAGTGAAGAAGCTAATTTTAAGCTCAATGAAAATGAAATAACAATATTAGCAAATATTATAGCTTATAACTTTGCTAAATTTAAATTTACTGAGTTTACTTCTTTGTATAATGTTGTCGCAAATGATTTAGGTATGAAGGATTATAAAGCTCAATGTAGTGGTAGATTGAAAACTATAAATGATTTTAAGAATGAATATATGGCATTAATACAAGATGAAGATCTTGGGTATGAAGTGTAGGTGATAGATAATGAAACGTTTAGATTATTATAAAACATCACCTAACTCTATAAAAATAAATAGTGGGAAAATTATATTTAAGAAACAATTGAGTGGCACAGAAGGGGAAGATATAAAAATCAATAACTCTAATGATACAGTAAGAGCATTAATTAGAAATACATTGAATCCAATGACTGAATCCAAAGAAGAAAGAAGCATTCAAGTAGAGATGGGAATACCTATAAAACGAGGAGATTATATAGAGTATAAGGATAATGGAGAAGAAGTTGTTTATATTGTTTTAAGTAGGGTAGATAATCATAAAGTCTATTTGAAGACGAAGATTAGATATTGTAATCAAACTTTAATGTGTGAGGGACAACCTTATCCAATTCCATGTGTAGCAGATAACACTACCTATGGTACAAAAGGTGTAAAGGATAACAATTATTTTGAAGAACGTGATGCAAGATTAAAAATATGGGTTCAAAAAAACCAATGGACAGATAGATATAAAGAAAATATGAGATTTGTATTTAATCATAGAACTTGCTATGAAATAACTAAAATAGATGATACAGTACTAGATGGCATATATGTAATGGAATGTATACTAGATTCTATAACTTCTTTAGATAATTTAAAAGATAATATAGCTTACAATAAAAATTTATTAAAATCAGTTGATGATAATGCAGAGCGACCTAGCGATGATACAACAGAGCCTAATATTATTTTAAACACTGATAAGTGTAAGGTAGGAGAAATAATAGATATTTCTATAACGCCAATAAATGCAACATTACAAACAGATGATTATGGAAAATTAACATTAATTAGTCCAGGTAAATATAGTTTTGCAGGGGTTAAAAGTGGTGATTATGCAACATTACAACTTGTTAAAGAAGATAAATTATTAAAAGAAGAATATATATTAATCTATTAGAGAATGGAGGGATGATTTAGTGAGCTATTATACGCAGCAATACAATGAAAGCATACCATTTTCTAATAAAATAAAGATAGTAGAAAGTGGTAAAAGGCATATAGTTAGAACAATAAATAATAATCAAAGCATAGTGAGATTGTGCAGATATTTGACTAAAACACCTCTACTAAAAAAAGGTGTTGATTACAATAATAATATGATAAAACAATCTGATTTGGATTGTGGGTTATTAACTATATTGAAAGATGGTGAATACCCAATGGTACAATCAAGGGATAGAATATTAATTCCTTATGCGTTTGATGATTCATTACAACCAGAGGAACAAATATTAATTTTTGTAGATAGCTATAATGCCAAATTTAACAGTAAGTATACGACAGGTAAATATATTTTCGATATAGTTATAGCTTATACACCAACATATAATATACTTGAACCTTATGGAGAGGAGAGAGCCTTAAAGATTGCAGATCAGGTATGCAAAGATTTTGATGAAAAATATAATGATGAAGAGTCTCAAAAAGAAATAGGGGAGTTAAAGTTTACGGTTTCTAATATCCAATCTGTAAAAATAGGTACTGGTGGCAATATGGGTAAAATAATTAGGTTAATAGCGAAACCTCTAACAGATAGGGAGTTATTAAATGATTAATGATTACTTAGGTATTGAAGAATATGTAGAAGGAATGGGAAATATTTATCCTATATCTATTGCTGAATATGATAGATTCAAATTCTTAGCTGAGAAATATTTGATACCAGATAAGAGATCTATAGAAAGTACTATAGGGCAAAAACTTGATTTTAGTTTATTAGAGATAATTATATGTCAGATTAAACAATTTGAAATAGCTGAAGATGAAACATTACTAAATGCTTTTATAGGTGACTCTGATAAGAAATTTTATAAGAATTTAAACAAGGTAGATTATAAATATAAAATGAACATGGAAGAATTTAAAGAAATTCTAGAAATGACTTTAAAATGTAAGGTTATTATAGATGAGGAAAATATGAAAGTAAAGCTTGAGAAGAGTGTTTTAGATGATGATGAAATTAATAGCGAAAACTTTGAGGAATACAGAAAAGTTGTTATGAGACAAAATCTACTTTTTGCACCTCTTTATTATGATGATTTTATACTTCAAAGCATGCTCGAACAATTAAGAGAAAAGCAAAGGACTGTAAAGGAAGAAGCTTCTGATTTAGAAGCTATACTACAAATATTAAGCCTAAAAAAAGGCATACACCCAAAAGATTTTAAAGAGTATACATATTATCAGGTTATGGCAGAGTTCGCAAGATTTCAAACTTTAGAGAATTATGATTGGGTAAAGCTCATACAGACTAGCGGATATGGAAGCAAAGATGTGGAAGTTCCAAAGTTGGATAAAAAAATAGATTTAAATAGGCATCCAGAGGAATTTGATTTTAATCAACCAGTAGTTGGTGAAAATGATGAAAAAATACAAAATAAATAAACAATATGATAAAAAGCAAAAGCTTTATATAAATAAAATAAATAATAAAAGGAGGAATTTATATGGATTTAAATATTGAAGAAATGTTAAAGTATTGTGTTAGTACAACAACAGCTAATATAACACTTATTGATAAAGAAACTGGTGTACAATACTTTTCACAAACTATGAAAGATGTAGGTATTGATTTTAAAGAAGATAATAAGAAGATACAAGGTGGTATAGGAAATCCAACATTATATTCTTGGGGAGAAAACCGTCAAATTACAATATCATTAAGTGATGCAGTTACTAGAATGGACTGGACAGCTGCTAAATTAGGTCAACAAATTAAGAAGGGTGAAGTAGCTGTATTCAAAGAAGCTAAAGATTATGTAGTTCAAGGAGGTTTCATAACTTTAGATGCTGCACCAATTGATCCTAAGACTTTAAAGATATTTAACAAAGAAACGGGTGCTTTAATAGATACAAGTAAAATAACTGTATCTGAAGATAATAAAAAGATTACTTTTGGATCAGGAACAATAGAAGATGGTAAAAAAGTATATGTATGGGGACATAACATTGAGTCAACTGGTATATCTATAGACATAGATGCAAACAAATTTGCAAAGTCATTTGAAGTTATAGTATCTGCGCCAGTTGTTATTATACAAGATGGTGTTCCATCAACTAAGTTTGTAAAACAATACAGATTCCCAATGGGAAGATTAGATGGTAACTTCAAAGATGATTTAAAATCTAAATCAGACGGAGGAAAATTTGATTCTAAGATAGAAATTATGAACCCTAATAATGGACAATCTATGGGACAAATAATTATATTCCCAATTGATTCTTTAGATAAAAAGGATTTAGCTAGTATGGGGTTAGCTGGAAAAGGGTCAGAACCGAAGGCTGCTCCTAAAGAGTAATATTAAATTGGGCTTTTTAGCCCTTTTTAATTAGAATTATCATCTTATTATAAATACTCGTAAATGATAATTGTAGTTAGAAATAGATAAAATAAAATTTATTGTCGGAAAATAAAACAAAATAAATATGTAAAATTATTCCAAATAATGTTACTATGATATATATGGTTATTAATCCATTAATTAATATGTTATAATTATTCTATATTTTATATAAATGGGAGCAAGGGATGGATAGTAAAGGATTTAGGGATATAGAAAATTTTCATGAGGCTTATAATGAAAGACTTAATGAGTATTTATGCATGAAAAAAATAGATGATGATATGAAGGTTTTCTTAATGCATTGGGGAGGCATAGTAATAGAAATATATCTAAAGTCTATTTTAGTAAAAGTTAATGGAATAAAAAAAAGTCACGGAAATAAAAAGTGGTATAATTCAGCTACACATGAAGATATTATGTCTAGAGGGAATATTAAACCAAAAGATTTTCCAGAGGCAACATGTGAAAATCCAGGACATGATATAGAAAAAGCAATACAGAAAATCGTTGAATTGAATGAGTTATTAACTGATGATATTGATATGGAGAAAAATTTAAAACTAATTAATAATCCATTAGGAGAGAAAAATGGATATATAGACTTGAGATATAAATCTTATAATGATATTGATGGTATTGATGATTTATTTGAACGATGGGAGAAAAGTTTTAGAGAGTTATATAGATGGATTATTAAAAATAGTAAAAGTATAGAGGTGAGATAGTCTTTGAAAAACATACAGGATTTAAAAAATGAATTGATTAAATATTTTATTATTAATGAAGATATAGATTGGATAGATATAAATATAGTAAATATTAATAGGTTAGATTTAGATATAGTTACATCTAATAATAAAACAATAAAAGATTTTAATAAGTTTATAGAAGAAAAAATAGATTTATATAATGAAGATTTAAAAAATGATGAGAAAATACATAGTGGATTTATAAATATTTGGAGTCCTGAGGAAGCTGAATTTTTAGGAATCGAAAAACCTGAGATAAAAAAAGAAATAAATAATTCAAGCTTTGGAGCAATTATAGATAATAAAAATAATAATTTATTGGAAAAAGAAAAGAAAACAGAACCTAAGGTAGTATCATTTTACTCATATAAAGGTGGGGTTGGTAGAACGGTTGCATTAATTCATACAGCAACACTACTAGCGGCAGAAGGAAAAAAAGTTGCATTAATAGATATGGATATAGAAGCACCTAGTTTTAATGAAATTTTTAAGAATGAAATTAAATCTAAAAATGGATTGGTAGAGTATCTTTATAATAAAATGTATGATCTAGATGAGATACAATTATCGTCAATGATGACTAAACTCCCTTTAAGTGCAAAAGGAGAGGTATATGTTTTACCAACTGGTGAAATAAGTCCTAAGTATGTTAAGAGATTAGATATGCTTAAAGAAAGAAGAATTTCTGAAAATCAATATATTGAAGACTTAATAAATGAAATGAATAGACAGTATAATATAGATTATGTATTGATAGATTCTAGAACTGGTATAAATAATTGGGGGGCGTTATCTATTGGTGAAATAGCTGATGAGGTATTTTTATTAGCATATCCTAATGAAGAGAATGTTAAAGGAACTAATCTAATTTTAGATATGCTTGGAGAAAATAAAAAATGTACAGTTGTTTTTTCTAGAATAGATGGTTCAGTACTAGGTAGAGAAAAAGCTGAAAGCTTATTCAATGAAGTTAATATAAAACAAGAATTTATAGGTATATATTATGATTCTACTATAGCAATAGAAAATAGATATCCTATAGAAGAAAAGCTTGTTGGATTTAAAAAATTAAGTGATATTATCTTAGAAGATGAAATTAATGAAAATAATAGAATGTGGATAATGGATAATAAAGATAAATGCAATAATATATTAGAATTATTGAAAGATGGCTTTAAGTTTGACAGTATATTTACAAATGATGAAAAAAAGATTATTGATAAAAGTAACTATATTATAATAAAAGATAGTAAATCAGATATAGAATCTATATTTAAAAATTTTGTAGAAGAGAAAGAAAAATTTGATATATTGGATATAGAATTTAATTGTAATAAATTCACAAGAGATCATACAAAGGTAAAGGCTAGAACTTATTATTCCTATATGATATCATTTTTACTTGCAAACTTTATTGCTAATATAGAAAAATATATTTATAAACAAGAAGTTGGAAGTGAAAAAGTTGATCATATTCATGATGAAATTTTTTCAGAAAATATTAGTAACATCAAAAGTTCAGTAATTGAAAGAATTGTTAAGCTAGATGAAGAAATGGGAAATAGAAAAGTATTAATACCTATAGATATTAGTATTTTCAAGAAAAAACTTTCTATAACGACTGATGATATATATGATGTGTATATGGATATATTAAATTTCTCATTAGAAATTATAAATATTTCAGAAAATATTCAGTTTAAATTGATAGTTGATATAGACAATTATGAATATTATGATTTTGAAATTAATAATTATATAGCTAATATTTTAATGTTATCATCAAAGCATACTAGTATAGATGTAAGAAAAGATGATGTAAGAACTATATTTAATAATATAGTTGATAATATAAATAACAATATATATAAGAATGAAAAAAAATCTTATATATCATTTGAGGAGTTATTTAAATATACATTAAATGATTTTAAAAAATTAAATGAAGAATCTTTTGACAAAAAGGCGTTTGAAGAAATTTTTGACAAAAAGGCTTTTGATGAAGCTTTTGATATGAAATTGAGAGAAGGATTTTTGAAAATTAATAAAGAAAAAATAACAAAAGACTTGTTATTTTGTAATAAAATAATATTAGAGAACGGAAGTATAGATCTCATAGAGTGGCTAGTAAATAATACGCATGGGAAGACTGAGGTATTAAATATAATAAAGCAAGCAGCAAAAATAGAATTAGGATATAGTAATAATGAAAAAAGTAGTATAATTACCTCTGAGAGTTTTAAAAAAGTATTAGAAGGAAAAGGGAATAAAAAAGATATATTAATTTAATTTTGACAATTGTCAATTAAAGAGTAATAGATAGTTTATAAGGAGAGTAGGTAATTTATTTTACTTACTCTTTTTTATGGTTTATAAATGTAATTTTTAAAAGTATAAGTAGTAATAGACTAGAAAATAATAATCTTATATAATATACTCGTAAATGATAATTATAATTAGAAAAAAGATTAAAATAAAGATTTTAATTAAATATATACTTATATTAAATAATAGTTAATCGGAATTATACACAAAATTAACCATAAATTTCTTGTAAATACTTATAATAATACGTATAATAAAGGTATGTAATACAATGTAATACAAAATAATACATTATTTTAGAAGAAAATAAGTTAATAACATTGCCATCATAACGTCAGTTTATGACAAATATTTATATAGCTCATAGATTAAACTAAATATATGGGGTGATATATATGGATATTAAGAGATGGAATGGGGAAGTGTTAAAAAAGAGGGAGTTGATTTATATGGCAACACAATTAGCACCAACACCAATTTTATATGGAGTTGAAGCGAAAAACGTATTAAATGAACTAAATAGGAAAACAAGTAAGGAATCAATTATCAAAGGGAATAAATTAATTGATTTTTTCAAGAAATTAGAAGAGAAATAAGGTGTAGTTTCATTGCAGGACGATTCAAAATCTATAAAAATAATCAAATTAAATGAAATACATGAAGAACATATTGAGAAATTTACATGTTTAGATGAAAATGAGGAGTTTATTGGATTTAAGTCAAAAAAAAAGAAAAAGTTCAAAAAGCACTCAAAGGAAATAGATGAGTTTTTTAAGAAGGAAGCTTTAAAAGAACAAGCGAAATTCTTAAATACAACACATCTATTTTTTATTGATGGTAAATTAGCTGGCTTTATTTCATTATGTGCAGATTCAATTCGACTAGACTTAAGCGAAAAAGAAAGTGAAAAGGTTCCATACTTGAATATACCATCACTTAAAATAGCTAGACTGGCTATTGATATTAAACATCAAAAAATGGGAGTAGGAACTTTACTCATAAATTTTGCGGTAAAAACCGTATTTGAATTAAGAGATTCATTGGGTATTAAATTTTTAACAGTGGATTGTTATGAACATAGGATTAGCTATTATGAGAACCTCGGATTTCAAGAAAATAAAGTACAAAGAGAAAATAGGCAATCAGATAGTCCAATTAGTTTAAGACTAAATGTAGATGAGTATTTAAGTAACTTAAACATATAGCTAAGAATCTAACAAGTGTACAAGCTAGGTTATTTTCTATGGAATAATCTATTAAAACAATCGTGAAATATTGAAAATAAAGAGATGAAATGTAAAAGTATTAAGAAAAAGGGAGTTGATTAATATGGCAACAATTTCATTTATGACAGATTCAGTTATTGATAATAAATCTGCTGATATTTTAATATCTCAAATAGAAAAAGCAAAAAGAATGCCTAGTAAGAAGTCTAGCATTGATATAGAGGAAAATATGAGAGAAGGTAGAATGCTATTAGCAATGTTATTATCCAAGCGTCAGAAATAATAGAAGCTGTTTAAAAAGAACTTAGTGAATAGATAAACTAGGTTTTTTTTATATGAAAATATGGATTTAGTTTATGTTAAATAACATTTAACATAATTTTACAAAGTAAGTATTTAAAAGTTTGTTCTCTAATAGTATAATAATAAGTGAAATAAACAAAAAATGTAAATCTTATTTAAGAGGTTCTGTTGAATCGATCTATTGCTTTATGTTTATTATTCAAGCATAGGCAGGATTCTAGCTGGTAAAACAGGCAGTATTAAAAAGGAGTGGTTAATTACTGCTCCTTTTTTATGAAATAATTTGAATGGTATTAAATCATATATATTCTAGATGTAAACAATTAATGAATTACATTGAATACTTGTAATAACTTTCTTATAATGTAAAAGAATTTAATTACAGGGGGAAACATATGACAAATAAACAAATAAGAGAACAATCAAGATTAGATTTACAAGGGAAGTGGCTAAAATTAGCTTTATTTACGTTGATAACTTTTGCAATAACAATTGCAGCTAGATATTTTACTGATGATTTTAATTTTCATTTATTAATAAGCTTAGCTATAAATGCAATTGTGGGGACTTTTTACAAAGCATTTTATATTAACTTTTATAAGACTAAAGAGATTGATTTAAAAAAGGGATTTCCTAATATAAAAGTTTTTTTAAGATATTTTGGGCTTTATTTATTATTGTGTGCAGTTCTTATTATAATAACTTTAATAATATTTTTCTTATCAGCTTTAGGTTTTATAGGAGTTGCTATGGCAATTGATTTTAATAATTTATTTAATCTAGGTAACCTAGGTAATATTTTACCTTCATTAATTATTATATATATAGGTATTATAATTATATTTATATTTATAGTATTGTTTTATTTTGCTGCACCATTTTTAGTTGTTCAAGGTAATGGTGTATTTAAAAGCATAGGAGACTCTATAAGGCTTATGAGAGGTAAAAAATGGAGATTGTTTAAGCTACAACTTTCATTCATAGGATGGGGAATCTTATCAGTATTATCATTAGGAGTAGGACTTCTATGGTTAGTTCCATATTATTGTGAATCTATAATTACATTCTATTTTAAAGTGGTAATGGAAGAAGAATAACAATACATATTGAGAATCTAGTGTACAAACTAGGTTCTTTTTTATGGGAAAAATTGAATGGTATTAAAGCAGATACTTTATAGAATTAATTGATTCTATATGTAAACAGTTGATGAAGTATATTGAATATTTGTAATAGTTTTCTTATAATGTAAAAGGATTTAATTATAGGGGGAAATACAAATGAATAAGAAAAAAATAATTAGTGTTTTAATTTCAATGTTACTTTTAATGAGTCTGGTTGCTGGATGTAGCTCTAGTAAAAAGAATTCTAATGATGGTAATAATGCTTCTAAAAGTGAAGCAAATGATGAAAGCACAGTAAAAGAAAATGTAAAGAATTTTGAAAAAGGTAGTAAGTTAGATGTAGACGGTTTAAAAATCACAGTGAAAAATATAAAGTTTACTAATGATATATTACCTGATAAAACAGAGGGCGTATATAATCATTTTCCTGCTGATAAAGATAAAGTTTATTTAGAAATAGATACAGATATAAAAAATACTAATAAACAAGATCAGGTTGTTGAAAAGATAGGTAGAATAGAGTTAGACTATGATAACGGATATGAATATAAAGGATGGCTGATTCCAGAGGATTCTCAAACAGGATTTTCTTATGCCAATATTAAGTCTATAAAACCATTAGAGACAATGGGAATAAGATGGGCAGTAGAGTTACCAAAAGAAGTAGAAGAAACTAAAAAGCCAGTAAAAATAACATTAACAATAGGCGATGAAAAATACGTATGTAAGTTTAGATAGTTAATTAGATAAATAAATTTTAAGAGCATCATTGATTGATGTTCTTTTTTATGGAATAATTTGCTTATGTTTATATTGATATATTTCCTTAATTGTATGGATATAGTATTATATTTATTGAGATATTGTACTTATTTAAACAAAGAAAGGAACATATGAGATGAATGGACAAGGTTATTTAAATGATAATGAAATTGTTGAGGTAGTTAAAGATTATATTAATAATGATATATATAATCACGCTATCTTAATTGATGGTGAATGGGGCTGTGGTAAGACATATTTCATAAAAGAAAAACTAATTAAAGATTTGGAACAATATGAGGAAAGTAAGAAAAGTGAAAATTATATTCCAAAGAAAGTTATATATGTATCTTTATATGGGATAAAGTCAGGCGAAGAGATATCAAATATTATATATGCTAATATTATAAATAATAAAAATGGAAAAACTAAAAAAATTTTAGGATCACTAGCTGGTTTAGGATCAGATTTTATCAAGAGTAAGGGAATAGATATTAATAATTTAAAAGATATATTGGAATGTATATGTAGTTTAGAAAATTATATATTGATTTTTGATGATTTAGAACGTTGTAATTGTGATATTAATGAGGTATTGGGATATATAAATAACTTTGTTGAGCATGATGGGATTAAAGTTATATTAGTTGCCAATGAAAAAGAAATTGGAAAATGTAATGAAGAAAAGAATTTAGAGCTTAAGTATATGTTGGCTTGTAATGAGAGAATAGAGTTTAAAGAATTAGAAAATAAGAATTTAGAAAGTAATGCATTCACAGATTATAGTAAAGGAAATTGTAAAATAAATATAGATGAGTTAAGGGAAAGAGCTATATTTATTTTTAATCAAAATATAATTTATGAGAAGATAAAAGAAAAATTAATAGGTGCAACAATAAGGTATTATCCGGATTTAAGAGAAGTAAAGATAAGTTTAATTAATAAGTATATAGAAGACAATAATCTTAAAAATATATTAATAGGCAATATAGAATTAAACATTAAATACGAAGAAAAACAAAATCATATTAATTTTAGAACATATGAACTTTTCTTATTTAAAATTAGTAAATTAAATGATATTATAAAAGCATTTAACTATGAGGAATACAGTAGTTTAATAAAGAGTATAGGTGATTATTGCTTTAAAGTCTGTGTTATATATAAATCTGGGATATATAAGAATCAGTGGGGAAAGGAGAACTTGTATGGTTATATTTCAATTGATCCGAATTCAGGGATGTTTGAAGGTGAATATGGATATAAATTTGTTGATGAATATGTTGTAAGTAATAGGTTGGATATTGAAAAAATAAGATTTACATTAGATAGTTATTTATATGAAAAACTACAAGATGAGGATCCGTTAAATGTTTATTGCTATTATTGGTTATTTAATGAAGAAGAAATTAGGAATGCATGTTTTGAAATTATCACTCTTTTAAAAAATAAAAAATATAGTATAAATTTTTTTCCAAGGATACTTTCATATTTCTTAATGCTAAAAAGCATAGGATTTAACAAAGAAATGGTTGAAGAAGTTAAAAAAATCATGCTAGATATAATAGATAAATATGAGGGCAAAGCCATTTATCTAGATTTATATAATCAACCTATAAATGAAGAGATTAGGGATGAATATAATAAAATTATAAAGAAAATTAAAGAAGTTTTAGATAATAAAAATACTATAATAAAAAATAAAGAAATAAATGATTATTTAGGTGATAATGAATTATGGGGCGAAAATATATATTTTTATGTAAGAACTTGTAATAATATATTAATTAGTGATAATGAGTTTATAAATAAGTTTGATATTAGTAAGCTAGTTAATAGAATTAGATCATCCAACGCAAAAAATATTTATAATTTGTTTCTTTCTATTAAATTTGTATATAATTTTGATAATATAAGGGAATTTTATTCTAAGGATATAGAAAAAATTAAAGAACTCATAGATTCTTTATATGGGGTTATTTCAGAAGAAAAAGATTTGATTAAGATAAGTAATTTAAAAATCTTGTTAGATTTTCTAAATGAAAAATATTTAAGGTTAAATGGAGAGTAGTATTAGCTACTCCTCTTTTATGGAATAATTTGCTTATAATTATGATGGATTGTATAATGTAAGTATATTTTTAACAAAAGAATAGGGAGTGTAGGTAGATGGTAATATTTCTAATATTGGTTGCTATATTTATTGTTTTGTCATGTATATCAGTAAGTAAAGATCATAAGAAAAAAATAGAAGGTTATGAAAAGCAGGGATTAAAATATATTGAGTTCTATGTTAATGTAAATCACTATGGAGGTTTTAAAGAATCAGGGTTCATAGAGGGCGGTAGTGCATATTTATTTGAAGATAGAGTTAGATTATATGGTGATGATATATTTATAAAGGATATTGAAGATTGTAGAATAAAGACCGAGACACAATTAGTTTCAGCTGTTTCAGCTGGTAGGGTAATAGCATTTGGTGCTTTAGGATTAGCATCAAAGAAAAAAGAAGAGATAAATAAAGATTATGTTATAATTAAATGTGAATTTAGGGGAGAAAAAACAGAATTCATACTTAGCTTCAAAGATAAAAATGGAGATTTCGTTACAAGGGTAAATAAATTAATTAAGCAATATAACTATAATGATGTCAAAAAGAAAGATAATGATGAGGAATTAGCAAACAGTATATTATATAATTATGGTGAAGAATAAAATATATATAAATTAAGAAGCTATTTGATAGCTTCTTTTTTATTGAGTATTTTTTCTATAAAGTTATTAATTAAAACTTTCATATCTTCATCCAATTGAAGATATAAATGAATAAATTCAGCTAAATCATCATCTACCTCATAAGTTTTAGAAATAATATTTATAATATCCTTATTTTCACCGTTAATAAGAGTATTCACGTCTACATTTAAAGCCAAAGCTATCTTAGATAAAGTTTCAGTTCTAGGATTGACATTTTTACCACTTTCTATCTCACTTATGGTGCTTGCACCTACTTTAGACTTAATAGATAATTCTTTTAATGTTAATCCATTGATTTTTCTAAAATGTTTTAAATTATCTGAAAGCATAAAATCACCTCTATGATATTATAACATAAAGTTCGGAATAGTGAACATAATTATTTTAATTAAAAAAGTATAGAAACACGAGAACTATAGAGTATACAAGAGAAAATTCAATATCTTCATTCATTATTCCGAATAAAGATATTGAAATTCGGAATAATGAAGATTATAATAAACTCATAAGTTAAGTTCAACGAATGAAAATACATTATGAGGTGAGAGAAATGATTAACAAAGAATCTATAATCGAAGAAGTCAAAAAGAAAATAAATAACACAGAAAGTTCCGATGAACTTATAGAACTAGCAGCAATGTTGAAAGGTATGCAAAGAGAAGCTATTAAAAAAGTAGACAAATACATAGAACAAGATAAACGTGAAGTAATTTGTCTAGTAGGGACATGGAACGGAATACGTGGAGTTATAGAGAGCATAGATGGAGAAACAATAGTTGTTAGACTGGGAGCAGGACTTAAAATAACAACCTCGAAAGAACACTTTAGATATAATTTCACATTGGTATAAGGGGAGAGATAAATATGATTGATGAGATAGCTAATTTATTAAAAGAAAGCATAGGCAAAGGATTTAGATATGCAGATCTAAATGGTAGAGTAGACGGTGTTATAGAAGAAATACATATAGAAAATAAAATATTAAGTATAAATGATATCAATATTGATTTAGAGAAATATACACTTTTTAAACTATTAGATAAGAATTTAATAAGCTTTAATAGGACAAGCTTTGGAACAGCTTTGGTGTTAATAAAATAAATATAGATGATAACTGTATTTATTGATCTAAGCTGTATTGGATACATATGAAGAAAAATATATTAAATATGAATGATTGGTGATGTAATTATGGGAAGAAGAAAAACTAATGAAGAATTTAGAAAAGAATTTGAAGAGAAATATGGGGAAGAGTATATGGTATTAGAAAACTACACAAATACTCATACAAAGTTATTATTTAAGCATAATATTTGTGGAAAGGAATTTTATATGACACCAGCTAATATTTTACATGGACAGCAATGCCCGCATTGTAAGAATAAAAGATTAAGAATAAAAAATGGTATTTCCCAAGACGAATTTGAGAAAAAACTTCAACAAAAGTATCATGGAGAATACTTAGTTATAGGGGAGTATATAAATGCAAATACAAAAATATTAATAAGACACAGCTGTGGTTATGAATATCAAGTTGCTCCAAACAAAATATATAATGCAGGAAGAAAATGCCCTGTTTGTGCAAATAGAAAAATAATTAAAGGTATTAATGATATAGCTACAACACATCCACAGTTAGTTAAGTATTTTGTTAATGTAGAGGATTCTTATAAGTATAGTTACTCTAGTAGCAAGGAGGTTTTAATGGAATGCCCAGATTGTGGTTATCAAAAAATATTAAGAATAGCAGATTTAACAAATAAAAGGTTTTCATGTCCTAAGTGTTCTGACGGTATTAGTTATCCTGAAAAATTTGTATTCAATGTATTAAATCAATTAAATGTAAAGTTTCAATATCAAAAATCTAATTTTGAATGGATCCCATTAAATACAATTAATGCTCCGCAATACTATTATGATTTCTATATAGAGGGGGATAATATTTTAATAGAAGTGCAAGGAGAATTACATTATAAACAATCAAAATTTGAAAAAGCTAGATCATTGAAATTTATTAAGAAAAATGATGAAGATAAAAAGAAATTAGCTATAAAGAACAATATAAAAACATATTTACAATTGGATTGCCAAAAAAGTGATATGGAATATATTAAATATGAAATATCAAATTCAGAACTTAGTAATATATATGATTTATCTCAAATAGATTGGTTAAAGTGTCATGAATATGCTTGTTCAAGTAGAGTAAAAGAAGTCTGTGATTTTTGGAATAATGGAACTAAAGATATAAAAATTGTATCTAATTACTTTAAATTATCATGTAATACTATCCGTAACTATCTTAAGCACGGTGAGGATTTAGGGTGGAGCAACTATTCACAGTGGTGTATGCGTGAAAAAGATTATTCCTATATAAAGAAAAGTTGTAAACCTATAATATGTATAGATAACAATAGAATATTCTCAGGGTGCAATGAATTAGCAAGACAATCAGAAAGTTTATTTGGTGTAAAATTGTTACCAGGACAAATATCTATGGTTTGTAATAATAAATCAAAGCACCATAAAGGATATCATTTCAAATATATAAAAGATCTTATACAACAGGAAAGAATCAAATACAATATAGATGAGAAGTTAAAAGAGCTAGAGGAAAATAATGTGTAAATAGACTTTAGTATTAGAAAAATATATACTATTATGAGATAATTAAGGTTATTTCATAATAGTATATAAATAATTAAAAAATAATGTTGACTTAAAATTCAAGAGTAGTATAATAAAAATTGTAAGAGAGATAAAATTAATAATAAAATAATTAAAATATAAAGGTGGAATAAAAATGAAAGAAGAACAAATCGTATTATTTGAAGGAAATGAAGTAAAAGTAAAAACTGATAAAGGAGAGACATTAGTAAATTTAGTGCATACAGCTAAATGCTGTGGATTGACCCAAAAAGGAAGAAGAGAAGGTAGCACTAAAATATATTGGAGAAGTTTAAAAGATAAATTATCTAAAATAAGCGTGGTGCAAAATAGCACCCCACAAAGATACAAAGAAGAAGTTAGTTATATTTCAGATTTAATAGAGAATACTGATGATAGAAATTCAATCTTTATGAGCAGCTGGTTGAGCAAGAGACTGGCTATGGAGTGTCACTCAGAAAAAGCTATGGCTTATAAGAACTTTTTAGCAACATTGGATGAAAAAAGAGAGCATGGAGAATTATCTAATCAAGTAAATAGTAATCAACTGACTCAAATGGTAACTGAAACTATTAAAGGAGTTCTACCTACATTAATAACTGAAGTTGGTAAAACTTTCGGTGAGGTAGTAAAGGAATCGAAAAAAAATGTAGATGAGATGAAAGAAGCAATACATATTCAATCAACATTATATGATGAAGATAGAGCAGAATTAAAAAGGTTAATAGGTTTTAAAGCTGCTAATACTAAGGCAATGTCTTTAAAATTAAAGGATGTATTAGAAGAAAGATATAATAGAAAAATAAAAGCCACAGATGATGTATACATAAAGTATAAGAATAGGATTTTTAACGAATTTCATGTAAGTAAGTGGGAGGATATACCCGCTTTAAAGCAAAATTCAGTATACAGTTTTATAGAAGAATGTTTAATTTAATGATAGAAAAAAATTCAACTAACAAATTCGGACATGCACAATATGCGCATCTAATAATAAAATAATTAAAAAATAAAGGTGGTATAAAAATGAAAAATAATGAATTAGAAATTTTTAAGAATCAAGAGTTTGGAGAGGTAAGATCATTAATGATTGATGAAAAACCTTATTTTGTTGGAAAGGATATTGCAAAGTGCTTAGGCTATTCTAACCCAAGAGATGCTATATCAAGACATTGTAAAGGTGTCGTAAAACACGACAGCTTTAAAGAAGGTGGTCAAATGATTGGATTAATTCCAGAAGGTGATATCTATAGGTTAATAATAAAGTCTAAATTGCCTAAAGCTCAACAGTTTGAAAGTTGGGTTATGGATGAAGTATTACCAACAATTCGTAAACATGGTGCATATATGACTGATAATGTTTTAGAAAAAGCTGTTGAAGATCCAGATTTTATGATAGGGATATTAACTAAATTAAAAGAAGAGCAGGAAATAACTAAGAAGCAGAAAAAA
Organism: Clostridium sardiniense; assembly: GCF_016907995.1. GTDB lineage: Bacteria > Bacillota > Clostridia > Clostridiales > Clostridiaceae > Clostridium > Clostridium sardiniense. The sequence goes on along the minus strand of NZ_JAFBDA010000018.1, from coordinate 28,197 downwards.
TTAATAGAAGACCAACAACCTAAAGTTATCTTAGCTGATAAATTCACTAATACTGACGGTTTAATAGAAATAAAAATACTATCAAAGATATTAGATATACCACATCTAGGGAGAACAAACTTATTCAAATGGATGAGAGATCAAAGTATACTAATGGAGGGTAATATTCCTTATCAAAGATATCATGATTATTTCAAAGTTGTTAAGGTATTTGGGAGAGATGGAAGATGGCACAATAAGACTATGATAAAACCTAAAGGAGTTCTTTACATAATTAAAAGATTAATAAAAGATAATAAAATTAGTAAAGAAAAATATTCTGAATTAATTAAAAAGGTTGAAAATGATATACATAATGTAGCTTAAGGTATATAAATAAAAAAATATAGCAATTTATAAGAATCCTCAAAAGGGTGCAAATGGTATTTCAAAGTACTCAAATATGTGTATAATATAAGTATAGATAAGATAATTCAAGGTTTTCGCTGTTTTACTTTAATAAACGGTCTATAGATTCAAGAGTCCCTTCGCTCTATAAATATTTGAAGGACTATAATTCAAGAGGCACTTCCCTCTATAAAAATGAAGAAGTATAATTCTGAGAGGGATTGTATAAACCGGCTGTTTTATATACAAAATGGTGTGAAAATATTGTAAAGTAATCAAATGTGAGTATAATATAGATATAAAGAATAATTAATAATTTATTTTTCAATTAGATTTTAAAAGAATATCAATTATGCAAAATTGCATATATTAATAGAGAGCAGATAACATGTGTATCTGTTGAATGTTGAAGTAAGAAGTGGTTCGTATATGCTGTTTCTTATGGAATTCTAATAGGGTTTATATGTATAACCACAAATACGATAGGCATATGCTGAAAGAAAAACATATAAGTCGGAATGGAGACTTTAAACCCATTTCCATGCCAGAGTAAACTGTGAAAAATCATATTATTAGTATAAATATAAAGAGTAATTAAGATTATAAAGTAAGGGAATTTGTAAAAATTCGCTGAAGATTATATATTAAGTAGGGGAGTTTGTAAAAGCTTGCTGAAGACTAAGCGGAGGTATAACCTCTGCTTTTTATATTATAAGGAATAATCTAGTTTATGAGATATGGTAGGAATAAAAGATGTATTATGTAACAAATATTACAGATACAAATAGTATTTTTGAGTTTGTTGGAGTAATTTTTAAGAGTAATGATATATTATCTTTTGAGAAAGAGATACAACCAAAAGAAATTGACACTAAGGAATCTGTTAAAATTAAATAATATATCATATTTTAGAACTTAGTAAAAGCTAAGTTCTTTTTTAATACAAAAATTGTTAAGAATCATAGCTAAATATTGAAAATTAGCGGATTGAATGGTATTATTATAATATAATAATTGGAAAAAGAAATATAATTGTGTAAAATAATCAAGATTAATTAAGAAATTTGACTGAAAAAAAATAAACATAATATTTACAGTTCTACAAGTTATTTGGCTAGATTAGGATAAACTAAACTTAGTTATATTAAGTTGGGGTGAGTGTTATGGATATTAAGAGATGGGATGGTCAAGTTATAGGAAAAAGGGAGTTGATTAATATGGCAGTAATGGCAAAACCAGTAGATAGGATTTTAATGATTAGAGAAGATAAAGTTGATGATTTTTTAAGTCAAAAAAGAGATAATAATATGTGGGATAAAATACAAAAAAAAGCAGAAATATTAAGAAAGAATTTAATAATTAAATAGAATGTTAGGTAAAGATATTAAATATGAAGTAATACTTTTAGATGAAAAATCTTTTAGAGAGTATGCTATTGATCAATTTGATTGTGCAAGCGAAAATATTAATACGTACATTAAAGAAACAGCTCTTAAAGATTATTTTAATAATAAAGGAGTAACTAAGATTATTATTAATTCAGATAATAAAGAGATTATAGGCTTTTATACATTATCTACAACTGCTTTGATATATGAATCAAATAATAAAAATCATTATTTACCATCAATAGAAATTAAATTTTTCGCCATAGATAAGGAATATCAAGGATTGAAATATGATGAGAGTGAAGAGGAATTAAATAATTTTAGTAATATGATGTTTTTTGATATACTAAGTTCAATACGTAAAATATCAGAAGAAGTTTGTGGTGTTCATAATATTATTTTATATTCTGTTGCTAAAGCTTATAATTTTTATAATAGGCATGGGTTTAAAGATTTTAATGAATATATGAAAAGGGATGAAGGAAAGTATATTAAAGATTGTATACCATTATATATGTTAATATAAAGAGAACGTAGCAAGTAGACAAGCTAGGTTCTTTTTTAATGCAAAAAAATAAGGAGGAAAGTTAATATGGAAGAATTATTAGAAGGAATGTATTGTTTTGAGGATGAGGAATGGGGATTCAAAGTTAAGAATCTATCCCAATCAGAGCAATTAAAAATATATAAAAAAATAGAAAAACTAAAAGCAAAAGGTAAGAAAATTACAGATGATGAATTTACACTTGAAATGTTTAAAGAGATTATTGAATGTAACGGAAAAATAAAGTTTAAGGGTATGAAAATTAAGGATTTCCAAGCATTGCTAAATTCAGAACATGTAAATGAAGTCTTTGAGGAGCTATGTTTTAATGTTGGCATGTGGGTTACTAGAATAGTTAAAAGTGGAATCAGAGAACAACTCTTACAAGTTCAAAAACAAGAAGTTGAGTTAATGAATACAGCTTTAAAATTAGCTATAAGTAATTGCTATGATACAACTTGTGGAATAGAGAGATCTGAACTAGCTAAAAAGAAAATAAATAAACAAATATCTAAAATTAAAAAGGCTGATTTTAGTGAGCTTGAAAAGCTAGTAGATAATATTGAAGAAGGAAATGACAATGGACTTCAATAATTTAAAAGATTTATATTCTGATATAAGTAAAAAACGTGAAATCATATTAGAAACATTAGGGGAAGTAGCTAGTGACGTATTAGATGAAACTATAGAAAAAGTTGTATACGATGGTGATTTTCAACCTAATTTTTATGAAAGAAGATATAAAAATAAAGGATATGGTGATAGGGAAAATATAAATACTGAAATAATTTCTCCTGGAATTATACAAATCACAAATGAGACATTAGCAAATGGTGATGAAAAGGGAGAAAGACTAGATAGCATTATAGAATATGGTGAATCTTATGGTTGGAATAGACAACCAGATGAAAGACCAGTCTTTGATATAACTAAACAAAAATTAAATCAAAGTGGAATTTTAGAAAAAGTAGTAAAAAAAGAATTGAATTTATTAGGATTTGAGACAGAGTAGGAGGTGGATAGATGGCAAATAACCCAAATATTTTAATTGGATTAAAGTTAAAAGATATTGAAGAAGTACAAAATAAATTACAAAAAGATGTAGATAAGCTAGGTAAGAAACTTAATTTATCTATTTCAAAGGTGGAATTTAAAGATGTTGATAAAGTTACTGATAAAATACAAAGACAATTAGATAAAATTTCTAAGCAATTAACAATAAATATAAAAAATCTGAAATTAGGAAATGCAGATAGTGTACTTAGAGATCTAAATAAACAGATAAAACAATCATTAAATACTCAGGATATAAAACTATCTCCAAGTTCAAACTTAAAATCAGTAAAAGGTGATTTTGAGAATATTTTAAGATATGCTACTTTAGCGAGAAATGAATTCAAACTAGTAAATGGTGAGTTAGCTAAAATGAATACTATAACTGATAAAAATGGATCAGTTAAATCTACTACTTTAACTTATAAATATGATCAAGCTAGACAAGCTGTAGAAAAGTATGGTTGGACAGTTAAAGAAGAAGGCGGTAAAGTCGTACAAGTTTTTGACTTGATATCTAAAAAGATAGTTGATAATAAGGAAAAAGCTGAGAATTCATTTTTAGCACAAGAAAGATATTTAGATAACTTGGCTATGAAATTAAATAAAGTAAGAGAGTTATCTGTAAGAGGTAATAGAACTAATGAGAATTATAATAATTCTTCTGATTTAGAGAAAATAGCTAATCTTCAAAATAGAATCAATGAATTAAAGAGTCAAGGGAATTTATTAAGTGAACAGGAGAGAAATACTCTAAATAAATCAGTTATAGAACTAGACAATTTAGTTAAGAAGGAAAGTGGATATGCTGCTGAAGTAAATAAATCTACTCAATTTTTAGAAAAACAAATATCTATCTTAACTGGTTTAAAAGAAAAAGTTAATTCAGGTTATGGTAACAAAGAAAAACAGGCACAATTAAATGTTGAACTAGAAAAACAGATAGCGCAATATCAAAGATTAATTCAAGAGAATGAGATATTAGGTAATGTTGAAAGAAATAGAATTAAAAATTCAACAAATGCAATAAAAGCAGAAACAAATGAATTGGTCGCTTATGGAAGTAAAATAAGAGGCACAATAAGAGACATAGCATCATTTGCTATAGGTGGAAGTGTTTTATTTGCAGGATTTAATACAATAAAGACTGGTATAGATAATATTATAGAGATGGACTCTGCAATGGTTAATCTGAAGAGGGTTACATCGGAAACAACAAGTACATATAAAGAATTTGAAAAACAAGCTAATAGTACAGCTATAGAAATTGGACATAGCACACAAGAAATTATTAATGCCACAGCGGATTTCGCACAAGCAGGATTCAATAAGTTCAATGAAGATAAGGAGTTAGCTAAAACATCTTTAATATATTCTAATGTTGGTGATGTTAGTAGAGAAGAAGCTACAAAATCAATGATTAGTACATTGAAAGGTTTTAACATAGAAGCTAAGGATGCATTAAGTGTTGTTGATAAATTTAATGGAGTCAGCAATTCTTTTGCAATTTCAGCTGGCGGAATTGGGGATGCATTACAGAGATCAGCTTCAGCATTACACGTTGCTGGAAATGATGTATCAGAGTCTATAGCAATGATAACAGCAGCCAACTCAGTAGTACAAGATCAAATACAGGTCGTGTTAAGTAGAAATACTTAATATAATTAGAGAGCAAAATCGGTGAATTCTAAGTCTATAAGATATGAAAATACCGAGGTAACAGGTTCTAGTAAAACTAAATTATAGTGATATAATTGATAGGTTTAAAACCCTACTGTACCGTAACGCATAGAAGGTGAAGCTATTATAATAGAATATAACCCTTCCAAGAGTGTTCTCCACGATATATTAAAGGTATATCCTAATCATTTAGATTAGCCTAACGTTAAACGAGGGTGAAAATGTATGCTAAGCTAACTATGAATTAACATAGTGTAATGGAGGAAACTCCTAGAACATAGGAATAAAAAGTCTTATGGATAATATTACTGCCAAGTAGAGTTGGTAATGGATTAAAAACAATTTCGATGAATTTAAGAGGAATGAAAAAGACTGCCGAAGGTACAAAACCAAAATTAGAGAAAATGATGAATAGTGTTACCGATGGTCAAGTTAAAATAACTCAATTAGGCAAAGATGGGAATAAAGAATTCAAAAGTACATATGATATTTTAAATGACCTTTCCAAGGTCTGGGGAAATTTAAATGACCAGCAAAAAGCAATGCTAGGTGAACAAATTGCTGGTAAACATCAGGTAACAATATGCCTTGCACGTAGAGAAATTTGCGTGTAAATCAGATTTAATTGCAGGTAATACCTAAAGCTCTAATACTACAACGTAAGGATGAAATATACCTATGCGTGAATGTTACGAAAGTAGAAAAAAGTTTAGAGATGAATATATGGTTAAATCCTAAGTATTCATAAACAATGGTTGTTCATGCAGGAAAGCTTCGAATAGAAGAATCTTCAACGACTATCCATGAGCTTTGAGATAAGCAATAGGAGTAGGGCTACAATACGCTATATAAAAGTAGTGGGTGAGAATCCCTTAAATCGAAAAGGTCTGCCCTTAACATGTAATGGTGAAGGTGAAGAAATAGTCTCAACATCTAGTGAAAGCTAGAGAAAATATTATGTTAATTTTTAATAAACTACAATAAAAAAAGATATATTTATGATATAATAAAATAAATAAAAAATAAATTTAACAAGGAGAAAAATTATGTATACATTAGAAGATATAGAATACATTTTCAATAAATATAATTTAAAATTATTGGGTAATAAAATTGGAAATAGTAAAACTAAGTTCACAGCTATAGATAAAGATGGATATTTAGCATACATATCATTAGAATTTCTTAAAATTAATAATGGTTCTTATCGATTGTGGCATAAGAGTAATCCTTATTCAATCTATAATATAAATTTATATTTAAAAAGAAATAATATAAAAACATATACTATTTCTGATGAATATATATCTTTAATAGAAAAAATGAAATGGTATTGTTCAGAATGTGGTGATATATTTGAGGTTTGCTTCCAACATATAAAGAATAATAAAAAACATTTATGTAATAAATGTTCAAAAGTCAAGGAGATAAATAATAGAAGAAATAATATAGAAGATGTAAAACGAGTTTTTATAAAAAATGGTTTTACTCCTTTATTTAAAGAGGTAGAAAGAAATGACCAAAAGGTTACTGCTTTAAATGAAGAGGGATATTTAATATATTCAACCTATAATAATGTAAAACTAGGTTTTTCTTCTTATATTGTACACCCTTCTAATCCTTATACAATATACAATGTAAAATTATATATTAAACATAATAATTTAAATTGTGAACTATTATCAGAAGAATATCATTCAAGAGATGAAAAATTAATTTTTAAATGTAAATGTGGTAATATATTTTACACAAGATGGGGTACTTTTATATCAGGAAAAAACAGATGTGATATATGTTCTAAAAGGAAATCATCTTTAGAGTATAAAACGGAATTATTTTTAAAGGAAAATAATATTAAATATAAATATCAATATAAAAATAAGGAATGTAAACTCAAAAGGGCATTGCCAATAGATTTTGCACTATTTAAAGAATCTAAAATAGTTGGTCTTATAGAAACTGATGGTAGTCAGCATTTTAGCAAAATAGACGTCTTTGGAGGAGAAGAAAGATTTAAACATCAACAAAATATAGATAAAATAAAAGATGATTTCGCAAAAAGAAATAATATACCAATGCTAAGAATACCTTATTGGGAATTCAAAGATGAAGACTATAAAGATATACTTAATAATTTTATTAAAAACATAATATAAATATTTAACTTTAGCGTGGTTAAATAGAAGATAATGCAAATGTATTCTTTAGCATAATGGAAAATGCTAAAGATTTAGAAAAAGTAAAAGAGAAATCCAATAACAGCATTAATTCAGCCCAACTAGAACAAAAAGCATATATGGACAGTCTTAAAGGAAAGATTAATGCACTAAAAGAAACATGGAAAGGTCTTACTATGGATCTCGCAAATACAGATTTTCTTAAAGGCATGATAGGCGGAGCTACAGGAGTTCTTAATGTTGTGAAGAAATTAGTTGATACATTTGGAGCGCTTCCGTCGATATTAGCATCTGTAACAGCTGGGTTCATGTTATTTTCAGATAAATTCAGAAAGAGAATAGAAGAAAATGTCTGGGGAATGGATAAGTTAAAAGGTAAATTTGATGAAATGATCAAAAAACGCCAAGATAAGATAATTGATATTCAGGGTGAAAGAAATGCCGATGGAACAATAAAACAAGCAGGAGCAATTGATAAACTTAGTCAATCATATAAGAATGGTGAAAAATCAGTAATAAGTTATGGAACTTCTATGATAGCGTTACAAGGTAAACTAGCGGCTACTAAAGTAGCGATGATAGCAACTAGAGGAGCAGCACTTTTATTAGAATCAGCTTTAAGTTTTGGAATAGCCCTAATAGCCTCATTTGTCATAGAAAAGGCCATTGAAGGATTTAGTAAATTACAAAAATCAATTCATATGACAAAAAGTCAGCTTGCAGATTTTAATGCAGAATATATTAAAAATGCTGATGCTTCATCAAAGCAAATAAATGAAGCAGAAAATAATTTAAGCAAGATGGAAAAAATAAAGCAACAAATGGCTGATACCAAAAATGAACAAGAAAGAGCTGAGTTGCAAAAACAATTAATTGATTTACAAAGGCAGATGGCTGATACTTTCCCAGAAACATATACAGGATTAGATAAAGAAGGAAAGAAACTAGCTACAAATAATGAAATAATTAGACAACAAATAGATTTAAAGAAAGAAGCAGCAAGAACTGATGCATTAGATTTCTTTAAGAAGAACAAAAGCCTTGAGAAAGATTTGCAAGGTTATAAAAAGCAAGTAAAAGAGTTTAAAGATCTTCAAAAAGATTTAGAAAATGGTGAAACAGTTAAAGCAATATCTAAAACTGGCAATGGTCGTGCGGTTGCATGGGCTAGACAAGGCACTGATGACTTGAAAAAGATGCAGAAAGAAATGTCTGATACTGCTCAAAAGGCTGAAGGTTTGAGACAGGCTATACAAGCCTATAGGAGTGCTGGAAAAACCGACTATGACATAAATAATATAGCTGGATTTAATGCTGTAGGTGCATTGAAAGATTATGAGAATTCATTAAAAGATGTAAATAAATCAAGTGAAGAAGCTAAAGGTGGAACAAATGATTTTGGGAACGGATTAATGGATCTTCAAGATAAAGCAGAACAAACTGAGAAACAAATAAAATCTTTAAAAGATGCATTCGATGGATTTGCATCAGAGGAAAAAGTAATTAAAGATGCAATGGATGAATTTCAGAAGACTGGTAAGTTAAGTGAAGATATGATATCTAAGATATTAGGAACTAATGATAATAAACTTATTGCTTCATTAGGTGATGCGAATTCTATGCTAAGTGTAATGAAAGGAAGACTTAGAGATGTAGGTAAAGAAAAGATTAATGCTTATCATAGTGCTGTTGATGAAGCAGTTATAGCTCAACAAAGAGAGAATAGTGTAGCAGCTCAAGGTGCTAATAATAGGTCACAAATAGCACAGGATGAAGCAAATAATAAAAATAGTACATATAATGATGATGTTAATAACCAGACTACAGCAGAGGACAATAAAACTCAAAATGCAGCTGTAGGTGCTAATAATAGATCAGGAATAACTAATAATGAAATAAATAATAAATCTGGTTCATATGCTACAGACGTAGGAAATCATAGCAATGCAGAAGGTACAAAAGGGCAAAATGCAGCGTCGACTAGTGATTTTATATTTGCAAGATATAATAATCTAGTTAATGGACTTGGAGTAGGATATGGAACTGATGTAACAAATCATGGAAATGCAGGAGATGCAAAAGGAGAAAAAACATCTGGAGTAGTTAACTCAATTGTCGGTATGCACGACCAAATGGCTAATAACCTTAGCGGTGTATATGGCACAGATGTAACTAATTATAGTAATGCATTATCTAGTAAGTTAAGTGCTACATCACAATTTGTAAGCCAAACAATGAGAATGTATAACAGTTTAAAACCAGGACAAGAAATGAAAATTGGTGATACTAAGGTTTATTCCGCAGGAGATCCAAGAGGTATTTGGTTATTAGCTGATGCTGAAGCACATAGACAAGAGAAAGAAAGGGAAAAAGTCGGGCCATTAAGAGATGGAGGTGGCGGGTTTACTCCAATACAAGGAGATTCATCTTATACTCCTATATCATCAAATTATAGTCCTAGAAGTTCAGGCGGAGGACGAAGAAGTTCATATAAACCAAAGAAGAGTTCCTATAAGCCAAGTAAGTCTAGTTCTGGAGGTGGTGGTAAAGGTAGCTCAGGAAAAAGTTCATCTTCGACTAATTCAGTAAACATAGAAGATATCGATGAAAAGATAGATAGATACAAATCTTTACAAGATGCGCTTAATGATGTAAATAATGCTTTAGATGAAAATGCAACTCGTGAAGAGTTAGCTAACAATAAAGATAGAATAAAATATATAAACAATGAGATAGGATTATATAGAAAAAAGAAAAATGCTATAGATGATATCATTGGTGCAAAACAAAAAGAAGCAAGAGAATTAGAAAGACAACTTAATTCCAAGGGATTACATGCCCACAATGGAGACATTGATAACTATACCAAAGCTTTAGAAGATGCAAAGGCTAGAGTAAATAGAATGGCTAATACAGATAAATCTAAAGAAAAAGCTAAGAAAGACTTCAAAGAACTAGAAGACGCAGCTAATAGATATTTTGAATTAACTTCATCTGAATTACCAAAATTAAAAAAGGAATGGATAGAAGTTGATAAAGCAATAAAAGATAGCAGAAAGAAATTTATTGATATGATGGCTGATACTGAAAGACAAGTAACAGAAGTTATAAAAAATGAAATAGAAAATCGTAAGAAGGCTTGGGAAAAGGAAACTGATAAGAGAAGAGAAGAAGTCCAAAAGCAAAAAGATTTATATGATAACAAAAACAAAAATGAAGATTTTGAAGAAGAATTAGCAGAAAAGCAAAAGAAATTACATGAAATAAATTCTAAAATAGAATCAGTTAGAAGAGATTTAAGTGCTGAAGGTCAATCCAAATTAAAAGATTATCTAAAGGAACAAGAAGATGCTCAAAAGGATCTTAATAAGTTTATTAGAGATAAACAAAGAGAAGATGCAGATAAAGCATTTGACGACCAGATGGATAAAATAGATAAGATAAAGGATGAAAAGGAAAAGGCATTAGATGAAAACTATACTGATGATAAAATTGCAGAATTAGCAAAAGGTATGATTCAAAAAGGTTTTGTAGAAATAGAAGGACATGTTATTAAGCTAAGAGATGCTATTAGTGGTTATTATAAGGATCAAGGTGAATTATTTGCAGATTCTTCATTGAAAATGCAAGAGTTCATTGATAAGTTGGAAGCTACTAAGAACTTATATTCAGAGTTAAATAAAATGAATAAGGACTTAGGAGTTCAAGATATTAATAGAATAAATAACGCTGGAAGAACAGTGATTGAAATGCCTAAAATACCAGTGCCTATATCAATGATGGCAATGCCAGCAAGTAAAAACATTGATATCAAATCAGATTTACATATAGGGACTTTAAATGAAAGCAAGCCAGAAGATGTTAGAAAAATGCTTGATGAGAATAACAGAGAACTCATGAAGAAGATAAGAGAAGAAAATGGAATATATTAATTAAATTTAAGGAGGGTTCAAAGGACTCTCCTTAAAATATAAATTTTAAAGTAAAAGGTGGTGATTGATATTGCAATTTAGAGATGGATACTTTCAATTTGATGGTAAAAGCAGTAAGGATAAAAACTTAAAAATAGTTAGTGTTGATGGTGGAAATAAAGATATTATATTTGGAGTTGAGCAAGAAATAAAAGAATATGATTCTGCAACAGATATTCCGATATATTTAGGCGTTAAAAGGAAAGTTCCTACAATACCAATTACAATAATGAAAATGAATGAATACAACATAGCTAAACCATATAAAAAAGGTGAGTTAGAAGAAATATGTAGGTGGTTATTCCAAAAGGAATATAAGCCCTTTGTGAGTTTTGATAATACAGGAATAGTTTATTATGTTATTTTTACCAAAGGAAGAAATTTTGAAAATGCAGCTAAAGAAGGATATATAAATTTAGAAATGCGATTAAATGCACCACATGCATATAGTAATCAATTAATTGATTATTTTAGAGTAAATGGAGAAAAAAGAGTTGAAATATATAATAGCTCTAATTTAGAGAAGTTTATATATCCAGACATAGAAGTTGAATTACTGAATGGAACTACAAGATTAGAGATTATAAATGAGTCTATTAATCAGAGAGTTATATTTGATGGCTTAGAATTTAACGAACATATATATGTCTACAATGATGGTCTTAAAGATGTGGTTAGCATGAATGATAAAAATAGAAATATATTCAATAAGTTTAATAAAGAATGGCTAAAGCTAAATTATGGTAGAAATAGACTTAAAATAATTGGTGAATGCAATATTAAATTTATAAACCAACATCCAATAGCACTAATGTAAGTAAGGAGGTGATATTATTTTCAGAAAAGTAAAGATAAATTCAAGGGATGAAGTTTTTAAAGCTATTTTATATAAAAACTGTAGAGAAGAAATATGCGAAATACCTAATGAGTTTATAGAGAGCATAGATTATAAATTAGAAGACTTTAGTGTTATGACATTAACTATACCTAGTAAGGTTACTCATAAAGAAAAAACAATTAAAAATTTAATATACGATAAAGTTAAACCAAAGAGATTTATAGTAGTTAATGAAAGTGAAAGATATATAATTAGTGATATAAAAATCGAAGGTAATAAAGATATATCCAAAAAGAAAGTTACTGCTAAATCTTTTGAATTTGATTTATTTAAGAAAGATATATCAGTTCCAGATGGTACTTTTCAATTATATAAAGCCAAAGATGAAAAAATTGATGTAGAAGAAGGGATACTGAATTGGATTGAAACTCAGACTACATGGAAAATAGGATATGTTGATTCTATGGCTAAAGCTGACACTGGTTTTTATGATGAAACAAAAGATATAAAATTGTATGAGCCATTAGTAGTTAAAAATGTACAGAGGGATACTGTGCTTTATGACATACCAGTTAATATAGACATTGGAAATAAGGCATTAAAATTCAGTATAAAATATTCAAATATAAAGTCTACGGATAATAGAAGTAGTGATGTTCTTAAAGAAGAAAACTATGAGCATGACTTTGATAAATTTGGACAACCTATAGTTAATATAAAAGCCAGTTATGGTATAAGTGATGACTATAAATGTGTTATTAAATATGAATTCAAACTTAAAGATGGATTTGTAAAAAAAATAAAAAAAGACTTTACATATTTAGAAAACTTAGATGTTGATATAAAAAGCATATATTTGACTTATAATACTGGAAATAAAGTAGTAAGAACAAAGACTAAATATAGAACTATGGATAAAGGTACTCATCAATGGTTGCCATTTTTAAGGGATATAACCGCTACTGCATATGATTGTTTATTTGAGTTCGATACTTATAATAAAATAATAAATGTAATAAGTAGAGATAATTTGGGTAGAGATTCAGGATTCTATTTGTATTACGATCAATATATGACTGGAGTAGAAAAGGATTTAAGGGTAGATGAAGTAATCACTAGACTTGTAGTAGAAGGTAAAGATGGTATTAGTATCAATGAGGTAAATCCACTTGGCACAAGCTATATAGAGGATTTTAGTTATATTATAAGACAAGGGAACATAAGTAATGAATTGCAAATAGCTCTAATGAGATATGAAAAATTAACTCAAGAAGTATTCAATGAGTGGCATAAACTTAAGGAAGAGAAAGATAGTAAGTATCAAGATAGCCTATATTTAGAAGCGCAGCTTTCAGATTTAAATGAAAAAAAGAAGGTTCAAGATTCTTTAAAAGTAGCATATATAAAAGCTGGTGAAGAAAAAAGTGAGTTAGCTGCTGATGATTATAAGAAAATAGAAGAAGAAATAAATAAATTAATGAATTCTATATCTAAAACAATGAAGGATTTAACATCATTAAAAGATAGTATAAGAATAATAGATGATAAAATGCAAGAATGCAATAAAAAAATAATTAAAAAAGATGCTAAAGATTCTGATGGAATTATATTCACAGATGAGGATCTTAATGAGTTAGACGAATTCATATATTCCGAAAGACAACAAGATGATTATTATACAGATTCAGATGAGTTGTATCGTAATTCTAAATTGGTTCTTGAGGAAAGAAATAAGATACCTATATCTTTTAAAAGTAATGTAGCAGGATTAACTAAACACCCTAGAGGTTGGAAAAATGTAGTTTCACTTGGTAATAAGGCTCATATAGTCTATGAAGATGGTAATGAGGATATTGAAGATGGAACAGTAATTGTAACTGGATTTAAATATATCCCGCCTAAGAATAATGTGAGTGGAAAAATAGACAGTGTTGATTTAGAAAATAAATTAAAGAAATATCATGACTTGAAAACTATAAGAAATGTAGCTAGAAAAGCTGATTATAGTAAAAATGCAATATCAACTTGGAAAAATACATGGATAGATAGTACATCTACAAACATGGTTATTAGAGATATAAAAACTAAAGGTATTGATACATCTAATGTTGCAATTACAAGTAGATCAAATACAAATCAAACAGATATTACAGACTCAGGGGTATGGTGTACAGATAAAAGCAATGGCACTACTAATAATCAAATGTATATTGGTAGTGGGTTTATGGCAGTTACACAAGATAATTGGACTAATTGTAAAGTAATAGCTGATGATAAAGGGGTTGTTGCTAAAAGTATTTTTGGAACTGGTGTAGTGGGAGAAAGGATGAATTTAGCAAACCCAAATAATACATTTAGAATAGATAAAAATGGGCTTAGTGTCTATAACGAAGATAAAACATTAAAAGCTAGATTAGGATTCTATGAAAGTAATGGGAAAACAATGTGTAGCTTTTTGATGTATGACAGCAAAGGTAGAATTATGATTAGCGGTGATGGTATGGCGCAAATTGATACTATTTCTAAAACAGATAATATTGGTAAATATCATCCATTAAAAATGTATTGCCCTATATCGAATGGAGTAAAAGAAATTAGAAGTGCTAATTTGTTTGTTCATTTAGATAAATATAGATCTTCTTTTAAAGGCGTAGAAGATGGAGGAAAGAAAGAGGTAGTAACGTCAATAGACTCTAATGGGACTGACTATTTTATTTTAAACAGCTATAGCGATAATTTTGAGACACTAGGTAATATTGCTACTTTTAAACAAAGTGCTAGAAAAAATATTACTAATGATATTTATCAAGACGATACACATAATCATATTGTTAATATGCAGAATCACGGACATGAACCAATATATTCTATAGTTGAATACGGCATGCCTAGAAATGTACAAGTGGTGGTTAATGGAAAATTAGTAACAAGCGGTATAAATGAAGATATTAATTTAAATATTGGTAGACATCTAAAGTTAAACGGTGTAAATATAATAGAAATAAAATCCGATACAAATGGTAGAATAGATGCTCTACTTTCATTAAATGAATTTGTATCAATATAAAAGAAAGGAGAGTGTTAAATGAAGAATATTGAGAAGATTATAACTAAATATCATATTGATAAAGATGGAAATCCGCAGTCAATACATATAATAAAACCATGTCAAGTTTCACCAGTACATAATCAAGTATTATTAGAAGAGATACCTGATGAATTTAAAGGCGTTAGTATTATACAGCCAGAAGGAATGTATCAAGTATTCAATTTTGATGAAATTGAACCTAACTCATATTATATCAATAATAATTCTACTATATATTTTGATAAAAGTATGGCTGGTAAAGACGTAATAATTGATTTTCATGGTATTGGGGTAGAACTTATTGGTGCAGATAGGATATATACAGTTTTAGATGCTAATGGAAATGTTATAGAAACATTAGGGGATGTTTTAAAAGAAGGAAAAATAGTTCTAGATGCTATAAAGACTATGGGGGATGTTATAGTTGTAACAAAAGAATTAAAAGATACAGTAAATGAAGCAAAAATACTAGAGCCTAAACTTGCAGAAGATATAAGAGTTGGAACTCCATTAGACTTAGCATTAAAAAGTGACATAAATATAGGGCAACCACTACTAGATAAATTAACGCCTGTTGTAAATACAGGAGTGGAGCTAAATAAAGAATTACCTAAAAATGTGGATATAGCAAATAAAGCCAACGAAACTTTAAAAACAACAACTGTTAGTGCAAAAGGTGCTACTAAAGAATTAAATATTGCTATAGATGAAGCTAGTGAATTAAAGGATATAAAATTAGATGTTGAGAAAAAATTAGATGAGATTAAACAAGGTCTCGATACAACTAAAATATCAATAAGTGAGACTGAAAAAAGTATTGGAGTTAAAGTTAAAGAAGTTACTGATCCAATAATTGATGATATAAAAGTAAATCAAGGAAATATAAAGACTCAGGCTGATGCAACTAAAAGGCTTAATGAGTTGCTTGAATCAAATGTAAAAAAAATAAATGAAGCAGAAAACAAGATTACTCCAACAGCTATAATTAACAGTGTGAATGAAAGTTTAAGTAATGGTGAAGTGTTAGGGGGAACATCGACAGTTTTAGATAAGAATAAATTTGTTGTTAAGGATGTAGATAATTCTAGAGTAGAACTAGAAAAAGGAAATATAACTGCTTACAATACAACAAATAAAAAAACTTATTATATGAGCGATAGTGAAATAGGTATATGCTCCAAGGATAATAGTGATCCGCTTGGGATAATTACTTCGGTGTATAAAAAGACTTTAAATGATGGTGTATCATTAACTACTCCAGGAGGAAATATAAAAGGAGTTGGTATATTTGCAGGTGACTATGCAGGATATCTTACCTTGGGACATGATGATATATGGGGTGATGATAGCAAATATGATGAGTATATTACCTTTAATAAAAAAGGTTGGGGACATGTGTATACAACACTAGATTTTCATGATAATCAAGTTAGAGGATTAACTTCAATAAATCGTTGGGGTAAAGAGGATACTTTGATGAATAGTATATGCGTAAGTGGAAATCAGGTAAATACAAATTCAGCAGATGGTAACTTATGGCTTAACTATGGTAAGGGTATAGATACATATAATGCACATCAGGATGATATTAATGTGAGAATAGGTAGAGGATGGAATAATGGACAACATGGACAATTGGTTTGTCAAGATTTATGGGTTCATGGTAGCAAGCATAATATAGTTAACACAAAAGAACTGGGTTTTATAGGACTTCATGCGTATGAAATGGCAGAACCACAATTTGGCGACAATGGTGGAGGCACTATAAATGAAAAAGGTTATTGTTATATTTATTTAGATCCTATATTTGTTAAGACAGTAAACACAGATATAGAATATAGGGTACACATTGATATAATTTCAGATGACTTAAAAGCCAAAGTTCAATGTTGTGAAAAGCAAGCTAATTATTTTAAAGTAATTGGAACACCTGGAACTAAATTTGATTGGGAAGTTAAGTGCAAGAGAAGAAATTATGAGACAAATAGACTAGATAGAACAAGAGAAAAAGTATTCATGGATAATGGATTGAACAATGGAAACTTAGATACAATTAAAGATATATCAAAGGAAAATTTAGATAAGAATCAACAAACATTATTAGAATTAGTATCATTAAGTCATGTAAACAAGAATCAAAATATAGATAATTTAAAAGACATGATTAAAAATACAAATAAAAATAATTTATTATTAGATGAAAGGAATGATTTATAGATGAAGACATTAACAGGATTAGCAATAAGTGAGGTCGTAGAAGGAAAGATGATAACGTTTACTTATTCTGAAATAAATTCAGAAGGTGTAATTGTTAGAAATAATGAGAGAGAAAGTAGAATAGTTATGGATGAAGATCTTAAAAAGAAGATTCAAGAAGTCCAAGATTATGTAAAAACTAATTTATTAGGAGCGTAAGATGAGAAAAAATATACTTTCAGATGAATTAAAGAGTCAAATCTTAATAGATTTAAAAAATGGAAGTAATTTTATAGGGGGTTATCATTTAATAAGAGAGCTATTTATAGCTTGGAACATGGATATATACAATATTCCAATATTAAATGATAGGCTTTTAGAATTATATACGGAAAATGGTAAGATAAAATTTAAAAATAATTATATTTAAGGAGGAATTGTAATGGAAAACGAAACAACAAGTAAGATAGTTTCAAATATAAGAGAAGATATAAACATAAGTGGGAGTGTAAACACTGATAATGGTATACAAATAATGTATATGTCATGTAGTTTAAATCGTGATACATTTGGAGCAAATATAAACGTTGTAGTAAATGATAAAGAATTGTATAAAGCAAATGCAGTAGAAGTACAAGCTAAGTACAAAGAATTCAAAGATTTAGCTGAAAAGAGAGCAAATGAATTAGGAAATATAATATTTTAATTAAAATATAGATCGTTAGGTCTGGCTAAGACCTTTAATTAAAATATTTAAAAGAAGGGAGTTAGACCAAGTGAAAATAATACAAATATTTGATATTAATAAAAAGAAAATTTGTGATTTAAAAGAATATAAAAATATAAAGATAGAATCTTTCTTAGAGAGCGGTGATGAATCGCTCTCTTTTTATATGAGAAGAAATAGTGAATTTTATAATAATATATTGGAAGAATGCTATGTACAAACTGGTGAACAAGAGTATGTCATAAAAAATAAGAAGATAATAAATGAGGAATATGCTTTATTAGAGTGCCAACTTAATTTAGAAGATTTAGAAGCAATTATATTAAGTAAATTTGATAATAATAGAATAAATATAGATGAAACTATGAATAAAGTATTATTAAATACAGGATGGAGCTTTAATGTAACAAATTCAAAAAAAATAAGAAGAATCTTAAGGATAGATAGTAACGTCTTGGATGTGATTAAGAATATATTTGAAGTTTATAATTACAAACCGATTTTTAATACATTATCAAAAACTATTTCTATAAGGATTAGCGAGGAAAAAGGAGTATATAATTTCGATGAAATAAATATAAAAAGAATCGGAGATAATTCGTATGATTATGCAACTAGAATGATTCCTAAAGGGATTAATAACCTCGATATAAGTAAAATAAATAATGGAAAGAATTTCGTAGAAAATCATGTCCACTCAAATAAGATAAAAAGTATATACTGGAAAAACACTAATTATTCTAATCCAGAAGATCTTAAGGAAGATGCTGAAATTCGGTTGTCTCAATTGGCAAAACCACGAGAGACTTTTATTGTAAAGGTAAGCGATTTATCTCAGATTAGTAAAATTAATATCTTAGATTATAGAGTTGGAGATAAATTAACACATAAGAATTTAATTAAAACAGAGATTTTAACAATAATTAGACTAATTAATTATCCTGATAACATTTATAATAATTTAGCTATTATATCAAATTGTACTTTAAATTTTCCAAAGCCAGAAGAAAAACTTAAAGAAATAGCTAATTTAGTAAGCAATGCAATACTAGATGATGGAACTATAAATGGAAAAGTAATAGACAATATAGATGTTAATCAGATTCAAGATTTTAAAAATAAAGTTAGTGATGCAGCTCAAGTAAATAAAATATTATCTCAAATAGATGAGATGAATTTAAATAAAGTAAATGTAGCAGAACTAAATGCAACAAAAGCTAAAATAAATGATCTTGAAGTAACTGGAACTGCTACAATCAGAAGGCTTAATGTAACAGATGCTAATATAGAAAATTTAAAGACTCATGATTTAACTACTATAAATGCTAATATAAAGAATTTGAAGGTAGAAAAAGCTGAAGTTAATGATTTAAAAGTAATTAATGAGGATGTAACAAAGTTAAAAGCTGAAGATGCAAATATAAAGAATGCAGCTATAGAAAATTTAAAAGCAACAAATGCTGAAATAACGACACTAAAAGCCGAAAAAGCGGATATAACTGGACTCAATGCTGCTGTAGGAAAGATTGGAGTATTAGAAAGTAAAACAGCAAGTTTTGAAAATGCCCTAGCTGGGAATTTAACAGCAGATAATTTTCATGCAAATTCTATCACTGCTGGAAGTGGAATAATTGCAGAAGGTGCTATAGGAGATGCACAAATTAATTCTTTAAGTGGTAACAAGTTGAACTTTGGAACGGTTGATACATCTAAAGTGACTATAGCTGGGTCAACTGGCAGATTTAGAATTGTAGGAAATAAACTTCAAGTCCTAGATAATAAAGATGGAAAACTATATGAAAGAATTATGTTAGGGATAGATGACAATAATAAGTCTACTTTAGCTTTAAGGGGTAAAGATGGACAAACTACTTTAATTGATGAAAATGGTTTGACTGATGCTGGATTCACTAACGGATATGGAAAAATTGATGAGAATTCTTTAGATGCATCTAAGTTTGATAAGAATAGCATAGTAAGACAAGTAAATGGATCTACTGAAACTATTAAAGGTACTAAGGTTCAAATAGGTGATAGAACTTTAGATGTTGAATTATCAACTCAAAATAACACTATTACAGAGCATGGTAAGGAATTATCAACTCAAAAAACTACAATACAAGCTTTAGACAATGCTATTAAGTTAAAAGTAGATAATCAAACATTTACACAGTTTACAAATACTATTAGCACTGATATTAATACTACTAAACAAGATGCTATAAAACAAGCCAATAAAAATACTATTGATTCTATAAATAATATTAAAATAGGTGGAAGAAACTTTTTTAAGAAAACTACACCTATGAATCAATTGGCGGGTAAAGTAACTTTAACTAGAAATAATAATGAGAATGGATTTATATTTGAAGGTAATCAAACAGGTGAAAATATAGCTAGAATTTCAGGAGTAATTACAGAGAATGGTTATTGGACATTTAGTGCTTTAGTTTCTACAAATGCAACAGGAAGTCCCACTATGAATATTGATATATGTGATAAAGATATTGAAAATATTAGTATACCTGCTGGCGGTGGAGGAGCTGATTTTGGTTCATATAAAAAGATAGTAAAAACTGCTTATATAAATAATTATTCTTCCAATACTTATAATTTTGTAGATATTCAATACAATGCTTGGGCAACCTTGAAGTTTAAAAATGTTAAAATAGAAAAAGGAAATAAACCTACAGATTGGACACCTGCGCCCGAAGATATTCAAGATAATATAGACAATGCAATTAATAGCGCTAATGCTTATACAACAGCTCAAATAACAACTGTAAATACTAATCTTAGCAAAGCTACAAGTGAGGTTAATATATTAAAAGAACAAATATCTACTAAAGTAAGTCAATCTGATGTTGATAGAAGTATTTCGAATATAGAGTTTGGTGGAAGAAATTTAATTTTAAAATCAGATTTACTTAAATTTAATCCTAATAATACTGGGTTAGGAACTTCTACTTTACAGAGTGATAATACAGGAAAGTTTTATAGAGCTATTCCAGATGTGGGGAAAACAGTTTCTTTATATTATTTTTGTACAGGCGATAATATAAGTGAACAGCTAGTAACTGACTCAAAAACATTATATTCTATGTCATTAGATGTTAGAGTATCTAAAGATTCAGTTGTATCTAGATTTAATTTTGAAAATGAAAAATGGAAACAAGTTTCTTTATCAAAAGACCAATGGACTAGAATCAAGCTAGAAGGGTTTACGCTACCTAGTACAACCAATAAGGCTTTAATAATTGCTCTAGATAGCAGCCCTAATGTTTATTTAGACTATAGGAATTTAAAGATAGAAAAAGGTACAAAATGTTCCGATTGGACACCAGCACCTGATGACTTAAAGGCTATAATTGATTTAGCTAAGAAAACAGATGAGAAAATTAACCAAGTTTCTACTGAATTAAAACAAACAAAAGAGAGTTTTGGAGTTAGTGTAAATAGTTTAAATAGCAAGACTTCGACTATAGAAACAAATATAAGCAATACTAGTACACTTTTAAACGGGAAAATTGATAAGGCTAAGATAGATGCGATAAATAATGCAGTTAATCAGGCGAAATCAATAGCTGATTCAAAAAAGAATGAGGCAATAAATACTGCAAATCAAAATACAAATAATAAAATTAATGAAATAACTATAGGATCAAGAAATTATTTTATTAATGGAGATTTCTCAGAGCCTATTATATCAGGAGCTGGGACAATAGTAGACGTAACTGGTGAGGGATCTAAAAAAGTTCCGTTTAAAAAATGTTTGTATTTATCTAATAAGCAAGGAATTTCTGGTTACGACTTAATTCCTGGACTTAATATAAATCCTAACGCATTTAACGGTAAAAAAATTGCAATATCATTTTGGGCGAAATATAGAAATGTAACACTAGGCGTGAATGACTGGAATAGATTAAGATTTGGAGAATTAGATGTATTTGGAACTGATTCATATGCTTGGTATCCAGGTATATTAAGTGTGGTCGGTACTAATGAAACATGGACTAAATATAGAGGTTTTATAGATTTATCAAATTGTGATGGTAAAACTATAACTGGGCTTAATGCTAAGTTTTTACTTGAAGGAACTTCTGCTGGAGAAGCATGGGTGACAGGGATTCAATATGAGATAGGAAGCAAGATAACTGATTGGAAACCTGCTGTAGAAGACACAAGAAGTAATATTGAAAGTGCAAAAGGTGAAGCCATTAATAGTTCTAATTCTTATACTAATTCAGCTAAACAACAAGCTATTGATTCTGCAAATAGTCATGCTAATTCAATTGCTGAACAAAAAAAGAATGAGGCTATTTGGGGATCAAGAAATATTCCAGATACAAGAAATGATAATCAAAGTCCAGGTTGGTATTTTAAGACTTATCCTAATCAATCTATTACTGAGTTTAAATATTCAAATTCTATAGGTATAACAGCAAGTGGTAATCCATATGGTACTCTAGAGACTAAAGTCCCTTGGGGAGATGCAAGTGGTGGTTATCCAGTACAAACTTTTAGAAGTAATAGTACAGCAACGTATCAAAGACATGGTACAAGTAATACTACTTGGAGTGGATGGATTCAAATAGAAGATACACAAGGTTCACAATCTAAAGCTAATACAGCTAAGAATGAAGCTAATGGGTACACAAATACACAAATAAATACTGTTAATAGTAAAGTAAGTAATGTTCAGAGCAATTTAAATGTGTTGAAAAATGAAATAAATACAAAGGTTTCTAAAAGTGATATAGATAAAACAGTTACTAATATTAATAATCAAATTAAATTATCAAATGAAAAAATAAATACCGCTGAAAGTAGTTTTACGCAAAAAACTAACAGTATAAATTCTAAAGTATCACAAATAGAATCAACTACTAATACTTTAAATGGGAAAATTACATCAAACACCAATAGAATTAGTAATGCTGAAAGTAAAATAACTCCTAATGCAATAGTTAATAGTGTAAATAGCAACATTGCAAGTGGAGGAGCTATTAAGGGTACTTCTACTATATTAGATAAAGATAAGTTAACTATAAAGGATTCAGATAATTCTAGAATAGAACTTCAAAAAGGTGGAATATTTGCTTATAACACAACAAATAAAAAGACATATTATCTTAATGATGGAGAAATAGGAATATGTGCAAAAGATAATTCTGATGCATTGGGGATACTTACTTCAGTATATAGACAAGATGGAGATTTTGTAAATAAAACATACCCTTACGGTAATATGAAGGGAGTAGGACTATTTGCTGGAGACTATGCTCAATATATAGCTTTAGGACATGACCTAATTTGGGGAGATGACTCAAAATATCAAAGTTATATAATTTGTAATAAAAATGGATGGATTCATTTGGGAACTGGACTTAATTTTAATAGTAAAGAATCAATATACAATTTAGTAGGATTAAATAAAAAACAATCAAGTGAGCTATTTATAAGTGAATTGTCTATATCGAATAACCAAGTAAATACCAATAGCAGTGATGGTAACTTATGGCTTAACTATGGTAAAGGTTATGATTGCTGGAAATCAGGACAGGATAATATCAATGTGAGAATAGGTCGTGGATGGAATAATGGTCAACACGGAGGGTTAGTATGTCAAGATTTATGGGTTCATGGCAATAAACATAGGATTGTTGATTGTGGAGATTTAGGATTCATAGGAATGGAAGCTTATGAAACTAGTAGCCCTTATTTCGGAGATATAGGCAATGCAAAGCTTGATGAAAATGGAGTTTGTTATATTGTATTTGATAGAGAGTTTATGGAAGTAACTGATACAAATGTAAATTATAAAGTAGATATAAGTATAGTATCTGAGAATTTAGACGTGAAAGTTCAAGTCGCTAAAAAATTTATAGATAAAGTTAAAATTATAGGAACTCCAGGAACTGAATTTGACTTTGAAATAAAAGCAATACAAAAAGGTGTGGAGCAAAAAAGATTTAAAAGAATAGATGAGAAAAGAAATGAAAAGGTTAATTACAGTATAAATGATGAAGTATTAGGGAAGCAGCCTAGTAAGAATATTGCTAAAGGCGAAGGCGTTATGGATGATATGGAATTATTAAGAAGCACTAGATATAAAGAGATAATGAATAATAAAACAACAAATAAGGCATATGAAATTTTAAATTATATGGAGGGAGTGATGAATAATGGCTAATTTTAAGAACATAACATCAGTTGGATTAACAGAGGATAATGGAGTAAAGATTATAGCTTATAGCTATGATGAAATTGATGAGACAACAGGAGAAAGAAAAAAGCTAAATTGCAAAGGATCAAGGGTAGTAGTAAGGTCAAAAACAGAGGTTCTGACTGCTATAAAAACATTAAATGATTTTGCACAAGAGTTAGCAGATTCAGAAAGTTAATATTAAAAATAACAATAAATATATTCAATATTAAGGGCTTATTTAATAGTCTTTTTTTATTGCACAAAAATAATAAGAAAGAAGGAATGTTAGATGAAAGATGTATTTATTAATCAAATTTTATCAAGTGTACTAAGTGCTTTAGCGTTAGGATTCACAAGTGCATTAGTAGTACTAATTAAGAAAGGGGGCGATGCTTTTATTAATTTCTTAGATAGTAAGAAAGACTTAGTTAATCAAGAATTAAAAAATAAAAAGTATGAGCATTTACTTATTGTTGCAAGATCTGTTTGGAATATAGTTGAAGAAAACTTTAGGATAACAGAGAATGTAACTGATATTGTTAAAAGTAAGCAAGATGAATTTGATAAGTTATTACTAGAAAAAGTACCATACTTAACAAAAAATCAAATTGCAGATGTAAGACAAGCAATAGCAGGTGAAGTAAATAAAGGAAAGACTATGCTGAATGAAGATGACTTAAAAAAACAAGCTACTGAATTAGCTGGTAGAAATAATGATTTAGAAAGCGAAAATGATGAATTAAAAAATAAATTATCAGCAATAGCTAATTATGTGCCAACAAATAAACAATAAATGAAAATAGTGAAATCTAAATTATTAATTAAATACGTTTGAGAAAATAATTATTAGAATTATGAGGAGGTTTAAAGATGGAGAAAGAAACTCTAGTAAAATCAATATTAGTTAAATATATATGTGACTATTGCAATGAAGGAAATGTAATTCCTACAGGTGAAAATTATTGGGAGTATAATCCTCCCAAATTTGAACATAAATGCACTAAATGTGGTAAGAGAATATTACTGAATGATAAATATCCACTTATAAGATATAGAAGTTTAGAATAAATAGAACTTTTGACAAAATTTTCAACAGTCCTTAAAATATAAAGTATAAAATTTATATTTTAAAGGAGGAAATACTTTGAAGTGGATTATAGAAAATAAGGAGTGGCTTTTTAGTGGAATTGGAGTAACTATTTTGGTGGCTATAATAGGCATATTTATTAAAAAAAGAGTTGATGGTAAAATTGTACAGACAATTAATTCAGGTAATAATTCTACAAATATTCAAGGTGGGGAAAACGTAAACATAAAAATTGGAGGTCAAGATGATGATTAAAGGCCAAAAAATAAATAGTGGTGATAACTCTACAAATATTCAAAGCAACGAAGTTACCATTATCAATAATTCTGGTATATCATATTCTGATGTTAAGGATATTGCTATGAACGTATTTAAAAGTAATTTTTATGATTTAGGAGAAAAAGTTGAAAAAATAATTCAAGAACGTGCTGAAGAAATATTAGATGAATATTTAGAAAATTTAAATTCAAAAAATCCTGAATATATAAAAAATACAGAAGACCCTGATATTAGATATGTTATTTATGAAGCGCAGAAGAGTTATGCTAGACGAGGTAATCAAGTCTCTAAAGAGCTTTTAGTTGAAACTTTGGTTAACAGAACTGTTAATAAAGGAAACTCCATTCAAGAATTAGTTTTAAATGAATCGTTAAATATAATACCTAAAATTACATCTAAACAGATAGATATATTAACATTAATATTTATAAATAGGTATGTTAACTATTTAATAGAATATCCAATAGATGTCTTTAGTAATTTAAACTCTATAATTAGATCAGATATGATAATTAATAATAATATGGGTTTATTTGGGCATCTTGAATACACTTCATGCCTTAACGTTAGTATAGGAAGTTGTGATTATAATAGAATTATTGAATTGAAATTTCCACAAATAAAAAATACTGAAGAAGCTAAAAAAATAATTAATGGAAACAGAGAATTATCACTAATGGAAAATATGTGGGATAACTCAAAATTATGTAATAGTCTACTTACAAGTGTTGGTATTGCGATAGCTATAGCAAATATAAAAATAAAAACTGGAATGAATTTTGATTTAGGAATTTGGATAAAAGAATAATTTTAATATATTAGAGCTTAGTATACTAGGCTCTTTTTTATTATAAAAATTTAATATAAAAATATTTAATAAGAAAGAAGGAATAAACTATGAAAATTAATACAGTATATTTAAAAGGACAAGACCAAGTAACAGGGTGGAATAAACCTAATAAGATAATAATCCATCACCCAGAGTATTATGGATCAGTACAAGCATTAAATGATGTAATGAGAAATATGAGATTTACTATGATTGGTTATAACTATTATGTTAGAAAAGATGGTTCTGTGTGGAAAGGTAGGCCAGATAATGTTACAAGTGGTAATTGCTATGGACAAAATACTCAAAGCCTAGGAGTATGTTTTGAAGGTAATTATGATAAAGATTCATCTATGCCAGATGCTCAATTCAATTCAGGAGTAGAACTTATTAGATATCTAAAATCTAAGTATGGAATTAACGAAGTAAATGGACATAAGCATTATTATAATACAGCTTGTCCAGGAAGAAATTTCCCTTTAGGTAGAATGTTAAATGCTATAAAGGGTTCAGGTTCTTCACATATTGAGGAATCTACAGGAGGTACAGCACTATGGCAAGTATCTATAAGTGGAGATGAAGTTAAGGCATTGCAGAGAGAGTTAAATAACCAATGTGGAGCTGGATTAAAGGTAGATGGTTATTTGGGTGAAAGTACATTAAATGCTTGTATTACTGTAAGAGAAGGAGCTAGAGGAAACATAACTAGACTTATACAACAAAGGTTATTAAATAGAGGATATACAAGTTTAAGGAGTCACGGAGGTGCTGATGGTTGTTTTGGAGCAGGAACAACTACAGCTATAAAGAATTTACAAAGAAATAAGGGATTAGGCGTAGATGGAATAGTTGGAAGAAATACATGGAAAGCTTTATATAGTAAATAAATGTACAAAGAAAAAATGATAGGAAATATTAGGATTAAATAACAAATAGATAGAGGCATAGATATTATTAATTTAGTATCTACGTCTTTTTTGTTTTATGTCTTAATTTTATTTGAAATAATATATTATATATGTTATCTATAAGACATAAAATTATTCTAGAAAGGTAATATATACTTGAGAATCTAGATTACTTTTTATGTTATGTATTATGAGAATTTGATATCTGGAGGTAATATGTGGTAAGGTATTTATAGATAAAAATTAATGAAGTTGAGGAAAATACATGGAATATAAAGAATATGATAATGGAAAAGATTTGTACCACTTTACTAATATAAACAGTTTAATGAGAATAGTTTTAACTAATCAATTTTTATTTAATTCAATAAAAAATATGAATGATATTAATGAAAGTATATCATTCTTTGAAAATGAATATAATAAAAAAAAATTTGATATTTATATAGAGGAATATGTAAAAGACGATTTAAAGCACATGTTTGATTTTGAACTAGAACAAAAAATATATCTAGATAATAAGGATAGTAATTTAGCGAAAAAAGAAATAATTAATGATTGGTTAAAAAAAAGAAATTTTAGTGCAGCTAGTAGAATAGAAGAAATGATAGATGCTTTTATGGGGAATATTAAATTGTGTTGTTTTAATGAAATAGGAAATGAAACAATTATTGAAAAGCATTTATTATGGGGGCATTATGCTAAAAGTAATACTGGAATGGCAATTAAGTTTAATAAGGATAAATTAATTAGTATTTTTAAATCTAAAATTAATAAACAGCAATTAATATGTTATGGAGAAATTAATTATGAAAATAAAGATTCTATAAGAAAAAT
>NZ_JAFBDA010000017.1 GCF_016907995.1 Clostridium sardiniense | reverse complement strand
ATGGGATTTTTATTGAAATATAAGAAAAATAACTATAAATATATTAAAAAGATGATTTTATATTATTTACAGAATTAGATAATATGCTATAATAATGTTAAAAATAATGGAAATTTATTGATGAATTAATAGTTGAAAGAGTAGGAAGATAACAAAATATTATCTTCTTTATTTTGTGTTTGGGGCAAAATTAGAATTGAATTTTATAAAAGTAAAAAAGTATATAGGGCATCTAAAAGAATTTGATATAAATGATAAAAGTGGAAGAGGATAATTTATAGGTTGTGTATCAAACAATTTTTAGTGTAAATGATATCATATAAATATTATTGACGAAATAAAAAAATTATAGAGAAGTACATAAAAAAATCAGATATAGAAAGATTTAGTATAGGATATGATAGATTAATTTACGGTTGAAATGGAAATGGGATATAAGCTATATGTAACTATAGTGTAGATAGAGGAATATATAATTAGTTTTAAAAATAATAAGGATTATCAGTAAAAATGTAATATATAATACTGATAATACTTTTTTATATATAGTATAGACTCAATAAATTAACTACGTACAAATAAAATTAAATAAAGGGGGCTGAGTTTAAATATGCGAAATATAATAAAAAAACTAAATAAAAAAGATCATGCTAAACTCATATTTGTAGCTGTAGCTATTTTAATATTAATTACCAGTATTTTTACTGGACACAATTATAGTATTAAAAATGTTGCAAGTGCGACTAATATAGCTACTGAAAATGAAGAAAAAAATACATCTGAAAATAGTATAGATAAAAATTCAGATAGTATTAGTAAAGAGAGCAGTAATACTATAAAGGTAGATAGGGGGAACGAAAGTAGTACAAAATCAGATGTAGATAATATCAATACTATAAAGACAATAAAAGAATCGAAACAAAGTGAGAATGATAATCTATCCATAAATAAAGATACTAAAGAAGAGAGTAATGGGATTGCAACGAAAACAGGTTATAATAGCAATGCTTTAAATAATGCAACAAAAGATGATAATAAAATAGAAAATAAAGAGCTTTTAAATGAAGAAGTACATACTGTTAAAAAAAGAATAGAATTAAAAGACATAGTAGGAATTCAACTTTATAAAGATAATCATGGAACTATAGAAACTATTGATTTAGTAGACATAAAAGATAAATTAAATTTAAACGAGTACTTTGTAGAAATAAAATTAAAGGATATGCCTATATTAAAGGCACCTTTAAAAGGATATAAAGTAACTAATAACGAATTGGAATTTGATGTTGATTTTCCTAATTTAGTTCAAGTTTCGAATGATGGAACAAAAACTGATGGGTTCAAATTTAAATATAATTCAAAAGATAATAAAAATAACATACATATTGAAAATATTCAAGGCTTAAAAGCAATTATAAAGTCAAATCCATCAGCAGAAATAGAGTTATCTAAGGATATTAATGCGGGATATTATACTGATGGAGAAGCTATAATAACAGAAGCATTTACAGGGAAAATAAAAGGGAATGGATTTAAAATATATAATTTAAAAATACCTTTGTTTAAAGAAATAAAAAATGCAACTATCAGTGGATTACTATTAGATGATGTTAATATAGTAACAAATAAAACTCAAGTAGGGGCATTAGCCAAAATCTCTAGCAAAAGTAATATAACTGATACTCATGTAAGTGGAAAAATATCAGGTACAGATACAATTGGTGGATTAATTGGAAAGGATGATGGATCTTATATAAGTAAGTTATCAGTAGATGTAAATATTACTGTATCTAATGGTAATGTAGGTGGAATTATAGGGGTCAAGAATTCAGGTGGAGATATTAAAGATTCATATGCTTTAGGTTCAATAACAGCATCACCAGCAAGTAATGGTAATAAAGTTGGAGGAATAGTTGGACAGATTACAGGTGGAACCTTATCAAATTCTTTCTCAGCTGTAGATATTAATTCAACGGTTTTAGGTAGACAGGTAGGGGGATTAATAGGCTCAACTTATACATCTGGTAATAGTTTAAATAATATTTCATTTGGAAATGTTACAAATGGGTTAAAGGTAGATGGAGATAGAAATTATCTTGGTAGACATAAAAATACATATGAATATAAAGAAGCTAAAGGAATTAGTATAGAAGAGTTACCATCAAAACCATCTGGACTTAATATAGCAACCAAAGAAAATAAAGAGAATAAAGATTTTTACATAAACACTTTAAAATGGGACATTAATACTTGGGATTTAAGTAAAATTTCAGATGGGAAATATCCTACACTTAAAAATAATGATCCAAGAAATGAAAAAAATTTCAATGAATCTTTAGGTGAGTCTATAAACTCAGAAGATATAAAAGCAGTTAATGATATTGCAAAGAAAAAAGGTCTTAATATACCTAATCTAGACAGGATATCTAAATTAAATGATTTTAATAAAGATAAGCTCATAGCATATCATAATGTTTATAAGTTAATGCCTTACTATGAAAGTGAGTATATAGTTTCATATGGTAATATAATTAATAAAGATAATGAATTAAATAAAAAAGTTATTAAAAGTATAGTACCATTAAATTCTGGAAAGGTTAAATTAAATATAACTACAGAAAACTATAATGATATAGATGAAATAATGGTTATATATGAAGATGGAGCCATTAAGAAGTTTAAAGTAGCACTAGGCACAGAAGTATTAGAAAGTTCTATAGTAAATTATTTAATAAATGGGACAAGTTTAATATATAATCCAAGTAGCTTTATAACTAAAGGAAATTCAGAAGTTATAAATGAATTGAAAGCTCTAATTGAATCTAAATCCTTTGATGATGTATTAAGTATTATAGGTGGACGAAATATACAAAAGGATGCACTATGGACTGATTCAAAAACTTCGCATGATTTAGATTGGTATATGATAGATAAGGATTATAATAAATTAAAGGAAAATAGTGTTGAAAATTTATATAGTATAATGACAGCAGTTGATGATTGGAATATAACATCATCTAATAATCTTATAAATAGAAAAATAAAGGAAGATATCGAAAAAAATTTAGATTCCATACTATTGTCTAAAAGCTATATAGATAGATGGTATGATATTAAAATTGCAGATATAAATCTTAAGGATATTATATATATTTATCCTAAAACACAAGATAATACAAGTACTAAGAAGCTGATAGATACCTTTAAAAATATAAATAAAGAGAATTTAAAAACAAATAGAACACAAATATTCTATAAAAGCTATTTATCAAATTTATATGGTAAAGAAACTGTAGATAAGTTTATAGAAAAAAATATAAAACTATTTGATGGAAGTGATAGTCCAAGTAAGTGGTTAGTTAAGAATTTCCCAGGTAAAATTATTGAAAAACCATCAAAAAAGTATCCAAAGTTAAGGTATACAGCATGGGATGGATTAGTAAGTAATACACAATCAGGTGATGGGGCATTTCTTTTACCAGCACTTACATTAAAGGGAGATAGTATTTATATAATTTCAACAGTAGGTACAATTGCATTTGGTAATAGATCAAGTTATACAGCTGATGAAGGGGAATATCTAAGATTACTAAATGAAGCAGCAAGTTGGTATGAAAATTACTATAATTCAGTAACATATGTTAGTGATAACGTAGACAAAAATATGAGACAATTTCCAGCTTGGGATACATCTAAATTAGCAAATGGAAAATGGATTAATTTATTAGATGAGTCCAATGAAGGAAGTGAAGGATTTTACAAGCCACTTAGGGTATTAACAGGGCCTAGAAATAATGGTTCAGCGGCCTTTGCTAATGGATATTTTGTAACTTATGTACATGCTAGAAACCTGGGAGGAGAATACCCATTCTCAGTATGGACACATGAAAATGCGCACAATCAAGATGGAAGGATAATATTAGATGGGCAAGGAAGAAGAACTGGATTAGGAGCAGAAGATTTTGCAACAGGTCTTTTCCAATATGAAGCCTATAATGGCTTAATAGGTATGAACTGGGCAATTAACAAAGATGAGAAAGATAGCGGATTTTTAAATAAATCTCCAGAGAGGCTTAATTCAAAAGAAAACATGCAATCCTTTATGAAGGGATTAATGGATGCAGTTTATACATTAGACTTAGCAGAAGCAGAAGCTTTACTTGAAATGCCAATTGAAAAACAGGCAGAGTTATTATGGAAATATGAATATGGTAAAGTAGATGGAACATCAGATAAAAGCTTTAAACACTATAGAAAAGTTACTGTAGATGAAATCAAAGGAATGAACCTAAAAACAATAGCTGATTTAATAAATAATAAATTGGTTATAGAGAGGGATTCAAGATTAAATACAGATATAAAACCTAATGATTATGGTGGAAGTAATGTATTAACAGCAAGTTATTATCATGGAATAAATGAAAATGGACGAGCTGATAATATATCTATAAAAAGAATGGCATTTGAATTATTGGCAGATAAGGGATGGACAGATGGATTTATACCATTCTTAACTAATAGAGATGGATATAAAAATGATTTAGATGCTTTGAAAGGAATATATAATAATAAAAGCTTGAATTTTGAAGGCTGGAAATTAAGATTATATAAAGAAAGAGAAGAAGAAATAAAGAGCAAAGGTTTATCAATTCTTTCTAAGGAAAAAATAAAAGATATGTTTAAAGAAGCATATAAATTAGATAATGCTGATAATAAAAACGCTTCTAAGCAAGTGCGAGAAAAAGTATATAAGCTAATGAAAAATAGTACAGATGATTTTAATAAGTCAATATTTGGAGTATCTAATATTAGTGGAGGAATAAAAACTTCTGAGCAATTTATTTCAAAAATAAATAATAATCCAGAAGGTGTTTATTATCTTGAAAATGATATAGATTTTTCAAAAGTTGAAGCTTCTGAATCAGTAGTAAATGAATTTAGAGGATTTATACAAGGAAGAGGGCATAAAATTACTGGCTTAAAGGCACCTTTATTTAAAACTTTAAAAGATGCAGATGTAACATCATTAATTATTAAAGATGCTAATATAGATATGAGAAGTACTGATATAGTAGGTGCTTTAGCAAAGGATAGCATTAATAGTACAATTGAAGATGTACATGTTGTAAACTCATCAATAGTTGGAAAAACAATTGTAGGAGCTTTAATTGGATTTGATAGATCAGGAACAATAATAAAAAAAGTATCAGCTAATGCAAATGTAGATTCATTAGGTAGATTTGCAGGAGGAATAGCTGGTGCAAAATATGGAGGAAGAATTGAAAATTCATATTCATTAGGGACTATAAAAGGAAAGAGTGATTATGTAGGTGGATTAATAGGGGATAGTAGAACTACTATAAGTAATAGCTATTCTGGAGCTAATGTATCAGGAGGGACTTTAACAGGTGGCTTTATAGGAGTTGCAGAAAACCAAGCAGTAGGACAAATAAAAAACAATCTTTCTATAGCTAATTCATCAAATTATAAATTTGTATCAAATAACCTAAAAGATAGATTCACAAACAATTATGAATTTGAAGGTTCGACAGGAAAGGCTAATGCTATAGAGTCATATATAGGAAAAATAGATGTAGTATCAGAGGACAATCTAAATGATAAAACGTTCTATACTGATAAACTATTATGGAACGAAACGGTATGGGATTTAAGTAATGTTAATAAAGGATATTATCCTAAATTGAAAAATAGTGATATAAATAGCGTTATAAGAAAATAATTAAAAGGTATTAAGCTTATACATTCTTATATGAGAGTGTATAAGCTTTTTCATTAATCTTTTTTTATTAATATTCTATAGCTTGAGTTAATAAAAAGTTAATTTATATATATGAGAAATTTAACAAAAATCATGGTATCATTTAATTAAATTTCAAAATATTAGATATTTAGCGCTAAAATATCAAATTATAATTAAATTTAAAGGAGAAGTTTATGAGTAATATGAAAAAATCCCTAATATATGTTTCGTTAATGTGTTGTGCATTAATATTTTTAGTAGGATGTTCAAAGGACAACGTTAAGAAAGATAAAAGTTCTAAATCCCTCACATTAGATTTTGTTCAGACTAATAGACATGATGATAGCGTAAATAAATTTTCAATGACATATGACACCAAACCAACAAAATCATTAGCCATAACAAATGCTATGATTGAGATGATGTTATCTCTTGATTTACAAAAAGATATGGCTGGAACAGCATATGCTGAAAATAATATATGGCCACCTTTAAAGAAGGCTTATGATGAAGTGCCAGTAATGAGTAAAACGTATCCATCAAAAGAACAAATATTAGCAAATAATGTTGATTTTATAATTGGATGGGGTGGAGACTTTACTGACAAAGGTGTAGGAAGTATTGAGTGGCTAAAAGAAAATAATATAAAAGCATACATACCAAGATCTACAGATTCTAATGCAAATATCGATTCAGTATACGAAGATTTTAGGAATCTTGGAATAATTTTTGAAACTCAAGATAAAGCAGATGAAGTAATAAATAAAATTAAATCAGAGCTAAAAGAAACTACTAGCAAGATAAGTAATATTGATAAAAAAGTAAAAATATTGGGATATGATTCAGGAACTGACAAAGCTGTTGTTGTAGGCTCAGGATTAAGTAATGATATTATTAAATTAGCTCAAGGTGAAAATATATTTGGAGATATGGATAAAACTTATCCTCAAGTATCGATTGAAGAAATAGTTAAGAGAAATCCAGATGTAATAATGGTTTTAGAATATTCTACTGATAATGGCGGAAAAACCTTTGAAGAGAAGGTGAAAGAACTAAAATCAAACCCTGCATTAAAGGATGTAAATGCTGTAAAAAATAATAGATTTATAAAAGTAGATTTAGCTGAATTATATCCTGGAGAAAGAATTCCAGGAACAGTTAAAAAATTAGCTGAAAGTTTCTATCCTGATAAGTTCAATAAGTAATATGATTAAAAAGAATTTTAAGACATGCTTATTAGTACTAATATTGGTGTTAATAATAGTAAGCATGATTTGTATAACCTTTGGTTCAGTAAAAATAGATGTAGATATAATTTTTAAGGCATTTACAAATAAAGTATTTGGAGAAGACATTTATCCAAATACTTGGGGAAATAATATAGAGTCTATTATTTTCAAGCTAAGACTTCCGAGAATATTTCTAGCTATAATAGCCGGAAGTGCATTATCTTTTATTGGAGCTTTAATGCAAACCTTAACAAGGAATTCTTTATCAGATCCATACATTCTTGGAATATCTTCTGGGGCAAGTACCGGTGCAACAATATCAATAGTGTTAGGTGCGTTCTCATTTTTGGGGAGTTTTGGAATAACAGTTGGAGCATTTTTAGGAGCAATGATTTCCGCAATTATGGTTTTTAAGATATCAGGAGTAACGAGAAAATATTTAAAAAATAGACTTATATTAACTGGTGTTGCAGTTTCGTTTATATTTGCAGCTATTACAAATTTGGTGATAGTATATGCTAAAAATGATAGCTTAGTAAAAAATGCAGTATTTTGGTCAATGGGAAGTTTGGCTGGAGCAAACTATAATCAAGTGAAGTTTTCAGCAATAGTACTAATAATATCTTTTATAATAACTAATATTTTTTATAAAGACTTAGATGCATTGCTTCTTGGAGAAGTTATGGCAAGAAATCTAGGAGTTAATACAAAAATTTTAATTAGATATATATTGTTTATATCTACACTATTAACTGGGATTGTTGTTGCATTTACAGGGGTCATTGGATTTGTTGGACTTATAGTTCCACACATAGCAAGACAGTGTGTAGGATCTAGACATAAGAGAGTAATTCCCCTTAGTATGGTTCTTGGATCAATACTAATGGTTATTACAGATACTATTGCTAGAACTGTACTATCTCCAGAAGAGATACCGATTGGAATTGTAACAGCTCTTTTAGGAGCACCATTTTTCTTATATCTAATAAGACTAAATAATTATGATTTTGGGGGTAATAAATAATTGAAACTTGAGATAAAAAATTTAAATTATAATATTAAAAAGTTACCCTTTCTGTCTAATATAAATTTAAATGTAAAAAAGGGACAATTTGTTGGTCTAATAGGGCCAAATGGTTGTGGAAAAACTACATTATTAAAAAATATTTATAGAACGCTAGAACCTGAAAAGGGAAGTATACTTATAGATGACAAAAATATAAAAGGACTTAAGAATAAGGAATTTTCTAAATTGATTGCTGTTGTTATGCAAGAAAATCATTTGGAATTTGATTTTACTGTAAAAGAAATTGTATCTATGGGAAGACTTTCTTCTACAAGTAAGTTTTCTTCAGATATAAGCTATGAAGATGAAAAGATCATAGATCAATGTTTAGAAAAGGTAGAATTAATAAAGCATAAGGATAGTAGCTTTTTTAGTCTATCTGGAGGTGAGAAGCAAAGAGTTATGATTGCACTAGCTCTTTGCCAGGATACAGATTTTATAGTGCTAGATGAACCAACTAATCACTTGGATATTAAAAATCAAATTCAGATAATGAATATGCTAAAGGATTCGAATATTACTATTTTTACTACCATTCATGATATGAATATAGCAGCTGCTTTTTGCGATTATATATATATAGTGAAAGGTGGAAAAATAGTTGGCGAAGGCACTGTAGAAGAGGTATTTACTAAGGAAATGTTTAAAGAGATTTTTGAAGTAGATACATATATATATGTAAATCCTCATAGTAATAAACTGAATGTAAGTTATTTACTATAAATAAAAGTTTAAGATTAAAGTTGTGTTTATCTTATAGTAAACTGAAGTTTATTATAGGAAGATAATTTAATGGCTGTATCTTATTTAGAGTGGTGGAAGTATTGGGACTATGAAGCCCAGCAATCTGTGAAGATTATATTTAGGATAATTATAAAAAATATGTTTTATATATTTATTCCCTATATCTTAAGCAAATAAATAGTGTGGTGCTAAATCCTACAGTTTGGTAAACTGATAGGTAAAGAGAGTATGTTATAGTGAATTTAAGCACTAGAGATTAATTCTCTAGTGCTTTTTATATATAATGATTTGGGCTGAAAGGAATGAAGAAGTTATTGTATAAAAAAATTATTAAAAAAGAGACTAGAAAAAATATTATTAAAAAAAGAGATGAATTAGATATAATAGCTAAGGGAGCTATGGATAATGAGATAATAGAAAAATTTATGATGAGTGAAACTTATAAGAATGCAAGAGGAATATTTATATATATTGGTTTTGGATCAGAGATAAATACAAAGATAATAATCAAGGATGCATTAAATAGTGGTAAAGAGGTATATGTACCAAAGGTAATTAAAAAGGATATGGTCTTTATAAAAATAGATTCATTAGAAAATTTAGTCACAAGTAGTTATGGAATATTAGAGCCAATTGGGGATAAAAGTGATTTTGATGTGAATAAGTTAGACCTTATAGTTATGCCAGGAGTTGCTTTTGATAGAGAAGGAAATAGGTTGGGCTATGGAGGCGGATATTATGATAAGTTCTTAGAACAGAATCAAATTGAATGCAAAAAAATAGCATTATCATATGACTTTCAAGTTTTAGAAAAATTAGAAGTTGAAGAACATGATATAAAGGTAGATTTAATAATAACAGAAAACCAGGTAATAAATATAAAAAATAATAAGTAAGGATATAAAAAGTGAGCAATTTTATGAGAAGATAATTAAGAGAGGAAGCTATTTATATTCGTAATAAATTTATATAGAACACTCTTAACTATATATTATAAATTTATTTAAATATATAAGTTAAATGAATTTATAATATAGTATTGATGTTAATATTTATGTAATGTAAAATAGTAGAACACAATATAATTTAATATGAGAAGCAAATTATATTATCCATGTAAATGTTTAGATGAAATGTGTGTAGAGAGGGATGGGAATTAAATGATAAAAGAAGTTAAAAGAGGATTTTATAATGAAAAAGATGTTATAGAGTATACTTTAACAAATAGCAATGGGGTAAGTATATCTATACTAAATTTAGGTGGAATAATTACAAAGATTATGACTCCTAATAAAGAAGGAAAAGTTGAAAATATAGTGTTAGCTTATGAAAATATAGAAGATTATTATAGTAATCCATCCTATTATGGAGCTGTTATAGGTAGAACAGCAGGGAGAATTGATAAAGGCGAAATAACTATAAATGATAAATTATATGAGCTTTCAAAAAATTATGGAGTTAACTCGGGTCATGGTGGACAAGTTGGGTTTGATAAAAAATTCTGGGATATTAAAGATATAAGTGATGATAAAGATACAAGACTTGAACTTTCAATAGAATCTCATGATCTTGAAGAGAATTATCCTGGAAATCTTACAGTAAAAGTTATATATGAGTTGAATGATTATAATGAATTCTTATTTAAGATTAAAGCTATTTCAGATAAGGATACTTTAGTTAATATGACTAACCATAGTTATTTTAATTTAAGTGGTGATTATAAGAGCGATATACTTAATGAAGAATTATATATTAATTCAGATAAGATATTAAAGATAGATGAAAATGGGGGAGTTACAGGAGAGGAATATGAAGTTTTAGGGACTCCATTTGATTTTAGAAAACCTCATAAAATAGGAGAGAGAATAGATAGTGATGATCCACAAGTAAAACTTGGATTTGGTTATGACCATCCATTTATTCTAAATAAAGAAGATAGAAGAATTGCACTTAAAGATGAAGAGAGTGGAAGAGTATTAGAAATTCAAACTGATCAGGAAAGTGTTGTTGTGTATTCTATGAACTTTATAAATGATTGTACTATTTATGGCGGAATGACTCCTAAAAGAAGACTTGGAATATGCTTTGAAACACAAGCACCACCAATTGGATATAATGAAGTCTTTAAAGAAAAATCTTATCTAAGTGCAGGGAAAATCTATTCTAAATCAACGAAGTATACATTTAAAGTAGAAAAGTAATTAATGTAATGAAAAGAATATGTAAAAAATTAAATAATTAGGCAAATGGATATAAAATTAATTATAAATAATATGATATATATGAAATAAAAGAAGAGAAGCTTAAAAATTTAAGCTTCTCTTTTAAATATATTATAATTCTCTGTTAGCTATTTCTGAAAGTAATCTAGCTTTGAATTCTTCAAAGTTCATTGAACCTTCATCATCATTCTTTCTGCTTCTAACTGAAACAGCATTATCATTCATTTCTTTTTCACCAACAACTAAGATATAAGGAACTCTTTCAAGTCTTGCTTCTCTTATCTTGTATCCAAGTTTTTCAGTTCTGTAATCAGCTTCAACTCTTACACCACTATTTCTTAAATCTCTAACGATTTTTTCAGTGTAGTCATTGTACTTATCTGATAATGGAAGAACCTTTGCTTGAACTGGTGCAAGCCAAGTTGGGAATGCTCCTGCGTACTTTTCAATAAGCATAGCAAGTGTTCTTTCATAACATCCGATTGATGATCTATGGATAATGTATGGACGTTTTTTTTCACCATCTTTATCAATATAAGTCATATTAAATCTTTCAGCTAGAGCAAAGTCTATTTGAACAGTTATAATAGTATCTTCTTTTCCATGAACATTCTTAAACTGGATATCAAGTTTTGGTCCGTAGAATGCAGCTTCATCATCAGCTTCTACATAATCTATTTGTAAATGATCTAATATAGTTTTCATTATTTCTTGAGTCTTTTCCCAAGCTTCTGGATTGTTAATGTACTTTTTAGTATTGTTTGGATCCCATTTTGAGAATCTGTATGAGATATCTCCATCAATTCCTAAAGTAGCCATTACATATTTTATTAAATCAACAACACCTTTAAATTCTTCTTCTAGTTGTTCAGGAGTACATACTATGTGACCATCAGCTAGAGTAAATTGTCTAACTCTTATAAGTCCATGCATTTCTCCTGATGATTCATTTCTAAATAGAGTAGAAGTTTCAGCGAATCTTACAGGAAGATCTCTGTAACTGTGTTGTTCTGCATTGTATATTGCATATTGGAATGGACAAGTCATAGGTCTTAATGCGAATACTTCGTCATCCTTTTCTTCATCACCTAAAACGAACATTCCATCTTTATAGTGATCCCAGTGACCTGAGATTTTATAAAGGTCACTTTTTGCCATT
Source organism: Clostridium sardiniense (assembly GCF_016907995.1). Lineage (GTDB taxonomy): Bacteria > Bacillota > Clostridia > Clostridiales > Clostridiaceae > Clostridium > Clostridium sardiniense. The sequence goes on along the minus strand of NZ_JAFBDA010000017.1, from coordinate 60,318 downwards.
AAAGGAGTTTTTGTTAAAACATAACCTCTTCTTTCTTCTTCATCTTCAATCCATCTTTGAAGAGTTTGAATTATTCTAGATCCCTTTGGCATTATTAGAGGAAGACCTTGACCTACATTTTCATCAGTAGTGAATAATTTTAATTCTCTACCTAGTTTGTTGTGGTCTCTCTTTTTAGCTTCTTCTAAAGCTTCTAAATGTTCTTCTAGATCTTTATTCTTTAAGAATGCAGTACCATATATTCTAGCAAGCATCTTGTTCTTTTCGTCGCCTCTCCAGTAAGCACCAGCAGTTCTTAAAAGTTTGATACCTTTCATTGGCTTAAGTGACATTACGTGAGGTCCAGCGCATAGGTCTACGAAGTCTCCCATTTTGTAGAATGAAATAATCTCATCTTTCCCTAAATCATTTATAAGCTCAACCTTGTAAGGTTCGTCTTTCATAAGCTCTAAAGCTTCATTCCTTGGTAATTCAAATCTTTCAATTTGAGGATTTTCTTTAACTATTTTTTTCATTTCAGCTTCGATTTTTTCTAAATCTTGTGCACTAAATGCACCTTCTTTATCAAAATCATAGTAGAAGCCATCTTCGATTGCAGGTCCTATAGCAATCTTAACCTCTGGGAATAATCTTTTAACAGCATAAGCTAATACGTGTGATGCACTGTGTCTTAAAGCATCTTTTCCTTCTTGTGAATCAAAAGTACAAAGACCAACTTCACAATCTTCGTTTATTGTATGACGTAAATCAACAACCTCTCCATTTACTAATCCACAGAAAGCATTTCTAGCTAATCCTTCACTAATACTTTTTGCTACGTCTAAAACTGATACACCTTTTTCAAATTCTTTAACTGATCCGTCTTTTAAACTAACTTTAATCATCTTAAAAAACTCCTTTCTTTTTTCTATATTAAAACTAAAAATTATTTACTAAAATAAAAAAACTCCGTCTCTAAAAATTAGAGACGAAGTATAATATCCGTGGTTCCACTCTAGTTATTCTTAAGAGTAAGTCTTAAGAATCACTTTAATATGTCGTAACGTGACAATGACGGACTGGATTAGAGTCACTCCGAGTTAGTTTTCTGTTAAGCTCATATAAAAGTACTTACAGCTAATGTACTCTCTCTCTGTAAATGAGGATTTAACATACTCTTCTCATCAATGTGTTTATCTTCTTAAGTTAATTTATATTATAATCATACAAATTTCAGATGTCAATAAATGCTTTCATAAAGTTTTTCGAGTTTAATATTTTCGAGCAATTCTTCAGAATAGTAAGATTTACCCATTAAAATAAATATAATATCTTCTTTTTTATAGCCTTCTTTATATAATTTTATATCTTTTGTCAAACGCTTAACCATATTGGTAGAAGCGTTTAATATATTACAAAGTTCCCTAAAAGAATAGTATCTTTTGGGAAGAAGTTTATATAGCTTTTTTTGTAATTTAATTTTATAAGAAATATCTGTTTCAAGAGAGTGATGTGGTCCTGATCTTCCACGATGGTGATCTTCGCATAGATACATATAATTTAACTCTATATCAAAACCACCTTCATTTTTATGAACAATGTGATGAATATCAGCTTCTTTATTACATATTTCACAAAAATACAATGATAAACCTCCTTAATCTATATTTAATAATTATAGATAAAAAAATTAGTTAAATCAATTAACAGAATATTTATATAAAATAAAAAATTAAATTGTATAAATCAAGGGTAAAAACAATAAAAAATGGTATAATATACTATATAATATATTATATTGAGATTTATGAAGAAGGGTGATATTTATGAGAGATAACTACAATTCATTTAATTTCTGGACTAATAATGTTAACGAACACAAAGCAATAAGAGGGCATGCTTTTACAAATGAATTGCCAACAAGCAAATCGGTATATATACATGCACTTATATTTTCTAACAAAAATGGAATAGAAAATATTTATTCATACTTTTCAAATCCAAGAGTGTTATTAGGCTACATACAACACTCATTTTGTCAAAAAGCATTCTATAAATGGGCATATGGAACAGAAAAACTAGTAATGAAAATTCCAGCCATTTCAACTTGTGATCTAATAAATAATCTTTTGAAAAAGAATAAAATTTCCAAAGAAGAAGCTAAAATAATGAAAGAACAATATACATTTTTAAGTAATCTATGGGATAAAGATGACAGCCAAATTATAACGGAGTTAGTGAAATTTGCAAAAGAATTTAATAAGGTTTGGGTTGGAGATAACAAACAATTCTTATATATAAAAGTATTTAAAACAGCAAAGGACTTAGGAGAATTCATTGATGATTCAATAAGAATGACAAACAAGGAAGAAGAGTTTAAAGAAGGAATAGGATTATCATTAGATCAATGGAGAGAAGTATACTTAAAGGTTGGAGAAGATAAGGAATGCACAAATATATTTAGAAAAATTCTTTTAAATAAATTATCAGAAACACTTTAATAAGGGCAATGGAAATAAGCAATTCATTTAGGTGTATGAATTGCTTATTTTTATTAAATTAATATTCAAATTAGTATTAATTTAAATTATTAGGAATATTAGCACCTTATAAATGTTGACATAGTCTATTAACATTGTTACAATAAAACATAATCAAAATTAAAAAAAGTCTTATCAAGAGTGGTGGAGGGACTGGCCCTATGAAACCCGGCAACCTACTAATAATTAAAGTGGGAATGACTGTAAGAGAATCAATGTATAACATGCATTGATTGTTTGTCATTTTTAATTATAGAGTGTGGTGCTAAATCCAGCAGTGAAAACTGATAGATAAGTAGTATTTATAGAGTGTGTATAAAGCTTCTGATTTCTATCAGAAGCTTTTTTATTTTGTGTATAGGAACTTTAGGGAGGGCAAAAAATGAACAAAGAGAATAAAGGGAATTGGTGGGCGCTTTTACCATTAATAGTGTTTGTGGTTGTATATGTTGGAATTGCAATAATTGCAAAGGATTTTTATGCAGTTTCTGTGATAATACCATTTTTAATTGCATCAGTTGTGGCTTTAGTTATGAATACTAAAGTTAGATTTGAAGAAAAATTACAGATTTTCTGCAAAGGAGCAGGAGATACTAATATAATCTTAATGATTTTAATATTTATATTAGCAGGAGCATTTGCAGCTGTTGCTAAATCTATGGGGGCAGTTGATTCAACTGTAAACTTAGGGCTTTCAGTATTACCACCAAATCTTTTGGTAACAGGAATATTTATAGTTGCATGCTTCATAGCATTATCAGTTGGAACATCAATGGGAACAATAGTTGCGCTTGTACCAATAGCACTTGGAGTATCTGAAAAGACTGGAATAGCTGTAGCCTTAGTAGTTGGAGCTGTTGTAAGCGGAGCAATGTTTGGGGACAACTTATCAATTATATCTGATACAACAATAGCAGCAACAAGAACACAGGGCTGTGATATGAGAGATAAGTTTAGAATGAACTTTAAAATAGTATTACCAGCTGCAATAATTACAGCAATTATTTTTATGGTTATAACTAGTGGAACGGAAGCTATTAGCTTAGGTAGTTATGATTATAGCTTAATAAAAATTGTTCCATACATAGGTGTTTTAGTTGCAGCACTTGCAGGAATAAATGTTATATTTGTTTTAGCATCTGGAATAATTTTAGCAGGGACTATCGGAATTGGGACTGGAAGTTTTGATATTATAGGACTTTTTAAAAGTATGGCAGAAGGTATAAATGGTATGAGTGAATTAATAATAATATCATTATTAATAGCTGGTATGGTTGCAATTATAAAATACAATGGAGGAATTGACTTTATACTTCATAAGGGATTAAAAAACTTTAAAACTAGAAGAGGTGCAGAGCTTGGAATTGGAGCTTTAGCAAGCTTAGTTGATATATGTACTGCAAATAATACAATAGCAATAGTTACAGTAGGACCAATTGCTAAAGACATATCAAATGAATTTGATTTAGAGCCAAAGAGAGTTGCAGGTATTATGGACATGTTCGCATGTGCATTCCAAGGGATAATACCTTATGGTGCTCAGCTTATATCAGCAGCAGGACTTGCGGCAATATCACCTATTGAAATAATGCAATATCTGTTCTACCCATATCTAATGGGTATATCAGCGGTAGTTGCTATAATATTTTACTGGAGTAGAAGAAAAGAAGAAAATAGAGTAAAATAAAAAAGCCCGAGTTTGGGCTTTTTTATTTTAGTACATCTAGTTTACTAGGCATATGCATTGGGATGAGATTCCAAGACCTTCTCCAGTAAATCCAAGACCTTCTTCTGTAGTAGCTTTAATGTTTATTTGATTAAACTCTATGTTTAATGCCGCTGCTACATTACGTCTCATTATCTCTATATAAGGAGCCATCTTTGGCTTTTGTGCAATTATTGTTGCATCTATATTACCTATCTTATAGCCATGAATTTCTAAAAGATTTCCAACTTCTTTAAGAAGAGCTATGCTTGATATTCCTTTATACTTTGGGTCAGTATCAGGGAAATGTGTACCTATATCACCTAATGCTGTAGCGCCAAGTAGTGAGTCCATAATTGCATGAAGAAGAACGTCGGCATCAGAGTGACCTAATAATCCAAGTTCATAGGGGATTGTAACGCCACCTAAAATCAAATCTCTACCTTGAACTAAACGATGTACATCATAACCTAAGCCAATACGCATATCTTTCACCTCTCTAATATTTCTTCTATAAGTTTAACATAAAAATATAGTATAAAGAAGTAAACGGTATTAACCTCGCGACGCTTATACTTAAAATCAACATAAATAACATTTGATTTCATAAAAAAATCACCGATACAATTAGTGCTTTTTATAATATATTACAAAAGTATTTAATAAATGATTATTAATTTGTAATTTCATTTAAAAAAAACAGGTATTTAGGTATAATTAAATATAAGAATAGATATTATTTGACAAAAATAATGTCGACATAGGGGGGAGCGTATAGATTTGGAGATATTCGATAGAAATAAATATAAATTTTCAGATATACCAAGTTTAGTAGAGATAAGTGATGAGGTAAATAAAGCTAGAGCGGAGCAGATATCTTTGATGGAGAAAGAACTTTATTCTTATAAAGTTCTAATACAAGATTTATTTGCGTACTCTCCAAGTGATAAGGATAGAAATACAATATTAAATATAGCTTTTTACATAATAGGGGAAGTAGAGTTATTAGAGTTTATACAAGATAAGAAAAAATTACCTCCTAATATATTATCTAAGAAGACTATGCAGCCAAGAAAGTTTATAGAGGAATGGAATGATTATATAATTACATACACTATTATATTTTCAAATCCTAATTATAAACTTATACAAGATTATATTAGGATTGAAGAGTCAAAAGATGAGGTAGAAATACCAAAGGAAAAGCAATCTAATAAGACTGTGATTAAGAAAGTAATAATAGAGAAAACTAATGAAGAAATTAGTGTAGATGAAAATGATAAAGAAGAAGAATCAAATGTAGTTTCAATAAACAAGAATTCAAAACCGGAGTTAAGAGGAGTAATAGTAAAATCCTTTAAACGTAGTGCATGTATACTAACTAGCAGAGGGGAATTTAAGAAGGTAAAGCTAGAAGGTGATATGAGTGTAGGTGAAGAGGTAACAGCTGCAGCAAAAAAAGGGATAAAAGATTATAAACTTCAAATAGGAATTATTGTGATTGCAATTGTTGTGGCTTGTGGTGCATTTTTATATAAATATTCAGAAATAGATAGAACTATATTAATTAACACAACATCGCAAGTAAAGGTAGATGTTAATTCATTTAATAAGATAATAAGTGCGTATTCTCCAACAAGTAAGGGAGAAGAGATGGTTAAGAGTTTAAAGTTAAACAATGTGAAATTAGATAAAGGTATAGAAGCAATATTAAACTATGCAAATAATAATTCAATGATACCATCTGGTAATATATTAATTACTGTAACTGGAGATCCTCTAGAGTATGGAACTTTAGAAAAAACAGGTGAATTTGCATCAAGTCATAAGATAAAGCTAATAATAAATAATGCTGGAAATGAGCAAAAATTATCTAAGTAAAAGATAGAATTAAAAGGAAGATAAGAATGAAAAAAAACTCAAATAGAGAAAATGATAGATTTAAAAATATCAAAAAAAAGAAAAGTAATAAAGATTATAAAAAGCCTAATTTAGATAAGGGAAAAAAGAAGAAAGAAGTATTAAATAATAATAGAAACATAATTAATCATGAAGATAGAGGCGATGAAACACGCCTAAATAAATATATTAGTGAAACTGGAATATGTTCTAGAAGAGAGGCTGATAAGCTTATAGAGTCTGGAAGGGTTACTATTAATGGAGTAACGGCTACAATGGGAACTAAGGTATCTAAAGGACAGGTAGTAAAAGTGGATGGAAAAAAGATATCTAAGGAAGAAGAGTTAGTTTATATAGGTTTAAATAAGCCTGTTGGTATTACATGTACTACTGAAAGTAAGATAAGAGGTAACATAGTTGATTTTGTAGGACATAGTAAGAGGATTTTTCCAATAGGGAGATTAGATAAAGATTCTCAAGGATTAATATTACTAACTAATGATGGAGATATAGTAAATAAGATTTTAAGAGCTGGAAATAACCATGAAAAAGAATATATAGTAACTGTAGATAAAAAGATAACTAATGAATTTATAAAAGGTATGAGTAGTGGTGTTAGAATACTTGGAACAATTACTAAAGAATGCTTTGTTAAAAAGGAAGATGATTATACATTTAGAATCATTTTAACCCAAGGGATGAATAGACAGATAAGAAGAATGAGTGAAGCCTTAGGATATGAGGTCAAGAAACTTAAGAGAATTAGAATAATGAATATTAATTTAGGAGATTTAAAGATAGGTAAGTGGAGAGATTTAACTAGAAAAGAACTTGTAGGTCTAAATGATTTAATTCAAAGTTCTAAGAAGACAAAAGAAATTGATGAATAGAAAATGAGTATTCGCAAACAAATTATTATTTGCGAATACTCATTTTTTTATTTATATTTACTAGAAATAAAATTAAAAATTTTCTAATATGTGAAATATTACTAACATAATCCACATGTCCCTGTGGATAACTTGTTATAAACTTGTTGATATAGCTGTAGATAATTTCTTGTATTTTGAAGAATACTATTAAAAAATGATATATTTTTTGAAAAAATGTTGGAAAAGGTAGGAAATGAAATGGCAAGAAGTAGTATTTTAAAGGGTTTAGGCCTATTGGGGATAACTTTCATAATTATAAGTTTTGCACATGGGGTGTGGATAAGTACAAAAGAGTATCAGGAGAAAAGTGGACTTACTGAAGGAGTAGAGATAAAACATAAGGATAAGTGCCTTGAGATTAATGTTAATTATCCTAAAATAATTGATAAAGAAAGTAAAAATATAAATAATGAAATAGTCACATGGACAAATTCCTGGATTAAAGAGGTGGAAGATGTACTTGAAGATTATAAAAAGAGTGGATACATATGCAACGTACCATATCAATTATTCTCAAATTACTATATAACAAAGGAAAGCAATGATATATTGAGCTTTTACATAGATTATTATCAATTTACTGGTGGTGCACATGGAAGTACTACAAGGAAAGGTTATGTTATAGATAGAAAGATAGGAAAAAAATTAGTTATCAAGGAATTATTTAAGAAAGGATATGATTATAAAACTGTTATAGATAAAGAGATAAAAAAACAAATAAGTGCAGATAAGGAAAGGTACTTTGATGAGGGAACTACATATAAAGGAATAGCAGATGATGTTAAATTCTATATAAAGGGAGAAAATTTAGTTGTATATTACGGTCAGTACGAAATAGCTCCATATGCCTCAGGGATACCTGAGTTTAATATACCTTTAAGTAAGTTTAATGGAAATCTAGTATATGATAAAATCTAAGTAGAGAATTAAAGTACTTAGAGGTGATAGAGGATGGGGAAGTTAGAAGAGGTATTAAAGAAACAAAAAGAGTTCTTTGCTACTAGAAAAACTAAAGATATTGATTTTAGAATAAGCAATTTAAAAAAATTAAAAGATATATTAAAAAAGAATGAGGATAGAATACTTGAGGCACTTAAAGATGATTTAAATAAATCATATTTTGAAGGATATTCAACAGAAGTTGGAATTGTATATGAAGAAATAAATATGCAAATAAAACATTTAAGAAAATGGGCTAGGAAAGAGAGTGTATCTAGTTCTATAGTATTTTTCCCAAGTAGAAGTTATATTTATAAAGAACCATATGGAGTATCATTAATTATTGGACCATTTAATTATCCATTTCAATTAGTAGTAGCACCATTAATAGGTGCAATAGCAGCCGGAAATTGTGCTGTAATGAAACCGTCAGAGTATTCAATAAATACTTCAAAGACATTAGAAGATATTATAAATAGCAATTTTGATGATGGATATATTAAAGTTGTTGAACCAGAGGGTGGCAGAGAGTCTGTAACAGAGTTGTTGACTTTAGATTTTGATTATATTTTCTTTACTGGAAGTGTAATGGTTGGGAAAATAGTTATGGAAGCTGCATCTAAAAAACTTATTCCTGTGACTTTAGAACTTGGTGGAAAGAGTCCCTGTATTATTGATGAAGATGCTAATTTAAAATTAAGTGCAAAAAGAATCGTATGGGGTAAACTTTTAAATGCAGGTCAAACTTGCGTGGCACCAGATTATTTAATGGTACACAAGAAAGTTAAAGAAGAGTTTTTAAAATTATTAGTTCAAGAGATTGAAGACCAATATGGAAAAGATATAGGAAAGAATGATGAATATCCAAGAATAATTAGAGAACGTGATGTAGAAAGATTAAGTACTTATTTAGATGATGGTAATGTATATTTTGGTGGTGATTATGATATTAAAGATAGATACATGATGCCAACTATACTTACAGAGGTTGATATAAATAGTGAAGTTATGACCAATGAAATATTTGGACCAATATTACCTGTATTGGAATTTGATGATACAGATAAAGTGATAAATTTTGTTAATAGTAGACCAAAACCATTAGCACTATATTATTTTTCAGAAAGTAAGAAGAATATAGAATATATATTAGAAAATACTAGCTCAGGTGGAGTTACAATAAATGATACTGTACTGCAAGCTGGATATAAAAATCTTCCTTTTGGTGGAGTTGGAAATAGTGGTATTGGAGAGTATCATGGTAAAGCAAGCTTTGATACATTTACTCATAGAAAGCCTGTTGTTAAAAGAGGCACATATATAGAGTTCCCATTCAGGTTTGCACCTTTTGGAGATAAGATTAAATTAATAAAAAAATTTATGAAATAATATTATAAAAACCTCCCTGTTTAGGGAGGTCTTTTAATAAAATTTATTATATTGCAGCCTTTTTATCTTCTTCTTGTGAATCTTTTACGAAGGCTTCTTTAAATACTTTAATACCTTGTATTATAACTGTTGGTAAGAAAGCTAATAAATAAATTAAGCCAACTTGAGTCCATGAAAGAGTAGCAACCTCAAATAATTTTTGTAATGGTGGTACAAATAAAACTAAGTTTAGGAGTATAGCACCAGTTAAAAATGCATATATTGAATACTTGTTAGAGCCTAAACCAAGTTTGAATATTGAAGCTTTACCACGACAGTTAAATCCATGGAACAGTCTTCCAAGACAAAGTGTTGAGAATGCCATTGTACTAGCAACAGCAGGGCCAGCTTCAAGTCCAATATGGAAAGCAACTATAGTAAATACTGCAATAATTAAACCCTCGATAGCAATATCTAAAATAAAATCTTTAGTTAAAATAGATTCTTTGCTATCTCTAGGTTTTTCTTTTAGAAGATCCTTAGTTGGATTTTCAACACCAATTGCTATAGCAGGTAAACTATCAGTTAAAAGGTTAATAAACAATAAGTGTACTGGCATAAATGGTACAGGTAGTGCCATTATTGAAGCATAAAGTACAGCAAGTATACCAGAAGTATTACCTGAAAGTAAGAATTTAATTGAGTTCTTTATGTTTGCATAAACATTTCTTCCATTAGTAACAGCTTTAACAATTGTTGCAAAGTTATCATCTGTAAGTATCATTGATGCAGCATCCTTTGAAACCTCTGTTCCAGTGATCCCCATAGCTATACCTATATCAGCTTGTTTAAGTGCAGGAGCATCATTAACACCATCACCAGTCATAGCAACAATTTTACCTTTGTTTTGCCATGCACTTACTATTCTAATTTTATGTTCAGGTGAAACTCTAGCGTAAACTGATATATGATCAAGCTTTCTCATAAGTTCTTCTTCACTCATCTTATCAAGTTCTAAACCAGTAACAGCCATATCTCCATCTTGAAGAATACCTATTTGTTTAGCAATAGCAGAAGCAGTGATTTTATGGTCACCAGTAATCATTATTGGTTTGATTCCAGCAGTTATACAATCTCTAACAGCTTCAGCTGATTCAACTCTTGGAGGATCAATCATTGAAACTAATCCAAGGAAAGTATATTCATTTTCATCTTCTAAAGTTAAATCACGAATTTCTGGAAGTTCTTTATAAGCAAAAGCTAAAACTCTTAAGCCATTTTGAGAAAGTTCCATATTAGTATCTATAATTTTTTGTTTATCATCTTCAGTTATAGGTCTTACACCATTTGAAGTTTTAATAGAAGTAACTCTGTTTAAAAGTACATCAAAAGCACCTTTTGTGAACATTATGTTTTTGCCATCAATCTGATGAACTGTACTCATAAGCTTTCTATCTGAATCAAAAGGAATTTCTTTTAATCTTTCAAATTCTTTTCTTATGGCATCTTCTTTTAAGTTATAAATATGAGCAAGATTTACTAAAGCAACTTCTGTTGGATCACCTATTTCTTGTCCATCAATTGAAGTTGAGTCATTACATAAAACTGCACTATTTAATAAGTACTGCTCAGCTTCATTAGTTAAATCTAACTTTTCAGAAGCTATAAGTTTTCCGTCAACGTATATTTGCTTAGTTGTCATTTTATTTTGAGTAAGTGTACCAGTTTTATCTGAACAGATTATTGATACAGAACCTAAACCTTCAACAGCTTTAAGGGATTTAATTATTGCATGTTCTTTTGCCATTTTTTGAGTTCCTATAGCAAGAACAATTGTAACAATAGAACTTAAAGCTTCAGGAATAGCAGCAACAGCAAGGGCAACAGCAAACATTAATGAATCAAGTATTGGGGTATTTCTATAAACACTTAAACCAAATACAATAGCACAAATTACTAGAATTACTATAGCAAGCTTTTTAGAAAAATCATCTAAACTTATTTGTAGTGGAGTTTTCTTTTCTTGTGTTTGATCCATAAGTGTAGCGATTTTACCAAGTTCAGTATCCATACCAGTAGCAGTAACAATAACTAAAGCACGTCCATAAGTAACAAGGGAACTAGAAAATACCATATTTTTTTGATCGCCTAATGCTATTTCATCTTTAGCTATAACATCAGAAGTTTTAGTAACACTTTCAGATTCACCAGTTAAAGAGCTTTCATTAACTTGAAGAGAGTAATTTTCGATAATTCTACCATCAGCTACAACTAAATCTCCAGCTTCAAGGACTAATATATCACCAGGAACAATATCCTTTGAAGGAACTTCAGTTTTGACACCGTTTCTAAGAACCTTAGCATTAGGTGCGGATAGTGCTTTTAAACTGTTTAGTGATTGTTCAGCTTTAACGTGTTGAACAGTACCTAGTATTGCATTTAAGATTATAACTGCAAATATTACAATTGTACTTTCAACATTTCCAGTAGCGATAGATACAATACCTGCAATAATAAGGATAATAACTAATAAATCCTTAAATTGCTCAAAGAATACTTGTATAGTGCTCTTTTTTTTCTTTTCGCTTAGTACATTTTCACCATACTTTTCTCTGTATAGATCTACTTCAGTATCTTTAAGACCTTCCTTGGTGGTGCCAAAGTTATGAAGTACATCTTCAGTAGTTTTGTTAAAAAAGTTTTTCATTTAAATAGGACCCCTTTCATACTTTAATATCTTATATTTTTTAATAAAAAAAGACTCTTAATATAAACTACGAATTTAAAAAATCATAATCTATATTAAAAGTCTCGTAACCGCTAGGGTATATAACACCAGACATGAAATCATGCCGAGAATGTTGACGTTATATTTAAAACTACTCCCTCTTAAGTTATTTAGTTGTTAATACAAGAATATATCTATGAGATTAGAAAGTCAATAGATAATAATACATTATATTATTATTTAACATAGAATGAACATAAATCTTACATAGAATTTATAAACATAATGGTATATTTATAAAATAGTATATCAAGCTATTTGATTTTAGGTCTAAATAAGTTACTTGATTATAGATATAAATACAGAAAATAAAATAGTCTGTTCAAACTCCATTATATGGTAAATTATCATAGTGAAGATTGAGCAGACTATATTTTAGAATTAAAATATTTTTGTTATTTTAAAGCTGTTTTAGCTATAAGCACATCTTCATCTATACTACCTCCGCTAACACCAATAGCGCCGATGAATTTGCCATGATTTATTATTGGTATTCCACCACCCAAAGTACAAAGTTTGCCAGGATGTATATTTTCTAAACCATAAAATGGGCCACTGGGAAGTATTAGCTCATGAACTTTTTCTGTATCCATTTTTAGGGCAATAGCAGTATATGCTTTATTTAGAGCGGCAGTAATACTTATTAGCAAAGCATTGTCCATTTTATGTTGAGCAATAAGATTTCCGCCTTCATCAACTATTGCAATAGTTACGGAGATATTAATTTCTTTAGCCTTAGCCTCAGCTTTATTAAGGATTTCCTTAGCTTTATTTAAAGTAATAGTGTTATCTTTCAAAGATGTTATTATATTTTCTGTAATTTTATGGGCTATATCATTATCTATCATTTTTAATCACCTCATTAAACTTATGATAATAAAAATTAATTTATAATATAGAAATAGTATATTGTCTTATCTCAATCAATACTTGTAAATTACAATTAGCGATTATGTAAATTTAAAACTAGAGTTACGGTAATAATAATTTACTTAAGGTTAGTATTATTATTTTAAATGAAGTTTGGATTTTACAAGAATTATTAAAATGACAACATAAAGGTTTTAATTTTACCTTTTGTAATGACGCTATTTAATATAGAAAATATTTATGTAGAAATAGAATATTTTTAAGGTTATTAGGTTGTAGTTTTTAGATATAAAAGTAAATTGAACTTTAAATATTACTTTTATATCTTTTTTTAATTTAAATCAATTTAATATACAGCCCGATATGGTTTTAATATTACTTTAATTAAGTTTGAAAAGTATTATAAGAAATTTATGTAGCTAATTTATAATAAAGCTACAGCAAATAAATTTAAACGATTTCTTAAGGGGGAATAAAAATGATAGCCAAAGGTTTTTCAGAACCAACTGAAAGAGTTAAAAGATTAAAAAAAATGATTGTTGATGCAATTCCATACGTTGAATCAGAAAGAGCAGTTCTTGTAACAGAATCATATAAAGAGACAGAAGGTTTATCTCCAATACTAAGACGTGCTAAGGCTGTAGAAAAAATATTTAATAATTTACCTATAACTATTCGTGAAGATGAGTTAATAGTAGGGGCAATAACTAAAAATCCTCGTTCTACTGAAATTTGTCCTGAATTTTCTTATGATTGGGTTGCTAAAGAGTTTGAGACTATGGGAACAAGAATTGCAGATCCATTTCAAATTCCAAAGGAAACAGCAAAAGAATTAGAAGAAGCTTTTAAATATTGGGAAGGCAAAACTACAAGTTCACTTGCTGACTCTTATATGTCTAAAGAAGCGAAGGATTCTATAGCAAATGGAGTCTTTACAGTAGGAAATTATTTTTATGGTGGAGTAGGACATGTTTGCGTAGATTATGGGAAGATATTAAAAAAAGGATTTAAAGGAGTTATTGCGGAAGTTGTTGAAGCTATGAGCAAGATGGATAAGAAAGATCCAGACTATATAAAGAAACAACAATTTTATAATGCTGTAATTATTTCATATACTGCTGCAATTAACTTTGCACATAGATATGCAAATAAAGCAAGAGCTATGGCCGAAGTTGAGACTAATAATATAAGAAAAGAAGAATTATTACAAATTGCAGCTAATTGTGATAGAGTTCCAGAGAATGGGGCTACTAATTTTTATGAAGCTTGTCAAGCTTTCTGGTTTGTTCAAATAATGGTTCAAATTGAATCAAGTGGACACTCAATATCTCCAGGGCGTTTTGACCAATATATGTATCCTTACTTAAGAGATGATAAGAAAATTTCAAAAGAATTCGCTCAGGAGTTAGTAGATTGTATTTGGGTTAAACTTAATGATATTAATAAGACACGTGATGAGGTGTCAGCTCAAGCGTTTGCAGGATATGCTGTTTTTCAAAACCTTTGTGTTGGAGGACAAAATGAAGAGGGAATTGATGCTACAAATGAGGTTTCATATATGTGTATGGAGGCAACAGCACATGTTAAACTACCAGCACCTTCTTTCTCAATTCGTGTATGGCAAGGAACTCCAGATGAGTTTTTATTAAGGGCGTGTGAGCTTGCAAGATTAGGTCTAGGTGTTCCAGCTATGTATAATGATGAAGTTATAATTCCAGCATTAATTAATAGGGGTCTTACACTTAGAGATGCTCGTAATTATTGTATTATTGGTTGTGTTGAACCTCAATGTCCTCATAAAACAGAAGGATGGCATGATGCAGCATTCTTTAATGTAGCGAAGGTGTTAGAGATTACATTAAACAATGGTAAGGTGAATGGAAAGCAACTAGGTCCTGTTACAGGAGATGTAACAACTTTTAAGACAATAGAAGAATTATATGATGCATTTAAGAAGCAAATGGAATATTTTGTGCAATATCTTGTTGAAGCAGATAATTGTGTTGATTATGCGCATGCGGAGAGAGCGCCACTTCCATTCTTATCAGCTTTAGTTGATGATTGTATAGGAAGAGGTAAATCAGTTCAAGAGGGTGGAGCAATTTATAACTTTACAGGACCTCAAGCTTTTGGTGTTGCTGATACAGGAGATTCAGTATATGCAATACAAAAACATGTATTCGAAGATAATACAATTTCTATGAAGCAATTAAAAGAAGCATTAGATGCGAACTTTGGACATTCTGCAGAAGGCAATAATGCATCTTGTAATAATACAAGTAGCTCAGAAATTAGTGAAATGCAAATTTATGAAGCGGTGAAGAAAATATTAATTAATTCAGGTTCCATAGATCTTGCAGACATTCAAAATAAAATTGTATCTGAATTACAACCATCTAATAATACAGTAGCTTCAGGTGATTTTGAAAACATAAGAAGGATTTTAGATAATACACCGGCTTTTGGTAATGATATTGATGAAGTGGATATGGTTGCTCGTAAATGTGCACAAATTTATTGCTTTGAAGTAGAAAAATATACTAATCCACGTGGAGGACAATTCCAAGCAGGTGTTTATCCAGTTTCTGCAAACGTTTTATTTGGTAAGGATGTTTCAGCACTACCTGATGGTAGACTAGCTAAGACACCACTTGCAGATGGAGTTTCACCAAGAGCTGGTAAAGATGTTAATGGTCCAACTGCTGCAGCAAATTCTGTAGCTAAATTAGATCATTTTATAGCATCAAATGGAACTCTTTATAATCAAAAATTCTTACCATCTGCTGTATCAGGAGATAATGGACTGCAAAACTTTGCTTCCGTAGTAAGAAGTTATTTTGACCATAAAGGTATGCATGTTCAATTTAATGTAATAGATAAGCAAACTTTAATAAATGCACAAAAAAATCCAGAAGAGTATAAAGACCTTGTTGTTCGTGTTGCTGGTTATAGCGCTCAATTCGTTGTTCTTGCAAAAGAAGTACAAGATAATATTATAGATCGTACTGAACATTCAATGTAGTTTTTAATATTCCGATTATAATCATACTAAATTAATAATTATAAATGAAGGTAGGGAATTATGGATGATGGATACTATTAATTATGGTATGGAGGGACTTGTGTTTGATATACAAAGATATTCTATACATGATGGGCCAGGAATTCGTACAATAGTTTTTTTAAAAGGATGTCCTCTATCATGCAGATGGTGTAGTAATCCTGAGTCTCAAGAACTAAAGCCATCTATAATGTATCAAAAAAGTAATTGCATTCATTGTGGAAAGTGTATTTCTGCATGTAAAAGAGGTGCTATAAATCCTGATAATAAGGAATTTATTAATAGGGAACTTTGCACAGCCTGTGGTGAATGTGTAAATGTATGTTTAGCTAGTGCATTAACCTTAAAAGGAAAGAAAATGACTGTTGAACAAATTATAAAAGAACTTAAAAAGGATTCAATTAATTACAGAAGGTCAGGGGGAGGGGTAACTTTATCAGGAGGAGAGCCACTAGTACAGTCTGTATTTGCAAAGGAAATTTTTAAGGCTTGCAAAGCACAAGGATGGCATACAGCAATTGAAACTACTGGGTATGCAAGACAGGAGGTTATTGATATGGTATTTCCTTATGTTGATTTAGTACTTATGGATATAAAGAATATAAGTTCAGATATTCATAAAGAAGGGACTGGAGTATCAAATGAAATTATCCTTAAAAATGCGAAAAGAATTTCTGAAATAACTAAAATGGTTGTTAGAGTGCCTGTAATACCTAGATTTAATTCTAGTCGGGAAAATATTTTAGAGATAAGTAAGTTTGCGAAAACTTTAAATAGAATAGATACAGTCCACTTATTACCATATCATACTTATGGTGAAAATAAATATGAGCTTCTTGGAAAGAATTATCTTATGAAAGAATTTCAATCATTAAATGAAGATGAAATTGATAGTTTAAAGGATATAGTTCAAGGACAAGGGCTTAAATGTGTTATTGGTGGATAAAAATTAGATATTAGAATGGAGGTTTTAGAATGGATCAAGAATTAATTGAAAAAGTAATGAGACAAGTCTCTAATGAATTGGGTATTTCAACTCAAAATAAAAAAGATGAATGTAAAGAGAGATGCACGCAAAGTATAGGGGTTACTGAATTTGTAGGTACTGCAATAGGAGATACAATAGGACTAGTTATTGCAAGTGTAGATCCAATGCTAACAGAAATCATGAAACTAGGCAAGTATCGTTCAATTGGTATTATTGGCGCTAGAACTGGAGCAGGTCCACAGATAATGGCTGTTGATGATGCTGTTAAAGCTACAAATACAGAAATTATATCAGTTGAATTACCTAGAGATACTAAAGGTGGAGCAGGTCATGGAAGCTTAATTTATATAGGTGCTGATGATGTATCTGATGCTAGACGTGCAGTTGAAATTGCACTATCAAGTGTTGAAAAATATTTTGGAGATGTCTATGGAAATGATGCAGGTCATTTAGAATTTCAATATACAGCTAGAGCAAGCTATTGCTTAGAAAAAGCTTTTGGAACACCACTTGGTAAAGCTTTTGGAATGGTTTGTGCAGGACCTGCTGCAATTGGAACTGTATTAGCAGATAGTGCTGTAAAAGCAGCAAATGTTAATGTGGTTAGTTATGCTTCTCCAGGAAGTGGGACTAGTCACTCAAATGAAGTGATTTTAACATTTAGTGGAGATTCGGGCGCAGTTAGACAAGCTGTGAAATCAGCTATTGAAGTCGGTACAAAGTTATTGGGGGCATTAGGTGATGAGCCTAAGTCAACGACTACACCTTATATTTAGAATTTTAAGTATAAATGAAAATATTATAAGAAATTAGGAGGTTTTTAATATGAATTCAGAAGCGTTAGGAATGATTGAAACTAAAGGGTTAGTTGCTGCAATAGAGGCGGCAGATGCTATGGTTAAGGCAGCAAATGTTAATTTAATAGGATATGAGAAGATTGGGTCAGGTCTTGTTACAGTTATGGTAAGAGGTGATGTTGGCGCAGTTAAGGCAGCAACTGATGCAGGGGCTGCTTCAGCAAAACAAGTTGGAGATGTTGTTTCTATACATGTTATTCCACGTCCACATACAGACACAGAAAAGATTCTTCCTAAATTTGTATAAGGAATATTAAAAGCAGTCAATGGGTGATGTACACTGTTAATTTAAATCACAATTAATAATCTATTTTTGTTAGTTTTAAGGTTTTGATAATTAATGGGGTTCTAGCCCATTGAAAATTTAACAGGAGGGATAATGTGGAGATAGATGATAAGGTAATTAGAGAATTAGTAATTAAAGCTATAAAATTGATACAGTCAGAAAACTCTACGAAAAGTTTATCTATTCCTAAGAAGAAGCTTTATGTAATTTTTACTGAAGAATGGAACAGTAAGTATTGGGGATTTTTTGAAAGCTTAAATAAAATAAATAAATATGATGTTTATGCTGTTATACCATCTCGGATAACTAATAATATTCATGTTAATAATCTAAAAAAATTTCAGGTATGCAAAGGCATAATTGAGGAAAAGGATGTAAAGTTTGATGATTTAGAAGATTATATAACTGTATTTCCTATAATACCAAGAAGCCTCGTAGCTAAAGTAGCATTATGTATAGATGATACATTTGAGGCAAAGTGGATATTTAAAAATATGGAAAAAGGGCAAAGAACTATTCTATGTAGATCGGGTCTTGCCAAAATGACTGGCAAAGAGCCATCAAGTTATGTAAATAAGATATTAGGTTATTACAGAACCTTATTAGAGTTTAATATAGAAATATCTGATGAATTTTTTGATATGAATAAAGAGATTTTATCTATAGATATTGATGAACCATTAGATAAATTAAATGAAAAATATAAACAGAGCTCTAAAAAAGTCATAACTGAGATTGATATAGAAAAATATGTACAGGATAGAAAAATAATTTTAAATAAGGGAGATATTATAACAGAATTAGCTAAAGATAGGGCACGTAGTTTAAATATCTCTATATTAAAAATGTAGTTTATATAATACATTTAATACCAATTAATTATTATTACTTTTTAAAATTTTAGTTTATAAAGTAAAAGTGAGGTGACAGGATGGGAGAATCATTAGGATTAATAGAAGTAAGTGGATTGACAACAGCTATTTTAGTGGCAGATACAATGGCTAAAACAGCTAATATTAAAATATTAGATATTGAAAATACAAAGGGGCTTGGATATATGACAATAAAAGTATGTGGAGATGTTGGAGCAGTAAATTCTGCAGTTGCATCTGGAAAGCAAATTGCTATAGAGAAGGGTGTTCTTGTTTCTTCAAAGGTTATTCCAAGATGTTCTAAGGAGGTAGAGTTAGCCTTTTATCCACATGAAGAGAAAAAAGATGATGTAATTAATAAAAAAGAAAAGGAACAAAATATTGAAAGTATTCCTGTAGAAACACTAAAGGAAGTTAATCATAAACAAGAAAAAAATACAAAAAAACTTATAGATGATAAGGTTATTGATAAAAATTTGAAGATAGATGATTTTAAGCCTAAGGAGAAGAAAACAAGAAAAAACAGCAAAAAATCTGAAACTAAAAAAGAATAAATACATCTAGAGAAGCTATTAAAGCAAGAAAGGACTGTGATTAAGATGTATATGGCTAAGGTTATTGGTAATGTTGTAGCAACAAGAAAAGATGAATCGTTAGTAGGATATAAATTAATGGTTGTAAGGCGAATAGATGATAACTATGAATTTATTGGACATGAAGAGGTTGCAGCAGACTATACTGGAGCAGGTATAGGTGACTACGTTTTATTATGTAAGGGATCAGCTGTTAGGGTTGAAGAGAGAAAAAAGAATGTTGCTATAGATATGGCTATTATCGGAATTATAGATACTATTGATGTTTAATGATATCTTAGTATTTTTCTAGATAAAGAAAGGAGGAGAGAATGAACAAAGGTTATAGGTTAAAAAGCGGTATTTTTCCTTCAGTAAATGATGCAGTTCTATCTGCATTAGGTGCATATAATCAATATGCCAAACTTAATTTAAATGAGCGTAGAGAAGTTATTGAAGTTATAAAGAGACGACTTTTAGCAAATGTTGAGGAAATTGCAAATATGGTTGTTGAAGAAACTGGGATGGGAAATGTACATGATAAAATAATAAAACTTGTTTTATCTATAAATAAAACTCCAGGAATTGAGGATTTAATTACTGAAGTAAAAACAGGTGATAATGGAATGACATTATATGAATTATCTTCTTATGGTGTTATTTGTGCTATTCATCCATGTACTAATCCATGTGCAACATTAATTAGCAATACAATTGGTATGTTAGCAGCGGGAAATGCAATTGTTCATTGTCCACATCCAAGAGCAATAGAGGTATCAAAATATGTCACTGAAATAATTAATAGGTCAATAGTAGAAATATGTGGTATTGATAATTTAGTTGTAACACTAAATGAAAGCTCAATGGCTTCTACTAGTGAAATTATGAGCCATCCTGATATTTCTATGATTGTAACAACAGGAGGAATCAACGTTTTAAGACGTGCAATGATTTCAGGAAAAAAAGTTATTGGCGCAGGACCTGCAAATCCTACTGTAATTGTTGATGAGACAGCTAATCTTGAAAAAGCTGCGAGAGATATAGTTAATGGTGCTTCCTTTGATAATAATGTTATGTGCATATCAGAGAAAAGCATAGTTGCAGTATCATCAATAGCAGAGAAATTAATAGAAGAACTTATTAAAAATGATGTTTACTATGTAAATAGTGATGAGGAAATGTTAAGACTTACAGTTGCGACAGTAACGAATGATATGACGATAAATAAAGCACTTGAAGGAAAAAGCGCAAATGAGATTTTATCAGCAGCCGGAATTCAATGTGATAGGAAGATTAGGCTTATTGTAGTTGATACAATAAAGCAACATCCTTTTACAACACTAGAAATGCTTATGCCTTTAATACCTTTAATAAGAGTAGAGAATTTTGAAAAATCCTTAGAGACAGCTTTAGAAATAGAACAAGGATTTAAGCATACGGCAATAATTCACTCTCAATCAATTGAAAGACTAAATATTGCAGCAAAAGAGATGCAAACATCAGTATTTGTTAAAAATGGTGCTTCATTAGTTGGAATTGGTGTAAATGGGGAAGGAGACACTAGCTTTACCATTGCTACTGCAACTGGAGAAGGAACAACTACTGCAAGACACTTTACTAGAAGAAGACGTTGTTCACTTACAAGTGGTTTTTCAATTCGCTAGTGCGACAAGGAGGTTAAAGTTGTTACATGAAGTTTATATAAAAACAAAGATTTATTTTGGAGAAAACTCATTAAGTAGGTTAGAGAAATTTAAAAATGAAAACATATGGATAATATGTGATGGGTTTCTTGTTAGAAGTGGAATAGTTAAAGGTATATTAAAGTTTATAGATAGTAGCAATAATGTTTCTATTTTTGATAAAGTTATTCCTGATCCACCCTTAACAGTTATAGGAAGTGGTGTTGCTATTATTAAAAAAATTAACCCAAGTGTTGTTATAGCATATGGTGGGGGATCGGCAATTGATACTGCAAAAGGTATTCTTTACTTTGCGAGAGAAAAAAATATAATTGATAAAGTTAATTTTATTGCAATTCCAACAACAAGTGGAACAGGTTCAGAGGTTACAAATGCAACTATCATAACCGATACAGAAACTAAAATTAAACATGCTATATTTGATGATAGTCTTTTACCAGATGAAGCAATTTTAGATTCTAATTTAACTCTATCTGTGCCAGCAGATATAACTGCTAATACAGGAATAGATGTTTTAACTCATGCATTGGAAGCTTATGTTTCTAATAAAGCTAATTCTTATTCAGATGCTTTAGCAGAAAAAGCAGTTGAACTTGTTATAGAATCATTAGTTAAGTGCTATCACAACGGGAAAGATATTGAAGCAAGAAGTAAGATGCATGAAGCCTCTAACTTAGCTGGTATAGCATTTAATATTTCTGGATTAGGCATAAATCATAGCCTTGCGCATCAGTTAGGTGGCAGATTTAAGATTCCACATGGCTTAGCCAATGGATTACTTTTAACTAATGTAATTGATTATAACAGTCATGGTATTAATACTCTTAAAAAATATGCAAAGCTTGTATATAAAACTGGAATGGTAGATAAAACAAAGGGAGATGAATTTGCAGTAAAAGTATTAAAAGAGTACATTAACTCAATAATGAAAATTATGAAAATGCCAATGAAATTAAAAGAACTAAATATAGATAAGGATGATTTTCATAAAGTAAAAGCATTAATGGCACAAAATGCATTAAAAGATGGGTGTACTGAATTAAATCCAAGAAAGGTTAATACAATTGAGCTAGAGAATTTAATAGGGAAAATATACCAATAAAGTGCTTTATATGGTAAAATACATTAAGAAATGTATTCTATAGTATATAAAGGAGTGGAATAAATGAATAAGTTCCATGGAAATAATGGTATTAAAATAATTGATGATAACTTAATAAATAAATTTAATATCACTAGTTTATTTGGCAAGAAGACATTAGAAAGCATTCAAGAAAAAATAGCAAAGGCTACAGGGCTTGCGTTTGTTACAGTTGATTTTAAAGGTGAACCAATAACTGAAATGACATCGTTTACTAAGTTTTGTGTAGAAAGAAGAAAGCGAATGGATACCGCATGCAATTGTAAGGCCTCAGATGCTTTTGGAGGGATTCAGGCAGCAGTAACACAAAAGAATTGCGTATATCTTTGCCCTTGTGGTTTGTTAGAGATAGCTATGCCAATTATAGTGAGGGGACATTATTTAGGAGCGTTTATTGGTGGACAAGTAAGGTGTATAGATACACCAAATCATATTAGTAGACTAGAGAATTTAATTACTGATTCAAAGGACTATAAAAAAGAAAAATACATGAAAGAATTATTTAATGATATACCTATATACAAATATGAAAAGTTTGTAAGTGTGGCTGAATTAATTTCACTTATTATAAATCAAATGGGTGAAAAAGAGGCTTATGAAATAATAAAAAATGATACATTAAAAAAAGAACTAGAAGAAATTAATAATGAGAAAAAGAAACTAAAGTTAGAGAATGATTTAAAAAATATTGAGATTTCTAATTTAAAAGCAAAAATTAATCCATATTCTTTGATTAATATACTAAATTCAATTTCAAGTTTAGCTATAATTGAAGACTCACCAAGAACTAATGATATGATCATACTGTTCTCTGAATATCTAAAACAGAATTTTAGTAGTGAAAAAAGTTACAAAAGTTTAAATGATGAATTTGATAGAATAAATACTTATTTAATGATGCAAAAGATTAAGTATGGAGAGTTATTAAATTATACAATTGATATTTCTGAAATAATCAGTATACAAAGGATTCCTTGTGATATTATTATGCCATTTGTTGAAAATTCCGTTTTCTATGGGATAACAACAAATAATATAGATTGGAAAATAGAAATAGATGCACATTATGAAAATAATGATGTTGTTATTTGTATCCGTGATAATGGGTTAGGTCTTAGTGATAAAGAAATATCAAAGAAGTTTAAAATATTTAAAGATAATTATGAAGGGCATTCTATAAAGGTTGGTATTAGAAATGCAAGAGAAAAACTTGTAATGCTATTTGGGAAAAAATACGATGTTTTTATTGAAAACATTCATGAAAAAGGAACAACAAGTATCATTAGGTATCCAAGAAATTTTGATGAAAGGAATGTTTAGGTAGATGTATCGTATATTAGTTGTAGATGATGATCCACTTATGAGACAAGCTCTTAACTTAATAATATCAAAAGTAGATGGGTTTGAAGTTGCCTTTTCAGTTGGATCAGGAGAAGAAGCGGTAGAATTATGTAAAAACAATAAAATTGATATAGTGTTTATAGATATTATGTTACCTGGTGAGTCAGGAATTGAATCCAGTAAAAAAATTTATTCATACAATCCTAAAACTACAATCTATATAATGTCGTCATATAGTAGCTTTGATTTTGCAATAGAAGCTTTGAAAATTAAAGTTAAAGCTTATATTTCAAAACCTATTTCTTCCTCAAAAATAAGAGATTTATTAGATGATTATTTACTTGAAAATAAAGAAGTAGGTGAAAGTAATTTTATTAGTGAAGAGCCTGAACTAGAAGAACTTTTTAAAATAATAAGTGAAAAAGATTTCAAAAATGCATATTACAATATACCTAAAATTATTAATAAAATTTATGAGAAAGAAGATGTAGATGAAATATATTTTCAAAAGTATTTTAATGATTTAGGTAATAAATTAGTTGCTCCAATAGAAATATTAAAAAATGAAAACATTGATATTAATAAGATATTTCCAATTACTAATTTCTTTATTTTAAATAAAAAGAGTTTTGAATTGTGGTTATTTAATGTTGTGAACTATATATTTAAAGAGCAAAGTATAAAAAAATATAATTTACTAGAAAATGTTTTTGACTATATTGAAGAAAATATAGAAGAAGAAATCGGATTAAATGATGTAATAAAAAATTGTACAATAAGTCAAGGATATTTAAGCCGTATATTTAAGAGACAATTTAATGTAAGTATTATGGAGTACATACATATGAGAAAAATATATATGGCAAAATACTATTTTTCTTTTACGGATTTAAATGTTACAGATATTGCATTTAAGCTTGGATATAATGAAAGTGGATATTTTAGTAAAGTATTTAAGAGATATGAAAATATAACAATTCATCAATATAAAAAGATGCTATAAGGTTTCTAATTAGAAGTAGGTGATTAAAAATATGAATGAATATTTTGTTACATCAGAATCTGTTACGGAAGGACATCCAGATAAGATTTGTGACCAAATATCAGATGGAATTTTAGATGCATATTTAGCAGATGATAAATATTCGAGAGTGGCAATTGAAACAATGGTATCTAAAAATACAATTATGATTGCTGGAGAAGTTAGGTCAAAAGCAAAGATAAATATTGTAGATATAGCAAGAGAAGTTGTAAAAGATATTGGATATACAAAGGAATCTATTGGGTTTGATTATAAGAATTGTTTAATACTTACTAATATAAATGAACAATCAACAGATATTGCGTTAGGTGTTGATAAGCTAACACAAAATGAGAAAAAATATAAAGAAATAATTGGCGCCGGAGATCAAGGCATAATGTATGGATATGCTTGTGATGAGAGTGAGAATTATATGCCGTTAACATGTGATTTGGCAAATAAATTAACAATGAAATTATCAGAAATCAGAAAAAAAAGAGGGGCCTTTTGGTTACTTCCTGATGGAAAAGCACAGGTTACTATGAAATATGATAAGAATGGGAATCCACTTAATATTACTAGTATAGTAATTTCAGCACAACATGAAGCCAATATTGAGTATGACTATATCAAAAGTGTTATTGACTATGATGTTATTAGAACTGTTGTTGATGATAAGTGGATAAATTATGATACAAAAATATATATAAATCCTACTGGAAGATTTGTAATAGGTGGACCAGCTGGGGACACAGGGTTAACAGGGAGAAAAATAATGGTAGATAGCTATGGGGGTATAGCTAAGCATGGTGGAGGAGCATTTTCAGGTAAGGATCCAACTAAAGTAGATCGTTCTGGAGCCTATATGGCAAGATATGTAGCAAAAAATATTGTAGCTGCTAAATTGGCTAAGAGAGCTGAAGTTGCCTTATGTTATGTTATTGGATCTGAAGAACCAGAAGCTATAAATATTAATACATTTGGAACAGCAAAAATTAGAGAGGAATATATATCTGAAATTGTAAAGAAAATATTTTCGTTTTCTGTTGCTGATATTTTAGAAGAACTAGATTTAAGAAAACCTCAGTTTCTAAAAAGTGCAGCTTATGGGCACTTTGGAAGAGAAAATGAGAATTTTAAATGGGAAGAATTGGATAAGGTGAAAATTTTAAAAGAAGAGGCTATGAGATATATTTGTGAAAGTTTTAAATAATATTTTTCTTTAATATAGTTAGAAGGTGAATAAGGTAAATGCAGACAGAAGAAACAATAAAATTGGTTACTAAGTTAGTTATGGATAAATTAAATGACTTAGAAAAATATAAGATACCAGTAGGTATATCTAATAGACATGTTCATGTTAGCCAAGAGGATTTAGAGGAATTGTTTGGAAAGGGATATAGCTTAACTAAAAAAAGCGACTTAAAGCAACCAGGACAATTCGCTACTAATGAAACTGTAACTGTAAGAGGTCCAAAAGGTGAATTTGAAAAGGTGCGTATACTTGGACCTGTTAGAGAGAAGAGCCAGGTTGAGATTTCTTTAACAGATAGTTTTCGGTTAGGAGTAAAAGCTCCAATAAAAGAGTCTGGGCATTTAGAGAATACTCCAGGAGTTGAGTTAATAGGACCTAAAGGAAAAGTGAAAATTGAACAAGGAACAATTGTAGCTTTAAGACATATTCATATGACTCCAGAATATGCTAAGAAAATAGGTGTTAAAGATAAGGAAATCGTTGAAGTTGAAACCTTGGGTGAAAGGGAAGGCATTTTAGGGAATGTTCTAGTTCGTATTTCTGATAAGTTTTCTCTTGAAATGCATGTTGATATTGATGAAGCTAACGCATGTGCTTTAAAAAATAATGATTTTGTAATCTTACGTAAAATTTAAGGAGATACAAAAATGGTAATACACAATGAGAGTTTAGAGAAGTTTTCTAAATTAATTGCTAATAATCAGTGTAATAAGTGCGATGGCGAGCTAAAGATAGGAGTAGATTTAGGTACAGCGAATATAGTTATCTCTGTTACTGATGAAAATAATATTCCTGTTGCAGGTGCTACATTTCCATCAACAGTTGTTAAAGATGGGGTTGTTGTAGACTTTGTTGGTGCCATAAACATCTTAAAAAAGTTGAAATCTGATATTGAAAAAGCTATTGGAAGAGAATTAAGGTATGCAGCTACAGCTGTCCCTCCAGGGATAATTTCAGGAAATGTTAAGTGTATAGCGAATGTTATAGAAGCGGCCGGTTTTGATGTAATAAATGTTGTGGATGAACCGACAGCAGCGGCTACTTTACTTGGGATTAAAGATGGAGCTGTTGTTGATGTTGGCGGAGGAACAACAGGGATTAGTCTTTTAAAAGATGGAAAGGTTATATTAACTGCTGATGAAGCAACTGGTGGAAGCCATATGACATTAGTAATTGCAGGTTATTATAGAATTTCTATTGAAGAGGCTGAAAAATTAAAGAAGGATCCTAAAAAAGATAAAGAGATTTTTCCGATTATTAAGCCTGTAGTAGAAAAAATGGCTTCAATAGTAAAAAGTTATTTGAAAGGCTATGATATACCACAGATTTATGTTGTTGGTGGTGCATGTTGCTTTGAAGAGTTTAATGATATTTTTGAAAAAGAAATTGGTATAAAGACAATAAAAACTAATGAATCTTTACTTGTAACACCATTAGGTATTGCAATGAATTGTAATAGAGAGTAAAAAATGAGATGAGGTGCAATTTAAAATGAGTATAGATGCTATGTTGGTAGAAAAAATAGTTAGACAAGCAATTGAAGAAGTAAAAAAGGAGAGAATTGTAGACTTTAACAAACTAAGTAATGAAAAAAAATATGGTGTTTTTGATACAATGGAAGCAGCAGTTGAAGCATCAGATATTGCACAAAAGCAATTACTAAAGTCTTCAATGGCTCAAAGACAGAAATATGTTAATACAATAAAGGCTGTTATTTTGAAAAGAGAAAACTTAGAGTTAATTTCTAGAATGTCTGTTGAAGAAACTGAAATTGGTAAGTATGAACATAAGCTAATTAAAAATAGAGTTGCAGCAGAAAAAACTTTAGGAACAGAGGATCTAACAACAGAAGCAATAACAGGAGATAATGGAATTACTTTAGTTGAGTATTGCCCATTTGGAGTAATTGGAGCTATTACACCTACTACAAATCCAACGGAAACAGTTATTTGTAATTCAATCTCAATGATTGCAGGAGGTAATACAGTAGTATTTAGTCCTCATCCAAGGGCAAAAGGTGTCACTATAAAATTAATTACAATGATAAATAAGGCTTTAGAAGAGGCAGGAGCTCCAGAAAATCTAATTACTACTGTTAAGGAACCATCAATTGAGAATACAAATATTATGATGGAGCATCCTAAAGTTCGAGTATTAGTTGCTACTGGAGGGCCTACTATAGTAAAAAAAGTTATGTCCACTGGAAAAAAAGCAATTGGGGCAGGGGCTGGTAATCCTCCAGTAGTTGTTGATGAAACCGCAGATATTAAAAAGGCGGCAAAGGACATAGTAGATGGATGTAGCTTTGATAATAATGTTCCGTGTATTGCAGAAAAAGAAGTTTTTGCAGTTGATGAAATATTTGAGCATTTAGTTCATAACATGAAGTTAAATGGCGCTTATGAAATAAGAGATAGAAAATTAATAGAAGAACTTTTGCAATTGGTTACTAATGGAAAAGGTGGCCCGAAAGTTGAATTTGTAGGTAAAAGTGCACAATATATCTTAAATAAGCTTGGGATCAATGTTAATGAGGATATAAAGGCAATAATTATGGAAGTTGATAGAAATCATCATTTTGTTTTAGAGGAAATGATGATGCCGATATTACCAGTTGTAAGAGTTAATAACGTGGATGAAGCCATTGAATGTGCTTATGTTGCTGAACAGGGAAATAGGCATACAGCTATAATGCATTCAAAAAATGTTGAAAAGCTTACAAAAATGGCTAGGCTTCTTGAAACAACAATATTTGTTAAAAATGCACCATCTTATGCAGGAATAGGTGTAGGAGGAGAAGGATATACAACATTTACTATAGCAGGTCCTACCGGTGAAGGTTTAACTTCTGCTAAATCTTTCTGTAGGAAGCGTAGATGTAGTATGGTAGATGCATTTCATATAAGATAAAATGAATGTATTTTATTAAGATAAAAGCTATTAATTGAAGAAGAGAAATAATTTCATATCATAGATGATATTTGTAGAAATAAAAGTAATATTTAGGATTTAAAGTCGCGCCGTATAAATAGGTACGGCTTTTTTTATTGCACAAAGTTCTAAAAATTAACATAGAATACACTAAAGTATTACATGGAGTTGAAAAGATGTGATATACGGGCTTATTTTAGCTGGTGGTAAAGGAAGTAGATTGTATCCTTTGTCTAGAGCAGAAAAACCTAAGCAATTTCTAAAAATCATTAATGATAAAAGTTTTTTAGTAAATACTGTAGACAGAATAGCTCCTTTAATAGACAAGAAAAACATCTACGTAGTTACAAACCAAAATTATAGAGAAAAGATAGAAGAAGAACTTAGTGATATCGAAAAGGATAATATTATTACAGAACCTATGAACAAAGAAACTGCAACATGCATAGGTCTTTCAGCAGTTAGACTTTTAAAGAAAGATAGAGATGCGGTAATGATAGTGCTACCATCAGATCACTATATAGAAAATGAAAAGGAATATATAGAAACTCTGGCCCAAGCCGTAGAATTGGCAAATAGGAGAAGATGTATAGTAACCTTAGGGATAGATCCTACAAGACCAGAAACTGGTTATGGATATATTGAGATGGGCGACAGGATTAGCGGAAATAGACCAGCTTATAGGGTAGCAAGATTTACTGAAAAACCTAATCTTGAAGTAGCAAAAGATTTCATTTATAAAGGGACTTATTTATGGAATTCGGGCATGTTTGTATTTAGAGCAGATGTAATACTAAGAGAAATTGAAAAATATCTTCCATTAATGCACAAGCCACTTATGGAGATATATAAGCATATAGGCGGAGATGATGAAGAGAAAGTAATAGAGGAACAATATAAATTAATAGATGGAATATCTATAGATTTTGGAGTAATGCAAAAAACCAGAAAAGCGTATGTTATTAAATGCGATTTCTCCTGGGATGATATTGGAAGCTTTAATGCACTTAGTAGATTCTTAGATGCCAGTAGAAGTAATGCAGTATCTAAAAATGTTTATTTAGAAGAGTGTGAAAACTGTTCAGTATTTGGAGGGAAAAATCTTATAATAGGCTTAGGCGTTAAGGATCTAGTAATAGTAGATGCAGGAGATGTACTTCTTGTAATGGATAGAGATAAAGATCAGGAAATAAAGCACTTATTAAATGATTTGGATAGAGCAAATGATTATAAAAAATATTTGTAGTTATAAAAAGCAAGCTTAATTTTAAATTAGGCTTGCTTTAATTTTTTTATAACTGGATATACTTTCAAATATACATATCAAATTATAGTTTTTATAAGACAAACAAAACTTTACTAATAATATGTTATTTAAGTATTATATTAACTTACAACTTTGAAGCGATAAGTTTATAACTAATAGAACTTATTAAGTTACATTAAGGTTATAGAAGGGAGAACTTTAATATGAAATTTTATAATAAAGAAAGAAGAAAAATAAATAGGAAAAAATATAGAACTACAACAGTTATTTTAATATCAATTATATTGCCATTAATCTTTTTTGTATGTATAGAAAAGATTAATACTAATATAAAATCTGATGAAAAATATATAGAGTCAGGTATAAAAGATGAAAAAACTGAGACTGTGGCAAATGTATATAAAAATCAAATTTTGCTTGTAAATAAAGAGAAAGGATTAGAATCAGAGTATAAACCAGGTAACTTAGTAAATGTAAATACTAAAACAAATCAAAAGATACTTATGGAAAAAGAGGCAGCAGAAAAATTACAAGAAATGTTTAAAGCAGCAGAAAATGATGGAATTGAATTAATACCAGTTTCGGCTTATAGAACTTATGAATATCAGAAGAATGTATTTGATCAAAGTGTAAAAAGTCAAGGAATAGAGTATACAAAAAGGTATGTTGCAGTTCCAGGTTATAGTGAGCATCAAACAGGTTTAGCTATAGATGTTGGATCTCCTGAAGATACAACGTTAACAGATAATTTTGAGAATACTAATGCATTTATATGGTTACAGAAAAATATGCATGATTATGGTTTTATACTTAGATATCCAAAAGGAAAAGAGAATATAACAGGCTATAAGTATGAACCATGGCATATAAGATATGTAGGTAAAGATGTTGCAAAAAAAATACAGGAAACAGGATTAACTTTAGAGGAATTTATGAAAAAATAAGAAGATATAATTATATAAAGATTAAACTCAATAAACATAAGGGGCAAGGAATTAGTCAGAGTAAATGAAGGTATATAAAAAATACCTTCATTTATTTTTTGTATATAATTACCAGTGATATTATTTCTAAGAAGTATATATAAATATTGTTAATATATATAGCTCAAATATATTAATTTTAGATTACTATTTCAATTTTTTGTAATAAAAGCATTTAAAAGTGGTACAATAAAACAGTGGACTAAGGTAATCTTAAAATAAAAGTAATTAAAGAAATAATTACCTTAGATTGAAATAGTAAAACCTTTTCTGAAATAATTAGCAACTTGTCCAGAAGTATAACATATATTTTATATGATGATTATAGTAAGATGAAATTAAGGTTTAAATTTGATAAGGAAGTGATGTTTAAATGATGATGAACACTCACATGATGATAGCTGATTATATATTAGACAATATTAGAGAAGATAGATCACATTTAATAAATAGAAAAAGATTTATATGGGGAAACATAAAGCCAGATTGTGCTTCAAGATATAAATTTAAAAAGCATTATTATACAGAAAGTATAGATATGATAGTTGATATGATAGATAGATTATCATCTCTTTCTATAACTGAGATAAATAACGAAAGTAGTATAGGAAAGTTTAGTGGAGAACTAGGGGTTATCTGTCACTTCTTGACTGACTATTATTGCTTGCCTCATTTTCAAAGATGGGAATTTAAAAATGCAATAAAACCTCATATTCTTTATGAAAGAGAACTTTCAAAAGTTGCAAAAACTTATAAGATAAATGTTATAAAGAATAATAGGGTGCAAATAGATAATGTAAGAGAATTTATAGATAAGACGTTAGAGTTATATCAATTAGAAGAAGGCTTTACAAATGATTTGAATTTTGCTTACTATGTATGTAGTAATGTTTTTAATATGATTATTGAATCAATAGTTGCAAATGAAAAAGAAAATAGAGTGGCTATATAAGGGTTTTAATATATCTAGAGAATATTTAGTTATATTGAAAATTTACTTGTAATAAGGAATGAAATATAAAAAATAGGTCAAATTGAGGGTTAAATTGCAAAACGATTCACAATTTTAAATTATATAATTATGATATAATTTAAATATATTTGGAGGATGAGTGGAGTGATGTAATGAAGTTAGAAGCAAAGTATCTGAATGATATACTACTTCTAGTGTGGGCAGTTTTATTTATAACCATTCCTTTGCTTGTGAATAATGAAAAAAAGGTAATTTGGCAAATCATCATAACTGCAATTATGTTAGCACTAAGTCTTATTATTGAAAATTTGAAAAAACATGAAAGTGTATGAGCATAAAATAGTTTTTACTATTTTATGCTTTTTTTATTTTTTAATGTTGACCTTTTTAGTAAGAAAGCATATAATGAACATATGAACAATCATTCATATGAAAGGAAGATTTTTATGAGTAATAATTCAATAGATAAGTGTAATTGTAATATAATACATCAAGATAGAGTTGATTATACAAAAGAGAGATTACCAAAAGAAGAAACTTTATATGATTTAGCAGAATTATTTAAAGTATTCGGGGATACAACAAGAATAAAAATAATATGTGCGCTTTATGAAAGTGAAATGTGTGTATGTGATATAGCGGCTCTTCTAAACATGACTCAATCAGCAGTATCTCACCAATTAAGAACATTAAAAAATGCAAGATTAGTTAAGTTTAGAAGACAAGGGAAAGTTGTTTATTACTCATTAGATGATGAGCATATTATGAGAATATTTAATGAAGGATTAAATCACGTAAATGAATAAAAGGAGGAAATTTTTATGGAAAGCAAGAAGTTAAAACTATCATTAAATGGATTAGATTGTGCTAATTGTGCTGGTAAGATTGAAAGTATTGTTAGTAAATTTCCAGAGGCGGAAGAAGTAACTTTAAATTTTTCATTTAAACTTTTAATAATTAAATATGATGCAAACATTGATGAGAAAGATATGATCGATAAAGTTACTAAAGTAGTTAAGGATTTAGAACCTGATGTTGATGTAGAAAAATATTCATTAGCATCAAAACCTGTAAAGAATAGCGAATCACATTGTAGTGGTGGAGTTTGTACTGGGCACAATCATGATGGGCATGACCATCATGAACATGGACATGCTAATAAAGTTAAAGAAAATAACCAAATTAATGATAGTAAGTTTATTGGTTTTATAAAGGAAAACATTAGACTTATTGTTGGTATTATACTATTTATAGTAGGAATGATACTAAATGAGAATGCAATAATATTAATAATTTCATACTTCTTTGTTGGAGGAGAAGTGCTTCTAAGTGCTTTAAGAAATATCCTTAAGGGAAAAGTATTTGATGAGAACTTCCTTATGAGTATAGCAACTATTGGAGCTATAGCAATTGGTCAATATCCAGAAGGGGTAGCAGTTATGTTATTCTATGAAATAGGGGAATTATTCCAAGGTTATGCAGTTAATAGGTCAAGAAATTCAATATCAGAACTTATGGATATAAAGGCTGAATATGCAAATCTAGAAAAAGATAATAAAATGATTAAGGTTTCACCAGAGGAAGTTAAAATAGATGATATAATCATAATAAAGCCAGGTGAAAGAGTACCTCTAGACGGAATGATAATATCAGGTAATACTTCAATAGATTCATCAGCATTAACTGGAGAGTCTATGCCAGTAAG
Source organism: Clostridium sardiniense (assembly GCF_016907995.1). Lineage (GTDB taxonomy): Bacteria > Bacillota > Clostridia > Clostridiales > Clostridiaceae > Clostridium > Clostridium sardiniense. Next base: position 26,342 of record NZ_JAFBDA010000017.1, on the reverse strand, counting down.
TAAGACAAGTGGAGATGAAATACTTGCTGGATGCATAAATAGTACTAGTACTATAAAGGTTAAAGTGACAAGCGAGTTTGAAAATTCAACAGTTGCTAGAATTTTAGAATTGGTACAAAATGCAAGTAGCAAAAAAGCTTCAACAGAAAAGTTTATAACTAAATTTGCAAGATACTACACACCAATTGTAGTAATATGTGCATTATTACTAGCAGTAGTACCTCCTTTAGTAACAGGAGATGGTAACTTTAGCGAATGGATATATAGAGCATTAATTTTCTTAGTTGTTTCTTGTCCATGTGCATTAGTAGTATCAGTACCTTTAGGATTATTTGCTGGAATTGGAGGAGCATCTAAAAAAGGTATATTAGTTAAAGGTGGAAACTATTTAGAATCTTTAAAAGATATTGACACAGTAGTATTTGATAAAACAGGAACACTAACTAAGGGTGTATTTAAGGTCAATAAGATAAATAATATAGATATTTCAAAAAGTGAACTTTTAAAATATGCAGCTATTTGTGAAAGTTATTCTAATCATCCAATCGCAAAATCAATAGTTGAAGAATATAAAGTGTCAACTAATAAAGATTTAAGTGATATAGTGATTGATAGTAATGAAGAAATATCAGGAAAAGGTGTTGTAGCTAAAGCGTTAGGACATGTAATACTTGCAGGAAATGAAAAATTAATGAAAGCTAACGATATAGAAGTTACTAAGGAAGATAATATTGGAACTATAGTATATATAGCTGTTGATAATGAATATAAAGGAAATATAATAATATCTGATCAAATCAAAAATGATACAAAAGATGCAATTAGGGAATTAAAAGAGATTGGCGTTAAAAATATAGTAATGCTAACTGGAGATAGTAAAAAGGTTGCAGAATCAGTTGGCAAAGAAATTGGAATAGACAACATTTATTCAGAGCTTTTACCAAATAATAAGGTCGAAAAGGTAGAAGAACTTTTAAACCAAGAAAGAAATGGTAAGCTTGCTTTTGTTGGAGATGGTATAAATGATGCTCCAGTACTTGCAAGAGCAGATGTTGGTGTTGCAATGGGTGGAATAGGATCAGATGCAGCGATAGAAGCAGCAGATGTTGTATTAATGAAAGATGAGCCATCAGCATTAGTAGATGCTATTAAGATAGGCAGAAAAACTAATAAGATACTATGGCAAAATATAATATTCTCATTAGGAATAAAAGTATTAGTATTAATACTAGCGACTATAGGAGATGCAAATATGTGGGAAGCAGTATTTGCAGATGTAGGAGTTACTTTAATTGCTGTTTTAAATTCAATGAGAGCACTTAAAAACTAGAATATAATATCTTAATAGAATTAGTTGTTAAGATAAAAAAGATCCCAAGTAATTGGGACCTTTTTTTATTCCTAATAATATAAAAGATTATATTAAATAGACGTTGTATTACATAATTTAAACTTAACAAATATATATGGAGAGATGGAGACAACCCACATTGTTATTGAGAAGTATTTTAGTATTGTAAAATAATCAGATGGTAGTAGCTTTGAGAATATAAGATAAATTATTAGTGCGCCACTTATTCCAATTAAACACTTTATCAAATGATTAATAAAGCTTCCTTTAGGATCAAAATTAATATATTTTCTTTCTATTATCAATGAAGCAATAAATCCTATAAATGCTCCAAGTGCTTTACTTAAATCGTTGCTTGGAACAAATATTCCTATAACTATAAAAAGTATTAAAGAATAAATCATTAATTTTGCTAATTTATCAAAGGATGAATTAAATATTTTATTTGATATAGAAACAGATAGTATTCCTATAAATGTCCCAGCTATTACATCCTTTGGCCAATGAACACCTAAATATAGTCTAGATAAAGGAACCATAATAAGCATAAAGATGCCAAGTATCCATACATATATATTTCTATATTGATTCATTATAAAAGCAAAGGTAGTTGCATTTGCCTGAGAGTGACCTGAAGGAAATGAACTTCCGGTTGCAGTAGAAATTTCGTTACTTAGTATACCATCTTGTCCTATTGGACGAGGTGAGTTAAAGAACCCTTTAAGAATATTATTAAGGGAAAATGAAAATATTATAGCATATAAAAACTTATAGCCTAAACGTTTATTAACACACCAAAACAATAAAACAGAAAAAGTTATTCCGATTACTGGACCACCAACATGAGTTATAGTACTAAAGAAGAAATCAAGAAAAGGATTTGCAAATCCTTGTATATATTGTATTATTTCCATAAGTTAAATCCTCGCTATTATAAATATTAAAATAAATATCATTATATCCTATGAAAGCCTTATAATACAAGTAATTCCATTGACAAAGAGTATAAAGCTAAGTATAATTTACTACGGTAAATCTTTCAGGCAGAACAGATGGGTAGCATACAGGATGATTAATCCTGTTATAAAGTCATATATAGACTTTATATCTGAAGCAAAGTTTATATATAAGTCTATACTTATATATAAACTTTATTTTTTATAACGAAAAATAGATTATTTTTATTGTTTTTATGATAATATAATAATGTTAGTTAAAAAATTTTACTCTAGATTTAGAGTTTTTAAACAAAAGTTGTTAATAATATATATGAACATTGTTAAAAAAAAGATTAATTAAGGAGAATACAGTATGGAAAAAAAGAAAAATATTTCTATGGCTGTTATCAAGAGATTGCCTAAATATCATAGATATTTAAATGAGTTATTAAATAACGACGTTGATAGAATATCTTCAAAGGAACTTGGAGAAAAGATAGGCTTCACTGCTTCACAAATACGTCAGGACTTAAATTGTTTTGGTGATTTTGGGCAGCAAGGATACGGCTATAATGTAAGAGAACTTACAAATCAAATAAGCACTATACTTGGATTAGATAAAGAGTATAATGCAATAATTATAGGTGCTGGTAATATAGGTCAGGCAATTGCTAATTACACTAGATTTGGGAAGATGAGCTTCAATCTAAAGGCTATATTCGATGCAAATCCTAAGCTTTTAGGAATGAGAATAAGAGATGTTGAAATACAGGATATAGATAATTTAGAAAGCTTCTTAAGTAATAATAGTGTAGATGTAGGTGTTATATGTGTACCTAGAATAAATGCACAAAAAGTTTGTGATACTTTAGTCCATGGTGGTGTGAAAGGAATATGGAATTTTGCGCCAGTTGATCTTGCAGTACCAGATGAGGTAACTGTAGAAAATGTACATCTTAGTGAGAGTTTATTAACATTAATATACCTACTGCATGATAAAAATGACAAAATGAAATAGTAAATAAAAGGATTTTGTTAAAAATTTTTCATCAATTCACAGAATTATATTGCAAAAAATTTAACAAAGTATTATAATTATAATTGAAGTTGAAAGGCTTCAATTATTTTTTAACATCATTTGTTATAATATTAACAAACATCAAATTTCTTGATGATTTTATTAAGTTTTGACAAATGAAATTGATGGTATAGGATATCGTTTGTATCATGAAGTTTAATTTAATTATGAAAATATAAATAACGTAATTATAAAGGGAGGGCTTTATTAATGGAATTAAAAAATGTGCTTCTTGAAAAAGAAGGAAATTTAGCTATCGTAACAATTAATAGACCAAAGGCATTAAATGCTCTAAACTCAGAAACTTTAAAGGATCTTGACAATGTAGTTACTGATCTAGAAAAAGACAATAACATAACATGCGTTATCCTAACTGGAGCAGGAGAAAAATCTTTTGTTGCAGGAGCAGATATTTCAGAAATGAAAGATTTAAATGAAGAGCAAGGAAGAGAATTCGGAGTTTTAGGAAACAAAGTATTCAGAAGATTAGAAAAATTAGATAAGCCAGTTATAGCTGCAATCTCAGGATTTGCGCTAGGTGGTGGATGTGAGCTTTCAATGGCATGTGATATAAGAATAGCTTCAGAAAAAGCTAAGTTTGGTCAACCAGAAGCAGGTCTTGGAATAACTCCTGGATTTGGTGGAACTCAAAGACTAGCAAGAATAGTTGGAGAAGGAAAAGCAAAAGAACTTATTTATACATGTGACATAATTAAAGCTGATGAAGCTTTAAGAATTGGATTAGTAAATAAAGTAGTTCCTCTAGAAAACTTAATAGAAGAGGCAAGAGCTATGGCAACTAAGATTATGGCTAATGCACCAATTGCTGTTAAGTTATGTAAAGATGCAATAGGAAGAGGAATGCAAGTTGATATAGATGAAGCAATCATGATAGAAGCAGAAGATTTTGGTAAATGTTTTAGCACAGAAGACCAAGTTGAAGGAATGACTGCTTTCATGGAAAGAAGAGAAAAAAACTTCCAAAATAAATAAATTTAAATAATAATTATAAATCACTAAAAAGAATCAAGGTGTATTGATTAGGAGGGTAATTTAAATGAATTTCCAATTAACTAGAGAACAAGAATTAGTAAGACAAATGGTTAGAGAATTCGCTATAAACGAAGTAAAACCGATTGCAGCTGAAATCGACGAAACAGAAAGATTCCCAATGGAAAACGTAGAAAAAATGGCTAAGATAGGTATGATGGGAATACCTTTTGCTAAAGAATTAGGCGGAGCTGGTGGAGATGTCCTTTCATACATACTAGCAGTTGAAGAATTATCAAAAGTATGTGGAACAACTGGAGTTATACTTTCAGCTCATACTTCACTTTGTGCTTCATTAATAAATGAATTTGGTAAGCCAGCACAAAAAGAAAAATATTTAGTTCCACTTGCAAAGGGAGAAAAAATCGGAGCATTTGGTTTAACTGAACCAGGAGCAGGAACAGATGCAGCAGGACAACAAACTACTGCAGTTTTAGATGGAGATAACTACATCTTAAATGGTTCAAAGATATTCATAACAAATGGTGGAGTTGCTGAAACTTTCATAATATTTGCTATGACAGATAAGAGCAAGGGTACAAAGGGAATATCAGCATTTATAGTTGAAAAAGACTTCCCAGGATTCTCAATTGGTAAGCTTGAAGATAAGATGGGAATTAGAGCATCATCAACTACTGAGTTAATCATGGAAAACTGTATTGTTCCAAAGGAAAATTTAATTGGACAAGAAGGTAAAGGATTCGGAATAGCTATGAAAACTCTAGATGGTGGTAGAATTGGTATAGCTGCTCAAGCATTAGGTATTGCAGGTGGCGCTTTAGACGAAGCTGTTAACTACATGAAAGAAAGAAAACAATTCGGTAGACCACTTTCAGCATTCCAAGGATTACAATGGATGATAGCTGAAATGGATACAAAAGTTGAAGCTGCAAGACATTTAGTATATAAGGCAGCATGCTTAAAGCAAGCTGGACTTCCATATTCAGTTGAAGCTGCAAGAGCAAAATTATTTGCTGCAGATGTTGCAATGGAAGTTACAACTAAGGCAGTACAAATCTTCGGTGGATATGGATACACTAAAGAATATCCAGTAGAAAGAATGATGAGAGATGCTAAGATAACAGAAATCTATGAAGGAACTTCAGAAGTTCAAAAGATGGTTATCGCAGGAAGCAAGTTAAGATAGGGGAGGCCTTTTAAGAATGAATATATTAGTTTGTTTAAAACAAGTTCCAGATACAACAGCAGTTAAAATAGATCCTAAGACAGGTACACTTATAAGAGATGGAGTACCATCAATCATAAATCCAGAAGATAAGCATGCTTTAGAAGCAGCACTTCAAATAAAAGATAAATCAGGGGCAAAGGTTACTGTAATTAGTATGGGACCTCCTCAAGCTCAAAGTGCTTTAAGAGAAGCATTATGCATGGGAGCTGATGAAGCAGTTCTTATAACAGATAGAGCATTTGCTGGAGCAGATACACTTGCTACTTCAAAAGCATTAGCTGGAGCAATTAAGAAATTAGAATATGATATTATATTCGCTGGAAGACAAGCTATCGATGGAGATACAGCTCAAGTTGGACCAGAAATAGCAGAACATTTAAATATCCCTCAAGTAACTTACGTTCAAGGAGTTACAGTTGAAGGAGATAAAGAATTATTAGTAAACAGAGCATTAGAAGATGGATATGAATTAATAAAGGTTCAAACACCATGTCTTTTAACTGCAATTGAAGAATTAAATCATCCAAGATATATGAATGTTGGATTAATATTCGATACAGTTGATAAAGAAATAACTATATGGTCAGCAGATGATATAGATGTAGATAAGGCTGAACTAGGGCTTAAGGGTTCACCTACAAAGGTTAAGAAGTCAATGACTAAAGAAGTTAAGGGTGCTGGAGAATTAGTAAAAGAAGGACCTAAAGACTCAGTTAAATATGTTATCGGAAAATTAAAAGAAAAACACTACATCTAAATTTTGGGAGGTAATTGAAAATGAATATAGCAGATTACAATGGCGTATGGGTATTTGCTGAACAAAGAGAAGGCGAATTACAAAAAGTATCATTAGAATTATTAGGCGAAGGTAGAAAAATTGCAGATAAACTAGGAGTTAAGCTTACAGCTTTATTACTAGGTAAAGATATAAAAGGATTAGCTAATACATTAGGAGAAAATGGTGCTGATGAAGTTATCGTTGCAGATCATGATGAATTAGAACATTACACAACTGATGGTTACACAAAGGTTATTTGTGATTTAGCTTCAGAAAGAAAGCCTGGAATATTATTCATAGGAGCTACTTTCATAGGAAGAGATTTAGGACCAAGAGTTGCAGCTAGATTATCAACAGGATTAACAGCTGACTGTACTCAATTAGATGTTGTAGTTGAAAATGGAGACCTTTTAGCTACAAGACCTGCATTTGGTGGTAACTTAATGGCAACAATCGCTTGTCCAGATCATAGACCTCAAATGGCTACAGTAAGACCTGGAGTTTTCTCAAAGGTTGAAGAAAAGAACACTAACTTTGAAATAGAAGAAGTAGAAGTTAACTTAACTAGTTCAGATATAAGAACTAAAGTTGTTGAAATAGTAAAAGAAGCTAAAGAAGTAGAAGATATAAGCGAAGCTAACTTCATAGTAGCTGGTGGTAGAGGACTTGGAAGTAAAGAAAACTTTGAAAAACTTTACGAATTAGCAGAAGTTGTAGAAGGATCAGTTGCAGCTTCAAGAGGTGCTATTGATAAAGGATGGATAGAAAGAGATTATCAAGTTGGTCAAACAGGAAAAACTGTAAGACCTAGCATATATATTGCATGTGGTATCTCAGGAGCAATTCAACATGCTGCTGGTATGCAAGATTCAGATATGATCATCGCTATCAATAAGGATGAAACAGCTCCAATCATGAAGATGGCTGACTATGCTATCGTTGGAGATATAAATAAGGTTTTACCAGAACTTATCGCTCAATTCAAAGAAGCAAAATAAGATTTTCAACTTGAATTTTAGGAGGGTATTAATATGAAAAAGATATTTGTTTTAGGTGCAGGAACTATGGGAGCTGGAATCGTTCAAGCTTTCGCACAAAAAGGTCACGAAGTAATAGTTAGAGATATTAAAGATGAATTTGTTGAAAGAGGAATCGCAGGAATCAACAAAGGTCTTACAAGATTAGTTACTAAAGGAAAAATGACAGAAGAAGTTAAAGAAGAAATCTTAGGAAGAATTTCAGGAACAACTGACATGACTTTAGCTGCAGATTGCGACTTAGTTGTAGAAGCTGCTATAGAAAACATGAAAATCAAAAAAGAAATCTTTGCTGAGTTAGATGAAATCTGTAAACCAGAAACAATCTTAGCTTCAAACACTTCATCATTATCAATAACAGAAGTTGCATCAGCTACAAAGAGACCAGATAAAGTTATCGGAATGCACTTCTTCAACCCAGCTCCAGTAATGAAGCTAGTTGAAATTATTAGAGGAATAGCTACAAGCCAAGAAACTTTTGATGCTGTTAAAGAGTTATCAATAGCAATCGGAAAAGAACCTGTAGAAGTTGCAGAAGCTCCAGGATTCGTAGTAAACAGAATATTAATTCCAATGATAAATGAAGCATCATTTATTCTTCAAGAAGGAATAGCTTCACCAGAAGACATAGATACAGCTATGAAATATGGTGCAAATCACCCAATGGGACCTTTAGCTTTAGGAGATTTAATAGGATTAGATGTTTGCTTAGCAATCATGGATGTTTTATATACTGAAACAGGAGATACTAAGTATAGAGCATCAAATATCTTAAGAAAGTATGTAAGAGCTGGATGGCTTGGAAGAAAGACTGGAAAAGGATTCTTTGATTATAGCAAATAAGAAAAATTACTAAACTACACTACACAAATATAATAAAAGTGACTTTTTTATGAATTGTAAAAAAGTCACTTTTTTTCTATATATTTATATATTATAATTATTATGATAAATGCTTTACACAAAAGATAAAAAATAGGGGGACTACAAATGAATAAAAAGATTTTAAAGATTTTATCTTGTACTTTACTGACGGGACTTATATGTATCGGATATACAACTAAGGCCTATGCTTGGGATGGAAAAGAGGATGGAACAGGGACTCATTCTGTAATCGTTACCCAAGCTATTGAAGTGCTTAAACACGATTTAGCAAAGGATGAACCAGAAGCTATAAGGAATAATTTAAGTATTTTAGAGGAAAACTTACATAAGTTTCAATTAGGATCAACATTCCCAGATTATGATCCGAATGCTTATAGCTTATATCAAGACCATTTCTGGGATCCAGATACTGACCATAATTTCACTCAGGATAATAAATGGTATCTTTCATATGCTGTACCAGATAATGCAGAATCACAAACTAGAAAGTTTGCAGCACTTGCAAAGAATGAATGGGCTAAAGGTAATTACGAAAAAGCCGTTTGGTATCTTGGACAAGGCATGCACTATTTTGGTGATTTAAACACTCCATATCATGCAGCTAACGTAACAGCAGTTGATAGCCCAGGTCATGTTAAGTTTGAAACATATGCAGAAGAAAGAAAAGATACATACAGATTAGATACAACAGGATATAATACAGATGATGCATTCTATAAAGATACATTAAAAAATGATAACTTTAATGAATGGTCAAAAGGATATTGTAAGTATTGGGCAAAGCAAGCTAAAGATTTATATTACAGCCATGCAACTATGAGTAATAGTTGGGATGATTGGGAATATGCAGCCTCTCATGGAGTTGGAAACGCACAAAAGGGTGTTGCAGGATATTTATACAGATTCTTAAATGATGTATCAAATAAGGATGCAGTAGATAAAGATTATAATCTTAACGAAATAGTAGTTATGATAAAGACAGCTGATGTACAAGATGCTGGAACTGATAATTATATTTATTTTGGAATTGAAACTAAAGATGGAGTAAAAGAGGAATGGGCTTTAGATAACCCGGGGAATGATTTTACAAGAAATCAAGAGGGTACATACACATTAAAATTGAAGAATAAGAATATTAAGTATAGTGATATAAAGAATATGTGGATAAGAGATGAGAAACTTACTGTTGCTACAGATGGGTGGAAACCAAGTTATGTGAAAGTTATAGCTGGTGATAAGGTTAGACTTGAAAAAAATATTAATGAATGGATTTCAGGTGGTACAACATATCCTTTAAATTAAAAATATTTTAAATAATAGAAAGAGATAACATAGGTGTTATCTCTTTTTATATATTCTAATAAAATGCTTAAAGCATTAAGATATGTATTTAATGTAAGGTAAGTATGAGTGTAAGGATTAGAAAATAGAAAAATTTTATTTTTATAATAGTTAGAAATTAAAAAAAGAAATAGAATATTAACAACTAGGAAAAGATAAAAGGAATGATAAATTCTAAAAATATGATATAATTAACAAAAGTAATTAATTGATAATAATTAGTAGGTGGAAGAATGTTAATTGATAGTGCAATAAAATTTTGGGATAAGAAATATGATTTAAATTGTGCAGAATGTATTTTGTATGCGGCAAATGATGAATATGATTTAAATCTTTCAAAGGATGCTCTAAAAATAATGGCATCATTTGGTGGTGGAATGAGTATAGAAGGAACATGTGGTGCAGCAACAGGTTCATTAGCTGTAATAGGAGTAATGTTCACAAATGAAAGAGGTCATGAAAGTCCAATAGTTAGAGCATTGTCATCAGAATTTCTTAGAAGGTTTGATGAAGAATTAGAAACTTTAAACTGTAGTGAGCTTAAGGAAAAGTTTAACGATACTGATAGAAGGTGTACTACTATGATTAAAACTGCAGCTTCAGTATTAGGCGAAATAATAGAGAGAGAAAGAAATAATAAACAGTAGAAAAGGTGAGGAGATATATGGATTACAAAAAGGCTATATATGAAGATAATAAAGTTATATTAGAAGGTGTTAAGAACTTCAATATAAAACAAATATTAGAGTGTGGTCAATGTTTTAGATGGGAAAAGAAAGCAGAGCTTGATTACATAGTAATTGCATATGGAAGAGTAATCGAAGTAGTGCAAGAAGATGATAAAGTTACAATTTTAAATTCAAACGAAGAAGATTTTAAAAATATATGGTTTGAATACTTTGATTTAGAAAGAGACTATTCAAAAATTAAAGAAGAGCTTTCAAAAGATGAGATACTAAAAAAGTCTGTTGATTATGGATATGGAATAAGAATATTAAATCAAGAACCATTTGAGCTTGTTATAAGCTTCATAGTATCAGCAAGAAATAGTATACCTTCAATTAAAAAGACAATCAAAAAGATTAGTGAAAGATGGGGAACTGAAATAGAGTATAAAGGTGAGAAGTTCTATACTTTCCCAACTCCAGAAATGCTAAAGGATGCCACTGAAGATGAGATAAGAGAAACAGGAGCCTCATTTAGAAGTAAATATATTGTAGATACAGTAGCTAACATAAATAAGGATTTAGATAATTTAGAAGGCGTATATAACCTTGAAAGAATAACTTCTTTAACTGATGATGAGTGTCATACAGCACTTCAAGAATTTAAAGGGGTAGGTGCCAAAGTTGCAGATTGTATAATGTTATTCTCAATGAGTAAGTATTCAGCATTCCCAGTTGATGTATGGGTAAAGAGAGCTATGATGCATTTCTATAATGCTGAAGAAGGTTCACTAAATAAGATAAGAATATTTGCTAGAAATGAGTTTAAAGATTTATCAGGTTTTGCACAACAATATCTTTTTTATTATGCTAGAGAAAATAATATAAAGATAGATTAACATAATATAAAAATATATTAATAGAGTATAATAGAATGAGTTTAATTTAAGTATATAGCCATACTTAGATTAAGCTCTTTTTTATTGTAGAAATATAGATAGATAAATATGGTTATAATACTTCTAGGATTATTAAATTATGGCGTAGAAGGCATAATTTTTGGAATTGTATTTACAATAATTCAATCTTACATTTTAAAATACTTATTAAATAGAGATAATGTTAATGGTGAAGTAGTAGAAATCTTAGAGTAGAAGATAAAGTTATAGCTATATAGATGAGTTCATTTTATCTATATAGCTAATTAAAAGCTTATTATCTTCTCTTTTTTCTATTTTTAGTCTTTTTTATGGGAATTATAGTTTCTCCAGGCATTTTTACTATAAAATTTAGATATTTCTTTATATTATCATCATTCTTAAGTCTTGCAATCGAAAATAATCTTGCTGCAAGTTCTTTGTTAGTATAAAGAGCATGAATTTGAGTATGACACATTCTACAAAGCATAGCAGTTGAGTAATGTTTTCCACCCTTTTCTTTAGGTATAAGATGGTGTTCTGTTATTTCAGGAACTTGTCTATTACACAATTGGCATATCTGTTTTTCTGTCAAATAAATTCCCCCTTTTAAGAAATTTACAATAGTATTATATCAATAAATATATTCATAATCAAAAGAATAAATTAGAAGAAAACACAATTTATACACATAATTAATAGGAGTTAAATGTAAAATTTATAGAGGAACAATTAATGTTTAGGAGGGATTATGTTTCAATTTGAAACTCAGCTAAATAAATTAAAACATGAGGTTTTAACAGAGGTTGCAAAGCTAGCCAAAGAAGATAAATTAACTAAAGAGGAAATTGAAAAGATACCTTATAGAATTATAAAAGGTGACAAAGCTCTTTATAGATGTTGTGTGTATAAGGAAAGGGCAATAGTTCATGAAAGGGCAAAGCTTGCATCAGGATTTCTTTCAAATGGAGATTTGGAAGAGGATGATCTTATAGATATAAGACCAGATGAGCAGATTATATATGTAATTGAGGCTGCTTGCGATAGATGTCCAATAAACAAATATACAGTAACAGATTCTTGTAGGAATTGTCTTGCACATAAATGTCAAGAAGCATGTAAATTTGGAGCAATTACTAATATAGGTGGAAGAGCGTATATAAATCAAGAGATGTGTAAAGAGTGTGGAATGTGTAAAAAAGCTTGCCCGTATGATGCTATATCTGAGGTTATGAGACCATGCAAGAGAGCATGCCCTACTGGTGCTATAGAATTTGGTGTAGAAGATAGGAGGGCTGTTATAAAGGAAGAAACTTGTGTCAATTGTGGAGCTTGTATGCTTGCATGTCCTTTTGGTGCAATATCAGACAAAAGTTTAATAGTTCCAGTTGCAAAAAGGCTTGCAAGAAAGAGAAAGATGTATGCAGTAGTTGCCCCTGCAATAACAGGGCAGTTTGGAATGAAAATTACTTATGGAAAGATAAAGAATGCAATTAAAAAATTAGGATTTGTAGATATGATTGAAGCTGCATGTGGTGCTGATGGAGTAACAATGCATGAATGCAAGGAATTTAAAGATAGAATGGATGATGGAGATAAATATATGACTAATTCCTGCTGTCCAGCATTTTTAACATATATAGAAAATTTATATGGAGATCAGGTGAAGAATATATCAAATACAGTATCTCCAATGATTGCAACAGGAAGACTAATTAAAAAAAGAGAGCCTGATGCAAAAGTTGTATTTATAGGACCTTGTACAGCTAAAAAGAGTGAAGCGGTAAAGAAAGGGATAAGTGATGCAATTGATTATGTAGTTACATTTGAAGAATTAACAGCACTTCTTGAAGCTTTTAATATTAATCTATGGGAATGTGATGATGAAGTGGTTAATGATGCTTCTATCTTTGGAAGAGGATTCGGTGCCCATGGAGGATTAACTGCGTCTATTGAGAGTTTTATTAGAGAAAATAATATTGATACAGAATTTAAGCCTGTTAAAGTATCAGGTGGAAATGAAATCAAAAAGGCTATGGCCATGGCTAGAATAGGAAGACTAAATGGTAATTTTATTGAAGGAATGATGTGTGAAGGTGGCTGCATTAATGGTGCAGGAACTATAGTGCCAGCACTTAGAGCGAAAGCTACGTTTAATAAAATAAATAATCTAGGAGAGAAGAAATTAATATCTGAAAATGAAACTCTTGAAGAATTTGAAGATATTAACTTAGAGAGAAAATAAAATACAAAGAAAATAGTTATAAATTAAAGAGAATTAGAGTAATATAGAAATATATTACTCTAATTTGTTATAAATAATATATTTTGGGCAAAAATATTTTAATAAGTATTTGAATTTATTGGATAAAAAAGATATTATTATATTAGAATTAGCACTCGGCTGATGAGAGTGCTAATAAAAAGAGTTTTAAATAGAAATATTTTAAGGAGGGGTTTTAAAATGGCTATTAAACCATTAGGAGACAGAGTTGTCATTAAAAATTTAGAAGCAGAAGAAAAAACTAAAAGTGGAATACTTTTAGCAGGATCAGCTAAAGAGAAGCCACAAGAAGCGGAAGTAATAGCAGTTGGACCTGGAGCTATTTCAGACGGAAAGAGAATAGATATGGAAGTTAAGGTAGGGGATAAAGTCCTTTACTCAAAATATGCAGGAACAGAAGTTAAAGTAGATGGAGAAGAATATATGATATTAAAGCAAGAAGATATACTTGCAATAGTGGAGTAGGAGGTTTTTGTTATGGCTAAAATGATTAAATTTGGTGAAGATTCAAGAAGATCAATGCAAATAGGTGTTGATAAGTTAGCGGATACAGTAAAGGTTACTCTTGGACCTAAAGGAAGAAACGTAGTTTTAGATAAAAAGTTTGGAGCACCTCTTATAACTAATGATGGTGTTTCAATTGCAAGAGAAATAGAATTTGAAGATCCATATGAAAATATGGGAGCACAACTTGTAAAAGAGGTTGCCACAAAGACTAATGATGTTGCAGGAGATGGTACAACAACAGCAACTCTTTTAGCACAAGCAATTATAAGAGAAGGACTTAAAAATGTAACTGCTGGTGCAAATCCAATGTTAATTAGACAAGGAATAAATATGGCAGTTGAAAAAGCTGTAGGAGAAATAAAAGATATATCAAAGCCTGTAAATGGAAAAGAAGATATAGCAAGAGTTGCTTCAATTTCAGCATCTGATGAAACAATAGGTAAACTTATTGCAGATGCTATGGAAAAGGTAGGTAACGAAGGTGTTATAACTGTTGAAGAATCAAAATCAATGGGTACAGAACTTAATATAGTTGAAGGTATGCAATTTGATAGAGGATATGTATCAGCTTACATGGTAACAGATACAGAAAAAATGGAAGCGCTTCTTGAAAATCCATATGTATTAATTACAGACAAGAAGATTACTAACATACAAGAAATACTTCCTATATTAGAACAAATAGTTCAAACTGGAAGAAAGCTTTTAATAATAGCTGATGATATAGAAGGAGAAGCTGTGGCAACATTAGTTGTTAATAAGCTAAGAGGAACATTTACTTGTGTAGGAGTTAAGGCTCCAGGATTTGGAGATAGAAGAAAAGAAATGCTTCAAGATATAGCAATCCTTACAGGTGGAGAAGTTATTTCAGAAGAACTTGGAAGAGATCTTAAAGAAGTAACATTAGACATGCTTGGAGAAGCTGAGAGCATAAAGGTAACAAAAGAAAGCACAACTATAGTAAATGGAAAAGGAAGTTCAGATGAAATTAAAGCTAGAATAGGTCAAATAAAAATTCAACTTGAAGAGACATCTTCAGAATTTGATAAAGAAAAATTACAAGAAAGACTTGCTAAATTAGCAGGTGGAGTAGCGGTAATTAGAGTTGGTGCTGCAACTGAAACAGAACTTAGAGAAAGAAAGCTTAGAATTGAAGACGCTTTAGCTGCAACAAAGGCTGCAGTAGAAGAAGGTATAGTACCAGGTGGTGGAACTGCTTATGTTAATGTATTAAACAAAGTAGCAGAATTAACATCAGATGTTTATGATACTAAAGTTGGTATTGATATAATAGTTAGATCACTTGAGGAACCAATGAGACAAATAGCAACAAATGCTGGTGTTGAAGGTTCAGTAATTATAGAAAAAGTAAGACATAGTGAAGATGGTGTAGGATATGATGCATTAAGAGGAGAATACAAGAACATGATAAAAGCTGGTATTGTAGATCCAACAAAGGTTACAAGATCAGCACTTCAAAATGCAGCATCAGTTGCATCAACATTCTTAACTACAGAAGCTGCAGTTGTTGATATTCCTAAGAAAGAAGAACCAATGGCAGCTCCAGGTGGAATGGGCATGGACGGAATGTACTAAACTTAGAAGTGATAAAAAGAGGTTTAAATAATTTAGACTTCTTTTTTTTATTGTTCTTTATGATATAATTTTGTAAGAAAAAGGCAATGATTAAAATGGGAGTGGCTAATATGCTACTTTACAGTAATTCTAAGGAGTTTGATTTATGAAAGAAATATTAAAAAAGAAGAAAAAAGGCTTTACATTAATAGAGCTAATAGCTGTTGTAGCTATTATAGGAATATTAGCTAGTGTTTTAGTACCGAAGATTAATGGATATATGCAAGAGGCTAAAAAAACAAAGGTTATGGATCAATCAAGAAAGGTCTTATTAGCTGTAGAGAGTTATAACATGAAAAATGATAAGCCTGTTGATATTAACAATACAAATACTGTTGATACTGCACTTAGTAAAGCTTCAATTATAGAGTTCATTGACCCAGGTAAAGATAAAACAACTGTTTTATCAAGTACACTAGATAAGTTACCGCAAGATATGAAATTAAAAGAGTGTAAATTAATTGTTGAAGATAGAAAAGATTTTACATTGAAGAATGAAGAAAATGGTAAAAAAGATATATTTGATTCAATGTTGAATAATTAAGCATATTAATGATGATGAAAATTTAAATTAGTAAGATGAAGGAAATAAGAACCTGTTTAAGAAATTAACAGGTTTTTATTAAAGGATAGAGGAATATAATGGATTTAGTTATAGAATTAATAATATTCTTATTTGGATCAATAATAGGAAGCTTTTTAAATGTATGCATATTTAGGATACCAAAAGAAGAATCAATAGTATTTCCAGCATCATATTGTGGAAGTTGCAATACGAAACTTAAAGGAAAAGATTTAGTACCTATAATAAGCTTTTTAGCTTTAAAAGGAAAGTGTAGGTATTGTGATGATAAGGTATCTATTCAATATCCATTAATAGAAGTAGCAACTGGAATTCTTTTTATAATCGTGTATTTAAAGTTTGGATTAAGTATAGAATTTTTTAAATTTGTAACCTTAACATCAGTCCTTTTAGTAATTGGAATTATAGATTATAAAACTCAATATGTATACTCTTCAGTAATAATGACAGGAATAATTTTGGGGATTATATTTTTAACAATAACTCTTATTACAAGTGAAAAGTTAAATTTAATAAATGCAGCTATAGGTGCACTTATACCAGCGGGGATATTAGGAATAATTGTTTGGACGACTAATGGTATGGGTTGGGGAGACGTAGAGATTATATTTATGATTGGTATATTTTTAGGGTTAAAACTAAATTTGTTAAATTTATTTATCTCCATAATTTTAGGTGGTGTATATGCAATTTACTTAATTATCTTTAAGAAAAGGAATGGAAAAGAAGCCATAGCTTTTGGACCATATATTGTAGCTGCTACATTTATAACTTTTATATGTGGAAATCAAATTTTAGATTGGTATTTAGGAAGCTTTTTTTATTAGTAAGCATTAGATTAGATATTCTGGGGAACTTTAATAATTTCAGATATAAATTAATAAATTATAATAAAAAAGCTAGAATAACATAAAAAAGAAATGACTAAATTATAAGATTTTAAGTTATTTTTTTAATTTAAAATAAAATCAAGAAGAAATTATGGTGTATGAGATATTTTAATCATGAAAGGTTTATTTCATATATAATAAAGTTAGTGTAAAGATATGTTGGTGTTTCATTTTATTAATAATTGCAATAATTCATTCAAAAAATATATTGACTTTAATTAAGATGTAATTTATAATTAGTTTAATTTTAAAAACGAAATGCACATTTAAAACTCGTATATCCCCTGAATATGGCAGGGAGTATCTACCGGGAACCTTAAATTTCCGACTATGAGTGGATTTAATATACCAAGGGGTCATACTAACCCTTATTGCATGAAAGCATATGGCATATTAACTTCACTTAGGAAGTTAATGTGCTTTTTTTATACATAAATTTAGGCGGAAAATGCAAGTTATCTTGCAAAAATTATTTTGTTATGAAAGTATTAGGTAAAATAGGGAGGATATAAAATGGCTAGAATTTTAAAACAAGCATACACTTTTGATGATGTATTATTAGTTCCAAATAAATCAGAGGTATTACCAAATCAGGTATCATTAAAGACAAATGTAACAAAGAAGATTGCGTTAAATATACCTTTAATAAGTGCTAGTATGGATACAGTAACTGAATCAAAGATGGCAATAGCAATGGCTAGAGAAGGCGGTCTTGGAATAATCCATAAGAATATGAGCATAGAAGCACAAGCTAAAGAAGTTGATAAGGTAAAGAGACAAGAAAATGGAGTAATTACAGATCCAATATTCTTATCACCAGAGAATACTCTACAAGATGCAGAAGAATTAATGGGACAATATAGAATATCAGGTGTTCCAATAACAGTTGAAGGAAAGCTAGTTGGAATACTTACAAATAGAGATGTAACTTTTGAAGAAGATTACTCAAAAAAAATCTCAGAAGTAATGACAAGTGAAAATTTAATAACAGCGCCAGAAGGAACTACTATAGATGAAGCGAAAAAACTTTTAAAGAAGCATAAAATAGAAAAGCTTCCTTTAGTAGATGAAAATGGAATGTTAAAAGGACTTATAACAATAAAGGATATAGAAAAAACTAAGATATTCCCAAATGCAGCTAAAGATAGTAAAGGTAGATTATTATGTGGAGCCGCAGTTGGAGTAACAAAAGATATGATGGAGAGAGTTGATGCTTTAGTTAAAGCTAAAGTTGATATCATAACTATAGATACTGCACACGGACACTCAAAAGGAGTTTTAGAGGGAGTTAAGAAAGTTAAAGATAAGTATCCAGAACTTCAAATAATAGCAGGAAATATTGCAACAGCAGAAGCTACAGAAGATTTAATAAAAGCTGGAGCAGATTGTGTTAAAGTTGGTATAGGACCTGGATCAATCTGTACAACAAGAGTTGTTGCAGGGGTTGGAGTACCTCAACTTACAGCAGTTATGGATTGCGTTGAAATTGGTAAGAAATATGGAATTCCTGTAATTGCAGATGGAGGAATCAAGTATTCAGGAGATGTTGTTAAAGCATTAGCAGCTGGTGCATGTGCAGCAATGATGGGATCATTATTTGCAGGATGTGAAGAAGCTCCAGGAGAAGTTGAAATATTCCAAGGTAGAAGCTACAAAGTTTACAGAGGAATGGGATCTTTAGGGGCTATGGCTTGTGGATCAAAGGATAGATATTTCCAAGATGGAAATAAGAAGTTAGTTCCAGAAGGTATTGAAGGAAGAATTGCTTATAAAGGATCAGTTTCAGATACAATATTCCAAATGCTTGGAGGAATTAGAGCTGGAATGGGATACTTAGGGTCACAAGATTTAGATACTTTATATAACACAGCAACATTTGTTGTTCAAACATCAGCAGGACTTAGAGAAAGCCATCCTCATGATATTAATATGACAAAAGAAGCACCAAATTATAGCGTAATGAAATAGTAATATTATAATTTGAGTATTGAAATAACAAAATAAGTAAACTATAACTATGTATATAATAAATAACACGGAAATTTAAAGAAAAAGTATAGAGAAATTATAATTAAAACGAAAAATAAAGATAAATATGTAAAAAACATTCGTATTAGGAGGGATTTTTCTCTCCTAATATGTTATAATTAGTTATCAATAAAATGTAAAAATAGTAATATTTTAATTTAACATATCTAGGAGGAGCGCATGAAGAAAGATTTAGTTTTAGTTGTTGACTTTGGTGGACAATATAATCAACTTATAGCAAGAAGAGTAAGAGAATGTGGAGTTTATTGTGAAATAATTCCATATAGCTATACAATAGAAAAAATAAAAGAAAAGAATCCTAAGGGAATAATATTTACAGGTGGACCAAACAGTGTATATGGCGAAGGTGCACCAAGAGTGAACGAAGAGGTATTCAATTTAGGAATTCCTGTACTTGGAATTTGTTATGGAGACCAACTTATGGCTCACACTTTAGGTGGAAAAGTTGCTACAGCTCCAGTTAGAGAATATGGAAAGACTGAAATAAACTTAGACAATTCATCAAGATTATTTAAAGGAATAGACTCAAAAGATATCTGTTGGATGAGTCATACTGATTACATAAGTGAAGCACCAGAAGGCTTCAAAATAATTGCGCATACAGAAGTATGTCCAGTAGCTGCAATGGAAAATGAAGAAAGAAATCTTTATGGAGTTCAATTCCATCCAGAAGTAGAACATACTCCATTTGGACAAAAGATGATTCAAAATTTCTTACATGAAATTTGTGGATTAGAAAGTCTTTGGACAATGGCTTCATTTGCAGAAGATAAAATAAAAGAAATCAAAGAATTAGTTGGAGATAAGAAAGTTTTATGTGCATTATCAGGTGGTGTTGATTCATCAGTTGCTGCTATGATAGTTCATAAAGCTATAGGTCATAACTTAACTTGTATCTTCGTAGACCACGGTCTTTTAAGAAAAGATGAAGGAGATACTGTTGAGAGAGTATTTAAGAAAGAATTTGATATGAACATTATAAGAGTTAATGCACAAGACAGATTCTTAGGAAAGCTTAAAGGAGTTTCAGATCCAGAAACTAAGAGAAAGATTATTGGAGAAGAATTCATAAGAGTATTTGAAGAAGAAGCTAAGAAAGTTGGAGATATAGACTACTTAGTTCAAGGAACAATCTATCCAGATATCGTTGAAAGTGGAACTGATACATCAGCTGTTATTAAGTCTCACCATAACGTTGGAGGACTTCCAGAAGATATGGAATTTGATCTAATAGAGCCTTTAAGAGAATTATTTAAAGATGAAGTTAGAGCTGTTGGAGAAGAGCTTGGAATACCTCATAAATTAGTATGGAGACAGCCATTCCCAGGTCCAGGACTTGCAATAAGAGTACTTGGAGATATAACAGAAGAAAAGCTTGAAATAGTTAGAGAAGCAGATGCAATTTTCAGAGAAGAAATAGCTAATGCAAATCTTGATGAAACTATATGGCAATACTTCGCTTGTCTTCCAAACATAAAATCAGTTGGAGTTATGGGAGATGAAAGAACTTACTGCCATACAATAGCACTTAGAGCTGTTACTTCAAGTGATGCTATGACTTCAGAGTGGGCAAGAATACCATATGAATTATTAGATTTAGTATCAAGAAGAATAGTTAATGAAGTTAAAGGAGTAAACAGAATTGTTTATGATATAACTTCAAAGCCACCAGCAACTATTGAGTGGGAATAAAAGTAAAAATAAATTACTTGTTTTCACAACAAAAAACCCATCAGAAATTTTCTGGTGGGTTTTTTTAGATATATTACTCTAAAAATTTCTTATACTCTGAGTAGATGGTCATATAATCCTTAGTAAATAATTGCTTCTCACTTTCAAGTTCTATTTTTTTATATTTATAACTGTAATTTTCTATTCTAGCTAGAGTATCACTATTATTCGAAATGTATATAAAGGCTTGATGACTTTCACTCAATTTTCTGAAAACAAAGTCTGTAGTTTTATTTATTTCATTGTGATTAAGATCATCTTTTAAATAAGTATCAATAAACATTGGGATATTAACACTTTCTGAATTCAATAAAGTTAACTTAAAAATAGACAGATATTGAGCTAGAAAAGCTTGCACTTTTGATGCACCGGACAAGTTGATATTTACAGATTCTAAATTACTGGTGTAATAATTTTTGTAAGAAAAACTAATATTTAAATCCTTATAAGCTTCAATCATCAACTTCTGATATTTTTTAGTAACATCATTATCATTTAGCTTGTTCAGCTGCAATTCAACATTTTTATGATCTCTTTTTTTAGTTTCTTTCTGTAGAATCAATTTGTCGATTTCTTTGTATAAGTTATCATTTATTTTAGAAAATGCATAACTTTCTGCTCGTTCTGCCAAAGACACCATACTTTCATCAGCATTTAGTTTACTTTCAATTTCAGTTCCCTTTGAGTTTATTTCCCTAATTTGAGTATTCGTTATAGAAATTTTCTCTTCAATATCTTTTAGCTGCATCTGAATTTTTTCACGTTCATTGATTAAATTCTCTTTTGAAATAAGTAATTTGTAATTTTCATCTAGTTGCTTATAAATTATTTGTTCACAGTTAGGGCAATGCTCCTCAAGTTCATCAGGTATAATTGTTTCAATTGTTAAATTTAGACGCTTATATTGTTTTATTAATGAATTTTTTTCATAAATTAACTCGTTATATTTATTTTTTAGTTGATGTTCAGTTTTGATAATATTATTATAGATATTTAGTACTACTTTATACTTTTCTTTAAAATTCTCGATATCTACATCTTCAATAATTTTCATGTTATTTATATTTTCTTGATATATCATTTGTTTACTGTCTATCAAAGCTTCTAACTTTTGATATTCTTTGATTAACTCATTTTTCTTTAATAATAATTCATAATATTGATTAGAACGCATTCCACTGTAATATTCTAAGATTATTTTTCTATAATTATATATAAAGTTCAGACCGGAAAATGTAGATTTTAAATAGCTTTGCCAGCTATAATCTTGGTCGATAAAAAATGGTAAAAATATATGATTAGGATAAAGATAAGTCCTTTCATTAGCTTTATTTAACATAATAATGTTTATTTTCAAAAGACTGTTCAATCGTTCAGCAAATGTTTTTGTATCAAAAAATATTTCTTCTTCATCATTATAGATAAGCTTGAAGTAGTTCTTCCCCCTGCCTCTAGTAGTTAATTGTTTTCTTACCAATGTATATTTTTGATTATCTAATGAAAACTCTAAGATGAAAACTATATCAGGAATTCTACTTTTTAAATCAAAGTTATTAACATCACACCCTAGGGTAAACATTATAGCTCTAGCTAATGATGTTTTTCCAGAATCTTTTTCACCTACTATTAAGTTAATTCCTTCTTCAAAAGTCTCGCTAAACGATTTATTCAAGTTCTTAGATAGTATTGAAAATTTATTTATACAGAAATTCACGTAAGTCCCTCCTCTTTACATATAACAAGTAATATCAAAGCTATTAGTTCAAACTGATTTAATCTGTTTAATAAATCTACACATAAAATATTAGATTTTAGTTCTTCTAAAAATTCGTATATATCATTAAAGTTAGTGTTATATATGCTTGAAATTAGATTAAAATCATTATTTACTGGATGATTAGTTATACTATAAGAATTTTTGAATTCTTCGAAATTCCTTATTATTCTTAAGTTTCTTTGATCTTTTGAATCTAATAAAAATTTTATATTATCAAATTTAATATCAGATTCTAAAGTAAGGAATCCAGATAAACTATTATCTAAAGATTCATTCGAAATAAAACTCTTATTCTTTCTTATATTATTAATCTCATATACTAAAGCCCCATATAGTGCTTTACTATTAATCTTATTTTCACCTTTTTTTTCAGTTATAACATCTTCAATGAACATTCTCGTCACTTCTTCATGTCGAAGTTTGGGAATTAGTCTTCTTGCCTTTATATTAGACCACTCATATTCTTGATGCCTTGTACCATTTAAAATATGATTTTTACATGTTTCCCCCAAATTGTCAAAAGAAACACTTTTTATTTCTTTGTCATAAGCTTCTGATGTATCCCATAGTTCTTTAGAAAATGTTTTAGTTTCACATATTATTAAATTAGTTTCGACTTCAATATTTTCAATTGCTTCTTTTACTTGTAAATAATTATCATACATTTTCTCAATAATAGATTCATGTTCTGTAGTTTTACTTCGATTCACAATTAGTTGATGGGGGGTAATGTTAAAGTTTACTCCCTTAGCTTGATATAAATTGATTTTATCATTAATTATTATAAAGTCTTCCAATTTTTCATACATCAACGCAAAATCACAATCTTCCTTGTATTGTTCAAAAGCTAAGTAAATAGCCGATGAAACTTGGAATTCGAAACCATTAAGAGCATTATCGCCACCATTTTCTTTATCAGACATTTCTGAAATAAGTCCAACAAGTTGTTTTATATCCACCTTTTATATCACCACCTTGTTAATTGTAGATGTATAGCATTATATCCTCTTTAAGTTAGTTGTTGCTAATGCAAATGATTATTTTAGACATTTCTTACTTTAAAATATAGGGAATATCTAAGTTTTATTGTCATACTTATAAGAAAAATATATATTTTTAATTATAGCTACGTCTATTACTTTTCTCCTATACCCAATAAATATTTTTACTTTTTTCTTAATATTTTTTAGTGAAAGTTTTCTAAAATAATTAAAGCTAGAAATTTTTTGATATTTTATCATTAGTTTTTTAGGTGCATGTTTTAATGATTTTATAAATTAATTATATGCATACAGTATAGTCAGAGTCTATAGAATTATTTAAATATTAAGGTTAGGAGCTATGTTTTTTGATAATAAAATTAAATAAACTTTTAAGTGTTGATTATATAGTTGAAAAAAACAACAAATTACTTGGAATAGTGGTAGAAGTGTTATTGGATAAATATTAAAAAATAAAAGTATCAATTAAGTCAATAAATTTTTGATTTAATTAAGTGTAATGTTATTATCAAGATGAGAAATATAAAAGAATAAAGAGTATAGTAAACATAGTATTGAGTAATGTATAATAAAAATGGGGTGGAAAGTTATGGATAATAAAGATGATATTAAATATTTGTTACACTTTACAACGGTTGACAGTTTGATGAAAATTCTTGTTACAGATGAATTTAGATTTAGCAATGTGCTTTATATGAATGACATAAATGAATCAATTCCAATACATAAAAGGTATTACAATGATAGTAAAAGATATATGTTTAATAATGAGCTTGTAGAGGATGAAATAAAGCTAAGAAGTAAAACATTTTTAGGTTGTTTTAACATTTTTGAGAATGAAGGCGATATTAGAAATAAGCCATCAATGTGGGGTCATTATGGAGATAGAGGTGAGGGCGTTTGCTTAAAAATAAATAAAGATATATTAGACTCTATTGTTGAAAATGTTAATAATGATGACGATTTGATGAAGCCTTCGTATAATGGGCATATAAGGAAATTTAGAATAAATTATAAAAGTAATGAAGAGATAGAACAGGATAACAATATTTACATTAAATCTATAGAAAGAAAAAAATATGTAGCACCAATGCCAGACGTATATTGGGCCAAACGAATGTTTAGTATTAAATCTAAAGATTGGGAAATAGAGAATGAATTTAGATATTTATTTTATTTTTGGGATAATGAACAAAAATATTTCTATTTAGATGATTTTAAAAAATGCATTGATAGTATATATATAGGAGATAAACATGATAGAGATAGTCTAAAGTTACTATTAAAAATTAAAGAAAAGCTTGCAGGAGATATTAGATTCTATATAAGAAATGGATATTTGCAAGAGAAGATATTTGATAAAGAATATTATTATACTTATATAAATGGATAATAATATTCTCTAAATCTACTCATGATTATAATTGATATTAGTCAGTGTCTATAAAAGAGTAATAGTAGGGGGAAGTATGAAACAAACCATATATAAACCAAAACATATTGATAAGAATTTTTTATTTGGAATGTTAGTAAAGGTGTGTAAAAAGCAAGAGCATTTAGAAGATTTCATAAACGGTAAGTTATTTATGAATACTAATTTTAAGTTTTCTCAAATAGAACAACAAGAAGAACTTTCAGAAGGTCAATATGATAGTTATGAGGGAACACAAGTGGTATTAAATCCTACTGATAATATTGAAACTGTTATAGATTATTCAGATGGTGAACCAAAGATATATCAAGGTAAAAGAGGTGAGTTTGAACATAAAGGTATTCCAGTATGGAATGTACAATTAGGAAGAGGTAAAAATATTGAAAATGTATTTTGTATGTATAGTATATGGGTTGATTTAGAAAATAACTTAGTAACTAAAATTGATGACAGAATGATTTCAGAATTTGGGGATTATTGTGCAATAGTTTTAAATAAAGAGGAATTTATCAATAGGGTTGAAAGAGCAGTTAATAAATTAGAGTACAACATAACTAAAGAGTTAAGATATGGTTATGTGGAGTATGTTGAAATTAATGGTGCATATGTTGAACTAGGAACATTCAGAAAGAGAAAAAAATATAAATATCAAAGCGAATTTAGAATTGCATTAGGGGTTGATAGAGAGCCACGACCATTAGTTCTTGATGTTGGAAACTTAGCAGATATAGTTGCATTTGGAAGAACAGATATTATATTACAAACTAGAGTTGAGGATAAGAGTATTGTAATGGGTAAAACTTAGGATACCTATATTAACAAAGGATGACTAAAAGGATAAGAAAATCGCTAATTATAAATGTTAACTTTTATAATATAAATTTATATAAATGAGATTGACAAAACTATATTATATAGGGAACTTATACCTAGTTTATAAATAAGTAGATTTTATAATTAGGTAAACTGTTATAAATGAACGGACAGAAGAATAGTTAATGAAGTTAAAGGAGTAAACAGAATTGTTTATGATATAACTTCTAAGCCACCAGCAACTATTGAGTGGGAATAAGATTAAACACATTTAGGGATAAAATAATTAAAAGGAGCTATAGTTATATAGCTCCTTTCAGAGTGTCGACAAAGTCGACACTCTTTTGTTTTTCAAGTAAAATAAGTTTGGGTGATATAAATGTTAACTAAAAGAGAAATGAATTCAAGAGA
>NZ_JAFBDA010000016.1 GCF_016907995.1 Clostridium sardiniense | reverse complement strand
TAGGAGATGGAACTGGAACTGATAGAAATACTCCAACAAAAATAAATGGAAAAGGAGAAATCGGAGAAAATACAAAAATTATAGCTAGTTCTATGAGCGGTAATAACGGAAGTGCGATAGATAGTGAAGGAAATCTATATACGTGGGGAAAAAATGGTAAGGGACAATTAGGAGATGGAACTAGAACTGGTAGAAATAGTCCAGTAAAAATAAATGGAAAGGGAGAAATCGGAGAAAATACAAAAATTATAGCTAGTTCTATGGGAGATAATAATGGAAGTGCGATAGATAGTGAAGGAAATCTATATACGTGGGGGGGAATGTCTGGGGACAATTAGGAGATGGAACTGGAACTGATAGAAATACTCCAACAAAAATAAATGGAAAAGGAGAAATCGGAGAAAATACAAAAATTATAGCTAGTTCTATGGGATATGTTAATGGAAGTGCGATAGATAGTGAAGGAAATCTATATACGTGGGGACATAATGCTTATGGACAATTAGGAGATGGAACATTAACAGTTGAAAAACATAGTCCGATAGAAACATTATTAACTATTGATTATAATGTAGCAAAGGAAGAAACTAACAAAAATTATAAATTCAATATCGATGTTCAAAATGCTAATTCAGCAACTAAAATAGCTTACAAGATTGAAGGGGATTCTGATTTTAAATATGTTTCTATAGTAGACAAAACCGCTATAGTAATAGTTCCAAAGACTACTAAAGCTAAGGAAATTCATTTTGAATTAGGTGTAAATATAAATGGAAAAGATTCTATTGTTAATAATGTGAATAACAAAATGACTTTATCATTAAAAGCAAATACTCCTCCAGTAATAACAGCTGAAAACAAGAAATTAAAAGTTGGAGATAAGTTTAATCCATTAGATGGAGTAACTGCTAATGATAAAGAAGATGGAAATATTACTAAAGATATTAAAGTAATTGAAAATACAGTAGATACAAGTAAAGCTGGTACTTATACAGTTAAGTATGAAGTAACAGATAGTCAAGGAGGAAAAGTAACTAAATCAATAACTGTAACAGTTGAGGCTGTAGCTCAAGAAAATGAGGCAACAAGTAAATTAGCATACTTTAAATCATATGGAATTATTCTTGAAGGTGAAACTTTAGGAAATGAAAACTATGATAATACTGTAAGAAAAGCTTTAGTTATTAAAGATAAAGATGGAACTGTAAAGCTTAAAAAAGATATTGTAAATACTAACTGGTATAATAATGGCTATTCAGGCTTCCAATCAGTTTTAACTACAAAAGATATATCAGATATTGGAAGTATTGAAAATGCTAAAGTTGAAATAGAAGTTAATTATAAAGGAACTGTTACAAACTATGATTTTAAGACAGCTAAACCATCTGGCGGTGGTGGTGGCGGAAAAGTAGTACCTACTCCACCTAATGTACCTCCAGCAATAAAACCTGGAACTGACTTAGGTTGGCAATCAAAGTATTACTATATACAAGATTTACCTAAGATTGAATATGGAAATAGTGTAATTCAATTTATTGTTAAGAAAGATAGAAATATTGTATTAACTAACACACTAAACGATTCAGGATTTAATATACGTTCATATTATAAAACTAATGCAGATCAATATGTTTTAGATGTTGTTGTGAAGGTTAAAGATTTTAATATGAGTGATTCTCAAAATAATGTGTTTGAAGTTAAAAATAAAGCTGGACAAGTTGTTCATACTGGAAAGGTAGCAACTTTTGCAGATGGAGTATTTGAAGGTGCAGCACCTAAATCAGCATTACAGGTTATAGTTCCAAAGGAATATAGCAATGATGACTATTCAGTTGACATAGTTATAAAAGATAAAAGTAATGTTGAAAAGGCTAGATTTACAGCACCTAAATTTTCTTAAGATAACCTATATATAAAAAACTCTTAGTAAAATTCAAATGTTAAATTGTTAATTATTTAGTTTTTATTTGTTTTTTCTAAATCTTTCTTTTAAAATATATTTAACCTACTTTTTATTGTGTTGTGTAATTTTCTCATAAAAAAAGAGTTCTAAAGTTTTTCTTTAGAACTCTTTTTATTTACCTTAATTTCCTATTTTATTAATTATCGTATTAACAATATCTTCTTCGTCCATAGTTATTTTATATTCATTACCTTCTAGTATTACACCAGGATAAACTATAGTATCTTTTCCTATTTCTACATCTATTCCAATATAAGTTGATGCTGGATCTATTAATGTAACTCCATTTTCCAAATGTTTTTTATTTATTTTATCTCTAAGAATCTTTTCTGTCTCAGCTAATTGAAGCCTTGAGTTCACACCAATTGTTTCATTGTAATTCTTCATTAGTTGAATTTAATAATATTTTCATGCCGAGCAGTTCAGATATAGCATATGCCTGCCAAGGTTGTAAATTAATTTCAACAGTTTTTAAATCCTTTCTTTCTACCGATACCTTAACACCAGTTATCATACGAACCCTCCTTTATCATTTTATACTATTTTTAAATTATTCTATTCTTTTATTAGCATTCCTTTTATATTTATGTAAAATATAAAATACTTTTAAAAACTTTATAGATATGAAATATTTTTTCAAAATTATATAATACAAAAAATTATATAATTTTGAAAAGCAATATTCTATTAATAATAACTTTTTAAACATTTTAAAAAATTAATACGAAATATAGACAAACAATAATGTTTTTTTATATTTTTTTAACACTTTTAATGTATTTACCTGTTTTTTTTACGAATATATTTTTTATGTGTATTATATATATATTATGAAATTTAATACTAAAGGAGATTTTTATAAATTATGAATATTGTAGAACCCATAAGAAACAAAACTAAAATAAAGGCTTTAAAAAAATATTTAAAAAAGTATAATATCGAATATTACACCTTATTTGTCGTTGGTATTAATGTTGGTTTGAGGATTAGTGACCTGTTAAGTTTTAAATGGTGTGATGTATTAACTAGAAATTCAAATGAATTTCAAGATATAGAATTATACGAAGGAAAGACAGGGAAATATAGAAAAATCAAACTTAATTCTATAGCAAGAGAAGCTATTATAGATTTAAAGAATTCTATAGATATATTTAATATAAACAACTATATTTTTAAGAGTAGAGAAGCTGGAAATAAATCAATTTCAAGACAACAAGCTTATAACGTTCTAAATAAATCTGCAAAAATAGTTGGAATTAATGAAAAAATAGGTACACATTCATTAAGAAAAACTTGGGGATATTTTGCTTGGAAAAGTGGCTTTAACCCTGCTCTTATAATGGAAACCTTAAATCATAGTAGTCTATCCATAACTAGGAGATATTTAGGCATAGAACAAGATCATATAAATGAATTATATAATAACTTAAATATTTAATATCTTACTTCAATATTTAAGTTATTATATAACTATACTTTAATAATTTAAAAGAGTTCTAAAGAAAATCTTTAGAACTCTTTTATTATTAATTCCATTTAGTTAGGATAATTATTTTTTAATTCTTCAACCTCACTTTCACTTAACCCTGTTATTATAGCTACAGTTTTTATATCTAATCCATTATTTAACGCTTTTTTTGCTACTTCAATACTTTTATTTTTCTCTCCTTGCTCTAATCCTTGCTCTAATCCTTTTCGCTCCGCATTTTCTAAAGCTGATATTTCATCATATATAGCTTTTTCTCTCATGTTATATCTTTCTCTTTCTTTACTATCCATGCTTAATCTATATAACTCAGTTTTGGCTAATCTTATTCCTTCATCGTTTAGTTCCAATTGTCTTACAACATTGCTTTCGGGTTCTTTTAAGAACTCTAGCCATTTTTCTAAGGCGTCTATTTTTTCTATATCATCTACATTCTTTTTATTTCCTATTTCATTGAACTTAGGTAACTCTATAAAATGTATTTCTTCTATATCTGTTAATTCTTCATTTGTCGTTATTTCTTTTAACCTATATGCATTATGATATCTGTCATTATCTAAATACTTAAAGTTTAATATATTTATACATACTGTTCTTTCTAACTTATTATAGTTTTCTCTATTTTGTATTTGCTCTGAATACATCTTACTCCAATAATATAAAGTCCTTTGTATCATATTATATTCATTCTTAACTTGTATCTCTATGTTTATATGCTCTTTATTATTTGTTATTGCCTTTATATCTAATCTACTAAATTTATCTTCTATAAATTCTTTATCTATATCATTATTTTTTATTTCAACTTCTTTTATTGGACTTATTGGCTTTATTACTGCATTTAAGAAATCTATAAGTATTGGTTTATTTTTTTCTGTTCCGAATATTTTCTTAAATATAAAATCTATTTGTGGATTTAATAATGTTCTAATTACCATATATAACACCCCTCAATTATTTATTCTTTATATTAATTATATCCTATAATCAATATTTGTATTGTATTATTCAAAAAGACAATATATACTTTATTTAAAATTATATAATAGTTTTTATGATAAATTTCTTGAAATGAGTTGAAGATGTTAAAACCTTCAACTCATTTTTTTCTAATAAATTTTTGTATCTATAATATCTTTTCAGTTTAAATTATTAATTCTAATATTTCTCTTATTTTAAAATATTATTTACAATACATTGGAAGTCTTTTTCAAACCTACATGCATTTGCTTCAATTATTTCTCCTTTTTCATACTCACATAATTCTCTTAAAATTCTTCCAATACCCCCTTAATCTTTCAATAAATTATTTATATACTGTATTTTGGATCAAAAACTATATGATATTTACAATGGAGGTCTTTTATTTTCTACTCACAGTATTTAGAACAACCCGCGTAAAAGGTGATATTCTAAATACAATAAAAAAGAACTATCCTAAGCTAGTTCTTTTATTATTGGTATACTTATCAATATTTAATTATTAAAATTATCTAGTTTTTTTTACTCATTTTTTGTTATTCATAAAATTAAATATATCCTTTTGAGCTTCAAGCTTTTTATTATCTATTTCTTTTTCAATTGCTATTTCGTCTTCATTATTTACACTTAATTCTTTTAGTAATTCTTGCTTAATCTCATTTTTTAATTGTTCCTTTATACCATCTAAATCCTTTTCTATAATTCTCTCATTTTTTAATTCAACAATACTCTCATTTATTAACTCTTTTATAAATGTAGAAAATTTTTTATTTAGAAATTTACAATATTTAAGCATGTAATATTCATCTTTTGAAAATCTTATTGATTTTACCGTTTCTTCTTTTCCTTTTTGTTCTTCTTCAATTTCAATTTTATCTAAAAAAGTTAAATCCAAATCAATTCGCCTACCTTTTCATAATTATTTGCATTAGCAAATTCAGCATTTGGATATAATTCAGCTTTTTCATACTCTGTTTTTATTCTATCTTCAAGTTGAATAGCTCCACCACCTATTAATTGTATACTGTCAGCACTTTCAACATCAAAATATTGATTTATATATGAAGTTAATCCATCAACATAAGTTTCTACAATTGGATTTATAAAACTTATTTCTTTATCTTCTTGATTTATTTTAAAAGTTTTTTTATCTATCATATCAACTGATATATTTGAATTTAAATTAGTTGAATACTTGTTGTTTACTTGTTTAATAATATTTTCATATAAAGTAATCATCCCCTCTTTATATGTTCTAGCCTTAGTTAAGTTTAACCCATCCCAAAAACTAATATCTATTGTGCCTCCACCAAAATCAATTACTAATGTTTTCTTATTTTTAAATCTTTCTCTATCAGAGAATACAATAGCTGATTCACAAAATACTTCGACATTTTCTATATTAATTAAATTTTCAACATCATTTACAATAATTTTTTGTAGTCCAAAATCTTCTATATGACTTTTAATTTCTTCTGTTAATTTCTTATCATTAAATGATTCAACTGGAACACCAACAACAATATTAGTTGTTATATTATTAGCTTTACAACTTTTTGCTATTGCAGTTAATAAATTTATCTTATAAGCATTTTTAAAGTATTTACGCTTACTTATATTTAAGGCTCCATCATATGAACCAACTGTATATTCAACACCTTCATAGATAACTTTTATATCTTTTTCATTCATTTTTGTTATTCCTGATTTAATTTTACTTTCAAATATAATTCCTCTACTTGTTTTTACATTTGCATTTCCTAAATCTATTCCTGTTACCATTTCAAAACCTCCTAATATTACTTTCTATTATATTATAATACTTTCTATTAGTAAAATCAACCATTTTATTACTAAGTATTACTTTATAGTATAATTATATAAACTTAAGTATTACAAAGTATTATAAAATATTACAAAATAGCAAAGTTATATTATTTTGTAATATTTTATAATACTAATTCTAATAATAAAATTATTACTTTATAATATTTTGTAATATTTTATATTACTGTAAACTTAAAACCAGTTTGTAATTAAATTTTTTATACAAAAAATGGATTAGATTAATCTAATCCATTTTTACAATTGTATTTAATTTTAGTAACGGTTCAATGCTACTTATAAGCTCTAGTAAAACATCCTTATAATCTCTTTCAAACATATTTAATGCAAATGAATTTGTAAAATAAAAGTTTACTATATTTTTATCATCTATATCTAGATTATCCACCCCATACTTTAACCATGTTTTATATTTTACTTCTCCAAAAATTCCTTTTAATTGTTCTTCTAAAAACATCTTTACTGTATCTATTTCTGAACGATATATAATTTCTTCTTCCTGATCTATATCATTTACTTCTAATTCATTATCATTATCTTTTAAATCATCTTCTATTTGAATATTTTCATCTTGATAATGTCTTAATAGTTTATCTTCTAACTTATCAAAATCATATTTCCTTTGAGGAAAATCATTAAAAGATATTTGTTTTTTATCTTCTATTGGTTCTATGAAATTATCTCCCTTAACCATTTTAATCATAAATCCAACTAAATTTTCTATATTCTGTGTTTTAGAATAATTATAAATTCTTTCTACTTTTTCTATATCATTTTCTGCATTTTCTAATATTTTTTCTATATTTTTTTTACTTATTTTTTCTTCAAATAACTCATATAAATATTTAATATTTTTATCTTCAAACATATCTATTTTCATATCTTTTTCTTCTTCATTTTGAATCATATCTTTTTCTTTTTTATCTTTAATTTTTTCTATTTTTTCAAAATTATTTTTACTTTTATTTTTCTCATTTTCTTTTATGTAAAATTTAAGAGCAGTTACTTTTCTTCCTGTTTTTATTTCTTCAAACTCAAATTCTATATCAGTTTTTTCTTTCAATTCTTTTTGTGATTTTATTATTACTCTATTTTTAAAATTTTGATATATATCATAACTCTTTTCATTAACACAAAGTTTATCTTTTATTTCTAATAAATCTATTATTATTTCTTTTTTAAATTCATTACTCTTTAATATTTCATAGATTCTTATACTATATTTACTTTTTAAAGATAATATATTTTCTAATTTATAACTAGTATATATTTTTTTTAGTTGTAATAGATATGGTCTTAATTTACTACTTAATTCTAATTCAACATATCCTTTTCCAGTAAAATATTCAGCACTAGAAAGCCAGTTTATATCCAATATATTCCCATTTTCTCGTTCTATTGTAAAACCTTTATTTTTTAAATTTTTAATTATTTCTCGTATTTTTCTATATATACTTTTATCTTTTATTTCAAATAAATCAGCTAAATCTTTTATCTCCATTTTATAAATTTTAAAATTATTATCATTTGGTTGAACCATACTTGCTAATGTTAATATAATTTTTTGTTCATTAAGAGATAAATCGTATTTTTGATTTATTAAATCATTTGATTTAGAAACTAAATTATTTTTTTCCATAATTTATACCTCCTAAATATATTATATCATTCAAATAATACCAATACAACTTTATGAACTAGTATTATTTAAGGTAGCAAAATGTATTATTTAAGGTAGCAAAATGTATTATTTGAGTAGCAAAATGTATTATTTGAGTAGCAAAATGTATTATTTGAGTAGCAAAATGTATTATTTAAATTTTTTAAGCCTTGAAAATACTGGGCTTAGAGGGTGTCCTAAACATATTAAACAATATAAACATATTAAACAATATATAAACAACAACAATATAGATAATTTATATAAAAGAAAATAATATCAAATATATGGAAATTAGCTGTTGTTTTATGGAATAATATCTAAATATAAACTTAGAAGTTAAATTTATAGTGCCTAAAATCGATTTTAAGGGATTTTTGTCTGATAATATCTATTTATACCAAAAACTATTTTGAAAGGCAAATAAGGGTGATTCTGAGCCAAATAGATATATTAAAAACAAAAAGGTGGACTAGCAAGATAAAATTGAAAAATTTTCAGATATTTTTATATAAATTTATTTGTAAAAATATTACATTGACTTGTTAAAGAAAAAGATTAACAAATACGTTAATCTCTTTTACTTTGTATCAAATAATTTTTTACTTTTCCTATGTACCTTCCTTGTACTAATATTTCTTCTTCGTTCAAATTATATCTTTGAGTATGATTTTGGGGATTAGAGCTATTAGGTTTTAATATAATTTCATTACCATGTCTATAATAATATTTAATGGTACTATGACTATCTTTTAATAAAGTCACTACTGCAATTTCTCCATTTTTTACACAATGAGTTCCTTGTATTAAAACTTCTTCTCCATTATCAACTATATTGTTCATACTATCTCCACTGACTTTTAATATATAAAAATCTTCTAAGTTGTTTTCTGTTAATGGTTTTTTTAATTCTAAAGTTCTTAATTCATCAATTACTGGTTCTTCACTGTATTTTGGACTTCCTGCTGAAATAGGTAAATCATATACTGGTATTTTAACAGATTTCTTTTTCTTAGTATAATCATCTATATTTTTTTCTTTTGATGTTTTTTCATCAGATAAATTTTTTAAATCTATTAATAATTCACTTGAAAATTCAGTATCGGTTTTAGTATTTTTTAAATCAGAATTTTCTTTAGAAATTGTGTCTAAAAATTTAATTAGTGAATTTATTTCATTAACTTTTTTAGGAATTTCTATTTGAAATTTTTCTAATTGTAATTTTTTGTTTTTTAGTTTTAAACTTAATTCATTTATAGAAAATATATTTATATTAAATTCTAATAAATCATTTATAGTATTTAATTTAGATAAATTTTCAGGATATTTTATAGATAATAGTTCATCTATAGAACAATTAAAATATTTTGATATATCTATAATAAAACCTAATGAAGGCTCTCTTTTTCCTAATTCATAAAATGATATAGTTTGTTTAGTTACATTCAATTTATTTGCTAATTCCTGTTGAGTTAAATTATTTGATTTACGTAAAAATTTTAGTTTTTCTCCAAAGTCATTTAAGTAATGCATATGTCCTCCTTTTTAAGTCAACAAAATAAACATCCAAAAGTCAATTTATTGTTGACTATAGTATTTTTTTTTGATATTCTTAATTTAACGTAGTTGGAAAATTTAATTAAATTTAGTTTTTTCAACCGATTTCATAAAATTTAAATTTTTGACTTTGTGAATTGATTGAGGGAAGGAAAATGACCCCTCAACCAGACTACATAGTCACAGTTCTGTAATTTTATACTTTATTTATGAATTTAGTTTGAATAAATATACATTTTAAAGAAATGACCCCTCATTCAAACTACATAGTCATAATTATATACTTTTTTTAGAATGGGGGAATGTTTTTGGATAAAGAAAAAATTAAAAAGTTCATTTTATCTTTATACGAAGCGGGATTTGTCCCGTCGGAGATTTCAGAAGAATTAGAGATAAGTGTACATACTGTAAAGAACTATATTAAGAGAAATATTAGGACTAGAGAAGATTTTGCTAAAATAAAAGCGTTACATGAAAAAAGAAAAAAACATAGATTTGAAATTGAAAAATTAAATAGACATATAAGAAGATGTGCTAAAAGAGAGATTGACAATAGATTAAAAAAATCAATGAACACAGAGCAGTTAGTAATTAATTGTAAAAGTGCTTATAGAACTACAAAGAATGGTGTATTACACTATAAATATGATGAAAATACTAGACCTTTAGATTTACCTAGAAGATATATTCCTATTGTGAGGTGATTTTGTGAGGTGTAAAAGGGGAGACGTTTTTTGGTGTAATATAGATAACTCGATAGGGTCGGAACAAGATGGGACAAGACCAGTAGTTATAATTCAAAATGACATAGGAAATAAATTCAGTCCAACAACTATAGTTGCACTTGGAACATCAAAATGTAAAAAGGTTAATTTACCAACACATTTTTTTATATCTAAAGAAAATGTAGAATTTATGGTAATGGCTGAACAAGTTAGAACTGTATCGAAACGTAGGCTAAGTAATAAAATTGGTGAATTAAAGAATCATGAACTAGAAAAGCTTAATAAAGCATTAAACATAAGTTTAGATTTAATTGGGAAGGAGAGGGTACATATATGAATAAAGAGAAGTTTTTAAATTGGATAAAGGCAAATAAAAAGGGTGTAGGAATTATTGGTGTAGCATTAGCAGTTATTATATTAATTGGTGGGGGATATAGTATATATAGATATACAAATAAACCTTTGCAAGTTGCAGAAAATAAGGAAAGTGACACTTTGTTAAAGCAGGAAGAAACTGCCGAAGGAACATCAGATAAGGCAGATGAGAATATAGATGGTAAAAAAGACAATGAAGAAAGTGGACAAGTAGATAGTCAAGAAAATAAATCGGAAGATAAGACTAATAATAATACAACTGAAAATTCACAAGAAAATAATAATGAGAAAACAGATGAAAAATCAAATAATGGTAATGGAGTAGCTAGTGCAGGCAATAGTAGTTCTTCAAAAGGAAATAATCAAGCAAGTTCAAACACTGGAGGGAATGGAAGTAATAAGCAAACTGGTAAACCAAGCGGGACTTCAAGTTCATCAAGTAATGGTGGTCAATCAAAACCAAATATATCTAGCTCAAGTAAGCCAAGTGGTAATGGGAATACATCAACTTCAAAACCAAGTAAACCTAATAAACCGAGTAAACCAAGTGGTAATGTAAATAAACCTAATACAAATAATAAACCATCGAAGCCAGTTGAAAAGCCATCAAAACCACAGAGAACATGGCAATATATGAGTTCATTATCACAACAAACATTTAATGCACTTAATAATTATAGAACAAGTCATGGTGTTAAAGCGTTGAAGCATTCAAGTTCTTGTGCAAGTGGTGCTAAATCACAAGCAGAAAGTAATGCAAAAAATAGAAATGCAGGTCATGGATATTATCAAATAAGTTATGTAGGTGGTGGTAGTTCAGCTAGTTCTTATATAAATGCATGGGCTAATTCGGCAGGGCATAAGAAAAATATGTTAGATAAAGATATGGTTGAAGGTGGAGTTGCAGTTTATAAAGATAGTGATGGTGTTTATTATGTGGTAGCACAATTTGGTGATGATTGGTAAGACAAGCCGTTTCTAAGAATTATTATTTATGAAATCTAAGTAGTAAAATCTTTCAAGGCGTAAATAAAAATTCTTTTAAAATATATTTTTTACAAAATGACTTAGAGTAAAATTTACTCTAAGTCATTTTATTTGCTTGAAATTAAATTATAGAAGTTGTTTGAATGGGAAGGGCAGATATAGTATGAAAAATGAGTTGACTAAAGAAATAGAAAAATCACTTCAAAAAGAGACTATTAATTTGTTTGGGTGTTTAGAAGTAACCATTGGTTGGAGTGGAAACAAAAGAGTAGATTTTATGACTATGGACAGTAAGGAGATTTTTAGATGTTTTGAGATAAAGATTAGTAAAGAGGATTTTTTTAAGTAAGCATGGACATAATTTTGTAGGACATTTCAATTACTATGTTATGCCGATAGAACTTCTTGAAGATGTGAAAGATAAAATTCCTAAATATATAGGAGTTTATATATGGAGTGGAAGTTACTTAGAATTAGTAAAAAAAGCTAAAAAGCAAGTAGTAGAAGATGTTGATATACTTAAAAACTCATTAATAAGAAGTTTGTATAGAGAAACTTCTAAGATAAAAAATAGTGAAAATATAGAGTTGATGAATAAGTTGAAAAATAGAGTAGTTAAATTAGAAAAAGAAAATGCAAAAGATAAGATAGAATATCAACTTTATAGGTGTGCTATTCGTGAAGAATTGGGAAGTATTAAGTTTAAAGAATTTAAAGAGAAATTTAACTTATAAGTAAAGAAAAAGAGCTTTGTAGATATACAAAGTTCTTTTTTGTAGAAGGAGAAATTAATATGTTTAAAAAAATAAGGAGTCCTCCATCAAGGAGGTTTTTAGTGTATAAAATGAAAAAATTTAAGGAGGGAATGAATGTGATTTTAAAAAAGATAAAAAATCATATAAGTCATTATGGTAAAAGAATAATAGCAACTGCATTGTTACTTATGTTAACAACGCCAATTGTAGCTAATGCAACAGAAATAGTTAAATCGACAAAGCAGACATTAAAGGTAAATCAAATATCTTCACCACTGGGGTATATTTGGGATACTAACGGAAATAAGTTTATGTTTCCAGCTAAAAAATTTAGTGATGGGTCTTTAGCTTATTGCTTAGAGCATAAAAAAGCTACACCAAATGGGGTTACGTATAACTCGGGTGGAAATCTTGATAATGGAATAGCTTATATTATTAAATCTCAACCTAATACGGGAGATTGGAAAAAAGATTATTATGTAAGGCAAGGAGCAATTCATTATTACCTTGGTCAATGTAATTGGATAAAGAATGCTATAGGTGATATAGGACTTAGAAATAAGATAATAAATTTATCAAATGAAGCAAAAAAGCATAGAAATGTAGATAGAGCAAGTGATTTAAGCATTACTGCAAGTCCTAGAATGAATGACTTTAAACTTTATAGTAATGGTTATTATGAGACTAATTGGATTAACGTATCTATAAAAGGTAATTTAACAAGCTACAGTATGGATATTAAAAATGCACCAAAAGGAACACAAATTGTAAATGGAGCAGGAAAAGTTGTAACTAGTTTAACTAAAAATGATAAAAAGTTTTATTTGAGAGTTCCAAAAGCTAATGCGACTAATACTGATATTAAAATAAGATTGAAAGGTGATTTTGTAGATAATAAGGCTATAGAATTTATACCAATTCAAACAGGATATCAGAAAGTTGCTAAGATTATTCCAGCTAAGGTTAATGAGTGGGATAAGGATTATATAACTGCAAGATTAAGACCAACTGGAGATTTTGAAGTTGTTAAGAAAAATGATGAAGGTAAGTTACTTAAAGGAGCAACTTTTAGTATCTATAATGTTGATGGTGTTACTAAGTACAGAACACAAATAACTGGAGATAATGGTAAGTTGAAATTTGAAAAGTTGAATGTTGGTGAATATATTCTTAGAGAAGATAAAGCACCAATTGGACACATTATAAAAACTAAAGATACTAAAATCAAAGTAAATGCAGGTAGTACAAATACTATTAATATAGTTAATAATATTATCAAGGGAAGATTAAAGATTATCAAAGTAGATGAAGAAAATGGAGATAAGCTACTTGAGGGTGCAGAGTTCGATATAAAGGACAAAACAACTGATAAGGTAGTGGATCATGTTATAACAGATAAAAATGGTGAAGCTATAACAAAGTTACTACCATATGGAGAATACTACGCACAAGAAACTAAAGCTCCTAATGGATATATTTTAAATGGCAAGAAATACTTTGCAACTATAACTGAAAATATGCAAACTGTAACAATAAATGCAGTTAATAGGTTAATTAAGGGTTCAATCTCAATTCATAAGATAGATAAGGAATCAAAAGAAGGTCTTGCAGGAGTTGAATTTAACGTATTAGATGATAAAAATAATATTTTAGAAACTATTGTTACTGATGAAAATGGAAATGCTAAAACAAAAGAATTACCAATTGGTAGTTATAGTTTTGTTGAGGTTAAAGGGTTAGATGGTTATGTAATAGACAATACACCTATTAAGGTTAATATAACCGAAAGTAAAGAGTATAGCTTTACTGTTGAAAATGAAAAGTTAGTTGGTTCAATGGAACTACTAAAGTTAGATGAAGATACAAAAAAACCAATGAAAGATGTTGAGTTTAAGGTAATCGGATTAGATGGATTTGATAAGGATAAGGAGTTCAATCTAAAGACAAATGAAGAAGGTAAGGTAATATTAAGTGGACTTCATAAAGGAAAATTTAGATTAACAGAAGTTAAAACATTAGATGGATATATCTTAAATACAGAGCCTATGGACTTTGAGATAGTTGAAAATGGACAAGTAGTAAAATTAGAAATGACAAATAAATTTAAAGAAAATCCTTTTAAAATTAAAGTGATTAAGGTAAATGAAAAAAATACCACTTTAGAAGGAGCAGAGTTTACTTTATATTCTGATAAAGATTGTAAAAATGAAATAGGTAAGGCTATTTCAAATAGCAACGGAGAGTTATCATTTGATAACTTAAAGGTTGGTGTTAAGTATTATCTAAAAGAAACTAAAGCTCCAGTAGGATATAGAATACCTGTGGATTCTAATGGTAAACCACATGTTTATGAGGTAGTAGTTAATAAAAATAACTGGGTTACTGGAGAATTTATTACCACTATAGATGGTAAAGAATACAATCAAAATTCAACAAGTGGTTATATTCACGTAGAAGGAAATATGAAAGATAGAGTAATAAGTATACAAGTAGTAAATTATACATCTATGAAACTGCCAGCTACTGGGTCTAAGGCTATGATACCTTTGATAGTAGTTGGAATTAGTTTAATAGGTGTATCTTTTTTATTAATAAAAAAAATAGATAAGAAGAAAACAGGGGGAATTTAAAATTATGACAAGACATAAGTATTTAAGAGGAATAGCAACGAGTTTTTTAGTAGCAGGAGTTATAGCAACAAATTTTTTACCAACAATAGCTCATGCTGATAATATAAAGAGACAAGTGACATTTGAGTTTACTACAAAAGCTACACCAAATGGTATAGCTGATTTTGGTAATGGAAAAGCTAGTATAACTATAAATGGTAACAATTCAAATCAAGTTTTACTAGGCAAGAAATTTAATGTTTATAAGTTATTTAATGCTCAAAACTCAACTGGTGGAGAATCTATTAATTACACAGTAAATCCAGAGTATTCACAAGCTTTAAAAAATGTTATAGGTGAAAGATTAAACAAAAATTCTAATGATGTTACAGAGTATGAAATAATAGATTATATTCAATCTCTAAATAATAATAAGGTTGAAGGAACTCAGACTAACCAAAACTTAGAGGGGAGATATAGTGACTTTAGGTACTTTGTAGAAGATTTAAGAAATGAAATTGTTAAGTTAGGAATTAAATCAGATGTTGTTGATGTTACAGAAGTTAGGAAAGATAATAGTATACAACTTACTGGACTAGAATTTGGTTACTATATAGTTGATGAAGTGTCAGCAGTTGCAGGAACTCATTCAGCTAGTTCTTTATGCATGGTAAACACGGCTAAGCCTAATGTTACTATGCAAGTTAAATCAGATTTTCCAACTGTAATTAAGAAAATAAAAGAAGATGATAATATAAACTCTGTTGGTAATAATGGGTGGAATGATATAGCCGATTATGAGATAGGTCAAACGGTGCCTTATAAGTTTGAGTCTAACGTACCTAATATGAATGGCTATAACACTTATTATTATGCATGGAGAGATAAGGTGGACGAAGCTCTAACATTCCATAAAGATTCTGTTTCTATTAATATTTCAGATGAAAGTGGAAAATCTTATACAGTTAAAAATAGTGAATTCAATGTTATAGAAAATCCAAGTAATGGAGAAACATTTAAAGTTGAAATTAAAGACCTAAAAGCTATTGTAGATAGAGAATTCAATCAAAAAAATAGCTTAAATGAAAATGTATATGGTCAAAAAGTTACTTTATCTTATAATGCTACTTTAAATGATAAGGCAGGTAATGATACTGGTAGACCAGGTTTTGAGAACGATGTTAAGTTAGAATTTTCAAATAATCCCGATGGTGATGGGAATGGTTCTATTGGGGAAACTCCTTGGGACACTGTAGTGTGTTTCACATATAAGGTTAATGGCTTAAAAGTTAATGATAATGATGTGAAGCTAGAAAATGCTAAGTTTAGATTATATTCTGATAAAGAGTGTAAAAATGAAGTTTACGTTAAAAAGGGTGCTAATGGATATATTGTAATAAATAGAGATAGTGCTACGAGTGGAGTTCCAGCAGGAGCAGTTGAAATGGTTTCTAATGCAGACGGAGTGTTTAATATTATTGGTTTAGACCAAGGAACGTATTACTTAAAAGAAACTCAAGCTCCAAATGGTTATAGACCTTTACTTGATCCAATAGAAATAAGTATTGTACCTACATTTACAAATGATAGAAACTCTTATATTAAGGGTGATGGTGCAACTGATAAAACTTTAGTTAAATTAGATGCCACTGCAAAAGTTAAAGGCTTTTGGGGTGGTATTTTTAGTGAAGATACTTTAAATTTAGATACTGATGTTAACAAAGGTTCTTTGAATGTAACAGTTGTAAATAGAGTTCTAAATAAACTACCTGCAACGGGTTCTAGTGCTACTTTATACTTAGTAGGTATAGGTTTAAGTTTAATGACTGGTTCAATGGTGTTGTTAAAGAAAAATAAGAAAAAATAAGGGATTAATTATGACTGAAAAAAAGCTATTAGTTAAGGGATTATTTATTATTGGGTTGTTAATTTGTTCTTATCCTATAATAAGTAACTTAATAGAAGGATATTATCAGAAGAATATTATTGAAACTTATAGTGAAAGTGTTTGTAATAAAGAAACAAATGATTTAGAAAATGAGTATAAAAAAGGAGTGGAGTACAATGGAGCATTGTACTCCGTTCAAACTCCTAATATTAATAAAAATGATAATGCAAATAGTATTTTAAATGAAGATAGCTATAACAATATATTAAATATGGGTAATGGAGTAATGGGAAGTATAGAAATACCTAAAATAAATGTAAATCTCCCTATATATCATGGTACTTCTGATGAAGTATTATCAGTTGGTGTTGGTCATGTATTTGGAAGTAGCTTACCGATAGGCGGAGCGAATACTAGAAGTGTTTTAACTGCTCATAGGGGATTACCTAGCGCTAAGTTATTTACTCGTTTAGATGAGTTAGATAAAGGAGATTTATTTTTTATAAGGGTTTTAGATAAAACTCTAGCTTATAAGGTTTCTGATATAAAGGTAATTCTTCCAGAAGATATAAATTCCATAAGAACTGAAAAAGGACTAGATTTAGTATCTCTAATAACTTGTACGCCTTATGGAATAAATACTCATAGGCTAGTTGTTACTGGAGAAAGGGTTTCCTTTGTA
The DNA here is from genome assembly GCF_016907995.1 of Clostridium sardiniense. GTDB lineage: Bacteria > Bacillota > Clostridia > Clostridiales > Clostridiaceae > Clostridium > Clostridium sardiniense. The sequence continues at coordinate 58,485 of NZ_JAFBDA010000016.1, read as the reverse complement.
CAATCTGAATATGAGGATATTAAACCAAGCTCGTTATCCTTTAGAGAAATGTTATTTTTTAGTATACCTTTAATTTTTATATTTTTAGTTGGAATTTCAAAGATAAAATATTGATTAAATAAAAATAATATATAAAAGTAACTACGTGTTTTTATAAATAGGAATTTTTGTTATTTGGATTTAAATAAAAAGATTTTAATTCATTTTGCATGGATTTAGGTTTTTCTTGATTTTGTATTTTTCGGATTTCAGAAAACATTTATAAGACCTCCAAATTAATTATTATTTTAGAAAGGAATTTTATTATGAGAAATAAAGAAGTTATACGTGTAAATGAACATAATAATACTTCATATAGAATATTAGTTGAAGTTATAGGAAATTGCAATTGTAAACATAGAAAGTTTGTCTATTATGATAAAAATTTTGAATATAAAAATGATATTAATATTTGCATAGGAAAGCAAGTTGTATGTAGTAAATGTAATACTAAAGTTGATAGAGTATTAAAAAAATCCAAAAGAAAATGAATATGAGTTATTAATAGGTGTAACTAGAGGTAAAAATATCTTGAATTAGATGAGAGATATTATTTTATAATTTAGACAGAAATATATTAGAATAAAATATAATAAGATTAAGAAAAGAACAGAGTATTAGTTTAAGAAAACTTTCAATTTTAGTTGGAGTTGGTTCATCGGTAATATTCAATATTGAAAATAATAATACTAAAAATCCAAGGATAGATACTGTATATAAAATAGCTGAGGTATTAAATGTTTCATTAGATGAACTGGCAGATGGAAAAAAATAACTGAGTAAAGGGTGATTACTCAGTTATTTTTTAATATTAATAAATCGAGAAATTTTATAGTTATTATAACAAAAAATTAATAGTATGAAAAGTAAAGCTTATTTAAATAGGCTTTATTTTTCATACTATTAATTTTAGAAGGGAAAACCCCTGGGATAAGTGGATTACAAACAAAAAAACTAGGCACTTAATAAAGTGTCTAGTTAAAAAATGTTTTTTTAGAGAATTATTATAGAAAATAAAATCATGTTAATTACATCATCATTTTAAAGATACAGTGATTTTCTATATAATAAATTATGTGAGGCGGTGAAAAAGTGGTAATAGCTATTATAGGAACTACGATAGTCTGCTTAAGGGCTGGACTGAAAATGCGTAGTAATAAGAAAAAGTATGTAGAAAAAAAGAAAATCGATTTATCAATGAAACTTGCTCTAAATAAAAGAAATGAATTTTTAAATGAGTTAAGAGAATCTAATAAAAAAGTAGCATAAAGAAAAAGAACTATGAGGTTTTACTTCATAGTTCTTTTTCTTTTGATTTCTATAATTAGTTAACGACGCTTATGAGTATTATAAATTGTTTTTTAGGTGGTGTAAATAGTGATTATTTTTGGAATTATTTTAATTTATATTGTTACATTTTCATTATTGAAGGTAGTGAGTATTTCAGATAAAAAAGTAGAAAATTTAGTTAGAAAAAAAGGTGATAGAGTATGAACTTAAAGTGTAAAAATGAAGTTAAAGGACAATATTTATTTATGGATATTGAAAAGCAAAGAAGGATTATAGATTACAGAGAATATGAGGATTTTATCAATAAAAAGGCTATTATTGATAAGGTATCAGATTTAGAAAAGGATTATCACATAATAAGTGGAGCTATTATATGTCAGAATGGATATACAAAAAGAAAAGTGATAGAAAAAATAAGATTTAATATTAATAAATCATTTGGAATGATTAAGGGAAGTAAGTGTATTTTAAGTGATATTGTAGATATTCATATAGGAGAAGATGAGTATAATAGTAAAATACCGTTTTCAGCTTTAATAAAAACAGAGCTATTACCAAAAGGTGAGAATGATTTATGTAAAACATTCTTTATCAGAGATAGAAGTCATGGTGTGAAAAATAATATATTAAATAGATGTTGTATATTTGCAGTGAAAGAAGAAAAAAAGATAAGCAAAGTATTAAAAGATGTATGGAAAGAATACATACCTAAAAATCTAATATTTATTTCTCGAGGAGTTTGGTAAATAAAAAAATGGGAAAAGAAGGAAAATGACAATTAATATAGAAATGTAATAATATGGGAAATTGAAAGGGGAATATCAAATGTATAAAATTGAAAAAAGGTTAGAAAAAATAGATAGACAAATAGAAATGTTATTACAACAAAAGAAAAAAATAGAAGAAGCTAAAAAAGAAAAGGAAAAGGTTAAGGTAGTTAATTTATCAGAAACTAAAAAGAAACAATTAATAAGACTAGGAAAGGTCTTAGATGAAGCTGGAATAAAAACTGTAAAAGAAGCTAGGAAACTTCTAAGTTATAGTGAAAATCTAGCAAGTACACTTAATAGTGATGATAAAATAAATGAAATAACAATAGAAGAAAGTAAAATTGATATAAAAAATGATGTATTAGAAAAGATTGAGGAAGTAATAGAAAATCAAAGAAAAGAACAACAACCTAAAAAGTTAAAGAAAGATAAAATTGACGATGTGAAAGTGTTTAAGACTAAAGATGAGAAAAAAGTAAATAGTGATGATAAGATAATTCCTAGACAAACTAGAAAGGATAAGTCTAAGGAAGTCAAAAAAAAAATCAATAATGCAAAAGGTAAAGAAAAAACTAGGAATAGGTTATTTGGGTAATGGGGTAACTACAACATAGATATAAAGAGGTTTATACCTCTTTTTTAGTTCTAAAAATTCTAATAATATTAGTGATGATAAGAAAAGTAATGGATTGATAAAAAATTTATATTAAAACTCATCTGTTAATAAAGAGATTAATAAATAAAAAGCGACTAGATTAGTCGCTTTTTAGATGCTTATAAATATTATATGTAAGTGTAATATATAAGCATTAGTTATTAGAGTATTATATCAAAAAAATAAAAAATTAGTAATTGGAAATTTAAGGACTTAATTAAAAAATTAAGTTCTTTTTTATACCCAAAATACTTGAAAGGGGGTGAGAATATGGCTCAAAAGAAAGTAAAAGAAGAAAAAAACAAACAAAAACTTGCTAAACAAATATTAGAAAATAAAGGAATTAATTTTGATGAGTGGCAAGAAAAACAGTATCAAAAAGTAATAGATGAAAATGTGGAATTATTAATAAATTCACTTGTAACATCAAAAGAATTAGGAGAATAAAAATTACAATTTTAGGAGGAACAGTTTATATGGAAAGTTTAATAGGAATTGGAAAGGCAATTTTAACGGCGGCACAATTAGGAGGCGGAATAGCATTTGTATATTGTTTAGTTAAAGCAGGATATAAGTGTTTTGGAGAAAAACAACATTTTAGTGAAGCTAAAGGGGATTTACTTAGAGGTGTATTTGGTCTTGTTTTAGTTTTAGGTGCATTTAAATTAAGTGAATGGATACAAACAATGGTTAAATTTTAATAAAGGGAGCTTTAATGCTCCTTTTCTTAGATAGGTGATTTAATGGATATAAAAAATGAAATTAAAAGAGATTTTAAAAATTTAGAAAAGAAATTTAGAAAATATAGTGAAAAGTACAAAGGGAAAATTGAAGAATTAAATGATAATGATAAAAGTATAAGGCAGTTAAAAATAGCTAAATTATTAGCAGATAATATTACATTAAAGTGGATTGGAATAGGTATATTTGTTATTACAACAATAATAGTTACTTTAATAAGTAATTTTTTGAGTTTGGGGTTATCAAGTGTTCTGAAAAATGAAAAACATTTCTTTTTAGAATATTTAATTCCGAGATTTATTAAATACTCTTGGTTATATCTAATATCTTATATAGTTGTTGGGATTTTATATATAAAAATTAGATTTACAATTAAAGCGAGTTTTGGAGAGTTAGAAAAAGGTCAAAAGGGAGATATGAGATTAGCAACATTAGAAGAAATAAAAGAGCAATATCCGAGTATTCCTGAAAAGGATAAGTTCTTTAAAGGAAAAGGTGGTATTCCAGTATCAAGAGTAGGAGATTTAATATATATAGATTCTAGTGATATTCACGCTATATTAATCGGTACATCACGAAGTGGTAAGGGTGAAGGGATTATTTTAGTTTATATAGATATACTTTCAAGGGCAGAAGAAAAAGCAAGTATTATCATAAATGATGTTAAAGGTGAACTTTGTGGTTTAAGTAAGAAACTTTTAGAAGAAAGAGGATATGAGGTAAAAGTTATTAATTTAATGGAAATGGATAATTCAGATGGATATAATCCACTTGAAATAATTAAGGAAGCTTATAAGGAAGGAGATTTTGGAGAAGCTCAATTAAGATGTAGGACGTTTGTACATTCAATTTATTATAATTCTAAATCTACTGATCCGATTTGGGATAACGCAAGTATGGACGTTGCTAGTGCTTTAATATTAGCTTTATGTGAGAAATGTATAAAAACTGATGAAGAAAAGAAAAGTTTTTCAGAGGAAGAATTGAAATATTGGGAGGGTGAAGAAAGTAAAGTTAACTTATATTCTTTAGCTTGTATGTTATCAGAACTTGGAAGTGATGAAACTGTAGTAGGAACTGCATTAGACTTGTATTTTGATAGTTTATCTAAAAAATCAATAGCAAAGTTGCAATATAATACAGTTAAATTTACTAGTGGAAGAACAAGAGCAAGTGTAATGTTTACTGCAGTTCAAAAACTTCAAGTTTATACTTACGAAAAGGTTGCAAAGTTTACTGCCGAAAATGATATAGATTTAGAGGAAATAGGCTTTTATAAAAGAGCAACTAAAAAGGTAAAGGTAACAATTTTAGATGAAGAATACAAAGGTGATAATGACGAGTATTTTAAATCAATTTTAAGTAAAAAATCAGATATAAATAATTTTGAAAAAACTGAAAACAAAGTTGAATTACACAATATTAAAGATGAAATTATTATTTATAAAAATCAAATATTAACTGATGAAATGTTACTTGAGAATGTATTAGCAAGTGATTTGAAAAATAATAATATCAGTGAAAAGGTTGAGGTTAATTCAATGAGAGTTTATTGGGGGGATTCTGGAACTTATGAGGTGATTTATGAGGTTGCAGATGATAAGAATAGTAATCCTACTGCTGTATTTTTAACTATTCCAGATAGTGATAAATCAAATCATATTTTAGGAACTGTTTTTATAAGTCAACTTTACAGAGTTTTATCAAAAAGATTAGAGCAAAAGGAAAATGGTAGATGTGATAGAGATGTTAAGTTTTTATTAGATGAATTAGGTTCAATGGTTCCAATTGAAGATTTCGCTAGTAAATTATCTGTTTGCTTAGGTAAGGGAATATCATTCCTTATGGTTATACAATCATATCAACAGTTAAAAGACTCTTATGGAGAGAGTTATCAAACTATATTAGATGTTTGTGGTATTACAATATATCTAAAAACTACAAATAGTAAGACGGCGAATGAGGTATCAGAGCAAATTGGTGATAAGACAATGATTATAAATTCACGTAATGGAAAAGTGTTAGAACTCAATAAGCAAATAACTGAAAGCTTAGATAAGGAAAGAGTAATAAAATATGATGATTTAATGGCTTTAGAAATTGGAGAAAATATTGTAATTAGACAAATGCACCGTAAAGACTTAAATGGAAAGCCAATTAAAGCATATCCAATATATAATACTGAAAAAACTAAAATGAAATTTAGATATGAATATTTACAAGATACTTTCAAGGGAAAACCTTCAATGCGATATGTACTTGTAAAAAACACTCATAAGGATGTAGATTTAGAGAATGTAAAAGCAGATTTTACAGATGAAATAGCAGATTTAATGGCAGTAAAGATGGACGAGCTTTTAGAAAAGCGAGTATTAGAAGAAATGAGATACAATATAGCAAGACAAAAAGTAGAAAAAATGCAAAAAGAAAAAAATGAGTTAAAAGAAGAAATCACAGATGATATACGTAGCGAAATATATATAAAGTATAACACTATGTTTAAGGAAGAAGAGTTAAACGAGTTAACATCTAAATCAACGTTAAAAGAAATTAAAGATTATTTAGAGGATATAAATAGCCTTGAAGAATATGAAAATATTAAAAAAATAGTTAAGAAGGGAAGTGATTAAATTTGTTTGGTGATGATAATGTTAAAAGTATACTTAATGCATACGATAACTTTTTTACTAAGTCAGATTTCTTTATAAACTGTCTTAGATGGTTAGGGTGGCTTATAATTAGAGGACTTACTTATTTAGTTGAAGGTTTAGAAAATATAGTTAATTCTGTTACATCGGTAACAGAATTTTTTAATTCAGCAGGAGTTAAAGAGATTATTGACAAGTTTAAACCAGTATTAGGACTACTTTTAGTATTTTCTATAATTTTTATTGGGTATCAGATAATGCTTAATAAAAAGTATGATAGAAGTAGAATACCTATGAATGTAATATTGGCTTTATGTGTAGTTGTTGTTTTACCAATAGCTATGACTAAACTTAATAAGATAACAAAACTCGGAATGGACGAAGTAAAGGGAAATATAAGTATGTCAAAACAGATTGTTTCAAACAATGTAACTGACTTATATTTACTTGATAAAAGTGGTTTTCCAATTGAAGATAATAAGCCTAAGGATATGAAGGTTAAAAATAATTTAGGAAACGATATATTAAAAATAACGCCAAATGAAGAAATCGATAGGGGAAAGGTCAAAAATACAAAAGTATTTGAAAATGAAATATTTAGAGATATGAATGGAGGGGAGGAACTTAGTAGAATAAATGGATTATTTAAATGGGACGATGAGTATTACAGATTTAATATAAATTTCTTTACTATAATTTGTACCCTTTTAATAACTGCGGGGGTATTAATTTTTACGGCAGTAAAGATAGTTAAGCTTTCAATAGAACTTGCATTTAACAAGATAATGACTACATTTATTGCAGTAGGTGATTTAAGTGGTGGACAAAAACTTAGACAATCTATAAATATGATAATTTCAATATTTGTAGCAATATTTTCAACTACATTAATGTTAAAGATATATATACTAGCAACTGCTTATTTTACAGATCGATTAAGTCCAATAGGAAGTATTATAGCAATGTTAGCTTCTGCAATATTTGTTATAGATGGTCCGAATTATATTGAGAAAATATTCGGTATAGATGCAGGATTAAGTAGTGTTTGGAGAGCAGTAACAGGAATTAATAGTGCTTTAGACATTATGAATAAAATGGGTACAGTAGCAGGCGGAGCAGTAGATAAAATGAAAGATTTAGGAGCTGGTGTACTTGGTGGACTAGCTTTTGGAAAAGGAATGGCAGAAGGCGTTAGAGATTCCTTAGAAGATGAAATGGATAAAGAAAATTCAAGTAAAGAAAATGATGATAATAAGAATGAACCATTAGATAATCAAATGAAAAAAGAAGGAGATACCAATAATGAGGATATTGAAAGTAATGATGGTGATACAAGTCTAGATAATGATATTGATAATCCTAACAGTGAAGAAGATTTAAGCGATGATAATACAACTTTAGATGAAGATATAGAAAATGAAAAATCTGAATATGGAAATGAAAATTTAAATAAAAATGGTGATGAGGATATAGAAAATAATCAATCAACATTAGAAGATGATATAAACGGACAAAATTCAAATGAAAATATTGAAGATAATAATATTGATGGTAATAAAGAGCTTAGTGACAATGAAAATAATATAGACGAAAGTAGTAATCAGTCGTTAGAAGATGATATGAGTTCAAATATTAATAGTTCATTTGAAGATGATTCTTTGGGAGCATTTGATGATATAAGTGGAGATTCAGATTATGGTGTTGATGATATTTCAAATAACGACCTTGTAAGTGGTGGAGATGATATCGGTGAAAATATAGGTAATGAGATACCGAATACCGATGAATTAGGAACTAAAAATATTGAAGATACTCCATTGGAAAATATGCAAGCAAAAAATATTCAAGATGAAACAATAAATAGCAGTATACCTAATGATAGCTCTAAAGAAAGTATAGATAGTAATAATGAAATAAAATCTAATTGTAGTAATAATCCGAATATAGGATATGAAAATCCTATTGAAGATAGAAATATATTTGAAATAGCTAAAGATAACTTAAAAGGAAGAGCTAAAGGTGGCTTAAATGATTTTGGTATGAAACTAGATAGAAACTATACAATAGGAAAAAATACAGGACGAGATATTAAGAAATTTATAAATAAAAAGGATAGGAGAGATAAGTAATGAAATTTATAATACCGAGAGAGTTTTCAACAGAAATCTCGATAAATAGAAAGTTATTTGTTTTAGACTTTATAATTTTACTAATAGCAGGATTAATAACTTTTTCTTTAGATTTTTTAGTAGTGCCAGCATTACAACCTTTTTATTATGGATTTTCTGCTATAGTGTGGCTTTTTTTAGTATTAAAATCAAGTACCAATAAAGGAAAGAGAAATTATGAAGCTGTTTATTTAGCTATAATGAGAAATCCATGTACTTATCATAGAATAGATGAAAATGAAAAGTAGCTCACTAATTAGTGAGTTACTTTTTATATTAGGAGGAATTTATGTTAAAAAAATTAAAAGATAAAAAAGAAGCTAAAAAGCAAAGAAAACAAGAAAAAAAGTTAAAGAAATTAGAACTTAAAAAGGAAAAAGAAGAACTTAAAAAAGTTTTTCATAAAACAAAGGAGTTATTGCCATTATTAGCTATTACTGAAAATGAGAATTTTGAATGTAAGGAAGAATTCTTAGATATATTTCAAATAGAAAGTATGGATATAAACTCAATGAATGAGTATGATATTAGACTTTATATACTGTCATTAACTAATATGTTAAAAATGTATTTAGATGATATAAAGATTATATCTATGAACTTTCCAGCTAACACACAAAAACAACAAGATTATATAAATAAAAAAATTAAAAATTGTAATAATGAAGTTCATTTAAAATTTTTATATCAAAGAAAAAAACAATTAGAAGCAATAGAAAGAATAAGAAGTAATAGAGAGTACTATATTATGATTTATGGTGATACAGAGGATAACTTAGAAAAAAATAAAACAACATTTTTTAATTCTTGTGCTTCAATAAAAATAAATGAAATAAGTACAGAAAAGAAAATAAAAATATTGAAAAAGTTAAATAATATGAATTCAAAAATATAGAAAAGTTAGAGGTGATTAGATGAAGGATAATTTAGTAGACCATAAAATAAATCCTTTTTTTGTTACAGAAATCCAACCTTGTGGGGGAATAAAAGCTGATGAAAACAAGCTTATAAAAGGTGATGGATATGAAACTTGTATAAACGTATATAGAACACCTACAGAAGTAGATGAATTTTGGCTAAAGAAAATAATGAACTTAGAAAATGCAATAGTAGTTCTTGATATTGCAACAGAAAATAAGAAAAAAGCTAAAGACAAAATTAAAACTGCTATGAAGGAACAAGCTTCAAGATTTAGAAGTTCTAATGACTATGAAGAACAAGCTTTAGCAAAAAAAGAATTTCAAAATATGAAAATGCTACAAGATTTAGTATTAGAAAGTGGAGAAATTATAAAATTATTTAAAGTAAGAATATATTTAGCAGATAAAGAAAAGAGTAAATTGGAAGAAAGAATAAAATCTATAATAGAAGAATTAGAAGGCAGAAATTATGCAGGAGCTATAAATTTAAATGAGTTAGAAATGGATTATCAAGGTCTATTTAGTAGTTATAAAATTCAACAGAATTTTTCAAATAAAAGAAAATGGCAGGGAGCACCAAGCCTAAGTTTAGGTGCTAGCTTACCATTCCATTATACTTACTTAGACGATCCCTATGGTCTTTTTATAGGAACATCATCAACTGGTGGAAGTATTATCTTTGATTTATTTCACAAAGATGATGATAGGTTATCATATAATGGGGTTCTTATAGGAAAACAAGGCTCTGGAAAATCATCAGCGTTAAAAAAGATATTATTAAACAATAATATTTTAGGTAATTCTATAAGAATACTTGATGTAACTGGTGAGTTTGAAGAACTTGTAAAAGAACTAGGAGGAAAGGAAATAGCCTTAGATGGAACTGGTATGATAATAAATCCACTACAAATTTATCCAACAGTAATGGACGAAAAAACAAATGAAGTTTTAGAAGATAAATGTTATTCATGCCATATTTCTAAACTTTCAATGATTTATAGGGTACTTTCTCCATCTGCAAGCGATGATGAAATTAGAGAATATGGATTACTTTTAAATAAATTTTATAGAGCGTTTGGAATAGATAGAAAACAAGCTACTAGATATAAAGCAAAAGAATATCCTATTTTTTCGGACTTTTTACAGTTTGTAAAAGGAGAACTTTATAAAGATGTAGAAAAAGAAGTTGTAAGGAATAATTTATTAAAAACTAGAGAAGAAAGACTTGATAAAATTCTTTTAACAATAGAAGATTTAGTATTAAATTATGGAGATTTGTTTGATGGTTATTCAAGCATAGAAGATGTTACAAAAGAAGATTTAATATCCTATAATTTTAAAAATATATCGCAGTATGATGATAAAATATTTTTATGTCAAATATTCTCTGTTTTAACTTCAATTTGGGGACAATCTTTAGTACAAGGAAGGAGAGAAAAAGAGCAATTTGATAATGGTGAGAAAAGTATAGAAGATGTTAAAAAGTTTTTAATTATACTAGATGAAGCTCATATATGTATAAATGCAAGACAAATAGAAACTGTAAGATATATAAACAGAATTCAAAGAGAAAATAGAAAATATTTCGGTGGTCTTTTAATAGCAAATCATAGTATTAATGATTATGTTCCAGAGAGTATAAGTAGCGAAGCTTTATCAGAATTAAAAAAGATTTTCTCAATGTCACAATATAAATTCTTAATGAAACAAGGGATTGAGGAAGAAGCAAATCTTAAAAAGATATTTGGAGCTTCAATAAGTGATAAGCAAGTATCAGAAGTATCTAAATTTAAAAAAGGTGACGCAATTATGTTTATAGATGGTATGCCTAATATAAGAATGAAGTTTGAGCTTACAAAAGAAGAAAAGAAATTATTCAAAGGAGGAGCTTAAATATATGAAAAAGAAATTATTAATAGGTTGTATTGGAATATTAGCAATTGGTATTGTGATAGCAGTAGGAATACATCAAAAAAATAAAAAAGAAGCAACAGAAAAATATTTAAAGGAAGAAGCTAGTAAATTAGATGTAACAGAAAAACAAAAAGAAACTATGAAATCTTTAAATGTAGATATAAATAAAAGAGCTGATAAGTATGACCAAAGTAAAGATAATTATTTTAATTTTACTAGGGAAGAAGTAGTTAAAACAAGAGGTATTGGAATACAGTTTTTAGAATATGTTAGACCTTATGTATATGATAAAGGTATAGATAATGAAACTGCAATTAATATAAAAAAATTAACTACAAAGGGGTTAGGTGATGAATTATCAGACCAACTGAAACATTTAAGACCAGCACCATGTATTGGGTTTAGGAAGATGGAAATTGAAGAACTTCAACCAGTACAATATAAAAAAATGGAAGATGGAACAGTAGCTTGGGATTATGATATTTGGGAAAAAGCTATAAATAACAATGACTTAATTGGCAAACGACAACATTCAGAAATAACTTTATTATTTGTAAAAGATAAAGATACTTGGAAAATTGGAGAGTATTCAGTTCATAAATATGAGAGTAAATAGGTTGTGATAGTATATGAGTAACAACAAAAATTTAATAAAGAAATTAATGAAAAGAAAGTTAAATAGGAAGATAAGAAGAACTCTTTTAGCAACTCTTTTCAGTTCATTTGGATTAGCAATGACCATGATAGGTATCATGGTTGTTGCTTTTTTTGGTGCATTAAGTTATGAAATGCCTAATGAGAATTCTAATGGAGCATTAGTTGGTGTACCTTCTGAATACGTAGAATTTTTCAATGAAGGGTCTAAAATATTTAATATACCAAACTGGGTTTTTGCAGCCGTAGCGAAGCAAGAAAGTAATTTTAATCCTAATTGTGTATCATCAGATGGGGCTTATGGAGTAATGCAATTTCAAAAGCAAGATATAGGAGCAGGCGGTGATTTATGGGCAGGAGCTATGAGAGAAGGGTTAGAAAAGGTATATAAAGAGAATGGATATAGTTTTAATAGCTATGAGGATATGTGGGACATTTTCTTAAAAGATACTAAGGCACAAGTTATCGGAGGTGGATTTGAGCTTAGAAGATATGCTAATTATGTTTTATATAAAAACAATATAGTACCTAAATTAAATTATAATAGTAATGAAAATATGAGCCTTATAGAGTGGAATGCAAACGAAAATGATAATAACTTTAGAGATACATTAAGGCGTATATTTGCTTGTTATAATGGTGGTCCAAGCTATGGAATGAATGTTAATTTAGATACTGCACAACATAATTACCCTAATAAGGTTTTTCAATATGCAATGGAATTTAGGAATAATGGATTTGGTGAAGGTGATATTGTAATTGGAAGTAAAGATGTAGAAACAGTAATAAGTGCAGGTCAAAAATGGGTTGGTAAATCACCTTACGTTTGGGGTGGCGGACGAACCGAAGCAGATGTAATAGCAGGTAGATTTGATTGTAGTAGCTTTATTCATTATTGCTTTGCAAGTGCTGGAGTACAACTTGGAGATAGAGCAACTTGTGTTACTTTTAGTTTAGTTAATATGGGTAAAAAGATAAATCCAATGAATATGAAACGTGGTGATGTTATCTTTTTTGATACTTATACAATTGACGGACACGTAGGTATTTGGCTTGGAAATAATAAATTTATGCATGATAGTTCAAGTCAAGGGGTAACAATAACTGAATTTAATAGTTATTGGAGAAGTAAGTTTAATGGAAAAGTTAGGAGATATATTGAGTAGATTTTTTTAGAAAAAAATTATATTATTAAATAAAATAAAGGGAGGTTTTTGAGTATGAATGAGGTTATTTATGAAAAAATTGAAGAACTTTTAAATAAATATGGAGAGTTAGAACCCCCAGTAAAAGTAATAAAAAGGTTAGTTGATACCTTTGTATTATCAGAAGATGAAGCATTAAAAGTATATAAAGAATGGAGAAAAAATTTATGAATAAAGCCTAATATTAGGCTTTATTTTTTTACTGTTTTTATTAAAGGAGGGAAAATATTTTATGTTAGAAAATAAAAAAATAAAGAATATATTTAAGAAAATTAGAGATAAAAAAGATAAATTTGAAGCAAAAATGAAATATAAAAAGTCCTATAAGTATTATATTTTTGCTTGTATTTTTTTCTTAGGTTATGGGGTTTTCTTTTCTAGTGGATATATTTTTGATACCAATAGGGAAAGAAAATCAACTGAAATAGGTATAGAAAACAAGATGACAAATTCAATAGTTAAGATAAAAAGTGAACAATATAATCCTAATAATAAATTACTTCAAGTAAATTTAGATATAGAGAAAACGAATATTTTATTTGGAAATGATATAGAAGTTACTGCCATAGAAAGAGCTGATTTAAATAAAAACTTAGAGGTAAAAACAATCCGATTAGACGAAAGTCAATATGTTTTATTGATACAAGCTCCTAAGAAATGGACTAATATCGCTATAGAAATTAAAGAGAAAAATATAGTTGATTCATCATCTACAAAGGTATTTATAGATGAAAAATTATGTACTAAAAATAATGAATTACAAGAAGGAACATTAACAGATTACTTAGTAGAAAGTGTTGATTTAGAGATAAATAATATAAATTTAGAGATAGAAAATTACAATAAAGAAATAGAAAAAGATAATAAAATAATTGCACAAACAGAAAAAGAAATTAAAAAATTAGAAGAAAATATTAAGTATGAAATTAAAGAAGAAGCAGACAGAACAAAGCAAAAAATAGAAAGTTTAAAGTCTGAAATTGAAAACTTAAAAGTAAGTATAGAAGAAATAAATAAGCAAATAGAAACCTCAAATGAAAAAATAAATAAACTAAATTTAAAGAAAGAAGATTACAAAAAGGAAGAGCATTAAGTATTTTTTTGCAAAAAATACGTTAAAAAAGTCTATATAAAACCTATATAGAAACCTATATAAAAGCTATATAAAAACGTTTATATGAGGGGACAGGGAAAAGCTAGGCACTGCCTAGCCTATCATCAATTATGATAGCATTTTCCCTTTATGCTCTTACTTAATTTTTAAATTAAGTAATTTGATTAAACTTTTAAAAAGTTTATAGGTGAAACGGTAGTGAGGGCAACGCCCTTTTTTAGAATAAAAATAAAAAGAAAAGAGGTATTAAAGTGAGTAGTATTTTATTAAGAGATGTAGATAATGATATTTTAGAAAGACTAGATTTACTTTATAAAGATAAAGGTTTTAAAAGTAGAAATGAATTTTTATTATATAAAATAAATCAAATTGCATTGCAGGAAGAAGAAGAAAGACTTGTTGATAAGGAACTAAGAAAGAGAGAAGCTATTCTAACTTTAGTTGATTCTAATACAAAAATTCTTGCAGAGTTTTTAAAAGTTAATGGATTCTGTGTAGATGATTTATACAAAAATCCAAACCTAAAAGAAGATGATTATAAGTATGATTTCTTAGAAGATATAGAGGATTTTAAAGATGATACAAAAGAGGTTGTAGGAAAAGAAGAAATAAAAATAAGGAATGTTAGAAGTGTAGTTTTAAAAAGAATAGATTATCTATGTGAGAAATCAAGATTTAAAAATAGAAATGAATTCTTATTAAATTTATTAGAAGGTTTTGTTATAAGAAATGAAATAAGGGATATTAAAATGGACGAAGAATATAAAACATATAAGTTTGAAAAACTTTTAGATTTAAATATCGAAACAATACGTATATTTATGGAGAATTGTTTAGTAGATGTAAGTGAATTTTATGAATCAATGGAGGAATGTTATTATGAGTAAAAAAAGTTATGGGTTTTGGATTGGAGAAAAAGAATTAAGTTATATTAAGGAATATAAAGAAGTAAATCATATTCAATCTCAAAGTATAGCATTAGAAAAGATATTAGAGGAGCATAAGCAATTTTTAATGGAAACAAGAACAAAAGAAATAGATGAACTTTCAGATAAACTTTGTAAAAAGGTTGTAGAGCAATTAAAGGGAGTAAAGCTTGGAATAAATAATGCAGATAGAAACACACAGATACTTATAGAAATGTTAAATGGAAGATATATAAAAGATAGGGTAGGTAATATAGTAACAACAACTGGACTTACAACTGAAACTGCAAGGAAAAGTGAAGCGTTAGAAATTGCAGAAGGTGAAGTTAAAAAGAGAATTCATAGAGCAAAGGTAATGAAATCAAATGAGTAAAATAAGTCCAGCTATAGTGCATAGGGTTAGATGGGTAGCACCTAAAGGCTCAAAGTTTAATAACTATATTAAGTATATGGATAGGGACGAAGCAACTAGAAATTTTAAGTTTGATGAGTTTAGTTTGTACAATGATTACATGGGGAATCCGAAAAAGTCGGGTTCTCTTTTTACTAATGAAAAAGATTTTATGAGTAAAAAAGAAGTGTTAGAATTAAAAAAGAAATTTGAATTGTCACAAAAAAGAAAGAGTATGATGTGGCAAGATGTATTTAGTTTTAATAATGATTGGTTAATAGAACATGGGTATTTTAATCCGAAAACGAAGGTTTTAGATGAAAAGAAAATAAGGGATGCTATAAGAAAAAGTATGTCTGAGCTAGTTAAAGAAAAAGGAAGTAATGATTTAATTTGGTCAGCAAGTATACATTATAATACTAAGCATATTCATATTCATGTAGCAAGTGTTGAGTTAAATCCCCAAAAGGAAAATTTAAAACTACCAGTAGAGGACAGAGGAAAAATAAAATTAAGTACACTAAAAACTATGAAAAGTAAATTTATAAATGAAATGAGAAATAGAGATGAATTTTATAAAGAGTTAGATGTATTAGCAAGAGATAATATGATTGGTTCTAAAAAAGAATACTCATTTATGAAAGATAGAGTCCTTAGAGAAAAGATGTTAGGTATGCTAAAGTATATGCCAAAGGATAAAAGGCAATGGAATTATGAGCGTATAAAAGAAGCTAAACCATACATTAATTCACTTACTAAATATTATTTAGATAATTTCTGTAAAGAGGATTTAAAAAATTTTAATGAGCTTTTAGAAATAGATAGAGCAGAGCAGATAAAAATATATGGAGTTCCAAAAGATACTAGAAAATTAAAAGAAACTCATTATAAAGAAAAAGATTTATATAAAAGAATGGGTAATACAATTCTAAAGGAACTTAAAGATTTTGTAAAAGAAGAAGAATATAAAAATAAAAGACTAGAGTATCTAAAGAACAAAAAGAAGTTTAAAAAGGGAAAATATAAAACTTCAAATCATAGAGAAAAGAAATTTTCAAAAGACAATGTTATTAAAGATAATAATATAAAATTAAAAAAAGAAAATGCAGGAAAAGAAAAAGAGGACAATAATAATGTGAAAGTTAAGGATATAAAAAATATTAAGTTTCATGATTATTCTGTTAAAAATTCAATGTTAATAAGAGAGCAATGTCCTAAAGCTACATCAGTCGGAAGTGATTCTCTTTGGAAGGAAAAAGGATATAGGGTTAAAGATGGTGAAAAAGGAATTGAAATTTACTTACCAGTAAAAGAAGATTACTTCATGAATAATGAAGGTATTAAAACTAATGTAAAGAAAGCAACTAAAAAGGAAAAGGAGTTGATTAAGAATGGTAAGATAAATGTGATTGAGGGTAGAGAAAGTTTTGAAAAATCATATGTTTTTGATATATCGCAAACTGTTCCGATAGAAAATAAGTCATCTAAAGTATTATCAGAAAATAATTCAGATAAAGGAAATGAAAATATAAATAATACTATTAATGATGATAAATTAAATAAAGAACTCAAATCAAGAGATAGGTATAGCAATGTAAGTTTAACTGGATCAATCAACAATCTTAAAAGAAGTATGAGAAATGAACTGCAACATTATTTAAATATGAGAGATTTTGAAAGAATGGAATTACAGAAGGATTATGATAATGGATTAAGTTTATAATAATAGAAAATTAAAGGATATTATGATAAAATTAAATAGCATAAATTAAGTTGAATATGGGCTACTGGTATCATACCCTTTTACGAAAGGGGGTGGTACATATGAGTAATGATAATCTAACGTTATTATTTACTGGTGGAATGTTTCTACTAGCATTATTAACATTTATAATCTTACTTATAGAAAAAATAACAAAAAAATAGTAGCCCCTAACTAGCAATTGAGTGCTACTATTTTTTATTAAAAACATAGTGATACCAGTTGCCTAAGCAACTTTATTTTATGCATTAAGTAGGGTATTAGCAGTACCCTACTTTTTTATTTATATCCTATTTATATTTCTATTATACCAATAAAAAAATAAAAGTAAAAGAGAAAGGTGAGATTAAAATGTTTGATGATTTAGCAATGGTTCAAAAAGTTATAAGTGAAAGTGAGTTAGAGGTATACACTTTAGATACTAAAGAAACTAAAGTTGTAACGGCTTCAAAATTATATGTAGAAGATATAAAAGATTTGTTAGAAGAAGATGAAACTATAATAGTATATTATGATAAAAAGACTAATATAGTAAATGAGGATATGAAAGAAATATAAGGTTAAGAAGCTAGAGTTATCAAGGTTTGTAGCCTTAGCATGATATTAAAATATAAAGAATTTTGAATAAATTTATCATGGTAATTTATCCAGGATAAATTATAATTAAAAAATCAATTTTACCAGAGTTTTAATCTTGGTATTTTTTATTTATAAGGAGGGATTTTTTATGAAAAATTATAGAAAGAAAACAGAAGAAGAAAGAAAAAAAGAGGTAGATATACTAATAGAAAATGCTGAAAAGAAAATAGAGAAGTATTTTGATACACCAGAGCAAATAAAAGAGCTTAGTGAATTTATGAGTAAATTTTATAATTATTCACTTAGAAATTCAACACTAATAGATAAGCAATTTAAAGGAGCTATTGCAGTAGGTTCTTATGCATTTTGGAAGTCAAAGGGGTTTCAAGTAAATAAAGGAGAGAAAGGTATAAAGATTTTAGTTCCTACAAAGATAGGTGATAGATTTATAAATGAGAATGGAGAAACTATTTTAATAAGTAAAGCAAGTGAGCGAGAAAAGGACTTAATTAAGAAAGGAGAGTTAGAATTAAAAGAAGGGAAAATTGTATTTAATCAAGGCTATGTTTTCGATATATCGCAAACAAATGCAAAAAGTAGTGATTTACCTAAGATATTCCCTAATAGATGGTTAGATGGAGAAGTAAAGGACTATAAAACAATGTATAAAGGATTAGAAAGAATAGCCGATAAGAATGGTATTAGAATAATAGCTCCTAAAAGGGAGTTAGGATTAGTAAAAGGGGTTAGATATACATCAACTAAAGAAGTTGCATTAAACCCTAGAAATACCGAATTTCACAATATAAAAACATTAATACATGAACTAGCTCATGCTAAGATACATGACTTAGAAAATAATGATAAATACAGTAAAAATGAGAAGGAATTTCAAGCAGAATTGACCGCATATATAGTGTCAAAATATTTCGGAATAGATACATCAGAATATTCATTTAGATATATAAAATCATGGACTAAAGATACTGAATTAAAAGATAAGATAAATTTAGTTGAAGAAATTAGAGAAACTTCAAAAGAATTTATAGAAACTATAGAATATGAATTAATTAAAGAAAAAGAAAGAATAATTGAAATTGAAAAAAATAAAATAAATCAGAAAGAGTTATTAGTTAATGAAAAAGAAACTAATAGCTCTTTTTTTGACACAAAAAAAGTTGATTATTACAATAAGGATAAATTAAAAGAAGTACCAATAAAAGAAGTATGTGAAAGATTAGGATTAGAATTAAAGAGAGGAAGTAGTAAAAGACTTTGGACTAAAATAAGAAATGAAAAATCAAGTTCTTGTTGCATTAATTTAGATAAAAATTACTGGTATGATTACGGAATAGGTAAAGGTGGCGATACCATAAAATTAATTGAGGAAGTTAAAGGCGTTAACTCAAAAAATGCAATGAAAGAGCTAGCTGAAATGTTTGGTATAGATGGGGAAGAAATAAAAAATAATTTCTATATATCAAAAGATGATTATAAATTAATAGGAATAGAGCCAGATAGAGCAACATTAAACTTAGATATAAATTTAGAAAAACAAAGTCTTGAGGAATTAGAGCAAATAGATGAAGTATACGGAAAAAGTATGAATGAACTTGCAAATACAAATAAAGAAAAGTTTATAGATATAATAAAAGAAAAATCATTACCTATTTTGATAGAAGATAAAAATAAATTAGAAGTATTAAAAGAAAGGTTAGTTGATGAAATTAAAGTAAGTGGTGAAAATTCTAAAGATAGCACAATATACTATGGAATGCTTGAAACATTAAGCACTAAGGTAAATAAGCGAGTAGATATAGTGAAAAAAACAGGATTAAATAAAGAGCTAAGAGAAAATAATATAGAAAAGGTTAGTGAAAATAGTATTTGTGAATATAAAGAAAAATCAACAGAAATAGAAATAGGACAGGTTAAGATATTAAAAAGTGAAAATGCTTATTTTAGAGAAAATGAAATAATGAGCTTTAAGGAAGCTAATAAAATATTTCAAGAAGAAGAAAAGAAGATAGTAGATATAAAGAAGGACTATGAAAAGGAAGATAAATATTATCCTTATGAGAAGGTTATAGGGGAAATAAGAATATCAGAAAAAAGAAATTTAGAATTTAGATATGATATAGGGTGTGGTGATTTTTATAACTTAGCAGACCTTTTAGAAAGAGAGTTATCAAATACAAATAATCAATATGAGGTAAAAGAATTTCTAATAGAGCAGGAAGTTAGAGTAAATGATAAAGAAGAAAAAGAAATAGATTTCTTGAATGATAATTTCAACTATCAGAAAAATAAAAGTAAGGATAAAGAGAAGGAACTTGAATTGATATAAATAACAAAATTGTTGGCCATGAAAAAATATTAAATGAGAGAATTACTTGCATAGAGATATGTTAATTCGCAAATGTTTTTTAATATAAAAAAAATAAGAACAGTAAAAAGGAAAGTGTATGATACATATTACACTTTCCTTTTTTGTTTTCTCAATTTATGTATTTCTGTAAGATATAAAAATTATACTATAAAAGATGAAGAATTTATTATTGGCGCTAACCTTATATTATACTATTTACTTTTTGTATAATCTTATTAGCGTAAGAAAAAATAACAAATCCTACAAATGTTCCTAGTGAGTTTACTAAAAGATCATCAATTTCTGTGGCTCTACCACCAAACAATTGCAATAACTCTATCAAAAAGGAAGTAATAAATCCTATAAGTAAAACTTTTTTACCACTAGTTCTTAAATTTGCGAATACACATGGTAATAATAATCCATAAGGTAAAAATAATAAAAAATTTAAGAATACCATTATAGGAGATGCAGCTTTAAAAGGGATAAGACTCAGACTATACATTCCATCCATGACATCTGAAAAATAAAATCTTATTCCTATTATCCCTGTTAATTTCAATAGAGTTATAATATATGTAACTAACATATATTCAAATATAGTTTGTTTTATTTCAAATATTTGTCTTTTTTTTGTTAGCCATAATATAGCTAAGACTATTGAGTATAGTGTTAATCCAATATATATACATTTTATAAGGATAGCATCTGAAATATAATAATTTAAATTCATATAAAACCTCTTTCTATAATTAAAAGTCATGTTTTTTATACATTATTAACCCTATTAACCTTACTATCTTGAAGATAGGGTGTTTTGCCTTTAAGGATATATTGTTACATAGGATTATAACATAATATAAATATACTGTGGTGTAATACATCAAAATACTAATTTAAATTACAGAAAATTAGTATTTTTATATGATATAGGTTGTGGTGAGTTTTATAATTTAGCAGACTTTTTAGAAAGAGAATTATCAAATACAAATAATCAATATGAAGTAAAAGGATTTCTAATAGAGGAGGAAGTCAGAATAAATGATAAAGAAGAAAAAGAAATAGATTTCTTGAATGATAATTTCAACTATCAGAAAAATAAAAGTAATCATAAAATAATAAGAATAATAAACAAATATAATTCAAATTTATATTTAGAGTTTAATTTTAGTTTCATAGAAAAGTACCGCCTAAAATAAAAATATATTTATATATTAATGAAGAAATTACAATAAGAGTATAAAAATTAATAGGAATATTTCTAGGACATAACAAACTAAATAGTTATATTATGTATATTAAGAAATACTAAACGTATTTTATAAATAAAACCTCTCATTCAATAAAGCGTGAGAGGTTTCTTTTGGGTATAATCACCACAAAGTCATTCAAATAAAATATATATATGGATTAAGTTAATTATATATAATTAACTTAAATTTGATATAGATATACTATAAAATATAACTTAAGAAAATATTATTTAAAAATGTATAAATTTTAACTTATACAAATAAACCAATCCTAATACAATAAATAATCAAGTGTGGTTTAGTGAGTATAATGATTACAAAATCTAATATATTATGGAGTAAATTAATTATATGTAAATATGATAGAAAATAATATATACTATGAAATAAATATTAAAAAATTTTATTTCATAGTATATAAAAAAGATAGTAAAAATAACTCCAATGGGTTAAGGGGAGGAGAAAGTTACTATCTTTTTATGAATTTTATTTATTGAAGAAACCAAAAAAACATTGAATTATAATTTTAAATTAAAGTAACATTATATACAAATAATATATTGTAAAATAAATATTAAGAAATTCTTATAAAAATATGTATAAACAAAAAAGAAATCACCCAACAAAGATAAAAATGAGAGATTTCTTTTTTTTGCATACTATATTTTAAAGTATTAAAAGACTACAATTTAATATTAGTATATGGATTATATGTGTAATAGATAGACTAGTAAATAAATATTAAAATAATCTTAGTGGAGAATGTACAAATAAATCAGGCTAAGATCTTTTTATTAAATTATTTTTTATCAATGATATTACTATAATAAGTAAAATAATTAGAACAAAAATAAAAATTCTAAAATTAATAGTCACAACTCCAAAGTAGTGCTTCAATAGTAAATCTAATAGAAAATTCATTATGAAACCTATAATTATACCGAGTATAATAGGATGTTTGAAATTAAAGTTCATTAAAAAAATCACTCCTTTTAAAATTTTATTTAAAGCATATAAATAAAAAACAGTAATTCTTATCTCGATAGGAGGAGAGCGAATTACTGTCTTTATTATAATTAAGGTTAATGCATAAACTTATTATAATAAAAACAAAATGAAGTCTTAAGAAATTCTTAGTATGAAGAAAACAAAAAAGGACCTACTTGAGGTATTGAAAACAAGTAGATCCTTAGACTATAATGTTTAAGGAAATAAGCTACAAAGAATTTAATATTGTAGTTTATAAATTAATTATATAATTTAGGTGTATTTATAGCGATATATATACTATGAAATAAACCTTAAGATATTATTATAGAAATGTGTATAAATGACAAATTAGAAGAACGGAGTAATTAAAGTTCTGCTAGTTTTTATTATTCGATGAGAATGGTATTTCAAAAGAGTAATTTAATTATAAAAGTGATTTATGATTTATTTAATAAAAACCATATCATTTAAAAATAATTTGACTTAATAAAATTTAAAGATTAATGATATGATTAAGGTTAAAATGGCACTTGCTAATATGATAAAAATACGGATTGGAGAATCTTGTTTCATAATACCTCCTAAATGAAAAAGAACTTACTTGAAGATACAAAAAAACAAGTAAGTTCTTTTAAAAAATCTATAAAATTAATCTATAAAATTAGTTGAAGCTTAATTACATTATAAACCATACTTAAAATAGATAAGTAAATGTAATATGAAATAAATCTTAAAATAACATTATATAAATATGTATAAATAAAGAACTAGGAAGGATATAGCAAGAAATAATATTATGTTATACAATATATCAATTAAAAAATATTACTAAAATATAAATACAATCTTAATATATTCTTAAAACAAACAATAAGTATTGAAAAAGGAATATTAAATATAGTTATATTTAATAAAAGAATAAAAATTTTGGAGGTTATAATATGGGTTTATTAAATTTAATAGAAAAAAAAAGGAATGAACAAAAAAGACAAGCACAAAAAAAGACTACTAAAACATTAGTTTTTGGTGTAACGATTGGTGCGATTGCAGGGGCAATAAGTGGGGTGTTACTTGCACCTAAATCTGGAAGTGAGAATATTGAGGACTTAAAGAATCTAACAAGAGGAACTGGTTTAAAAGATAAAGCAAAAGTAGCTAAAAATAATATTTCTGAAGCTAGAGAAAAAATTAAGGATTACTTAAAAAATAAAAAAACAACATCTGAAGTGAAGTGTAAATTACCCAATGAAAAAGAAATAGAAAAATTAGTTGATGAGAAAATAGAAGTTTCAGAGGAAAATAATTAATGTATGTCAGTGTACATAACTTATTCTGGTTTAGTATTATGTTACTCTTAGTTGTATTATTAGGATTATTAATAATTTGTTTATTAAAAATCTTTAGAGTATTAATTAAAGTTGATAGTTTATTAGAAACTAATAAAAAGAATTTAAATATAACATTGAATAATGTTAAAGAGATTTCAGGAAATATAAAAGATCTAAGTGACGTTGCAACGGAGGTTACAGCTGATGCTATAGTAGCAAAAGAAAATATAACTAATAGATTAAATAATATAAAGGACATAGTACAAATAGCTATTGATGTTTTTTAAAATAATAAGTAAATAGATTGAAATTAACATTAACTTATAATTACTAAAAGCTTCATTCAGTAAAGAATGGGGTTTTTATTTTACCTATTTCTATGAATTCAGTATTTAACTAATCGTGGGGAATTCTCCCACCTTCTATAAGTTGTGAATAGTTCACCAATCTATCTGAAACTTGAGTAGTAGACTTCTTAGAAAATTTGTATATTATGTTTCTTTTTTAGTTTAATAATCCTATGGTTACATATCATTATAGTATATTGTATTTAATAATATTGGATTGAAAATTATAGATTATAAAGAATATATTATGATAAATCAAGAAGAATCTTCTTAAACACTATTACAAATTTGTAAGAGTAATGTAATTTAAATAAATATTACTATATAAATTAATATAATATATTTTAAATATAATATATTAATTTAGGAGGATTTATATGAACAAAATATTAGAAGTTAAGAATATAGAAAAATATTATGCTAATAAAGATAATGTAACAAAAGTTATAGATGGAATAAGTTTTAATGTTGAAAAAGGTGAGTTTGTTGGAATAATGGGACCATCAGGAAGTGGTAAATCAACACTTTTAAATTGTATTTCAAGAATAGATAATGTAACGACAGGAAAAATATTATCAAAGGGAACAGATATAACAAATCTTAAAGGGGAAAATTTAGAGAACTTTAGAAGGGATGAGCTAGGATTTATATTTCAAGATTATAATCTCATAGATACTTTAAATATTTATGAAAATATAGCATTAGCATTTACAATTCAAAATAGAAAGCCAAAGGAAATAGATACTCTAGTTAAAAATATAGCCAAAAGATTATGTATTGCTGAGCTTTTAAATAAGTATCCGTATCAAGTATCTGGTGGACAAAAACAAAGGGTTGCATCTGCAAGAGCAATAGTAACTGATCCTTCAATAATTTTAGCTGATGAACCAACAGGCGCATTAGATTCAAAGTCATCAAGACACCTTCTAGAAAGTTTTGAGAATATTAATAGGGAACTAGAATCTACAATACTTATGGTAACTCATGATCCATTTACAGCAAGTTATGCTGAAAGAATTCTATTTATAAAAGATGGCAATATATTTAACGAATTAATAAAAGGTAAAATGTCTAGAAAAGAATTCTTTGATAGAATAATTGAAGTTATTAGACTTCTTACCTAAATATATGTTAACAATATTTAGGTAAGAAGCATTTAATAGTTAGAATAGATATAATAATCCTATAAGAAGAATTATATCATCAAAGAAATTAATTAATGATTCGATATTTATACAGGCTTTAACATATTTTTTATGTTACCACTTGGATTAAAACTTATACGTTCAAGCGTTGGAATTAGTATTTAGTGCTGATTATATAGCATCACTTGGAACTAGCAGTCTACTAAAGCTACTAGTTCTTATTAATGTATCGATAAAGAGTACTTTTACTAACACCAGTTGCTTTTGTAATTTCTGATATACTATAGTTTTTGTTATTATACATTTTGACTGCTAACGTAATATCTTTAGTATCTTTTTTAGGGCGGCCACCTTTTCTTCCTCGTGCACGTGCAGCATTAAGCCCTTCTATTGTTCTTTGAGATATAAGGTCACGTTCAAATTGACTAATTCCGGCAAAAATAGTAAACATAAGTTTTCCTTGAGCTGTTGTAGTATCAACCCAGGACTCATTAATTGATTTTATATTAGCTCCTTTTTCTTCAATTTTTTCGACAAGGTTAAAAAGATCCTTAACACTTCTACTAAGTCTAGTAAGATCAACTATAATTACTAGATCACCTTCACGGAGTTGAGCTATCATATTATTAAGTTCTATACGGTTACTTTTTATTCCAGATATTTTTTCTGTATAAATTTTATTACATCCTGCTTTTTTTAATATATTTATTTGTCTATCTAGATTTTGATCTTCTGTACTTACACGTGCATATCCAAAATTCATATAATCACTCCAATTTTTATTCCCAAAAACGTTATTACGGATTTGTTTAGATACTTTGTTTTTGATAATAGTTTTGACACTGTATATTATAAAATAAAGTACTAAAAAAATATATATGTTTTTTAGTTCCAAAAACGACCGTTTTTGGAGAACTATAATGAAAAAATATTTGGAATATATTGTTAAGAATTGATGATTATGAGGAGGGGTGATAATAAAAATAATACTGAAGTATAAAATGACTAGATAAAATAGTTATTTTAGGAGGCTTATTTATGAATAATGTAGAACCTATTAGAGATAAGGTTAAAATTCAAAAAATGAAAGTATATTTAAAAAAAGATATGAAATAATATACTATGTTTATAGTAGGAATAAATGTTGCTCTGAGAATATCAGATTTTTTAAGTTTGAAATGGAAGGATGTAATTGATGAAAAAAATTATAATTTTAAATAGTTAGAATTATATGAAGGTAAAACAAATAAATATATAAAAATTAGATTAAATGATGCTGTTAAAGAAGCATTGAAAGTATTGATAAATATTTAGATCTAGAAGAATATATATTTAAAAGTAGAGAGGGTGAAAATAAACCTCTTTCAAGGCAACAAGTTTTTAGTATTTTTAAAAATGCAGCAATATCAGTGAGTATAGAAAGTAATATCGGGCCACATTCATTAAGAAAAACAAGGGGATATTTTGCATGGAAGAAGGGATTTAATCCAGCGTTAATAATGGAAACACTTAATCATAGTAATTTAAATATTACAATAAAGATATTTAGGAATACAGCAGGATGATGTTAATGAATTATATAAAAAATTAAAAATTTGAGGAATAATTAAGTAATATTATAAAGTTATTGAGAAAATAAAAAATTTATATGTATATTATAAGTAAATTTATTTGATTATAATAGAAGTTCATTTTTATAAAATAGCATTGATTAAAAATGAACTTTATTATGCTAATTGAATTTTAAATATATTTCGAATAATGAAAAAGATATAAGTTTCAAGAGTTATTAATAGCAAAAGAAAATATAATGGATAAACAAAGATCTCACTAAATATATAGTGAGATCTTTGTTTTAATCATTATTAAGTAGGTGCAAAGTTATTCAAAATAGTTTTTTAAATATACTAAATACTATAGGGTAATTAAATTATAAAATATAATAGAAATATATCAATAAATATACTATGAAATAAACCTTAAAAATTTCTTAGTAAAGTTTCTAAGTGAAAACAAATTAATTTATAATATAATAAGAAAAGTTTAAGTAATTTACCAATAAAAGTACACAGATTTTAATAAAATTTATTATAAGCTAAATATAGATGAGTAGTTTATAGTTATTATAAATTTCATAAACTAAAAATTTAATATTTAGGAGATGTGCTTATATGGAAATAAAAAAATCAATAGCGATAATAATTTTAGACACTATACTTATACAATGTGTAGGAACTGGCATTACGGCATTTTCAAGTGAAAAAATTAGAAGTGAAAATGTAACTATTGTAAAATCTGATGGTTTAAAAGTATATACAGATATTGCGATGACTCAAGAATTAAAAAATTTAAGTCAATATGTATATCCAAAAGAAGTAGCTTTAAATTTTAATGGAACAGCAACATTGGATGGAAAAGAAATAAAATCAGGAATAAAGGTAACAGATGCAGGAGTTCATATAGTAAATGTAACAAATGGAAGTGAAAAAAAAACCTATAACTTCAGTGTTATTAATAATATAAATGGGAAGGATATAATCTCAATATCTTTAGGTAAGTGTAATAGTGCTTCAATAACAAATGATGGAATCTTATATATGTGGGGGAAGGCTGATTATAAAAGAAAAAACGGTTCTATTTTGCCTATGAAAATGAACGGAAAGGGAGATATTAATGAAAGTACAAGAATAGTATCAGTATCATTAGGATATTCACATAATGCAGCAATAGATAGTGATGGAAATTTATATGCGTGGGGAGAAAATAGTGATGGGGAATTAGGAGATGGAACTAATATAAATAGAGATGTTCCGATAAAGATAAATGGAAAGGGTGACATAGGGGAAAATACAAAAATAGTGTCAGTATCACTAGGACTTACGCATAGTGCGGCGGTAGATAGCGAAGGAAAAATATATACTTGGGGAGCAAATGAATATGGGGAATTAGGTAATGGGAATAAAAATGATATATCTAGTTATGTTAGTAAAAATAGTCCTGTAAAGATAAATGGAAAGGGAGATATTAATGAAAATACAAAAATAGTATCAGTATCATTAGGGGGGTATCATAGTGCGGCGGTAGATAGTGAAGGAAATCTATATACGTGGGGGAAAAATGGTGATGGGGAATTAGGAGATGGGACTAATATAAATAGAAATAGTCCAGTAAAAATTAATGGAGGTGGGGTAATAGATGAAAAAACAAAAATAATATCAGTATCATTAGGAGGATATCATAGCGCAGCAGTAGATAGTGAAGGAAATCTATATACGTGGGGATTGAATGAGTACGGAGAATTAGGTATTATTCCAGGAATTAAAGAAGAAAATAGTGTAAACAGTCCGATAAAAATAAACGGAGAGGGTGATATAGGAGAAAATACAAAAATAGTATCAGTATCGTTAGGACTTACACATAGTGCGGCGGTAGATAGTGAAGGAAATTTATATACTTGGGGATTGAATGGTGATGGAGAATTAGGAGATGGAACCGATATTAATAAATATAAGCCAGTGAAAATAAATGGAAGCGGATCAATAGGTGAGAAGACAAAAATAGTATCTATATCGTTAGGGTTATGTCATAGCGCAGCAACGGATAATGAAGGAAATCTATATACATGGGGATCAAATAAATACGGAGAGTTAGGGAGTGGAATAACATACCATCATTGTGCTATTCCGAAAGTTTCAATATTAACACTTAAGTATGGAGATATCACTAGAAAGGAGGATGTAGATAATATATACTTTAATTGTAAATTCCCAGAAAATTTAGATACGGGTGCTAAAAGTTTAACTTATATACTTGATGATGATACAAGTATTAACTATGCGACTCAAATAAATTTAGCCGAGTATAAAATTACTATACCTAAAGCTAGTAAAGCTAATAAAATAAAAATTTTATATGGTTTTGAAAATATAAATACTCCAATTATAAAATCATTTGGAGTAATGAAGTTAAAAGGTCCTTCTGAAGCGAATGTTACAGTTGAACATGGAAAAGAATTTAATTCTATAGATTTTGCAAAGAAAAAATTTGAAGTTATTGGAACTGACGATACCTTTGATGATGGATTAACTATTAATGTAGATAAAGAAAAAGTTAATCTTAGTAAAAGTGGGGATGTTGTTATTAATTATAAAATTATAGATAGGAAAGGTAATTATATTAAGCATAAATTAATTCTCCATATAAAAAATAAGGTTGCTATAAGTAAATTAGCTTATTTTAAAACATATGGTCTTGTTTTAGAAGGCGAAGTTATAGAAACAAAAAATCCATATGATATGTCTGTTAAGAAAACTTTAGTAGTGGAATCTTCAGACGGAAATATAAAATTTGAAAAAAATATTATTAATACAAATTGGTATGGAAATGGATATTCGGGATTCCAAGGTATTATAACCTCTGATGATTTAGATAGAGTAGGTGATTTACAAAATGCAAAAATAGCTATAAAAACAAATAGTAATGGAAAGATAGAAACGTATGATTATACTGTTGAAAAAACAGAACTATTATCAAAGATTAAAAAACCTATAGTAAAAATAAGCGAAATTAATAATGAGGAAGCTAATTACTATAAGATTGAAAATTTACCAGTGGGTGATTTCGGTAATAGCATCATTGCAATATCTGTAGATAAAAACAATCAGTTATTATTAAGTAATAGTATAAAGAAATTTGATATTAACACACTGTCATATTATAAAAATAATACTGGAAACTATATATTTGATGCAAGTATAAATATTAAAGATTTTAACTTAGAAAATGAAGGACATGTAAAATTATTTGAAGTCAAAGATAAATTAGGAAAGATAGTTTACACAGGAAAGGCAGCAACTTTTGAAGATGGAGTATTTGAGAATGTAGCACCTAAATCAGCATTACAAGTTGTTATTCCAATAGAATATAGCAATGATGATTATTTTTTTGAAATTGTTATAAAAGATAAAAATAATATTGAAAAGGCTAGGTTTAAAGTACCTAAATATTGATACTAATAAAGTTATGATTAAATTTAGAAGCTTATCATAATATAACTGCTTAATAGAGTAGTCTGAAATAAATAATATTTATTATTGATAATAGTATTTTAAAATATAACCTATAAATAAAAGTCAGTAATTTGAAGAATCTAAATTACTGATTTCCTAGTAGTAATTCTTATAAAAAATAAAAATTACTACTAGGTTAGATACTTATAGCATTGATGTTACTATTGTACAATCTTAAAGTTTTGTTATTTATTTATATATCTATGTTAAGTGCATATTCTTTCAAGCTTGTTCCTTGTTACCTTTCTCTATTCAATATTAATAAATTTTTTATTATTTTAATACATATTAACTATTAATTTATTTAATTAGGTATAGGAGGATTTACAATGCGAAATAACGCTACCCCTTGTTTTACAAAAAAACGAAAGAAGATATTTCTCACATCTATATTAATAATATGTCTACTATTATTTATTGTTCTAATTTATAAGTCTAATAACACAACAATTGCAAATGCCGGAAGTAAAGAAATCCATACCGAGACTACAGAAACCAAACTAGATAATAGCGGATATTTATTATTGAAAGATGATCCAAATGCAGATGATGCTTCAATTGTTTCTGAGAATGTAAATAATTTAATAAAAGGCACTAAGAAATATCCTGTTAGAACAGATGGGAAAAAAGTTGTTTATTTAACTTTTGATGATGGTCCATCAACAACTAATACCCCTAAGGTTCTTGAAATTTTAGATAAAAATAACATTAAAGGAACATTCTTTGTAATGGGTAAATCCTTAGATGCTAACGATACAGCTAAAGATTTATTAAAAGAAATAGCTAAAAATGGACATGCTATAGGTAATCATACATATTGCCATGACTATAAATATCTTTATCCAAATAGAACTATGAATGTAAATAATGTTATAAATGATTTAAATAAAAATTCTGAATTAATGAAAAGTATTTTAGGAAATGACTTTTATACTAGAACTATTCGTCTACCTGGTGGGTACTGGTCTTGGAATGGGAGACAACCATTAAAAGACAAGATGATTGAACTTGGTCTTGAAAATATAGATTGGGATGCTTTAAATGGGGATGCTGAAGGGACAAAGAAGGATTCTCAAGAATTATTTAATCATCTGAAGAAGAGTGTTAATAACCTTGGTGAAAAAGCAGATAGTATTGTTGTACTAATGCATGATACATATGGAAAGGCTGAAACTGTAAAAGCCTTACCCAAAATAATAGATTTTTTCAAGTCTAAAGGTTTTGAATTTAGAACAATAAAATAATTATCATTACATAATAAAAATTAGAATGTTTTTTATTTATTAATATTTCTATAATCTTATTTTAAGATTTATTCTATGTTTGATTAATATATTTTAGTTATAATAATAATTGAATAAAGTTCATAAATTCAACAAAGATAGTGGTTTAGCTTCTCTTTCATAATATAAGTTACTACTATCTTTTTTTTATGCAAATTTTTGATAAGAATGACCTTAAGTTTTATTTAATATTATATCTATATTAATTTCTATTAGACTTATATATAATTAATTTAATCAATTAAGGAGGCTAATTTCATGAAAAATCTTTCAAAAATATTTACTGAAAAAGATATTTTCAATTTATGTTATTCCGTTCATTTAATAGGATTAATTGATTTCAACATCTTCCCATCAAACAATCTAGAGGAACGATATTATAACTTATCTATTCATGATAGAGAATGTTTAGATAAAATTATTGATAAAATAATTAAATGTCACAAAAAAGCTTTTGAGTATTTAGAATTTATTTCAAAACAAAATCACCCTGAAACATTACACTTACTGCAAAAGAAATTATTAAATAATGTTGTTTTAGATTTTAAACTTCTTTGTAATTATAAATATAATTAGTTATACTTTATAGGTATAATACTATCTCATATTTTCTAAATCCTTCTTTATTAAACTATTTCATTTTATCACATAGTTTTTGCGCGAAAATACAGGAGAAAGGAAGTCTACGGAGAAAAGAAAATTGAAATTGGAAAGATACTAATACAATTTTTGTGAATGGAAGGACCTTGAAATAATCGAAGCGTATGCTTGCGTCGATCATATACATATGTTGGTTTCAATTCCACTGAAAATGAGCATTTCAGGTTTTGTAGTTTTTTTTAGAAGGTAAAAGTAGTTTAATGTTTTTTGAAAGATTTTCTGACTTAAAATATAAATATGGAAGTTATAAGAAATCAAGAACGAGAAGATATGATAGCAGATAAAATAAGTATAAAAGAATATATGAATCCTTTCAAAAGGGGAGCAGGTAACAGAAGGTATTGCTCTGCTCTGGCGAGCCTATCGCATTAGGCGCAATCTCCACAGGCAATTGAATAAAAACCACCAGATAAGCTGGTGGTTTTTATTTATTATAAGTTAATTGTTTTAGATAGTAATTTCTAATTTATTTAATATATTTTAGTTATAATATATTAAAACATATAATTTGTTTGTACACTTTATAATAAGATTATTTTAAGATGTGTTCTATATTTAATTAATATATCTTAGCTATAATTAAAATATAAATTGCTCATAATTTAATAAAAAGACAGTGACCTCTCTTTCTATATTTAATTAGAATCTCACTGTCTTTTTTTATTTATCTTTTGATAAGAAATTATTAAGTTTTATTTCACACTATATTTATTGATACATTTTAGGTATGATTTATAATATAATTACCCTGTGAAAAATATTTAAATAATTTTGTACTTAGGTGTTATAATTAAAAGAAAAACCTCATTCAATAAAGAACGAGGTTTTTCTTTTATATTTGTAATAAGTTTTAAAGTTATTCTATACGTGATTAATATATTTTAGTTATAATTAATTTAAGATATATAATTCTTTTTTTATTTGTACATTTTTTGATAATTATTTCTTAAGGTTTATTTCATAGCTTATATATTACATATAACTAAATTATTTAATATAATTTATATTGTAAGTTTTAACACTTTCATTTATTTATCATACATAATTGCTCAGAAAAAGAAGTCACCTTTTATATTTTTGTTAGGTGACTTCTTTTTTTATTGTGTAAACACTCATATATATTTCTATAATATTTTTTTAAGTTCTATTTTATATTTTATTCAACATTTTCATTTATACTAAAAATGTCCATAGGATTTCTTTTTTGTATTAATGGAAAGAACTTACTTGTCTTTTGATTTTCATAAGTAAGTTCTTTTGTACATTATCTAATTCTTCAAAGCTTCTGGAAAAAGCTAACATTACTCTTTATCATTGCTTTGTGAGTATTTATCTAAGTTCAATTTCTTAAATAAAGCTTTCCATGTATTTTTATAAATAATACCATCTGGATCAAGTCCATTTGCTTTTTGGAGTGAAATAACTACATTCTTAGCGCCATTTACGAATATATTATCTATATGATATAATTTATTTATAAGCAATTTAAATATGCTTAGTATACAAAAATACTACTATAGGAGCTTATATATTAAAGTCATTCTAGCAGAAATTTTCTTTGAAAGTTCCCCACTAATCCAATATCCTTTAATGACCATATTATAAATTGTGCTTTTCCAATTATATCACTTCCACTTATATACGGATCCTTCTAAAATCTCGAATCATTTGAATTATTCCTGTTATCACCTGAAAAAAATATTTATTATCTTGTTCCTCATACTTTTCACTACTTAAAGGTACATGTAAATACTTAGAAGACATAAAATAATGGCGGCCTGCCGTATCTTGTTCATCAAAAAAATATTTATTACTCGGAACATTATATTTCCCTTCAAACTCCACCGAATTTTTAACATACGCTTCATCTAGCCTTTTACCATTTGGATATACAGACTTTCCTTTAAATTCTATTTCATATCCTGGTAATCCTATAAGCCTTTTTACTAGGATCTCATTTAATTCATTAGATTTAAATATTACAACATCTCCTCGCTTTAAATTATTAGGATTGTATACTCTAGTAACTAGTAATCTATCTCCAGAATTTAAAGTTGGTACCATTGATTCACTAGATATGTATACAGTAAATATTATAAACTTATTTATCAATACAGCTATTACTATAACACCTAAAATCTCTATTATATTTTTTATAATTTTCTTAGACTTTTTTTCCAACATTAAGCCCCCTCTCAACAATATTTTATTAAATTATATTACCAACTAACTATTTTCTCTATTACATATTAATAAATGATTGATTTTTATCATTTATTTAATAGTTTATTTATTATTTTTTAAGTATTATTCAATACTTTATCTATACTTAAATGCTAGGTTAATGTATAGGTTTTTTCTATATAATAAAGATAGTGGTTTTAGTTTGTACTCACTATCTTTTATTAATTTATATTTGAGAACTTTTATTGTAATTAACTAACATTATATTAAAGAAAAGTCAACAGAAACAGAAATAGGACAAGTGAATATATTAGAAAATGAAATAATAAGCTTTAAGGAAGCTAATAAAATATTTCAAGATGAAGAAAGGAAGATAGCAGATATAAAGAAATACTATGAAAAGAAAAATAATGATAAATATAGAGATCATGAATGTGAATTTGAAATACAAGAGAAATAAAAATTCTAAATAAAAATAGAAGTAAAATTTATAAGATAAATGACCAAATAATGAATATAATTGGAGAAACATTATTGTTTATGATATTGTCTAAAGTTTTTTCTGGAATAGATTTTTCATAACTTATATTCACCTCTGACTTATTTTTGTTATTAAAGTAAAAATAACAAAAAAATATTATTGATATTATACAATTCTTTTTTAAAAGCAATTTAACCTATATCGCTAATTTTTTGTTTTTCACTTAAATTTTTATTATTATAATATGCAAAGGTGAAAGAAGTTTATTTACTTTTATTTCATAGTATGTATATTGTTATATTAGCTATATATTTATATAATTTATATTGATAGTAATTTTTTATGATATAAACAATTCATCTAAAAGAACTTACTTGTTCTAATACTCTTCAAGTATAATCCTTTTGTTTTATATCTATTAATAATTACTATGGGTATTTAACTAATTTATGAAAATATAGTACGATTAGTTAGTACTGAAAAATAATACAATTTAAATATTTAAATTGTATTAAGGAGGTGCTTTGTATGAATTTTTCTGATTTAGAGTATTTTAATTACTTGTGTAAAGTAAAAAGTTTTACTAAGGTTGCTGAAGATTTATTTGTTTCTCAACCATCTGTATCAATGTCAGTAGCTAAATTAGAAAAAGAATTAGGTGTAAAGTTAATATCTCGAAATTTAGCTAAAAAAGAATTAACTATTACAAAAGCTGGAGAAATTTTAAGAGTTGGATCTGAAAATATAATTAATGAAATTGAAAATATTAAATTTGAAATTAATAAACTTAATGCTAGAAAGATCAAATTTGGTATTCCTCCAATCATTCGTTTATCATATTTAGAAAACTTAATAAATTATACTATACTAAATGAAATTGACATTATTCAATTAAGTTCTGAGAAACTACTTGATAAAATTTTAACTGGAGATATTGATATGGCTATACTTTGTTTATTAACAGAATTAAAAGTTGCAGATTTTGATTTTAATTATTTAAGTGAAGAAAAATTTGTGCTTTGTTTAAATAAAGTACGTTATTGTTATGATGATAATTTTAAGTGGGATGATTTAGAAAGTGAGACATGGATAATATTAGAATTTGCATATATACATAAAATGATTTTTCAAAAAATATGTAGTAAATATAATATAAATCCTAAGAATGTTATTTATGTTCAAGATATTGAAACAGCTAGTAGTTTTTTGGAAATGGGAATAGGTATTAGTATTTTTTCAGAAGAATTAGCTAATAATATAGTTAATTCTTCTGAAAAATTAAAAAAAATAGACTTACCTGTTGAAAATATAAATATATATTTAGTTACAAAAAATTCAAAATACTTATCTATTAAAGAACGTAAAATAAAGGAATTTATTATTAAAAATTTCTATAATAAAAATAAAAGTAGCAACTAAAGGTGGATCATACAATAATCTAAAGAAAATATTAATTCAATACAGATAAGTTTAGACTATTTTTATTAACATAATTGAAATTTGTAAAAAAGAAATTTCTTTTGATCAAAAGGTGATAATAGGAAATACTGAAACGTTATTCAATAGAACTTTAAAAAGCAATAATAACTCAGATTTTGAAACAGAATCAATCAATATAGAATTAAATTTTTATATTGATATTAGAAATGAATGTATAAATACAACATATAAAAATGATAGTCTAAAAACAATTAGCCTCCGACATGTCGGAGGCTTTTTTATGTATATTTAATTCACTCAATTTAAAGGTCAGTAGATTCCTGCTATTTATTCATATTTTGATAAGAAATTTTTTAGGTTTATTTTACAGTTTATCTTTTGAGGATATCCTTACTCTAATATAATCTTTAATTAAAGAAATCGTTTTTTTATTTACTATCTTTCGATTTATCAATAAATAAAATTCATAAAAAGATAGTAATTTATCTCATCCCTAACCTTTTGGAACGGTTTCGCTATCTTTATTATAGTAAATTCATTTAGGAGGTACGATATGGACAGTTTTTCTACTGAAATAAATCTAGCTATATTTTCAATTTATAATTTAGCAATTATTCTATTATTAATACTTAACCCTGCATATTATATTACTATTTAATCCATGTTCTATGCAGTTAAATTAATGTATAACTTTAATTTATAATTATATAAATTAAAGTTATTTTACACTTTTAGATACTTTGAATATAATTGCTTTAGCCTTAAAGTTTACATTACCCGTATATTATTGATGATTTTATTGTCAACTAATTTATTTTTTAGTTTAGAGTAGTTACACATTAAGGAAAGGAGAAAAATTTTACAAAATATGAAGCTAAGAAAAGAAACACAGTATTCAATTAAGGCAATTAGAATTTTACATAAAGAAAATGGAAGATTATTACAGGCTAAAGAAATTGCAGAAGGAGAAAATATACCGGTTAAATTTTTATATCCAATATTAAGAAAGTTAAGCAAAGAAAAGTTGGTTATTATAGAAAGAGGTATAAATGGGGGCTATATAGCTACTAAAAAATTGGACAGTTTTACATTATATGATTTATTAGTTCTTATGGAAGGTGATATATCATTAAATTTTTGTACATCAGGTGAAAATTGTAATGTTTCAGATGTATTTGCTCAAATCGATAATGGTATAAAGATAGCATTAAGGAATATTAAACTTATTGATATTCTTTAGTGGAATATTTATACATTATACAAATAGAATGGAGGGGTAAATTGAGAGAATTATTTATGTTTATGTTAGGTGTAATGTCTTTAGTAATGGCTCTTTTTCTTTCTGTAAGTAAGCCTTAATTTTAAATATTTTAAATTAGGGATTTTGGGAAATGGAGAGTTAGTAATTTTATGATCAATAAAAATATCTATAATTTTTTAAATTTTATAATAGCGTTTAGTACAATTATTTTATGTCAATACATTTTATTTAGCTTTATAAAAATTATTTACAAAACTTAATAATTAAATTTTCAAGGGGGATAACATGGAACAAATTTTTAAAATATTTCTAAACTGTTTAGTTATATTTATAGCATTTCAATTATTATTTTATACTGGGTTAGCTTTTTGGGGATTAAAAAAGCCAAAAAGAGAATATAGCATTAAGGATGATCAGCTATCATTTTTATTTTTAATACCGGCATGCAATGAGGAAAATGTAATAGAAGATACGTTGAAAAATTTAAGGATGCTAAATTATGATAGAAATTTATTTGATATTGTAACATTAGTAAACAATTCAAAAGATTCAACTTATGAAAAGAGTAATGCTTTAGGGGTTAAGACACTAGATATTAAATTCGGTGCTAATGAACCTAAAGGAAAGCCATATGTATTACAAAAGTATTTTGATAATAATATAGAATGGAAAAATTATGATTATGTAGTTATATTAGATGCTGATAATATTATTTCTTCATCATATTTAAAAGAAGTGAATTCGCAGATATTATGTGAAAGATATAAAAATGAAAACATTATATGTGTTCAAGGATATTTAGGAATAAAAAATATTACTTCAAGTTTAGTTTCAAGTGGATATTCAGGTTCATATTTCTTTGCCAATAGAGGAGTTCAATATGCAAAACACAGATTAGGATTAAATCCTGCAATTGGTGGAACGGGTTTTGTTTTAAAGAGTGAATACATAAAAGAAAAAGGTTGGAATCCTAGAAGCTATACAGAAGATTTTGAATTGCAAGTTGAATTAGCAATTGAGGGCGAGCGTTCTCTTTGGAATCATTTCGCAAGAGTATATGATGAAAAGCCAGTTACAGTAAAAGCAAGTCATAAACAAAGAACTAGATGGTGCCAAGGGCATTGGTACGTAGCTATAACTAAAACACCTAAACAGTTATTAGGGTTATTTAAATCAACTAGTTTAAGGGATCTAATGAATAGATTTGAAGTATTCTTGTATTCATATACAATGAGTAGAACTATTGTTTTATCGTTTATATTAAGTTTGGCAATATTCGTACCATTTGTTAGACAGTTTTTACCTTCAGTATGGTCATGGCTACTTATATGGATGATTTGTCAGGTATGTAATTACTTTATATTCCCGATATATTACATATTAAACGAAGGTAAATTAGCATTTTCAGAACAATTTTCTGTAGGTGAAAAGATTAAGAATTTTATTCAAATATATGTTGGATTTTTCTATACATCAATAATATACATAGCAGCTCAATTAGTTGGTTTTTTCACTGCATTTAGACCACAAAATAACTGGGTAAAAACATCACATGCTATGACTGAAGATGATGTTGTTTGGCACGACGAAGATGTTATTTAGTACAAAATATAAGGTTAGGAGGAGTTATGTTGGGTGGGGAAAATTAAAGCTATGATAGTAAAAAAGTATAGTGTAATTATTTAGTTTAGTATACTCAATGTCTACCAGATTAGGTTATATTCAAGAATTGTTGGCATTTAATTAAAATATATATTTAGGAGTTTAAAAATGAAAAAAATTATTGTAAGAAATATATTAATTGTAATAGTTATAATTGGTGTCTCTGTATTAGGTTATAACATTTACAAATTTAAAAGTACACAAGATACAAAGTCTAATACACATTCATCAACAAGTGAAAGTGTAGATAAAAATACATTAGATAAAGCATCATCAAATGATAAAAAGGAGCTGGCAAAAGACCCGAAGGATGAATCTAAAAAAATTGATAGATCTAAAACTGTTGATGCAAATAAGGTAGAGGAAGTTATTATGAAGAAGCTTCCTAAGGGAACTATAACCAATTTAGAATTTAAAAATGATTCTAAGAATCCTCATTATGACATTAGTGTCCTTAGCGAGGGGTTTAAGTATGAATTTGAGATTTTATTAAAGGATGGTTCTATTAAAGAAATTAAAAAAGAAAAAATAGAAATGAAATAGTAATTAAAAGATAAATTTAAGGTATCTATATAAACATATACTTTAAATTTATACCACCAATATATTTTTTATGTTGGTGGTGTAAACTTAGTTACAAGGTCTTGAAAAAGCTAATTTAATACAAATATATAAACTGGATATACGGTAATAAAATTAAGTAGAAAACCTTATAATTCAAAAATAATTTCTTGTTTTGGAGAAGCTATTTTTGAATTATAAAAATTCAAATTAAATTAGGAAAAGGATGTTTTTATATGAGAAAACAAGCAATAACATTATTAATTCTAGGAGCAATAACATCACAGGTATTTGTTCCAACTACAGTAGTATTCGCAGATACTATGAATACTACTAATAAAAATATTACAAAAGTTTCGAAGGATACTTCGGTTAAATCAAATACTGCTAATGTATATACAGATTCAGCAATGACTCAAGAATTAAAAAATCCAAATCAATACATTTATCCAAAGGAAGTAACATTAAACTTTAATGGAACAGCAACATTAGATGGAAAGACAATAACATCAGGAACAAAAGTAACAGATGCAGGAGTTAATATATTAAAGGTATCAAATGGAAGTGAAAATAAAACTTATAACTTCAGTGTTATTAACAATATAAATGGTAGAGATATAGTATCAGTATCAGTAGGAGACGATAGTAGTGCAGCAGTAGATAGTGACGGGAATCTGTATACATGGGGAGGTAACTATTATGGGCAATTAGGAGATGGAACAACAACTAGAAGATGTGAACCGGTAAAAATAAATGGAAAAGGTGCCATAAGAGAAGACACAAAAATAGTATCAGTATCCACGAACGGACATGGTACTTTAGCAATAGATAGTGAAGGAACCATATATGCATGGGGATATAACCATTGTGGGCAATTAGGAGATGGAACAACAACTACAAGATATGAACCGGTAGAAATAAATGGAAAAGGTGCCATAGGGGAAAATACAAAAATAGTATCAGTATTCATTGGATATGTTAACTCAAGTGCAATAGATAACAAGGGGAACTTATATACATGGGGGAGTAATAATTATGGAGAATTAGGAGATGGAACAACAACTACAAGATATGAACCGGTGAAAATAAATGGAAAAGGTGATATAGGGGAAAACACAAAAATAGTATCATCATCAACAGAAGGAGATGGTATTCAAGGGCATAGTGTAGCAGTAGATAGTGACGGGAATCTGTATACATGGGGGAATAATAATTATGGGCAATTAGGAGATGGAACAACAACTACAAGATATGAACCGGTAGAAATAAATGGAAAAGGTGCCATAGGGGAAAATACAAAAATAGTATCAATATCCACGAGCATATTTAATACTTCAGCAATAGATAGTGAAGGAACCATATATACATGGGGATTGAATAAGTATGGAGAATTAGGAGATGGAACAAGAACTAGAAGATATGAACCAGTAAAAATAAATGGAAAAGGTGACATAGGCGAAGACACAAAAATAGTATCAATATCCGTATCATCATATGCAAGTGAGGCGGCGAATGTAGCGGCAGTAGATAGTGAAGGAAATCTATATACGTGGGGATTTAATGATTACGGAGCATTAGGAAATGGATTCAATGGACCGGGTAGAGATATACCAAAAAAAATAAATGGAAAAGGTGATATAGGTGAAGACACAAAAATAGTATCAGTATTCATGGGAGGAACGGTTTGTAGTGCGGTAGATAGTGAAGGAAATTTATATACTTGGGGAAAAAATGGTGATGGAGAATTAGGAGATGGAACAACAACTTCAAAATATAGTCCGATAGAAACATTATTAACTATTGATTATGATAATATAACAAGACGAGAAGATACCAATAATTTCTATTTTGATATTAAGGTTCCAAATGTTAATTCAGCAATTAGATTAGCTTATAAACTTGAAGGTTATTCAGATGTTAAATATGTTTCTGTTACTAATGAAACCGCTACAATAATAGTTCCAAAGACTACTAAATCTAAGACAATTCATTTTGAATTAGGTGCAAATATAAATGGTAAAGATTCTATTGTTAATAATATAAATAATTCAGTTACCTTATCATTAAAAGCAAATACTCCTCCAGTAATAACAGCTGAAAACAAGAAAATAAAGGTTGGAGATAAGTTTAATCCATTAGATGGGGTAACGGCTAATGATAAAGAGGATGGAAATATTACTAAAGATATTAAAGTAATTGAAAATACAGTAGATACAAGTAAAGCTGGTACTTATACAGTGAAATATGAAGTAACAGATAGTGTGGGAGAAAAATCAACTAAAACAATAACTGTAACAGTTGAAGCTGTAGCTAAAGAAAATGAGGCTATAAGTAAGTTAGCATACTTTAAATCATATGGAATTATTTTTGAAGGGGAAACTTCAGGAGATGAAAAATATGATAATACTGTAAGAAAGGATTTAGTTATTAAAGATAAAGATGGAACTGTGAAGCTTAAAAAGGATATTGTAAGTACTAACTGGTATAGTAATGGCTACTCAGGTTTCCAAGCAATTTTAACTACAAAAGATATATCAGATATTGGAGGGATTGAAAATGCTAAGATTGAAATAGAAGTTAATTATAAAGGAACTGTTAAAAACTATGATTTTAAGACAGCTAAACCATCTGGCGGTGGTGGTGGCGGAAAAGTAGTACCTACTCCACCTAATGTACCTCCAGCAATAAAACCTGGAACTGACTTAGGTTGGCAATCAAAGTATTACTATATACAAGATTTACCTAAGATTGAATATGGAAATAGTGTAATTCAATTTATTGTTAAGAAAGATAGAAATATTGTATTAACTAACAC
The DNA here is from genome assembly GCF_016907995.1 of Clostridium sardiniense. Lineage (GTDB taxonomy): Bacteria > Bacillota > Clostridia > Clostridiales > Clostridiaceae > Clostridium > Clostridium sardiniense. The sequence goes on along the minus strand of NZ_JAFBDA010000016.1, from coordinate 15,862 downwards.
ACTAAACGATTCAGGATTTAATATACGTTCATATTATAAAACTAATGCAGATCAATATGTTTTAGATGTTGTTGTGAAGGTTAAAGATTTTAATATGAGTGATTCTCAAAATAATGTGTTTGAAGTTAAAAAGAAAGATGGACAAGTTGTCTATACTGGAAAAGTGGCAACTTTTGCAGATGGAGTATTTGAAGATGCAGCACCTAAATCAGCATTACAGGTTATAGTTCCAAAGGAATATAGTAATGATGACTATTCAGTTGACATAGTTATAAAAGATAAAAATAATGTTGAAAAGGCTAGATTTACAGCACCTAAATTCTCTTAAGACAAGCTATATATAAGAAATTATCTGATTAATATAATCAGATAATTCCTTTAATAATATATAGAGCAAAGATAATTGTTGGTATTAGTAAAATTATGAGTAGATGAAAATATTGATCTAAAATTGAAAGGTTTTCTTGTATAGGTACTATATCAGGATGTATTATTCTAACTAATTCCCAATCAGATTCATTATAAATATTAGGCGATTTTATATTTTTATAATGACGTTTTTGAGGATTAAATTTAGGTTTATACTTATCTATTAAATAGGCGCTAATAGAATAAGCATCTATCTCATAATTTACTTTTACTGATTCTATTTTATAAGTACATAAAATAATATCATCAGTAAGTATACTATGTTCATCTTTAAAATAATCCTTTATATAGTTACTTAATCTTATCAATTTACCTACATAAATAACTTCATCATACTCATTTAAACATCTATACACATAGTTATTTATTATAGACACCTCCTTTAAATATAGAAGATATTATCATTATACAACACTTCCATAATTTTATAATATTATACTTTTAAAAATTGAATTTATAACTATTCTTATATATTGTGCAATATAAGAATAGTTATGAAAATAATTTGTTACTATCAAATTATTTTTAATAGTAATTAATTGAGGTGATTAAATTTGTATAAATGTGCAATAATACTTTCTGCCGGCCAAGGAACTAGAATAAAATCTAATAGTCCAAAAGTTCTACATAAGGTTTGCGGAAAAGAAATGGTTAACCATGTTATAGATAATATAAGAAAAGCTAGCATAAATGATATAAATCTTGTAATTGGGAAAGGAGCTGAGTTAGTAAAAGAAAAAACTGAAAATAAAGATGTTTCATACTCTATGCAACATGAACAATTAGGTACTGGACATGCAGTTAAGTGTTCAACTGAATTTTTAAGAGATAAAAAAGGTTGTGTATTAGTTTTTGCTGGAGATGCTCCACTAATTGATTCATTTACTATTAAGAGTTTAGTTAAACAACATAAAGAAAATAAAAATTCTGCAACACTAGTTACATCTATAGTAGAAAATCCGAAAGGCTATGGCCGTGTTATACGAGATGATAGTGATTTCGTTTTAAAGATAGTTGAAGATAAAGAGTGTAGTGATGATGAAGCTATGGTAAGAGAAATTAATTCTGCTATGTATTGCTTCGATATTGAGGATTTACTTAATGCATTAAATCATATATCAAATAACAATAATCAAGGTGAATATTATCTTACAGATGTAATTGAAATATTAAAGAACAATAATAAAAAAATAGGAGCTCTTATCACAAATTACAATGAAACAATTGGTGTGAACTCAAGGCTTCAATTAGCTGAGACAGAAAAGATTCTTAGAGATAAAATAAATAAAAAACATTTGGAAAATGGAGTTACATTAATAGATCCAGCATCAACTTATATTGGAATAGATGTAGAAATAGGAAAAGATACTATCGTTTATCCTGGTGTAATACTAGAAGGTAATACTGTAATAGGGTCAGAATGCTTATTAATGCAAAACACTAGAATAAATAACAGTAATTTAGATAATAACGTAACAGTTGAATCATCCATTATATTAGATAGTACAATTGGTAGTCAAACAACAGTAGGACCTTTTGATTATATAAGACCTGGATTTAATATAGGTTCAAAAGTGAAATAGGTAATTGTGTTGAAGTGAAGAAATCTTCTATAGGAGACGGAACAAAGGCTAGTCATTTAACTTATATAGGTGATGCAACTGTAGGAGAAAACTGTAATTTTGGATGTGGTTCTATAATTGTTAATTATTCAGATAAAGAAAAACATAACACATTTATAGGAGATTTTAGCTTTATAGGTTGTAATTCTAATTTAATTGCTCCTGTAAAAATATCTAATAATACATATATTGCTGCTGGATTTACTATAACTGAAGATGTTTTAGAATGAGATTTGGCAATAGCTAGATCTAGGCAAACTAACGTAAGTGGTGGGGCATCAAAAAAATTTAAACGTAATTTAAGACGAAAATTAACTTAATAAAAAAATAATTGGTTTAAAAAGGGGATTAAAATGAAAAAAAATGAAATTAAGAAATTAGAAATATTTTATCAGCCTAAAGTGGATTTAAAGTCAAATGAATTTATAGGAGCTGAGGCGTTAGCGAGGTTTACTGATAAAAATAATAAGCTTATAAATACTGAATCAGTAATAAGTTTAGCAGTAAATTATAAGAAGATGTGTGAATTAACAACTGCAGTAGTAAATAAAGTTTTTATAGATTTAAAATACTTAGAAAGTTTAAATAGAAAGTTAATTAATATTTCCATAAATATATCATCTGTAGAAGTTGAAAATGATAATTTAATTTCATGGATTACTAAACTATTTAATAATGATAATAAAAAATATATTAAATATATTGAATTCGAGATCACAGAACGCAATAAAGTTTCAAATTTGGAAAAGTTCCAATTAGGTATAAAATTCTTAAGAAGCCGAGGCTTTAAGGTATCTATAGATGACGTAGGTTCAGGATATAATACCATTGATGTGATACATTTTTATGATGTAAATTATATAAAATTAGATAAATCATTAATTGACTTTATATTAGAAAATACTTCAATAGAAGGTTTAAAGTACTTAGAAAAAACAATTAAATTAGCTCATTCCTTAAATATGAAGGTTATTGCTGAAGGAATTGAAGATAAGTTTACATATAAAGCTTTATATTATTTAAACTGCGACTATGGACAAGGCTTTTATATATCGAAACCATGCTCAATTAATCAGATAATAGATATATTAGCAAAAGAAGTATTTATTGTAGCTTAATTATTTTTTAGTTCATGTGATGTGATTTTAATAACTAAATTATTTTTATATTTAAATATTTAGATAATGTTTCAAATGCATTCTCAGAGGAAGAACTATTAAAAAATTGAAGATAAATTTTCATTAGATATAAATGATGATTTCGGTATATATAAAAAGTGAAGCTATGAATTATATTAAGTATATTTATCCAACTATTATATAGTGATAAAAGTATATTAGTCTAATATAAAAATGTGGGAGTATATTTATGAAAAAGAAATCTATTACATAATTATTATAGGGAGCTATAGTAATTCAAACTATATCACGGTCGGTAATAGTATTTGCAAATAATAAAATAGAATCAAAGCCATCCACGGAATCAAAGAAAAAAGCTAATGATGAACTCAATAAAAGTGATGATTAACTCAGGTTCTAATTTAAATTCAAAGGTTAACAAACAGGTAACTAAGATTATGGATATTGTAATTTTTTTAATATGTCTAATAGAGTATTAAACAGAGGTAATTACCGCGGAAGACAAGTACTTGGAGTTATCCTTCCTAAAAGATTTGACTTTAAATTTATTTAATTATGAGTCTAAGACAGAAAAGACACTAACTATTCCTAAGAATAGTTGATGAGTAAGCATAGAAAATCAAGTTGAATCAATCCCATCTATTAAGAAGGTATATAAGTGAGATTATTACAAAGGTAAAATTTATGATTGAAGCAATGTTAAAATATTACCGATATATACAGAAAATGATAATGATAATCAATTATTTAAGCAATGGGATAGTAGTGATACGAGTTTCAGTTTTATTAAAAATGGTAAAGTTCAAATATTAGCACTTAAAAAATAAAATACTTTACGAAAAATGAATGATTTTAATAATATAAATGATTATTTATTAGGATTTCATTCAGAGACATCAAGAAGACTTCAAATAATAGTTTTGTTTTTGATGGGGTAATTGATGGTCCATTTAATCTAAAAGGAAGCAAGAAAACATTTAAAGTTAAAGATAAAAATGGACAAGTAGTTCATACTGAAAATGTTGCAACATTTTCAGATGCAGTATAACCATAATATAAATCAGAATCTGTAATACAGACTAGTATTCCTTCATAATATAGAAACTCAAATTATACGGTAGATATAATTATGAGAGCTTTAGTAAATGAGGGAATAGATATATTTTCTATAAACCCATACCTGTAAATTATAGTATTTAAAAAGGAGATACCTAATGAAAAAAAGATTTTTTGGATTGGCAATAGTTTGTTTTTTATTATTTCAACTGATAACACCAAATATATCAGTTTTAGCTAGTGAAGTTAATACTGAAAATTTAAATCAAAGTACAGAGGAGAATGATGATTTTTTTATGTTTTTAAAAAAGCTATTAAATATTAATTCAGGTAGGCCAATAATAATGAAAGATTCTAATTTAAAAAAGGCATTAAATAATAAAATAGATCCCAATAGACCTAATATAAAAAATTTAACTAAGGAAGAACTTGAATCATTTAAAGAAGATTTAGATTTATCTAATTTAAATATAGAAAGTATAGAAGGTCTTCAATATTGTAAAAATTTAAAAAGATTATATTTAAATAAAAACAAAATATCAGATTTGAACCCGTTAAAGGACTTAACTAGTTTACAAACATTATCATTATCAGAAAATAATATTAAAGATTTATCAGGATTAAAAAATCTGAAAAATTTAAATCTTTTAAATTTAAGTAATAACATATTAGTTAATATAGATGAATTATATAATTTAAAAGAATTAGAAGTATTAATTTTAATGAATAATAATATTTCTGATTTAACTCCATTAACAAATTTACTTAAGTTGAATTATTTAATTTTAGGAAAAAATAAAATAACAGATCTAATTCCAATTAAAAATCTAGAGCAGTTAGAAATGTTGAACTTAGGTGATAACAATATAAGTAATATTAATGATATTAAAAACTTAAGTAAATTAGAAACTTTAATATTAGAAAATAATTTTATAGAAGATATAACTCCATTAGAAAATTTAATAGAGCTAAAAGATTTGAATTTATATGGAAATAGAATAAAGAATATTTCAGCTTTAAAAAATTTAAATAAATTAGATTACCTATATTTATCTAATCAATCAATATATGGAGGTGGTATAAATAAAAATAATTTAAAAATAAAAGTATCTAATATTATACAGGGTTTAAATAATGAATTTTTAGAACCAACTAGTACACCTGATCTTTATAGTTATGACAAAATTAAAAAAATGATAGTATTTAAAAAAACTGAAAATAATATTGAATATTACTTCAATAAAACTATAAAAGTAAATAAAATGAATGCTTATTTTAATGGAGAGGTTTATTATGACAAATAAAAAAGTATTTACAATTAAAGAGACTGAGATAATTTTAACAAATGAATTATTTGTAGAATATATATTTGAATATTTAGATAATACTGCAAAAACAATTTCAAAAAAAGAAGCGGTAGATATTATTATAGATATGTTTTTATTGAATGAATATGATGCTTTAAGAATTTATGAAGTATGGAGATATAATTTTTTAAATAATTAAATATTAAAAATAAATTGAATTTGTATAAACTTTCAAAGTATAGAAATAAATATTATTTGTAAATGAGATTGTTATTGCTTGGAGGAATAGTATATGACAAATAATCAAAAAAAAATAGTTAAATATTTAAAAAAAACATTAAAGCTAGACAGTAAGGAACTGATTTTAGATTATGATGATAATAGTGTAGTAGTAATAGATAATATTGCTAATTTTGTTATGATACTTCATTTTATTTATATGGATAGTACAATAATTTTAATTAGTGATAAAGATAAATATTTATAAATAAAAAGAAATGGGGTGAATTGAGTAAGTTTTTAAAGCTATCTAGTAAGTAAAAGTCTTCGCGTATTGTAAGAAGTTATAGTTCCAAGAGAGTTTAGTACAGATGAATATATAGTATCAATTAAATCAGAAGTTATGAGAAACAGTTTAGTAATAGTAATGATTGGAGTAAATGAGTTTGAAGGGTATCTTATAAAATTTTGATTTGTAGAAGGTCTTTAGAATAATAATTAAATAGATTTAATATATAGTATTTATAAAATTGAAAGTTTCAGGAGGAATAGCTATGAGAAAAGTAGGAATAATGTGTTTTTTACTAGTATCAATTGTATTTATAACAAATGGATGTTCAATTAAATTTAGAGAAATAGGAACTGAGAAATATTATGTGAAAATAGATGGAGGTGGTATAAAAAAAGAAAGCTTAGATAATAATACAAAAATTGTTGATTATTATTATGAATATAAAAATGTGCCAGCATATAATAGTAATGGAGAAAAAATATTAGTTAATATTAATACATTAGTAGATAAGGAATTAAAAAAAGACGCATATTTAAAAGTTAGTGTAAGAAATCCGTCTACTGAAAACACTAATGATATTCAAGGATTTGAGGAAGTAGATATATCAAAAATCCCTGAAAAAGCAAAAAATAAATTTTAAAATTAAAGGTACAGTACTACAATTAGAAATGTTCAAATATATAAAATATTTATTTAAATTTAAGGTTAATTAAAAATCAGCAGGGCTCATTAGCTTTGTTGATTTTTTATAAATATATAAAATTGCTTTATTCTTTTATTAATAAATTACTAAAGTATTGTATATTTATAATGATTTTGCCATATTTTTTAATTATTTTAAGTAAAACTTGCATACAAAAATAAACCGGAAATCAATATGTAAAAAAATAAGAATGAAGAATTGTGATATAAATAATAAAGGTATTCATTAATAAATATTTTTTAATACAAAAATTAGAACTATAAGAAAAAAATTATTTTATATATGATGCTATAAAAATAAAAATCTGTGACTCTATTTTCTATAGAAGAGGCTTTTTAGATTATTTTTAAATAGTTATATTTTAGTAATACTTTAATTGTTATTTAATAAAATATTAGTTTATGTTATAGTTCTTAAAAAAATAAGTACCTAAATATTAAAAAGAAAGTAATATTTTTAGTATTTAAACTTCAATAATTTATTTAAAAAGAATAATTATATATTGTTTTTCGATAAAATAAAATTGTTTTTGTTAAAACTATATGATAATATAATTTTAATAAACTAGAAAGGAGTAGCAATATGAAAAAGATAATATATATTTTACCATTTATATTAGGAGTTTCTTTATTTATGATAAGAGGAGGTGTACCTGATATAGTACTTGTTAATGGAGATGTTATAGAACAAGGTTTTGGGTATTCAGCTAGCGGCCTTATATTTTTTGTTATGGGTATTATTATGATTATGGTTAAAGGTTGGGTTATTCTATATCATAGATTAAAGAAGGTATGATCCATAAGGTATTAGGAGCGTCTATAGGAATAAAATATGCTTATTGCATTTGAAATTTGACTTATTAGAAGTATAAGGAGTATTGAATAGAACTTACAAAACAAAAAAATTACTTGGTTTAATAGGAGTAGATATAAATCCAAACGAAAAAGATATATTTTTAGAGAATAGAAAACTAATATTAAAAAAATATATGGTTTTCATCAAATAAATCTATATATAAAGTAAAAAACCTCACGTAATAATTTGTGAGGTTTTTTATAAGAACTATTATAAAATTATTCAAAAATACAGGTTTTAAAATTAATAATAGAAAATTGCTAAATTATAAAATAGTTAATTAAATTATAAAATATAGAGTACAATTACTGTTAAATAAATTATTACAAAAATTTGAACAAATAAAAGATATTAGATAAATGATTGGGAAGAAAAATCTAATATCTTTTAGTGATTTACGAAGCATAATTAATATAAGCGCAAATAGTACATTTATAGGGATTAAAATATATAACATATAAAGTATTTCATAAAGCCTAAATAAAAATTAAAAGAGACAGTAAAGTTTGTCTCCATAGGGATAGGAAAATGAAGATGATAGACTTTATTATTTAGATAGTAGATATTAATTTATCAATACAATTTGAACAAATATTTTTATCTTCGAAAATTATTAGAGATTTACACTCTCCACAAAAAATACAACTTACATCATATTTAGTTAAAATAAGGTTGTTATTATCTATAAAAAATGCTAATTGAGCTGCTTCTCCTGGAGGGATATCCAATAAGCTTCTGAAAGTCATAGGTAAATAGATCCGTCCTAATAGATCAACGCGTTTAATAATTTTGTTGCTTTTCATCTGAAAAACCTCCTTAGTTGTAAGTAGATAATATTAATTGTAGTAATAATATATTTATATCGTACAAAGGAATTATTAATAAATTCTTATAAAAATATGAATAAAAAACCTCAATAAGATAAAAGTCTAGAAGAATATACTTAAGTAATATTATCGTAAATGATTATTAAATACCTAAAACAAACCTCATTGCAAATATAATATTATGAAGCTAGATGTATCAAGGCTTTTAGCCTTAGTAGGATTCTAAATATAGATAGATTAAGAAATCAATTTCACCAGGATTTTAATCCTGGTGTTTTTTTATTTATAAGGAGGGATTTTTCATGAAAAATTATAGAAAGAAAAAAGAAGTAGATATATTAATAGAAAATGCTGAAAAGAAAATAGAGAAGTTTTGATACGTCAGAGGAAATAAAAGATCTGAGTGAATTTATGAGTAAGTTTTATAATTATTCAATTAGAAATTCAACGCTTATAGATAAACAATTTAAAGGAGCTATCGCAGTAGGTTTTTATGTATTTTGGAAGTCAAAAGAACTTCAAGTAAACAAGGTGTAAAGATTTTAGTTCCGATAAAACTAGGAGATACATTTAAAAAGAAATAAAGAAAATATATTAATACTCTTAAACAATATCCTCGTAAATGATTATTAATAACCTAAAAAACAAAGGAGAATTCTAAAGAATTCAAAAAACAATCACCCCAACCCCTCAAGGGGCTAAACTTCCCTCTATTTAACTCCAAATAAAGACTTTATAAAAATTATAGTAAAATGGTGGGGGAACTCCATTAAAGTTCTTAATAATCAATTTATAGATTACCTAATCAACCAATACATATAAAGTATACCATGTCGTGAAACAAGCCCCCATTAGAGATAATCCTTCTTAGTGATTTTGGAGCGGCTTTTTATATTATTTATTTTCATTTACGAGGATAGTACTTAAGATGTTAATTTTTAAAAATTTAATTGTTATTACTAAATAATTCATTAACTACCATCTTAAAAAATTATTTAGTTTTACCTTTCTTTTATCTCTTTAACAATTACTATATTTAGTTCTATTTCTTAATAAACTATTTATTTTTCTTTTAATGCTATTTTCTTGTTTTTGATATAGAAACCTTACAATTTTGTAATCTATATGAAAGATAAATAAATATGTGATTTATCTTAAATGGAATAAAGTAACATTATAAGATAAAATAAGGAGGTCTAAAATATGCAAAACATTTTAAGTGTCGAAAATATAGAAAAATATTATGGAAATAAAGATAATATAACAAAAGTACTAGATAATATTAATTTTAAAGTTGCTAAAGGTGAGTTTGTTGGAATAATGGGAGCATCCGGAAGCGGTAAAACAACATTGCTTAATTGTATATCAACTATAGATACTGTTACTAACGGAACCATTATTATTAGTGGAAAAGATATTACAAAATTAAAGTCAAAACAATTAGAAACGTTCAGAAGAAATGAATTGGGATTTATATTTCAAGACTTTAATCTACTAGATACCTTAACAGTATATGAAAATATAGCATTAGCACTAACTATACAAGATAGAAAACCGAAGGAAATAGATACTCTTATTAAAAATGTTGCAAAAAGTTTAGGCATTGAAAAAATATTAACTAAATTTCCATATCAAATATCAGGTGGTCAAAAACAAAAAGTGACCTCAGCTAGAGCTATAATAACAGATCCCTCATTAATATTAGCAGATGAACCAACAGGTTCCTTAGACTCAAAGTCAGCAAGTATACTTCTTGACTCATTTGAAAGCTTAAATAAAAATTTAGAAGCTACAATACTTATGGTAACTCATGATGCCTTTACGGCAAGTTACGCTCATAGAATTCTATTTATAAAAGATGGAAAGATATTCAATGAATTAGTTAAGGGAAAAGATTCAAGGAAAAAATTCTTTGACAAAATTATTAATATTATAGCACTTCTTGGAGGTGATAATACAGATGTATTTTAAAATTGCTTTTAATAATGTTAGGAAAAGCTTTAAAGATTACTCAATATACTTTTTAACATTAACTTTTGGAGTGTGTATATTCTATGCATTTAACTCCATAGGGGATCAAAAAGCTTTTACAGAATTAGGGTTAAGTCAGGCAGAATATATAAAAATGTTGCAAAATTTAATATCAGGAATTTCTGTATTTATATCTTGTATCTTAGGTGGATTAATTCTTTATGCTAATAATTTCATAGTTAAAAAACGTAAAAAAGAATTAGGTATTTATATGACACTTGGTATAGGGAAAAATAATATTTCAAAGATACTTACATATGAAACAACTTTAGTAGGATCTATATCTTTAATCGTAGGTCTAGGAGTAGGTATAATATTTTCTCAAGTAATATCTGCTTTTTCAGCTAAATTATTTGAAGTTCCACTAAGCAACTATAAATTCTTATTTTCATCTAATGCTATCGTAAAAACTGTGTTATATTTTGGTATAATATTTATTTTAGTCATGCTTTTTAATGCTAGTATAATTTCAAAGTATAAACTTATAGACATGTTAACAGCATCTAAAAAGAATGAAACTATGAAAATCAAAAATCCTATAATAACAACAATAATATTCTTACTATCTTTAGGATTACTAGTAGGTTCTTATGTTTTAGTAATTAAAGTTGGACTTAAACCTACAGATATAATGTTTTTATATTCAATAGTATTAGGCATTCTAGGGACATTACTTTTATTCTTTAGTTTAGCAGGATTTGTTATATATATTATTCAAAAAAATAATAATATTTACTTAAAAGGATTAAACATATTTGTAGTAAGACAAATATGTAGTAAGATAAATACTAACTTCTTATCAATGACAGTTATATGTCTTATGTTATTCTTAACAATAAGCACATTATCAACCGATTTAAGTTTAAAAAACACCTTAGAAAAAAACTTAGAGACTACAACTCCATTTGATGCTTCAATCTCTTATGAATTTGAAAAAAACAGTAAAATTAAAAATATTGATGAAGTATTAAATTCATTAGGATTTAAATTTAATTCTGATGCAGAAACTGTTTCTTATAATGAATATACTTTATCAAATTCTAATCTTGAAGAATTGTTAGAAGAAAATCTTAAAAATAAAAAACTATCATCTTATGTAAGTGATATTCCAATGATAAGTATTAGTTCATATAATAATATACGAGCTTTAACTGGAGCTAAAAAATTAACTTTGTCTGATAACCAAGTATTAATATCCTCAAATACCGATGAACTAAAATCTGCATTAAAAAAAATCATTAAAAATAATAGTAAAATAAAGTTTAATAATAAAGAATTTGAAGTTGCAAATAATTCATTAATTGGAAACGAAAAAATAATAAGTGAGGCACATGAAAATGATGTTTTAAAAACTAATACAATAACTTTAATAGTTCCTGATAATATAGTTGCTAATTTAGAGCCTTATGCAAATAAACTAGATGTGAATTTTTCTAAGAATTCAAATGAAAATCAACAGAATTTAAATGATATATTTGGATTATATAATAGGTTAGATAATACTAGCGATTATGGTTATTTAACAATAAATACTAGAAACGGATTATATGAAGAAACTACTGGTCTTATAGCTCTAATAATATTCATAGGTACATATTTAGGAATAATATTCTTAATATCAAGTGCTGCTATACTTGCACTCCAACAATTATCAGATGCTAGCGATAGTATTGAAAGATATAAATTGTTAAAAAAGATTGGTGTATCTCAAAAAAGTATAAATAAATCAATATTTACACAAATAAGTATCTATTTTGGATTACCATTAATTATATCCCTAATACACTCAGCGGTTGCTATAAAAGTTGTAAATAAATTCTTGATTATGTTTAATAAACCTGATATAGTGTCATCATCCTTAGTAACAGCTTTAATGCTAGTAATTGTTTATGGAGGATATTTTTATTCAACATATACTGGATATAAAACAATAGTAAAAAATTCTTTAAAATAAAAATAACTACCTTTCTATTATAAGTTACTTTTCTTATATTAGAATACTACTTTCTTTTGTATCAAACTGAAATCTTTGTTATCGATCTATACATTGGATTAAATCCAAACCTGAATCCATAGAAAATAGGCTATGAGCCTGTTGGAGTTACTCCCTATTTAAATTATTATATAACTAAAAATAAAATAGGAGTTCTAAAAAAATTTTAGAACTCCTATTTTTCATCTAAATTTTTTAATTTCATCTTCATTTAATCCAGTAGATTCACTTATTGTCCTTATATCAACTCCTGCAATTAAAAGCTTCCTTGCAACTTCAACACTTTTCTTTTTCTCGCCTTGTTCTAATCCTTGTTTTAATCCTTTTAGCTCCGCATTTTCCAAAGCTGATATTTCATCATATATAGCTTTTTCTCTCATGTTATATCTTTCTCTTTCTTTACTATCCATGCTTAATCTATATAACTCTGTCTTGGCTAATCTTATTCCTTCATCATTTAGTTCCAATTGTCTTACGACATTGCTTTCGGGTTCTTTTAAGAACTCTAGCCATTTTTCTAAGGCGTCTATTTTTTCTATATCATCTACATTATTTTTATTTCCTATTTCATTGAACTTAGGTAACTCTATAAAATGTATTTCTTCTATATCTGTTAATTCTTCATTTGTCGTTATTTCTTTTAACCTATATGCATTATGATATCTGTCATTATCTAAATACTTAAAGTTTAATATATTTATACATACTGTTCTTTCTAACTTATTATAGTTTTCTCTATTCTGTATTTGCTCTGAATACATCTTACTCCAGTAATATAAAGTCCTTTGTATCATATTATATTCATTCTTAACTTGTATCTCTATGTTTATATGCTCTTTATTATTTGTTATTGCCTTTATATCTAATCTACTAAATTTATCTTCTATAAATTCTTTATCTATATCATTATTTTTTATTTCAACTTCTTTTATTGGACTTATTGGCTTTATTACTGCATTTAAGAAATCTATAAGTATAGGTTTATTCTTTTCTGTTCCAAATATTTTCTTAAATATAAAATCTATTTGTGGATTTAATAACGTTCTAATTACCATATACAACACCTCTTAATTTTTTATTCTTTATATTAATTATATACTATAATCAATATTTGTATTGTCTTATTCAAAAAAACAATATATCCTTTTCCCTATTTAACTCCAAATAAAGACTTTATAAAAATTATAGTACAATGGATGGGGAAACTCCATTAAAACTCTTACAATCAATATATAAATACCAAATCAAAAAATCTATATAAAGATATACCATGTCGTGAAACAAGCCTCCATTATAGACAATCCCGATTAATGACTTGACGATTCTTTTTATATTGTTTATTTTCATTTAAGATGTTGAATTGTTAATTATTAAAACTTTGGTTGTTATTACTAAATTTTTCTTTTAAAATATATTTAAGCAACCTTTTTAGGTGTTGATAGTTTTGTCACTTTAAAAAGAGTTCTAAAGAAAATTTTTAGAACTCTTTTTATTTATCTAAATTTTTGTATCTATAACATCACTTTCAGCCATTGACTTTATTTATATTCAGGTGGATGCATTTTTTCTAAAATTTTTTTTATAAATTCATTTGGAGGATATGCAAAATTATTTTCTATTTTTTTAAAGCTAAAAACACTACCTCCATATAAACTATACTGAAAATCATATACATTTGTTTGATTATATTTAGGAACTTTTGGCGTATACGTGCAATAATATTTTATTTCGCAATCTTTAACTTTTACATCTTTATAATTTTTACCTTCCTTTTTTAAATTTTCCTTCCATTTTTCAAAATCTTTTTTTGTTGTAAAAGTTTTTACATAATTCTTATTAGAATCAGACTCTCCAATCATTCCAAATGCTTCTATTTGTCCAATCACTAATATTTCACTTGAAGGGATTCCAGCTTTTTCAGTAATAAATTTATCTATTTTTTTCTCCATATCAATCATATTAAAATGATACTTACCACAAAAATAAACTATAATGGTAACAATTATTATGCTAAGTCTTAATAATTTTTTTTTCATATTTTATACTCCTAATACGTTCCAACTTTATAAGGTTCATATTTACTTGCAAATACATTAGGTAATGCCCATGGCAATACCCAAGTTAAATTTATCATATTAGGCTTCATAACAGGTTCATCACCACTTCCCCAGTAGTATGATTGAAAAACTAATTTTGAACAATAATTAGGATTTTTAGTGCTTAATCCTGAAGTAACTCTGTAATCTATATATCTATTTTTATGATAACCTCCTGAAGAATTCCAAAATGTTCTATCAGCATAATTAGCACACTTATTAGCTATATCTCTATCTGGTATACGCCATATCTGCAACCAATTCTTTATTTCTGGTTCAGATTTTTTAACCCCTTGCTCCTCAATACCCCATAACCAATTATGCTTACTAAATTGATTATTATTGTTGCTTATTCCTGTCGCTGTCCAATTTAGAATATTCCCTCCACCAGTCATTTCTAATATATAATTATCCGTTGTTGCTATTGCTGCATGTCCTGGACTTCCTTGGACTATTATTATGTCTCCTTTTCTTAAATCACGTTCAAATCTTTCTGCATTATCCTCTTGACTACGTTTTACTCTCCTTGGTTTTTTCTTCTCACTTGGAGCATGACCTTCTCCATCTGGAAAAGCTCCAAAATTTAATACTTGATCAAACCAATCATTATAATTTAATCCCTGTCCAACTGTATTTTTCATTTCATTATATGTATTAATTCCCAATTTATAATTTTCTTCAAAAGCATTAAAAGTATATTTATTTGGATTAACTTTTCCCTTATTAACTCCATCATCATAAACTTTTTTAATAGTATTTATATCGGTATTTATGTTATCTGCAAAAGTAGTAATACCATTGAACAATAAAGCAAAACTTAGAATTAAAGTTAGTAAACTTAATTTTTTTATAAAATTCTTCATATCAATTCCCCCTTAATTTAATATTTGTTTAATTTTAAATTCCTCCCATATACAATTATTTTAAGAGGTGATTTTATGGAAAATATTTTTCAAATAGCTATAATAAACTATATTTATAGGACAACCTCTTAATATAATGATTATATCATCAAACGTTTACAAGGTAAATTTTAATAATTATTTATATTAATGGAAAAATTATAAATATTACTTAATTAAAATATAATCAACCATAAGTAAAAGGTATCAAAACTTTGTAGAAGTGAGACTATTTCAGCAGTAGATAGTGAAGGAAATCTATATACGTGGGGACATAATGCTTATGGACAATTAGGAGATGGAACTGGAACTGATAGAAATACTCCAACAAAAATAAATGGAAAAGGAGAAATCGGAGAAAATACAAAAATTATAGCTAGTTCTATGGGAG
>NZ_JAFBDA010000015.1 GCF_016907995.1 Clostridium sardiniense | reverse complement strand
AGCACTTTAATCCTAAATTTAGAATTAAAATGCTTTACACTTATCTCATTAATCTATTTATTTCTTCCATAAAGGTATTAATATCTTTGAATTGCCTATAAACAGAAGCAAACCTTACATATGAAACCTCATCAATTTCTTTAAGTCTCTCCATAACCATTTCACCTATGTAGTTTGATTGGACTTCTGTCATCATCTTATTTGATATTGTCTTTTCAATATCTTCTGCAATTTCTTCTATTTGCTTTCTAGAAATAGGTCTCTTTTGACATGCTATAATTAATCCATTCACAATTTTTTCTTTATTGAAATTTTCTCTAGTTAAATCTTTTTTAATAACTAAAATTGGAATATCTTCTACCTTTTCATATGTTGTATATCTTTTATTACAATTTGAACATTCTCTTCTTCTTCTAATTGTGGTATTATCATCTGTTGATCTTGAATCAACTACCTTACTTTCTTGAAAAGAACAAAAAGGGCATTTCATAGATAGCTCCCACCTTTCTGTACATTTAATTACTTACTCTATATCGTTATTATACATATTTTTTCCTTTCCTGACTAGATATTATCTGTAATTATTATCATCTCTTGAAACAATATTTAAATTTTCAGCTGATACTAGTATAACATCAATACCTATTTTCTCTATATTCTCCCAAGGAATCTCTATCTCCTCTCCTTTTCCAAACCAGCCTTTATTCTCTCCTGGTATAATTAATGATTGTACTTTATCTTCTTCACAATCTAATTTTATGTCTACTATATATCCAAGTTTTCTTCCTGTGTTTACATCTATTATTTCCATATTTCTCATAGCATTAATTGAATGTAAATTTTCTTCCATTTAAACTCCCCCTTTACATTTTACATTTATATTCAAAAGTATAGTTATTTATTATTTATCTAAAGAAAAAGAACTCTTAAAGAGTTCTTTTTCTAAATATACTTCCTCATATGTTTTAGTGCTGTTTTCTCTAGTCTTGAAACTTGTGCCTGAGATATACCTATCTCATCTGCAACTTCCATCTGCGTTCTTCCTCTAAAAAACCTAAGATCCAATATTAACTTCTCTCTATCTGTTAATCTCTTCATAGCTTCATTTATTGAGATATTTTCCAACCAATTTTCATCAGTATTTTTAGAATCACTAATTTGATCCATAACATATATAGCATCTCCGCCATCGTGATATATTGGTTCAAATAAAGATACTGGATCTTGTATAGCATCTAATGCAAATACAACATCTTCTCTAGGTATCTCTAATTCCTTTGCTATTTGTGAGATATTTGGTTCCTTATTATTGTCTTTAACCAATTTATCTCTTACTAGTAATGCTTTATATGCTATATCTCTCAATGACCTACTAACCCTTATTGAATTATTATCTCTTAAATATCTTCTGATTTCTCCAATTATCATTGGAACTGCATAAGTTGAAAACTTAACATTTTGAGAAAGATCAAAATTATCAATAGCCTTCATAAGCCCTATGCATCCAACTTGAAATAAATCATCAACATTTTCTCCTCTATTATTAAATCTTTGAATTACACTTAACACTAATCTTAAATTTCCTTTTATAAATGTTTCTCTTGCACTATTATCTCCTGATTGCATCTTTAATAAAAGTTCTCTTTTTTCTTTTTCTTTAATTATAGGAAGTTTCGCAGTATTTACTCCACATATTTCAACTTTATTAATGATCAATATCATCAACTCCTTTTGGAAGTAATATCATCACACTAAAAAGTATTTCCGCAAGATAATAGTTTTATACTACAGACAACCTAAACCATTTTACTAATTTCTTTTTTCAATCTATTTATTATCTTTTTTTCTAATCTTGAAATATAGGATTGAGATATGCCTAAAAGGTCTGCAACCTCTTTCTGAGTCTTTTCATTGGTCCCATTTAAACCAAATCTTAGTTTTACAATTTCTTTTTCTCTTTCGTTTAAATTTTTTAGTGCAATAAATAATAATTGCTTATCTACTTCATCTTCAATTAAATTATAAATTATATCATTTTCTGTACCTAAAATATCTGATAAAAGAAGTTCATTTCCATCCCAATCAATATTTAAAGGTTCATAAAATGATATTTCAGCTTTAATTTTATTATTTCTTCTTAAATGCATAAGTATTTCGTTTTCAATGCATCTAGATGCATATGTTGCAAGCTTTATCTTTTTTTCTGGATTAAAGGTATTTACAGCTTTAATAAGTCCAATAGTACCAACTGAAATTAAATCTTCTACATACACTCCTGTATTTTCAAACTTTCTAGCTATATACACAACAAGTCTTAAATTTCTTTCTATTAAAGTGCTCCTAACCTCTTCATCTCCATCATTTAATTTATTTACAAGATCTTCTTCTTCCTCTTTAGAAAGGGGTGGTGGAAGAGCGTCACTTCCTCCTACATAATGCAGTTTCTTTCTAAATAATCCTAGCTTTTCTAATATTCTATTTAATAACATCTGAATTTTTATCATAATAACCTCCTTATATTACCCCTCTTGATAATAATGCATTAAACTCATTATCCCTACTTAAAGTATCTTTGCATGGACACAATATTGCATCTATTTCTCTAAAGGTCTCTCCACTTTTTTTAAGTTTTATTTTGTTTACTTTAAATCCCTTTAAGCTTCCATTGTATCCAATGGCACTATAGGGAATATAGAATACACCTTCATTTTTTATATCTAATGTATTTAGATAACCTTCTTCAACTAATATACAAGGTAAATTAGTAATTGGTTCTCTTAGTTCATTTCCAGAGTCTAAGAATCCCTTTACCATAATAACTTTGTCTTTAAGAGTTATCTCAATATCATAGAAGAAATCTCTTATTATATTTTTTTCTCTTATATAACTTGTAATTCTCTCTAGAGCTACAAAAAGAATAGCTACACATATAATTAAATACTTCACCTTAAAATCATTTATCATAATACCATTCTTTATTGAATATTCATTAGTTATAACAGCTATTTTAAAACAAATCCCACTCAAAACACATGCCGATGCTATAAATGTTGCACCACATTTTAAAGCATTTCCTATTTTTTTATTTGTTAATGGAATATAAGCTAAGCTTAATGAAACAATAACTTGAAAAAAGTTATTAGATAGCCAATTTAACTCATTAAAAACCATTGTTAAGGTGTACAAAGCTCCTAAGGCTGCTGCAAATATACATTTTTTAAATGAATACGTTTCTCTAAGTACTCTATAGGATATTGTTAGCAAAAATAAATTGACCAAAAAATTTTCAATTAATAATATATCTACATATATATCCACTTGATCAACCTCCTAATAAAATTATATAACTATATCTTTTAAAATTTTGTCATATTAATTGTTAAGAACAGTAGTTTTTAACTATTTTTTTTTACATATAATTACACTAAAACTTCTTTTAATTTTTTTATTACTTTTTGTTGATATTTACATATATAATTCATCTATTTTTTTATGATTTTAACAAAAAATAGAGACTTATATAAAAATATAAGTCTCTTATAGTTATTCTAAATTATTTTCCTTTAACATAGTAATTTAAAAACATATTTCGGATTATTTAAATATATATTACATTTGTTATTAAGCTCTAAGTTTCTTCTTTAATTAATATAAATTAGGTAATTTTTTAAATTCTACATTAATTAAATTTAGGTTTATCATAAACAAAGTCATTATTTCCTGTATATAAATTTTTCATTTCCTCCATTTGAGCTCCTATACTTTCCGCATACCATGGAGTTGTTGCATATTGATGCCATATTAAATCTGTATTAGGTATAAATCTCATTTTATATAATGTATTTTGCTTATACTTTGAACTATTTACATAATTATTTGATACAAAGCTAGCTGCTCCTTCAATAGCTTTGTCAACTGTTGTCCATCCATGATTATATGCATATGTTGTTCCAAGAATTAGTGCTCTATTTGGGAATACTTTCGAATTATCATATGCTCCTATACCAAATAAATTATATACAGTTACAGGTTTTGAAAGCTTAATCATTTCATATCCAATTAATTCACCCTTGCTATTATATTTTCCTTTATCAGGGTTAGCTATTTCTGTAATAGTAACACCTTTAGCTAACTTACTTTTTCCATAGCCTGTTTCATGTATTGATTGAGCAGCAAAATATATTGGATCAATATCAAATTTCTTTGCTGCATTAACAAATCCTTGCGCATGTCCTTTTAAAACACCAGCATCTTTGCTATTAAAGTAATTATTTAATCCACTTACACTAATATTTCTAAACTCATCTATTCTTAAGAATTGTGATTGATTGCTTGCTTTATTTGGATTTATATATTTTTCATAATAATTATAATCATAGGCTGGAACTCTTGATTGCTGTAATTTTACATATGAATCCATAGACATATGGTAATTAGTTGTCATAGAGGTTCCATTTTCAGGTTTATTACTATCATTGTTATTACTATTATTGTTATTATTATCTTCAGCTTCTGATTGAGATATTTCTTTTATAAATTCCTTTGCTGAATATCCAACTATACTACCACTTTTTATTTTATAGAAACTATTTTCTTCTCCTAAAATCTCAATAACATCACCATTTCTTAGATTTCCTAATATTTTAGAATTTGTATTTGCTTTTTCTCTTATTCTAAGTTCACTACTTACTTGTACTTTACCAAATTTTTTTATTACTTCTGGTTTCTCAGGTTTGTTATTTGAATTCTCTCCATTTGGATAGAATTTTACATAGTCTTGACTTATATAACCACTTAAACTTCCCTTTTTAATCTTATACCATGTTCCTTCTTTTCCTAAAACATCAAAAGTATCTCCATTTAATAAATAACCAG
The DNA here is from genome assembly GCF_016907995.1 of Clostridium sardiniense. Taxonomy (GTDB): domain Bacteria; phylum Bacillota; class Clostridia; order Clostridiales; family Clostridiaceae; genus Clostridium; species Clostridium sardiniense. Next base: position 71,846 of record NZ_JAFBDA010000015.1, on the reverse strand, counting down.
AAACTTCGTGATTTGTTCCTGGACCTTTTCTTACTCTTAAGTTACTTGTGATGTTTATAACCTTACCTGTTCCTTCAATCTTATCTGAAGGTTTATTGTTATTATTGTTGTTATTATTATTGTTGTTATTACTATTATTATTTCCGCTTTCACCTGTTATTTTTACATAATCCTCATGTACATAACCATAGCCATTTCCGTATTTTATTTTATACCATACTCCTGACTTTGATGCTATTTCAAGCTTGCTTCCATTTTTTAAGTACCCAAGAGTTTCTGAATTTGTTGATGCACTCTTTCTCACTCTTAAACTAGAAGTTATGTTTACTACAGTTCCCTGTTTCATTGTTTCTACTGGTTTATTGTTATTATTGTTGTTGTTATTACTATTATTATTATTTCCGCTTTCACCTGTTATTTTTACATAATCTTCATGTACATAACCATAGCCACTTCCATATTTTATCTTATACCATACACCTGATTTTGATGCTATTTCAAGCTTACTTCCATTTTTTAAGTATCCAAGTGTTTCTGAATTTGTTGATGCACCCTTTCTTACTCTTAAACTAGAAGTTATGTTTATTACAGTTCCCTGCTTCATTGTTTCTACTGGTTTATTGTTATTATTGTTATTATTGTTGTTGTTATTACTATTATTATTATTTCCGCTTTCACCTGTTATTTTTACATAATCTTCATGTACATAACCATAGCCATTTCCGTATTTTATTTTATACCATACTCCCGACTTTGATGCTATTTCAAGCTTGCTTCCATTTTTTAAGTACCCAAGAGTATCTGAATTTGTTGATGCACTTTTTCTTACTCTTAAGCTAGAAGTTATGTTTATTACAATTCCCTGCTTCATTGTTTCTACTGGTTTATTGTTGCTATTATTACTAGTATTATTGCTACTACCCTGATTTATTACTTTTACATAGTCACCGTGTACGTAACCAACTTTTCCACTAACTTTAACCTTGTACCATGAACCCTCTTTTCCTAAGATATCAAATTTATCTCCATTTTTTAAATATCCTATAACTTGTCCACTAGTTGAGGCTGAACCTCTAAGCCTTAAAGTAGATGTAATATTAATTACTTCTCCTTTTAAGCTGGTACTTATTGCATTATTATTACTATCTATCTCTTTTACATAATCTTTATGAATAAAACCTATCTTATTTTCATTTTTTATCTTATACCAAGATCCTTCTTTTCCTAGTATCTCAAAAGTTTGTCCATCTCTAAGATATCCTATAACGCTACTACTAGTACTTGGGTCTTTTCTTATTCTTAGATTAGTTTCAACGTTTACCACTTTTCCTTTGTTTGAAGCTCTTTCAAGGCCAAAAGTACTAACATTATTTTTATGAGTATCTGCAAATGCTTTGGTATTATTAAATATAAATGAACCTGTAGTTGCTGCTACAACCAACATCATGGTTGTTATTTGTTTCCTTTTCATACTATTCTCCCCATTTATAACATTATTTTTCTCGTTTACTAATATTCTTTTTAATTTTACCATATTTCTTTGTCTAATCAAAGATTCTAACCCTCTATTTTTTCTATTTTTTCATCTCTTATTAACCTTTTTGTAACCTTATTGTATAAAAAAACCTTGGAAATTAATTTCCAAGGTTTTAAAAACTTCTTATTATTAGTTTGACCTTCTTGGTCTTCTTAAAAATGTAGGTATAGATAAATCTTCTTCTGTATAAGTTATAGTTGAACTTACAGTTTCTTCAGAAGTTGTAGCTGCAACTTCCTCCTTAACCTCTTCAACCTTTTCTTCAACTTGTTGTTTTATTTGTGATTTAACTTCTACCTTAGCAGTTTCTTTTGGTGAAGCTCCTATTCCGTCTTCTTCAAAACCAGTTGCAATAACAGTTATTCTTATTTCGTCTTGTAATGTCTCATCTATAACTGCCCCGAAAATTATATTAGCATCAGCATCTGCTGCTTCTCTTACAACGTCTGCTGCTTCATATACTTCAAGTGCTCCAAGGTCTGCTCCACCTGTAAAGTTTAAGATAACGCCTGTTGCTCCTTCAATTGAAGTTTCAAGTAATGGTGATGCAATAGCTTCTTTAACAGCATCTGCTGCTCTATTATCACCATTTCCGTGTCCAACTCCCATATGTGCTAAACCTTTATTTAACATAACTGCCTTTATATCAGCAAAGTCGGCATTAACAACACCTGGAATAGTTATAAGGTCAGAAATTGCTTGCACACCTTGTCTTAAAACATCATCAGCTAATCTAAATGAATCTAATAACGTTGTTTTTTTATCAGCCATAAATAATAATCTTTCATTTGGTATTATTACTAATGTGTCAACTTTTTCTTTTAATTTAGCTATACCCATTTCAGCATGTCTCATTCTTCTCTTTCCTTCAAATGGGAAAGGCTTAGTTACAACACCTACTGTAAGTATTTCTAATGATTTAGCTACTTCTGCAACTACTGGTGCAGCTCCTGTTCCTGTTCCGCCGCCCATACCAGCAGTTATGAACACCATGTTTGCTCCTTTAATAGCTGCTGTTATTTCTTCTCTACTTTCTTCTGCTGCCTTTTGTCCTATTTCAGGATTAGCTCCTGCTCCTAGTCCTTTAGTAAGCTTTTCTCCGATTTGAATTTTTTGATTGGCATGTGATAACATAAGTGCTTGTTTATCTGTATTAATAGCTATAAATTCTACATTTTTTAATCCTTCAACTATCATTCTGTTTACAGCGTTACTTCCTCCGCCTCCACAGCCTATTACCTTTATATTAGTTAATTCTTGCATATCCACTTCAAAATCTAACAAAACAATTCCTCCTTTAGAAAATATCCTCTAGTAAACTTCTTAATTTTCCCCTAATGCCTTTATTATTCTTTTTTTTCTTAACGTGATCTTCTTTTTCTACTATATCACATTCTTCGTTTCTATTTATATCACTTATTTTTTCAAATCTTAAAGTCTTATCTTTAACATCTTTTGTAAAATCTTCACATATTAATTCTACCCTATCATGCACCTCTTTAACAATAGCTAATGAGTTAATATTTGAAAAATTTTGCATACCAAAATCATTTTTTGTAAATATACGAACTCTATTATTCATGATCTTTTTAGATAGTTTATTTATATTTTCAAAATTTGTTAAAGAATCACTACATAAAATTATACTACATAGATTATCAAAATGACCAGTATTTTTTAATTCATTATTTACATAATTAAGAATTTCTTCAATTCTTGCCTCACAAACTTTATAAAAAAGCTCTTTATGGATGCCTTTTCCATCCAAAGTAAGTTCTTTTTCATCTTTTTCACTATAAAGTGTTTCATAATTACTACTGTATTTACACTTCATTTTTTCTGCTTCTTCATTAGAAAGCCCACCACAAATTGATAAATCACTTGTTATATTATTACCTCCTAAAGGAATAGAAAATAATTCTTTAGCCACTCCATCTTTAAATATAGCTACTTCTGTAAGTGCTGCACCACTTTCTACCATAACTCTTTCTCCAAGTTGATCTCTAAAGAAAAAGATTTTTTTAAGTGACATTATGTTAACTATAAATCCTTTAATATTGTATCTAGTGCCAATACATAAATCCATGTATTTTTTTATTACATCTTTTTTACAAGTAACAACAGTAGCATTTATTAAAAGCTTGTCTCCTTCTAAGGTTTCAGCTAAATTTAAACTAAGTTTATCATCCACTTTATAATAATTTATAAAAGCATCACATATCTCTTCATCATCATTTACAAAAGTATTTTCTCTAATATATTTTAATGCATCATTAAGAATCTTTGGAGATACTATTCCATTAATATCATCTTCAAAATTACTTTCTTGGATTTTTACATCAGTAGATGGTAACCCTATGTAAATATCTTTAATTTCTCTATCTATCTCTTTTTCTAAATTATCCAAAGCTTCAAGAAATGCTTCTTTGCATTTTTCGGTATCAGCTATTTTCCCTTTTTTAACACCCTTTGAATAAACACAAGAACTTCCTAATATATCAACTTCTTTCCCGATTGATGACAATCCACATGAAGCTGAAATTTTTTGTGTCCCTATATCTATTGCTGTAACTAAAAATTCTTGCATTTTCCCTATCTTCCCTCCTGTCATTCCTACTTACATTTATATATTCAACATATATTTATAAATTCCTTTTTATTTTTTTCTTTTAATAATATATTAATATTTTTGTTATTTTTCTTTAATATTTTCTAATAAAATAAATGATCATTAATTAAATTTCTTAATTAATGATCATTTATTTTCATTTTAAAACTTTTTCCTTTAAAGCATCATCATCCTTTTCAATATTTCTTTATCAACAGAATATATCATTGCCGTATCTTCAGTTATACTTCCATTCCTAGCAAGCTCAACTAAAGACATATCCATGCTCTTCATTCCATATTTGCTTCCTGTTTGTATTGCAGACTCTATTTGATAAGTCTTTCCTTCTCTAATTTGATTTTGTATTCCTGGAGTAATTATCATTGTTTCAAGTGCTGCAATTCTTCCTTTTCCATCTATAGTTGGAACTAGTTGCTGAGACACTATTCCTTGTAACACTGTTGCAAGTTGTATTCTTATTTGCTGTTGTTGATGTGGTGGAAAAACATCAATTATTCTGTCTATTGTTTTTGCTGCACCAATAGTATGTAGCGTTGAGAATACTAAATGTCCCGTTTCTGCTGCAGTCATAGCAATTGAAATAGTCTCTAAATCTCTCATTTCTCCTACAAGAATAACATCAGGATCTTCTCTTAAGATTGCTTTTAATGCACTCTTATAACTTTTACTATCTTTACCAATTTCTCTTTGATTTATAATACACTTTTTATGTTTATGAAGATATTCTATCGGATCTTCTAAAGTAATTATATGAGCACTTCTTGTAGCATTTATTTCATTAATCATAGCTGCAAGTGTTGTGCTCTTACCACTTCCTGTTGGACCTGTTACAAGAACTAATCCTCTTTGCTTTTTAACTAACTCTTTTAATACGCTTGGATGGTTTAGTTCATCTAAAGTTGGAATTTTTAATCGTATAGCTCTTAATGCTATCGCATCACTATTTCTTTGCTTAAATACATTTACTCTAAATCTTCCTATTCCTGATAATGAATATGATGTATCAGCTTCTCCGTCTTCATTATATATATCAAATTTGCTTCCTAATATTTCTTTAGCGAACTTCTCCATGCAATCTTGAGTTAGATTTTCATCTCCAAGTGGCATTAATTTTCCATTCAACCTTGCTGTTGGTGGTATTCCAACTGTTAAATGTAAATCTGATGCATCTAACTCTGTTGTTTTACCTAATAATTCTCTTAAAGTATACATTTTCTTTCCTCCGACCTATTAATTTCCCCACCTTCTATATTTCTATAAAAATAGCTAAACTCCTCTATTTTTTATAGAGGAATTTAGAACAAACTTATATACCTTTTCCATATAGAACTTTTTGGAGTTTTTTCAAGGCTTTTTTCTCTATTCTAGATACGTATGATCTTGATATATTTAATTTTGCAGCAATTTCTCTTTGAGTTTTGCTTTTTCCATCTTGAAGACCATATCTCATAATAATTATATCATGTTCTCTCTCTGTAAGTATCTCTTCCATCTTTTTATACAAAGCCTTTACCTGAAGATTGTTTTCGACTTTTTCAAGTACTGAATCCTTATCACTACTAAGTACATCAATTAAACAAATTTCATTTCCTTCTTTATCAACACCTATAGGGTCTTGCAGATAAACTTCTCCTTTTTGCTTTTTATTATTTCTAAATAACATTAGTATTTCATTTTCTATACATCTTGATGCATATGTTGCAAGCCTTGTACCCTTATCAACATCAAAAGAATCTATAGCTTTAATAAGCCCAACTGTCCCAATTGAAATTAATTCATCAACATCCTTATTGGGGAAAGAATATTTTTTAACTATATGCGCTACTAACCTTAGATTCCTTTCAATTAATACACTCTTAGCTCCCTTGTCTCCCTCTTTCAGCTTTCTTAAATACTTTTCCTCTTCTTTTTCATCAAGAGGTGTCGGGAAAGTGTTATTATTAGAGATGTATCCAGTTAAAAATACAGTGTTGCAGAGCAAATCAATAAAATTCGATATTACTAACACTTTCATCCTCCTTATAGTGCTTACTAATATCATATGATTTTTATAATGAAAACTTGCTTTATCTTATAAAAAATATAATTTTCTTTACAGTAAAAGACTACATTTAAAATATGTAGCCTCATTATTATTTTTTATTTAATTGTAATACTATATCTTTAAATATAGGTGCTGCTGTGTTACCCCCTCCTATATTTTCACCTTCTTTTTCTATTAAATCTGGAACAAAAACAATCATTGTGTATTGTTTGTTATCTATTGTAAAGTATCCTGCAAACCATCCATGTGTAGTATTATTACTACTTGAAGACGATCCTGTCTTTCCTCCCATATCAATACCTTGAATAAGTGCACTTTTACCTGTTCCAGTAGTAACTACTTCTTTCATTCCATTTTTCACAATTTTGCTTGTAGTCTCTGTAAATATTCTTTCTTTTTTAGTTTCATATTGTTTTACTACCTTATCGTTATCATCTAATATACTCTCCATAATATAGGGCTTTACATAAACTCCATTATTCGTAAAGGTATTAACAGCTCCAAGCATTTGTATAGGAGATACATTCATTGATTGTCCGATTGGAATAAGTGCCATAATATTATTATTTTTAGGATCATCATTTTTAGGTTTTACTCCTGAAGTTTCGTTTCTTCCTTCTCCCTGTATTCCTATAACCCTTTTAAATAACCCCAATTTTTCACTATACTCCATCAATTTATCATATCCAACTTTACGTCCTATAGCTCCAAATACATCATTACAAGATTTTATTAGCCCTTGATTTATTGTAAGTGTTCCATGAACTTTGCCATTACACATCTTCCCATTACAAGATACTGTATTATAAGGAGTTATAAGTCCTTCCTCTAAAGATGCTCCATATGTTATAAGCTTATAAATAGACCCTGGTTCATAACCTATTCCTTCTATTCCTAAATTTATATTAGCTTCACTTTCATTTTTTTGAACTAAAGCTTTAATTTTTCCAGTATTACTTTCCATAATAGTTACGCCTATATTTTTATATTTTTGATACTCTTCTTTTGATAATACATCTCTAATCTTACTATCGAATTCTTTATCTATTGTAAGCTTTATATTTCTATTATTATCATTTATAACAAGTTCATCATCTGCATAAACATTTTTTTCATCAAGATAAAAATTCTTTTTAGGAATTTCATTATTCTTTATATTATTATATATTTCTTCTTCTATAGATCCCTGTACTATATTTTTATCAGTTATATTTGACAACATACCATTTACAGACCAAGCTTCCTTTTTATCCACTTTATCGCTAATAAAAGTATATACTCCTTTTAAATTATCTAATTTATTTATTTTATTATAAGTCTCTTCTGAAATAGTGTAATATAATTTTCCTTGACTTTTCATTACATCAGTATAATTAAAATCACTATTTTCTCCCTTCATAATAAAGTTCAACGCCATTAAATCCTCTAAAGTTTCCCCATAATTATTTAAACTAAAAGGCTTTGAATCTATCACTAATACATATTTTTTTTCATACTCTACTAAATCTTTACCAGTTGTATCTAATAGCATATATTTACTATCACTTATGCTTTCAGTCTGATGATTCTTATAATTCGCTTCTACTCTTTCTGTAGGATGAACATTTAAAAAATATAATCTAACTGCTAATCCAGCAAATATAGTCATTAGAAGAGCTAATAAAGCCTTACCTCTATTTAAATTCATTCTCTTCATAAAAGGAAAACACCTCCCTTAGCTAATTCTTGACTAAGAAAAGGTGTTTTATACAAATTACTTTAATGTATCTTTAATTTTTGAAACTAATATATCTATGGCTACTTTATTGTGTCCACCTTCTGGAACAATTATATCAGCATATCTTTTTGTTGGTTCAATAAATTGCATATGCATAGGTCTAACTACTGAAAGGTATTGTTCTACTACAGAATCAACATCTCTTCCTCTTTCATTTATATCTCTAACCAATCTTCTTAATATTCTTATATCAGCATCTGTATCTACATATACTTTTATATCTAAAAGATCTCTTATTCTTTCATCTTCAAGTACAAGAATACCTTCAACTATTATTATATCTCTAGGCTCTACATTTATTTTTTCTTCTGATCTATTATGTATAGTAAAGTCATATATAGGCTTTCTAATTGGCTCTCCATTCATTAAACAATGTAAATGCTCTATTAATAAATCATTATCAAATGCTCTTGGATGGTCATAGTTTGTTTTTGTTCTTTCTTCCATTGTTAAACGGCTTTGATCCTTATAATATGCATCTTGTTGTATCATAGCTATACAGTCTTCACTAAAGCTATTATATATTTCATCTGCTATGGTACTTTTACCTGAACCTGTCCCTCCAGTTATTCCAATAAGTATAGGTTTTTTCATTAATTTGCCTCCTATTTGTCTCCAATTTTTAAAGTTTGTTTTCCTCTTACTAGCATATCATTTTCTTTTAGAGGTGTATCAACCTTCATCTTAAAGATCATATGTGCTCTATTAGCAACATTAGTCTCAACATCTTTTTCTACATCATACATTGAGTTCATCTTTATTGAGAAATTAGGTGTATAAGGTCTTAGTATATCAACATTATCTCCTTCAAACACTCTATTTTTTTGCATTATAGTTGCAGTCATAGTCTCTTCATCAAATTCTTTTACTATTCCTACTATATCATAATCTCTTATATATGATGAATCATCATAATTTTGTTCTCCTGTCTTTCCAAAGAAGAATCCTGTATGATATGGTCTATGGCTAACTTTTAATAAGATATCCATCCATTCTTGTTTGAATTTATAATTATCTGGATCTTCAAAGTAACTATCTAATGCTTCTCTATATGCTTTAACTACTGAAGCAACATAGAATTCACTTTTCATTCTTCCTTCAATTTTAAATGAATATATTCCACTTTGAACCAATTCAGGTATATGGTGAATCATACATAAATCCTTTGAATTCATTATATATGTTCCTTTATCATCTTCTATAACAGGGAAGTAAACATCTGGTCTTGTTTCTTCAACTAAGAAATACTTGTATCTACAAACATTAGCACATGTCCCTTTATTAGAATCTCTTCCTAACATATAATTAGAAATTAGACATCTTCCTGAATAAGCCATACACATTGAACCATGTACAAAACCTTCTAAGTCGCATCCTTCTGGAAGATTATCTCTAAATCCATGAATTTCATTAAAAGTCATTTCTCTTGCAAGTACTATTCTCTTAACACCCAAATCATACCAGAACTTAGCTGCTTTCCAGTTTACAGTGTTAGCTTGTGTACTTAAGTGTATTTCTAAGTTAGGTGCTACTTCTCTAGCTACTGCTATTATTCCAGGGTCAGCTACTATTATAGCATCAATTCCTAAAGCCTCTAATCCTTTTATATAATCTTCCATTCCATTTAAATCAAAATTACGTGGAAATACATTCATTGTCACATAAAGCTTTCTTTCTCTATCATGACAATATTTAACTGCCTCAGCTATTTCTTCATTTGTAAAGTTTCCAGCAAAAGCTCTTAAATTTAATCTACTTCCACCTATATATACAGCATCTGCTCCAAAATCTATAGCAATTTTTAGTTTTTCTAAATTTCCAGCTGGTGCTAAAATTTCAGGTTTTCTCATCTTTAAACCTACCTCCTTTTAGTTATCGCAATACCATCTCCCATCGGAATGACAGAGGTTATTAAATTTTCATCATTTGAAACCATCTCTAAGTATGTTCTCATTCTTTTTACTATTGTAATCTTTCTTCTTTTTACTAACTCTTGTGATGGAACCATTCCTCTAAATAATACATTATCAGCTATTATAATTCCATCTTCTTTTAGTAATCTTAAGCAATGTGGCAAGAAATGATTATAATGTCCTTTTCCTGCATCCATAAATATTAAATCAAACTTTTCATCAAGATTTTCTAATACTTCAAGGCAATCCCCTTCTTTTATAGTAATCTTATCTTCAAGATTAAATCTTTTAATATTTTCCTTTGCAAGTTCGATCATCTCTTTGCTTCTCTCTATGGTAACAATATCAGGATTTGTTTTTGAAGCATCATACATAAGTATAGAAGAGTATCCTATGGCAGTTCCTAGCTCTAAAATTTTTAATGGCCTTTTCATACTAACCATAAATTCTAAAAACTTTCCAGCTTCTTTTTGAACTATCGGAACTCCATTTTCTTTTGCAAAATCTTCCAATTCTTTAAGTCTTCCACTACTTTCTCCAATTAGTCCTCTTAAATATTCTTCCATATAGTCATAAGTAATTCCGCTCATATATTCCTCCAAGATAATTTAATATCCAAATTCGACTTTCTTTTTCTCAAAATCTGGATAACTACTTGTAAAATAGTGTTCTCCAGTGTTAGGATCTAGTAGATAATATAAATAGTCTGTTTTTGCTGGCTTAAGTGCTGCAATTAATGAAGGCTTTCCTGGACTTGCTATAGGTCCTTCTGGTAGTCCTTTATTTTTATATGTATTATATGGTGAGTTTACTTCTAAATGCTTATATAATACTTTATCTACATGCTTTCCTAATGCATAAATAACAGTTGCATCTATTTGAAGAGGCATACCTTTTTTAATTCTATTATCAATAACTGATGCTATAAGAGGTCTATCTCTTTCTGTTCTAGCTTCTCTTTCAATTAACGATGCTTTAGTTACTACTTCATCTATTTGGTTTGTAGGAACAGTCACTCCGGCTTCCTTTTCCGCCTCTTCCATTACAGATTTGAATTTGTCAAGCATAGTTTTTATAACCGTATCTGGCTTAACCCCAATCTGGAATGAATATGTATCTGGGAATAAAAATCCTTCTAATGCATATCTTCTTTTGTTATCTTTCTTTATGTAATCTGGAAGAGGATACTCGCTAGCTGCTTTTAAAAAGTCTTCTTTTGAAAACAATCCATCTTTTTCAAGAACTTCAGCTATTTGAGTTACTGTGTATCCTTCCGGAATAACAACTTTAACAGCATTTTCAGTTTCTAACGTCTTTAAGAATTCGCTTAAACTTACATCTGTTTTAATTGTATATGTACCTTTTGAAACCTTTGGAACAACTTTATTTAATTTCAAATAAGCTTTTATAAAAATTTCATTATCAATCAAACCCTTTTCCTTAAGTTCATTAAGTAACGTATAAAATCCTTCTCCTTCGTTAACTTCAACTACTATACTATCTTTATCCGATTTTAAGGGATGATTTATAGTTCTAGTATACATAAAAACAGTAGCACCTAATAATATTATTAAGAGCACAAAAACTATTAAGATTATTTTAGATTTCTTCATAAAATCCCCCTATATATAAAAGTAAATAGCCAGTATTTAGGCTATTCACTTTATTATAATACTTTTTTTTCAATTTATAAAGATAAAATTAGGGTAATTACTTCTTACTTCTGCTTGTTCTTCTTCTTCTTTCAGCACTATCTAAGATAGTTTTTCTCATTCTTACATTTTGTGGAGTTACTTCAACTAATTCATCGCTATTAATGAATTCTAAAGCTTTCTCTAGAGTCATCTTTATTGGTGGCACTAATTTAACTGCATCATCAGCACCTGATGATCTTGTATTTGTAAGTTTCTTACCTTTACATACATTTATATCTATATCTTCCGCTCTTCCACATACTCCAACGATCATTCCTTGATATACTGGCACACCAGCATCTATAAATAATGATCCTCTTTCTTGAGCATTAAATAATCCGTATGCAATAGCATCTCCTTGTTCAAATGATACTATTGATCCTCTACTTCTTCCTGGAATCTCACCCTTAAATGGTGCATATCCATGGAATACGTGATTCATTATACCATTACCTTTTGTATCTGTCATGAATTCATTTCTAAATCCAATAAGGCCTCTAGCAGGTATTACAAATTCTAGTCTAGTATAACCATTTACTGCTGATGTCATATTAACCATTTCACCTTTTCTTGGTCCAAGCTTTTCCATTACAGGTCCCATGAACTCTTCAGGTACATCTATAGTTAAGTATTCCATTGGTTCTACTTTCTTTCCGTTTTCTTCTTTGAAGATAACGTTAGCTTTTGATACTTGTAATTCGTATCCTTCTCTTCTCATTGTTTCGATTAATACTGAAAGGTGTAATTCTCCTCTACCTGAAACTTCAAAACAATCTGGAGTTATTTCTCTAACTCTTAAACTTACATTTGTTTCAAGTTCTTTCATTAATCTATCTCTTAAGTGTCTTGAAGTTATGAAATCTCCTTCTTGACCTGCAAATGGTGAATCATTTACCATGAAGTTCATGCTAAGTGTTGGCTCATCAATTTCTACAAATGGAAGAGCTTCTGGATTTTGTGAATCAGCTATTGTTTCTCCAATATTAGCATCACCTACACCACTTAAAGCTATTATATCTCCGATTGAAGCACTTTCAACTTCTTCTCTCTTTAATCCGTTATATCCAAATAATGATGTAGCTTTATAATTTGATATACTTCCATCTTGTCTTACTAAAACTATAGGTTGGTTCTTTTTAACTGTTCCTCTATGAATCTTACCAATTGCTATTCTACCAACATATTCATTTGAATCTAATGTTGTAACAAGCATTTGTAATGGTCCATCTGCATATCCTTCTGGACATGGAACACGTTCTAAAATTGTATCAAATAAAGGTGTCATATTTTCATTTGTATCTTCTACATTATGTCTTGCAAAACCATCTCTTGCTGAAGCATATATTATTGGGAAATCTAATTGTTCATCATCAGCTCCTAATTCTAAGAATAATTCAAATACTTCATCGATAACAGCTTCTGGTCTAGCATCTGGCTTATCTATCTTATTTATAACAACTACTGGTCTTAATCCTAATTCTAATGCCTTCTTAAGAACGAATTTAGTTTGAGGCATTGGTCCTTCATATGAGTCAACAACTAATAATACTGAGTCAACCATTTTAAGTACACGTTCAACTTCTCCACCAAAGTCAGCATGTCCTGGAGTATCAACAATATTGATTTTTACGCCATTGTAATGTACTGCAGTATTCTTTGAAAGGATTGTGATTCCTCTTTCTTTTTCTAAGTCGTTTGAGTCCATAGCTCTTTCTTGTACTTTTTCATTTGATCTAAAAGTATGGCTATCTTTTAATAATGCGTCTACTAAAGTAGTCTTACCATGGTCAACGTGGGCTATGATAGCTATATTTCTAATATCTTCTCTTTTAATTAATTCCATTATATTCCTCCACTTTTTAGCTTTACTTTTGTTATTCTTTCTATGTAAACCTATAATATTTTTTTTCAAAAAGAAAATTGGATACTTGTGTACCCAATTCTCGCACTAATTTATATTCTAATCTTTACTTTTTAAAAAGTCAATATAAATGATTGCTAAATGAACCACTTATTTAATTAAATTTCCATTATTATTGGAAGTATCATAGGTTTTCTCTTAGTCTTTTCATATAAGAAGTTTCTAAGTTCATCCCTAATTCTACTCTTTATAGTTGCCCAATCAGTAATTTTTGACTTTTCACATTCACTTAAAACTGCCTTAACAATTTCTCTTGCATCATCCATAAGTCCCTCTGATTCTCTTACGTATACAAAACCTCTTGAGATTATATCAGGACCTGCAATAACTGATGCACTCTCCCTATCTAAAGTTACGACAACTGTTAATATACCATCTTGTGAAAGATGTTTTCTGTCTCTTAAAACTATATGACCAACATCTCCTACACCTAATCCATCAACAAGTACTTGACCTGATGTTACAGATCCATTTTTCTTTATTGAATTACGTGTTATTTCAATTTGATCTCCTGTTTCTGGTAATACATAGTTTCTTGGATTTAATCCAACGCTAACAGCAAGCTCTGCATGTTGCTTTAAATGTCTATACTCACCGTGCACAGGTATAAAGAATCTAGGTCTTACTATAGTTTGTATAAGCTTTAATTCTTCTTGACAAGCATGACCTGAAACGTGAACATTCTCATCAGAACCGTATATAACTTCTGCACCTTTTTTAAATAATTGATTTATAACCTTTGATACTAATTTTTCATTACCTGGTATTGGAGTTGCTGATATTATAACAGTATCCCCTTCAACTATTGTAATTTTTCTATGCTCAGAAGCTGCCATTCTAGCAAGAGCTGACATTGGTTCTCCTTGGCTTCCAGTAGTTATAATAACTATTTCTTCATTTTTGTATTTTTGTGTTGCATCAATTGTTATTAAAGTATCTTTTTGTAATTTTAAATATCCAAGATCTATCGCAACTTGAACAATATTTTCCATACTTCTACCAGATACTGCAACCTTCTTATCATACATTTCTGCTGCAGTTATTATTTGTTGAATTCTATGAATATTTGATGCAAAAGTAGCAACTAAAATTCTACCCTTTGCTCTTCCAAATAATCGTTTTAAAGTGTCACCAACTACACTTTCTGATTTAGTATAACCTGGACGCTCTACATTTGTAGAGTCTGCCATCATTACAAGCACACCTTTTCTTCCAAGTTCAGCAAGTCTTGCAAAATCTGTTCTAGCACCATCTATTGGAGTATGATCTATCTTAAAATCTCCTGTGTGTAGAACAACTCCAAGTGGAGTGTGTATTGCTATTGCAACTGAATCAGCTATTGAGTGATTAGTTTTAATAAATTCAACCGTTACATTTTGTAATTTTATTTTATCCTTAGGTTTTACTCTAAATAATTTTGTAGTAGCTAGAAGTCCGTGTTCTCTTAGCTTTGTTTCTACAATTCCTAGAGTAAGTTTAGTTCCATATATAGGTATATCCAATTGTTTTAAAACATATGGAAGTGCTCCTATATGATCTTCATGTCCGTGAGTTAAAAATATCCCTCTAATTTTATCTTTGTTTTTTAATAGGTATGATATATCTGGTATAACTATATCTATTCCATACATATCAACATCTGGAAACTTCAAGCCGCAGTCTATAATTACGATATCATCTTTATATTCTACAACTGTAAGGTTTTTCCCGATTTCATCTATTCCACCTAAAGGAATGATTTTAACCTTAGCTCTTTCATTCTTCATATTTCCCCTCCTTATTTAAAATATGTATAAACAAAGGATGTCATCTCTTTTATATTTGAGAGGATTCCTTTAATTATTCTTTATTTTTCTTCATACACTCTTCACAGATTCCAAAGAATTTTACACTATGATCTTGTATTTTAAACCCATATTTTGTTTCTATTCTTTGTTCTAATTCATCTAATAAATCTTCTTCAACTTCAAAAACTTTGTTACATTGATTGCATATTAAATGGTGATGTCTATGTTCTTCATCTTGGTGAATAATTTCATATCTACTACATCCGTCGCTTAAATCTAATCTAGATAATAATTTCACTTCCTCAAGTAATAATACTGTTCTATAAACTGTAGCTAAGCCTATTTCAGGACAATCTTTTTTTACCTCATCATATATTTCTTCGGCAGTTAAATGTTTGCCTTCATTTTTTATTATAGTATCAACTATAGCTCTTCTTTGAGGAGTTAATTTATATCCTTTTTTCTTTAAATCTTCTTTAAGTTCTTGCATATCCACTGAAATTAAGCTTCCCATTTACAACACCTCTTTCCATGTTCTAATCTTCTTGCATTAATAAATTATAAGCTTCTTCTACCATTGCAAATTCAGCTTCATCTTCTATATTTATAAGGTTATCGCTTCCATCTTCATCCTTTTCAACTTTAAGAACTACTGCTTCATCTCCCTCTTCATCAGCTGGAGTTAAAACTACATATTCACTATTTAAATCATCTATCTTAAAAAAGCTAATCACTTTAAATGATAACTCATTTCCCTCTTCATCTAATAAATCAATGTATTCTATATCTTTTTCCATATTTATTCTCTCCTTTTTCTTTATTTTAATTACTATAGTAAAGTATTGTCAATAATTATTTTTAATTAATAATTATTTAACGCTTTGATATTCTATCTAAATATCCTTGTAAAATATAGGTTGCTGCTACTTTATCAACTATCTTTTTTCTTTTTCCTCTTGATAAATCAGCCTCAAGCATTGCCCTATGTGCTGCAACAGTTGTAAGTCTTTCATCCCAAAATACTATTTCTAAATCTATAGACTCTTTTAATAATTCACTGAATTCTTGTATCTTTTCTCCTGCAAATCCAATTGAACCATCCATATTTTTAGGTAATCCAATAACTATAGTTTCTACAGAATACTCATTACATATTCTCTTTACAGCTTCTACATCTTCACTTTTTTTAGTTCTTCTTATAGTTGTTATTCCTTGTGCAGTAAATCCTAAAGGATCTGAAATAGCAACCCCAACTGTTTTTTGCCCAACATCTAATCCTAATATTCTCATATTATCTCCTTGAAAATAAAAAGTGCCCTTCAACAGGGCACTTTTTTTATTTTATCTCTAAATAAGATTTTATAACTTCTTCAAGAATTTCATCTCTTTCAAGTTTTCTTACTAAAGCTCTTGCTCCGTTGTAATTTGTAATGTAAGTAGGGTCTCCTGATATTAGATAACCAACAAGCTGATTAATTGGATTATACCCCTTCTCTTGAAGCGAATTATAAACCTCAGTTAAAATGGCTTTTGTTAGCACTTCTTTATTTTTTGATAAATCAAATTGCATTGTATGCTCTAAATTATTACTCATATTCTATGCTGCTTTCCTAGCAGCTCACCCCCTTACCTTATTGTTAAAGGAAATTTATATATATTATTAATAGTAATCTCCATATTTATTCTTTTATATTCATATCTTATAAAATAATTATAACCCATATCTTTTTAAAAGTACACTATTTTACTAAAGTTTCAATTACATAATATGATTTATCGATAGCTTCATTTATTTTTTCAGGAAGCTTTCCACCAGCTTGAGCCATGTCAGGTCTTCCACCTCCACCGCCACCAACTACTGATGCTACTTCTTTAATTATTTTACCACAATGAATTCCTGATGCTACTGCATCTTTACTTGCCATTGCAACTAGATTTACCTTATCACTTACTTTACTTATTAATACAACTACTGATTTTGGAGCCTTATTTCTTATCTTATCCCCTAAGTCTCTTAATGCATTTCCATCAACATCTTCTAATGCATATGCTATTGCAGTAATACCATTTATATCTCTAGCTGAATTTAATATATCATCTTCAGCACCGCTTGTAAGTTTTGATTTTAATTCTGCAATTTCTTTTTCTTTTTCTTTTATTTCTGCTGTTTGAGTAGAAATCTTATTTATTATTTCTTTTTCATTACATTTTAATGCAACACATGCTTCCTTTAGCATTTTTTGCTTCTCTTCAACATACTTTATTGCTGCAAATCCTGTTAATGCTTCTATTCTTCTTACTCCTGCTGCAACTCCAGCTTCATTAACTATTTTAAATAATCCAATTTCCCCTGAGTTTAAAACGTGAGTTCCTCCACAAAGTTCCATTGAATAATCTCCAACTGATACAACTCTAACCTTATCTCCATATTTATCATCAAATAAAGCCATAGCACCCTTTTCTCTTGCCTCTTCTAATGTCATAAGATCTGTATCAACGCTATATACTTCCATTATCTTTTCATTAACTAAATTTTCTGCTTTTTGAAGCTCTTCTTCAGTTAAGCCTTGGAAGTGAGTAAAGTCAAATCTTAATCTTTCATCATCAACAAATGATCCAGCTTGGTTAACATGATCTCCTAAAACTTCTTTTAGTGCTTCATGTAGCATATGAGTTGCTGTATGATTTTTACGTATATTATTTCTTCTCTTTACATCTATCTTTAATTCTGCTTCTTCATTTAATTTTACTATTCCATTATTGATTTTTACATAATGAATAGTTTTTCCACCAACATTATTCTTAGTGTTATATACATAAGCTTCAAAATCATGACCCTTTATAGTACCCTTGTCACCTACTTGACCTCCCATTTCTGCATAGAAAGGTGTCTTGTCAGTAACAATATATCCTTTTTGTCCTTCTTTTAATTCTTCTACAACTGCTTCATCTGTTGCTAAGAATACTATCTTTCCAACAGCTTCATTCTTGTCATATCCTACGAATTCACACTCTATATCACTATCAACTAAATTTATTGGTGTTTCTTCACTTCCCATGTAAGTGAATTCTCCTCTAGCACTTCTAGCTCTTTCTCTTTGCTCTTGCATTTCTTTATCAAAAGCTTCTCTGTCTATTGTGATATTTTTTTCTTCTAATATTTCTTCTGTTAATTCATAAGGGAATCCATAAGTATCATATAACTTAAATGCTTTTTCTCCACTTAATACATTCTTATTTTCTTTTTCTAGTTCTTCAATGTATCCTAAAAGTATTCCCATTCCTGAATCTATTGTTTCATTAAATCTTTCTTCTTCCAATGTAACAATTTTTTCAATGTAATCTTTTTTAGCAATAAGTTCATCATATTCAACGCCATAGTTTTCAACTACTGATTCTACTATATCCTTTAAGAATAATTCTTTTATTCCAAGAACTCTTCCATGTCTTGCAGCTCTTCTTAGAAGTCTTCTAAGTACATATCCTCTTCCTTCATTACTTGGCTGAACACCATCTGAAATCATCATAGTAACTGACTTAACGTGGTCTGTTATTATTCTAAGTGATACATCTTTTGTAGCGTCTTCTCCATATCTAACACCTGCAAGTTCTGAAACTCTACCTAATATATTTTTAACAGTATCTATTTCAAATATATTTTCAACACCTTGCATTAATGTAGCAAGTCTTTCAAGACCCATTCCTGTATCTATGTTAGGATTTTGTAATCTTTCATAATTACCTTTTCCATCTCCATCAAATTGTGTAAATACTAAGTTCCAGAATTCTATTATTCTATCTTCATCACTAGCCTTTACAAATTCTTCAGCAGTCTTAACTGGTTCTACATCTACACCTCTCTCAAAGTGAATCTCTGTACATGGACCACATGGACCTGCACCATGTTCCCAGAAGTTATCTTCTTTTCCAAGTCTAAATATTCTGCTTGTATCTATATCAGTTTTGTTTTTCCATATTTCAAATGCTTCATCATCATCTAAATATATTGTTACATATAATTTATCCTTTGGCATTTTTAATACTTCTGTTATGAATTCCCAAGCCCATGGAATTACTTCTTCTTTAAAATAGTCTCCAAAAGAGAAGTTACCAAGCATTTCAAAGAAAGTACCGTGTCTTGAAGTCTTACCTACATTCTCGATATCTCCTGTTCTTATACATTTTTGGCATGTTGTAATTCTCTTCTTTGGTGGTTCTTGTAAACCTGTGAAATATGGCTTAAGTGGTGCCATACCTGCATTAATTAATAATAAACTCTTATCATTTTTTGGAACTAAAGGAAAACTCTTTAGTCTTAAATGATCCTTACCTTCAAAAAATCTTAAATAAGCTTCTCTAAGCTCATTTGTTCCCATATACTTCATATATCTTACCTCCATTACAATAAAAAAAGCCCTCATCCCAGAATATAAACAAGGGACGAAAGCTAACTCTTCCGCGGTACCACCCTAATTATGTAAAATTAATTTACATCTCTTTAAATGGTTATAGCTCATGGGTAGCTTCAAAATGATCTATTTAGAAGTTTTCACCATCCACTTCCTCTCTAAAAAACAAATTCAAATCTACTCATCCCAGTCATAGCTAAATATTCAATTTACTAAAGAAATTATATTTTATATACTTAAATATGTCAATATTTTTAATAATTATTTGTTGTTTTTCTACAAATATACATATGTTAAAACAAGTAGTAATTTAGATCATCATATATTACCTTTAGTATTACCCCTATAGGTACAGCTAGAATCATCCCTGCTACGCCTCCAGCCTTCTCACCTATTAGTAATAATATGATAATTATTAGAGGGTGTATGTTAGTACTATCTGCTGTTATTTTTGGAGCTAATATATTTCCTTCTATCTGTTGAATTACTAATATTCCAATCACAACCCACAAAGCCTTAACCGGAGAATCAACAAAGGCTATCAGAACAGCTGGTATTCCTCCAAAAAATGCTCCAAAATATGGTACAATGTTAAATACTCCATTTATTATGGATAGTATGAGAGGAAATTTAACACCTAAAGATAAAAATAAGATAAAACACATAACTCCAGTTGCTAAAGAAAGCATCACTTGACTTATTATATATCTTTCAAGAAGTAAATTTACATCATTTATGATTTCTCTAGTTATATTTCTTTTTTCAATAGGGATTAATAAATACATTTTATTTGATACACTATCTCCATCAGATAAAAAATAGTATGCAACTATAGGTATAATTGCTATTGATACTATATTACTTGTAAAGTTTATAATCCAGTTTATAGCACTGTGAGATAATGCCATGATACCGCCCCATAACTTTACTTCTAATTCTTCATATATTGTAATTGCAATGGATGAGTCATTTGCTTTTATTTTTTCTCCTATATTATTCAAGTAATCTGATAGTTCATCTATTATAGTTACGGAGTTACCCATTTCTTTCATAAATTTTGGTATTAATATTGAAAATAATAATACTATTAAAAAGCATATCCCAAGCATAACTATAAGTGTTGATGTTCTCTTTGATATCATCCATTTATCAGAAAGAAAATCTCTTAGTGGCTTTAGAACGTAAGCTAATATTGCTGATATAATTATTATATTTACTACATCTCTAAATACACTCCAATTAAAATATAAAACTACCGCTAGGATTAAGAAGATTACTATAAATATTCTTATCATTAATGATTTATTTTTAATTGGAAATCTCATTTTTCTCTCCCTTTCTAGGCATAGCTTTTAACGTTACACCACTTTTGCCAATATATAATATATATTCTTCACCTAAAATGCATTCATTTACAAGCAAAATATCTTTTCCTTTTAAAAGTCTTTCTATGACCCCAGTACTAACCAGTATACCCTTAATTGAAAAATCATTTTCTTCAATTATCAGATCTTCCATTACCCCTCTTATATCACCATTTAAATCAATTATCTCCATACCTTTAACACTCTTTAACTTAAGCCCACCCCCTTGAATACTTTTTCTTACGACAATGTCTTTATCTATAGATATAATATCCTCACAATTAATGAAGTTCTTTTTAGAGAATAACGAATAATTAGAAATATTAATTCCAATGATTTTTCCTTCAAAAAAGTTAATAAAAAGGTCCTCTACAATTCCTATTTTTTTACCATTAACATCATAAACACTCTTCATATAGAAATCCTTGCTTCTAAGCATAATTAACCCTCCTAACCTTAATATACTTAGCTTACCCATTATTTCCATTTTTAAACTTAAAGATAAAATATATTGATACATTAATTGTATATAAACAAAAAAGACTAGAGAAAATTCTCTAGTCTTAAAATTTATGCTAATCCTTCGATTATTCCACCGCCAACAACAATTTGGCCATCATAAAACACTACTGATTGACCTTTTGTTATTGCTCTTTGCTTATCTTTAAATGACACCTTAATCTTTCCATTTGGAAGAGGTGAAATTACTGCATCTGCAGGTTTTGCTGCATATCTAACCTTTGCTTGAACATTCATATCACCCTTTAATTCATCAAAGGGAATAAAGTTTACATCCTTTGCAACTAAATCTGTTTTAAAGATAGATTCTTCAGATCCTAAAACAACTTCATTAGTCTTAGGTCTTATATCTGTTACAAATACAGGCTTTCCAAGTGCTATTCCAAGACCTTTTCTTTGACCTATAGTATAGTATACTATTCCTTTATGTTGTCCTAGTATATTACCTTTACTATCTACAAAATTACCTGGTTTAACTGCCTTTGGACGCTCTTCTTTTATAAATCTTCCATGATTATTATCAGGAATAAAACATATTTCTTCACTGTCTTTCTTATTATGAACAGCTAGCCCTATCTCTTTTGCAATTTCTCTTATTTTATCTTTAGTGAATTCACCACATGGCATTAATGTATGTGCTAATTGATCTTGCGTAAAATTATATAAAGCATATGTCTGATCTTTTCTATCATCATCAGATCTTATTAAAAGATGTCTTCCATCTCTTTCTTCAATCTTCGCATAATGACCTGTCGCAACATACTCTGCACCTATTCCTCTTGCTTTTCTTAGAAGTTCATCAAACTTTAAGTGTTTATTACAAGCAATACATGGATTTGGTGTCTTTCCATCTATGTATTCTTGGACAAAATATTTAATTACATTCTCTTTAAATGAATCTTTGAAGTTTAATACGTAGAAAGGTATATCTAATTTTTCACAAACTCTTCTAGCATCCTCTACAGATGATAGAGAACAGCATCCACCTTCTTTTTCTTCGTATTCTTTATCTCCTTGCCAAAGTTTCATAGTAATGCCTATTACATCATATCCTTGTTTCTTTAAAAGGTAAGCAGCGACGGAGCTATCAACTCCGCCGCTCATACCTACAACAACCTTTTTCTTTTCCATTATATCACCTATTCTTCTCCGTGAATGTGGTCGTGTAAATCGTCTCCGTGCTCTTCAAAATCCCAAGCTTCTAAACCTTCTTTTTTTCTATAGTCGTTTATAGCTTTGTGGATTGCTTCTTCAGCTAAAACTGAACAGTGCATTTTTACTGGTGGAAGTCCATCTAAAGCTTCTGCAACTGCTTTGTTTGTAAGTTCCCAAGCTTCTTCAATTGTCTTTCCTTTAATTAAATCTGTAGCCATTGATGATGAAGCTATTGCTGATCCACAACCAAATGTTTCAAACTTAGCATCTAAAATCTTATTATCTTCTATCTTAAGATATACTCTCATGATATCTCCGCATTTAGCGTTTCCAACTTCTCCTATACCATTTGCATCTTCTATAATTCCTACATTTCTTGGATTTCTAAAGTGATCCATTACCTTTTCACTATATATCATAATTAATTTTCTCCCTTCTTAATAAAGTCAGTCCATAATGGTGACATCTTTCTAAGTCTTTCTATAATTGGTGGTACAACTTCTAAAACATAATCTACGTCTTCTTCAGTTGATCCATCACCTAATGTTAATCTTAATGATCCATGAGCTTTTTCATGAGGTAATCCTATAGCAAGTAATACATGTGAAGGATCTAATGATCCAGATGTACAAGCACTACCACTTGATGCACATACTCCTTCAAAGTCTAATGAAAGTAGTATTGATTCTCCTTCTATGAATTCAAATGAAACATTTACGTTACCTGGAAGTCTCTTATCTCCTCTTGGTCCATTTAATCTTGTATAAGGAACTCTTAATAAGCCTTCTATTAATCTATCTCTTAGAGCAGTCATGTTCTTAGCATGTTCTTCTAAGTTGTTTGTTGCAAGTTCAATCGCTCTTCCAAGTCCAACTATTCCAGCTATATTTTCTGTTCCAGCTCTTCTATTTCTTTCTTGACCACCACCGTGGATTAGGTTGTGTATTCTAACACCTTTTCTTACATAAAGTGCGCCTATTCCCTTTGGTCCATAAATCTTATGACCTGCAAGTGATAATAAGTCAATATTCATATCTTTAACGTCTATTTCAACATTTCCAATTGCTTGAACTGCATCTGTATGGAATAGAATCTTTTTATCTCTACAGATCTTACCAATTTCTTTTACCGGCTCTATTGTACCAATTTCATTGTTAGCAAACATTATAGATACTAATATTGTTTTATCTGTAATTGCATTTTTAAGATCTTCTATTCTTATAAAGCCTTCTTCATCAACATCTAAGTAAGTAACTTCAAAACCTTGCTTTTCTAAGTATTGGCAAGTATGTAATACAGCATGGTGTTCTACTTTAGTTGTTATGATATGATTTCCTTTGTTTTTATAAGCAGCACAGACACCTTTTATTGCCCAGTTATCTGCTTCTGATCCACCACCTGTGAAGTATATTTCACTCATATCAGCATTTAAAGCTTTAGCAACTTGACCTCTAGCTTTATCTACTGCCATCTTTGTTTCTCTTGATATTCCATAGAATGAAGATGGGTTCCCGAATTTATTAGTGAAGTATGGAAGCATTTCTTCTAAAACTTCTGGTTTAACGTATGTTGTTGCAGCATAATCCATATATACTGATCTCATTTCTATTCACCTCTATCTACAAGATTTAACTCTTGATTCTTTTTCTTTATAATTTCATAATCATTAACTATATCTTCAAGTGTTATTGATTCCATAACACTATCAATGCTATCTTTTATTTTTTTCCAAAGAATCCTAGTTGCACAGCAATCTATATTGTTACATTCTGAACCATCTATACAATCTGCCACTTCAATAGGACCTTCTAAAACATACATAATATCTGATACCTTTATATATTTAGGTTCTTTATTAAGCACATACCCTCCTTGAGCACCTCTTATACTTTTTATAAGCTTTGCTTTTCTAAGGGGACTAAAAAGTTGTTCTAAATAATATTCAGATATATTTTGTCTCTTTGATATTGTTTTTATTGATACTGGCGCTTCTCCATAGTTAATTGCAAGATCAACCATAGCCTTTACACCATATCTTCCTTTTGTTGAAAGTTTCATTGATTCACCCCTTAAAGTAGAGTAACTTACTACGATTTATGATTATATCTTACCAAAGCACTCGGTTATTGTCAATAAAGTTATGTAAATAATTTATGAAAAGTTATTATATATATTTCATAATAGTATAAATTGCTATACTGCATATTTTAAAGTATCTTTATAAATAAGAAATTACTATGAATACAACTTATACAAATGATAAATTTAATTAATATCATAATACAAATAATCTAATAGATTTATGTAATAATTCTATTAGAAAATAAACTTCAATAGTTTTCTACACTCATTAAATTAATAGTGTTTAGTAATTAAAGTTACTATATACGACATAAATAAAAGTGAGTACTAACACTATTTAATTTGTTAATACTCACTTTATTTTTAATTTGTACTATCTTAATTATTTAATACTATTATAAATACACATTAAATTCATTTTTATCATATTTAATATTATTTCTTTTCCTTTATACCCTTCCAATAGTTATCAATACCCTTTTCAAATTTATTATCTCCCGGAGTATAATATTTTTTATTTTTTATATTATTAGGTAAGTATTGCTGTTCTATATAGGAGCTTTCATAATTATGAGGATATTTATATTCTATCCCTCTTCCAAGACTCTTTGCCCCACCATAATGAGCATCCTTTAATGTGTTTGGTATATCATCTATTTTCATAGTTTCTAAATCTTTTAAAGCTGAATCTATAGCTACATAAGCTTTATTTGATTTAGGACTAGTAGCTAAGAGTATCGTTGCTTCAGCAAGGGGTATTCTAGCTTCAGGAAATCCAAGCTCCCTTGCAGAATCAACTAAAGATTTTACTATCATAGCAGCTTGTGGATATGCAAGGCCTATATCCTCACTTGCAATAACTTGAAGCCTTCTACATATAGATATTAGATCTCCAGCCTTAATAAGTCTTGCTAAATAATGAATTGAAGCGTTAGGATCACTTCCTCTTATAGACTTTTGGAATGCACTTAATATATCATAGTGACTATCACCTTTCATATCATAAGCTACAACCTTTGTCTGAGTACTTTCTATAGCCACATCTAAATCTATTATTATTTCTCCATTTTCATTAGGATTAGTTGAATTTATTGCAACTTCAAGTCCATTTAATGCTTTTCTAACATCACCATTAGAAGCTGCTGCAAAATATCTATATCCATCATCACTAACTATTATTTTTAAATTTTCATAATCTTCTTCTTCAATTAATACAGCTCTCTTTAATGCATCAATTACATCTTCCTCATCTAATGATTTAAATTCAAATATAGTAGATCTACTTAAAAGGGCCTTAAAAATATAATGATAAGGATTTTCTGTAGTAGATGCTATTAAAGTTATTCTCCCATCCTCTATGTATTCAAGAAGAGACTGTTGTTGTTTTTTATTAAAATTTTGAATCTCATCTAGATAAAGAACTACTCCATCTCTACCCATGAAGGTATCTAATTCTTTTCCTATTTCTTGTATATCCTTTAACGAAGCAGTAGTTGCATTTAACTTATAAAACCTTTTATTTATTTTATTAGAAATAATATTTGCAACTGTAGTCTTTCCAACTCCAGGTGGTCCATAAAAAATCATATTATTTATAGTTCCACTCTTAATTATTCTATTTAAAATTTTATTTTCTCCTAGTATATGCTTTTGACCAAATACTTCACTTAATTCATTAGGTCTTATTTTTTCAGCTAATGGTTTACGCATTCTTTCCACTCTTTTCTAAACTTAATATTAAATAATTATATCATAATTATTTAATATTATATCTAGCTTATATTGCAAATCCATTTCTTATATTAACTATATCTTTATATTAATTATACTGTTAATTGCTGTAATAGTTATATATTAATATAACCTAGGATATGGACTAATATAATTTTTATAAATCATATTTAATATCTCTGGATCTGTTCTTTCTATTACTTCATAAGTAAAACCACAATATAAAAGTCCTCCTATAGATAAAGATTTAAGTTCTGTATCTGTAAGAGATATAGTTAAAATACCACCTCCTATGAGAGAATACATTGCAATCCTTTCTTTTGCACAAAAATTTTTAACCTTTTTCTTTATTCTTCTTGGCGTTGGTACAGTTATTGCTTTTATAATCATAATCCACCTATATTTATTATTCTTAACTCTATTTATATTTGTATATGTGAAGATTTATTATAAACTTATATAAATTAATTCTTCATTGACACCTATGATAATATTAAGTAAAGGAGATGTTTATATGGTTATAGTAAATGATGAAAAAACTATTGAAGATTTATTAAAAAAGAAGGGAATAACTTTACTTTATTTTTCTTCACCAACATGCAGCGCTTGTGGTGCAATAAAAGAAAAACTTGAAGTGGCATTAAAGAATTTTCCTAAAATATCTGCTTATGAAATACCACCTTTTAATACAGATGAAATTTTAGCAAGCTTTAGTATATTTACTTTTCCTGCGATACTATTATATATAGATGGAAAAGAATATATAAGAGAGGCAAGATACTTTAGTGTAGAAAATTTAATCAAAGATATAAATAGATATTATGAATTATGTAATGAAGAATAGTAAAGCTATGATATATTTATATAATAAAAAAAAATTAAATACCCTATGGTAAAATTACCATAGGGTATTTTTTCTTATTCTACTTGAGTTAAAAGTCTTTTTAAAACATCCATCATTTTATTTTCAGTTATTTCATCATTACCTACAACAAGAATTCCTCTAACATCATTATCTGAAAGGTCCCACTTATATGTTACAAATCTAATTTTACTTTCTTCTGGTAGGAATTCTTCTATTTCCATAGCAATTTCTTCTGCACTGGCCATATACTCTTCAAATAACGTATCTTCATCAAGTTCTTCTATGTTATATGATGAATCTATCTCTTCATTTAATAGTTCTACTGGAATACTTAAATTATAAGCACAAACATCCTCTCTCTTAGTTCCTTTGCTCATATCTTTAAGAACCTTAAATTCTGTATTTTCTTCTATGTTTTCTCCAATTTCTTTTGTATCTAATATTTTATTTCCAAAAACAATATACACTATGTTTCCTTCTTTCTATTTTAATTTAAGATAAGTAAACTTTATCAAATAATCTTTATGTAATCAAGAAATTTTATTTATATAAATAAACAAACTCAAGGATACCCTTGAGTTCATATGCTACATTGGAATTGCTCTATGTCCAATTCCAATAACTACTTCATCTAAATGAAGAAGACCTATACTTAGAAAAATACAAACTGATATATGCTCTCCTCTTCTAGCTATACCAATCTTCCCACCAACATTTTGACCACTTGCTCTAGTTTGAACTTGCATTAAAGCATCTCTAGTTGCACCTATTATAGCTCCTTCATGAATATGTTCTTCTCTTATTAAATTATTTCTTTTAGAAGCAACAAGTGCTCTTTCTAAGATAGTATGAATAGAATCATTGATATTCCCACCAATATTAACTGCAGTTACTAGATAATCACTTTTCTTATATTTTAATTTTAAAACTTCCTCTTCATCTCTAGTTGAAATTGCCATTCTTGTAGCAATCTTTGCTACTTCTGTACTAGTATTTCTCATCCTTACGTTCTCCATTCCCTAAGGGAAGATTATGATTTATAAGATAATTGAAAAGGCTATATACTCCTCTATAATATATATAAGATCATCTTCTTCCTCAGTATCTACATCTATTATATCACCTTTAATGTATTCTAGATATCTCATCAATACAATACACAACGATATTTTAAAAATATTTTTTTCAGATATTCCCTTGCTATTAAAATCTTTTTTTTCTTTTAGCATGTCGTATATACCACATACTCCTTTAGCAAAAACTTCATCTTCCCTTACAAAGCTTGAAGCTAATCCCAGAAGAGGATATACATCTTCTTCTATAAAATTATAGCTATCTATAAGATTGCACCTAATATTAAGTACCTTCTCAATTTTTTTCTCTATATCTGAATTTGTAATAAGTAAAGACAAGTAAAAAGAATCAAGACTCTTAACTTCCTTTAAATTTATCTTTCCTATTTTTGAGTCAATATTTTTTATATCTTGAACTATCTCATTAATTTCTTTATCTATTGCCGTCAGATACACATATACTATGTAATCCTCTTTCATGAAGAAATCATACTTCTCTTCATTAATAACTTCTTTTATTTCAAATAATCTATTTAATTTTTTTTCTAATTCCTCACCGTTAAATCTTTTAGATAGTAAAAACGCTGTATAAAGAGTTTCTTTATTATCTTTAAAACCTCTATCTACTAATGAAGAATTTATATATTTGGTATTTAAAAAGACCTCCTTATAGTCTTTTCTACCATTCATAAGAATAGAGAAAACCTTTTTAAACTCTCCTCTGAATTTAGAATTAAATTTAGTGTTCTTTCTAATATACTTTCTTATATCCTTTATTCTAGTTTCATTAATTTCTTCATCACAACCATTTGCTATTAAAGATGCTAGACAATTTAAATCTTTTCCATCCCATCTTAAATTCTTTTTAAATTCATTGTTTAGTTCAATAAAAATTCTTACTTTCTCTTTCAGCTCAATATCCATTTCATCATCCTCATAAAATTTTTGCATTAAATATTAAATAATATATAATTATATATTATTTCTAATACGATACAACTGTCAATAAATTTCAAAAAAAGAATTAGAATAATTAACTATTCTAATTCTTTTTATTTAAATTTTTATAAATTTTTCCCAAAGTTTCTAAATTTATTGTATCTTTTTTCTAAAAGCTCATCTTCATTAATTCCTTTTAATTTATCAAGCTCTAATAATATTGCTCTTTTAAAACCATTTGCCATACGCTGTGGATTTTTATGAGCTCCTCCATGAGGCTCTCTAACTATAAAGTCTATAATGTTAAACTCTCTTAAATCTTCTGCTGTAATTTTCATAATCTCAGCAGCTTCTGAAGCTCTTTCACCGTCTTTCCATAAGATAGATGCGAATCCTTCAGGAGATAGTATTGAATATATTGAATGTTCAAGCATACCTACAGAATCTCCAACTGCAAGAGCTAGTGCTCCACCACTTCCACCTTCGCCTGTAATTATTGATACTATGGGAGTTTTAAGCTTACTCATTTCAAAAAGATTCATAGCGATAGCTTCACCTTGACCTCTTTCTTCAGCATCTACTCCACAGAAAGCTCCTGGAGTATCTATAATGCATATAACAGGTCTTTTAAATTTTTCAGCTTGCTTCATAAGTCTCAATGCTTTTCTATAACCTTCTGGCCTTGGCATACCAAAGTTTCTTTCTATATTTTCTTTAGTATTTTCACCTTTAGTTATAGCTATTACAGTTACTGGTCTGCCTGATATTTCAGCAATGCCACCTATTATAGCACTATCATCTCCAAAATTTCTATCTCCGTGGAATTCTATAAATTCATCAAAGATATTTTCTATATAAAATTTACCTGTTGGTCTATCTTTGTGTCTTGCGATAGATACTTTATCCCATGCTTTCATCTTTCTTGCCATTCTTCTATTCATATCTATTCACCTCATGTAATCTTAGTATCTTATATACACAAGTTCTTAATTCTTCTCTGTTTACTATCTTATCAACAAAGCCTTTCTCTAAGAGAAATTCTGCTTTTTGAAAATCATCTGGTAATGTTTCTTTAATAGTGTTTTCAATTACTCTTCTTCCTGCAAATCCGATTAATGCATTAGGTTCACTTAATATTACGTCACCTTCCATTGCAAAACTTGCAGTAACTCCACCTGTTGTTGGGTCTGTAAGTACAGTAATATATAGAAGTCCTTCTTCACTATGTTTTGCAAGAGCTGCACTAACTTTTGCCATCTGCATAAGAGAAAATATTCCCTCTTGCATTCTAGCCCCTCCTGAAGTTGTAAATATAATAACAGGAAGCTTATGCTTTATAGCAAATTCAATCATTCTAGTTAGCTTTTCACCAACAACAGTTCCCATACTTCCCATCATAAAGAAACTATCCATTATTCCAGCACAAATTCTTATTCCATTAACTAAACCAGTTCCTGTTACAACAGCTTCTCTGCTTTTAGTTCTTTTCTTAGCATCCTCTAACTTCTTTTCATATCCTTCAAAGTCTAGAGGGTTTCTTGTACTTAAATCTTTATCAAATTCTTCAAAAGAATTATCATCAAAAAATAATTTTACTCTATCATGAGCCTTAAGTCTAAAATGATGATTACAATTAGTACAAACATATTTGTTTTTAACTAAATCTTCATGATATATTATCGAGTGACATCCGTCACATTTAGTCCACATGCCAGATGGGATATTTGGCTTTATATCTGACTCTATATTTATTTTTTTAACTGTTCCATAATTCTTCTTTTTATTAAATAAATCCTTAAGCATACTTATTCACCATCTTATTTCCTAAAAATGCAGTATCATAATCTCCATTTAAAAATTCTTCCATCTCTAAAAGTGAATATTGGAATTCTATATTTGTCTTAACTCCACCAATCCCAAACTCACTTAATGCTCTTTTCATTCTTATTATAGCTTCGTCTCTATTTTCTCCATAAGCTATAAGCTTTGCAAGCATTGAATCATAGCAATGAGGTATCTTATATCCACAATAAATTGCAGAATCAAGTCTTATTCCAAGCCCACCTGGTATATATAATTCATTGATAAGTCCTGGACAAGGTCTAAAATCATTTTCAGGATCTTCAGCGTTAATTCTACATTCTATTGCATGACCTTTTATCTTTATATCCTCTTGAGTAAAGCTTAAAGGTTCTCCACTTGCTATTTTAAGTTGCTCTTTTAAAAGGTCTACTCCTGTTACCATTTCAGTTATAGGATGTTCAACCTGTATTCTTGTATTCATTTCCATGAAATAATAATTGAAGTCTTTATCTACTAAAAATTCTATTGTTCCTGCATTTTTATAATTACAAGCCTTAGCAGCTCTCTTTGCAACTTCTCCCATTTCAGCTCTAAGTTCTTCACTTAAAATTGTAGATGGAGCTTCTTCTAATACTTTTTGATTTTTTCTTTGTAATGAACATTCACGTTCACCTAAATGCACTACATTTCCATGCTCATCTGCAAGTATTTGAAATTCTATATGTCTTGGTCTTTCAATAAACTTTTCAATATATAAAGTATCATCACCAAAACAAGCTAATGATTCTGATTTAGCAGTATTATATCCCTTTCTAAATTCTTCATCATTTCTTGCTATTCTGATACCTTTTCCGCCACCACCTGCAGCAGCTTTTATCATAATAGGATATCCTATATTTTTTGCAATATCTAATGCATGATCTTCATTTTCTATAGTTCCTTCAAAACCTGGAACAACAGGAACATCTGCACTTTTCATTAATTCTCTAGCTCTTGCTTTATTTCCCATAAGCTCTATAGATGTGTAATCTGGTCCTATAAATTTAATATTACACTCACTACACATCTTTGAAAACTTAGCATTTTCTGAAAGGAATCCAAACCCTGGATGAATAGCATCAGCACCAGTTAAAACACATGCACTTAATATGTTTTTTATGTTTAGATAACTATCTTTTGCAGGATATGCCCCAATACAAATTGCTTCATCAGCAAGTTGTGTGTGAAGAGCTTCTTTATCTACTTCAGAATAAACAGCAACAGTTGCAACTCCAAGTTCTCTGCATGCTCTAATTATTCTTACAGCTATCTCTCCTCTATTTGCAATTAATACTTTCTTAAACATATACTTCACCTATCCTATAGCAAACATTATTTCTGCTTCACATACTTTCTTTCCATCTACTTTAGCTACACCTTTTCCAATTCCTACAGGACCTCTAAGCTTTATAATTTCGCAAGTTAATTCTAATTTATCTCCTGGTACTACCTTTTGTCTAAATCTCACCTTATCAGCTCCAGCAAAAAGTGGAATTTTACCTTTAAACTCTTCTTTTGTAAGAAGAGCTACTGCTCCAACTTGTGCTATAGCTTCAAGTATTAAAACTCCTGGCATAACAGGTTCTTCTGGAAAATGACCTTGGAAAAACTGCTCATTTGCAGTTACATTCTTATATCCAGTAACACTTTTCCCTTCTTCCATTTCTACAATTCTATCAACAAGTAAAAATGGATATCTATGAGGTAATATTTCTTTTATTTCTTTTATTCCCATCATAATTAGATATCCTCCCTTATCTTAAATAATGGAGTACCATACTCTACCATATCTCCATCTTTAACTAAAACTTGAACTATACTTCCTGAAACTTCACTTTCTATTTCGTTCATAAGTTTCATAGCTTCAATTATACAAAGTACTGATCCTTTTTTAACATTATCTCCAACTTTTACAAAACTATCACTATCTGGTGAAGGTGATCCATAAAAAGTTCCAACCATTGGTGACGTAACTACTGTTCCTTCGATGTCTTGAGGTTCTTCTTTATCGGTTTCCTTAACTTCATCTATTACTTCACTTATCATTTTTTCTGAATGAATCTTCTCTGTTATAGCTTCACTCTTAACTTCTTTGCTTGGTGATACATTTACTCCTCTAGTTAAAGATTTATCCATTTTTATATGAGAATCTCCACTTTTATACTCAAAGTATGCAAGCTCTGAAGTATTTATAAGCTCAATAAGTTCCTTCACTTCGTTAATATTCATAAAATAGCCTCCTATTTTTCATTCCACTTCTTAAATAATAATGTTGCGTTATGTCCTCCAAATCCTAATGAATTTGTTAAAGCATAATTTAACTCTTTATGTCTTCCAACATTAGGTACGCAATCTAAATCACATTCTTCATCTTTTGTTTCATGACCAATTGTAGGAGGTATGAAACCATCTCTTAATGCTTCTATACATATTATAGCTTCTATAGCTCCTGCTGCACCTAAAAGATGACCTGTCATTGATTTAGTTGATGATACAGGTATCTTGTATGCCAAATCTCCAAAAGCTCTCTTTATAGCTACTGTTTCAAATTTATCATTTAAAGGAGTTGATGTTCCATGTGCATTTATATATGATACTTCTTCTGGTTTTATTGATGCTTCTTCCATAGCTTCAACCATAGCACGACATGCCCCTTCTCCTTCTGGATCTGGCGATGTAATATGATAAGCATCACAAGTGCTTCCATATCCAACAATCTCAGCTAATATATTAGCACCTCTCTTTTGTGCTGACTCTAAGCTTTCAAGTACTAATATTCCAGCTCCTTCACCAATTACAAAACCACTTCTATCTTTATCAAATGGAATTGATGATCTCTTAGGATCATTTGATGGATTTAAAGCCTTAAGACTTGCAAATCCTTCTATTCCAATCTTAGTTACTGGCGCTTCTACTCCACCTGCAAGCATTACATCTACATATCCATGTTTTATTTGTCTAAATGCTTCTCCTATTCCATTTGTTCCTGTAGCACAAGCTGTAACTACTGCAGTTGATGGTCCTTTTAATCCATATCTTATAGATATATTACCAGCTGCCATATTGCTGATTGCCATAGGTATGAAAAATGGTGATACTCTCTTTGAACCTGTAGCCATCTTTGTTATTTCAGTTTCAATAGTTTGGAATCCTCCAATACCTGAACCAACAAGTACCCCAATTCTATTCTTATCCATATTTTCTAAATCTAATCCTGATGATTTAATTGCTTCATCAGCACAAGCTAATGCAAATTGAGAATATCTATCTAATCTTTTACTTTCTTTTTTACCTAAAATTTCAGCTGGATCAAAGTTTTTAACTTCTCCTGCTACCTTTACACTAACTTCATCTTTATTTACTAAAGTTACATAATCTATTCCAAGCTTACCTTCTTTAGCGTTAGCCCAAAACTCTTCTACGCTATTTCCTATAGGAGTTAAAGCTCCCATTCCTGTAATTACTACTCTTCTTTCCATAAAAAAATCCTCCGCCCTACATTACCATTCCGCCATCGACATTCATTACTTGACCAGTTACATATGATGCATCATCTGATGCTAAAAAAGCTACCATATTTGCAACATCTTCTGGATTACCAAGTCTCTTTAGCGGTATGTTCTTTTTAGCTTCCTCTTTAAATTTTTCTCCTAAAACTTCTGTCATATCAGTATCAATAAATCCTGGTGCTACAGCATTAACTGTAATACCTCTACTTCCAACTTCCTTAGCTAATGATTTTGTCATTCCAATAACACCAGCTTTAGATGCTGCATAGTTTATTTGACCTGCATTTCCTACTATTCCAACAACTGATGAAAGATTAACTATTCTACCGGATTTTTGTCTTACCATAATTGGAGTTATAGCTTTCAAGCAGTTAAATACACCTTTTAAATTTACATCAATAACACTATTAAAATCTTCATCTTTCATTCTCAGTATTAATGTATCTTTCGTAATACCAGCATTATTTATCATTATATCAATAGCTCCAAATTTCTCTTTTGCAGATTTTATCATTTCTTCTACAGCTTTGCTATCGCTTATATCACATTTATATAAGAAGACTTCCACTCCCATACTTAAAAGTTCTTCTTGTACTTTTAAAGCTTCCTCTTCATTACTTCTATAATTTAAAACAATATTTGCACCAAGAGAAGCTAGCTTTTTAGCTATAGCCCTTCCTATTCCTCTTGAAGCTCCTGTTACTATTGCACATTTATCCTTTAACATAAAAACCTCCTAAACATTTCCCTTTAAATCTTCTATAGTTTTATTTAATGATTCCATATTTTCTACATTATAGACTTTGGCTTTTCTGTCAATCTTCTTAACAAACCCTCTAAGTGCCTTACCTGGACCTACTTCGATGAATGTATCAACACCTTTGTCTAACATGTCTCTAATTGTTTTCTCGAATAATACCGCTGTTTTTATATGTTTTCTTAAAAGTTCTTTTAAATCATCCCCATCACTATATGGAGCTCCTAAAACATTTGAATAAACTATTTTGTTAAAGTTATTAAACTTAACCTTTTCAAGTTCTTTTAAAAATTCTAAACTTGCTCCTTCAAGTAATGAACTATGGAAAGGTCCACTAACATTTAAAATAACTCCCATTCCACTAAGTTCTTTAGCTATTTTTACTGATTCTTCTATAGCATTATTTTCACCTGATACAACAACTTGACCCGGGCAATTATAATTTGCGCCTTCTATGATTCCAAATTCTGAAGCTCTTTTTATAAGCTCTTCTACTTTTTCATCATTTAATTTTAAAATGGCAGCCATCTTTCCAAGTCCCTTCGGAAGTGAACTACCCATTATTTTTCCTCTTTCACGAACAAGCTTTAATCCGTCTGAAAAATTCAAAGATCCTCCATAAATTAACGAACCATACTCGCCAAGAGATAAACCTGTAGTAAAATCTCCTTCTATTCCATTTACTTCTAATGCTTTAGCTGCTGCAAGAGATGTTAATAAAATTGCTGGTTGTGCATTTTCAGTTAATTTTAATTCTTCTTCTGTACCATTAAATATTAAATTTTTAATATCCATTTCTAATGCAGCTTCACCTTTATCAAAAACTTCTCTGCATTCTTCTATATTTTCGTATAAATCTTTTCCCATTCCTATATATTGAGAACCTTGGCCTGCAAATAATATAGCAATATTTTTACTACTCATATACCCCTCCAACTGTATCAAGAGCAACTTTAGCTCCATTCATTAAGTCCTGTATTATATCATAACAACTTTCTTCTTTATTAATTAAACCTGAAACTTGCCCTGCCATTACAGAGCCATTTATAACATCCCCATCTCTAGCCGCTCTTGGTAGAGATCCTCTTCCAAGTGCCTCTAACTCTTCTACTGTACCATTATCTTTTTCAAGCTTTTGGAACTGTCTAGATAACTTATTTTTAATTACTCTAACTGGATGTCCTGTTGATCTTCCTGTTACATCTGTATCTATATCCTTTGCACCTAAAACTTTATCTTTGTAATTTTGATGTACTGTACACTCCTTAGCAACTAAGAATCTTGTTCCTACTTGAACTCCAAGTGCACCAAGCATAAATGATGCTGCAACTCCTCTTCCATCTGCAATTCCGCCAGCTGCAATTACTGGTATATTTACCGCATCAACAACCTGTGGAATTAATGCCATTGTAGTTAATTGTCCAACGTGTCCCCCTGACTCCGTTCCTTCTGCTACTACTGCATCTGCACCCATCTTTTCCATTCTTCTTGCTAAAGCAACTGATGCAACAACTGGTATAACTTTTATACCATTCTCTTTCCACATCTCCATGTACTTACCTGGGCTTCCAGCACCTGTAGTAACAACTGACACTCCTTCTTCACATACAAGTTTTGCAACTTCATCTGCATGTTCAGACATAAGCATTATATTTACTCCAAAAGGTTTATTTGTAAGCTTTTTAGCTTTTCTAATTTCATCTCTTATCCATTCAATTGGTGCTGTTCCTGTAATTAATCCAAGACCACCAGCTTCACTTACAGCTGCTGCTAATGATGCATCTGCAATCCAAGCCATTCCACCTTGTAATACAGGATACTTGATACCTAACATTTCACAAACTCTATTACTCATTAAAGTTCCTCCTAAAATTCACCTATACAGTTATAAATTCATTTATAATATAAGCAAAATCGGGTTCTAATACTAAGCCCCCGATTTTTGATTATTGAAAATATTCTGTTAACTCTTTACAAAACCACTATGAGCAACAGATCTTACTCTTAAATACTAGTTGTTTTTCTTTTTTTCTACGTAATCAACTGCATCTTTGATGCTCTTTATGTTTTCAGCATCTTCTAATTGAATACCAAACTTTTCTTCTATTTCGATTACTACTTGGAATAAATCTAATGAATCTGCTCCTAAATCTTCGAAAGTTGTTTCTAATGTTACTTCACTTTCCTCTACTCCTAATTGTTCACAAACTACTTCTCTAATTTCTTCAAATATCATAATAAATACCTCCATAATTTACACTTTAATTTTTATTTTTTATTTCAAAGCTCTCGCTTTTAATTACCATTTTATTAGTGTGGCACCACAAGTTAGGCCTCCACCAAATCCAACTAAAACTATTAGATCTCCATCTTTTAGTTTTCCTTCATTATCCATATCTGCTAAAGCCATTGGAACTGATGCTGAAGATGTATTTCCTACTCTTTCTAAATTCACATAGAATTTTTCTTTTGAAAGTCCTAGTTTTTTTGCTGCATAATCTATTATTCTTAAATTAGCTTGATGTGGTACAACATAATCTATATCCTCTAGATTATATCCAGTACCTTCTAAAACTTTCTTTATAGAATCAACCATTGCACCTGTTGCAAACCTAAATACTTCTCTTCCATTCATCTGTACATATTTGCTTTTAATAACTTCTTCTTTTGCAAAAGGATTAATTACATCATTTGCTCCTGCAGTTAATGCATCACCTTTTTCTCCTTCTGATATTGAATAACTATTTATAATACCGCTCTTCTCTTCTTCATCTATTCCAATAACAGCAGCTCCGCCACCATCTCCAAAAAGAACACAAGTGCTTCTATCTTTCCAATCAATAATCTTTGAAAGAGTTTCTGCACCAACTACTAATGCATTTTTATATCTTCCAGTCTTAAGTAGGCTCTCAGCTACTTCTAATGAATAAATAAATCCTGTGCATGCTGCATTTAAGTCAAAGGCTGTTGCATTTTTTGCCCCTATCATTTTTTGTAATATGCATGCTACTGATGGAGTAAATGAGTCTGGAGTAATAGTAGCAACTATTATTAAATCTATTTCTTCTCCCTTAATACTCGCCTTATCCATTGCAACTTTTGCTGCTTTATAAGCTATACTGGAAGTATCTTCGCCTTCAGATATCCTTCTTTCACAAATTCCTGTTCTCTCTAATATCCATTGATGATTAGTATCTACTATTTTACTTAAATCATCATTAGTAATAACTTGAGATGGAACGTATGAACCTACACCTTTAATCTTTACTTCCTTCATGATTTTCTCCTTAATTGCTTAAATAATTAACTTTGAAGAATTCATTTAATCTATCTAATGAAGATATAAGAATTTTCTCCTCTTCCTCTGATAAACCTTCAATCGTTGCATTAATCATGTCATTATGGAACTTTTCATGCAATCTAAATGCAAGTTTTCCACTCTTAGTTAATTTAATTAATACAACTCTTCTATCTTCTTCAATTCTCTTTCTTTCAACGTAGCCTTTTTTTATAAGCTTATTTATTGCTGTTGTTAAAGTTCCAACAGTTATCTTTAAGTCTTGTGCTACCTCTGACATTGTTCTTTCTGTATACATACCAATAGCCTCTATAGTATGTATTTCTGTAACAGAAAGATTATTAAGAACTCCTTTTTTTAATGCTTGTTCTTCAATTTGAAGTATATCATTAAAAATTTGAACTAATAATTCGTTCAATACCTTTTTTCTTATGTCCATTAATAAATCCTCCACTTTTTATATAGTCTACATATACTATAATTATTTTTTATGAATAAATCAATGGCGTCAAACATTTTTTGTATCAAATGTTTTGATAATCAAACTATAATATAATCAAATTATTTTGTCAACTAAATATTTGCTGTTATCTTCTATTTTATTAACGGTTTTATTCATTTTAACAAAAACTTCTTATTATTATTTAAGAAATTTTCAATGGATAACTTTGCCTGTAAATCCTTCTATAACCTCACTTTTATCATCTTTTAGAATATCAATTATTTTATTTCCACTACAATGGCATAAAGAAAATTTTTTAACATTTAGCTCTTTAATTTTTTTTGCTGTTTTTACATTTTCTAATAATGATAATTTTGAAAGATGTATACCACCTACTACATTTATTACTTTTTTCCCAATTATATTTTGTACCTTAGTAATAATATTAATAATCCCTGTATGGGCACATCCAGTTATTAGTGTAAGACCTTCTACATTTTCTATAACTAGGACAAGTTCCTCTGCGAAATTATCTTTTATAAGGATATTTTTTTCTTTTCTTGCCAATTCATCTTTAGATTTAGATATTTTTTCTTCATTGAAACTTTCTAGATTAGATATTACATATATTCTATCTTCTAATTTCATTTTTTCTTTAACTTCAATAATTTTATATCCCATATCTTCTATATACCTCTTATCAAAATTAATACCTATATATTTTTCTTCTTCACTTTTTAAATGATATTTATCACTTCTTTCAAAGAATTCGTTTCCCAGTATAATATAAGGCTTATTATTTATATTTTCTAAGAAATATTTAAATCCACCAGCATGATCATAATGTCCATGGCTTAATATTATGTAATCTACATCTTCAAGTGATAATCCTAATTTTTTAAAATTGGATAGAGTCTTTTCTGATTGTCCTGTATCAAATAAAATTTTTAATCCATAAGCTTCTATAAAGTAAGCTAATCCATGCTCACACTCTAATTTACTACCTTTTTCTTTATTATTTTCTATAACTGTTGTAATCTTCATATAATCCCCTCATATCCATTTAATATATTTTTCATATATTCCTTAATAAAATTATATCATGCACTCCAATTAAACCTTTTATGTTTATATAAATTTAACTATTTGTATTTATTTACTTCCTTATAATTATATACAAGCTTATAAGTTTGTATATTTTCTCCTCTTGATACGTTAATAAATTATAAAAAAGCATCGACTATATAAACATAAATAGTCGATGCTTTTTTTATAATTAATCTGGCATAAGAACAAATCTTAATATAAATAATATTGCAAAAATATAAAGTAATTTGTGTACTTCTTTGCCTTTTCCAGTAGCAATTTTTACTATTGGATAAAATATCATTCCAATTGCAATACCATTAGCTATTGAATAAGTAAATGGCATCATTGCTATAGTAAAGAAAGCAGGCACAGCCTCTGTAAAATCTGAAAAATCTATTTGGCTAACTGCACTCATCATTAATATACCAACAATTATTAAAGCTGGTGCTGTTGCACTTTGTGGTACTATTCCAACTAATCCACTAAAGAATAGTGATAATACAAGCATAATACTTACTATTACATTAGAAAGTCCTGTTCTTGCCCCTGCTGCTATTCCTGAGGCTGATTCAACAGTTGTTGCAAGAGTTGTTGTTCCAAGTAATGCTGCACAAGTTGTTCCTACTGCATCTGAAGTTAAAGCTTGTCTTAAATTCTTAACATCACCATCTGATTCAACCATTCCTGAACTTTGAGCTGTTCCAAGTAAAGTACCAATTGTATCAAAAAGATCTACTAAACTTAATGTAATTACAACCATAAATACAGTAAGTAATGCACCTATAAGTCCATCTCCGTTACTTGTTAATAGTCCTTTTAAATCCATTGCAAAGAATGTATCACCAATAACAGGCATTGAGAAAAGCTTCATACCTTGAATATTTGTAACTCCCATAGGTATTCCTATTATTGTAGTAATTATAATTCCAATTAGCATTGCACCTGTAACTTTTCTTGCCATAAGAACAACACCTATTATAAGTCCTATTATTGTTAATATAACTGCCTTATCAGTAAAGTCTCCAAAAGCTACTAATGTCCCTGGATTTGCTACTACAATTCCACCACTTTTTAAGCCTATTAATGCAATAAATAATCCAATACCAGCTGTTATTGCATATTTTAAGTTTTGAGGAATAGCTTGAACTATTTTTTCTCTAATAGAAGTTAAGGTTATAATGACAAATAAAATACCTGATATAAATACCGCTGCTAAACCTTCTTGCCAAGTAAAATTTAATTTCAAGCAAATATTATAAGCAAAGAATGATACAAGTCCAAGACCTGGTGCTAAAACAAAAGGTAAATTAGCATGAAAGGCCATTATTAAAGTACCAACAGCTGCTGCTATACAAACTGATGCAAAAGCTGAAGCTATTATTGGATCTTGTGCCATAGTAAGATTTGCTGCTGCATCTCCTTTAAGACCTAGAGAATTCATTCCACCTATTTTTAATATATTTGGAATTACTAATAATGCATAAGCAAATGTTACGAAAGTTGTAAGCCCACCAATAATTTCTGTTTTTACATTTGTCTTATTCTCCTTAAGCTTAAATACTTTTTCTAGAATATTTTTCATTTGTTCTCCTCCATTTTTATAGTTATGTATAGTAATGACTACCCATAAAAGATCTGTTTCTTGATTTTAAGGCTATAGCCTCTTCCTAGCCTTTCTCTTTTTACCAAGACTCTCTAAAGAACTAACTTCTACTTCATTGTAAAATAAAAAAACTAGCCGGTTTATTAGGTAAACCAATGCTAGCTCATAGAAACTTCATTTTGATTTACCCATAGTGTGAAGATTAATTGGTCTTCACGTAGAAACCTCTGAACCGTATTATCAGACTTATATGGGCTTATATTGTTATTTTATCCATTATACTATACCTATTTATATTGTTGCAATGTAATTATTTCCTTATATCAAATATAATGTAAATGAAAAAGAGAAAAATAATACTGCTAGTATTATTAATGTTATTGAAAGTCTAAAGAACTCCATTTTATCATCCACATAAAAATCATCTTTCTTCTTTTTGTTACACACTATCATAATTT
This sequence comes from Clostridium sardiniense, assembly GCF_016907995.1. Classification (GTDB taxonomy): domain Bacteria; phylum Bacillota; class Clostridia; order Clostridiales; family Clostridiaceae; genus Clostridium; species Clostridium sardiniense. Next base: position 29,409 of record NZ_JAFBDA010000015.1, on the reverse strand, counting down.
CATCACCAACATTAAAGTCTCTACTGCTACCAGGTTCATTATGGACAAATACTATTTTTTCTCCTTCTTCTGTAAAGAATTCTATAACAGGTTTATATAAGGTTATAAATGATAACTGATGAAAATCATCTAATATAGCTTCGTCTGTCTTCTTTACTTCTATTATTTTTCCAACTACCCTTGTTCCATTTTTATAAATTCTATATCTAATTCCAAATATTATTATTGCAGCTAATAACAATCCAATCCCTATAGCTAATAGTACATACATTGCCATTACAATACCCCCTTTAGATAAACTATATATCTAATAGTTATTAGTACAATATATGATAACATTTACATTTTGTGAAAAATTATAAGGAGTATGTTTTTTATCTAACACACTCCTTATTTTATAAAAATAAAAGATCAGCTAAAAAAGCTAATCCTTTAAAATTAATATTCTTCTATAATCTCTCCAAAATAAAGTATATGACCTATTTTTTCCCCTTTATAGAACTGCTCTGCTAGATCTTTATCAAAATTATCTAAATCCATTTCATTTTTATATAATATCTTACATTCATAATATCTATTACACCCTTCAATCACTGGTGTATCTACACTCTTTGATGGAATAAATTTTATATTTGCAAGCTCTTCTTTATTTACATCTCCTCCTGATTTGCTTCCACATATTTTTAGTGCCTCTTTAAGCTCACCTTCATAAGGAATACTTACTGTAAATGTTTCTCCAGACTTTAAAAATTCATTTGTGTATCTGCTTTCTCTAACTAAAGCCATAAATACTGGTTTTCTCCACATAAAGCCTATGCTACCCCAGCTTATTGTCATAGTATTTGCAGATTTCAAATCTCCACCAGTTAAGAATGCTCCATTTATATGAAGATTATCTAAAGCATTTTCAACATCTCTTGTAAAATTATTATTCACTTTTGCTCCTCCTAAACTACACTTCTACACTTCAAGGTACTTTTATAATATTTAACAATTTCCCTTAACTCAGAATGAATTTTTTTAAATCTATACCCGCCAAGTTCCATAATATTTATAATATTTATTGTAAGGTTTAAATAATTATTATAGGGCGATGTATCATTATCATCATACTCCTTATTTAAAATTGCTTCAATACCACATTCTTCTTCAATTATATTTATTATTTCTCTTAAACTTATATCACCTATACAAGCAGCATTTACAGGAGCATTTATATCTTTATTTAGAAGCCATGCTAAAAATACACCTGCTTCATTTTGAGTTATTAAATTCATATGTGAATCTAATTTAGTTGAGCATATAGATTCTTTATTATCTACTCTTTCAACATATCTTAAAAGTCTCTCAGTGTAATCATCTTTTCCTATAACCACTGGGAATCTTACAGCTATTACAGGGAATTCTGCATTTTTGTATAATACAGCCTCCATTAATCTTTTTCCCTCACTATAAGAGAACTCCTCTTTCTCCCCCATAACTATTTCATATTTACTTGGATTAAATTCTGTTTCCTTTAAATTTACTCCTTTATCATAAACTGCAACTGATGAAACTACAATATATTTATCTGTTTTACCCCTTAACACATTACACATTCTCATTCCATCATTTGGACTATATGAAATGGTATCATAAACAACATCATATCTTTGTCCATCCAAAGCCTTCATTAAAGCGTTTTCATTTCGCTTGTCAACAAGTATACGTTTAACCTTGTCCCCAAAATTATCTTTTCTTATCCCTCTCGTTGCTATTGTTATATCATGTCCATTAATTATAAGTTCTTTTATAAGTTCTTTCCCAAAAAATCTTGTCCCACCGAAAACTAATATCTTACTCATAGCATTATTATCCTTTCAAATTTAATATAACAATTTAAAATCCTCACACCTATTATGATTATATGATACCATATTTGCATATATTATCCAATTAGCAAACAAAAAACAACTCATAAATTTATGAGTTGTTTATCTAAAATAAGAACATGTCCACAATTATTTTAAATGATATTACTATTGCAACAGGAACAAGTAGTACAGAAATAATCATATATCTGCTACCTTTTTTATTCATTTCCTTTACATAGTCCTCATTATCATCTTTTATATCTTTAAATGTACTTACTGATTTTATAAAAAATGTAATCATTGCAGCAATAACAATTACATTTAAAGCAACTAGTATCATATTGACACCTCCTATAATTTTCAAACTTTAATAATTACATATTATCATACTTTAAAGAAAACTTTAAATATTATATTATTATGTTATGAGATATTATTATTATAAAATATAAAAGATAACTTAAATAAATAGGAGGTTATTCCATGAATCCATTATATTATTTGATTATTGGCCTTCCATTAATATGTGTAATTATATTAATTTGCTATAATATTTATACAATGAAAAAGTCAAGGGATAAGGCACTTAATAAGAAAAATAAATTTAAATAATTAAATTTAAGTAAAACTCTATTAGACAAATTTTTATCTAATAGAGTTTTACTTATTACAATAATACCATTAACACTATAACTGTTGTTAATATTAAACTAATAGGAGCTAATACAATAGAAACTTTCATATATTTCTTTGCTTCTTGCCCTTCTATTTCTATATTACCATTGTTATCAGCAATTTTTTTAAACATACTTGATGCCTTTAAAAACATTATTAACATTGCAATTACTACAATTATATTAATTACTATTAAATATATCATAGATATGGTCCTCCTCTGTTTAAGAAATTTCACTTTTATATATTACCACATTTATTAAGGAGGTAATATACTTCTTTAACAATATTTATCCTAAAGTAAATACCATTTCCTCATCATTACTTAAATCTTCTCTATAGATATATCCCTCTTTATTAAACTTTTTTAATCCTTCTACATCTTCTATTCTATTTTTCATTATATAAGTTGCCATAAGTCCCCTTGCTCTTTTAGCATGTACAGTTACAACTTTATACTTTCCATTTTTAAATTCCTTAAATACAGGAGTTACTATAGTAATTCCCTTCATCTTATTTAATTTTGCAGATTTAGAATATTCATTTGATGCTAAGTTAACTAAGATATCACTTTCACTATTTTTAATATCTTCTAATAAAGTTTTGTTTATCTTTTCTCCCCAGAAGGAATAGAGATTCTTGTGCTTACCTATATTAAGCTTAGTTCCCATCTCTAATCTATAGCTGCATATTAAGTCTAAAGGTCTTAATACTCCATATAAGCCGGATAATACTCTAAGATGTGAATTTGCATACTCTAAATCCTCTTTAGAATATGAAGTTATATCAAGTCCTCTAAAGGCTTCCCCATTAAAGCCTAGTATACATGGAAATGAATGCTCAGCTTCTTCTATTGTCCATTTATGAATATTTAAAAGAGTATCATCTGTTAATTTATCTGATATCTTCATTAATGATCCTAGTTCATCTGGATTAAATTCTTTTAATCTTTCATTTAATTTTATTGATTCACTAATATGTCTTACATTAGTTAACTCTATATCATAATTTAATTCTTTTCTTTCTAGTTTTTTTGCTGGTGATAAAATTACTATCATCTGTGTCCCTCTCTCTTCCTCATAAATCTATATTACTCTTGTCCATTCCAATTCTTTAATATTTCTCTTGCAGAACGTCCCATTTCTTTTGAAAACTCTGCACCAGTTTTTCTTCTATAATTAAATTGTCCAAAATTTTCTGCACCATATATATTTTTAGGAGATACTTTTTCTTCTCTTTCTTTATACATATCTTCTAATTCTTCTTCATTTAATACTTTATATTTTTCATTAAATACAATATATTCTTTTTTAAATCTATCTGAGATTATTCTGTTATAATCATCTTCATAGTACCCAAGACAAAGCATACATGCTGGATATACAAGCTTTGGAAGATTAAATAACTCCTTATGAATTTCATAATTCTCTATAATATCTCCTATATAACAAGATCCAATTCCTAAACTTTCTGCTGCAATGGCTCCTGTTTGAGCTGCTATTATGGCATCTTGCATAGAAAGCATAAAATCTCCTTCATCTGGCACTATAAATTCCAAACTATTCTTATTACAAAATTCTTTTACATTACATATATTATAATAGTTATATAACCTTTGTAAATCACCTAAAAATATTAAAATTACATTGGACTTCTCTATAAATTGTTGATTATCACAAGTTTTTGCAAGTTTTCTTTTAGTCTCACTATCTCTAATAACTAATATAGAATATAACATCATATTTCCTGCTGTAGGAGCTCTCATTGAAGAATCTAATATTATGTTTAACTCTTCTTCACTTATATTTTTATTTGAATACTTTCTTAAAGACATTCTGTTTTTTATTAAATTTATTACTTCACTCATTTTCCACCCCTTATAATTTACACCTAGTTTACAATTGTTAAAACAATATATGGTAATATTATACTATATATTATAGGAGTGATTGTTATGACTTTAAACGCTGTATCAAGGAGTATATTAAAATATATAATTTTTTTAATATGTACAATTGTGCTTTATCATATAGTAGGATACTTTTTCTAAATTTTAGACTCTAGTTCCTGTTGCAATAATATCATTTCAACTAATTATTAACATGTTCTTGCTAAAGTTATATACGCTCTTTGTAATCGGTTACTTTTTTGAAATAAACTTTAAAGGTGGTATATACATATGAACTTATCAAAGAATATCTTTTTTAAAAGATTATTAAAAGGATTTATTTTATCATCATCAATATTAATTTTAACTATATTATTTTTTAATTATATGCTACTTAATCTTAATTACATAGTACTTTTTACCTGTGCTATAATATGCTCAGTTGTATACGCCTTTACAGGAGAAATATGGTCATAAATATTAATTAATTCATAAGCTTTTTACATCTTTTTGAATATAATACCTCTAAGATTCATTGACAAGCAAAATTTTAAGGAGTATTATTTATGTAAATTAAGATATATTAATCCATTGACAAGGAGAAGTAGTTAAGTTTAGCTTCATTAAAGAGAGTTAGAAAATGGTGAGATTCTAGCAAGAAGAGATTTAATGAATGGACCTTTGAGGAATAAAGGGAAATCTTTTTATAAAGAGAGTATCTTCTATCGTTTGCTTCACGTTATAGAGGCTAGAGTATGTTAGTACTTGAATTTTAAGTGGCATTTAATAAATTAAAGTATACTTTAGTTTATAATATGCAATTTAGGTGGTACCGCGGATTTTATCTCCGTCCTATTTATTTAGGACGGAGTTTTTTTATTATATCAAATATTTTTATTAAACAAATGAGAGGAGTTTTTAAAATGAGTAAAGAAATAATGCTTACAGGAGACAGACCAACAGGTAAATTACACTTAGGACACTATGTAGGTTCTTTAAGAACTAGATTTGAAATTCAAGAAACAGGTAAATATAAAAACTTCATTATGATTGCAGACCAACAAGCTTTAACTGATAATGCAAGAAACCCTGAAAAGATAAGAAAAAGCTTAGTGGAAGTAACTTTAGATTATTTAGCAGTTGGTATAGATCCAGCTAAAACAACAATATTTGTACAATCACAAATACCTGAATTAAATGAACTTACTATGCACTACTTAAACTTAGTTACAGTTGCAAGACTTGAGCGTAACCCAACAATTAAAGAAGAAATTAAACTTAGAGGATTTAATACTAGTATTCCTGCTGGATTTTTAGTTTATCCTGTAAGTCAAACTGCTGATATTACAGCCTTTAAAGCTACAAAAATTCCAGTTGGTGAAGACCAACTTCCTATGATAGAACAATCTAGAGAAATTGTTAGAAGCTTTAATGCTATATATGGAGATATATTGGTTGAACCTGAAGCTTTAATATCAAATTCTGGCTGTGCTAGACTTCCAGGTATTGATGGAAAAGCTAAGATGAGTAAATCTTTAGGAAATGCTATATATTTATCAGATGAAGCAGACGTAATAACTGAAAAAGTAATGAGTATGTATACAGATCCAAATCATATAAAGGTATCAGATCCAGGTGAAGTTGATAATAATCCTGTATTTATATACTTAGATGCTTTTGGAAAAGATAAAAAATATATTGAAGAACTTAAACAACACTACAAACAAGGTGGACTTGGAGATGTTAAAGTAAAGAGATATTTAAATGATGTTCTTCAAGCTGAACTTGAACCAATTAGAAATAGAAGAAAAGAATTTGAAAAGGATAAAGAACTTATATATAAAATCCTTTTAGCTGGAAGTAATAGAGCTAGAATGACTGCATCAGAGACTCTTAAAGAAGTTCGTGATGCTATAGGAATTAATTACTTCAATGTGTAGATTATATAAGACTTTATGAAATTATACTAAAAAAAGTGTTGATGTTATATATCACTAGTAAGATAACCATTTTACTTGTATGTAGCATCAACATTTTATTTTTTTATAAAAATCTATAGTTTTGAGATTATTTTCAAAATATTATATACTTAAATTACTATATACTTAAACTAAAAACTTATGGAGGCTTATATATGAATAACTTAAATGATATATTAGGAATAAATTTAAATGAAGTATCACTTTTAGATATAGATGAAGAAATGCTTATAAAGCTTAAAACTTGTGATTATCATACTCAAAGCAATTTTTATTTTTGGCTTATAAATGAGATTAATAAATTAGAAGATACAAAGAATCTTACAGAACTTTCTCACTGTCACTTTTTAATGTCTTATTTTTTATATGTAATATTCACTCCTATGTGTTATGAAGAACTTGCATTTAATCATGCAAATAAGGCTAATATTATAGCTCCATCTTTAAAGTATAAAGAATGGCTATTAATGTTTGCAATTCTTCCAAATGGATTTATTAAACCTTATGATACTATTAAACTTGCAGAAGATGTATTAGAAGTTAATCCATCTAGTGAAATTGCAAATGCTATAATATCTATGTTTTAAAATTTAGCTTTGTCTCATGATAAATAGCCATAATAAATTGTAGCTATACAAAAATTTTATACTATGAATTCTATACATAGCAAAAGGGCCTGCTTTAAAACAGTCCCTTCTTTAAATCCTAAAGACTTAATTTTTCCCAAAACTCATCTTCTGATATTACATCAATACGAAGTTCTCTAGCTTTAGTTAACTTTTTACCTGGATTTTTTCCTACAACTACTAAATTAGTTCTAGTACTAACTGCCTTTGGAGTTTTTGCTCCATAGTTTACTGCTATTTCTCGCATTTTACTTATGCTCTCTCTCATAGTTCCAGTAAACACTATAACTTTTCCATCAAATATATTTTTGCAAATATTATTTTCCAAAATACCCCTCCTAATATATTAATAATATGTTGTGTTATAAATATATTAGGTTTCAAAATAATATATGCTTACTTATTTATTATTATATAAAATTATAATATTGATTTTCCACTCTTTATAAGCAACGCTATCTCTATCAAATATAAAGTTATGATACTAATTTTTCACAGTAATTCTTAACTCCAACCTTACCACTACTATTAAATACTTTATTTAAATCGCTTCCTATACCAACACAATCTGCACCTGCATTTATCCACTCTAAAATATTTTTATCATTTACCCCACCTGTTGGCATTATATCTATATCTTCAAAAATTGACTTTGCAGCTTTTATGAAATCTTTTCCAACTATATTCCCTGGGAATACTTTGAAAAACCTTATTCCTTTTGCATATCCACTATTAAGTTCTGACATAGTCATTACCCCTGGAATAATTGGTATATTAAAATCTCCATTTGCATTTATTATCTCTTCACTTAAGCAAGGTGATACTATAAAGTCAGCATCATTTTCTATGCATAATTTTAGTTGTTCTTCTGTTAATACTGTACCGGCGCCAATTAAAACATCATTATAGCTTTCCTTTAGCTCTTTTATTAATTTTGCACCTGAAGGAACACTCATAGTTATTTCTATTATTTTTATTCCGCCTTCAATTGCTCCAATACTTATTTCTTTTGCTTCATCATAATTCTTTGTTCTTATTACAGCTACAACTTTTTCTTTTTTTAAAGTATCTAGTATATGCTTAATCATATATATTTACCTCTCAACAACCTTGTTTTCTCCTAAATGAACTAACACATCTTCATAATATGGAAGTCCTTCATTATCCCCTTCGACTCCAACTACTAATGATCCCACAGCATTAGCAAATCTTAATGTCTCTTCTAATGACTCACCCTTTAAAAATGCTGTCAAAAATCCTGATGCAAACCCATCTCCAGCTCCTACTGTATCAACTACAGCTCTAGGCTTAACAGCATCTACATAACATATCTCATCTCCGAAAGATCCAACAGCTCCATATTCGCCTCTTTTTATTACTACATTTTTAATTCCATAGTCATGAAACTCTTTTATTGCTTTTTTTAAATCACAATGTCCACATAATAATTCTACTTCTTCATCACCAATTAATAGTATATCTATTTCAGGTAAAATTTTCTTTATAAACTCTGTGGCTTGTTCCTTTGTCCACATCTTTAACCTTATATTAGGATCAAAGGATATGATGAGATTGTGCTTCTTTGCTAAAGCTATAGCATCTAGTATTATCTTTTTATTATGATCATTTATAGAAGGCAGTACTCCTGTTATGTGAAGAACTTTTGCATTTTTAAAGTATTCCTCACTGACTTCATCTATCTCTAACTTTTCTGTTGGTGAATTTGCTCTATAATAAAATGATCTACTTGATCCATCTGATAGAATTTCTCTAAAGTATACAGATGTTGTATAGTCTTGAACTAGTTCTACTTGAGATACATCTACTCCTTCACCCATTACAGATCTCTTTATATAATTACCAAAATCATCTTTTCCAAGCCTACTTATCCATCCAGATTTTAAGCCTAATCTAGAGCAGCCAATAGCTACATTTAATTCTGCTCCACCTATCTTTTTTTCAAATGTATTTGAAAACATTATTGGTCCTTTTTTTATAGGACACATTGCAATCATACCATCTCCTATAGTTATTACATCTAACACCATATCCCCCCTAAATTGTTATTTCCTATATCTATCTAACTAACCATCCACCATCAACTGCTAATATATGACCATTTACATAATCAGATGCTCTGCTTGATAAGAATACTATTGTTCCCATAAGATCAAATGGATCTGCCCATTTTTCTGCTGGTATTCTACTTAAAATTTCTGAATTTCTCTTCTCATCCGCTCTTATTGGCGCAGTATTTGCAGTTTTAATATATCCTGGTGCTATAGCATTTACTTGTATATTCTTACATGCTAATTCATTTGCAAATGCCTTTGTTATTCCAGCTACTCCATGTTTACTTGCTGTATAAGGTGGTACAAATTTTCCTCCTTGGAAAGATAGCATTGAAGCTACATTTATTATCTTTCCGTGTCCTTGCTCTACCATTACCTTAGCTGCTTCTTGACTTAAGAAATAAACTGCATTTAAATTTATATCCATAACAGCATTCCAATCCTCATCTTTATATTCAAGAAGAGGAGTTCTTCTTATGGTACCTGCATTATTTATTAGTATATCTATTTTGCCATAATTATCTATAGCCGTATTAATAACCTTAGATCTATCTTCCTTTTTAGTTAAATCAGCTTGCACAAATACTACTCTTTTTCTTTCAGCTTCTATTAAAACTCTAGTTTCATCCCAATTATTATCGTAAGTTGGTATTACAAGGTCTGCTCCTGCTTTTGCAAGTGCAACTGCATATGCTTGTCCAAGTCCAGTATTTCCACCAGTAACTACTGCAACCTTGCCATCTAATCTAAAAAAGTCCATTGAAAATTTATTTAAATCATTTATCATAATATAATCTCTCCTACTTTAATAATTTAGTATCTACTACTTCTAAGTCATTATAATTTTTATTTTCTCCACACATACCCCATATAAATGTGTAGTTATTTGTTCCTGTTCCTGAATGAATTGACCAATTTGGTGAAATTGTTGCTTCTTCATTTTTCATTACTATATGTCTAGTTTCATCTGGTTTTCCAACTAAATGTAATACTCTAGCATTTTCATCCATATTAAAATAGAAGTATACTTCCATTCTTCTTGGATGTAAGTGTACTGGCATAGTGTTCCAGCCACTACCTTCCTCTAATATAGTCATCCCCATAAGTAATTGGCAGCTTTCACATACACTTGGATCAACATACTTATATATTGTTCTCTTATTCATTTCTTTATCTGAACCCATTTTAGTTGGATTTGCATCTTTAAATTCTACTTTTACTGTTGGATACTCTTTATGAGCTGAAGCACTATTCATATAGAACTTAGCTGGACTCTTAGCATCTTTACTAGTAAAGGCAATTTCCTTAGTTCCCTTACCTATATACATACCATCATATTGAACCATGTTATACTCAGTACCATCTAAATATATTGTTCCTTCTCCACCTATGTTTATAACTGCCATTTCACGATTTTCTAGGAAATAATCACTTCCTATTTCATCTGAAATATTAATTTCGACCTTTGAGTTTAAAGGCTTTGCTCCAAGAACTATTATTCTATCATCATTGCAGTATGTGGCTGTTAGGCTATCATCAATGAAAACACTCTCTATTAAATATTTCTTTCTTAATTCCTCTGTATTTAAAGTTTTTAATTCATCTGGACTTACTGAATATCTTATATCCATTTATAAACTCCTCCTTAAATCTTATATACTATTTAAATTTCTATACCATTTATTAAAGCAATTCTTATGCCATAATTTTATAACACTAAAAAAGCCCATTATATCTACTACAATGGGCTTCTTTAAACTAACAATAATGACACTCTTTTTTATAAAGTATGACACTATCATATAAATATTAAATTTTAATATGCCAATACAGTTAAACTGTCCTCTTTTTTATTTTCATCTATTACTGCAACTCTTCCATATACTCTATGTCCATTTACAATGTATAACTTTCTTCCCTTTGATTCTTCTTTATGCACAATTAAAACTGTGTAGTCTAATTTATCAATCTTTACTCTTATTCCCTCTGCTATATGTCTGCTTACAACTTTTCCTTGCCAGTCATATACCTCTATGTTTTTAATATTTGAAGTTTTATCCTTATTGATACCATACATAACAGTAGTTACAGATGTGTTTCCGAAGCTTTCTAAGTTTAATACAGCTCTAGTGCTTTCATATATTTTATTATAATCTTTTGATATTTTGCATTTTTCTAATTTAAAGTGTCCACCTTTATAGTGATTATCTAAATCTTTATTACAGATACTATTTAAATAGAAATTTATATTTTTGCCCTCATATTTAACTTTATTTTTATTTATAAGTATTACCTTATCTTTATTGAAGTTATAAAACAAACTATATTTATTCTTATCATTTGCATAGAATTCATCACTTAAAATCCATATGTTTGGCTTTATAAATATAACCTTTCTATTTACTAACACACTATTTTTTTCATTTATATATCCTAAATGTCCACCCTCAACAAAATCATAATTATCTTTAAATTTGTATAATCCCTTTATTGGAGTTGCTACTTTATAATTTCCCCATGAACCTTTGCATACAGTAAATTCTTTTCCATTTACAATGCTTGTATTATGACTTTTTGCCATTTTAAGCTCTATTCTTTCAGGCTTTTCAGGTGAATATGTGTATCTCCCTGAATCAACTAAAATATCCTCACCATTGCATGTAACTTCTAAATGCAACATATCACTATGCCCATGACCACTTCCTAAAAAACCACATTTAAACATGCTATATGAATCACTACTATCAAAACCTGTTCTCATAAAATATAATCCTACATCTTCAAAGGCCTTACTATTAAAGTTAACTTCTTTACTATCTAATTTATCCATTATATAAGTAGATCTATATCCATATGTCATTAATGTATTTAAGTCTATCTTTTTATCACCATAATTTTTAAGTGTTTCATCTTTAAATAAAACTGCTCCAAAATTCATTATATCTTTTAAATTTTCTTCATCGCTGTCTCCATAATTACTTTGACAACCATTTGGCTTCATAATATACAGACTTCCATATGCCATATCTTTTGTTTTCTTTTTTATGATACTTGGAAGATTTGCATTATTATTTTCTGCTATAGTTAATACTTCAAAAAAGCATTTTATCATCTCATTATGATATTGGAATGATTGCTCCCAATGAAGCCCATCTTCAGCAACTTGAAGATTTATTGCTTCTTTTAATATATTTATAGTGTCTTCTCTATACATACTTGAAATCTTTAATTCTGGAAGAAACACCTCTGCTATAAAAGCACCTTCTTGCTCTAGTATCACCCAGTTACTTAATATTCTTTCATCCGCGCTATTATCTTTTAAGTAAATTAAATGCTCATTTATACTTAATAATATATCAGAAAGTAATTCTGCATCAATTTCACCTTTAAGTAATAGTATCTCTAAAGCTTTAATCCAATTCTTTAGTCTTATTCCAGCTTCTATAGTTCTCCATGTTGTGTTGTATAGTTCTTTTCTTAATCTATTATTTTCTATCCAATCTTTAAATAAATTCTTTAAAGTCTTTATATACTTTTTGTTACCAGTAAATAAATAACTTTGTGCTAATACAACAAAGTATCTATGCCTATTTAGCATAAAAGTCCACTCATTATCATTAAAAGGATTTAAGCTCCAATCAATATTTTTATTAAAAATTATCTTTTTATGGCATCTTTCCATTTCCCAAGGAAGATTAAATACAAATTCATTAAGGCATACTTCTTCACTTATATCTAACATAATTTGAATATCTTCTTTTAGATTATTCTTTGCATAATTTATTATCTCGTCTTCACTATCAATAAATCCATGTACTGATTTTCTACTTATATAATAATTTTTTAATTCTTCTAAGGCCTCTGAGATATTGTTATTTTCATAATTTTCCTTTACTTTTTCAAGGCCTTTATAATCTAAATTTAATACTTCAAATACATTCATTCTACCAGTAACCTCCAAAGTCTTCCTTATACAATCTCATTAAGGATTCCATAAAGAAATAATCTCCCCAAAGATTACATTCATCAACTCCTTTATTATGTTGCCATGAGTATACTCCATGCATTAGTATTCCATCTGAATCTTCATTTACTGTCATATAATTGTTTATTAAATTTCTAATCATTTCATGAGCTGATCTTGTATAAACTTCTTTATTTTCATAATCCTTGAAAAGTTTATTCATTTCAAATATTCCACAAGCGGCTATAACTGCTGATGAGGAATCTCTTGGCTCCTTATCTTCCTCTTTAAAAATTAAGTCCCAATAAGGAATTAAATCTTCTGGTAATCTATTTAAATAGTAGTTTGTTACTCCTTTAAATATCTCTTCTGAATCTTCATTCTTGTTATACTTGTAATTAATTGGTAATCCCAGTATTGCCCATGCTTGTCCTCTAGCCCAACATGAATCATTTTTAAAGCCTTGATGTGTTACTCCTTTTACTGCCTCTCCAGTATTTCTATCAAAATAATATGTGTGATATGTTGATGAGTCTTCTCTAATTACATTATTGATAGCTGTTTTGAAATGATTATTTGCTACATCTAAAAATGATTTATCTAAAGTTTCTTCATAAGCCCAATATAGTAATGGTAGGTTTAAGAAGCAATCTATTATAAGTCTATATTCTTTTTCATCAGAAAGATCTCCCCAAGCTTGTATAAACTCTCCCTTAGCTTGATATCTTCCCTTTAATTTATTAGCTGCTTTAAGTCCAAGCTCCCTAGCTTCCTTATCCCCTGTTATTTTATAATCAGCAATGGCTGATAAGGAATAAAGGAATCCTAAATCATGGTGATTTAAAACATAGTCTTTTTCATATCTTTCTTTAAAGTTTTGTGTATGAAGCTCGGCTATCTCTCTATATTTTGCATCTCCTGTATATTCGTATGCTAGCCATAACATCCCTGTCCAGAATCCATTTGTCCAATCATCATTATCTTTAACTCTATATTTTAAATTTGTGGTACATGCACTTGGAAATTTATTAGTATATCTATCTAAATTTTCATCTATATTTTTTATTATTCTATCTAGCCCTATTTTTATTTCTTCCTTATTTAATAAACTTTTATTTAAAAGCTCTTTCTTATCTTTTATTTCCTCTATATATAATATTTTTCTCATAATACTCTACTCCTAAACTTATTATTATCTATAAAAAAGGGACCTTATGGTCCCTAATACTAAAAACTAACTTTACTTAAGAAATTTTCTAATAACACTTCTGATTCATCAGGTACCATTCTTGCAGTTAGCCTAACTCCTCTATTTCCTAATTCTTTAAAATCTTCAAATTCCTCTTTGGTTATACTTAAAGATTTTTTTATTTGAACTGTATTATCTCTTTTAGCCATGTTTCCAACATTTATTTCTTTAATTTCTAATCCTCTATCCATTAAATCTAATGCATCTTTTGGGCTTTTTAAAACTAGTAATACTTTTTGATTTGAATATTTTTCAGAAAGGATATTTGTTGCTGCCGTATCCTTTGATATTATTGATGTTGCAATTCCAGGTGGTGCCACCATTCTTAATATCCCTTTTTGCATTTCATCTGCAGCAACCTCATCATTTGCAACCATTATTCTACTTGCTCCTAGCCCAGTAGACCATCTAGCTGCAACCTGTCCATGTATTAATCTATCATCTATTCTTATATGAATTATACCTTTCATTCTAAATTCCTCCCCTATATCATTTATAATCTTATTTTACACTAATTTAAGCAAGTATCTTTAAATTGTGTAATATTATTCCTAGAGCCATAAGTATGAATATTGCTTTTGTTGAAGTCATTTTCTTTCTTCCTAATAACCAATAAGTAAATCCAACCAATGCAACTGGCGCTAGACCTGGTAATATTTTATCTGCAATTTCCTGCAATTTAAATACAACTTCTCCATTTTGCCATTCAAATGCAAACTTAGCATTTATAACGCTTGGAACTAATGCACCAACTACTACAATCCCTAAAATATTTGCAGCTTCTGTAACATTTTTTAGCATTCCACCAATTGATCCAACAAGCTTAGTACCTTGAGTATATCCAATATCAATAAACTTTTTCATACAGAATAACCTTATGAAGTTAAATGCTATCCATAAGAAAATACCAATTGGATTTCCTTCTAGAGCCATATAAGCTGCTATTGATCCTATAACTGTATTAGGTAATACTGTAAATAAAGTATCTCCAACTCCTGCAAGTGGTCCCATAAGGCCTGTCTTTATAGCTGTAACTGCTTCTATAGCTGTTTTCCCTTGCTCTTCTAAGGCTAATGATGCACCAACTATTAATGATCCTGTTGTAGCATTTGTATTAAAGAATTGAATATTATTTTCTACAGCTTCCTGTAATCCTTCTTTATCATCAGCATATATTTCTTCTAAAGCAGGTAATACTGCATATCCATATCCAAGCCCCTGCATTGTTTCATAATTCCAACATGTATGAACCCCTAATAACCATCTTTTGAAAACTCTATTCATTGTTTTTTTAGATATTCTTTTACTCATCTTCGTCATCTCCTCCACCTACAACTGCAACATTTCCTTCTCTTCTTCTTTCAAATGTCATCAATGCTAATGCTAGTCCAATTAATGATATTCCAAGCATTGGTACATTTAAGTATGCAGCTAATGCAAAACCTATTAATAAATAAGCAACATATTTTTTAATTGATAAATATTTAAGTAATATTGCGATACCTAAAGCTGGTACTATCGCACCTGCTGTTTTTAATCCACCCATTAACCATTGAGGCATATTATTTATAACGTTTTCAACAAAAGCAGTTCCTAATGATAATCCAATTGCAACTGGAATAGCTCTTGATAAAGCCCAAGGAAGTAACCCTAATATATTCATTCTTTCTAGGCCTTTATAATTTCCTTCTTTAGCATAAGTAGTTGCTTTTTGTTGTATAAATGTATTTGTAAATCTTGCAAGAACATCTAATTGAGTAAGTAATAACGCTACTGGGATTCCTAAAGAAATTCCAATTTCAGGTCCATCCCCTGACATTATAGCAAAGGCTGCTCCAAGTACTGCTCCACTTGTATAATCTGGAACAACAGCTCCTCCAAAGTTACCAACTCCTAGAGACATAAGATTAAGTGTACCACCTACAAAAAGTCCTGTTTGCATATCTCCTAATATTAATCCAGCTATTCCTCCAGCTACAGTAGGTTTAGCTAGTCCAAATCCAGTGTTTAGTCCATCATACTGTGCAATAACTATAAATACTGTTACTGCAATTATTTGCCATAATTTAATGTCCATTTTTTAATTCCTCCTTATTCATCATCCTCATTATTATTTAATATAATTCCTGGTCTTATAGAATCTTTGGTAGATTCCACTATTTTAAGAGCTATCTCATCTATATTAGATCCTTCGCTCATAATAGCCTCAATTAACATTGATAAATTAATTCCTGAAATAACTTTAACATCACTATCATTTCCAGATTCATATAATGCTTTATTAAATGGTGAACCTCCAAATAGGTCAGCTAGTATCAGTACTTTCTTATTTTTAGTTTTTATTTCTCCTATTTTCTCTTTTAATCTTTTATGAAATATTTCCACCCCATCATCATATAATCCTAAATAGTTAATTTCAGATCCTAATATCATTTTTACTGCATCATTAAACCCCTTGGCTAATGTACCGTGACTTACTACTAAAACTTCATACATCTTACCTTCCCTCCTTGACTATATATATTAGCAATTGGTGTGCCAACTTTTAAGTACGCTAAGATTTTTAAATTAATATATATACAAATCCCTTTAATTTATTGGGCTTATAGAGATTAATTTATTTTTTTATAATTCCTTGTTTTATATTTTTTAGAATTACATTTTTTAAATTTATTGACACCAAATATACTTTTTATATCTCTTTCCTCTCTTTTGTCTGACAAAAATATAAAATTATATGACACTTATTAAAATCTAATAATAAATAATACGACATTAATCAATGTATAATTTAACTTAACATTATACTAATATAATTTTATAAGATTTTAATTAAAATACTAGATTTATCCATATATAATGTAATAATTTATTCTAATTAAACTTAAAATTCATATTATTTAATGAATGTATTCCCACTTAATTGAAGCTAAAGTGCATAAAAGCATATGACACTAGATTGGCATACTTATTGCTATTATTTATATAGATTGAATTTTAGGAGGATATATATGAGTAAGTTTGAAATAAAAGAAGATTTCTATTTAAATGATAAAAAAATAAAAATAATATCAGGTGCTGTACATTATTTTAGAATAGTACCTGAGTATTGGAAAGACAGATTAGAAAAACTTAAATCTATGGGATGTAATTGCGTTGAGACATACATACCTTGGAATTATCATGAAAGTAAAAAAGGTGAGTTTAACTTTACTGGCAATCGTGATTTTGTTAAATTCATAAAAATTGCTGAGGAGCTTGGACTTTATGTAATACTTAGACCTACACCTTATATCTGTGCAGAATGGGAGTTTGGTGGATTACCTGCTTGGCTTCTAAAAGATGACTCAATGAGAGTTAGAAGTACTTATAGAGGATTTCTAGATGCTGTTGACTCTTACTTTAAAGAATTATTTAAATATATAGTTCCTCTTCAAATAACTAATGGTGGTCCTGTTATTATGATGCAAGTGGAAAATGAATATGGCTCTTTTAGTAATGATAAAGATTATTTAAAGGCTATAAAATCTCTAATGATAATTCATGGTGCTACTGTTCCACTTTTCACTTCTGATGGTGGATGGAAAGAAGCTCTTGAAGCTGGAACCTTGATTGAAGATGGAGTTTTTCCTACTGCAAACTTTGGCTCTAGAACAAAGGAACAAATTTCTAATCTAAATACATTTATGAAAGAAAATAATATAGAAGGTCCCCTAATGTGTATGGAATTTTGGATAGGATGGTTTAATAACTGGGGTGGTGAATTTAAAAGAAGAGATAGCGACGATGCAGCAAAAGAATTAAAGGATATGCTAGAAGAAGGTCATGTGAATATTTATATGTTCCATGGTGGTACAAACTTTGGTTTATATAATGGTTGTAGTTATCATGATGGTATAGATCCTCAAACAACAACTTACGATTATGATGCTCCACTTACTGAATGGGGAGAACCTTCTGAAAAATACTTTAAATTTAAAGAAGTTATCTCTAACTTTAAAGAGCTTCCTAAAGTAAATATATCTAATAATATTAAATTTAAGGATTACGGAGAAATAAAACTTTCTAATAAAGTGTCATTATTTAATACTTTAGAAAAATTAGCTACTCCTGTTTATACTCCTCAAACATTAAGCATGGAAAAGCTTGATCAAAACTTTGGATATATATTATATAGAGCTAAACTTTCTAATATGAATCCTTTAGAAAAAGCTAAGTTAGTAGATTGTGATGATAGAGCTCAAGTATTTTTAAATGGAAACCATGTAACAACTCAATATAAAGATAATCTTGGATCAAATATTCCTTTAGACTTTAATAGTAATTCTGATAATACATTAGATATTCTTGTGGAGAATCTAGGTAGAATAAATTATGGAGCAAGTTTAGTAAGTCCAAAACAACGTAAGGGAATTAAAGGCGGAGTAATGCTTGATATTCATTTCCATACTGGTTGGGATCATTACTGCCTAGATATGGAGGATATTAGTAAAGTAGATTTTAGTCTTGGCTACACGGAAAATACTCCTTCATTCTATGAATATACTTTTACAGTAGATGAAACGGGTGATACATTCCTTCATTTACCTGATTTCGGTAAGGGCTGTGCTTTTATAAACGGCTTTAACCTTGGCCGCTTCTGGGATATAGGTCCAACAAAATATTTATATATCCCTGCACCGCTTTTAACATTGGGTGAAAATAAAATTGTCATATTTGAAACTGAAGGAAAATATAGTTCTAATATAAGTCTTAGAGACAAACCTCTTTACTAAAATATATAGCACATAGTAGATGTTTACTATGTGCTATTATTATAATTTCATTCTATAAAAGTTACGTACTTTTATGTTGTTTTATTATTAAATTCTTTTATATTAAATCATTTTAGCCTCTTTTTCTCATATGAATTATATCATATATATTAATAATCTCAGCAAGGCTTAAAGAAACCTTATATTCTTTAAGTATATCTTTAAATATATTATTTGTTTCCAAAATAAAATCCTTATTGTTCTTTATAAATGATTCTTCATAAGGATGATCTGTTATTTCATCTCTTAAAACTAGCCTTTCAATTAACATACTTATATGTATGAATAAAGCAAGCTTTAAGTCACTTTCAAAATTCATATTTAATGCTAACTGATAATTATTTACTACCTTAGATACTTCATCAACTATCTTGTTTGGATTAAGTATTGTAAGTTGATTTAATATATTTTGTAGTGAAAGGAATTTTATCATATCATCCTTTATATCATCTATGCTTTTCTTTTTATTTACATCCTTTAATACTTCTTCTAATATATCATCTGACTCTCCATTTATTAAGTTTTGAAGACTTATTGCTCTAACCTCTGGTACATCTATTGTAGTTGTTGATATAACTAATCTTACATCATAATCCTTTAATGTATTATTATTTTTAATACCTTCAGAAATACTATTATAGTCCTGTGCTAATATCTCTATATCAGCTTGTCCAATACACTTTAATATTATTTCTCTTATCTTTTCTGCTGTTCCAACTCCTGAAATACATGTAACAACTATAGCCTTCTTTTTATCCTTTGCTTCATAGAATCTATACTCTGTGCTATTATTCTTAGAACAACTTTCTACTATATCTTCTATGTTTTCTTTATTTATTATTTTACTAGCCACATCTAAGGCTAGCCTTGTTGATATATTATTTATTATCCCTACATTTCCATTCACATTACTTTTTAGTTCTTCATATATTTCATTTAAAGAGCCCATATCAACTAATATAATAGTTCCATTTTCCGTATTTATATTTGTTAGATATTCCTTTATTCTACTTACTACAGTAGAAGTTGGGACATCTATTGGCATATCAAAAGGTTCAAATATAAATTCCTCAAAACAAGTGTTAGCAACTGCAGCTATACTACTTGCAGTAGAAAATCCATGAGCAACTATTATTCCATTACATTTACTCTTATTCTGTGATATGAATCCATTAAAGTATAGAGTAAGGAATATAAATAATATACCTCCAAGCTTTCTATCTAAAGTATTTTCTATTATTTCACTTAGCTTTTTACCTAAAAGATAACTCTTAGATAACCTTTTCTTTAATATGTTTATATATCCCTTATATTCATTTTGAGTTTTTATATCTTCATTTTCATTACTTCCTAATAGAATAATTACATAAGTTAAAACTTTTGTTGTATTTCCATAATATTTTATTCCATAGTTTTTCTGTATGAACATTAAAGCATTTTCTACTACATTAAATATTAATTCATAAGTTAATATATCCTTTTCTACGTGAGAATTATTAAAAATCATTTCTTTAAGAATTTTATTGATGAATCTATTAGATTGTTTTGTGAATATCTCTTCATCAATTGTACCCTTATTTAAATTATTTAAGCTCTTTAAAATATTTTTAAGTTCTTTTTTTATGGTTTCATTATCCTCGTATTCTGAATTTAAAATTTTATTTTCTATATTATTATCTTTATATATTTTCATATTTTCATGATAAAAGTTCTTTTTTATATTTGTAGAATTTTTAAATTTACCTGGAAGATCTCTTAAATCTATTTCAATTTCCTTGCCTTTATTATTACTTCTATAAGCATTTGCGCAGCTACTTATTATAATATTTTTAAGTAATCCTATATTTCCATTCCCATTTATAGATAGTAATGAATTTACCACATTCTTGCTTACTACTAAATCTTTATTAATTTCCTTTGCTTCGTTATGATAAAAGTTATATATCATAGATAGTCTTTCTGATAATGTTCTTTCATCTAGACTTGGAATATCAACAAATATGGGAATTCTTCTCTTAAATGTATCTAATAAGACTTCATCTAAATTCTCAGTAGTTGCAAATATAAATCTAACATTTGCCCTTCTCCATTTGCTTGTCTCACCTATTCTTCTAAATTTTCCTTGATCTAAAAAAAGAAATAACTTTTCCTGGCCTTCTGGTGAAAGTCTATGGACTTCATCTAAAAATAAATATCCTCCATCAGCAGATTCTATAAGTCCTTCTGTATCCTTATCTGCCCCTGTAAAAGCTCCTTTTTTATATCCAAAAAGATTTGCTGATAAAAGCTCTGGATTATTTGCATAATCAGCACAGTTAAATGTAATAAATGGTGCATCACTTTTTATGCAATCTTTATGTATTGCATATTCATATATTATACTTGCAATAAAACTTTTACCTACACCACTATTTCCTGTTAAGGTTATTGGTAGCCCCTTATTAGGATATACAGCTGCTGCTTTACATTGTTCCACTTGTTCTTTTAAGCTTCCGTTACTTCCTATTAATTTTAAAAAGGGATCTTTATTACTCTCTTCCTTGCAATCAACATCATTACTACTTTCTACTTCTATTGATAATGTATCATAAAAATATACTGGTCTAGTATTAGTTTTCATTGCCTTTCCATCTCTGCAAAGTTCATTTAAATAATGACTAACTACATTCCTTGGAATTTCTAATAATACTGCTATTTCATTTGCTGTTATTCCTTTTTTCTTTGAATCCTTATTCAACTCTACTAGTTTATTATAAACTTTATCCCTTATTTTCAACGTATATCCCCCTCTGTAAATTTTTACATATAAATTATATATTAAATGTTTACATATTGTAAATATTTAGATAGCTTGTCTTTAAATATACTACTTATGATAATACAAAAAGTTATTTAATTAATAATTCCACTAAATATAATGGGAAGATAATCAAAATATCCCCCCATTTATTTATAATTTATTATAGAACATTTTACTTTTTCTTTGTCATCTTTAATCTAGCAATACTACTTTGACCATTAGAATCTTTAGCATCCATTTCTATTATTACTTTATCTCCATTTTTAGTTATAATAAGTCTATCATCTTTCTCTAAAACTTTATGAAGTTTTCCACTGATCTCAATTCTAATCTTCCCCTTATTTTTCATTGTAGGGTCAGATACTCCTATTTCAATTTCTCCACCATTTATCTCTCTTAATATTACTGATGATTGACCAGTTACTTTTAATCTTCCATTATCAATAGAAGTCTCTTCATTATTCCAAACATTTGCCCCTAAGATACCCTTCTTTTCATCTTTTACAGCTTGTACATTCTCATTATTTGAAATAACTTTTATATCGGAATTCTTTGAATACTTTTCAACTTCATTCATGCTTTTATTTGGAAGTAATACATATTCATAAGTATCATTTACTGGATTCTTACCATGCTCCTTAAACATAGTGAAGAATGTGTTAGCTTTAACTTCTGACGATTGTCCATTGTTTATATCCTTCCAACTTCCAGATCTAGTGTCTCTTAAAATATTAAACTCATCTGATTTAGGGAAATAATATCCTATACTTGAATTATTGTCTTTACCTTTTAGATAAGCCCATGAAACATCTTTAACCTTAGTTTCTTCATCTATTTTATTTGTTAGGTCCTTTCCATCAATAAATATCTTATCTACATCTTTATTAATTAACCTATTTTCTACTATTGTTTCAACTCCACTATCTTTTGTACTATTAATTCCAGCTCCTAGTGCTACTATCTCATCATCAAACATAAAGTATGATTTCTTAGCTTCTAAATCCATACCTAAATCTTTATTTGAATTACTTCTCTTATTATCTAGGTACATTCCAGCTACTCCATAATCACCTAAGGATACTCCTCCAACCCAATCTCTATTAGAAGTTGCTGTTTCTCCTGGGCCATAATTAGTTCCTGCTACATTTTTAAATATATCTTTATTATCAACTGTAGTACCTGGCAATCTCTTTGAATCAACTGTTGGCCAATAATCCTTTGAATATTGTTCAATATCTCCATTATAAAGATAAGTCATTCCATCAGATGTATGATATCCCTTTAAGTTTTCACCATTTAATGATTCATAATTAGAAATTCTACTTGAATACATACTCACTCCAAATACAAATCCATTTCTTCTATGAACTACTCTATCCATATTAGGGAATATATAACTTCCAATTAAATCTCCTCTTGGCTTAACGTTTTCATCCTTCATAAGGGCATTCGCTTGAACAATAAATTGAAGGTTATTGGATGTTTCTATAAAATCTCTAGCATCATTAGAAGTTATCCACTCCTTAATCATTGCCTTATATCTATCTGCATATTCTTTTGGTGCAGTCTCTGTATAGAATGCAAGAATTCTTCTCATAATTCCAAAGCCATGTCCATAATCTTTCTCATTTTCTCTTGAAATAGATCTTCCACTAACCATATCCATCATTGCACCTTTGTAGATAAGAGGCTCAAAGGAATCAAGAATAACCTTATATATATTATTAAGCTTTTCTTTATCAATGCTCCAAGGTGTATCATTTAGAACATGTGCCATTTCTCCAACTCCGCCTACAAATACAGATCCATACGAACCTGCATATGGTATACTTCCATGCTCTACCCATGAACCATCTTTATAATATCCATCAACTTTAGTTCCTTCTTCAGCTATAATATCATCTACATATTTAAATAATGGATCTAAATGACCTACTCCATAACTTATTCTATCTTCATTTTTTGAAAGGAGGCCACTATAAATTACAACCTTACACATATCAGCTCTATTTGCACCAACGGATGGATACTTTCCTTGAGTATGCTTAGTTGGGTCCTTAACATAATTATCAATTATATCTGTATATTTTAGGATTTCTAAATCAGTAAGCTCATCTCTAATCATAATAAGTATGCCATTTAACTTTTGAGGTGATCCTATCTCCCAGTCCCACCAGTTATTATAAAACTTTTTGCCATCATATCTATTTTGAATAAGCCACTCTAAGCCTGATTTTATATCCTTTAATAATTCTTTATTTCCATAAAGATAAGAACCTTTAAGCTTATATGCAACAGTCATATCATAAAGTCTATTAAATTGAGTAGTTATATTAGCAGAATTTGTTGTACTTGTAGTATCACTCCAAAGGCCTTTTTTATCATCACCTTTAGTCATTGTATTCCAATACTTCTCACCACTTTTAGTTAACTCATTTATAATTTCTACTGTTTTAGAATCATTTAAATCAATAATTGAATTTGGAACCATTGTCTCCAATATACTATCTAAGGCTTTATTGAAATCATTATCATTTATCTCTTTAATATTGACCTTAAATGATCCAACTTCCTTTTAGCTTTCACTTATTGCTGTGATTGTTGTAGAACCATTACTAATTCCACGAATAATTCCATCCTCAACCTTAGCAATTGATTCATCAGCTGAATGTAATGTAAATTTTTCTTTAGACCCTACAGGATATATTGTTGCAGTTGGCTTAAATGGTACACCAATACCTAAGTTAACTTCATCACTTGCAAAATCTACTCTTTCTAAGTTTGAACTTACAGTATCTATCTTTAGATTGTCAATTTCAAAGCTACCTTTAGCCCCTACACTATTTGATGATACTCTTCCAAATACAAATATTATTTTCATCTTAGTTGCAGCATTAGATGGTGTATTAGTAGTTAATTTATATTCTGTCCAATCACTGCTTCCAGATATAGTTTTAATATCCTTTCTCTCAACAACTTTATTTGATGAATCATAATACTCTGCCCTTATATATAGAGGTTCATTAGCTGAAATATCTGTAATTTTAATATTTATTGATACATTATAATCTGTATTGGGGTTTATATTTACGTAGCTATCAGGTTGGAAGAAACCTACACTATTGTTACAGGATACTTTAACGTATTTTCCTCCTGTCATAGCATTGTTAGTAACCTCTCCATATGGAGTATTCTCTCCTGTAGCTGCTGCTCCAGCCCATTTTCTAAGCTGCCAATTTAATGGTCTAGTTTCATCTTTCCACCAAGTTTTATAAGTGATATTTTCTTCTTTAATGACTTTGTCAAAGCTTTCATTTAATAATTCACTATTTTTAAATGAAACCTCCTCACTAGTTACCTCTGATTTTTTATTATCTGCGAATGCATAACTTACATTCATTAATCCAAGGGTATTCGTTACACATACTGCTGTTATACAGTTTAAGATAAGCTTTTTGATTCTTTTTTTATTCATATAAATATCAGCCCCCTAAAGTATTTCTAACAATAATACTTTAGCAAGATATGTGCCATATTTTAGGGTAGTTGATAAATAGTGGCTTCTTTATAAAATAAATTAAAATTTTTTCTATTTGTCATATATAAAATAGTATATATAGGTTACACTTAGATTATAATTGGAGTAAATTTTAATAATTCTAGTTTTTAGTTATGACAGATATGTCGAATGTGATGATTTATTTTAGAAAGTGTGCTACTTAGCTAGTAATTTCTATTACAGATATGAAAAAGATGTATAGCTTAACCTCTTCATTTTTCTTAGCATTTTAGCTTTATTTGATTATCTTATATAGTAGCAAAGTATTTCCACACATAAAATCTACTATATATTTTTATTATTTCTCTTATATTTAGGTTGTAATAATAAAATAAAACACAGTAGATTACTATCTACCGTGTTTATATTTTACCACTCTCTTCCTCCATACTCCGCCATAGAGTTTTTAGTCAATTCAGGATATAAAACAGAATAATGTTTTAATTTTAAATTTTTATTATCAAATACAAAAAGTATTTTAAACTTTTCTGATATCTTATATCCAATAATTTTTTCATTTAATTTAGTTGTTACATTATAATCAGGCTTTCCAAAAAAGTTTTCTACATTATTTAACTTTAATTCATCTAAACTTTTATCTAAAGATCTTATTTCAAAGATTTGTTCGCCTTTATTACAACCAAAAATCAAATTATTAGAATCAAATTTAAAATAATCTCCTTTAGCAGACTCAACATAAATTTCATTAGATGGCTTTCCTAATTTATTTATTACAGAATTTATAGAGTCACCTAATTTATAACTTGAATTTATTACTTGCCCTTTAATGGCATGTGATTTTATATTAGATAAAAATATATAATTTTTTGACTTATCATTGTCATTATTATTCACATTTTTTGTGCTATTCACCTTTTTATCATTATTACTTTTATCATTAGTTTCATTAGGAGATTCATTATTTCCTTTTTTATTACTATCATTTTTAGAGTTTGAATCATTTAATGATTTACTAGAATCGTTAATTGTTTCATTTTTTTTGTTTGAATTATTGCTACACCCAAATAATATCATTATGCCCAAAGCTACAACTATAGTTACTATTAATAATTTTTTTATTAAAATCTCCCCCTTTTTATTTGTATACTAAGCTTTTACAAAAATACTATATATGATTATCATTTTGAATTAAATGATAATCATATATCTCTAAAAGAATTTTAATTATTTATTAAAAATTCAACACCAGCTGGAGTTACTTTAAACGTAACCCAACCATTAACTACTTTTATATTTTTAGGTCCATTTATAAATTTAGTATTTGAATCTAACTTTAGACTACTAGTATGACCTAAATCGCATTTTAATTTTTACACATAATAAATATCCTAATCTTTAAATATTTTTAGTATTAGTTATTCATTAACACTTCAAGACCAGTATCAGTAACTTTTAATGTCACATTATTATTTTTATCAAATTTTATATTAGGGGACCAGTGATCATTACCACCATTGAGTGAAACATTACCAGGACCAGCAGTAGCTACAATAATTAGGTCTCCAGGTTTAACATTAATAGAAAAAGGCACATTCTGTTTTAAAGTTACATTATGAAAATCATTATCATTATTTAAAGAATATGATATATCTGAATTACCAAAAGGAATAGCTGTAAAAATGGCAGAATTATCTTTAAATTTTAAAGATATTGTATTACCTTGTTGATTACCGAATTCAAAGTTACTTGCTTGGGACCACTTTCCAGTAGGGGCTTGCTTTTCAGCATTGAAAGTAAGAACTAAATTACCTTTAACATCTGTTTCTGATGTTAATTTACCATCTTTCGCATGTTGAGTAATATTTGCTAAGTCTTTATCATTTGCACTAAATTGTATATGTTCAGTTGCTTTTGAAGTTATACTTATAGCATCACCTGTAGATTTATCTGTAACGTTTTGTATCCATGGTGTTGTTGGATTTGCAGCTTGACCTGCATTTAATGATAATGCTAATTCTAAGTTACTGTCTGTTGGATTCACTTTATCTGGTGTTGTTAATGTTACTCCATTTTCATCTGTTACATCATATTGAGATGTTACATTTACTGACGTATCTCCATTATTTGTTATAATGTAATCTGCTGATTTTAAATTAGCCTTTTGAGTATCCTTATTATAGCCAATGTCAAATGCCATACTTGTTGGTATTGATACATTAATTTCTGATGGTGTAGGTGGTGTAGGTGGTGTATATTTTTCAATACTACCTGTTACTGGTACAGTCCCAGATTGTGGAGAACCTCCTTGTAAATCTGCCGCAAATACCGGTACTCCCATTGACATACTCATTGAAATTACGATTAAGCTTGATAAAAATTTCTTTTTCATTTGTATCCTCTCCTTTTATAATTAATTTTTTATATTTATATTTAGGATAGCTTTAGCTTCTCCTAGATATTTATCATTGTTTTTAGAATCAAAAGCTTTTATTGTTGCTACTGCTTCATAAGTTCCCTTTGGTAAATGCTTACTAAGTTTAGCACTTTCTATATAATGATTAGGTTCCATTTTACCTGTCTTAAATACAACTTCATTATTTGATTTTAATCTTATGGTTACCTCTATAGGAAATGTATTATAATGAGGATTAGCAATTCTTAAATTTCCTTCTGAATCACCATTTTTAAATACAGGATTACTATTGATTTCAAAAGAAAATTTAGATGAATCTGCTTTTTTTTGTAGTTCTTCTAAAGACGTTCCTGGTAAATCTCCAATTTTCCCTACTGAATTACTATAATTTAAATTCTTATACCATAAGAAAGCGCCAATCCCTAATATAAGCAATAATATTATTATCCCTACTATTATTTTCTTTTTCATTTTGACTATATCTCCTTTCTTGATAAAAGAATACTATACTAACAACAAACACAAAATGACAAAAGTCAAAATTTTTCGACAAAAAAATAATTAACTTAAATAATATTATTCAAGTTAATTATTTTTAAGTTAATTATTTTTAAAAAACACATAACTCCTCGTTACAATCCTTGCAATTTAATTCATCTTTCATATAATTAATATTTTTTATTGTTATAAATCCTCCTTTAATTTCTATAAGATTCTTTTTTTTAATTTTTGACAATAACCTACTAATAGTCTCATATGATGTTCCTGTAAACTCAGATAAATCCTTATTTGATATCTTTAAATCTATTTTAATACCCTCATCTGTATGAATTCCATATGAATTAGAAAGCCTAATTAATACAGAATATAAGCTTTTTTCTTTATTGTTACATAATAGATCTCTCATTTGTAAATATGTTTTTTGAAAAAAAAGATCATAGTAAGTTAAAATTAAACTTCTCAACTCATCATCTCTTTCAATCTCTTTTGTTGGAATTATACCAAATATACTATCTTCAATTGTTTCAATCCTAAATAAATTAACAAATGTTTGATATTTATTATAAGGCTTTAACATTACATTTTTTCCAGAATATATAGTTAAAATTAGTTCATTAGAATCATGTAATAAATGAGTCACCTTGACTTTTCCCGATAATAATATATAAGTACTATCACTAAATTCATTTTGTTCTAAAACAATTTTATTTTTTTTAATACATATCTTTTTTTTAATTAAAGGAATTAATTTATTCATTAATTCTTTAGTCGTACTTTTAATCATACTTTGTCCAACTCCTTTTATCTTTCATAGACACCTTGATTATACAATAATACCTTTTATATTCAACTTAAGAGTTTACTTACAGTAAAAACAAGTATTTAAAATACTATTATATTTGTTAATAAATACTATTATATTTTAATTTTTTTCTTTTCTTTATTTTTTTGTTTGTAATGGTAGGTGTATGAGTTTAGTGGGGTTGGGGGAGGGCGGCCGGTGGCGGGGGTTAGTGTTGTTGGGGTGGGTGGTGGTGGTTTGTTGTTGGTGTGGG